>JAFXLL010000003.1 GCA_017531225.1 Bacteroidales bacterium | reverse complement strand
TGAAATAAGTGTCAGGCTCAGGGATAGTGTTGAAGAGACTTTCCCTTTGCCATTAAAACCATGACCATGACCGCTTCCTGAAATGCTGATGTTTCAGCACTTGATGGAAGGGGTCATGGTCATTTTTACAAGTGGAAGTGCTTTGTCTACAAGTTAAATATGCAAACTAAGGCACATCTTTATTGCTTTGTGGTTTTGCATCTCAAAATACCTAAATTATCAATCTTTTTTGTCTATACTGACAATGGTATATTTTCGCGTTCCAAGGCCAATATGTTCGGCGAACTCCACGGTATGGGTGCCATGTTTCTTGTTGATGCGGTCTTGCAACGGCTTGGCATCGTCGCCTTGGCTGCTGACATGGTTGAACACGAGGTCGAGGCAGGCTTGGTCGAGGGCGACAGGGTCGGTGGAGGCCAAAATGCCGATGTCCTTGATGCGTGGTGCGGCAGGTTGTCCATCGCAGTCACAGTCTACCGACATGTTGTTCATCACATTGATGTAGATGATGTCCTTGCCATCCTGCTTGAAGTAGTCGTGCACGGCCTGAGCCGCGGCGGCCATCGACTCAAGGAAATTGTCTTGGTTGGCAATTGTCCAGTGCTTTTGGCTCTTGCCAGCGGAGTGGATGTAGAGTTTTCCGGCACTCGATGCCACGCCTATCGACTGGTTCTTCAGCACGCCGCCGAAGCCTCCCATGGCGTGCCCTTTGAAGTGTGCCAGATTGATCATGAAATCATAGTTTTGCAGGTGCGATCCGACGATGTCATATTTCAGGTGCTTGGTGTCTTTGACTGGAAGCTGGATTTCGCCTTCTTCGTCCATGATGTCAACAGTGGCGATGTCGTTGTAGCCTCGTTCGGCAATGGCTTGACGATGTTTCTCAGTGCTACTACGGTTGCCGCCGTAGGCCGTGTTGCACTCCACGAGGGTGCCGTTCACCTTTTGCACCAGGTTCCTTATAAGTTCGGGACGCAAATGGTTGCTCTTCGATGACTCTCCAGTGGAGATTTTCACTGCCACACGACCATGAGCCTCCACGCCTAAGGCTTCATAGATGCGTACCAGCCCTTCCGGACTGATGTCGGTAGTCATATAAACTGTTGCAGTCTCGCCTTCGGTCGTGGGTGGGGCGGGTTGATGTGTCTGTGCATGGCATGAAGCCATCCCTGAAATGCAAATTAGAGCCATAATAATGGTGTTTTTGTTCATAGTGTTGAGGAGTTGGATTACAATGTGGCAAAAATACATAATTCTCAAATACAGTCATGAAACTGCTGTAAAATCAAGTATCTGAGTTCAGCCGATCATCTTTTTCACCTCATCGCGATGCTCGTAGAGGGTACAGCCACCTGTGTGTTCCCAGCCGAGGGCGCGGGCATCCCGGATTTTGCGGAATAGGGGAGAGGCTATGGCATCGCGGAGACCAGTCTGTGCCACATTGCGGTCGCTGAAAGGCGAGAAGGGACATGGCTCGGCGCTACCGTCAGGACCGATGTGGAAGAAGCCACGTCCGGCAGCCATACAGCCGTCGAGGGCTTTCTCGTCGCCAGGGAAACTCAGGAAAATCATCTTCTTATATTGCTCACGGCGTTCTTCCAAAATCTGCTCCATTTCGGCCACATGCTCGTCGCGGAAGGCAAGATGCTCGGTGCTCTCGTCGAAAGGCACATATTCCACATAAAAAACGAGTTTGCAACCCAGCGAAGCAAGATGGGAGAGAAATTCCTCGGAGGTCACTTCGAGGTAGTTCTCCGTGGTGACCGTTATGCTAGTGCCGAAGAAGAGTTTCTCTTTTTGAAGCATCTCCATCGAGAGCAGCGCACGCTGGAAAACGCCTTTCCCTCGTCGACCATCTGTGGCCGTCAGCTCTCCTTCGAGGCTGATGACGGGAATCATGTTGAGGTGTCGTTTGAAGAACTCGGTGTAGAGTGCCCCTATAAGTGTGCCATTGGTCGGGCGATAGGGTGGCTTTGGTCGGGGTGTCACCAGCGATGCCGTTTTTGCGGGCATAGCAGCCCTTACACTGCAGGTTGCAGGTGGTGGCGATGCTGGCGATGAGGAACGGCGGCACCTCAAGTCCCTCTTTTTCGAGGCACTTCTTGCGCCGCCGTTCGGCTTTGCCTATTACGCGTTGCATCCGTGACACAAAACGGGCCTCGCGCGGATTGCTCAGCACGTTAAGGTAGGCGGTCGTCATGATGTTGCGGATGCTTCCCGCCATATAGGAACTGAGATCCATTTTCACATCATTTGGCCGGTTCCCACTTGCAGCGGACGGGCGACACGATGACGCCTTCCTTCTTCAGGGCGTCGAAGGCCTTGTCGACCACTTTGCGGTCGAGACCGGTGACTTCAGCGATTTTTCCCGCGTTGACGGGTGCGCCAATCTCGCGCATAGCTTGCAGAACTTGATCTTTTGCTTCCATTTTAGTATTGTTTTGGTGTTAAATGATTGTTTATGTGTTGACTATGACCATTGACTATGACAATGACCGCTTTTACTTATGGAATGAAGTTTTCTCTTTTGTTTAAGCGGTCATAGTCATTGTCACAAGTCATTGTCCTATTGTCAAAACTCACTTCAGCATAGCTTCAATATCAGCCTCCATGTCCTCGGGCTTGGCCACAGGAGCGAAACGCTTGATGAGGCTACCGTCCTTCGAGATGAGGAACTTGGTGAAATTCCAGCGGATTTCGCCGTCCTTGCGTCCTTCGGCCTTGCTCAAGCCGTCAACGAGTTTCATCGTAGCCTTGTCTTTCAGGCCGTGCACTTCCTCGTCGGGCACCTGAGCGCAAAGATACTTGAAAATCGGGTGGGCATTCTCGCCGAAGACGTCGATTTTCTTCATCAGCGGGAAGGTCACGCCGTGGTTGAGTCGGCAAAACTCAGCGATTTCCTCATCGGAGCCGGGTTCTTGGTGCTTGAATTGGTCGCAGGGGAAGCCGAGAATCACCAGACCTTGGTCTTTGTACTTCTTGTAGAGGGCTTCCAAGCCGTCGTATTGGGGAGTAAAACCGCACTTCGAGGCGGTGTTGACAATCATTAGGACCTTGCCCTTATATTGAGCCATGTCCACTTCTTCACCCTTGTTGTTCAGGGCCTTAAAGTCATAAATCGTAGCCATTTTTCTTTTTTTTAGAATTACATCATTTCGATGAGGAAATTCTCATAACCGACTTTGTCGATGTAGCTGAGGTATTGTCTTTCCCAATCCATGTGAGCCTTCTCGCCTTCAATCCATTTATAAATCAGCTTCTGAGTGATATAGTCATCGGCGAAGGCTGCGGCCAACTTGCTCATTTCCTCAATAGCCTTGGGTTGATAATCCGACTCAATCTGCTGTTTCGGGTCGTCATAGAACGGGAATTCCATGGTCTTCATGGCCTCTTGCAGGTCGGCGGGCTTGCAACCGAGTTCCACAAGGCGGTTGAGCACCTCTTCTGCTTCGTCCCATTCTTCTTCGGCTTCCTCTTTCCACTTGTCGGCGAGTTTGTTCCAACCGTTGAAGCGGTCGTATGCCGAGAAGGCGAAATGTTGTTTGCTGTTTCCAAACCAGGCAGCTCCTAACAGAGCAAATCCTTTTAATGCTTCTTCTTTTGTCATAGCTTTAAGATTTAAATTATTATTTGTTGTTTGTTGTACGTTTAAGTCCTTCGATAAGTTTGTCGAGTGTGGGAATCATTCTGACAAATTCTTCCTCTTCGCCTGTTATTTGGATGATTTCGTCACTAAGGCAATCTGGAATGTGTTTGGCCTGCTCGCGCATTTCAATGCCTTTTTTTGTCAACGAGACGATGCGCTGACGGGTGTCTTCCTTGCCCTTGGCGCGTTTGACCAAGCCCGCTTTTTCCATGCGTTGAAGGAGCGGCGTGACGGTGTTGGTCTCCAAAAACAGCTTGTGCGCGATGTCGTTCACCGGTTGCTTGTCCTGTTCCCACAACACTAATAATACAAGGTATTGTGGATAGGTGATGCCAAGCGGGTCAAGATAAGGATGATAGGCCCCTATCGTGAGGCGCGCCGCAGTATAAAGACGGAAGCAAAGTTGATTGTCCAATTTGAGTTGTTCGTATTCCATCTCACTTATTTATATCGTTCACGATGCAAAATTACACATTATTTTTATATCGCAAGCGATATTTTTGATTTTTTTTCATTTTTTTGGCTTCTGATCCTCGACTTCCTCGTTCAGCATCTCCTCGAACATGCGCACGGAAATGGCCAGACTGTACTTTTTGGCAGCCTTGACGTAGGTTTTTTCCATGTTTTCACGCTCTTTCGGATTGTCGAGCCAGTAGTCGATGGCACGGGCAAGGTCTTTCGGGTTACCTGGCAGGAACAGCGATCGGTCATCCAACGCAAACTGCCGCGTGGCTGAGAGTTCGCTGTTGGCGATGACAGGCACCAAACCCGTGGCGAAAGCCTCAATGCACGAGATAGCCTCGCTCTCCATGTCGCTGGCATGTACGTACAAGTCGCACTGGAGAAGCAGTTTTATCAGTTCTTCCTGTTTGACATACACAAACCGCGGTGGATTGGCAAGCTTTTCGCTCAGTTTCACATATTTTTCATATTGAGGCCCCTTTCCGGCAAAAACCAACTGTATTCTGTCGGCATATTTTGAGTAATTCACTGCATTGATGATGACATCTTGCCGTTTTTCCTTCGCAAGACGTCCAACCATCATAATCACAATCTTGTCCTGGTATTCCGGCAACTTCGGCGGCCTGCCGTTGGCAATCTTGTTTTCCCCAGCCTCCATAAACGCATCCTGTATGCCGTTGCTGATGACATGAATCTTCGCCTTGTAATCCCTCTCCTCAAGCATACGCCCCATAAAGGCCGACGGCACATGGATATGGCGATACTTGTAGTAAAACGTGTTACGGAAAAGCCGGTAAAGCATGTTTTGTACCCATTTCACTTTCCCACAATGCAATGACATCGTTATGTTTTCGGGCTGGACATGGAATGCCCCCGTGTTGGGTTTCCCAATCTTTGCCGCATAATTGCTTGCCACTATATCAAGAGGGAAAGGGAAAAAAGTGTGTACAACATCTGCCCACTCTACCGCCTCATGGATGATAGGTCTTGACCTGGGCAGAAAATCACCGTATGCGAAACCATGTTTCTTGATTAGCGAGTCAAACAAAGGTACTATAAATTCCGGTACATTGTATTTCCCTGTCACTTCCACTGGCAATGCCACGCCTTTTTCATCCGTCTCCTGAGGGTTAGCACATAATACTCGCACCTCGTGTCCACACCGCTCCAGTTCCTTGGCAAAACGCTGTGCCGAGATGCTTGTTCCGTTGTTGTGGGTATCTAAAATGTCTATAACGAAGAGAATTTTCATAAAAGGGTATGTTTATTTGAAGTACCTGGTTTCAGTAAGTCCGACGCCGTATCGCAACAAGGCCGATACCGTGATGCTATGTTGGGGCGCATTCTTGATCCATGCCACTTCCACGGTATTGTTTTCCGTAGAGAGGATGACGCCCCCTTCTACTATCCAGCTAACCTTCAAAGGATAAGGTCTCACATAATAATGGCCGTCTTCTCCCACGATTTCGAGTTCTTGTGGCACGATAATGTCGTGGAAAAACTCCGACATCGTGTCTCGGACGATATAGAAATTGTCGTTAATGATTTTTGTTTTTGGGTCTACGTGTGGCATGTGTTTGTAACCGGCAAAAGTGACCAGACGGGCGTGATATCCCAGTTTGTTGGCACGGTCGACGATGCACGACGCGCCGTACATCGGGTCGGCTGCCAGCCTGTTAAATGGTTTGGCGACACTAAAGGGACGGTCATATTCGTAAGGCATGATGTCATCGGCATCGCCATGGAAAGCCAATATCGAAACGTTGTGTCCATTAATTTTGGAGGTGTCGGACATAGCTCCCCACATTTCGGCAACGCCCCTGATGCGGAATTTGGTCCGGATGGCATTACCGCAAGTGTCGATGTCACCAAGGTCAGGACGAAATAAGCCTTTGCGGGCGTATTTAGGACGGTCTTCATTGGTCATGAAAGCGAGGCTGAGTGCGGTGACGGCTCCAGAACTGGAGCCACCCACAAAGATCATGGAAGTGTCGATACCATAGTCTTCATGATGCGAGACCAAAAAACGCATGGCGGCATGGGCATCCTGAACCGCACGATAAGCCGCCCGTTCAATGCCTACCTTGCCAGGAAAGAAGCCTAACCTGTGGTCGATGGAAACCGTCACATAACCTAACGAAGCGAGGTACCGGCACCAGTTGGTGATTTTTGGATCGTCTTTCGACCCGAAATAATACGCGCCACCGTAAATCAACATCACCAACGGACGTTTTTTTAATGTGTCGTTTTGCGGTCTGAATATGTCAAGACAGAGATCCAACGGGACTGTTCTTCTGACATCAACTACCCGGAGAATCTTGCCAATGGGTTTGGTATTGTCGTCTATTTCCGACCAAAAGCCAGGGGAATTGGCGTAGCAGATGTCGCTGATTTTCTCCACCGCAAACAAGGTATCCTGATAACGTTTGTTCTCAAAATCCTGAAAAGCCGGTGCCTCATGAATATGAAAACAGAAAATGGCAGTGTCCAATGTACTTAATTGAGTATAGCCATAGACCTGTAGCTCATCCATGAATTCAACACAAGGACGGAAAATCTCCTCGTGGTCCTCGTAATAAAGAACGGCATTCTGACCTTCGGCTTCCAGTTTGAAAGGAAGGGTGTCTGTCATGGTTTCCTCCAAAGACATGTAATGCCCTTTGATATTCAGGCTGTCGCTGTACTCGATGAACACAAGAAAGTCCTTGTCTCCAATAGTGCTTTTGAAAACGGAGGGAGTCTCAATGATGGGGAAACAACTCCCTTTCATAGACATGATAGGGTCAGGTGTGCTATCGTTTCCAAATAGATGGGTACATAATAGCAGACACATCGAAGCCAAAAAGAGAAAGAAAACAATTTTTTTCATTACACTTGTTTGCCCAATTCGTAAGCATCCTGTAACTTGGCATTACCGTCAATTTCTTTGGGAGCACCCACACCGCCACAGAAGATATGGCCTTTGAGACTTGACTTGCCGTAGCAGTCAATCCAACCAGTAAGACCGCTTTCGGCGCGCTTTGGCACAAACTCTTCGTTTTCGGCCGCCGTGGTCAGCAGATAGACTTCACGGAATTTGTAATCCTTGGGGTACATCGCGTTCATACGGTCGATGAGGGTCTTCATCTGGCCGCTCATTTCGTAGTAATAGATGGGCGTGGCCCAGCATACCACATCGGCGTTCAGGACGCTTTCCATGATGGCCGGCACATCGTCCTTGAAGACGCAGGCGCCCGTCTTTTGGCACGACAGGCAGCCGATGCAAAACTTGATTTCCTTGCCTCTCAGTGAGATGAGTTTCACTTGATGCCCGGCGGCTTCCGCGCCCTTGGCAAACTGCTCCGCTAAAGCGTGGCTGTTCGAGCCGGGGCGGAGACTGGTTGAAATTACGATTACTTTTTTCATGGTTAAGACTTATCGGATGAAATTGGTGTATTTCGTCACTTCCTTTTCAGGCAGTCCGTTGTGCTCACGCTCGGCGGCGATGGCACGGATGAGGAAGGCCATGTTGCGGCCCAAGATGCGCATGATTTGCACGCCTTCTTCGTCTTGCATCACATCTTCAGCAGAGTGGCCATGCACCATGTTCCAATAGCGACTGCTCGCAATAGGCATCTCGCTGATGGTGAAATACTTGTTGAGCCTATCGAAAGCGGCTGTAGTGCCGCCACGTCGTGCCGATACGACGGCTGCACCCACTTTCATCCGCTTGTCGAATGGGGTGCTGAAAAACAGGCGGTCGAGCAGGTTGGTGAGCGTTCCGTTGGGACCGGCATAATACACCGGTGAGCCGACCACGAGGCCGTCGGCTTGCTCGAACTTGGGTGCCACTTCGTTCACCATATCGTTGAACACGCAATGCCCCAATTCGGCGCACTTGCCGCAGGCGATGCAGCCTCGGATGTCCTTGTTCCCGATGTGGACGATTTCGGTCTCTATGCCGTTTTTCTGTAGTTCTTCCGCCACAATGCTCAAGGCGGTGAAGGTGCAGCCGTTGGCATGTGGGCTGCCGTTGATGAGTAGTGCTTTCATTTTTAATTATTTTGCTGCAAAAGTACAAAAAAAAGTCGCCTCCTTAGTTAATTCTCTTTCACCCGTTTGCCCGTCAGGTGCTCGATACGCATATCAAGGATGGCGGCTCGGTGACCCCATTTCATGGTTGCAAAACTACAAAAAAACGCACAAACTATTCTTCTTCCACCTTTGGGAATGAATACGAATGTGGAAAATATTTAATTGGTCGCACCCAAAGTAAATTCTATTTAGGTGACAAGAATAAAAATTAAACTTTATATTTGCAGACTGAAACTCAAAAACATCATTGCTTATGAAAAGCTTATTTACTACCATGGCGATATTGTTATTTGCCGTATCGTCAATCTACGCACAGGAATCAGTATATGCTAAATGCGATTTCGTTCCTGGCGATGAAATCATCTTTGAAGACAATTTTGATATGGAAAAGTTAGGCGAGTTCCCGCTGAGGTGGGACTTGCTGGACGGATATGCAGAGACAGCACAGCAGAAAGGACGCAATGTTCTGGCGTTCACCGACGATGGTTTAGGACAGGTGATGCCGCTGATGAAACAGAAATGGGATTGGCTGCCAGAAGTGTTCACGGTGGAGTTTGACCTCTACGTGGCTCCATTAACCGAAGATGATGAAACGGCGCTCGAGATGAGCATTAGTTTCGGTGAACGCGGTGACAACAGCTACTATAATGCGCCAAGCAATGTGCGCTTCTGGTACAGGGAAGACGGGTCATGCAGCCTGTCGTGGAGCTTATTGAAACCGGACGGAAGCGACATGGCAGGTGGAGAGAAGATGCTGGGACTGACCCCAGGCACTTCCGATTACTTGGAAAAGGACAACCCAATAGTCGCGGGGGAGTGGAACCACTTTGCCTTCTCGTTCAACAAGAGGGCTTTCAAAGGCTACGTGAACGGCGTGCGTATGATCAACGTGCCAGCAATGATGGCCCCAGGCTACCTCTTCTTCTCCAGCGGATCGTTCTATCGCTATACGGGATTGAGCAATGTGCGTATCGCTCAAGGCGCTGTGCCGCTTTACGACCGTCTCACAACCGATGGCAAGATCATCACCTACGCCATCACCTTCGAGACTGGCAAGGCCGACATCAAGCCTGAATCCATCATAGAAATCAACCGTGTTGCCAAGCTGATGCAAGATCATCCCGAAATCAGTTTTGAGGTGCAGGGACACTGCGACAATACCGGTTCCGACAAAGTGAATGACCCGCTGTCACAGCAGAGGGCAGAAGCCATCGTTGCCGCTCTTGTTAAACAAGGTATTGCAAGTGATCGCCTCACAGCAGTGGGCAAAGGCTCACATTCACCTATCGCTGACAACAGTACCGCTGAAGGTCGCTCCAAAAACCGCCGTGTGGAATTTGTAAAAAAGTAAGTCTATGAAAAAGTTTTTTGCTTTAGCAGCATTGCTCGCTGCAGGTTTGTCCGTCTTCGCCCAGTGGACCGGAACGTATCAACTTTCACTCCCAAAGAATAACTTCCGCATCGCTACAGAACGCTACAGCGAAAGCGGTCAATTGGAAGCAGCATACATCTATGCGATGATCGGTGATGTCTATTGCTTTGTAGAGGATCATCCCGGAGATTTCAAGGTATGGGAAAAATACGACTTTGCAAGGGAGAAAGGCTACCAAGGTACTTATACCGAAACAGGTCAGTTTATGTACACAGGAGATGATGATCACGAGCAGTTCAGCCTGTATGCTCCGGCTCCTTCACCAGAGACTCTTTGGGTCTGCGGTGAATTGTCTGACTTCGGCCGTGACAACATAAATGATCCCGACTTGGAACCCGGCATCGTCATGCAGCGTATCAGACAATACAACAGGAAACCCGAAGTTCTGGCCCAGTTCTACAAAGGCGAAGAGACCATCTGTGGCGTCAAATGCTGGGTGTTCGACTTTCGTGGCAAAGGCGTCAGCGGATATGGCTCCAGCTGCTGGTGGATCGACCCCTCCAACGGCCTTGTGCTCAAACGTGTTGACGAGGATGGAAGCCGTTGGGAAGTAACCGACTACCAATTGAACTATAAGGTTTGGGATAAAGAAGCGAACCCTTACAACTTTATTCAAAAATAATGCAGACCCCAAGGTGATTGAAATCCTTGTGGTTGCGGAACTGTCCGTAAGGGTTGTTTCCGTGGTAAAGTCTCATGCCGACCGACATGCGTGAAAACATGCCTTTGCGATTGCCACAAAAACGCAATCCGCAGAACAAGTTGTACGTAAAGATACGGCTCTCGTCCTGCATTTCATAGTGCACGCCATCCGACGACCAAGTGAACTCTGGATAGCCGTATAAAGCCCTATTGCGGATTTCAGCTGAGACGACCCATTGGAAACAGTGCCTCACCGGCGATTGGAATTGGTATTGCAAATAGGCTTCCCATGGAGAAAACCGTGGCTTTGCCAAAGAGGCGTCTCCGTCGGTGGCATCAATGAAATACCATCCGCGACGGGCATTCCAAAGCACCATCAGGCCCACCCTGAACGTATGCCAATAGCTATCCTCACGGTCGGCTTCATTAATACTGAATACCAACTCTGAATAATGCTCAGAAACATTTACACGAAGCAGAGGAAGTTGGTTTTCAACACGCTGCAAAGTGATCTCATCGCCCAGATGAGTGCTTTCGTGCTTGTATGGAGCTAAGCTGATGGAATAGTTCCTGAAAAAGTTCCGATTCAGTTTGCGGACGTAGGTAAAGACTGGCAAGGCAATTCGATAATCGGTGTTGACCACGGGTGCCGTGACAGGCTCGCCTAAATCAAGCCAGATAGCAGAGGAGAGGGGTAGGGAGACGCACAGAAAAGCGTTTTTTCCCTCCGCTTCGCCCGACCACAGTGGCACGTTGATTCCCATGACGCCAAAGGTGTTCCATCGTCTGGCTTTGCCCGTCTGTCCCCAATCCCATTCTTGATGGTTGGTCACACTCGCCACGTCAAGACGGACAAAATTGGGATGAATGTCTGCCAGCAGGCTCTGTCCGAATGATGAATAACGAAACAGGCCATCGCTGAAAGGATGGTTCTCAGCGGTGACAGCTATAGGGGAGAAAAGCAATATAGCTATTAATAGACGTACTTTCATAATCTCAATAACGTTAAAGCTTTAGTTTTAATCCCATGTAGTAAGTCCTTGGCGCTCATGTGTCTGCTTATCGATCACATGGCCAAAGATATTGGCATCGGTCTCCTGCGCGACAATCCAGTTGCCAAACAGTGTCAATGCCAATAAAAAAATTATTCTTATGGATTTCATTATAGTTTCAAAAATTAGTGCGCAAAATTAAGAATTCTCGCCTGAATAGCGTTATGTATTCCAATTTTTCATATCTTTGTAGCTTCGCACCATTAATAAAGCCTGTGCGACTGAACTATGAACGAAACGACCTTCGATCCCCACGTCCAAGAATTGCTGACGCAATACCATCAGCTGCTGCCCGTTTATGAGCAGATGGGTGACTTGGTCCCTGGAATGCTGAGGAACTTTTTCGCCGAAGCAGGCATCATCGTGGCTTCCGTGGAGCATCGTATAAAGACTGAGAAATCCCTCACTGGGAAACTTCAACTCAAAGGACAAAAATACCATCACATCAACGATGTCACCGACATTGTGGGTATCCGCGTGATCACATTTTATAATGACGACGTGGGTAAGGTGACCTCCGTGCTGGAACGTCTTTTTGTGGTCGACTGGGAGAACTCCATCGACAAAAGGAAGGCGCTTGAGATCGATAGCTTTGGCTACCTCTCCCTGCATTACATCTGCAGCATCCCCACGGAGACCTACACCGACCCCAAGTATCCCGAAATGAACGAGATCCGTTTTGAGGTGCAGATGAGGACCGTGCTCCAGCACGCCTGGGCCAATATGAACCACGACACAGGCTACAAGAGTGGGGTAGAGATCCCCAGAGTGTACAAGCGTAACCTGAGCCGCTTGGCAGGAATGCTCGAGCTGGTCGACGACGAGTTTAGCCGCATCCGCCATGAACTCGCCGACTACCGCCGTCAGGTGCAAAAGCTGGTGGCATCGGGCAACCTGAGCGAGATCCCGCTCGATGGCGACGCCTTCAAGAGCTATCTTGAAATAGGACCTTTCGACGGATTGATGCGCCGAATCGCCTCCATCAACCAGGCTGAGATCCAACCGGTGAACCTTTCTCCATTCCTCAATCTGTTCTTGGCCATGGGCTTCAAGACGCTTGGAGATATCGACGCCTTGATAAAGAACTATTATGATGCGGCTTACCAGATTGCCTGCTATCAGATCGGCTTGACCGACATCGACATCCTGTCGTCGTCCGTAGCGCCACAAAACCTCTGCACGGCTTACATCCTCAAAAAAGGCGGAGGCCGCGTTGGACTGAAGTGGATGTTCGACACGCTGAACGGTCCCTCCGAGGCGAACGAAATTTTGGCCGACATGCTGGAGGAACAAACAAAGGACTTAGCATTCATGAATCAATAAAGCCATGGCAAACGCACCTCTCAATACCGCACTGCTCGACCGAGCGATCATCTTCGCCGTGAAGGCCCATGCAGGCACCGAACGCCGAGGGAAGGGCTATCCCTATATCGTCCATCCCTTAGAGGCGGTGGAGATTGTGGCAACCATGACCCCCGACCAAGAACTGCTCGCCGCAGCCGCCTTGCACGACACCGTGGAGGACACCGACGTGACCGTGGAACAGATCCGGGCTGAGTTTGGCGACCGCATCGCCACACTGGTGGCTGACGAGAGCGAAGAACGGCCCAATGGCCTCAGCGACGAAGAGAGCTGGCACGACCGTAAGCGAGCCGCCATCAACCATCTGGCCAAAGCATCACACGATGCCAAGATCGTAGCCTTAGGCGACAAGCTTTCCAATATGAGAGCCATTGCCCGTGACTATGCCGAGATTGGCGACGCCCTCTGGAACCGGTTTCACTCTAAAAACCCCAAGGACCACGAATGGCACTACCGCGGCTTGGCCGATGCCCTTCGCGAGCTTAGCGACACCAGTGCTTTTCAAGAATTTGAACGACTCATCAACCAAGTGTTTAACTAATGGAACCGCTTAAAATCACCCTCAACGACTATGTGCTCACCGGCGGCGGCGCCAACGGAGAGAGCTTTAACCATAAGACCGATCCTTCGATAATGCTCAAGCTCTATCTTCCTGGCAAGATACAGCAGCCACTCGACGAGATGAACCTCGCCCGAAAGGTGTATGAGGCAGGCATCCCCACACCTGAACCTGGCGACTATGTAGTCACCGACGACGGTCGCTATGGCATCCGCTTCAAGCGTATCATGGGAAAGAAATCCTATTCGCGTGCCACAGGCGACGAGCCCGAAAAGGTGGCACAGTTTGCCTCCGATTTCGCCCAGATGTGCCTCCAGCTTCATGCCACCCATGTGGATACCACATTGTTCGAGAACGTCAAGGATCGCTACTACCGCCTCTTAAAAGAGAATCCATTCTTCACGCCAGCCGAGAAAGACAAACTCGCCCGCTTCATCGCCGACACCCCTGACGAGGATACGGCCATCCACGGCGATCTCCAATATAGCAACGCCATCTTTGTGGGCGACCAGCGCTATTTCATCGACTTAGGCGACTTCTGCTGGGGCAACCACCTCTTCGACCTCGGGATGGTGTACCTCTGCTGCTGCCTCAGCAAAGAAGACTTCATTATAGAAACCTTCCACATGCCCAAAGCGTTGTCCATCCGTTTCTGGGAATGCTTCGCTCAAGCCTATTTCGGGACTGGCGTTCCGTTGAAAGAAATCGAGACTATGATACTTCCTTACGCCGGGCTTAAAACCCTGATCGTGGAAAGAGACAGTAAACGTCCCAAGCCAGAACTTCGTGTAGCGTTAAAACCCATCTTATGAATATCGAAAAAAAAGATACCAAAACAGACGGCATCTCCATGAGAGCCAGATTGATGCTGGTGATTGTGGCCACCCTCACCCTGGAAGCCACTGCCATCATTCAGTTCGTCTTTGCCCAAAGGGAAATCAAGCAGGAGGCCTCACTCCGTGCTGAAAGCGAGCTGAAAAGCGCCGAGAACAAGATCATGGATATTGTGAACCAAGCCGAGGCCGCCGTCCACAATAACATCTGGATTGCCGAGTGGTGCTTGGAGAATCCTGACAGCTTGACACGCATCCCCCAACTGGTGGTAGGCAAAAACCCCGTCGTAGTCGGATCAACCATTGCGCTTGTTCCCGGCTACCTCGAAAAGAAGCCTTTGTATGCGCCCTACGCCGCAAAGGATTTGAATACCGGTGAAATAAAGATGCTTTCGCTGGCCACAGAGGAATACGACTATCCCTCGTCAGAGTGGTTCACCAAACCCATGGAGCTGAATGACAGCTATTGGTCGGAGCCCTATTTCGACGAAAATGGCGGTGATATTTTGATGACCACTTATTCCGTACCGGTGAAAGACAAAAACGGCAAGGTGGCGGCCATCCTAACCGCCGACATCTCGTTGGACTGGCTCACCGAGCTCATGCAAGACATCAAGGTATATCCTCACGCCGTCAACATGGTCATCAGCCATAGCGGACAGATTATGGTGTGTCCCGTGGAGACCTTAGTGATGCAAACCAACGTTAATGAGTTTGCCTTGGAATCTGAGGACTACGAAGCCCTCAACCAAGTCAACCAGGCCATGCTTTCAGGACAGTCGGGCGAGTTGCCCGTTCGCTATAAAGGACAACTCAACCGTGTGTATTTCGCACCAGTGGAAAAAACAGGGTGGTCCTTGTCAATTGTGTTGCCCGAGAAAGAGCTCTACAGCGGCGTTCGCAAGATTGGAATGATTGTAAAGTTGCTGCAATTACTAGGCGTGGCCATGCTTATTGTCATTCTCAGGATAGCCACCAAAAACCAAGCAAGATACCATAAAATGAACGAACAAAAGGAAAGGATGGAGAATGAGATCCATATCGCCAGCAAGATACAGATGGCCATGATCCCCAAGACATTCCCGCCTTTCCCTGATCGAACAGATCTGGACTTTGCCGCTTCCATCGTCCCAGCCAAGGAAGTGGGCGGCGACTTATACGACTTCTTCATCCGTGACGAAATGCTTTACTTCTGCATCGGCGACGTCTCTGGAAAAGGCATTCCCGCCTCATTGGTGATGGCAGTCACACGAAGCCTGTTTAGAGCTACTTCAACCCATGAGACCAATCCACAGCGCATCGTGACGGCTATGAACAATACCATGGCGGAGACGAACGACAGCAATATGTTTGTGACCTTCTTCTGCGGTGTGCTTAACCTGGCTACGGGTCATCTGCATTACTGCAACGCCGGTCACAACCCACCGATCATCCTCACTGACGCCATCCGTCTGTTGCCCGTCCAGCCTAATATTCCATTGGGTATTGTACACGGTGCTGCGTTTAACGAGCAGGAAATTGATTTGCACTATGACGACTCCATATTACTCTACACGGACGGCCTCACCGAAGCCGAGAACATGCAAGAGCAACAGTTCGGTCTCGATAGAGTAGAGGAGGTGCTCCGTACTAGACGCAGCTCACAGCAACACCTGGAGACCATGCAGGCAGCCGTGAAGGAATTCGTAGGCGAAGCGCCACAAAGCGACGACCTCACCATGCTCTTCATCCATTATCTCCCCAAGGAAGATGCACAGCTGCAGGAACGTCATCTGGTGCTTCACAACGACATCCAACAGATCCCGCAACTCGCCAAGTTTGTTGAGGCTATCGCACAAGAGAAACAGCTGAGCCAGAGCATGGCCATGGGCATCAACTTAGCCCTTGAAGAGGCGGTGAGCAACGTGATCCTGTACGCTTATCCTAAGGAAACCGACGGCTTGGTGGACGTGGAGGCCTACCTGCGTAAGTCCTCACTGGAGTTCATCATCGTCGATAGCGGCATCCCCTTCGATCCCACAGCCGCTCCCGAGGTCAACCTCGATGCTCCGGCAGAGGATCGTCCCATCGGCGGACTGGGCATCCACCTGGTGCGCGAACTGATGGATTCCGTCAGCTACGAAAGAAAAGACAATAAGAACTATTTAAGAATGATAAAAAACCTATAATACCATGGAAGTTGTAATTGAAAAACAAAATGAAGTCGTAACGGTGTTCCTTAAAGGTCGCCTTGACACATTGGCATCCCAAGAGGTTTCGCAGCAACTGGAAGGCTTGTCAGAGAACGCCTCAGGTACCATCATCATGGACTGCACTGAGATGAGCTACATCTCCAGCTCGGGTCTCCGCATTTTCCTCACGCTCCGCAAAGCCGCTTCCGAAAAGGGCGGCAAGGTCATCGTTCGCGGCATCAGCAACGACATCCGCAGCGTGTTTATGATGACGGGATTCCTCAATCTGTTCGAAATCCAAGAATTAAAATAGGTAATGGCAAAGTTTGACATCAAGGATGTATTTTACCCCAAGTTTTTCAGCGTGCTGAAGAAGGGGTACACCAAGAAGCAATTTACCAAGGACCTGTTTTCCGGCATCATCGTGGGCATCGTGGCTCTGCCATTGGCAATCGCCTTTGCGGTGGCCTCGGGCGTGTCGCCTGACAAGGGCATCGTTACCGCCATCATCGCCGGCTTCCTGATCTCTTTGTTGGGTGGCAGCCGCGTGCAGATCGGCGGTCCTACCGGAGCCTTCGTCATCATCATTTCGGGCATCGTGGCGCAATACGGGCTCGACGGATTGATGATCTCCACCATCTTGGCGGGTATCTTCATGGTCATGTTCGGATTGCTGAAGTTAGGCTCCCTGCTTCGTTTCATCCCGCATCCCTTGGTGGTTGGATTCACAAGCGGTATCGCACTCACCATCTTCTCCACCCAAATCAAGGACGCTTTAGGACTTGAAATTGATGCAGTTCCAGCGGAGTTCATCGACAAGTGGGCGGTTTACATTGACAGCCTCGGAACCATGAACTACTGGGCTTTGGGTATCACCTTAGTCACCATCTTCATCAGCCTGTTTTTCAACAAGCTGACCAACAAGATTCCAGGCTCGTTTGTAGCCATCATTTTGGTGACAGCCGTCGTTACCATTTTCGACATCCCTGTCACCACCATCGAGAGCCTGTTTGGCGAGATCAAGGGAAGTTTCTCCATGAACATCCCCGAGGTCCATTGGGAGAACTTCGGCCATTACGTACAGCCGGCCATCACCATCGCCTTGTTAGGCTCCATCGAGTCGTTGCTGTCAGCCGTTGTGGCCGATGGTATGATCGGTAGCCATCACCGTAGCAATACCGAGTTGATAGGGCAGGGCATTGCCAACATCATCACGCCTTTGTTTGGCGGTATTCCCGCTACGGGTGCCATCGCCAGAACGGCAACCAACATCAAGAACGGCGGTCGTACGCCTATCGCGGGTATCGTCCACGCCATCACTTTATTGCTTATCATGCTGTGTCTGGGCAACTACGCCAAGCTGATCCCCATGTCGTGCCTGGCAGGTATCCTTATCGTGGTGGCTTACAACATGAGTGAATGGCGCAGCTTCAGATCCATCCTCCGTGGCTCGCCTTACGACATCATCATTTTGCTCGTCACCTTCTTCCTCACCGTGTTGGTCGACTTAACTGTGGCCATCGAGGTGGGTATCGTGCTGGCTGCCTTGATGTTCATGAAGCGCATGGCCGACAATGGCGAGGCTGTGTTGATGAACGATTTGGACACCAACACCATGGAAAACTACGACGACATCCCGCAGGGTATCGAGATCTATGAGATCAGTGGACCGTTCTTCTTTGGCGCTGCCAAGCAGTTTAGCGAGGTGCTGAAGGGTAGGCCCGACACCACCAAGATCCTGATTATACGTATGCGGCATGTGCCGTTTATGGATGAGACCGGCGAGCGCAACTTCCTGGAGGCTATCAAGTCGCTTAAGACAGATAACAAGACCATCATCCTTTCGGGAGTGCAGCCCAACGTGCGCAAGTCGCTCGACAAGAGCAGCATCTCGGCACTCATTGGCCCCGGCAACATCCACGACAACTTCGATGCTGCCTTGGCACATGCTAAGGAAGCATTGAAGTAGGACTTTTTCCTATTTATTTTGGCGATTGGTGCCATTGAATGAAACGAACACTACCTGAATTTATTGACACCAATCTCCAGAACACAAGAAAGCATTTCAGAATTCCAACAGATCCTCGTAAGGAACTCAGGAGTGACAGAAGAGATATAATTCGTGATGCCTACCAACTTTTGCTTTCAAAATTAGGAGAAAGGAATTATATCAAGAATGAGTTTTTAAACAAGTCTATCTACATCATTTGGAAGGAGAGCTTCCAGAAAGCGACTAATAACGCCACAAGGAATTGGCAAACCACGTATGCGGTACTTAAATATGTTGAATTGATAAAACTTCGATATGCGTTTAATAACAAGAAGTTAGACCATATGAACTTCACTATTGAACTGGTTATTGGAGTGAAGAAAGATGGAAAGCACGTTCAGTATAGTTTGGAGTATATAAAAAAAGCGTGTAGTTAATCCATGCATAAGCCGATCTACACGTTTTTTTTAAGAATCGCAGTTAATCCATGCAAAAGCCGATCTGCGATTCATGCTGCAAAGATACAATAATTTTTTCAAATAGCAAGTTTTCTATTTCATATTATTGTTTAAGTATTATTATTAAACCCCTTGCGGGGTATGAAAATAGTTTGTACTTTTGCAGCAGAAAAACCGTTGGACGGGAAGCTCCGATACGGGAGACCCCTTGTAACTCCAACGGTTTTTTATTATTATTGTTCAAGTGTTGTAATGCAATATTGGATCTTCTCGCCAGTCGTTTTCTTTATACCAACCAACAGCTTCACCGTACCGATTTCTTCTAATTCACATTCCATCTTTAGTATTTTGGAAAATACTTTCTGATTCTTTGAGCCTTGTTTTACAGGCAATGGATTTCCAATGCGTTTCGCTTTCTTTAGAATCGTATCAAGTTGTAATACAGCTAGAGTTGAATTATACCTCTTTGCAGCATGACGGCGTGTTTCATCCATTGAGAGATAAACCACATATATGTAATCGTTTAGGTCATCGTTAAATACTCGTCGTTCTGGATTATTTCGATTCCATTCAGCATAAAAAGCTGTAATGATGTTTTTTCGAGCTTTTAAATCTTCTTTCTCAGTTCCAATTGGTATTATCATAATTTCGATATAATAATAGTATTTTCATTATTTTCTATGCAAAAATACTTCACAAATATCCTATCGAAGAATGCTTAGCATTAAAAGTATATGAAAAGATTTCAGTGAATTATAGGAACCATTGGAGGAAAAACATCTCCTACGAAAAGTCTCTTGTAATTCCAACGGCTTTTATTGTTGTTTAAGAAATAGCAATCCCATTTTTTGATTAATTATCCTTGCGACGTGAGATAAAATTTAGTATTTTTGCCATCGAAAAGGCAAGTTGGAAAAAAGAATAACCCACACTGCGGATAAGGTTAAGCATTGCTCCTTTCAAGTGTGGGTTTTCTTTTTGTTGATTTCGATATTGTAATAGTATTTCCCTCCTTTTTGAAATTGAACAGCTATCTATTTAGCCATATTATTATCTATTATTTTCATCTGCAAAGATAATATTATTAATCTATTATTGTATTAATTATAAAAACATTTTCAATACATCAAAACACCTTATAAAATAAAATCATAATAATTACCCATTTATTCGATTTTTTTACTAATTTTGCGCCCGAAAAAAAATAGAAACAAAACATAAACACTAAAAAACAAACACAAAAAAAATGAGAAAAAGATTTACATTTCTAATCGCAGCGGCGTTGATGCTGCTGACAATGATCAACCTACCGGGGAAAGCGGTGGGGCAAAGAAGTACATATTCTATTACTTCTTTTACAGGAACTGGTTCCTATTCAACTTCTGGAGGTACCCAAACAATTTCAGGTATTGAGTGGACTTATTCGCAATCAACATACATTGGAATTCAGTCAGGTATGCTTCAAATTGGTAAAAAGAATTCCGCACAAACTACAGCGTG
Source organism: Bacteroidales bacterium (assembly GCA_017531225.1). Lineage (GTDB taxonomy): Bacteria > Bacteroidota > Bacteroidia > Bacteroidales > F082 > Limimorpha. The sequence goes on along the minus strand of JAFXLL010000003.1, from coordinate 152,711 downwards.
GTCCTTCCAAACACCAGTTTCTAATTTTGGTGATAACAAAAAGATAACATCTGTACATGCATCATTACATTGTGGCGAAACACCAGCTACATATTCAATTAGTGCTGGCGGTTCTACAATTGCGAGTGGAAATCTAACGACTAGTGCAAGTTCATATGGTGCTAATAATTTGAATGTTACTAGTGGTAGTATTATTATTACTATACAAGCAGGCAGTGGTAATACTAAAGCAATGTATATTACATCTATTACTATTACATATGAAAATGCACCATCAACCTATACCGTCTTCTTCGACTGCGACGGCGGTACAGCAAATTGCCCAGACGATATCGAAGACCTTGATGAAGGCGATGACTTCACCATTCCAAGTACAGCCCCAACAAAAGATTGTTATACATTCGGTGGTTGGTTTGATGATGAATTGATTGAATATGAGTTGGGTGAAACCTATCCGTGCCCAGCTTCAGATTTGACACTGACAGCAGATTGGACTCTCAACAAATATTCAGTTACATACAAACCTAATGGTGCAACTGGAGAAAATTCTGTTGTCAGTAATCTTAATTGCGGCAGTTCATATACAATAACAGGAAAACCTAACGCATGGACAGCACCAGGTGCAACCCCAAACTTCGTGAATTGGAACACCCAAGCTGACGGGCAAGGAACAACTTATGCTGTTGATCAGGTAATTACCATTTCCGATAATTTAGAATTATATGCACAATGGTCGGCTACAGCAAGCTATACGGTAACCTATGATTGTAACGGTGGTGAATCCGGCTGTCCTGATAATGCTACTGTGTTAGATGGTACACAAATTACACTGCCCGCAGCCCCAACTTACGCAGGCCACACCTTCGATGGCTGGATGTGTGATGCTGATTTGCAAACATACGCTGCTGGTGCGAGTTATACAGTTACTGGCCATGTCGAATTTGAAGCCCAATGGCTCGAAAACCTCTCAAATCCTACTTTCAACGTTACAGGTGTGAGCAACGGAACAGCTAACACTTATTATGTGACAGCGACAATCACAATAAATCAAGAAGAAGGTGCATCCATCTATTATACTACAGATGGTTCTGATCCTTCAGATGCTTCAACCGAGTATGGTGCTCCTTTTGCAGTTACTAATTCATGCACCATCAAAGCCATCGCAATATTCGACGGCTATGGCGATAGTCAGATTGTTTCACAAGAGATTATCATTGTTCAGCCGAATGTGGCGGCATTTACAGATGGAGTTTACAGCGAAAGTTTCAACTCTTCATTAGGATTATGGTATGCATATAATGTAACAGGTGATAAGGTTTGGGCACAAGGTTCGGTCACAGCCAGCCAAGTTACTTATACTGGTGCCAATATTAACGGCTATCAGGAAAATAACGAAGATTGGCTGATTTCACCAAAAATGACAGCTGAAAATGGTAAAGTGGTCGTGTCATTTAGTACAGTTGCGAGATACTACAGCTCAAATTATACCTTGGTTGTTAAATATTCAACGAACTATAATGGTTATGGAGCTCCATCGGGCGCAACATGGAAGACTTTGAGTCCAACGATTGCAACTGCACCTAATAGTGGATTCTCATCATGGACTTCGTCAGGTAATGTTGTAATTTCAGAATTATCAACAAGCACCGATCCTTTGACAAATTCTACACCAATCTATCTGGCATTTGTTTACACATCGGCAACAGGTTCTGGAAATGCTACCCAATATTTTATAAAAGACTTCACTGCCAAGCAGTGCTACCCAATTACATACTATGCTAATTACGAAAATCCCACAGGTTCAACAGTTGATGCTAACAGCCCTTATGCAGTAGGCACAGAGGTGACCATTCTTGCAAACGCTTTCACAGCTCCTTCAGGCAAAGAGTTTACAAGTTGGAACACTCAGGCTGATGGAGAGGGTATCACTAAGAATCCTGGAGAAAAAGTCACAATGACAACCGCAGGATATGAATTGTACGCACAATGGGGCGAAGCATGTGTGCTTGCAGCTACAATGAACGCCACAACGGGTGCTGCCGTTTATAATTACAACAGCGGTAATAAGAGATTCGACATCAATCTCTCTTCATCCGTCGATGTGCTTGGCGGTTGCGATATCTTCGATTATGGCTTTGTTTACAGCACAACAGTTGCTACTCCTGAAGTGGGTGCTGATAACTGCACGAAGGTTCAAGTTGGTGACTCACAACCTGCTGTGGATGACCTATTTGAGGCAACCATAGAAAATGCCACGCTTGATGCAACATATCATGTCCGTTCATACGCCACCAACGCTGCCGGAACAGCTTACAGCGAGGTGATCAATGTTGAAGTTCCTGCCAACTTTGATGAATATAGATATGAAATCAGCTATACCACCAACGGCACACAAGAAGCCTCAACTTATGTTTATCAAGGCGCTCCTATCAGCGGATTAGCAACACCTACACCAGCAAACATTCCAGCAGGCTACACATTCATGGGCTGGTATGGTGATGACTACGCTCTAAACAATGCAGCTCCGTCATTCATTAAAAATGGCGATGCTATCAATAGTGATTTGGATTTGAAGGCTGTGTTTGCAACTCAAACTGGTACTTCGGGTGCTCTTACAACATCTGAAATCACAACTAATTTTACGAATGCAGCAATGGCATATAATAACGATCCAAAATCCTATACTGATACAGACGATGGTATTACTTGGACTGTAAAAGGTTATGCCCCAAATAGAGCTCCTTGGATACAGTTGCGTAAAAACAGTACAGTAGCGTATTTAAAGATTACGGCATCAAACAATATCAGCAATATTAGATTCACAATTACTAATACAACCACAGAAACAGGACAATCAACCAGTGAGATATCTAATCATAGTGCATTTTCTGGTTGTATCGTTCTTCTAAGTTCTGCAACGGCAAATGCAACTGAACAAACTTCGGGTAATCTCGGTTATACGAACTCTGTATCAAACAATATCGCAAATGTTTCTCCAACATCATCTGTAAGCGAAGTATATGTACAAGTTACGGCAGCTGCACGTATATGGAATGTCGAAGTGACGTGTGCCAGTTATTCCAACTACTGCACTTCAGTTACTGATATTACAGAAAATGAATATATCAACAATGAAGGAAAATTGACAAATGACATCACTATCAGTTCAGGCGCATTATCAATCGAATCACCTGTCACCATCCCAAGTGGTAAAACATTAACTGTAGAGGGAACAGGTGTTCTTGTCAACACCGATCCAGCCAACCTCATCATCGAAGACGGCGGTCAGCTCATTACGAGCAATGCTGTGGCAGCTACGGTGAAGAAGAATGTTGAAAAAGCGAACAATTGGGGTGCAGGAGAGTATACACCAGACGGTTGGTACTTCATCGCCCTGCCACTTAATAGCGACGAGGTTACTCCGTCTATGCTTACCACTGGCGACTACGACCTCTACCACCTCAATCCTGGCACTGCCACTTGGGAGAATTACAAAACCCATGACGGCAACGACAATCCGGGCTTCACGCTCGCTAACGGAGAGGCTTATCTCTATGCCAATAATGCAGGACTCACTGTAGATTTCGCAGGTACAGTAAAAGCATCCGCTGCAAGCCAAAACGTTGGCGTCAGTGCTGGCTGGAACCTTGTGGGCAACCCGTTCACATACAACACATATCTTAATAGACCTTACTACAAACTGAACGATGATCGCAATGACATTGAAATCGTGAATAACAACGCTGCCATCGCTCCATGCACGGGCGTTCTCGTGAAAATCACAACAGAAGAGAATGTCACTTTCACCAAAACAGACCAATCGGTTGGAGCTAACAATGGCAACATCAATATTGCACTGGCTCAGACCCACACCACCCGTGGCGTTGAAAGCATGGCAACCCTCGACAAGGCCATCCTGAGCTTCAACGAAGGCTCTGAGCTGCCTAAGTTCTACTTCGGCACACAGAACGCCAACATCTACATTCCGTTGGACAACGAGGAATATGCTATCGTGAGCAGCAACGCCCAAGGCGAAATGCCCGTTAACTTCAGAGCTTACGTGGCTGGCGAGTACACCATCACCGTCAATCCTGAAGAGGTGGAGATGGGTTACTTACACCTTATTGATAATATTAGTGGCAACGATATCGACCTGTTGGCTACCCCGAGCTACACCTTCAGCGCCAAGGCCGACGACTACGAGAGCCGCTTCCGTCTGGTGTTCAGCACAACCATGGTCAACGCCGAGATGGGTGAGGACTTCGCCTTCATCAGCAACGGTCAGCTCGTTATCGCCAACGAGGGTGAGGCTACCCTTCAGGTGATCGACGTCACCGGTCGTGTAGTTGCCAACGAAAACATCAACGGCACCTGCAGTAAGGCCATCAACGCCAAGGCCGGCGTTTATGTGTTGCGCTTGATCAACGGCACCGACGTGAAGACTCAGAAAATTGTTATTAGATAAAAGATAAAAGATAAAAGATAAAAATTACATACTATGAAAAAGACCTTATTAACAATCGCAATCGTTCTCGGAATGACTCTTGGCGCTGTGGCACAAAAGCAAGGCGGCGGTCTGTTTGGCATGGGTGACCAACGCGGCTACATGACCGAACAAGAAGATTCTTACCGTACTGGTGCAGGTCTGCTTAGCCTTCCTGGTACTCACGGAGAGGAAACAGACCAGCCGACCCCACTGGGCACTGGTGCCCTGCTGCTCATCGGCTTCGGCGCAGCTTACGCTCTGAAGAAGAGAAACGAGAAATAAGAAAAAATCGTCTTCTTATGAAATTAGCCGCATGTTCCATGCGGCTATTTTTTTTGTTTACGCCAAAGCATGTTTCAGCTCTTCGGCAAAACTGATAACCGAGGCCTTGATTTTTTGCTGCGTTTTTTGTGAAGGATGACGCCTGCCACAAACGTATTGCGAGAGTTGAACCTTGTTGATACCAGTGATCTTTGAGAGTCCTGATAAGGTAAGTATTCCTTTGTAATGCTGAAGGAAAGCCGATGCGTCGTAAACGAATTCAAATTCAGCTTCTATGTTTTCACCAGTGCGCTGGAAATGATCTTGACGAAAAGCATCAAAGGTCCCTAAAAAGTCTATCTTGGCTTCTTCTATTGTACGCCCCTCTCCGAAACATCCGAAGGGCAAATCTTCGTTGAAATAAACAGAATACCATTCGTCGTTACCTCCTTCAACATGGGCGATAATCTTTGTTTTCGTTGTTTTAGTTGATTCCAGCATCTTTTAAAATATTAATAAGTGTTTTCGTTTTTACTTCGGCGGAGTGGTGATGGCTCATGGCGAAGTACTTTCCGGTAATAGGGCTGTACCATTTAGGATGTCCAAAAAGCGCCCCTCCTGTATCATAACATCCGTTTTTCCTTAGAAATCTTTCCAATTCCGAATACTTCATTGTTTTAGCTTTGCAAAAATAATGCTTTTTTATTAAAAAGCAATTGGTTCAACGATATTTTTTCGCAAAGGTATAAATTTATATATAATAAATAATAATTTTCTACTTATATTAATTAATAGTATTAATTGTTATAATGGGAAAAGTAACGTTACATTTTTATTTTCAACTGAAATAATAATTAATACAAAAAGGTATTGACAAATGCTCTTTTTTGTTGTATCTTTGCATCGTAATTAGAAACAAAATAACCATGGAGAACTCCCAACATGATCGCTACATTGCCTCTTATAACGATTACGGTTTCAAGAAACTCTTCGGCACCGAGATGAACAAAGACTTGCTCATCGGCTTCCTTAACGCACTGTTCATGGGCCAAGAGAACATCAAGGATATCCGTTACCTGCCGAACGAACGACTAAGCCAATACTGCGGCCGACGCGCCATCTTCGACGTGTATTGCGAAAACGAGAACGGCGACAACTTCATCGTGGAGATGCAGAACGCCTACCAAAAGTACTACAAGGATCGTAGCGTGTACTACGCCACTTTCCCTATCCAAGAACAAGCGCCAATAGGAAAGGAGTGGGATTTTAAGCTGAAAAAAGTCTATACCGTCTGCATCCTTAACTTCGTCTTTGATGAGTATGAGGACGACGCTGAATACCTCCATCACGTGGTCATGCTTATGGATACCAAAAAGAAGACCGTGTTTTACGACAAGCTTACTTTCATCTATCTGGAAATGCCCAAGTTCAACAAGACAGTAGATGAACTGGAGACGCCACTCGACAAATGGCTCTATGCGCTAAAACACCTCCAGCAATTCGAAGAACGTCCGGATTTTTTACAGGGAAAGGTTTTCGAAAAGCTCTTCGAACAAGCCGAGGTGGCCCGACTTACCCACGATGAATACCGTAGCTACTGGGAAAGCGCAAAGACTTACCTTGACATTCGCAACAGCGTTAGATATGCAGAGGAAGTAGGCGAGGAGAAGGGGATGAAGAAAGGCATGAAAAAAGAGAAAACAGAAACGGCTAAACGAATGAAAACAGATGGCTTATCGGAAGAAATGATCGAAAAATACACCGGTCTGACCCTGGAAGAAATCAGAACTCTTTGATTCATTGTTATTTTTTTTGCCTGTATAGTATTTTATATGAAAAAAATGTGTATTTTTGCACGCTTTTTCAAAAGGTAAAATCATGATCAATATAACCTTCCCTGACCAGAGCGTCAGACAATATGAATCCGGTGTTACACCGCTTGACATCGCTAAGAGCCTGAGTGAAGGCCTGGCACGCAACGTGCTTGCCGCCAGCGTCAACGGCCAGAAATGGGATGCCATGCGCCCCATCAACGAAGACGCCACCATCCAGCTCTTTACCTGGGACAACCCCGAAGGTAAAGCCGCTATGTGGCACTCATCAGCCCACCTGATGGCCGCTGCCATCGAGGCTCTGTACCCCGGCGTGAAGTTCGGCATCGGCCCTTCGGTCGACAACGGCTTCTACTATGACATCGACACCGGCGACATGACCCTCACCGAGGCCGACCTCGCCAACATCGAGAAGAAGATGCTGGAGCTGGCCCGCGAGAAGCAGACCTTCGAACGCGTTGAGGTGAGCAAAGCCGACGCCCTCAAGTACTTCACCGAAAAGGGCGACCCCTACAAGGTCGAGTTGATCAACGATCTCGAAGACGGCACCATTACCTATTATAAAAATGGTAACTTCACGGATCTCTGCCGTGGTCCCCACATCCCGAACACCAGCTTCATCAAGGCTGTGAAGCTCACCTCATTGGCTGGCGCCTACTGGCGTGGCGACGAGAAGCGCAAGCAGCTCACCCGCGTGTACGGCATCACCTTCCCCAAGCAGAAGGAACTCGACGAGTACCTCGTGCTCCTGGAAGAGGCTAAGAAACGCGACCACCGCAAGCTCGGTAAGGAACTGGAGCTCTTCATGTTCAGCGACATGGTGGGCAAGGGTCTGCCGATCTGGCTGCCCAAAGGCACCGAACTCCGTCTTCGTCTGCAGGACTACCTAACCAAGATCCAAAAGGAATACGGTTACGAACAAGTGATCACCCCACACATCGGCGGCAAACAGCTTTACGTCACCTCCGGTCACTGGGAGCACTACGGCGCCGACAGCTTCCGCCCGATCACCACTCCTGAAGAAGGGGAGGAGTACCTGCTGAAACCCATGAACTGCCCTCACCACTGCATGATCTTCAAGAACAAGCCTCGTTCTTACAAAGACCTGCCTTTCCGCTGCGCTGAGTTCGGCACCGTGTACCGTTACGAGCAGAGCGGCGAGCTCCACGGCTTGACCCGCGTGCGTTCGTTCACCCAAGACGACGCCCACATCTTCTGCCGTCCCGACCAGGTGAAGGAAGAGTTCATCCGCGTGATGGAAATCATCGAAATCATCTTCAAGGCTCTTGACTTCAAGAACTTTGAAGCACAAATATCACTCCGCGATCCTAACGACCATGAGAAGTACGTTGGTACCGACGAGAACTGGGCAAAGGCAGAGGCCGCCATCCAGGAGGCCTGCGAAGAAAAAGGTCTGCCGGCTCACGTGGAATACGGCGAAGCCGCCTTCTACGGTCCCAAGCTCGACTTCATGGTGAAGGACGCCCTCGGCCGTAAATGGCAGCTGGGTACCATCCAGGTGGACTATAACCTGCCTGAGCGTTTCGACCTGAGCTACATCGGCGCCGACAACGAGAAACACCGTCCCGTGATGGTGCACCGCGCTCCCTTCGGCTCGATGGAACGTTTTGTGGCCGTGCTGCTTGAGCACTGCGCCGGCGAGTTCCCGCTGTGGCTGGCTCCCGACCAGGTGATCATCCTGCCCGTAAGTGAAAAATACCTGAATTTTGCACAAAAAGTGCAATCATATCTGAAAAAGTGCGATATTCGCAGCCTCATTGACGAACGCAACGAGAAGATCGGTCGTAAGATCCGCGACGCCGAAATGAAGAAATACCCCTTCATGGTCATCGTGGGCGAGAAGGAGGAAGCCGACGAGGCCGTCTCCGTCAGAGCTCACGGCCAAGTCGATCTGGGAACGATGAGCCTCGATGCTTTCGCCAAGATGATTAACGAAAAAGTAAAAGAAGAACAAAGCATTAGATGACACCACTCCCTAACAAAGGAAACAACGCGCCACGCAACAACAACAAGAAAGGCGACGACCAGCATCGGATCAACGAAGAAATCAAGGCTCCGATGGTGAGACTGGTTGGCGAAGGCATTGAAACCAACATCTATCCCGTGCGCGAGGCACTCAAGATCGCCGAGAGCCTGGGACTGGATCTGGTGGAGATCTCTCCCGACTCGAATCCTCCGGTTTGCAAGGCCATGGACTACAAAAAGTTCGTCTTCGACCAGAAGAAGAAACAGAAGGAGATCAAGCAGAACGCCAGCAAGACGGTCGTCAAGGAAATCCGCCTGGGACCCCAGACCGATGACCACGACTTCGAGTTCAAGCTGAACCACGCACGCCGTTTCCTGCAAGACGGTAACAAGGTAAGAGTGGAAGTGCTGTTCAGAGGCCGCTCCATCGTCTATAAGGATCAGGGTGAGATCATGCTGCTCCGCTTCGCACAGGAACTTGAAGAGATCGGTAAGGTGGAGATGATGCCCAAGCTGGAAGGCAAACGCATGATGATGATGATCGCTCCTAAGAGCACCAAGAAATAAAGAAACTCATTTTTAACTGTTAAAAATAAATTGTAAGATGCCAAAAATGAAGTCAAATTCCGGAGCAAAGAAACGTTTTGAATTGACGGGTTCCGGTAGAATCAAAAGAAAGCATGCCTATCATGGCCACATTCTGACCAAGAAGAGCCAGAAGAGAAAACGCAATCTGGATCACACTGCAATCGTTGAGAGAGCAGACGAGAAGGTTGTCAAGAGAATGCTTTTAGCGTAAATTAATTGTTTAACCTTTGTTGCAGCAGAAAAGATCCCGCAATGGGGCGGGGCGCTGAACGAAAAACTTACAAAACATGACAAGATCAGTCAATGCCGTTGCTTCAAGAGCAAGGCGCAAGAAAATCCTCAAGAAGACCAAAGGTCAGTTCAGAACCAGAAAGAACGTCTGGACTGTGGCGAAAAACTCCTACGAAAAAGGACAAACCTACGCTTACCGCGACAGAAGAAACAAGAAGCGTGACTTCCGCAGCTTGTGGATCGTCCGTATCAACGCAGCAGTGCGCGAGTACGATATGTCGTACAGCGTGTTCATGGACAAGCTGAACAAGGCTGGTATCGAGATCAACCGCAAAGTGTTGGCCGACCTCGCTTTGAACAACCCAGAAGCCTTCAAGGCTATCGTTGAAAAGGTGAAATAAGTCACGTTTCAATGACGATAAAAAGCACGATCTCAGGGTCGTGCTTTTTTTTATTTGAAAAAAATGAAAAAAACGCTTGCAGGTTTCAAAAATAGTAGTACCTTTGCCGCCGAAATCAAGCCCAGGTGGTGAAATTGGTAGACACGCTACTTTGAGGGGGTAGTGCCGATTACGGCATGCAAGTTCGACTCTTGTCCTGGGCACCAATCGATAACAAATCAGACTCCTTAGCCCCGATGGCGGAATTGGTAGACGCGTACGTTTCAGGTGCGTATTTCGAGAGGAGTGCAGGTTCGACTCCTGTTCGGGGCACGCTCAACAAAAATCCCTAACTCTGAAAATCAACGAGTTAGGGTTTTTTCTTGCCCAAAAGTCCCCCTGCCGTGTCAACCACGTGTCAACCGATTTTCAAAAATTTGCACAACCGTTGACACCACCCCCGAAAATTGTTGTCAAAATTGGTGACTTTTTTCTCTCCGTTGACACGGATTTCGCAACCTTTTACTCCTATAGGACTTGCTCACGAACATCCACTTTTTTGCCTATACTTGTGACTGAAACACATGTCGCCTCGCGACCCTTTAATCTTTTCAGTTATGGCTCATCTAAGATTCCAATTCGCGAAAAGGAAATCAGTGGCCGATTTCGTTTCCGAAAACCTTCCCAACCATTTCCTTTACCATTGCCTCAAGGCCCACATCGACCTTCCGGATGAAACCATCTTGGAAGCTTTCAACGAGGCATACCAAACCTGCATCAATGTCCTGGCAGAGCCTGACATCGAAACCGCTCGAAGCGCCTCACTCCCTTCGATGGGAGGGAAGGCGCCACGATCTTCCCTTCTTCATTATAGCTTCGTCTACTACTTGCTATCATTCCACGAAGAGGCCGCCATGCTGCGGCCTTTTTTGTTGAATGTTCGTGCCATGCTTGAAGCACAGATGCCCGAGCTGTCCTGTCATCTGATAGAGGATGCCGACAAGCTGTCTCAGGAGTTCCCTGGCACCATCAGCTTCGATGAGCATCCATACTTGCCACTGCCGCAGTCCGGCAACTCCCATGCGGATTGCGGGTACATCAAAATTCCAACGCTCATCCTTCTCGCTGAGCGCTTGCCTCCTGACGATGCAAAGCTGGTTTTGGACATCGTCAGCGCTGCCGTCGCTTTTGACAAAGGTGACTGGCATACAATCCTCCAAATGGCCAAGGAACACGCCTTCTTGCGCTCTGAGACCGTCCTTTACACAAGCAGATTCCACCTCCGCGATGGTCAAACCTCCAGATTTATAAAAATCTTGCGAACAATATGGAAGCTGAATATCTTTCTAGATGAGAGAAACCAATACGTAGAGAAATTTGAAGACCTGGCTTCTTCTTTCTGCTGTTTCCTGAATACAAAGCAGACCTCCACAATCAGCAATCTCCTTTATGAAGGCCGACAAGTAAAAGAGGAGACATACTTGAAAGACTTCGATACAATGAAAGAAAAAGCGCGTAATTATTTCTTTAAAGATGACGACCCCCAAAATATGGCTGGTAAAAGCACCAAGGCCGATGCTAAGGAATACTCACAAGGGGAGTTGAAAATGTAAAAAAAACGACTTTAGTCCAGCCTTACTAAAGGGATTTATTGATTACAACCCACCATCTTTGCCCACGATTTAACCACCGTGGGCTTTTTCTTTATTGGTACCGTAAAGATGGCTCACGCCTAAAACAAAGTACCATGTTAGACACAATCACATTCGACCAACTTCCGCAAGCCGTCTCGACAATTCTCGACGGCATCGCAGAGATCAAATCCATCTGCGAAGAACTCCGAGAGAATGGCCAGGGAAAAGACGCTTACATGACCATTGAGGAATTGTGCGCCTATCATCCCGACCATCCTTCCCATCAAACCGTTCGCCGCTGGAAGCGGCTTGGTTATATTCCTTTCTATAAAGATGAAGAAACCCGCCGCGTCAGGTTCAAGAAGTCTGAAATTGATGCCTGGATTGCTTCAAGCCGCCACATGTCAAGAGAGGAGCGTAATGCCATCCGTGATGCCAAGATTCTTGCTCAGCACCAACAAATGGAATTTGGAGGCCTCGACGATGATGACGAATAAAGATCTTAATTCTATCCCGCTCATTTATGATTGGATAGAAATGTCCGACCTGAAGCTAATGCTTCACCTCACCAAAAACACCCTCAAAGAATGGTGCTCTGAAGGTGAGTTGAAGTGCTGCCGCGTCAAAAACAAAGTCTATTTCTTGCGTCAAGACATTGAATGCTTCATGTATTCCCACTATCAAACCTTCAAACCATGAACACCGATAAGTCTAGCGCTCCCGCCATGTACTTCTGGGGCACTCCTAACAACTACGCTGTCAAGCCGTCGCCTTCTTGTGACCTGAAGAATATGCCAAGCTTTTCCATCTTCAGACGACCCATCACCAACAAACACCCTTATCAAGTCGTCAACCTGATAGATGTCTTCAACTACATCATCAGCGACTACGCCAAAGACCGCACCAACGAACTCCGCACCATCAAAGATGATCGATATCGCCGCCAGTACAAAGCCAATAAATTTGACTATTGCACCTTCAGCGGTATTTTCTCCGCCCGTACTGATAAGGCAATCATTCAGCACTCAGGGCTTATATGCCTGGACTTCGACCACCTGAAGGATGTCGAAGCCATCTTTGAGGCCCTGAAGGAGGACACCTATTTTGAGACCTTGCTGCTTTTCCGCAGCCCCTCGGGGGATGGCCTCAAATGGGTCATATCCTTCCATGATTCCTATTTCCGTTATGGCAAAGATGGTGAATCCTACAGCGATTACCAAGTCCGTTTCTTTGCAGGCCTCTACAATTACATCTTCAACCATTATGATGTTGAAGTTGACCGCTCATGCCGCAACCTGTCTCGTGCTTGCTTCCTGCCTCACGACCCTGCTGCATACTTAAATCCATCTTTGCTATGAGTGGCCAAGTCTTCAACCCCGATGATTGGAACTCCGCCCCGGTGGAGAAAGTGCCTGCTGCACTTTCTCCAGCCGTGGCTTCGTCGTCCAATCTCCCCGCCATCCTCGCTTTGGTGGGTGCTGTCGAAGCCTCCGGCATCGACATCACGCCCACCTACTCGGATTGGCTTTCCATCGCCTTTGCCCTGGTCTCAGAGCTTGGCGAAGATGGCCGCTCAATCTTTCAGCGGCTCAGCCGCTTCAATCCTCACTATGAGTATGAAGAGACCGACCGCCAGTATTCCCACTGTCTCAATGATGGCAGTCGTGAAATTACCATCGCTTCGCTGTTCCACATCGCACACCTTCACGGTGTACGATGGGAACAGCCCCGCGCACCTCAAAAGCCATCCCCAAAATCTTCGTCCTCACATTCTCAATTTGAGGACGGTGAGGATTTGAGGATGTCAAAATCGGTCAAAATCGGTACTTTTTCACAAACCGTCCGCGAGCAGCTGCCCGACATACTGAAACGAGTCGTGGCCGACTCCGTTTCAGATGTCGATGCAGATCTGCTCATCCTTGGCTCTCTTACCGTCTTTTCGGCATGTCTGCCGAATGTGTACGGCGTATATGATCGCCGTGAAGTCTTTTCCAATCTCTTCCTGTACGTCACTGCACGAGCATCGGCAGGGAAGGGGCGTTTGTCCCTTTGCCGTCATCTGGTGGCTCCAATCCATCGAGAGCTGCGCGAGCAGTACCGCAAATCCATGGAAAAGTACAAACAAGACCAATTGCAGTATGTCCTAAACAAGAAGAAAGGCGAAGCGACTGAGCCGCAGGAACCGCCCTTTCTCACCTTGTTCATCCCAGCCAACAGCACGGCCACAGTGGTCTATCAAACATTGTCCCAAAATGACGGTGTCGGCCTCCTGTTTGAAACAGAAGGCGACACCTTGGCCAATGCTTTCAACTCGGACCTGGGCAACTACTCCGATGGTTTCCGCAAAGCGTTTCACCACGAAACAATTTCCTACCTTCGCAAGAAAGACCGCGAATATGTGGAAATCACTAAACCCAAGTTTTCGGCCATTCTGTCCGGCACTCCGCAACAGGTTTTCAACCTGATTCCATCCGCTGAAAACGGCCTTTTCAGCCGTTTCATCTTCTATGTCATGCCCACGGAAATCGTTTGGCATGATATGTTTTCAGCCGACAGCGACACCACCGCCGACGACCTCTTTAAGGAAATCGGTCGCGACTTCTGCCAGTTCCACAAAATGCTGTCTGCTCAGTACATTCGTTTCACGCTTACCACCGACCAGCAACGCCAGTTCAACGCCTTCTTTACCCAAACACAAGAGGAATATGCAGCCCTCTTTGGCGACGACATCATAGCTTCAGTACGTCGCCTCGGGCTTATCCTCTTTCGCTTCGCGATGATCCTGACGGTGCTCCGCCAGATGGACGATGGCGCTTTCCCGTTGCCTTCCGGCAACGAGGAAGGCCATCGTCCTGAATCCATCCTTGTTTGTGCTGATGCCGACTTTGCCACCGCTCTCGCGATGGTCAAAGTCCTGCTGCAGCACTCGGCAGCGGTCTTTCAGACCTTGCCGCGTCACGATTTCTATAAGCCTCGTGGCCACCGCAACACCAACGACCGCCGTCAAGCCTTCTTTGCCGCCCTTCCTGATGTCTTCGACCGTGCGGCCTATCTCAAAGCGGCCGCTTCGCTCAGCGTGTCGGAGAAAACCGCTGAGCGGTATATCTCCGACCTCTGCAAGTCAGGCTTGCTTTCCCATCCAGCTATTGACAAATACCTAAAACCCCCATCGTAAGCACGATAGCACGTATAACGATAGCACATCAATATCTGTCCTATTTGTCCCATCCGTCCTATAACTCCAAACTATTAACTCCAAACTCCTAACTATATGAAAGCCACCGTCCACATCGAGACCTATACGATGGCCGCGTACCGCGCCATCCGTCCCGCTGTTGTTTCAACCAACATTGGCACCTTCGGCGTGTGTGGCCTCACCATTTCGGCCACAATCAACATGACTGATTACGCCTATCTTGCTGATGTTGTCAAAAACGCAGCACAAAACGCAGGCATTCACCGTTCCGAGTATGCCATCATCACACTTCAAAACATTTCACAACCCTCTACAACCTAGCCATTATGCCGTATTTCAAAATCGAATTCAAAACCCATTCAATGTTTGTTTACAGTGCTATTGCATCGATAGCAAACAAGTCTAACATCGTAAAGCGTAAAATCACAATGGATTATGATTTGGTCATCAATACAAAAAAAGATCATCTTTTTGATGACCTTATCAAAGCCTTGGAGAGCAAGGGCTACCATTCCCCAGCTGATTTCACACTCACATCAACGCCCTATGAACGCAAAGCGCCTAAAAAAAGTAAAACCAAAAGAACCCCAAAGGGGTGATGCGAATACAGGCAGGCGGTTTCAACCCCTGCTTTTCGTAAAACCAAAGTAATAACGCCATGAATAGGGTCATTGATGAAAACACCGTCAAATCTTCCCTCTGGGGAGTTTGCCGATTCTATCCAGCACCAAAAAACAAGTCCGAAGCCTGGGCATGTTTGCACTGCATCTTTCATCGCTCACAGTCTTTTGAAGAGTGTGAGCTGATTCCTTGCCGTGCCTTCCAACGCTCCGATGGTCTGAACGGCTTTTTCTCAATCCGTCAAATCCCCATCGAACCGCTGTTTCCACCCAGTGAAATAGGGTAGGAGAGAACACGTTTCAATTCACCAAGCCCCCGCCATCCCTTCCCCCTTTAAAGGGGGTCAGGGGGATTGGCGGGGGCTTTTTAACACCGTGCAAAATGTCAAAATCCGTCAAAACCCGTCATTTGACATCCTCATTCCTCAAATCCTCAAATCCTCAAAATCAGTTTTCGTTTTTTCAGCGTGCTTCTGATGTAAAAACCAAAAAACCGTTCTAAAAACACTCTAAAAACCATCGTGTTTTATCGGTTTTTATCAACTATTTGATTATCAACAAAAAGAATATTTTTCTAAAAACCATTCTAAAAACCAAAACTCGTTTTCAACGCATTTTTTTGGTTTTTATACTTATGGAACAAGCCGATATTGTGTCCATCGTTTTGTTCCGGTCTGTTCAGCTTTACCTTCTTTAATCAGCTCTTGCATCTGTCGTTGCAATTTTCTGTACGGTTTCTCTTCGCCTATCCGCACATGATATCCAATGTTCCTCATTTCCTTATTTCTCACTTACTATTTTCGTGAGGAAAACCATAGAACTTCTCGCAAACTTCTCTCATACATCACACAATCTCGCATAACTATTTATACGCTATCCACCTGATAACAAGCAATTTATCACTTTATTTCTCTCAAACTTCTCTCAAACTTCAATTATTTTTGAGAGAACTCTTTGAGTTGCCATTGCTTTTTATCACCAATTTCAATTTTTCCCGACTGCCTTAAATAGGTAAGCAAATGCCCAATCTTTGATAGTTTTTGTTTCTCCGTCAAAGCTTCAGGTAGCTTATTCATCAGCAAAGCATTAATCTCTGGACGGCTCATCCTCTCATGCTGCTCCAATGCCTTCATGATAAGATCCCTGTAGTACTCATCGTCAAAGCCCTTATTACGTGTATATTCCGCTTTTTGTCCTGTGGCTCCAGCCACACTCTTGGCGAAATACAATGCATTTTTCCGTCCCTCAACAAGCTTACGTTTCCTCAGATAGTCAATCTCTTCTTTGCTCAGCGATCGGTGCATCTGTATCCTGCTCAGCATCTCGATGTCGAGCAAACTGAGTGTCTTATCTCTGGTCAATAGTCTGGCATAGTCAACATCCAGCACTTTTCCCACAACAGTCACTTTTACCCTGTTTTCGCTGAAATCATAATCCGGCATGGGAAATAGTCTCTCGCGCTGTTTGTCAAACATCCGCTTGATGCCGCTGCCAATAGTGTCTACCATTCCCAGTTCCACCATGGCGTTGGCCAGCATTTTGTTTCTGTAATGCTCTTCGGGAGCGTCGTTTTCAAGTACGCTCCTCACACTATTGGGAATAAAACTACCCAAATTGGTGAATATCAGTCTGTCCTCTTCCTCCACCACGTTAATCATTCCATGGCAGCCATAGTCCTGATGTGCGATAGCATTATTCAAGGCCTCGCGGATGATGAAAGGATCGTATGTGTCAAGATTGTCTGGTACCAGTGAGGTAAGTTCCGAATCCATAATGAGGTACTTGAAATTCCGAATCTTGCCATAAATCTTGTCCGTGGCCAAAACGAAAGGACATGTCTCAATGGCAAAGTCACGCTCATTGCCCTTCGAATCTTTATATATCCATCTTATTCTTGCCACCGCTGGCGATATGAGATATTCGCTCTCCGTGCGGCCAACCAGCAGGATGGCCGTGTTGGTTATCTTACCCTTTAGGGTTATCTTGGCTTTGTTGAGAAACGTGATGTCATCCCACTTTTTCATTTCCTTCACAAGGTCAGGATGTTTTTTGCCGTACTTCTTTCGAGCCTCTTTTATGGCTTCTGGGTCAAGGTCTTCTATCGTTGCCCCCTCCACAATCTCCTTCGACCAGTCCTCATCCACCACCTGCCTACGAATCTCCTCATATTTTCCCATATCCAACGCTCCAAGGCTCTCTCCACGTCTGGCGTAGAAATGTCCTTTCCAAGCCATCGGAATGCCGCGAGGAGTGGCGGGTATCTGGAACAACAACACCCGTTTCCCTTCTATCTTCAACTCGTAAATCTCCCTGAAAGTGTGGTTGTCGGTGGTGTGTTGCGACAAGTCCTGTTTCAACTTCTGGAGGCTCTTCATGCTGTTCTTGAACGATGTACCCAATATCTCTCGCGTCTTGTCATGCACGCCAAATGCCAGCCACGCAAACGCCTTGTCTCTCAGATTGGCCTCGTTGCTCAGTGCTGAGAAATACTTGCCCAAGTCATCGAAGTCGAAGTTATTCTCCGCCTTCTTGAATTCCACTACCTCATCTTCATGATGATACCGCAACCCATTGAAAACCTCGTAGATATCCATTGTCGTGTTGTTGTTTCAGCCCACAAAATTACAACTTTTTTCTTTCTCCCTCTCAGAGCAAGTCTAAGTCCCTTCAGCCCTATAAGTCCCCACTTCGTAAGAGCATTAGTATGTATGCTGATGAAACGACACCTCTTACCGCTCTGCACGGAAACAAACATCTTGTCAGTCGCCCGTCTAACTTTAGTCTGTCCTATGAGACGGAAGCATCTTCCTCCAATCCACTCAATAAGTTTTTATGCCATCTCTTCATGTCACTTCTTTTATTGAAAGGATTATTTCGTAGATATTCATCAAAATCTGCCACTTCAGAAATTTGATATTCACCTGTTAGAGAATCTTTCTTAGTATTTTCCGCCACAAATGTATCTATGACATTCGTCAGACCTTTCTTTTGCAAGAGTTTATCGTAAAGATAAAGGGTGTTAATTGAAACTACCATAATTGGCATGCAGGCCGTATCTGACATAGATAGTTCTTTCTCTTTTTTCACTTCCTCATAAAACCAACGGTTTACTATTGACAAAATGCCCTTTTGAACCAGTTTAACATCCTCAAAAACCAGAAGAGGGTAATAAATAACATCATCTGGTATATTCTTGTCCCACTCAAAAGCATCCGCCTCTATAGAATCTATATGATAGATTAATTGTCCGACACCAATAGGCTCTGAATCTCCTTTGAGTTCTTTCCTTGTTGGGTCAAGATTGCGTGTTTTGCGAACGATCTTTTCATGCAGTTCATCAAGAAGTCGTTCGTAATCGCCATCGTCCCGGCATTCTCCGTTCATTTTGATAGCTTTACATTCCACGATTACCAACTCTCCTCGTTTAGTACGAGCATAGAAATCCGGTTCTTTAGACTTTTCTGGTAGATCACTGTCGCTTTTTGCGGGAAACGTATAGCAACTTGAAGGTAAACACTTAAAGAAAGTATTGCGGAAAAGTACTTTTTCAACAAAACCCTTATTAAAGTCAAAGAATCCGCAACTGTTCTTATTACTATTGATTAATGGATTATAGTCAAAGAAAAGGCTATTATATAATCGTTCACAAACAAGTTGATTATTAATTACGACATATCCAGAACCGTCTTTTAATTTTACAAGTGGTTTAGAACGGAATCTTCGGTAGTCTATGTTCAATTCTCTTTTTGATGCATCATCATCATTGTAGGGGATGTATTCATCCTCGTCAATGCTAAGATTGTCAATAAGAGAAAACGAAATGAACTTTTTGTTAATTTCTATCCTATCAATGGTAATAATTGGAACACCATTATCTTTTCGCTTAATATATCCGTCAGTTTGTTCTGCAATAATGAAAAGTGTAGTATAATACTGCTGCCAACTCTCTATACCCCAATTGTCGAATAATACTTCAGTTGCTTTTTTTAGTACTTCATTTGAAGGTATGAATTTGACTAATTGATGAAAATAATACAGTTGCGGTTGTAAAACATTCCTGAAATCATAGTTGTTGCTATCATTTGTCAAAAAGCTATTGAGAAAAATGAGTTCATCAAGTTTGTATTGTTCTTTCTCATGCGTGAAACTAACAATTTTCTCATTTATAGTAAGTACGACCTTGAAAAGAATCAATTCTGCGTCTGTGTCTTCAACATCATTATAGAATTCATCTACTGGTATTGCAAATACCTGCCGCCATAGTTCAAGACTTGTCCTATATGTCAAGACTTCAACCTTTTGGTTTTGATTTAACCCCAATCTTTTATAATATGCCTTGAAAAGCTTGTTCAAATATGGCATATGCCTTTTGCTACTCTCAGAGAACAATGTGTTTTGATTGTCAGGGAAACACATGTTACCGTAATGGAGGCTGAGTATTGCTGCCATCCGAACAAGAGTATTACGGCTAAAGTGCTTTAATGTGGCTCTAATATCAATTGGTTCTTCACCAACAAAGAAAGCACTATATTCTATTATTCTTCTAATTTCAAGCGTGGTCTGCCTCATCATTTATCTACTATGTAATATATCTACTATTACTATTATTGAATATGGAATCTATGGCTTTATTATCGAAACCCAAATCGGAAAGCACACAGCATATAACGAGCCGTCGAACTTTCTGAGTTAAATCATGCAGTTCAAAACCGTCAAGAATATGCTTCTTACTTGCCCGTGGCATGTAGTGAGCATAATAATTTCTGGAATCCACCAACTCATCTACATTGATGTCGTCCTTCTTTATACGTAATATTTCTGAAAACTTCTCTATAACGGTATTCATACGGATATTGATGTTACCCTTAATTCTCGACCTAATACAGTACCCATCAAGCGCTCTTACCAATATCAGAAAGTCCATATTGCTGAACACTCTTTTCTTTTCCAAACTGTCAACAAGGTTATTCCTCACGGGATACATATCGTTCTTGTCCGAAAACCATGACCGAATTATCTCACCAAACCGATCCTTAATCGCTTCATACCCAAAAAGGAATCGTATTGAATCCACCTTCTCCTTATCTTTTCCTCTCCAATGACTCGAAATGAAAGAGATGGAATGATAATGTTTGTTTCCTTTCCCAAACTCCTGATAATAATCTTCATCATAGAATAATACCTCAGATGCTTCCACGACCCTCAAAGTAGCCATCGAAAGAAATTCATCAAATTGATAGGCATGTGATAGCAACTTATTGAACGACACTGTTTCATCACTTGAAATCTCTAACCAAGTTGACTGCCCTATATTATTATTCAGCAAAGCATGATCACTCGTTAGGCTTGCCCCTGCTTTAAATTGAATTTTGAAACCGTCATCTAGTTTAATCTCATCCAACGTTTTACCACCAACAATGGCGTCAAAGGAAAAACTTATAATCTGTCCATTATGCTCTTTATCATCCAATAACGTTTCCCTCAACATCCCAGGGTGGCACCAATAAGACAATTCTGGATAATGAACCTCCATCCGAAATCGCCCGCCATCATCCATCCCAGTATAATGCCTTCCGATAATGCAGTAAATGCAAGTATATCTGATGATTGGAAATGAACTTGACATATTCATCCTTCCTGATGGATAACATTTCACCAGCGTTACCCGTTTGGCATTCTCTAATGCTCCGTGGATAATTAGTTCATCCGATTTTTTTAAGAAAGAAACGACAGCATCCTCCTCTTTGTCCAAAGAGCCTATTAGTTCAAGAGAAATGCTTTCTCCTGGCAGATATGAAAGCACACCGGCCACCTTATTATCAGGGGCATCTGGTTTCCACCAGTATCCTTTAAACTCAAAGGGGTCACTCAGTTTCATATTTTTCCAAATCGTTTAAAGTCCACTGATAATTGGGCAGTCTTCCTGGGAGCATGAAATTGTCCTCTATCTTCTGACTTTGCTCAGCATAATGCTTCAAACGGCCAATTTCTAATGAGGCCCAAGTGCTAACATCCGGATTGTAATGTTTTGTTAATGGCTCTATCAGTTCTGCTCTTGTATAGTAGGTTGAAAAAGACCCCGAAAACGAACCCAGTTTGTCACTTAATGCCGCTCTTACAAGTTTGTCGCTTCCGTAGTTGTCAATTATCTCCATTACAGGCGCAGAAAGCTTATCACCGTCAATAAGAGGCGCCAATGACATTACCTTATAAGCCCCTTCTGGATGTGACTTACACCAGTCCATTACCATCTTCTGGTTTTCCATCCTGAAAATCAACGCAGGGAATGGATTGTGAATCATGCTGAATCCAAAGGCAAAGTAAAACTTAATATAGTTATCGTCACCATCTTCACCCGTCATCAGACCAGCCATCTCGTCCCATGTTATGTCAAAATACTTTTCAAACAGAACTTGAAGAACCTTTTCCACCTCATACCTCAAAGAAGGTTGGTCAGATTCAATGACATGTTTAAAAATCCCCTTAGCCAAGGCCTTGGCTAAATCTTTTCGTTCTTCGTTTGAAAGCAAAAACCCTAGGATATGTGAATAATGAGGATTCATAATAAGGGTAGCTGTTTCATCTGCCCTTTTAATCATCTCATCCTCAAATAATTTATCCATCTCGGGATGCTTGACAGTATTACTCAGGTACTGTGACATCGCCATGTGCAATGCAACAATAAAGGAATCCGGCAAAGTGGAGACCCGTGCAAGTAGACCTACAGCTTCAGGAGTGCTCAGCCTATCCAGTCGCACATAATGCCAATAAGTGACAAACCATTCTGTATCAGCAATTCTCCTCTGTGCCAAACCGAACAGTTTATCCACGTATGGGTGGTTAAAGTCATAATTTCTTATGGCCACCAACGGGAACAAAAGCCATTGTTTTCCCTTTTCTTCAATAAGTGCAACTATTCGGGCAAACACATCCTCGCTGACATCCTTCACGTAATAAACAAAAATACTATGAGCCCTGTCCTCCATTAAGTCTATTGAGTCTGATACAAAAGTCAGCTGTTCTTCTGGGCTGCTCAGCGATGACAGCTTTATGGCAAAAACTTGTGGCAAAAAGGTCTGCGCTTGAAATATCCCTTTTAATAGCTCCTTACTATATAGTTTTTGAGCCACTACCTCCTCTGCTATTTTTTCGTATTTCGCATTAACTATATCGGTATGTTCTTTATCCGACAATCCAAAATAGTCATTACATTCATAGCTCTCCACTTGAGCGAAACGTGTTACTAAATCCGTTTTGCTTAATGAGGTTATTAATTGTTCAATCCTCTGTAAGCGTTGATCGTTCAACTTTATTTCCGCATCCTTTCTCGCAAAATGCAATATATGGAGCAAATCATCCCAATCATTGTTAAGTTGGGCTGCAATTATCTCCATTCTAGGCATAATAAGATCAAATAGGCCATAAGCGTTCAATGAACGGAAGTTCGAAGCCAACATCTTGATACTAGCCTCCCGATAGGCCGTATTACCGTCAATCTCTTTTTGCAACAAGTCCAGACAACCTGTAATGTAGTCAATTATCTCTTGGAAATTGGTCGGGTCATAAAATGTGTATGTTTGCTGACCAATAGTCACATCTCCTCCGAAACGGATAAAATTGGCTGTACAGAGTGCCCTGTTCAATGCTTTCATCAATACGGGTTTCTCTTCTTGACTATTCATTTCAGACTTTAGAAAGCTCAATCTGTCAGACAACGAGACAGAGGTGGTGGGCAATCGCACTGGGAACAGCGAAACAAACTGGCCCGTAGCGTTGTTTGATATATGTTCCACTTCCGAACATCCCAATCTTAACATAAGTCTGGCAGCCTTCAAAAAAGTCTCCGGTTTGTAGCACAGTTTCTCTAAAGTCCACACCAATTCCCTACGGCCTTCTCTTATTTGTCTCAATTCTTCCAATCCCAACCCACCAAGTGTTTGAAAAAGACTATCACAAACCAAGTCTGGCGCAATGTCCACTAAAGACCGGTATATCTTGGAACCTACTTCCGTATTTAGGAACTCCCTTTTTGTGAGCAATCTTCCTGGCTGTAGCAGTTCGTTCAACAGCCCCATTACTTGTCCTCCTCCTTCTGTATCTCTAATTTTTTCAAAGAAAGGAGGGACAAGGTTGACTACCATACTCATTTGAACTAACGTATATATAATGCTCTCAAGCTGCTTGGCCGTGCATTTCTCGAACCATTCATCATTCAGCATCTTTGAAAAGACAGGCGAACGGAAACGTACGAATACACCTACCCTTTGCATAATGTTCCGCTCAAGATATTGGGTAATCAGTGAGTCAAACTTATTAATCAACATCACGGAATCACCGTTCAGCCCCGTTATGTTTTTGTTTAACGCTATGGCTTCTACTTCTTTATGAGCATCTCCATCAAACCCAATTGTTGAGAATAATGATAGTGTGGTAGCTATTATTCTTTCTTCACTTCCTTCCGGAGCAGAAAGGAGGTTGGCAATAAGTTTCCGATTATTGAAATCTCTAATATCACCTGTTTTCTTTACGCAATCAATCGCCTGAACTGCAAACAACGGATTACCACTGGCAAACTCTTTTATTCTGGCACTTACTTCATCCTGCTTCCCATAAAGTCCTTTGATGATTCCTTCCACCACATCCTCATAAGCGTATTCAAATCTTGATACTGAATAATCTTCTCTACTAACAGGTTCTTTTGGATCATCAACAATAGCATACAACCTGTTCTTGGCATTCTTCCGCTTGTAGATTTCTACGATTTTCGAAAATAGACCTACTTCGCAATTGTCTAAGATTAAAACAACCGCCAGTTGATTTTCTAGTATTTTGGTCGTTGTCTTAATAATCTCTGAATCCGTATTAAGTATGCAATCACAATACAGTTTGGGAATATCTGACTCTTCTTTCAATAAAGTCTCAATGACCAATCTGGTTTTCCCAACACCGTTCACGCCCAATACTCTCAGGATTCCTTTGTTTTCCGAGATTGCCTGCTTTATACTCTTAAGATTATCGTTAAAGATGAATTTCTTCTGAAACTTTAGCTCTTTAACAACCTGCTCACAATTGTCGAAGGGTTTTAACTCTTCGTGGATATGTTCCAATGCCGCAATAGCTGATTTTCTAATCGCTTTTTTCAGGATCTCAACCAAATCACTCTTCACCTTCTCAGCGTCTGGAGCATCATTGGCAGTAAGACAGAAAGTAATAGGTCTACGTTTATCACGGATATCAACAGGTCTCAAATAGTCGTTCTTGCTCACATCGCCAAACACAGTGTTCGCGACATGTATCACTTGCTTATAAGAGAGATGACCATCAGCACGCCCCAACTCATACATCACGTTTTCGTTGGGACGTTCTCTCAAATCCGGTTGTTTATTAACCCAACATTGAATCTTATTGAATTGTTTATCTACCGAAATATCCGCTATGAAAATATGGCAATGGTCGTTCCTATTCAAGCAAGTGGCAATCATATCTGGTGTGCCAGGTTCACCACCTGTACCTTGAAGGACTTCGAAGTCTACATCCTTCAATTCATTTCTTCCTTTCACCTTATTAGCGGCCTCCTGAATGCACGACAGTATAAACTCTTTATTGTTGAGTTTGTCTGTCTTTGAAGACGTTTGCCAAGAGAAAAAAATATTTAATACGTTTTTCATGCTTTCTTGCTGTATTGTGAAAACTTACATCTGCGAAGTGCTATCGCCTCATCTTCTGCCAACGGGTACTACACTCCATTTTTTGATTCAAATAATTGTATAGTAAAGAAGATCCTCCCGTCTTAATGGAGTGGGCATTTGTTTTGCAAAAATAAGGATTATTTGTTTTTTATGTATTCAGTCGTACAAGTTTTTCATTCCATGTCTAACGATATATAATACCAAATGCTGTTAGTATTATCCCATTTCACATTTCAGAATTCTCTCAAATATCTTATACGGCTCATTGCAATCAACTATGCTAAATAAGGTGCAAGCATTTAGTCCTCTGAGTACAAAACCGTTCTCTTAAAAAAACAAATAAAAAAAACGGCATTGTAATAATCTGGATTAGACAGTGTGAAATATGTCAAAAACCTTCAATTGCAGTGTTTTGACATTCTCATTTCCTCACATTTTAGAAGTTTATTTCAGCGAAAACACTCGTTATAATAGCTCAATATTCTCAAACGTCACATTCCAATTCAAATCATCATCTACTATAATGTCTGGCAACAAAAAGTCCTCAGGTTTCACCTCAGGAAACTTGTCAAACAATGTTTCATCCTTGAAGATTTCAAGAAGCTTGTCATCGCTCACCCTGAGTTTGCTGCGAATTCGCTTAAAAAAGCTGATTTCCGAATACTCAATCTTTTTGTCTGCCTCAATCATTTTGATGGCAATTTTTGCAAGATCCAATTCTTGTTGTTCGGTAAGCTGCGCATTGACGATGCTATTAATGTATCCAGCCAAGAAACTAAGTCCTTGGACATTTATTTCAGCAACATATTCATTGAGCTGTTTCTCGATTTCAAGTCCTTCAAACAAGGTTGAACTGGTAGCAAAGTGTTTTACTAGTTCGAGTTCCTCATTTGCGATCTCGCCATCGCACGCCATGCAAGCGAAGGCGGTTTTTAGGTATAATTCTCCTGTATTCATAGCTAATTATTTAAATCCTATCGGTTTTCTTTCCGGCTTCTTTTCAGCGTTGCCTTCAAAATTATCCCTTAGGATATTGTATTGATTAATTTGTTCAACACTTAAAGAAGGCTTTTTATTCTTGATGGTTTCTTCGAGAATCTGCATCGTGATCTTTTCTTTTCTATACAAAGCTTGTCTTGCAGCATCATCAACAATCAATTGAATGTCCGCAGAAACATAGTTTTCGGTCATTCTGGCTAACTTCTCGTAATCAATCCCGAAGTCCAAAGCCTTGCGATTTTTTAGATACATTTCGAACAATAGTTTTCTTGCGGTAAAATCAGGCGGCCCAACATAAAAATGCTTTTCCAATCGTCCAGCTCGAAGAATTGCAGTATCAATCTTTTGTGGGAGATTGCTTGCTCCAATAACAAACACGCCTTTTTCGCCCGTTCTATCCATTTGCGAAAGCATTTCGTTGACAGCACTTTCTGCCATTTCATGAATATCGGCATTGCGGTCTGGAACAAGCTCGTTTATTTCGTCTATGAAAATAATAGTAGGAGCATTTTCATATGCTTCTTCAAACATGGCCTTTATATTTTCTTGCGTTGCGTTTACATAGCGGCTTTTCAAGTCAGCTGGTGTTTTTACCAAAAAATTGAATCCCACTTCCTCGGCAAACTTTTTTGCAAAATAGGTTTTGCCACAACCAGGAGGACCATATAGTAACATGCCATTGGGTATGGTAATGCCATATCCTTTATATTCCTCCGGATTGTTCAATGCATTTATCACTTCCAAGCGCATCTGTTCCTTTAATTCATCCATGCCTGCCACATCGGCAAAGCCATTACCTGTTTTGGAGCGTTTGACTTCTTCTCGTTTAGGCTTGACTTTGGTTTGGTGTGGCAATGCCTCCACCATCATTTCATTGTTCAAGGCCTTGAAGAACTCGTCAGCGGTTTTAAAACGGTCTTCAATATTGCATGCCAAAGCTTTCCGCAGTGTATTTTCTAATTGCTCATCCATGTTGGGCTTGTCTTTGATAAGCATTGGCAGAGGCTTTTGTCGCTCTTTCAAAAGAATGTCAACCATAGAACTACGGTCGGCTTGATATTGAGGGATGCTCACATAATATGGCGGCATACCAAACAGCAGATGATACAACATTGCACCAACGGAATAGAGGTCTGATTGTGCAGTAAACACACCATTGAATGCCTCTGGCGCCATATAATAGGGATTCAAGCCTTCTTTCTGGAATGTGCTCCTATTTTGTGGCAAAAATCGAGCATAACCAAAATCAATTATTTTAGGCATATTGTCCTTCATGTCAAGCATTACATTCTCCGTTGTCAGTTCATTGTGAATGACAGGTTCGGGAAGATTGTGCAAAAACTTTACGCCTTCCAACACTCCCAATACATATTGCTTGGCTTGATATACGGAGCAACCTCTTTCGCGTCCTGTCTTTTGGGCAAGCGTCTCGCCACTGATAAAGTCATAGACTATGTAAGCCATTTTCTGTCCGTTCAATACCAATTCTCCGTTGTCATGGTAGTGCGTTAGATTTGGATGGTTTAGTCGCTTTGAGATGACGAGTTCCAAAACGTTTCCATTCTCGTCAAACTGAGTATGGTGCAGTTTGGCGTAGTTGAAGAGTTTCAGGAAATAATTCTTTCCCGATACATCTTTCACGCGATACGTCTCGGCGTAGGTGCTATCCTTGATGGGGAAAGCGACGGTGTAACTCCCGATTGATTGCTGTTTATTGAGGGTGGGCATAAGGCAACTCAGATTAAAAGGTGATACAAACCATAGCACGTACCGCCCAATGCCGCTATCGAAGCAAGGGTGATTATCACGAAAGAACCTAAACAGCCACTTTTCTTCTGTGTCTCCATACTCCTTTTTAATGCACCGACGTCCATTTTCTCGATTTTGCCGCCAACACGCTTTCCTTGATAATACTCTCTAATAACTTGTTTGAACTCATCCCAGTCTGCAATTCTTGGGGCAGTTGCATAGTAGCTGCTTGCGCCAAACATTTGTGCATAACCTTGCGCATCAGCATCTATCCCAGCATCATATTGAGGCTCCCACCAAACGGCAAACCCTGTATGGACATCTACATACATAAATGGATAGGGTGCTTTGAATGAGAAGCCACAATGAGGGCATTTGGGAACATTGATTTTGTCATTCAAAACCATATTGCGATTTGAATCATGTTCGCCCCAAATGGTTCTAAACAACTTTGTCGGGTATTCTTTGCCGCAATGAGGGCATGTGATTGTTGCGTCAACTAATTTGCTCATGATTGTTTCATATTAAACTTAATAATACAATAGAAACAATAAGAAATGCTACATCTGTCATGCATCCAGATTTGTTTGTTGACGGCCCAACTTCTTTTCCACACATCTCTTTGTATTTCCTATCAAATTCACTTTTGTTTTCTCCCAAGAATGTTAATTTAGACATTTCCTCCATACACAGAGTATAAGCTGATATTTGCTTTTGTGTATCATCACTAGAAGTCTTTCCCGTTTTCATTTTCACATGAAGCGTCAATAATTTCGTCCAATGACTGCTGGAATTAATAACAATATTGAACAATTTTGCTGATTGGAGCCCGTACAATTGATGTTCCGCTCCAATTACCTGTTTAATCTGATTCAATATAGGAACGCATTCTCTCGTCAGTGCCAATGTCGTATAAGCCAAAGCCTCACTATCTGTCAAGGCTTTGGCCCCAATTAATTGGTCAAGTATTTCTTCTGATTTTTCGTATAAAGAAAGAACCTCACGGGAAACATTTTGTGTAGCCTTAATAATCTCCGTTTCGTAATTTGAGATGTCCATAATATTACATGTTAATCTATTATATGGCTGGTTATAACTTAAGTTTTATGATTAGTTCATTAAGGACAAACCTTTCCTTTTCTAGAACTTCAGAAACAAATTCTCTTTTTAGAATGTGAATTGAAGTGTCATCAAAGCGTATCATATTGGGATATTCATGAATCAAATAGTTTACAATTTGTTTATCAGATTCATCTCTTGCTCCGATTGTCCCTAAAAAGTTATGGCAGAACTGATTTCGGAGAATAAATATTTTATGAAACAGAAATGACGTGTTTTCAAGTGCTTCTTTGCTCAGTTGAGTATGATTACATTCACAAATGGCACTTGGCCTGTTATCACATCCATATTTTTTTGACAATTTGGTCAATACGCTTTCATAATATGAATATACCATAATGAACATAGCATCATAAAATAGTACTTCCGTCTCTCCAAAAGATTCATATCCTTGAAACAATGAATGATAAATACTTGTTTCAACTTCAACATCTCCGTCAGAAGAATCTTTTGCAATGTTTCTGCATTCGTTTTCTTTATCATACATCCACTCATCCAATAGGTTTGGATACCTATTTAACAGATGCGATAAGTATTCACTTGTATCTTCGATATAAGCCCGAAGCATACTTCTTCCTTTTGATACCATAATATTCTCTCTTTTTTTACATTCCAATTCCTCCATCTCTCTCATCTTCCGGCAGCAAATTCAACACAC
Organism: Bacteroidales bacterium; assembly: GCA_017531225.1. Taxonomy (GTDB): domain Bacteria; phylum Bacteroidota; class Bacteroidia; order Bacteroidales; family F082; genus Limimorpha. The sequence continues at coordinate 123,283 of JAFXLL010000003.1, read as the reverse complement.
TTACACAAATGCCATGTAGTTGCTGCTCATCGATATTTCCACTAGCAATCATGCTTTTGCCTTGGTTGAGAAGTTGACGAGCTTGACTCGCATTGCGCCATGCATAAAGTCCGAAGTTCTCTTCATGTCGCTTAATAAAGCCTATCAGTTGGTAAATGAATGTGACTTTGAAGAAAACTTCATCAATCATTTTCAGCACTTTGCGGCCCATTTTCACATCACGGCTGCGGATGACAGCATCGGTTTGCCTACGCAATTCATTCACTTCTTGGTCGTGTTTGTTACCAAGATCGTTGTTGGCTCTTTCAAGACGGTCAAACTCATGGCGTAGTTCGGCTTCAAGGGTGTCCCATTCGTGGCGTTTTTCAACCTCCTCCATCTTTAGGAACGCACGCCTCAAATCAGCTAACAAGTGCATCTTGCCATCTTCTGAGTTTTTTTCTCCATCAAAACGGCTTTCCACATCATTCAGCATTTTTTCTGCTTCCTCTATCTCCGATTGTGATACAGAATCAGCAGAACAAAGTGCGGACATTTTTTGTTTTGCCTCGCTCAAACGACTCTTCAAATCTCTCTCATCAACACCTTGACGTGCCTTTACATCGACATCTTTTTCAATTGTTTCGCCAATCACGGGGAATGTTGCTTCCAATTTCAATAATTGCGAGCGGTCAACTTTTATTGTGATGTCAATATCACTATTGGCAGGTACCAGTTGCGGCACATCATCGCCTGTTATTTCTACGTCAAATACATGGTCGTTGTAAATGGCATTGGTGCCTTCCGCGTTGTTTTCGCCTTGATAAATGGGAATAACCAATTTGTCCTCTGACATTCCAGGACGAAGTTGTCGCATGGTTTTCAGCCCATTGCGCACACCTACAGCTGGTATCTGCTGGTTCTTTTCCAAACCTTTCAAAGGAACAAACACTTGCTTGTCTTGTTCCGTGTCAGTAACTTCTATACCGATGTTATACGGTAACACTGCCGCGCCCACATTCACACCTTGAATTATGTTTATTTCATTAGGGAAACAAGGGTATGCCGTACCTTTTTCATCATAGATATTTACCGAGAATGCATTTGCTTTTCCCTCGTTAAGGCTACATTTGACTACTACACCAGTTCCAATCTCCATTTTGCCGCTCGACCATGCCTTGTCGCCGCGCACAAGTTCCACATATAATTTTGATGGAACATCTCTCTGGTTTGGCGCAATAATCACCGAAACAGGAGCATCATTCTTTACCGCTGTCGATTTGTATTTGACATCCAATTGAATAGTGCCGACTTTCACGTCCTCTTTTGCTTCACTGTCGATAGTGGAAGCGAACAAGGCTGCGCCCTTTGCCACAGCTGTCATCGGGTCGATGCTGGTATCCACATTGGGCGTAATCTGCTCTTTCAGCATCTGACGAACAACAGGCGAATGAGTAGGACCACCCACCAAAACTAACGAATCTAATTGCGAACCATTCAGATTGTTGCGTTGCAATAAATCCCTGCAGATGTCAACCGCCTTTTGGAAGATTGGTTCAACAACCGCCTTCAGTTGATCTTGAGTGATAATCATGTCAAGTTCAATGTCATTGTCATCATCATCAACGCCAAACTCATCGAGTTGCGAGGTGATGTCACATTTATCCTTGAACGATAACTGATTCTTTGCTTGCTCTGCATAGAACTTCATAGCATCACGCAAAATCTGTTTTTTCGTATTGTCGGCAAGGATATTATCAATTTTGTAGTTCTCTTGCAGATACGGAATAATTATTTCATCCACAATGGCAAAATCAAGGTTCTTTCCGCCAAGATAGTTGTCTCCTGCTGTATCAAACACCTGCATAACGCCATCCTCAACACGCAAAAGCGCTGCATCAAATGTTCCACCGCCGAAATCGAAAACGAGCCAATAACCGTTTTTGTTTTCTACGCTTAAGCCGTACGCCATAGCCGCAGCAATAGGCTCTTGCAACAATTCACAATGCTCAATACCAGCCAATGTGGCCGCACGTTTGGTTGCTGCAATCTGATCGGCCTTGAACTTGGCGGGAATAGTTATTACAGCGGCATTCACGTTATCCTCCGACACAAATGATTTCAAGGCTTTTAATACCTCAGCAGATAGTTCCTCTGAACTGTAATCACGTCCCATATTAGAACTTGAATATTTTGTGTCAAGTCCCATCGTACGCTTGAATTCAAGGAAAACATTCTCGTTTCCAACACTCCACTTTTTCGTCGCTCTTGATTTGTCTTGACGTAAATCATTGTATGCACCTTGTCCAACTCTAATAACTTGCTTCTTGGTCCACGACACGCACGAAGCCATTGTGTCTTTCAAGTCGTCAGCCTTTTTTATGGTTGGCTCTCCATTCTCCATCCTACAGATGGCGGAATTGGTCGTACCGAGGTCGATTCCGTATTTCATTTTTACTTGTGCCATGTTTCCTTATTGTGTTTTAGTTTTGACTTACTGTTATTTGTGCTGATTGAATCATTATACCTTTATAATTGATTTGAGGTTTGACGATACCTGTTATTATCTGCTTACCAGCCTCAATATTTTCATCTTCATTGAAATTGGCTGTCACTTTCATACCCTCATCATACTCTTTGCCGAGCATATCCACGATCTCGTAACCATTAGCCAAAAGGTTGTCTTTCATCTGCGCAATAGACTTCGATAGTTGCTTGTGTCCTTTCACTGAGCTGTCCATTCGGTAGAGCGTCATTTCCATAAAAGTAATGCGGTCGGCAAGAGTTTTCACCAACGAATGGTCTGGTTCCGTCAAAGCGTTGCCACCTGCATTTCTCAATACATCACTGAGCTTCTGCAATTCACTCATTTCATCGCTGAACTGTCCGACAATCTTCTCGTTCAATTCGTCAGCTTGATTTTTCAATAAGGCAATCTTGTCATCTGAGGTTTTTTGGGCCCTCATATGGAGTAGCCAGACCATAGCCGATGCCAAAAGTGCAAGCATAAAGGCTACGGCACCCCATATGGTTTTAGTTCGTATGCTGTTTGCATTATTTGAAACGGCTTTGTCGGTAGTTTGAATTTTAACTCCTAATTCATCAGCCGTGGTCTTGATATTGGCTGAGTTGTTAGCAACAATCCTCGCCAACGAATCAAAAGATTCTTGCTTTTGCCGAAGTGCATCATCAAGCGAGGAGTTTTCATCGGAAAGTCTAGCAACCTGTGATTTCAATTCTTTCAATTGAACATTAAATGTCTCATCACGCTGCTCAATGCTTCGCAATTGAAGTTCAAATGCAGAAATCTGATGTTGTAAAAAAGTAAGACTGTCTGAAGTTTGAGCAGACATGCTGTCAATCAACATTGACAATAACACCACCAATAGTAATCGTTTCATCATTTAATTCCTCTAATTTTGTCTATTATCCAAAAAACGCCTTTTAAGACAAGAAAATTAATTTGAATAAGCCAACCAAATAGGCCAATACCGACCCCGCCCCAAAAGCCATCTTTTGTATTCATAAACAGCAGACCATATATCAAATGAATCAATATTGCTCCTATTATGAAAGCCCATCCATAATCTTCTGTTTCTCTCACTACTCCATAACGAATAGCCAATGACTTCAATGTTTTCCAGTTGGTATTAAATCTATTATTTCTAAAATCAGACTCCATATCTAGTTTATTCATATCACCCATTGCACACCAGGCTTTTTGGACAATAGGTCTTATGTCGTCAGGATTAGTAAAAGGTCTATTTTGAATTATGTTTACTTCTTCTATCACATAACTGAGAGCTACACTAACTATCAATGTTGACATCTTCAAATAGTATGGATCATCTTTACCAAGCGTCTCTTTTATTTTCAACAAAATTGGCGCACAAGCCTTTATCAATTCAATGGAATGGGAAATCTTATGTGGCTTTTTACTAAATTCAACCAAAGCTTGTTTGATGTTGAAATCTTCTTTCCGAACATTTAAAGGTGCAGCATTTTCCAGCTCTGTTTTTAAACTCTCTATATTCTTATTACACCTTTCCTTACATATTTTTCCAGTTGCAATTTTGCTAGCGTATTCTAGCAATTCCAAAGCTTTTTCAATCTTATCGTTATCTTCCGAAGCATTGTAATAGTTTATACCACATTGCATAATAGCATTAGCCAAGCCATCGGCAAGCATTTGGTACTGCATATCGGTTGCAACCAGAAGGCTTTTCACTTTTGCCAAGTCCGCCTTTGTGTTTTTCATGAGTTCTTTGCCTGCCCGATAATTGGCATCGACATCGTCCTGTTGTACAGATTTCGCTTTAGCAATTTCGGCATTGATTCTGGAAATAGGTTTGTCAACAACTTTTCCTTCCAGATAATCATCATCATCCTGCGAAACGCTGTTCTCCTTGAACAGTTCGAGCAGTTCCGCAGCATCCACTTCTTCGAGAAGTGTATCTATATATAGGTGCGCAAGCTCCTCTTCTGTTATTGAAAACGCATCGCCACAAATGGTTTTTACGAAATTGTCACGTAGTCCCAAATCATCAAAGTCATGTATCAATTCGGCCACATTGGCGATGGCTACGCCTAAATCGTTTCGAATCAAGGCTATCACGGCCTTGTTAATGCGCGTGGCAAATGAGTCTTCTATCTCAAAAACGTCGTTGGCGTTGTTGAAATCGCCACTTTTCAGATAGTTCATGGCATGAGCCGACGAATTGTCTTTCACAAACCAAAACAGCGCGTACTTCAGTTTGTCCTTCGGCAAGTTGATTTGCTTTTTGGCATCGGCAACGGTTTTGACGGTGCGCACCACATTGGGCATCAGGTTGTTCAAGTCCAAGTCGAATTCAACATTTTGCCCTATGCTCAAATACGCCTCCATATCGTCGCAATTCGACACAATTTCGGCCGGTTTGGCGTTGGAATAAACGCCAAGTATTCGGAATGGGTTGTTTGTTATTATGTTAAGCATGTTAATTACAGTATATCATTCGAAATTTCATTTTCCCGTCACCTTAATCACCCTCTTCTCATTGTCAATCTCAATCTTTCCCAACCTGCCCAACACACTTTGGCCGAGTAGAAGAGGAGCATTTTGGCTCTTTACCACCGAAGCCCGGACATTGGTCAGTTCAAGGTCACCTATCTTCACAGATTTAAGGTTGATGATGGTACCCTCGCTGACGTTTCCGTCGGCAGTGAGGTAATTTTGCTTTCCGACCACATCCAAGGGAGTTAGATATTTGTTCTTCAGCATGAAAGTGGCCTCCACCATCGACATGGTTACGTCACTTGCCCCCGTGTCAAACACAAAATGCAATGGTAATCCATTGATGGTGCATTGTACTTCTGTAACGCCATTCGCTTTGGTGAAAGGTATTTCGACTTCTATATTCTCTTGTAAAATGTGTTCTTGGGTATCATTTATAGTATATTTTGCCTTATATTCTGAAATCAAATCTTGGTATTCCTTCGTATCTCGTAAAACGTCAAGGTCGTCATCGCGCTCTATGTGCGCAATGCGACGATAACCTTTTTCAAGCGAAGTTCTTAGGTAGTCAATGGCTTGTCCATTTTCTCCCATTCTGGAATACAGACATGCCGCATCATAATAGCTACTTGGGTCATTAGGAAATGAATCAATGATACGTTGGTTGAATGCAATAGCTTTGTCTTTCTCGCCTAAAGCAAAATAAGCATATTGTGCGCAGGAACCAGTAGATGGTATAGTGTCTTTGCTTACAACAGTTCTGTAATCATCCATAGCTTCTTTTTGCATTCCTTTTTTTGAATACATATCTCCTCGACCAAGATTTGAGTAAAAGTAATCAGGGTTGAGAAGAATGGCAGTCGAATAATCCTCAATAGCTTCGTCAGTCATGTTCAGATTATCTTCAAAGAATCCTTTTCGGTAATGGAAATAGTAAAAATCAGGAACTTCGACTATACATGCGTCTATGTCGGCAAGAGCAGCGTCAGTCATGCCTGCATCGTACTCGTAGTTGGATTTGTATAATTTGTTGATTGTCTTGTCAGGCTCCATTTGGATTGCTTGGTCTATGGAACGTATTGCATTTTGATAGTCGCCCAATTCCGCATAACAAGATGCTATTCTTCCATAGGTCAAGCTCGTGGTGTTTATCTCATTTGATTTTTTGTAACATTCAATGGCTTTGTTATAATTGGCACTCTCTTCATAAACAATTCCAGAACAATAAGGCCAATAATAGTTATTTGGCTCTTTCAGTTGTTGGATTTTAAGCTTTGAAGTCATTATAGTGGAGGCTGAGTCTGCCATTACGCTACCCAATAAATGGAAGGCTTTGTCGTCGCCATCAATACTTAAAGCAGTAATGATGTCGTCAGCTGCTTTCTCATATTGTTTCAATCCGGCGTATGCTTCAGCTCGGAAAGAGTAGCAGGACGAATAATCTTTGCCATGTAGTTTTGCCACTTGATTGAAATAACCGATGGCATCTTCGTATCTATTCTGCATTTTGACATTACGCCCTTTACCCATATAGCCCATCACCCCCGAAGGATCTAATTCAATGATTTTGTCATAGTCTTTGTCCGACAGGTCGTATTCCCCGATCTCATAATAAAGTTGAGCTCGTCGATCCCAAAGATTTGTATCTTTAGGGCTTGTCTTAATGGCTTTCCCATAACACTCCAATGCTTTGTCGTTTTCTTCCAAAGCATAGTATACATCTCCTCGTAGTGATAGCACATAGCCGACAAATTCCTTGTCTTTTCTTGGAACGTTCTTTTCTGCTTTTTCCAAAGATGCTAGTGCGTCGCCATAAAGTTCATTGTTATATAGTATATAAGCCATCCAAGTATGGGCGTATCCATTCTTTGGATTATCACGCACTTCATTCTCAAAATAGTCATAAGCATCAGAATCTTTTCCTTCGCGAAGGCATTCAATACCTCTATTATAATAATAGGTGTCTGGGCGTTTTACGTCTTGTGCATAAACCTGTAGCCCAAACAGCATTGCAATGATGGTGATGATAATCCTTGTTTTCATATTTTAGTTGTGTTTTTGTTCCTCGGTGTTCATTATTCAATTTCACACAAAAAGATAAGCGCGAACTTCTTTAGCTTTCATCGGCGCTTAAGGATTCTGGACTACCTACTCAAACCAACTAATTACTAAACAAAGCCCACGCTTACACGTGAGCATCTTGCTTTGTTCTTGGTTTGAGTATACTACTTAAAAGTGTCCAGTTTTTAAGCGCCAAGATTAGCTCAATGCTATGATAATATGCCTATTTGTATGCTATTCTTTTCTGTGGTTATCTAAATTGCGTTATTATTCCGTTTATTCGCTGCAAAGATAGTCAATAGTTTTCACTAATCTTAGGCTCAAAGAAAAAAAAGTTCAAAGTCATCACCATCCCATCCCCGTCAAGGTGTTCCGCCCCCAGCGAAGCGTTTGTCTTGTGGCCGTCAGTGCTACGGGCTATCATTTCGCTACGGCCACGGTTCGTACCTCTCTGTGGCCTCCGCTCCATTAACGCCTCTCCGCGCTGCCGTCCCCTTCGCCTGCTCGCATCGCTTAGGTGGCTCCACATCGTGTTCATCCCGCCAGCCACACAAGGCCAGCTGCTGCCATTCGCCGCTACGGTCGCCTTCCCCCTTAAAAGGGGGTGCCCGCAGGGCGGGGGATTAGGTGTTGCCAACGCTAACGAACTCCCTCAGCTTCTACTAAGGTCCGCGCCCTGACAACTACCTTTTCGCTCCGTCGGGCAGACGACGCTTCCGTACCTCCAGCGTCGTCTGCTCGCTCCGCTTTCAGTCCGTCGTCAGGTCGCTGGCTTCATCACCGCCTTAACGCTTTATGATTAGAATAAGCCACACCCGCCGCAGTCGGTCGCCCGTCACCCACCCAAAAACGCCTGTGGACTCCACTCCGCGGCCAATAACAGCAGCCGCACCCCGTAAGAGGGCACCGACCCATCACTATAAGTCCCATCCGTCCTATAGCTCTTATTATTAGCCTCTACCGACCAAGCCGCCGCTGTCACGGTTTTTGCAAAGCTTGGGCTTTAACTTTGCCTCCCCAAAGCTGTGCGGTCAAGCCGCCGAGCAGGGTGGCTGTCCTCGTTCCTGCGGTAGACCACTCTGCTCGGCGACATCACCGCCCAGCGCCGCGCGACGGCCTGCCTCTACTTCTAAATCGCCCTGGGCAAGAGTCGCAGCGGTCGCGGGCTTCTTGTATTTTTCTTTTAGCCCTTGCTCCGCTGCGACACATGCCCGGGGCGGCACCATGTTATTTGGAAAGCCTCTACTTCTCTGAAAGTCTAATGAAAGGCCGTCGCGCCTTACCCACGGCTTGGGCATTATGATGGGCAAAAACACCGCGCCAGCGGCTGTCTCAACTACTATCTTAAAGCTTCAACGCACTTGAAAACCTCATGTCGTTAGCACGAAAGGACGAAAGCACGTCAGTACAAAAAAACCAACTATTAACTTATACCGACCAAGCCGCCGCTGTCATGGTTTTTGCATAGCTTGGGCTTTAACCCTGCCTCCCCAATGCTGTTCGGCAATGTTGCCGTTCAAAAAGTTGCCCCTTCGTTCCTCGTGTCAACTTTTTGCCCGTCAATAATGCCGCCCAGCCCGCGCGACGGCCAGCCTCTACTTCTAAATCGCCCTGGGCAAGAGTCTCGCGGTCGCGGGCTTCATCATTTTTTCTTTTGGCCCTTGCTCCGCTGAGACACTTGCCCAGAGCGGCCAAATGGTTATTTGAAAGTCCCTGCTTCTATGGAAATCTAATGAAAGGCCGTCGCGCCTTACCCACATTCTTAGGCTTGATGATGGGCAAAAACCCCGCCAGCGGCTGACTCAACTACTATCTTTAGGCTTTAACGGATTGTAAAGCATCTTTGCCACCGCACAACCCACCCAATAAAAAACCGAGGGGGAAATCGGTGTTCCCTGTGTCGCCGCTTCTTGCGCCTGCCTTGGTGTGCGCAAGGGTATAACGAGCGTTGATGAAAACAAAATGCTGAGCTCCGCAAGCTCCGTGCGCTTTTGCTTTCATCAGCGCCCTTGCGCAACACCGCCGCTTCCTTCGTCTGTCCCGCGACACTCGTTCCGCTGCGCTCCACTGGCGCGGCTCCAGACGAGCGTCAGCGGCTCCAAGGCCAGCCGCTTTCGTGGCTCCTTGCTCGCTCGGGGCTTTCTTGGCCGCCCCCGTACCCCCTAAGCGGTTCTCGTTCCTCGCAACTTTTTGTCGGGTGCAGCCGCGCCCCTTTAGTTTTGCGCCCCTGCTTGGTCGCCCGCCCGGCGGTTCCCTTGTCGGAGCGCTAAAGCGCATCGTGTTTCGCCCCCTCATCGTTGCCACCTCTCCCCGCGATGGCCATACTGGTGCCTGCCTCTTCGGGTGCGCCGCCGCAAAAGGCACGCCCGCCGCCGCTTCGGATTGAAACCGTGCGCGGACTCCTGTCGGGCGGGTCGGGCTCCCCGGCGCGAACGGGGCGCAGTCGTTCTCATCGCAGTCGTAGTTCTTGGGCGCAGTGTTTGTCGTTCTGCTGAAACTCCCGCGTGATTGGGCCGCAGGCGCTTTTCCCCCTTTCGGTTTTTCCCAACGCGCAGGCAATGCCGCCGTCACCCCCGACCACCACCCCTAAATTTGGAACAGGTCGCTCCGCTACCGCTTCGCTCTGGTACCACCGTCGTCCCCAACCACCGCCCTAAATCGAGAGTTCGGAAAGGTGTCGCTCCGCTATCGCTTCGCTCTGGTACCACCATCGTCCCCAACCGCCACCCTAAATTAAGAGTTCGGAAAGGTGTCGCTCCGCTGTCGCTTCGCTCCGTACCACCATCGTCCCCAACCGCCACCCTAAATCGAAAGTTCGGAAAGGTATCGCTCCGCTCCGTACCACCATCGTCCCCGCCACCACCCTGAAATAGGGAAATGAGTTTGTCGTAAAGGCTTAATATCTCATTCTATGGGTACGGTGCTTAAAAAATGCCAAGTCCCTAAATAAACTCCGCCCCGCTATCGCGGGTCTCCGCTTGCCGTTAGGGAACTTGCTTTTTTAACCACCTCGTTTTTGTACAAAGGCGCAATCGTCTCATTTTTTTCAGAGAGAAGAAATAGAAAAGCCCTCCACCGTCATCACGGTAAGGGCTTCCCAGAAAAAAATGAAAAAAATGTATTTGTTGATGATGACTCCGTCTATTTCAGCTCAAAATGGCACTTGTCGACGAACGTCTTCCAATGGCCACCCCAGACGATTTCAGTGTCCTGGTCTCTGGCCACCTGAAACATCAGGTCGGCCAACTCCTCAAACCTGGACCAGTCCACCTGCTTCCGATTCATCGTCAGCGGGTACAGGTCAACCGCTTTCCCTGTGAGGTGCTTGCTGTTCATCGTCCGTGACTTGCCCTGCCTCACATACTCGCGCTGCTGCTCCTTTGTTCGCAGCCCTTCCGACACGTTGAAAGGGTAAGGGCATCGAGCAGCGCACTCTATCACGATGGCCTTCAGGCGTTCATCGACGCCTTCCAGCCGTTCCATTGACAACTTTGATAGTTCCATCTCTCACCTCCTTATCTGTAAGCGTCACGCTCAAACTTGCTCATCCTTCGCCATTCCCAAGGGGGAACGGCTCTGTCATCGCACCACAAACCCAATCCGGCCAGCTTCGCCTCAGCTTCCAGCTGAGCGTATAAGGGATTGCCGTCGACTTCCTTATAATGCCAGGCTAAACCCTCCTTCAGCATTTCCGCGCCGATGTCTGCGCCGTCGTAGTACGCCGTCGCTATCCATCGCCCGTACATATCTTTTTGCTTCAGCTTCAGACCTACGGCCTTCCCGCTGATGAGCCACTGCAGGTGCAACGTGGCCACATCCCCGTAGAACTGCCCGCGTTCAGGCGCGTCGATGCCAGTGATGCGGACCACAATCTTGGTCAGCTGCACCATCCAAGGATTCACGCCCGGATTGTAGGCCGTCTTGGGGTTCTGTATCACATGCCCTTCAAAGGTGTCGCCATCGATGATGCGCTCCACCTTTAGCATGACACCGACGGTGTCACTTCCTGAAAGGCACTTTGTCACGTTCGCCGCTACGCGGCTCCCGCCCGCAGGCGGTCTGCTTTCTCTCACTTCGTTCTGGCAACTGCAAAAAAGCATAAGAAGCGCAGCCGCCAACATCAAAAATTTCTTCATAATCCTATTGTTTTGAGTTCCCTGCAAAAATATTACAAAAATTCTTCAAATGAAAAGGTCAAAATCGGTCAAAATCGGTCAAAATCAGTCGACTAAGCTCGTTTTTTTCCCTTTTCTTCTATCTTTGCCCTGCTGTCGTCAAAAAAGGCATGAAACGCCGCACTCCAAAAACAATATAAAGATTATGATCTGCTGCGCAGCCCATGACGGCGACGGTCTGTAATTCACCTATTCATTAACCCCTAAAAACTTACAAATCATGGGTAAAATCAAGCAAGGAATCCTCGGTGGATTCAAAGGTAAAGTCGGAACCGTCATCGGTTCCTCGTGGAACGGCATCGCCTACATGCGTGGCCTCGCCCAGTCCCACAAGAACCCGAAGACCGCAGCCCAAACCAAGCAGCGCGGCTTCTTCAGGGAAGTCCTCGACATCGTTGGCCAACTCTCCAGAGAGCAGCTGGCCTTCCTGTTCCCGACGGCTCCCAGCGGCATGACCCGCCACAACGCCCTTGTCAAGCAGCTCACCGCTGTCGCCGCCGTCGATGGCGACGTCAAGAGCGTCGACCTGGGCAACATCAATTCCCTCGGCAACGCCCCGACGGCTGAGCTGCCTGAAGTCAGCATCACCGCCGCAGGCGAGAACCTGACCATCTCTTGGGATGGCGACACGGTCAACCGTGCCGAAGCTGCCGACGAATACCCGACGGTATTCGTGGCCAACGTCACCAAGAAGAAGGTCTTCCTGGTCAACTCCACCGCTGCCCTCGGCAACACTGGTGAAGTGTCTTTCAATGTCGGCCTGGCCGCCTACGGCGAGGAAGGCGACACCTTCAGCGGCTACATGATGCTCTCCGGCTCCAAAATCCCGCTTGTGGGCTTCGGTACGATGGGCGTCGCCAAGCGTCCCGCCAGACCCAAGAAGCGCGACTAAACCATCTTTGGCCATACGTCAAAAGCCGTCCCTTCGGGCGGCTTTTTTTGAAAACGCTAAAACGTAAAGCAATGGGAAAAATCAAGCAAGGCATCCTCGGAGGATTCAGGGGCAAAGTCGGCACCGTGGTCGGCTCTTATTGGAATGGCATCTTCTACATAAAAGCACTTCCGCAGTCTACAAGGAAAGGCGGCAAGTCGGGCAAACAAAAGATGCAGCAAGGCTATTTCAAGGAGCTTGTCACTCTCTCCATGTCCCTCTCCAACGAGGATCTAAAGTTCATCTACCCGAACAAGCCCAAAGGCATGTCGCGCCGTAACCTTTTGGTCAAGCAGCTCTCGGAGCTTGCCGCCTTCGTCGGCAAGTCCAAGACCGTTGACCTCGACAGCCTCAGCACCCTTGGCAACGCTCCGACGACCGCCCTTCCTGCGGTCGCCGTCGCTGTCAACCGTGATGATCTGCAAATCTCTTGGGAGGCTGTGACCTACTATCGGGACCAGCATCCCGACGATTACCCCGTCATCTTGGTGGCCAATGCCACGCAGCAGCGGCTCTTCCTCATCGGCTCCAGCGTACCGCTGGGAGCCTCAGGCAAGCAATCCTTTGCGGTCGACCTCAAACCCTACGGGCGAGAGCGCGACGAGTTCTCAGGCTTCATGTTTGTCACAAGCCAAGGCCGTTCAAAGGTCGGATTCGGCACTATGTCAGTCACCAAACGACCCGAAAAGCCACCCAAGAAAACAAAGGACGAAAAGGACGAGAAACAGCCCGATTCCGGTCCTGACCAAGTCCCTACCAAGTCCCTACCAAGTTCGCAAGCTAAAACGTCAGAAAACCAACCTTAAAAATCGTAAAAAACCATGGGAAAAATCAAGCAAGGAATCCTCGGAGGATTCAAAGGAAAAGTGGGAACCGTCATCGGCTCCTCATGGAACGGCATCGCCTACATGCGCGGCCTTCCACAATCCACAAAAGACCGCAAATCCGCTGCCCAATTGGTGCAGCGTGACTTCTTCAGGGAAGTCCAGGATCTCGTTGGCCAGCTGAGCTATGAGCAACTGGTTTTCCTTTTCCCCAACTCAGCCAAGGGCATGTCCCGTCGTAACCTTCTGGTAAAGCAGCTGTCTGCCGACCCGCTTGTCGCCGAAGGCTCCAAGCATGTCGACCTGGCCAGCATCACCTCTTTGGGCAACGCTCCAACTGCCGACCTGCCCGATGTCACCATCACCGCTTCGCGTTCCACTGTCACCATCGCATGGGATGCCGAAAACGACTGGCGCACTCAACATGGCGACGAGTACCCGACCATCTGTGTGCTCAATGTCACCCAGAAGAAAATCTTCCTCGTGCATTCCACAGTGACGGTCGGCGCATCCGGTGTGCAATCCTTCAGCCTCAGCCATGACGCCTTCGGCGTCGGCTCCGACGAGTACAACGGTTTCATGCTTAGCACTGGCGGCAAGATTCCGCTCGTCGGTTTCGCCACTTTGAGCGTGAATGAACGTCCTGCCCGCCCACCTAAGAAAAACAACTAATGTCTAACCCCTAAAACAAGTAAAGCTATGGGAAAAATCAAGCAAGGAATCCTCGGTGGATTCAGAGGTAAAGTCGGCACCGTCATCGGTGCCTCGTGGAACGGCATCAGCTACATGCGTGGCCTCGCCCAATCCCACAAGAACCCGAAGACCGCAGCGCAGCTTCAGCAGCGCGCCTTCTTCAAAGAAGTCCAGGAACTCGTCGGTCAGCTTTCGGATGAGCAGCTGGCTTTCCTGTTCCCCAATTCGGTCAAGGGCATGTCCCGCCGCAATCTTCTAACGAAGCAACTGTCAGCCTATCCAATCGAAACGGAGGAAGGCAAACATGCCGACCTGGCCGACATCATTTCTCTCGGCAATGCCCCAACCGCAGACCTGCCTGATGTAACCATCACGGCCTCGCGTTCCGCTGTCACCATCGCATGGGATGACGACAGTGATTGGCGCAGCCAACACGCGGACGAGTACCCGACCATCTGTGTGTTCAATGTCACTCAGAAGAAGATCTTCCTGGTTCATTCCACAGTGACGGTCGGCGCATCCGGCCCTCAGTCCTTCAGCCTTGAAAGCGATGCCTTTGGCATTGGCTCCAGCGAGTTCAACGGCTTCATGCTCAGCACAGGCGCAACCACTGCGCCTCACTTCTTCGGCACCTTGGGTGTCATCAATCGTCCCGCCCGTCAGCGTCGCAACCCTCGCACGGGCAAATAAACTCATTTTCTAACCCCTAAAAACAAGTAAAGCTATGGGAAAAATCAAGCAAGGAATCCTCGGAGGATTCAAAGGTAAAGTCGGCACCGTCATCGGTGCCTCGTGGAACGGCATCGCCTACATGCGTGGGCTTGCCCAGTCCGTAAAGAACCCGAAGACGGCTGCGCAGCTGCAGCAGCGCGCCTACTTCAAGGATCTGCAAGGCCTCGTCGGCCAACTCACCGACGAGCAGCTGCAGTCGCTCTTCCCGACGGTCATGCGCGGCATGACCCGCCGTAACATGCTCACGCGCCAGCTGGCCGCTGCCGCTGCCGTGACAGACGACGTGAAGGCCGTCGACCTGGCACAACTGGAGGGCATCGGCAACGGCGAGCGCATCGACTCGCCGATGCTCGAAAGCCTCGTTTCGGAAATCGATGGCTCTCTGGCCATCTATGCTGAAGCTGCCGCAGCCGAGGCCATCGGTAAGCCTGCCGAGGCCAACTTCATCGCGGTCGCTTACAACGTCACCAAGCGCAAAATCGGTGTCTTCAACACCGATGTCACCGATACGAGTGAGGGCGTGACAATCCCTGTCGGCAATTGGGCAGAAGAGGGCGATTCCGTCCGCTTCTACCTCACTTATGCCGCATCCGGTGAAAACGTCTATCTCCGTGGCTTCGGCTCGTTCATCATCAAGACCCGCGCCGAAAAGGTAGGCCGCAAGATCAACAAATCCTGACAGCCATGACCACGTTTGAATGGATTTCGATGTTGCTGGCTCCTGTCACTGGTGTGGCCTCCTGGCTCGCCGCTACGCGGCTCCGCCAGAACCGCACCATCCGAGAGATGCAGCAGACCATCTTCAACTTGGTTGAGGAAAACAAGCGCGTCTACGCCGAGCTGACCGAGGCCCGCAAGGAAATCGTCGGGCTGTCCGCTCAGGTCGCACAACTCACCCTTGAAAACGCTGAGCTGAAGCAATTGATCGAAAACCTGTAAGGCCATGAAGACACGCTGTTTCCTCTTCCTGTTGTCGGTGTCGATGGTGCTATGCGCCTGCGACGCAAAGCGCCGCGCCCAGCGTCGCATCCGTCGCATCGTCGAGCGATGCCCCGAGCTGCTGAGCGTTCAGGCACAGCCCATCGACACCTTCATCCCGCTTCCACCCGTGGCCGATTCTGCCGTGATGCCCTTGGCTCCGCTGCTTGACGGCCAAGCCGTCAAGATCCAGACGGAGCAGGGCACTTTCACGGCAACGGCCACCAACGACAGCCTCACAGTCACCTACGAGGCCGAGCAAGAGCCCATCCATTACGAAGACACCTTGCGTTATTCGCAAGTCGTCATCGAGGAGCCGCCACCGTCCAAGAAACCGCCCAACTTCCTTTGGGTGTTGTTGGGCATGGTTATCGTCTTGGCTGGCATCCTCGCATTCGTGATGGTAGTTATTATAAAGATGGTGAAGGCTTCCTGATGGGAGCCTTCCTTTTTTGCCCGTCGCTCGATGGTGGGTGTAGCAGCTCTGTCGTTGTGAAATGTTCATCCTCAGTCGGCCAAACGATGCGGAGGAAGATTTCACATCTTTTAGGAAGCTCATTGGCCGCATCCTTTGTCCGCCTTCGGTTAATAGTTGGTTTCCGTTTTCCCGCTTTCGTTTCTCCCTTTCGCTCTGGCAATGATAGGGATTCGGTGTGCTGCCTGGCTGTCAAAGGCTGCGGAGGAGGCTCGTCCCCTGTGGGGCAGCTTTATGGCCGCAGCCTTTGCCATCCAGTCAGGCTTCAGAGGGGTACACATTTTTAGGGCTTGTGGCGCGATTTTCGGCACCAGGCGTGTCTTTGTCCTGCCCATACCTGAAAAAATCAATACGCCCCGCCCAGCGTGTTCAGGAAAATCCCTATCTTTGCGCCCGACTCCGTAGCCATAAAAGGAGTTATCTGTTACTTGGAAGCCGAACGCCCTTTTATTTCGGCTTCCTTTTTTTCAAAAACAAGGGGCGAGTGCCTTTGGCATCCGCCCCCTTTGTTCTTACAAAGATTTAATCATCTTCTTCTTCGTCTCATCACTTACCTTTCGGTATCGTGATATTGCCTTACTGCCTTCTGCATGGCCACTCATCGATGCGATGTCCGAATCTCTGAAACCTGCCTCATAAAGGTTGCCGCAGAAGTTGCGTCGTCCCATGTGGCTGCTGGCCACTTCCGACAATTTCACCTGCTTTTCCAGCCTGGTCACTGGGTCTAATATGGTAACAACGCGGTCCAGCTTTGGCAACAGCTTGAAGATTTCCTTGATGGCTTCATTATATTTCTGATCAGAAATGAAGGGTAGAATTCTCTCGTCGTCGCGGTCTTCGTATCTCTTTAGGATGGCGATGGCGGTAGGGTGGAGGGGAATCGTTACGATTTTGCCGCTCTTGTTTTTCGTCTTACCTGCGACATACTGAAGCATTTCGCCATTCACAATGTTGGAACGCTTCAGCCGCTTCAAGTCACCAACGCGGCATCCAACCAACGACTGAAATACAAAGATATCCCTTTGCACTGCCAGCTCTGGACGCTTGCTTAAATCGGCCTTGAAAAGCTTATCCCTGTCCTTATTGGTGAAGAAATAAGGTGTGCCATAAACCGACTGGTCTAAATTGAAGTTCTGGAAAATGTCGTCAAGGTTGAGCTTCTTCACGTTAAGGAGCCAGTGCCAAAAAGCAATCAAATACTTCATTTCGACCACTACATAATTAAGGCTCCGTTTGTTCACACCGCGCTTCAATACGTACTCGTAGCCATCATAAAGATTATCATACTTCTTTTTAGGCAGGTACTTGGTCACCTTCTCGCCTTTGTCGTTTTCAACCAGGCGATTCTCCCATAATTCATACTCGTTGAGGATGAAATGCCTGTAATCATACATCAGCGAAGTCGTGACCTCGTTCAGCTTATAATGCTTGTGCTGATACCTTTCCATCCTTTCCCAAAGCCCGTGAGCCGTATAATAAGACTTGTGTCTGCAATCGCCAATCACACCAATCTTATACTGCTCTTCAATGTAATAGCTGAAGACATCGAGGAAATAGCGATTCTCCATCTTGGCGCGTTCATTCTTTCGGATAACCTTGACCTCCTGAAGGCGCTTTTTGCTGTCAATAGTCCATCGTGTGGCCGTGACTTCCTGCCCATTGATATAGACAGGCTCTTTCGTGCTGCCCCATTCGATGTCGTTCATCCATTGTGTCAAGGAGTCCGGCTTCAGCTCGCTCTCCTTGGTTTGTTCCCAGCAACGCAGAAGGAAGGAGGTAAGGAGATTCAGCCTATCCCTGATTTCCTCGCATTTGTCGCCGTACTTGTTCATTTTCTTGCCCTTGGGCATCCCTTTTTCAGCGTCCCAGTTGCCCGCGTAAATGTGGATTCCTGTGGCCGCTCTTTTCACGAAATTCCTGTTGCCGCTGAAGCGGAGTTGGATTTCGCCCCTTTCGTCATCATTCTTGATGTACCTTGAAAGGTAGAATTTGACTGTAGCCATAAAATAAAAGTTTTAGTTATACGTTATTTGTCTGTTACTGCCTCCGGCGGGGGCCCTTTACCCCTCCGATTAAAGGCAGTGCAAATATACGAAAAGTTTTTGAATCCGTGTCAACGACGTGTCAACCAAACCCCAAAAAAGTGCGCAATCATAGAAATTTATAAATAGTCTAAATAATCAAGCAAATTTGTAAGAAGCGGAAAATCAAATAATTATAAAGACATCGTGAAAGCGAATGACTCAAACAAAAATCAATCAAGGTTAAAAGTAGTACCCCTGTTCGGGGCACATCAGCAACCTAAAACCGGGTTGCTTTTTTTGTATGAAAGAAAGAAAACCTCACTCCAAAGAGAATCCCTTGAAGTTCAAGGTGCTTGAACCCGCTCCGTTGATGGAGTTCATCATGAAAAAGATGGACGGCATCAGCCGCACCAAGGTGAAACACATGCTCGCCAACGGCGTTGTCACCGTCGATGGCGAACGCACCAGCCAGTTCGACTTCGAACTGCAACCCGGCATGACCGTCGAGATTGGCAAGCCCTCGGCCAAGGAACGCTTCTACAGCAAATGGCTGAAGATCGTCTACGAAGACAAATACCTGGTGGTGATCGACAAGAAGGAAGGCCTGCTCACCAACAGCCCCGGCAAGGAACAGGAGACGGCTCAAAGCATCCTCAACCAATACTTCACCGCATCGCAGCAACGCTGCCGTGCCCATACCATCCACCGTCTGGATCGCGACACCTCCGGCTTGATGCTTTTTGCTAAAGATAAAAAGGTGGCCATGATGTTCGAGGAGGACTGGAAGGAAAAGGTGTACGACCGCCGCTATGTGGCCGTGTGTGAAGGCAAGGTGATTCCCCGCGAAGGCACTGTGGAGTCATGGCTTAAGGACAACAAAATGTTTGTGACCTATTCAAGCCCCACCGACAACGGAGGCAAGTTCGCCGTCACGCATTACGAGGTTTTAGTGAGCAACAGCCGATATTCGCTGGTCGACTTCCATCTGGAGACCGGCCGCAAGAACCAGATCCGCGTTCATGCCCAAGATATCGGTCACCCCATCGTGGGCGACGAGAAGTATGGCAGCCATGACAACTCGCTCGGCCGCCTCTGCCTGCATGCATACAAGCTCTGCTTCCATCATCCGCTCAAGGATAAGGACTTCGAGTTTGAGACGCCATTCCCTAAGGTTTTCGAGAAGCCTTTCCACTGATCACGCAATGACGTAATCGGCACTCTTTTTTTGTTTTATTTCAAAAAAGGATTAACTTTGCGAATCCGTTAAAAATAAAACAAATCATCATATTATTATGGAAATCAACGAATTGAAACGAATTGCCTCGCAGGTACGTCGTGACATCATCCGTATGGTACACGGATGCCAGTCAGGCCACCCAGGCGGCTCCTTAGGCGCTACTGACTTGGTCACCGCCCTTTATTTCGACCAGATGCAGATCGATCCCGCCAACTTCCGCATGGACGGCAAGGGCGAGGATATGTTCTTCCTCTCCAACGGCCACATCAGCCCGATGTTCTACAGCATTCTGGCCCGCCGTGGCTATTTCCCGGTGAGCGAATTGGCTACCTTCCGCCGTTTGGGCACCAGGCTCCAAGGTCACCCGACGACCGCCGAGGGATTGCCAGGTGTTCGCATCGCCTCTGGCTCCTTGGGACAAGGTCTCTCCGTGGCTGTTGGCGCCGCTCAAGCCAAGCGCCTCAACAACGACAAGCACCTCGTGTTTGTGCTGATGGGCGACGGCGAGCAGGACGAAGGCCAGATCTGGGAAGCCGCCATGTATGCCGGCGCCAAGAAGATCGACAACCTCGTTGGTATCCTCGACTATAATAAGAAACAGATCGACGGTCCCACCGATGCGGTGATGGACCTCGGCGACATGCGCGCCAAATACGAAGCCTTCGGCTGGAAGGTCATCGAACTCAACGGCAACGACATGGAACAGGTGGTAGCCGCCCTCAACCAAGCCCGCAAGGGAGCAGGGCAGGGGCAACCTCAACTGCTGCTGGCTCACACCGAGATGGGCATGGGCGTTGACTTCATGATGGGCACCCACAAATGGCACGGCACCCCGCCTAACGACGAACAAGCCGCCAATGCATTGTCACAATTAGAAGAAACCTTAGGAGACTATTAATCTAGCATCCCTCGGGATGCGGGTAAGGAAGGGGATCATCCTTGCTACAGAGCTGGCATCCTACGGATGCCGAGGTTTTGGCAAAAGCATCCGAAGGATGCTAGCCCTGTAGAAAAAAGAATTCCAACAAATCGCATCCGTAGGATGCTAGCCCTGTAAAACAAAAACGTCATAATATGGAATACGAAAAAAAAGATACTAGATCAGGATTCGGTGCTGGCTTGCTTGAGGCAGGTCGCCGCAACCCCAAAGTCGTCGCTTTCTGCGCCGACCTCACCGGCTCACTCAAGATGGGTGACTTCGCCAAGGAATTCCCCGAAAGGTTTTTCCAGACTGGCATCGCCGAGGCTAATATGACCAACATGGCTGCTGGCATGGCCCTCAGCGGATTCGTGCCCTTCACCGGCACCTTCGCCGCCTTCGCCACCGGCCGTGTCTACGACCAGATCCGCCAATGCGTGGCCTATTCCAACAAGAACGTCAAGATCGCTGCTTCACACGCTGGCGTGACCCTTGGCGAGGATGGCGCCACCCACCAGATTCTTGAGGACATCGGCCTGATGAAGATGTTGCCCAACATGACGGTCATCGTGCCCTGCGACTACAACCAGACCATGAACGCCACCATCGCGGCAGCGGAATACGAAGGCCCGGTCTATCTCCGTTTTGGTCGTCCGAAAGTGCCGAACTTCACACCCGCCGACCAGAAGTTTGAGATCGGGAAGGCCCAGATGATCCAGGAAGGCAAGGATGTCACCATCTTCGCCTGCGGTCATCTCGTTTGGAAAGCCATCGAGGCTGTGGAGATCCTCAAGGGACAAGGCATCTCGGCAGAGTTGATCAACATCCACACCATCAAACCGTTGGATGTGGAAGCCGTGCTGAAGTCGGTGGCCAAGACCCGCTGCGTGGTGACGGCTGAAGAGCACATGCGCAACGGCGGTCTCGGCGATAGCATCGCTCAAGTGCTCGCCCTCAACAATCCTGCACCTATCGAGATGGTCGCCGTCAACGACATGTTCGGACAAAGCGGCACTCCCGATGAGTTGCTGAAGGCTTATCACCTCGACACTCCCGACATCGTGGAAGCAGTGAAAAAAGTGATCAAAAGGAAATAATTCGCAAAATCATTCGTAATATGAAAAAGACCATCGCATGCTCACTGCTTTTTTTATTTACCTTATCCTTAAGTTTTTTAAGCTGCACAAGTGAAAAGAAGGAGCAAGCCCCGAAAGCGACCAACGTGATTTACATGATCGGTGACGGCATGGCGTTGCCACAGGTATTTGCCGCGATGTTGGCCACCGGCGACGACATGACATTTACCCAATTCCCCTATATCGGAGTGGTGGACACCCGCTCCATCAGCAACACCATCACGGACTCTGCCGCTGGCGGAACGGCCTTGGCTTGTGACAAGAAGACCAAGAACGGTATGGTGGGCATGGATTCCGACACACTCGCGATGGAGACCATCCTGGAAGCCCTGGCCGATCAAGGAAAGAGCACGGGCATTGTGGTGACATGCTATTCTGGTCACGCCACACCGGCCGACTTCTACGCCAAAGTGCCGAAACGCAACATGTACGAGGATATCGCCGTCCAGATGGCAGAGAGTGAGAAACTCAACGTGATGATCGGCGGCGGCCGCAAACACTTCACCAATCGATCAGATAGCACCGACCTCATCGTTCGCATGGTGGAAGAACTGGGTTGGAAGGTCTATGACACCTTGGACAACATCGATACCACATGCATGAAATACGCTGTGTTGGCTAATAAAGGCCACATGCCGCACTATCCTGAGCGTGGCGAGTTCCTGCCCAATGGCGTGAAAACCGCACTGAAGACCTTGGAACAAGATGAAGACGGCTTCTTCCTGATGGTGGAAGGCTCACAGATCGACTTTGCCTGCCATGCCCACGACTCGGCTTGGATGGTCAACGAGATGATCGATTTCAACAATGCCGTTCAAGTAGCTTTGGACTATGCCAAGACACATGACAACACCTTGGTAGTGGTCACTGCCGACCATGAGACCGGCGGCCTCACCATGATTGACCGTCAAGGGAAGTACACCAATGTGGAGTTCGACTATTCCACCGGCAGCCATACTTGCCTTCCCGTCATGATTTACGCATACGGTCCAGGCGCCGAGCTCTTCACCGGCTGGATGCAGAACAACGAGGTGAAAGCTAAGATTCTTAAGGCTTGCGGCATTGAACCACAGGAGTTATCCACTGACATGGATCAGGAGATCGCTCCAGTGGTAGGCAATTTCGATACCAGAATTACGGAATAAGGTGAAGCGTGTGCCAAAGGCACACCATCTTATTAACCCCACACTAGCGAAGCGTAGTGTGGGGCTTAGAAAAACGAAATGTAGCGTGTCATCGACACGCCATATATGTGACATCAAAAAACCCCACACTACGCTCCGCTTTGTGTGGGGTTATTTAAATGACGTGCCTTCGGCACGTTTTCCGACCTAATAAATTTTAATTCTCAAGGTATGTATACCCGTACAATCCTGATCTATAGTTGGAGAGGAATTCTTTTCCTTCTTCAACTGTGATCTTTCCTTCCTTCACGCACTTGGTCACCCAGGTCTCCACGGTGCGGACGAGTTTCTTCGGGCTATACTGAACGTATTCCAGCACATCGGCAACGGTCTCGCCATCGATGACCTGATCGATGTAATAACCCTTTTCATCCACTGAGACGTGAACGGCGTTGGTGTCGCCAAACAGGTTGTGCAGGTCACCCAAGATCTCCTGATAAGCGCCAACGAGGAACACGCCAATGTAGTAATGTTCCTTATCGCTGAAGCCGTGCAGCGGGATGGTGTGCTGAGTGGACTTGGCCACGAAGTTGGTGATCTTACCATCGCTGTCGCAGGTGATGTCCTGCAAGGTGGCCAGATGCGTTGGGTTCTCATCCAGACGCTGAATCGGGATGATGGGGAAGAGCTGGTCGATAGCCCAGAGGTCGGGCAAGGACTGGAACAACGAGAAGTTGCAGAAATATTTATCGGCCAACAACTTTGGTAGCGAGGTGAAGTCCTCGGGAACACGCTTCAAGCTATTGGCGATATGGTTCACCTCACGGGCGATGCTCCAGTAAAGACGTTCAATCTTAGCGCGAGACCTGAGGTCGAGCAGTCCAAGGCTGAACAAGTTGAGGGCCTCTTCGCGGATTTCCTGGGCGTCGTGCCAGATCTCTAATGAAGAATTCTTGGTCAGTTCGTCCCATGACTCATAGAGTTCCTTGATGAGCTCATGGTCGTCCTCTTCCGGTTCCTCGTTGTCATCCCATTCAGGAAGTGAGGTCTTCTCCAGCACTTCGAAAATGAGCACGGAGTGATGTGCCGTAAGGGCACGTCCCGACTCGCAGATGACGTTGGGGTGGGGAAGCTCGTTCTTGTCGCAGGCATCCACAATGGTGTAGATGGCGTTGTTGGCATACTCCTGGATGCTATAGTTCACAGAGCTGGCGCTGCTTGAGCTGGTTCCGTCGTAGTCCACGCCGAGGCCGCCGCCCATGTCGACATATTCAATATGGTAGCCCATCTTGTAAAGCTGCACGTAGAACTGTGCCGCCTCACGCAAGGCCACGTTGATCTTCTTGATCTTACTCACCTGGCTGCCGATGTGGTAATGCACCAGCTTAAGGCAGTCCTTCATATCGTGTTCCTCGAGGTAATCGAGGGCTTCGAGCAACTCTGAGGAGGTGAGACCGAACTTGCTGCCGTCGCCGCCTGACTCTTCCCATTTGCCGGCACCAGAGCTGGCCAACTTAATGCGTACACCGAGGTTTGGCGTGACTTTCAGACGCTTGGCGATCTTGGTGGCCGTTCTCAGCTCGTTGAGCTTCTCAATGACGATGATGATCTTACGACCCATCTTCTGGGCAAGCAAAGCCAACTCGATGAATTCCTCATCCTTATAGCCGTTGCAGATGATCAAAGAATCGGAATCGGTGCCGAGGGCGATAATGGCGTGAAGCTCGGGCTTTGAACCTGCTTCCAGACCGATGTTGCACTTCTTACCGTGGCTGACGATCTCTTCAACCACAGGGCGCATCTGGTTCACCTTGATGGGCATCACCACAAAGTTCTGTCCATTGAACTCATATTCCTTGGCGGCCTCCTTAAAGCAGGAGTCGATCTTGTTGATACGGTCGTCGAGGATGTCGGGGAAACGCACCAGGATAGGAGCGGAAACGTCCCTAAGTGACAGTTCATCAACAAGTTCCGGAAGGTCGACTGATGCACAGCCTTCCTTAGGTGTCACGGTCATGTGGCCCTTCTCGTTAATGGAAAAATAATTGCCACCCCAACCTTTCACATTGTAAAGGTCCTCGGAGTCTTCAATGCGCCATTTTCTCATGTTTTCTTTTTTTGTTTTATAAAACGGACTGCAAATCTATAAAAAAAATGTAAATTTGAACTCTCAATGATGAAATTCCATGCTTACACTGATTGCTGACGCTGGATCCACCAAGATAGAGTGGATGGTTTTGGAAGACGGAAAAGAAGTTAAACATCTCATTACGAGAGGTTTCAACCCGAACTACGCCGATATGATTGTCTTTATCGATATTCTCTACAAAGAGTTTCCTGAAGACTTTCCTGCAGTGGATGCCGTGTATTATTACGGTTCCGGATGTGGCAATGAGGCCGCGCGAGCTAGGATGCACCAGATTCTCAAGGTGTATTTTGAAGAAGCAACGGAGGTTTATGTGACCCACGACCTGATGGGAGCTACCCGCGCTGTGTTGGGCAAGGAAAAAGGAATTGCCTGCATCTTGGGTACCGGAGCCAACTCCTGCCTGTTCGATGGCAACGACATCAGCGAACGAGCCGTCTCCTTAGGCTATCTAGTAGGTGACGAGGGTAGTGGTTGTTACATCGGTCGCAAGCTCACAAGAGCCTATTTTTACGATTTGATGCCACTTCAACTAAAGCATGAATTTGAAGAATATTATCATTTGAATATCAGTGATTTCATTGATAACGTATATCACCAAAAAGAAGCCTCAAAATACCTTGCGGGATTCACCAAATTTGCCGGGGAGCATCAGGATGATCCTTTCATCAAGCAGCTGGTGAAAGGATGTTTCCGTGACTTCATCGAGGTGTTTGTGAAGCGTTATGCCGATTGTCATGCGTTGCCCATTGGATTTGTAGGCTCGGTGGCCTATCATTTCCAAGACTTGCTGAAAGAATGTCTTGAAGAAAACGATTTGACCTTAGGCCGTGTGATACAATCACCCATGGAGGGCTTGATCCGTTATCACTGTTTCGATTGACGATGGCTCAATCCATTGGTATTCAGTATCTTTTCTTAACCACGTCATCTGTCTTTTGGCGTAGTGACGGGTGTTGAGTTTGATCTGTTCAACGGCTTCGTTTAAGCTGATCTTTCCATCGAAATAGTCAAATAACTCCTTGTAACCCACGGTGTTAAGTGCATTTCTGCGACGGTAGGGGTAGAGCTTTCGTGCTTCGTCCACGAGTCCCTTCGAGAGCATGATCTCCACCCGAAGGTTGATGCGGTTATATAGATCCTGCTTCTCACGCAACAGGGCATATTTCACAATGTTAAAATCACGCTTGGCGCTTGACCTGGTGCGGAATGAGGTGAAGGTCTTGCCTGTTTGGTAACACACCTCCAACGCCCTTTGCAGTCGGCGTGGGTTCTTCTGGTCGACGATGGTCCAATATTCAGGGTCAAGCCGCTGGACCTCTTGCTGCAAGGCGGCAAGTCCACCCTCATGAAACAGGTTATCCACACGCTCCCTCACAGCTTGATCGATGTCGGGCATGGTGTCGATGCCCTTGCAAACGGCGTCTATGAAAAGCCCTGATCCACCCGTCAGCAATACCTGGTCGTGTTCCAAAAAAAGTTTCTTTAGTAACAGCAACACATCCTGCTCATAAGTAGCTACATCGTAATCGTTTAAAATACTGATATTCTGAACGAAATAATGCTTTACTTCCTGTAATTCTTTAGGTGACGGAACGGCGGTTCCGATGCTCATTTCCTTGTAAAACTGACGGCTGTCGGCGTTAATGATTACCGTGTTTAGGGCCTTGGCCACCTTGATGGCGGCGGCGGTTTTCCCAGAAGCGGTGGGACCTGCTATGACAATCAAGGTCTTCATACCTTACTTGGCACTGGTCCATTATTGTTGACTACCACGGGAGCTTCAACCTCCTTCACCACGGTCAAGCCTTGTTCGGCACCGATCTTCTTCATGAACTCGTATGCCTCTTCGAAGTTGTTGCCGATGACGCCGTCGAGCACCGCCTCGCGGATGGCGTTCTTGATGACGCCAACCTCGCGCCCTTCGGCGATGCCGAAGGTCTCCATGATGGCCTTGCCATCAATAGGCGGCTGCCAGTTGCGCAGGTGATCCTTGGCCTCGATCTCCTTGAGCTTTTGCTCCACAATCTCGAAGTTGCGGTGGTATTTCTTGATCTTTTCCTCGTTTTTCGAAGTGATGTCGGCATGGCACAGCAACATCAGGTCGTCGATGTCGTCGCCAGCATCGAACAGCAGCCGGCGGACAGCCGAGTCGGTCACGATGTCTTCGGAAAGCACGATGGGGCGGAGGTGAAGTAGCACCAGCTTCTCCACATATTTCATCTTTTCGTTCAGCGGCAACTTCAGCTGGGCGAAGATCTTAGGTACCATCTTAGAGCCTTTGAACTCATGGCCGTGGAAGGTCCATCCGGTGCCGTCTTCCCAGCGTTTGGTCTGGGGCTTGGCGATGTCGTGCAACAGCGCCGCCCAGCGCAGCCAGAGGTTATCGCTGGTCTCGGCCACCTGGTCGAGCACCTGCATGGTGTGATAGAAATTGTCCTTGTGTCCCTTGCCGTGGATCACCTCAACGCCTTTCAGCAGGGTGAGTTGCGGCAGGATATACTTCAGTAGTCCACATTCGTCGAGCAACACAAAGCCCGTTGAAGGCCTGTCGGCCATCATGATCTTGTTCAACTCCTCCGTGATTCGCTCCATCGAAACGATCTTGATGCGTTCGGCGTTGCGGGCGATGGAGTAGAACGACTCGGGCTCGATATAGAAATGCAGCTGCGTGGCAAAGCGGATGGCTCGCATCATGCGCAACGGGTCGTCAGAGTAGGTAACGTCAGGATCCAGAGGCGTCCGGATGGTCAGTTCCTCAAGGTCGCTCATGCCATCGAAGGGATCCAAGAAAGCGCCGAAGTCGTCTTCGTTCAGACTGATGGCCATGGCGTTGATGGTGAAGTCGCGACGGTTCTGGTCGTCCTCGAGGGTACCGTCTTCCACCACGGGCTTGCGGCTGTTGCGGTCGTACGACTCACGGCGGGCGCCCACAAACTCAATCTCAATGCCTCTGTAACGGATCATGGCAGTGCCAAAGGC
Source organism: Bacteroidales bacterium (assembly GCA_017531225.1). Taxonomy (GTDB): domain Bacteria; phylum Bacteroidota; class Bacteroidia; order Bacteroidales; family F082; genus Limimorpha. The sequence goes on along the minus strand of JAFXLL010000003.1, from coordinate 95,874 downwards.
GCCATAGTACTTGGCTTCCTTGTTGCCGGGTAGGTGAGAGGCCACCTTCTTGGCCAGGGCAATGCCGCTGCCGATGGTCACAATGTCGATGTCGTTCGACTTTCGATGTAGCAGCAGGTCACGCACATAACCACCAATCACATAACCTCTTACGCCAAGCTCTTTGCATGACCTGGAGATCATCCTGAACAATGGATTGTCGATATGTCGCTTGAAGTCGTATTCCATCAAACCGTGATTTTGATTTCTTGCGTCTCCTCGTCGAGGTCAATATTGATCTTGGTTCCAGATTCTTTCGGGTTCATGATGAGCTCTTCGGCCAAGGCGTCTTCCACATACTTCTGGATGGCACGCTTCAGCGGACGGGCGCCAAACTGGTCGTCCCAGCCCTTGTCGGCGATGAAGTCCTTCGCTTTCTCAGTGAGTTCAAGGGTGTAGCCCATGTCTTCAACACGCTTGAAGATGTTACGCAGCTCGATGTCGATGATCTTGTGGATGTCCTCACGTTTCAACGAGTTGAACATCACCACGTCGTCGATACGGTTGAGGAACTCGGGGGCGAAGGTGCGTTTCAAGGCATTCTCGATCACGCTGTGCGAGTACTCGTTGGCCGAGTTGCGCTTGGCCTCGGTGCCAAAGCCCACGCCTTGACCGAACTCCTTCAGCTGTCGGCTGCCGATGTTGGACGTCATGATAATAATGGTATTCTTGAAGTCCACCTTACGGCCCAAGCTGTCAGTCAACTGGCCGTCGTCAAGCATCTGCAGCAGCAGATTGAACACATCAGGGTGAGCCTTCTCGATCTCATCGAGCAACACGATGGAGTAGGGCTTACGGCGTACTTTCTCGGTAAGCTGGCCGCCTTCTTCGTAACCCACATATCCTGGAGGTGCACCCACGAGACGTGATACGGCGAATTTCTCCATGTATTCACTCATGTCGATACGGATCAAAGCCTCCTCTGAATCAAACAGATACTTGGCTAACACCTTGGCAAGATAGGTCTTACCGACGCCAGTGGGACCGAGGAAGATAAACGAACCGATGGGCTTGTTCGGGTCTTTCAGTCCGGCGCGGTTACGGCGGATGGCCTTGGTGACCTTGCTGATGGCTTCATCCTGACCGATGACGGTGCCTGCCAGCTCTTTCTCCATGTTCATCAGGCGGGTGCCTTCGTTTTGTGCGATACGCTGTACTGGCACGCCGGTCATCATGGCGATGACTTCAGCCACGTCATGCTCGGTCACAGGCATCTTATTTGAGAGGCTGTTTTTATCCCATTCCTTCTTGGCGATATCAAGTCTGTCCATGAGCTTCACCTCAGTATCACGGAAAGTTCCGGCATCCTCGAACTTCTGCTCGACGATGGCTTGTTTCTTCTGCTTGCGCACCTCTTCAATCTCTTGCTCCAGCGTAGTGATCTCGCTGGGCACGTTGATGTTGCGGATGTGTACACGAGCGCCAGCCTCATCCAAGGCGTCGATGGCCTTGTCAGGCAAGTAGCGGTCCGACATGTAGCGGTTGGTCAGCTTCACGCAGGCCTCAATAGCTTCAGGAGAATAGGTCACCATGTGGTGATCCTCGTATTTTCCCTTGATGTTATTTAATATCTCAATGGTTTCTTCAGGGGAGGTCGGATCGACGATCACCTTTTGGAAACGGCGTTCCAAGGCACCATCCTTCTCGATGTACTGGCGGTACTCGTCGAGGGTGGTGGAGCCGATGCACTGCAGCTCGCCGCGTGCCAAAGCTGGCTTGAACATGTTGGAAGCATCAAGCGAGCCATTGGCATTGCCTGCCCCGACCAAGGTATGGATCTCGTCGATGAACAGGATGATGTCAGGGTTCTTCTCCAGCTCGTTGAGGATGGCCTTGATGCGTTCCTCAAACTGGCCACGGTACTTGGTTCCGGCCACCACGCTGCCGATGTCAAGCATCACCACACGTTTGTTGAACAGTGTGCGCGACACCTTGTGTTGAGTGATTCTGATGGCCAAACCCTCGGCGATAGCCGATTTACCCACGCCAGGCTCGCCAATCAAGATAGGATTGTTCTTCTTGCGGCGGCTGAGGATCTGGGCAATACGCTCCAGCTCCTTGTCACGGCCCACGATGGGGTCGAGGCGGTTCTCTTCAGCGGCACGGGTAAGGTCACGTCCGAAGTTGTCGAGCACCGGCGTCTTACTCTTGATGTTGCTGACTTTCTTGGGCTTTTCTTGGGTCTTGCTATCGTCCTGCACGTCATCATCCTCATCTTCGTTAAAGATATTTTGCGGTGTTTCGGGCTGCTGGGTGATGTCCTTAGGCAGGCTGCGACCCATTTCGGTGTTGTACTTAATAAGTTCCTCTTTAAAGTTTTCGTATGTAACACCCTCGAATTCCAGGTTTTGAGAGATGATGTTATTGCGTTCATGCAAGATGGCCAGCATGAGATGCTCTGACCTGACCATCTCGCTTCGGAACTCCTTGGCGATGATGTAGGTATATTTCAGCACCCGCTCGGCCTGCTTAGTCAGCGGAAGGTTGTCGCCCACCGGCTTAACGGCATTGACGGTCCGCACCGAGGCTTCCAGTTTCTGCTGGAAAATCTCAATATTGACGTTAAGGTTGCTCAGCAGTTGGATAGCGCAACTACCGCCATCCTTCAAAATGCCCAGAAACAAATGTTCCAGACCGATATAAGGATTTCCCAATCTTACCGCTTCACTATGACTTAATGACATAATGTCACGTACTCTGGGAGAAAATTTGGCATCCATATAGGTTATTTAAGGAATAATGAATCAAAAACGAGTTGCAAATTTAATAACAAAAATCGCTCCACGCTCGTTTTTTGGGCTAATTTGACAAAATTTCATAAAAAATCACCTTCCCCGTACTTCTTAAAGGTTTTTTTTGTAAATTTGCGCCTGCTTATAAAAATGCCCTTAAAATAGATTTTGAATTTAGAACTCTGAATAAGAATGGATGAGAATAATCTGAACGAAGAAATGCAGTCTGGTGAAAAAATAATCAAGGTAAATCTTGAAAACCAGATGAAGTCTGCATACATCGACTATTCCATGTCGGTGATCATCTCACGTGCCTTGCCCGATGTCAGGGACGGCTTGAAACCTGTACACCGCCGTGTGTTGTACGGCATGCTGGGCTTGGGCGTGACCTCACACAGTGGCTACAAGAAATCGGCGAGAATCGTCGGTGAGGTACTCGGTAAGTACCACCCACACGGCGACTTGTCAGTGTACGACGCCATGGTGCGTATGGCCCAGAACTGGTCATTGCGTTATCCTCTGGTTGACGGACAAGGTAACTTTGGTAGCGTCGACGGCGACAGCCCGGCTGCCATGCGTTACACCGAAGCCCGTCTGAAGAAGATCGCCGAGGAGATGCTCGACGACCTCGACAAGGACACCGTCGACTTCCAGAACAACTTCGACGACTCTCTGCAAGAGCCTACCGTACTGCCTACACAGATTCCGGCATTGCTTGTCAACGGCTCCAACGGTATCGCCGTCGGTATGGCCACCAACATGGCACCACACAACCTCAGTGAGTGCGTCGACGGCATCATTGCCTATATCGACAATAACGATATCACCGTCCCCGAGCTGATGGAATACATCAAGGCTCCCGATTTCCCGACCGCTGGCGTCATTTACGGCTACGAAGGCGTCCGCGAGGCGTTTGAAACCGGAAAGGGTAGGATAGTGGTCCGTGGTGAAGCCACCATCGAGGAACACAACGGCCATGAGCGCATCATCGCCACATCCATTCCTTATCAGGTCAACAAGGCCGACATGATCAAGAAGACTGCCGACCTGGTCAACGACAAGAAACTCGACGGCATTGCTGATATCCGCGACGAGTCAGACCGTAAGGGCATCCGCATCGTGTACGAACTGAAACGCGACGCCAACGCCGAAGTGGTGCTGAACAAGCTCTACCAGATGACCGCCCTCCAGAGCTCCTTCAACGTGAACAACGTGGCCCTGGTCAACGGCCGTCCTTATACCTTGAACCTGAAAGACCTGATCAAGCACTTCGTCGACCACCGCCACAACGTGGTGATCCGCCGCACCCAGTTCGACCTGAAGAAGGCTGAGGAACGCGCCCACATCCTCGAAGGCTTGGCACGCGCCATCGACATTGTTGACGAGATCATCGCTACCATCCGCGCTTGTAAGGGCGGCTCTGCCGAAGCCAAGCAAGCCATCATGGAGAAGTTCGACTTCGACGACCCGCAGGCATCCGCTATCGTGGCTTACCGCCTCGGTCAATTGGCCGGTCTCGAAATCAAGAAGATCATGGACGAACTTGAGGAACTTGAGGAAAAGATCCGTCATTTCCACGATGTTCTACAAAATGTGGAAATGCAGTTCCAGATCATCAAGGACGAACTTACCGAAATCAAAAATAAATATGGCGACGAGCGCCGTACCCAGATCGTTCCCGCTGCTGGCGAGTTCCGCATCGAGGACATGATCGCAGACGACACCGTGGTGGTTACTATCTCACACCTCGGCTACGTGAAGCGCACGCCATTGAGAGAATACCGCAGACAGAGTAGGGGAGGCAAGGGTTCAAAAGGCTCCTCCACACGCGACACCGACTTCATCGAGCACATCTTCACCTGCACCAACCATAACTACCTGCTGTTCTTCACCGAACAGGGCAAGTGCTACTGGATGCGCGCCTTTGAGATTCCAGAAGAAGGCAAAAACAGCAAGGGTAGGGCTATCCAAAACCTGCTGAATGTCGACAAGGACAACAAGGTGATCACCGTACTGAATGTCAGGGATCTGAAGGATGAAGATTTCATCAACAACCATTACGTGATCCTCTGCACCAAGAAGGGTATCATCAAGAAGACCACCCTCGAGGCTTACTCACGCCCACGTAAGGCCGGCATCAACGCCATCAACATCCGTGAAGGAGATGAGCTGCTGACCGCCAACATGACCAGCGGCGAGGATGAGGTGCTGATGGCACTCCGCTCAGGTAAGGCCGTCCGCTTCAATGAGAAGACCGTCCGTCCGATGGGCCGTAACGCCTCCGGTGTGAAGGGTATCACCTTGGCTTCTGAGGAAGACGAAGTCATCGGCATGATCTGCCTCCACAGCCCCGAGCAGACCGTCCTGGTGGTCTCCGAGAAGGGCTTCGGCAAACGTAGCGACATCGACGACTACCGCATCACCAACCGTGGCGGTAAGGGTGTCAAGACCTTGAACATCACCGACAAGACCGGCGACCTGATCGCCATCAAGGATGTGACCGACGAGGATGACCTTATTATTATTAATAAGTCGGGCATCCTAATCAGAATCGGTGCCGACACCTTAAGAGTGATGGGCCGCGCCACCCAAGGCGTGAAACTCATCGACCTGCGTGGTAACGACGAGATTGCCGCTGTCACCAAGGTGAAGAGGGAAGACGAGGATGAAGAGGAAGTCCAGTATGACGAAGAGGGCAACCCGATCGTCATAGAACCAACTGAAAACGAAACTCCGGCTCCTGAAACTCCCGAAACACCCGAAAATACCGAAGAATAATTTTTGGAACAAGATTTGATAAACAAATAGAAAACGCTAAGAGAATAATTGTAAAACTATAACAAAGTAGAAAAATGAAAAAGTTAGTGATTTTGCTGGCCGTCCTGTTCACAGCCAATGTGATGATGGCCCAAAAGATGGACCGTACGAATGCATACAACTACAACAAGAACGGTCAGTATGAGAAAGCCGCTGAATCCATTGAAAAATGTGTCAATCACCAGGGTTTCCTCGGCATGAAGCCAAAAGACCAGGCTCAGGCTTGGCTGTATCGCGGCATGATTTACCTCAACATTTATCAAGACAAGAAGTTGCTTGCCAAGTATCCCGATGCTCTTGAGATCGCTTACGTATCACTCCAGAACTGCATCAGCACGGATGCTGACTACACCAAGGACAACGCTCAGGATGTCTATTCAAGAGTGGTGGCCATCGGTGAGTGCTACTTCCAGGATGGTATCGAACAATTCAACAACAAGGCATACGGTGATGCCGCTGCCAGCTTCAGAAAGTCATACGACATTTCGCTCACTGGCTCACGTCCTGACACTTCAGCACTTGAAAACACCGGTCTGGCTTTTATGAGAGGCGAACTCTACGATGAGGCTATCGCTACCTATACCGACCTGAAGAACCTCGGTTACGACAAGGTTGATCTCTACAAGAACATGGCTGCTTGCTACACCCTTAAAGGCGATGACGAGAACAGCATGAAGGTGATCAACGAGGGTCTTGAGAAATATCCCGGCGACGCTGGCATGATCATCGAGAAGGTGAACCTGTATCTGAAGCAGGGTAAGGGTGAAGAAGCCCTTGGCGACCTCAACAAGCTCCAGGAGTTGGATCCTAACAACGTGTCAATCCTGTTCACGCTGGGCAGCATCTTCGGTGACGACACCCATGACATTTTCGATGCCGACAAGGCTATCGGTTACTACACCAGAATCATTGAACTCGATCCAACTTACTACGATGCACATTACAACCTCGCCATGGTTTACATCACACTGAGCAACCAGAAGATCACTGAGGCTAATGAAATCACTGGTGCCAGCATGGCTGAAATCGAGCGCTACAACAAACTGATGGACGAATCCACAGAATATCTGCGTCAGGGTCTGCCATACGCAAAGACCGCTTACGAAGCACAGCCTTCTGACGATCTGAAGCATCTTCTGAAGACCCTTTATGTGAAGCTGAAGATGATGGATGAAGCCAAGGCATTGGACGCTGAATAATCCCATTTATTAGTTGACTGAATAAAGAGCCTCGGGGGAGATTCCTCGGGGCTTTTTCTTTGCTTTTCGTGTTGCTATTTAACATAATATTGATTATATTTGAGAATGGATAACAAAAAGGAAACGAGAACCTTATGAAATTTATTGGAAGATTATTCGACAAAGTGAACAATTTGGGCCTTTTCAGCCGTATATTTGCAAATGAAAATTTAAAATAAAAGCTATATGGAAATCACAGGAAAAGTCGTGAGACTCGGCGGTCTCACCGAAGGCACAAGCGCCAAAGGCCCATGGCGCAAACAAGATTTAATCATTGAAACTGACGAACAATATCCCAAGACGGTTTGCCTGACCTGCTGGACCAACCAGATCAACGAAATCCAAAGCATGGTTCCCGGCCAGCTGATCAAAGCTCAGATCGACATCTCTTCAAGGGAATTCAATGGCAAATGGTACACCGACGTGCGTGTGTGGCGTTTCGACCCAATCAACGCTGCCGCTCCCGGACAGCCTGCACAACAGCCCGCTGCCCAAACCATGCACCAAACACCACCTGCAGCAGCTCCCACTGGCGGACCTGAAGACTATTTCGGCGAAAGCAGCAACGGCGACGACCTACCGTTCTAATATCGTGCGAAGTACTCCATAAGGCACTTAGCGTAACTCCCACAGGGAGTTATGCAGTGCCGTTGGAGTACTTCGACAATGAGACCTTAGCTTCCTCAAAAAGCTTCCATTGGGCTCTTGTCCTGACCAAGTTGTGTTCCGTATATTTCACCTTATAATAGGTATCGCCATTGATATAATCAGCGAAAAACCGTACAGCCTGCATATATGGGAACAAACATGCCGCATACGGCAACATATCACGTTCCAAAGACGTCAGGAACGCTTTGGTTCCCTCTAGATAGCCCTCAAGGAAAGCATTGTAAATCTGCATGTTAAAGTGAATATTGCCAAGATCGGGATCGTCCTCAGCTCCAGTATTGGCAGCCGAACGCAGGAAATCGCCAAAATCGGAAAACACAAAGCTGGGCATGACCGTATCTAAGTCAATGATGCACAGCACCTTACCGTTCTTATCAAAAAGCATGTTATTGACCTTGGTATCGCAATGGCAGATGCGTTTAGGCAGCTTGCCTTCACGGTATAGCCGCTCACTAACACACATTTCATAAGCTAAGTCCTTGATTTTCTTAACATAATCTTGAACTTCAAGGTCTTTCATCCTGCCTACTGGATCGGCAGCAATGGCCTCATCCAGCTGCTGCAAACGGAACTCGATGTTATGGAAATTGGGGATAATCTCCCCTATCGGTTCCTGGACATCGGCCAACAACGACTCAAACTCGCCAAAGGAACGCCCCGCATCGTAAGCCGACTGAGGAGTGACGGCCTCTTGGGTCACGCTGTCGGCGATGAAGTCCATCACACGCCAGTACTCCTCTCCCACCTTCACGTAGGTCTTGCCCGTGTCGGCCTTCACGAAATGCAGCACACGACGGTCGATGTCGCTCATTCCAGCGGCCTCATACTTACGGCGAATGTGGTCAGTGACAATCTCAATATTGCGCTGCAGCATCTCCACGTCGGTGAACACCTTGTCGTTGATGTGCTGCAAGACGTATTTGGGCTGCTCCTGGCCTACAGTCATTATCTTATAGGTGTCGTTGATCAAGCCGTTGCCTAAAGGTTGGATAGCGACGATCTGTGTCTGGTCGATGAAACGTGAGGCGATGGAAATGAGTAAGTTGTTGTCGTGCATCGTTTTTTGTTTTTGACAAAGATACAAAACTTTTCTTATATTTGCCTGTCAATCACATAAAACAACCACTATGAAAACAAAACTCTACTTAGCGTTACTCTTGGCGGCCTGTCTGTTTTCGGCCTGCACGATGAAGATTCAGGAAGTCCGAAACGGCAATTACGTTATCAAGTATAACACCATCGTTTTCGACGAGCCCCAGCGTCAGGAAGGCCAAAAGAGCGTCCTGCAGTTGGCGGTCGATCCCATCGAGAATGTGCGTATCGGCTTTATCGGCCTCGGTATGCGTGGCCCGGATGCCGTGGATCGCATGACCTACATCGACGGCGTGACCGTGGTTGCCTTGTGCGACATCGAGCCTGACCGCGTTGAGAAGGTGCAGACCGACATCTTGGAAGCCAAAGGACTGCCCCGCGCTGCAGCTTATACCGGCCGTGAAGGATGGAGAGAACTCGTCGAACGCGACGACATCGACCTCGTGTATATCGCCACCAACTGGCAGACCCACGTGATGATGGCTACCTACGCCATGCAATGCGGCAAGCATGTGGCTGTGGAAGTCCCCGCTGCCACCTCCATCGAAGAGTGCTGGCAACTCGTTGACGTGGCCGAACAGACCCAACGCCACTGCATGATGCTTGAGAACTGCTGCTACGACTTCTTCGAGCTAACTGCCTTGAACATGGCACAACAAGGCTTGCTGGGCGAACTCATCCACGGCGAAGGCGCCTACATCCACAACCTGGAGCCTTATTGGCATGAGTACTATGAGAACTGGCGCCTGGATTTCAACCAGAGCCATTCGGGTGACGTCTACCCCACCCACGGCCTCGGACCTCTCTGCCAAGCCTTTAACATCCACCGTGGCGACCGCATGAAGACCTTGGTCTCCATGGGCACACCTTCTTATAATGGCAAGAAAGTAGCCAAGGAAATGATGGGCGTGGATGACTTCGCCAATGGTGATATGACCACCACCATGATCCAAACCGAGCAAGGCAAGACCCTACTGATCGAGCATGACGTCTATACCTACCGTCCTTACAACCGCCTCTATCAGTTGACGGGTACGGAAGGCTTCGCCAACAAGTATCCCTCAGAGGGATTCACCGTTCTTGAAGAGAAGTTGCCAGAGGGCTTTTTGGCTGAAGGTCAGCACCTGAATCCTCACGGCTTTGTTCCGGCTGAGGTGCGCGACAAGATTTTGAAGGAATATCTCCACCCCATTGCTGTTGAGATTGAGGAAAAGGCCAAGGAAGTGGGCGGTCACGGCGGCATGGACTTCATCATGGACTACCGTTTGATTTACTGCCTGCATAATGGATTGCCGCTCGACCAAGACGTTTATGACGCCGCTGAGTGGTCCTGCTTAGGCGAGCTCACCGCAGCTTCTATCGCCAATGGTGGCATGCCCGTTGCCATTCCAGACTTCACCAGAGGTGACTGGAACAAGGTCAATGGATATCGGCACGCAGTGAAGTGAAAAAGATTTCCGCGTCTTTCCAAACGGTGTAGTCGCGGGCGTAAAGCAGATTCAACTGATTGTAAAACTCGGTATCGTTTTCGGTGCCGAGTTTTTCTATTGGTGTGGAGGGATCATAGATGCCACGACGAATCTTAGGCAGCTTCTGGATTTCCTTATCGGCCTTACAGTAGCCCACCCAGGTACGCTTTCCAATCAGCACCAAAACGGCATCCTTCAAGAAACGCCAAGGCTTCTTCACCACAAAGATCAAAGGCAGCCAGAACACGATGCTGAAGACTGAAAGGATCACATCCAACAGGCGTTTGTTGCGGCGGTTGGCCACCGTGTCGATAGCCTTGATGTCGACAGTATAGAGGTCACCGCGAGTATTGATGCTATTGCTGCCAATGATAGAGAGACTGTCCTCAGGAGCGATCTTATAGTCGACGTTGGAGGCGTGCCATTCCACCATCTTGTCGATGATGACCTGATGCGGTACATCCTTGGAACAGAAGATAATCTCCGTGATCTTGTATATCGTGATGATGTCGGGCACCTGGCTGATGCGGCCGATGAAACCCTCGGGGGTCTCATTCGTGTCGGAGCTCACCAGCCCGATGAAGTCGGGTTTGATGGAGGTACTTTGGATGAGAGCCTCAACGCGCTGGGCCTCATCGGGACTGCCGATGAGGATGAAACGCTTCTTGGCGTTGCGTTTCGACATGAAGGACTCCTTCCCCATCCACACGCCGATGAGCCTTGTCATCGTCATTTCCAGCGCGAGCCACAACGTGCCGAAGAGAATCAAGGCACGTGAGAAGCGAAGCGACTCAGGCAGCAGGGCGTAAAGCACCAGCACGAAGACGCTGCCAGTGGCGACGCCAAGCACAGCCTTTCCGATATTATAGGGTTTATCGTATCCTCCGGCAAAATAAGTGCTTATCAACCAAATAAAGATATATGCCGGTAACACGAGGGCAAACAATATCATAGGATAACTGCCCACGCCTTCGTAAACGGTCATCTTACCCCAGTAATAGCTGATCACCACCAGTCCGGCGTAACCCAACACGGCATCAAGGAACGGGATAGCGATTTTGTGGAAGAACTGGGAGACCAGAGCGAGAAATGCCTTGAAATAGATGGCCAAATTGATGAAAAACGAGAACCAAAAAGCGCGTTTCTGTCCGAAATGCTTCTTGGCAAAGATCTCCATGGCCTTGTAGAACACCAGGACGTAGTTGACACTGGTCTTCTTCGTGCTCTCGCCCTTGTAGTGGATGATTCGGGTTTCCGGGAAATAATAGTTCTTATAACCTCCCTGCGTGATGCGGTACGATAGGTCGATATCCTCGCCGTACATAAAGAAAGTCTCGTCTAACAGTCCAACCTTGTCGAGGGTCTCACGGCGCATCAGCATGAAGGCGCCCGCTAAGATCTCCACCTCGTTGGTCTCTTCGTTGGAAAGATGTCCCATGTAATAATGGGCGAAACGCTTATTATGCGGAAACAGCTTGGCAATGCCGAACATCTTGTAAAACGCAGCAGCCGGCGTGGGCAGTCCGCGCTTCGACTCAGGCAGGAAGTTGCCTTTGCCGTCCACCATCTTCACGCCGAGACCTCCAGCATCAGGATGGGAATCCATAAAGGCGATGCACTTGGCAAAGGTATCGTCCTCCACCACCGTGTCGGGATTGAGCAACAATACATATTCACCCGTGGAAATCCTGATGGCTTGGTTGTTGGCACGGCTGAAGCCCACGTTCTCCTTGTTGGCGATGACTTTCACCTCGGGGAACTTCTTGGCAAGCATTTTCAATGAGCCGTCCACCGAGTTGTTATCAACCACAAACACTTCTCCGTCAATGCCTTGCAACGATCTACGTACCGAATACAAGCATTGTTCCAAGAAGAACTCTACGTTATAGTTGACGATGACGATGGATAGCTTCATACCGCGAAAAAACGGGCAAAAATAGAAAATTTTCCTTCAAGTAATAATCTTATAACGTTTAATCTCCAAAAGAATTGTAATTTTGACACGATTTTTTCGTTAAAAAAGTATGGAAGACCAACATATGACCCCTTTACGCTTCGGCATCATGGTCGACGACCTCTCCCTTGAGGCCTGGAAAGTGGATACGGTGAAGAAACTCATCGAAGGCGGAATGCGTCTTGAGTTGATCGTTAGGAACACCGAAGCGACTCAAAAGAAGGGGTTCTTCCATTGGTTGATGCACTACCCTATCCGCCGTGGATTCTTCCAAATCTGGAACCATTACCGGTTCAAGCCCAACTCAAAAACGATGACAGAACTTGAACCCGCCCTGAAATCCTTGGGACTTTCGTTGACGGACATCCCCATTTTGGACTGTGAACCTACCCACAAAAAGAATTCAACCTTTATTTTAGATAAAGATATTGAATCCATTAAGAATCATCAACTTGATTTTATTTTAAGATTTGGTTTCGACATCATCAGAGGCGAAGTTTTACAAGCGGCAAAATACGGCATCTGGTCTTTCCATCATGATGACGAGATGGCCTATCGAGGCGGCCCTCCCGGATTCTGGGAATGGATGCAAGACAACCCTCGGAATGGCGTTATTCTGCAACGCCTAACCGACGTGCTCGACAAGGGCAACATCCTGAAAAAACGCTGGTATCCGACCATTTTACATTCGTACAAAGCCCATCTTGACCAACTACTTTCGGATAGCGCCGACATGCCTTTACAGGTGTGCCGCGAAATCCAGTTTACCGGCAAGCTGAACGAGTATCAATCGGCATCGGAAGCCAAGATCAACCGTCCACCGGTGAATATCAAGATGCTGAAATACTGGATCTTATGTGTAATAAGGCGTTTACGTTTCCATCTTCACGACATGTTCCGTCAGGAAGACTGGAACGTAGGTTATGTGGAAGTCCCGCTGAAGGAATTCATCAAATCACCTGAGATCAACGAAGAGAACGTGGTATGGTTCAAGAGAAAGAAAAGATCCATCTATTTCGCTGATCCTTTTGTGATTACGACACAGAACGACACCTATATTTTCTACGAAAGTTACAATTACAAAACGGGCAAAGGCCATATCGAAGTAGTTCGGAGGTCGAAAGGCTTTAAGAAACCGAAAGTGGCATTGGAGGAGCCTTTCCATCTCTCCTATCCTTTTGTGTTTGAGCACGAAGGCGAGGTGTATTGCATCCCTGAGTCGAACGAGGCAAACCGCCTGAATCTGTATCGTTTCAACGAGAAAGAGCTGAAATTGGAGCAAGAGTGCGTGCTGATAGAGCATATTCGTGCCATCGACCCCACCTTGATCTATCGCGATGGATGCTGGAACCTGTTCTTTACCCAGAAGGACTTCCCGAGCGTGAAGCTTTATCGCTATGTAGCTGAGGAACTTAAAGGAGAATACCATCCCCATCATGCCAATCCCGTCAAGGTGGACTGCGCTGATGCCCGCATGGCAGGTGCCTTCTTCGAACTGGACGGCGAGCTGATCCGTCCGGCGCAGCAATGTGGCCGATACTACGGCATGGCGGTCAACCTCAACCACGTGGATAGGTTTACCGACAAGGAATACGTTGAAGCACAATACGATACCATAAAACCGTTTGCGCATTCAAAGTACAAACAAGGTTTCCATACCCTGAACGGCAACGACACCATCACCGTCTTCGACGGAAAACGTTGGCGCTTCACGCTGTTCGGCATGTTTCACCAAATAAGAATCAAGCTGCATAGGGACAAGACACATGTTTAAGAAAATACTTGGCACAGGCATAACCAGGATAATGAATCTGTTAATCGGATTCATTACGATGATGCTTGGTACCAAAGTGTTGGGTCCCGCCGAATGGGGCATCGGATTCACTGTGCTTACCGACGTGACCTTCCTGCTGATCGGCGTTGAGTTCTTGGCCGGTAGCGGATTAGTGTACTTTACGCCAAGAAAGAAGCTTTCCACCCTGATGGCGGTTTCGTATGCCTGGATCGCCATGGTAATGGCGTTTTATGTTCTGCTGTTCATAGTCCTCTCCCACTACCCTACGACATTCGACCGCATCGTTCCCCGTGGTTATGAGGTGATTACGCTACTACTGACCTTGGTTTACAGCTTCCATAATTTCAACCTCAACGTGTTTTTGGGCAAGGAAAAAGTGGGGACTTTCAACTGGATCTTCCTGCTTCAAATCTTCGTCCAGGTGTGCTCGATGGTGCTGTTCATCTACGTGTTCGACATTCGCGATGCGCATGCCTTTGTATACTCGCTATTGTGTGGCTACATCACGGCCTTCATCGTAGGTTTTGTGTTGATGATCCGCATGGTCGGACACGACGGCTCCGATCCTTTCTTCCTGACTGCTAAGGAGATGCTGAAATATGGCTACGTCATCCAGCTCTCCAATTTGGTAAGCACATTGAACCGCCGCATGAGCATCTATCTGCTACGTCAGCATTGCACCAAGGAATCGGTGGGCGTGTATGGCGCCGCTTCGCAGGTGGGCGAAGGCGTGAAGGTGTTTGGCATGAGCATCTCGATGGTGCAGTTCTCCCGACTCAGCAACATGAACGACCAAGGAGAGATTGTAAAACTAACTATTAAATTCTTAAAAATCACTGTAATACTTACTTTGATAGCGCTGTTAGCCATCGCCTGTCTCCCGGTGGGTTTCTTCGAATGGCTGTTCACCGACGAGTTTGGTCAGGTGAAGGAGATCATCTTGCTGATGTCGCCCGGATTGCTATTCCTCTCGGCTCAAATGATCTTCTCGCATTATTTCTCCGGCACCGGCGTACCGAAATACAACCTCTACGCCTCGTTGACCGGCCTTGCCGTGACGGTTCCCTGCACCTTCATCATGATCCCCGTTTGGGGCATCATCGGCGCAGCCATCTCATTCTCATGCACCTACACAGCCATCATGCTGTACCAATGGTTCAAATTCAAGAAGATCACTGGGGTGAACACAAGGGATTTGTTGCTGACGAAAGAAGATTGGACATGGTGTAAAGCCGAATTTTTAGCTATCTTTGCAAAAAATAAAAACTGATGGAAAACGAATATTTGGAAGAGAATCAAGATATATTCAACCAACCTGAGGAAACTCCGGCAGTAACCACGGCGTATACCGACGATGACATCATCCATCTTGAGGATATGGAGCACATCCGTCGTCGTCCAGGAATGTACATCGGTAAATTGGGCGATGGCGCCTCACAGGATGACGGTATTTACGTTTTGATTAAAGAGGTGATAGACAACTCAATAGATGAGTTTACTTCAGGTTTTGGTAAAAGGATTGAATTGACGATTGACAAAGCGGACAAGAAGGTCTCCATCCGTGATTACGGCCGTGGCATCCCGCAAGGAAAGTTGAAAGAGGCGGTGTCGCAGTTGAACACTGGAGCGAAATATGACAGCAAGGTGTTCCAAAAATCCGTGGGTTTGAACGGCGTCGGTACCAAAGCTGTCAACGCCCTTTCCTCTTATTTCAAGGTACAGTCCATCCGTGACGGCAAGACCCGCATCGTGGAGTTCGCCCAAGGCAAGATGACTTCCGACACGGGCATCATCGATTACGAAAACGCCACCGAGACCGGCACTTTGGTTGAGTTTATCCCCGACAGTGCCTTGTTTGGCAATTACCATTACGTGGACGATTATGTGGAGAAACGCGTTTGGAACTACGCATATCTGAACCGCGGCCTCACCATGGTCTACAACGACAAGCGCTATTACTCGAAGAATGGCTTGCTTGATCTGTTGCAAAACAACATGGAAGGCGAAGGTCTCTACCCCATCATCCACATCAAGGATGGCGACTTTGAAGCGGCATTCACCCATGTCAATGGTCAGTCAAACGACTATTTCTATTCGTTTGTCAATGGCCAGCACACCACCGAGGGCGGTACCCACCAGTCGGCTTTCCGCGAAGGCTACGCCCGTGTGGTGCGTGAGTTCTTCCAAAAGGAATACGAGCCTGCCGACATCCGCCAAGGTTTAATCTGTGCTTTATGTGTGAGGATTCAAGAGCCTGTGTTTGAGGCGCAAACGAAAACTAAGCTTGGCTCCACTCACCTCGCTCCCAACAATCCTGACGGCACCAATGACAGTCCTTTCCTCAAGACCTATGTCTTCGACATCTTGAAACGTCACCTCGACAATTACCTGCATAAGAACCCCGATACCGTTGCCGTGTTGCAGGCGAAGATCCAAGCCAACGAGAAAGAACGCAAGGAGATTGCCGGTATCAAGAAAGCAGCCCGTGAGAGCGCCAAGAAAGTCAGTTTAAACAACAAGAAGTTGCGCGACTGTCGTATCCACCTCAATACCAATCATGAGAAACGCTTGGAGAGCACCATCTTCATCACCGAGGGCGACTCCGCATCGGGAAGCATCACCAAGAGTCGCGACGTGCAGACCCAGGCCGTGTTCAGCCTGCGAGGCAAGCCGCTGAATTGCCTTGGAATGACAAAAAAGGTGTGCTATGAAAACGAAGAGTTCAATCTATTGCAAGCAGCTTTGAACATCGACGAAGACATTGAGAATCTGCGTTACAACAACATCGTGATCGCTACCGATGCCGATGTTGACGGCATGCACATCCGCCTGCTGCTGCTCACTTTCTTCCTGCAGTTCTACCCCGACTTGGTGAAAAACGGCCACGTTTACATCCTGCAGACCCCCCTGTTCCGCGTGAGAAACAAAAAAGAGACCTATTACTGCTACACCGAGGAAGAACGCGTCAACTCCATCCTGAAATGCGGTAAACAAGCTGAAATCACCAGATTTAAAGGTCTTGGTGAGATCTCCCCTGACGAGTTCCGTGCCTTCATCGGCCCCAACATGCGCTTGGAGCCTGTTATTCTTCAATACGACTTTGGCATCAAGGAATTGCTCAAATACTACATGGGCAACAACACCCCTGAGCGTCAGCGGTTTATCATCGACAATCTGAGGATTGAAGACGACACTTACATTGACAAGGTGGATTGACGAACCTCCAAATCACTGATGATGTTTTGATAAAGCTTTACATCCTCGACTCGGCTAATGGAGGTAATCCGTCTACCTCCATCTTTTGATGAACCTCCGCAGTGAAAAATCATTTCGTTTGGTGTTCCGTGATCAATGAATATGTAACGATCGTGATAAATCCCACCTGAGGGTTTCAGGGTAATGTCAACATTTGGATATTCTCGTTTAAAATCAGCTAACTCGGTCGGATGGAGACCATGATTCACGTTGTCGCTGAAAACAACGACCCTTACCCCCGCCGAAACTGATTTCAATAGAACTAACGTTTTCAGGCTAATGTAATTATCGATGACATGAATCGTTTTCTTAGCGTATGAATAGATCTCGGCATACGCCAAATCAGCTTCAACAGTTTGGCCATTATAGAAAAGGTAGTCCTTTTTGATGTTGGGATCGGTGAAGTCCTTGACCACAATGGTAAGGTCATTGACCTGTTGTTGTATCTGTCGGATGTCTTCAGTGTTACGTTGGGTTTGGATTGCGAGCGTTCGCATATCGGAAGAAGGCAATATATTTTGGATTTGAAAGGCATAATCTTTCAATTTTTTAAACAACCTTATGAGTTTCTTACTTTGGTCAATAGCAAGATTGCCTTTTAGGACCATCATAAGCGCATAAATCCCCAACTCCGTGAAAGCATAAGGAAGGTATCTAGCGCCGCCCCAACTTGAGGTGCAGTTTTTGCACCTCAAGATATTCACTTCTATATCTGTAAGTTGAAATCTAAAATCATCATCGAAACGATCAATATTGTTTTTAACTTGACGATTAAAATTTTTTGTGGTATATCCATAAATAGCTGCCAAATCCACATCGAGCATCACTTGGACTCCCCTAATGACGTAGATTTTCGACATCAGGTATTCTTCGGTTAGAGCCACCAAACTGTTATCTTCCATATCCTTGCAAACAATTAAGTCAGCAAAGGTAACAACAATATTTTATATATAGCAATTAATTAATATGAATAATTTCAACTTCTTTGGAAAACCGTTAAACTTGAAGTGCAAAAATTGCACATCAAGACACTAAACCTTCTTTGGATTATTATCCTGAAGCCTATGGCTCACAATGAAGTCACGCAGGCGGTTCCGCCATTCCAGACTTTGGAGCAACACCCACAAGTCATCGTCAAGACGAGCACACACAACATTATCCCTGAGCCATGCTTTTGAAGGGGTCTCCCCTCTTCCAGCTTCTGTTCTGAGTTGAAGATGCCAGAAACCGTCAGTGGCAAGGTGCCAGAAAGGATTGTTGATGTCTGTTGGTTTGTCGAACTGAGAGTGACGGGTATACTGACGCATCAGTGACAGATAGTGTTTTTCCAGCCATTCGTTCAGTGTGAAGCGATTATCACGGAAGACACCTGCTTCGATACCATCAATCAAAGCAAGAAGTAGAGCCGGCTTGGCTACGATGATTTCACCACGGATTTTGGCCTGGCGGAGGTTTTGGATGCGATCGGTGTAGTGGGAGAAATTGGTGAAGTAATTGTAAAACTCTAAATGTTGGTTCATGATTCAAATACCTTAAACGAATTCGAAACCATTGTGTTTTTTTTCTATAATAGTGTTTTTGATAAAAACTGGAGAAGTTGGCTAAAATAACTACTTCGGTTATCTTTATATGTAATATAGTTTAGACTAGCATTATAAAACCATTTAAACAGTTTGGGATCATCAGTTTCTTCAAGCATACGATTATTACCCTCTACAAATTTCTTGTATAGGTTGCACTTGTGAAGGAAATTGTTTTCTATAGCATTGTGAGGATAATGAGTGAGTTCTTTTTCTAATGCGTCGATTTTAAGTATTTCTTCGGCAGAAAGATCTGTCAGCTTAATCGCCCTTTGATACCACCTGTTAAGGAAGCCCTCAAAATCTTTGTTATTGTTAGGGTATCTTTTATTTTTTAAAACAAATTCTTTGAATGCCTTTAACCATTCGTCGAATGAACGAGGCATTAAGATAAACTCGTGATTAAATTTTCCATTAGGATAACCAATATAATCACCCCAAAATAGTAGGAGTTCCCCAGTCGATGTTGTTTGTCTTATGATTGACGATATGCTTTTTTCATTAGAATCAGGTCGGCTTTCCATGATGAGTTTGGTTAGAGCGTCAATATGGATGGGTTCCGTTGATTCTTTCATCATACGAAGAGCCAGCTCTCGAATACTGCCGTATGTTTCACCCCACTCTTTTAGTCCCCAATATGATGACTTTCCATAGGAAACGATCCGTGAATCCTTAACGAGAAAAGGAATTATTTGTGAAGGCTTAGAGTAATCGCAACGAAGCCCATTTTCGTTACATACTTTTTTTAGCCTTATGAATAGTTCGTCACGGTGTAATCTTGTTCCCTCAATTGATAGTATCTCGTATAGTTTTTCGCTAAAATCAATTCTGTTAGCCTTAAAAATCAAATTGTCATCAACAATAATTGCAGAAAAGAATTTCCTAAATATCTTTTTCAATAACGACACAAAAACAGTTTTATCTACGTCGGATAAGCAAATAGATCGTTTCCAATAATCCTCATTTTCAACAAAATATTTTTCAACAGAAAGAATAATATCATTATCTTTCTTAACTTTTTTCAATCGACCTATTTCTGAAAATGCCTTGTTAAAATTGAAAAATACGTAACGTTTATCAATCACAATTGGAGATAGGGGATCATAATATCCTTTTTTTTCTTGTGGGCAATATGGAACCAAGCAATTTCTCCCCTGCCACAGAGGGAGGTGTCCAAATAACAGCAATAAAGCTTTGAACGATGATATATTGATATGAGACAATAGTTCTAATTGCGTTTTAAACTGACTCTCATATGACACATTATCACAAAAACAATTCTTCAAAAAACACTTCTCATTTGCAATCATTTGTTCGACTTCCCACCATATTCGATTATTATCTTCATTGTTGGAAAACGGAACCGGAATAATATTCACATTGTATAAACTCCAATCTTCATGTTCGCATAGCTTTTTGAGAGCAATATCCTTATAAAGCTTCTCGACAGTTCTTTCGAATATCTGATGAACTCTTTGTTTGGATAATTCTTCCAATTCTTCATGTTTCCATATTCCATACCTGTCTTCAAATGCGGCAAATTCACGAGGTTTGAGGAGGGATTTTATTGTACTAAAAAGAACAAACACCATTGGCCAATGACCGTGTTCTTTTTTAAACATAGTCAAATAGTTTTGGATGCCTTCATCAAACTGAATAATACCATCAAATGGGAAAATCGATACTTCGTCCTCCGGCCCAGCTTCATTAATTATTTTCTGAAGTCTGTTTGCGGCTTCCAACAATTCTTGTACTGTTTTCTTTCCGCATTTGCGTAATTTCATTATTTCTAAAACGGGCTTGGAGGCAAGGGTTAAGAGTGATTCACAATCTAAAATTCCATTTATGCACAGTACATTCCTTGTCCTAACAGTTAGCGAATTAAACAATCTATCAAATTGTCTTTGCGATTGTATTTTGTTTTCGCTAGCTTTAGTTATAGTATCAAGTAAAGACTGTTTTTTCCCTTGATTCATTAGTGCGCTTTCACTATCAAATTGACATGATAAGTCAACCTTTGCTCTCAAATAGAGCACCATTTCCATAAGTTCTTCAGAAGTGCGTTTTCCGCAATTCCTAAACTTCAAAAAACTATTAGACTCACCTTTAATCCAAGGAGCGAGATCTTCAATACAGTTTATGTTATGGTATCTAAGTATATTTTGGGCCCTAATAGATAAGGCATTAAAAAGAAAATCAAATGTCTTCCTGTCACTTTCAGCGGATTTATCGGTTTTTGTTTCTACTAGTGCGCATTCATTTCTTTTTACAGCATCTTCTTCTCTACCCTCATTGTGCAATTCTACGCCCTTCTCTAAGTTATGAGACTCTTTGTTTTCCAAGCTGCCTTCAATAATTGGTTGCGTTAAAAGCTCAACTGTTTTCCTCAAATAGAGAACCATCGCCATTAGTTCCTCCGAAGTGTGTCTGCCACATTTTTTAAATTGCATAAAACCTTGAAACTCGCCTTCTATCCATGGCATTAGGTCCTCTATGCTGTTTATGTCATTATTGATTAGTGTGTGTTGGGCTCTTATAGATAAATCATCAAAAAGGATTTCAAATAGCCTCTTGCTTTCCTGACTATAAGTGACAGTTCTCCTTTTTTCGCAATATGTTTGAATGCTCTCAGCCATGACACCCCTTTCTCCGCAACTTTTTTGTTGGGTGCTGGTCGTATTCCTTCTTTAACATATAAAGTTCGGTGCCTTCGGTAACAATGTCTTTTCGGTAGTTTACATAGCACTGCAATAAATCTCTTACTTCATTGTCGGAGAAATTATGAATGACATTGACATCAAATACGTTTGTGTGTATTACCTCCTGAACTCTATTCCACTCCGATTCGGTCATTTTCTCTTTGCAGTGATGCCACAAACTCCGCCAATGTTCTGTACCACGGCCGTTTTTCTCATCGAGCCATTTGAAGAAGAATCGATAAAGTATAAATGTTTCTGGCATTTCAAGCAGTTCAAGGTATTCTTCTTCTGTATGGCCAAAAGCTTCACCAAAGAACTCAAAACCTTTGCCTACTTTGCCTTTTGTGCTATTCAATATAGCTTGAATGGCGCGAATAAATTTCCGGTTCCAATGCTGACCAATATAGTCTCTATCATGACTGTTTGCCCCATACAAAGGGTGATATTTCATTGGGAACGAATAGATGTTCACGTTCAATTCTTCGCATAAATCCACGTTGATTCTTAATCGACGATACAGGTCTATGGGTTCGTCTTTGAAATTATAGAGCAGATAGTTAGAAAAGTCTTTGATACCAGCACTAACGCTTAATCTCACTGCCTTTTCGTATGCGGGACGAGTCTTTATGTCATCAAAAGCAATGCGCAAAGGCCGTATTGCTATTGATGCCAACAGGCGTGCTTTTTTCTCTGTAAACAAACGCGCATCCACTCCTTGGTTAAAATCCACATACCGTTGCTTTAAAATAGGATGGAAGTGCTTTTCATAGTAGGGTTTAATCTCATCGTATGCGGCCAAAAGGTTCTCTTTCTTTGAGGTGATTAGTTTCTTGATGTGATACTTTTCGAGAATGCAATACACCGCATAAGATTCCTCTTTGTTTGAAAGGCACTCATAGAACTCGCTCATCAGCGATTGAGTCTTTCGAATGTATGCTCTATCGTTCCACCCGTCACGTAGATTTCTAATTGCAATTTCAAGCAGATTCGGTTGAGAAAACTTGGCTCCACGGCCAAAACCACATGATTTGATTTCGTCAATGATATCTTCAAAGCGTTCTGAAGCCAGCACATTGTTATCCATTAGCAGCAAATCCTTTTGGTCACCATAACGATTTCTGATACCATTAACTCTATCTGTCAAAGTAATGTAGGGATTGTATACAGGCTCTAATGTCGGCACTGCACAGAAAGCGCAATGACGGATACATCCTCGTGACATATAACCATAAAAGGCATTGGACATGGGGTATTTGTAATCAATCTCATCGAGAATGGAGTAGTCTAAAGGAAGTTCATCGATTATCTGAGTATCGCCCTTGTCGAGTTGTCCAGGTTTGTTGAGCACACCTACAGATGGCTTAATTCCTGTGGCTTCATATAGCTGTTGTGGCTGAATTGAAGCCAATACCCCGCCGACATTCAGGTCTTTCTTTTTCTTAACGAGCAATTTGGCGAAGTTGATTGTTTCAACTGTGATGTCCCAATAGAAAGTGAAGAGTGTTGTTACGCATACTCTATCCCATTCAGGCTCTTTTTTCCAAATGCCTTTCCAGTAATAGTTTTTGTAATCGTCCAGCTTCCCGCTCAGCAACAAAGAAAAGTCGGAATCTTCAATTCCGATAGATTCAAACACATCTCGCTTTCTAGTTTTGATATACTCAAAGATTTTATCTTTCCTGATAGACCAATCAATAGAGTTGTCGATAAGCAGAAGATCGGCAATACACCTGTCGGTGATACGGTCAATTACAAACATGACCAAATCGCCTTTATAGAAGACCACATCCCAGTTGCCAAGATTTCTGTGATAGGTTGCCAGCTTCATCAACCCTATCGGTGGAAACTTGTTGGAATAGTTGGGCTCTATGAGCAGTACTTTTTTTCTTGCTTTTGGTCTTCCCATTACAATATCAGAGACTATTCACAGCTGCTTCCATAAGCAGGATTACATTTTTCTTGTTGGAAGAAGGACAAACAACAAGCATTGTACTGAATACCCGTTTCAAGATGGCAGTCTGTTCGGGGCTAATATTTTTTCCTTCAAGCGGGGACAATATTTCGTCCACTTGTGATTTAGGTCGATTGGGATTTGATTGTGTTGGTGATGGGGTAGAAACGGGTTTTTGAGTGTCCGAACTCTTTGTTTTGGGTTGCGGGGCTGGGTTGCTGGTGGGGAGTGTTGTTTGCGGTTCCGTTTCTGGAGTGTGGGGATTTTGTGGTTTTCCTGCGGCAACAGGTTCGGTGGGGTTGTTGACCGTTGGTTTCGCAACCATATCAAGAATATCGGGTTCGGTCTCTTTGGGAGATTGTTTGGGAACGAGATATTTTTCTACATCGGCTTTGAGTCCAGAATTGTATTTATTCGTATAAATGGATATCACATCGTTGATTTCCTCTTTGCTATCTGGGGTGGTCGCTTTTTTGAATTCTTCTATGTGTTCTTTGAGTTTGTCGGTAAGAGGACCAACAGCATTAGCAAATTCTGGGTTGTTGAGTTTACCGATCACTTCTCCAGCCTTATTTAAGGCCGTTTTCATTTTATTAGCCTTATAGTAAACTGGGCGTAACGTCTCGGCAAAATACCTCTTTATCTCTTTTATTAAAGCATCAGCCTCCTCACCAGCAGCTAGTCCCTGCCTGCCACTATCAGGAACAATATTGTCGTTGGTGATAAAAATCTCTCCATAAAAATACTTGTTGCCTCTGCTTTCCTTGAAGCACGTGTTTAAAATATTTTTATCAAGTGAGATGTTGTGTTTGCGTAGTCTGATGCCTGCGCAACTATCTTTTTCTTCGTTAATCTGAACGGAGAACTCGGTTACCGCGTACCAACCCCATCCAAGTGGACCATATTTTGGGTGTTGGGGAAGCTCAAAATACCTTATCTTTTCAATTTGGTCGCCAGTACCTGCTATCTTCAAGCCATAACCCTTCTCGATATCAGAGAGGTCATTGAGCGAAACCCTAATCTTGTCTATGCTTTTGTGCCTCTTTACAAAGTCGGTCTGTTCACAACTATTGATTAACGAATTAAAAGGTACGGAATAATCAATGGGAGCGTATTCCGTAATGTAGTTCTTTATCTCGTCGATATCAAGCAAAATCTCACGCGAATTAATGACGTTTTTAAGACGAACAATGAAGCGATGGTCTTCTTTTAGGGCAGACTTCTCTTGAGTAGTACAGATTTTCGTCATTGCCTCCTCGGCGGAAATATCCGTTTGCTTCTTATCTATCAGTTGACGTAAGATCCTTGTGTCGAGCGATACTATCGTCGAGATATCTTCCCCCTGATAGGTTGTTTCAAATTCCAGCACCTCACAATAACCGCCACCAGAAAGGCGACCGACACCAAACTGGCCTGCAGTGTCAATGCCATTCTTAACGCTGTTAGCTATGTCTGTCAGAATTTTTACGGCTTTGTCACGACGGATGCCCGTTCCGTTATCCTCAATGTAAATATCATTCTTGGTAATGCTTATTGACACACGACCATCTTTTACCCGTGGCAATATGCCAATCTTCACTGCCTCATTAATTGAGTCTAATGCGTTTTGGATATATTCTCTAAATATACAGCGAGGATTGCTGTATAGTTGCAGCATCAGCATTTTTAATAGATCAATACCGATGACAGGATTGTCTATGTTTTGAGTATTAGCCATTGGGATATTGTTTATAGACTGGACGAGGGAATCTTATATTAACGAGGGAACGAAGTGCGGGATTTGAGATAATATACTCTCCAGGACTCAATCGGGTCATCATATTCTGATACACCTTTGGGATATATCGATAGTCGGGTTTAGACACTTCAATTGCGTTAGTGCGACCATAAGCTTGGGTGGCGCAATTACCCTTCACCCGGTCGTGGATGGCACTTCTGAATTGTTCGACAGAGAACAGTATGATACCCAAGGAGCGGCCACGTTCGGCAATATCAAGTAGTTGTTGAAGAATAGGCGAGCTCTTAGGAACGTCACTTGAAGCATATTTGTTCAATTCGTCAACAAACAAAATAACCTTATCGGGTATGTTGTCACGTTCAGCACCTAACTTCATATCATAAATGGCACGTGCTACACTGCCAAACACGAAGCTTTGGGCGTTGTCATCAAGGCGGGCGATATCAACGACCATAATCTGTCCGTTGGTTAGGTTGTTTGCTATTTCGTCCGTCAAGTCGATTTCGCCATTCTTTTCATTTAGATTTGAAATGAAGATATTGCTTTGGATAGCCTTCTTTACGCATCTTTTAAACTTGCGCCAGCTGGTCACCATAATCTCGTTCTTTTTGCCGCCATTCGCTTCGGTCTTAGTGCATTCGTCAATTTTCTCAAGCAGTGTTGGCCAACTATCAACAGCATTGAAAGGCTCTTGCCGGTTAATGATGTAATTGACACAGCTTTCGAGAGTCCCGCTGGAGTCATCTTCGTTGGCCAACAGGAGGTCAATCTTCTCGATACATTTTTCGTATGTGAATTTGTACTTTTTTGCTTTGCCAGCTTTGATTTGCGTTTTTACATCTTCGGGTTGGGCATAGCTCTGTACATTGGCTGTGACTTTGTCTTTGCTGTATGGATAATAGTATTTGACATTGTCAAAAGGCTGAGTCGAAAGCCCCAGGTCTGAATAGATTTTTTTGTCTTTGGCGGATAATTCAGTGTTTGGTTCGTCAATTGCCATCAAATCCCTGCCTTTGACATTGAAAAACACAAATGCGACCGTTTCATCATTCTCTGTGCAGAACTTTTCTTGAATTGCTTTCAGAAGGAACATCGAAAATGATGTCTTTGCAGCAAGTCCAGAAATGCCTGACACGTTAATGTGTGCTCCGTCGGGTCCCAATAAAAAATGAGAGTTTAGGACAACGGGTACTTTTATTGAGGCGTCACCTTGATACATCTGCAAATAACCACACACCAAAGGATTCTGAACGTCTTTTTCGCTTAATCCAAGTGCAACCTTGATATCGTTCTCATCACACAGCGAGACTCGTCGATCATTCAACACTGGGGTGTAGATGTTCTGCGTATTGCATGAAACACGGACTTTCACATAATTCATCCCAAGTCGGTTCATGTTCCCGACATTATCATCAACAGCCCCAAAATCACTAGAGATGTAGCTTGTAAAGTGGCTGGGCGAATCTGTTATGTGATTTATCTCTTCTATGACACCATAGGTTGTTGAGTTGCATTCGTGCTCAACCTTTACGATGTCGAAAGGACTTAGTATTTGACGTTTGTCTGTCCAAAAGTAGAACTCATCGATAGTTGATGGTGAACTTTCCGTTGCGGATACTTTGCCGATTATCTTGGTCATGTCAAAAGAGATTAAGAATAATATTCTGATTAATATAATTTGATTTGCAGAAGCTTTCGGTTAGGAAAACAGGATAGAGGTGATTTGCCCATCTGTTGTCTTTTCCGTAACACGTGGGGTAAGCTTCTCGGATAAGATTGGCACTAATTAGGTCTATAAGTTGAGTGTCGAGAACGCCGCCCTTTTCTTCTATAACCATTTCGCACTTAACAACATCAGAGAAATGCGTCTCCCGGAAATCGCTTTTGCGAAGCCGCAGATACCACATGGCAAACTCCGATTGGCTACCGGAGGCAGGGTAACGATACACTTTAGTTCGCTCGTAAGGTTTTAAATTCGCAATGGTTTTTGAGAGTCTCTGCCCCTTGAAGTCTCTTAATAAATCTGGATTAAACAGCTTGGACACTCCGACAACATGCTTGTAGTTTGAGCGAAGTTGATTCCATTCTGTGGTTGACAGGTTTGAATAACTGGAGTTGTATTCAATTGAACCATCTTTGATAAGGAAGTGCTCGTTGTCCAAACAATTGTCTTTGCATAATTGAGCAACCATCAATTGCTCCTCATCGGTCATCTCGTTCTGTATCTTGGCCGTTCCGCTGTTTTTATATCCATTTTTGTCTGCAGTGATGTTTTGTGAGCCGTCTGTGGGATAGAGAAGAATCTTGTCAATCTTAATTCCGTGTTCTTGGACGAAAGCATTTTTCTTTAGTTCCTCGTTTATCTTTTCACAATACATGCGGCAGAAATTTGCCTCTTTGTCATCATCATAATTGAAGTTTCGTGGTAAGGAAAGTAACACTTTGTGCGTAACGGAATGGCGTTTAAAAGTATCTCTGTCTTTTCTTACACAGCAACCTACAACGATTTGACCGGCAAGAAAGGGGAAGATTCGGTTTCCGATAGCGATGTCATCCACTTGATACACATGACGAGATCCGTCAAGAAAGTATGAAAATAATGGAGTGCTGGCTAGCTTCATCATCTGAGCGTTGATTAAGACGGTCTCTTTTCGAGACATGTCGGACTCGGCAATTTGGGCACTATTCAGTTGTATTGCGGGTTTGTCGTCGTAATCGAGAGTATCTTGGTCTTTTTCGTCAAGAACTAGTTTCTTGGTTTTGTAGCATGAATACTTTCCTTCACCGTCTTTCTCTATAAAGTCCAATATTTTCATTTGTGTCTCTTCTCAAGACTCCCATGGGAGTGTGTCGGTTTGGCTCCCTCAACCATAAAAAGTCAAGAAAAAAGACGTGGAGCCAGTTCTGTCACCCGTTCCACGGCTTGAAGGATCTCGCATTGCCCTGTTCGTAGAAACGAGCAACGCTGAAAACCCCACGCCAAATGATATATACAGGGATGTATAATCATTACATGGGGCGTTCCCGTTGCCTTGTTTTTAACGAACAGTCTGAACTTGCGAGATTCTCAAGCCGTCAAAACCAAAGCGTCCAGAAAACGCCTTTGTCAATAAGTTCTGCTTAAAACCACCAAAGGTGGTTCAAAGCAGATTGCAAAGTTACAGATATTCACCTAATTATTCAACACTTTTTCGCAATCTTTCTTAAAGCGTTAATTAAATTAATTAGTAATATTAAATAGATGTCACGTTTTTGAGTAAATATAATTATCTTTGCAAGCAAAACTCTAAAACAAAGAATCACTCATGGCGAAACAAAGCAAAAATAGAGTCAAGCTCGAAAAACAATACCGAAAAATTGGTTTTATCCCCAAGTCGGCAATCACAAAAATAAGTGAGTATTTTGAAATACCAGACAATGCTAATACAATACGAGCCAATCCTTCAAACGTTTTAATTTAGCTGTAAAGACCGACGAAACAAGTCACATAGCTGCCGCTCACTTATATTTCGACAAGAACGAAAACTTCTGGCTGATTAAATCAATCCATTCAGCAAGACTGAAACAATTGATGAAAATGGAATTGGTTTGGGAGAAATAAAAAAGGGGGTTGCCAACAACGCCCCCAAAGCCGCTTGCCCGACCTGTCCGTTAACCACCCAACACACAATATAGCAAGATGTGAGGGCTTTGGCAAATGGACATTGCAAAAATACATCATTTTTTTTGATTCCGCAACATTTTCATCGAAAAAAATACGTATTTTTGCCCCTTACTAATGAATCTTCAATTTGTAGAATAATGAAAAAAGCACTATTGATTATGGGAAGCGTCATCGCTTTAGCGGCTTGCACTGAAAAGCCGCAGCCACGTTACCAGGTGGCAGAGTATCCCGAGGCATTCCGGGATGAAACTGTTGTTGACAATTACTTTGGCACCGAGGTCGCCGACCCCTACCGTTGGTTGGAGAACGACACTTCAGCCGAGACTAACGCTTGGGTGGAAGCCGAGCGCAAGGTGACCGATGATTACCTCAGCCACATCCCCTTCCGTGGCGCTATCAAGGATCGCTTGACCGCAGTGATGAACTATGAGCGTTACAGCGTGCCTGGCAAACGCTTCGGACGTTACGTTTACAGCAAGAACGACGGTTTGCAGAACCAGAGTGTGATCTACATTCAGTATCCCGACCAAGAGCCTGAGGTTCTGTTGGATCCCAACAAGCTCTCCGAAGACGGAACAGTGGCTTTCGGAGGCGGCTCTCAGTCAAACGACGGCAAGTACTATGCTTACCTGATCCAGCGCAGTGGCTCCGACTGGCAAGAGATCTTCGTGATGGACATCGCCACCAAGGAACTCCTTCCCGACCATATCGAATGGGCTAAGTTTACTGGCGCTTCATGGTACAAGGATGGCTTCTTCTATGCCGCTTACGACAAACCTATTGAAGGCAAGGAATTCAGCAATGTGAATGAGAACCACAAGATCTATTACCATAAGCTTGGCACATCTCAGGACCAAGATGAACTGTTCTACGAGAACCCCAAGCAGCCTCGTTACTTCCATTCCGTTGAGGTGACCGAGGACGAGCATTACATGTTCCTTTATGAAAGTGGTCAAGGCGCTGGCAGCACCCTGTGGATCAGGGATATGCAGGATCCTAAGGGCAAGTTTGTGCTGATTGCCGACAATATGGATTACTTCTACAATCCGATCAAGGTGATTGATGGCAAGATCTACATCCAGACCAACTACGATGCACCTAAGGGTCGCGTGGTGATCGCTCCGGTTGAAAAGCCTCAGATTGAGAACTGGGTTGATGTGATCCCTGAGTCGGAGAATGTGCTGGTTGCCGCTCAAATGGCTGCTGGCAAGATGATTGTCACCTACGACAAGGACGCCGCCAACCATGCCTACGTGTATGACTTGAACGGCACCATGATCCATGAGATTGAGCTGCCCACCTTTGGCGAAGTCGGCTTCAGCTGCCGTTACGATGAACCCGAAGTGTATTACGGCTTCACCTCATTCGTCTATCCAATGACCGTGTTCAAATATGACATTGAGAGCAACACCTCAACCGTGTTCCGTGCGCCTCAGGTCGACTTCAATCCTGCTGACTTCACCACTGAACAGGTGTTTGTCACCTCAAAGGATGGCACCCAGGTGCCGATGTTCCTGACCTACAAGGCCAACCTGAAGAAAGACGGCAAGAACCCCACCCTGCTCTATGGCTACGGTGGCTTCAACATCACCTTGAATCCTGGCTTCAGCACCTCTCGCCTGCCCTTCTTGGAGAACGGTGGCATCTATGCCCAGATGAACCTTCGTGGCGGCAATGAATATGGTGAGGAATGGCATCAGGCTGGCACCAAACTGCAGAAACAGAATGTGTTTGACGACTGCATCGCCTGCGCTGAATATTTGATTGACAACCACTACACTTCCGCTGATTATCTCGCTTTGAACGGCGGTTCCAACGGTGGTTTGTTGGTGGGTGCTGTGGTGAATCAACGTCCTGACCTCTTCAGGGTGGCTGTGCCTCAAGTCGGTGTGATGGATATGTTGCGTTACCATCTGTTCACCATCGGTTGGAACTGGGCCAGCGACTATGGCACCAGCGAGGACGACGAGGCCATGTTCAAGGCTCTGTATGCCTACTCTCCGCTGCACACCATCCAAAGCGGCGATGACGTGCATTATCCTGCCATCATGGTGACTACTGCCGATCACGACGACCGTGTGGTGCCCGCCCACAGCTTCAAATATGCCGCCGCACTGCAAGCCGCGCAAACAGGTTCCGAGCCTAAGATCATCCGCATCGACAGCAAGGCCGGCCACGGTGGCGGCAAACCCGTTGCCAAGGTCCTCGAGGAGCAAGCCGACATCTACTCCTTCATCCTTTACAACATGGGACTGACCTATCCTCAGAAGTAAACGTTCGTCATTGCGAGCGAAGCGAAGCAACCCGAAGGCTCGCTGAGCGAAGCGAAGCAATCCAACCAGACCATTTCGAGTCATGTTGGATTGCTTCGTCGTTTACACTCCTTGCAATGACGATGGCTTTATCGCTTCATGATTTTCTTAACGACGATACCGTTCTTAGTCTGGTATCTGACAATGTAAATACCTGAGGTCAGCTCGCCTTCCTCCATCCGTCTTCCTAAGAGGTCATATATCTCAACACCAAGGATTTCGTCCTCCGCCTCGGTTTCGGCAACGTCGGCGTTGGAACTCACAACAGTCAAGTCATAGCCGTTGTCGTTCGAGACCATGGGATAGTTGGTGGTGACCAAACGAATGCGGTAATGATCGCCTTCGATAAGATCTGATGGAAGGGCTACATTGAAGTTGCCGCTATTGTTGGTGGTGATCCTACACATTTCAACGGGATTGCTAAAGCTGCCATTGGCGTCTGAGAGTTGGGCAATCACTTGGTTTGCAGCACCGTTGAGGTTCTCAGGACTCATGGTGCCATTCAAGGTGTATTGAATATTCAGGATATCACCAGGTTGATATTCATTGCTTGCAATGGCTCCCATTTGGATGGAAGGATTGTAAATCAAAAGCACGTCGTCGATGTACATATCGTCATTGGTGCCTCCTTGTCCGGGGACTTCGTTGGTAGTGACACAGAGCAGGATGTATCGTGGGTCGTTGCATGGGCCATTGTGCACGAAAGGAATGGAGAGCCTGCGCCAGATAAAGTCACCGCCAGCGGTGCTGGTGCGCGTGAACGAGCATGCTGCCGTGGCCACCAGTTTGTCAGCGGGATCAAGCGATCCGTCGGCAACGCTCTTGAAATCGGCATCGCCATGGATGAAAGCCCTTACCTGGGCGTTTTGGCTGGCGCTAGCCGAACGGAAGCATACCCATATGGCCAACGAGTCGGGAACAGTGTTGATGGGCGTATTGAAACGGCTGTCGGAACGTTGGGTGTAGTTGTAATTCCCAGTTCCAGTGGCCGACATGCTGCCTGCGTTGATCCTGCCGTTGGTCATGTTGCCATTGGCGGTGACGCCAAGCACCGAAACGGGCCAAAGCTTTACGCTTTTTGTCCCTGATGAGCCGGGACGGACGGTCGTGGACGCATTGATTTGCTGAGACAAAAATCCCGAAAAACTGCCCGATGCCGACATGCCGGAATGCCAATGCACAGGCTCATAGGTGTTGGAGTTGCTGCCAAAGTTAGCCCAGTTCTCAAAACCTCTATTGTCAAATTGGGTGCCATATTGAGCGAAAGCTGTGATGCCGCTCAAGCAAATAAAAACGGTTAAAAAAAGGCTGAATCTTCTCATAATACTTGGGGTTGAATTAAAACACAAAATTAAAAAATTCACTTTTTTCACTTGACTTTTTTCAAAAAAACTTACTTTTGCTCTTTAATATCTATTTAACTATGTGTGGAATTGTAGCTTATGTAGGTCATCAAGATGCCTATCCTATCCTCATTGAAGGACTCAAACGACTTGAATATCGTGGCTACGACAGCGCCGGCGTGGCACTGCTGAACGCTAACAACGAACTGAATGTTTACAAGGCCAAAGGTAAGGTCTCCGATTTGGAAGCATATGCCTCGGCCAAGGATATCAGCGGCCATATTGGCATCGCTCATACCCGTTGGGCCACCCACGGCGAGCCCAATCAGACCAACGCCCACCCTCACCTTTCCAACTCTGGCAATATCGCGCTGATCCACAACGGCATCATCGAAAACTACATGAGCCTCCGCAAGGAGCTTGAGAAACGTGGCTTCACCTTTAAGTCATCAACCGATACCGAGGTGCTCACCAACCTCATTGAAGATGTGCAGCAGAGCGAACATGTCGACCTGTTTGAGGCCGTCCGTATCGCCCTCAACCACGTGATTGGCGCTTACGCCATCGCTATCGTGGAAAAAGACCATCCGGATGAGATCATCGCCGCTCGTAAGGGCAGCCCGATGGTGATCGGTATTGGCGACAACGAATATTTCATCGCTTCCGACGCCACGCCTATCGTGGGCCGTACCCAAAAGGTGGTTTACATCGAGGATGAGCAAGTGGTCCGTATTAAATTGGGTGAAGAACTGCACATCAAGACCATCCAGGATGTGGAAGCCATGCCTTACGTGCAGGAGCTGAAGATGAACCTCGACAGCATCGAGAAAGCCGGTTTCGACCACTTCATGATGAAGGAAATCTATGAACAGCCCGCCATCGTGCGTGACACCATGCGTGGCCGTCTGCATACAGAGACCAACAGCGTGAGCTTGGGCGGCATCCTGCAGTATGAGAAGCAGCTGCTCTATGCTGACAATATCGTGTTCGTGGCTTGCGGTACCTCTTGGCACGCCAGCCTTGTGGGCAGTTATCTCATCGAGTTCCTGGCCAAGATCCGCGTGAAAGTGGAATACGCCTCCGAGTTCCGTTACCGCCATCCCGTCATCACGCCTCACGATGTGGTGATCGCTGTGTCACAGTCGGGTGAAACCGCCGATACGCTGGCCGCCATCAAGTTGGCCAAGGAAGAAGGCGCCGTCGTGTTGGGCATCTGCAACGTCATTGGTTCCTCCATCTCGAGAGCTACCGATGCTGGTATCTACACTCACGCAGGTCCGGAAATCGGTGTGGCCTCCACCAAGGCATTCACCTCACAGGTGACCGTGATGGCTATGCTCGCCCTGCGTTTGGCTGAGCTGAAAGGCACACTCACCGACGAGCGTCGTGCTGAGCTCATCCAAGAGCTTGACCGCATCCCAGAGAAGATCCAGTGGACTCTCGACCACAGCGGTATCGTCAAGGAAATCGCCGCCAAGTACAAGGATGTGCGCAACATGCTTTACTTAGGTCGTCTGCAGAACTATCCAGTGGCCCTCGAAGGTGCTTTGAAGCTCAAGGAGATCTCCTACATCCATGCCGAAGGTTATCCGGCAGCCGAGATGAAGCACGGTCCTATTGCCCTGATCGACAAGGATATGCCTGTGGTGTTCATCGCCACCAACCATCGTACTTATGAGAAGGTGATCAGCAATATCCAAGAGGTGAAGGCTCGCGACGGCAAGATCATCGCTATCGTCAGTGAAAAGGACGTCATCGCCCGTAAGATGGCCGACTACGTCATTGAGATCCCGGAAAGCGAATCGATTTACTCGCCGTTGCTGGCTACCATCCCGTTGCAGATCCTTGCTTACTACATCGCCGTGATGCGTGGTTGCAACGTTGACCAGCCGCGTAACCTGGCCAAATCAGTCACAGTGGAATGATTCGGGAATAATCCCGAATCATTCTTTCAGCTCTCTGTATTCGTAGCTGATCTTATCACCGCAGGTGACCACCATGTACGAAGGCTTTGTGCCGTCGTTGAGGTTGTCGGTCATCACGTATTTCACGCCGTCAAACGTCTTGGCGTCGCAATAATGGAAATGTCCCATCACCACCATGTCCACCTGGTTCTCGCTCATCAGGTGCATGAAAGCGTACATCTCGTCCTCAGGTAGGTTGGCTGCAGGCGTGGTGGTGTAGTTGTAGGTGGTTCGGAACAGCCAGTTGTGGCTGATGACAAAGCAATGGCGATACTGGTCGCGCTTGGCGAGCTGTTCCTCAAGCCATTTCAGCTGGCGTTCACCGTGGGTGCCGTTGCCTGAATCCAGGAACAGATACAGGTCTTTCAAGCCTGAAACCGTCTCCACCGTCACGGCGTAGGTCGAGGTGTGGAAATGGTTTTTGTAATGGTCCGCACAGTCGAAATACACATCGTGGTTGCCGATGATGGGGAAACAGGGGTCGTCGTCGGCATGGATGGCGGGATTGTATTTCATAGCCGCTTCAGCCAAAATATAAGGATTCTCCCCGCTCTCGTTGGCAAGGTCTCCGGCAATGATGCTGAAAATAGCCGTAGAGTCGTTGCGCTCAGCGGTGATGTAGTTGGCGAAACGCGAGTTGTCGTCGTTGATATGGGTGTCCGAGCAGGAATAAAAACGGTATTCGTCAGGGACGTTGTCGATGACAGGCATCCCGTTGTGGTCGTTCCAGTCGAGCCAGTCAGTCACACGGGCTTCGGTGTCGCTACGGTTGACCACCATGCCAAGAATATCGAGGCGGTTACATGAGGAAACAAACATCAGGCCCAAGGCCAGCAATATGATATAGGTAACTTTTTTCATAGTGATTAATATTTAAAGGTGCAACCGATGTTAAAGTAGTAGCCGTTGTATTGGGATGAGAGGTTCAGCACACCGGCGGGATGCAGGCCAGCCTCGGCGGTCAGGCGCCATTGGTCGTTGAGGTTGTAGTAGCCGTGCAAATTATAATAGAACAAGGTGAAACGCTCGATGATAAACTCACGGTAGTTGGAGATCCCGCAACCGATGTTCCACGGATGATCCTGAGCAAACAGGTTGTACTGAATGTCAAACGAGACGTTCATTGGTTCAAAGATAGTGCCTTCTCCCCCATTTTTCCGTAGCGGGATCTCAGCGATGTAACGGCTGCAGAGGCCGAATTTAAAGACCCAGTGGATATTGCGATAACCGAAGTTAAGCATGGCATTGAACTCCTGCAGGCCATAGCTCGGGAAAAGTCTGTAGAGATAACGGTTCTCTAAGAAGAAGGTGCCTTTCTTGCCTTGATGCAGGTCGATCTGATAGGCCACGTTTAAGGCAAAACGGTTTTGTGTGCCGGCAAGCAGTCCGAGGTCGAGACGGAAGTTGTCGGCCAATTGAAAGTCGGAGCCAATGGCGAAGTTAGCCCTCGAGTGCTCCGTGCGGTTGTAGTCGTATTCGGCGTAGGCTCTGATGTGCTGGGCGTTGGCGACGAACACTGACAAAAACAAAAATGCAATGATAAAAAGTCGTTTCATATCAAATATTTTTACGGGACAAAGATAGGGTTTTTTATCTTTGCAAAAAATACGGCTTATGAAAATCCTAAGCATCGACAAGGTCCGCCAGGCGGACCAATACACCATCGAACATGAGCTCATTCGTTCCATCGATTTGATGGAGCGTGCTGCCGGTCAGGTATTCGAGTGGTTGTTGCCACGTCTCAAGGCCGACAATAAGGTGTTGTTTTTCTGTGGTACAGGCAACAATGGCGGCGATGGACTTGTGGTGGCACGGCTACTATACGAGAAAGGCTTTGAACCTAAAGTGTATATGGTGGGCAACCTCGACAAGATGAGCCTTGACTGCCAGGATGAAGTTTATCTGTTTCAATCCAGAACTGGCATCACCCCAACCCTAATCCAGTCGGCTGAAGACTTCCCCATTTTCACCCAAGGTGAAATTATCATCGATGCCCTATTCGGATCAGGACTGAACAGAGCTGTGACCGGTGTGGCAGGTGAACTGATCGAACACCTCAACCGCCAACAAGCCATCCGTATATCCATTGACATTGCTTCAGGGTTGTTTGCCGATAGCCCAAGTCCCAATGCTGCCATCTTCAGACCCGACTATACCCTCACTTTTCAAGTGCCGAAACTAGCTTTCATGATGCCTGAAAACGACCCATACGTTGGTCAGCTGGAGATCTTGGATATCCAATTACATCCTCAATTTTTACTTGAAGTTGAAACAAATAACTTCTTGGTTGATAAAGAGATGATTCAACCGATGATTCATCATCGGCCGAAGTATTCGCATAAAGGAACCTACGGTCATGCCTTATTGGTAGCCGGATCGGAAGGCAAGACGGGAGCGGCCATTTTGGGAGCGAAATCTTGCTTGAGAACAGGTGTTGGTTTGCTCTCGGTGTTGCTGCCCAAAGCGGCTTGGAACCCATTGATGGCAGCAGTTCCCGAGGCCATGATCCATACCGACGACAAGTTGGATAAGTTTAACGCCATTGGGGTTGGTCCCGGCTTGGGAATGGATGACGATGCCCAGCGCTTGGTGCGCCACCTGATTCAGGATGCGCAGGTGCCTTTGGTAATGGATGCCGACGCGCTCAACATCTTGTCGGAGAATCCGACCTGGCTATCTTTTTTGCCGTCCAAGACCATCCTCACCCCCCATCCCAAGGAGTTTGAGCGACTGTTTGGCAAGACCTCCACTAGTTTTGAACGGCTGGAACTGTTGCGAGATATGGCTTTCGGATATGGCATCATCATCGTGTTGAAAGGTGCCAACACTGCCGTGGCCATGCCCAATGGTGCCGTGTTTTTCAACAGCACAGGCAATCCCGGTATGGCCACCGCAGGCAGCGGCGATGTGCTCACAGGGATAATCCTCTCCCTCCTCGCCCAGCGTTACACCCCCGAGGAAGCCGCAGTCTTGGGCGTTTACCTTCACGGCTTGGCCGGTGACATCGCTGCCTCCAACCTCAGCCAAGAGGCATTAATCGCATCAGATATCACAGAAAACATAGGAAAGGCCTTCTCGTCATTGCGAGGAGCCTAAGCGACGAAGCAATCCATTCATACCATGAAAAAGAAAAGAGAACCCGAATATTTGCATGACGTAGAAATCGTCGATGCCGGCAGCGAAGGCATGTCGGTGGCCAAACCCGAAGGCCGTGTCATCTTCATCCCCTTTGGGGTGCCTGGCGACGTGGTCGACATCGAAGTCTTCAAGAAGAAAAAGAACTACTTTGAAGGCCGCATCATCAACATCAAGAAGCCATCGGAGAATCGCGTGACGCCAGTGTGCCAACACTTCGGTCTCTGTGGCGGCTGCAAATGGCAGCAAATGGGCTACCAATGGCAGCTTTACTACAAGCAGAAACAGGTGAAGGACAACTTCGACCGCATCGGCAAGGTAGACTATCCCGAGATGAGTCCTATCCTTGGCTGCGAGCGGCAGTACTTCTATCGCAACAAGCTCGAATACGCCTTCTCAAACCGCAAATGGCTCACCGACGGAGCTCCGTCAGGTACTTACGGCGAGGACGATTGCAAGGGCTTGGGATTCCATCTGCCACAGCTGTTTGACCGTGTAGTCGACGTGGAGCAATGCCACCTGCAAGCCGATCCCTCCAACGACATCCGGCTGTTTGTCCGCCAGTTCACTAAAGAACACGGACTGTCATACTACAACGTTCGCCAGCACGAAGGCTTGATGCGAAATATAGTGATCCGCTGCAACGCCAAAGGCGAGTTCATGGTGATCATCGTCATCAACAAGGAAAACGACTGCATCCGTCACGAACTGATTCCCGCATTGGAGAAGCGTTTCCCACAAATCGTCTCCCTCTTGCTCATCATCAACAACAAGTTCAACGACGTCATCAACGACCTGCCGTTCGAGTGCTTGAAAGGCGATCCTTACTTGATTGAAACCATGGCTTCTCCCCGTCCCGGTTTCCCCGACTTGAAGTTCCGCATCGGCCCTGTCTCATTCTTCCAAACCAATGTGTATCAGGCCGAAAGACTCTATCATGCCGCCTTTGACTTGGCCGACGTGAAAGGCGACGAACTGATGTATGACCTCTATACGGGCACAGGTACCATAGCCCAATATTTCTCACGTTTCGTGAAGCGTGTGGTCGGCATCGAATATGTGGAGGAAGCCATTGCCGACGCCAAGGTGAACGCCAGTATCAACGGCATCGACAACTGCACTTTCTATGCCGGTGACATGGCTAAGATCTTCACTGACGAATTCATCGCCGCTAACGGCAAGCCTGACTTCATCGTTACCGACCCGCCGCGTGCCGGCATGGCCGAGAAGGTAGTGGAGCAACTGTTGAAGATTCATGCGCCAAAGATGGTGTATGTGAGTTGCAACCCTGCCACGCAAGCCCGCGATTTGCAGCTGCTTTCAGTAGCTTACGATATCAAGGCCGTTCAGCCCGTGGATATGTTCCCACATACCCAACATGTTGAGAATATCACGCTGTTGGAATTAAGGAAATGACGGCAGCCGCCAAGGCTTCTATATCCAGATCCTCCCCTTTCACCGTCAGCATGGCCTTTTCATAGGAAGGCATGCGTTCCGCATAGTTCTGCTGGATGAATGCCTCCAGCTCCTCTGGCGATTTGCCATAGACCTTGGGGCGTCTCACCTTGGATTGTGACAGACGGACCACGGCCGACTGGGGGCTAATCTTAAGGAATACAGTGATGCCATGCTGATTCATCCAATCCATGTTGTCGTTGAAACACGCTGTGCCGCCACCAGTGGCGATCACCGCATTGTCGTACTGCAGGGTATCATGCAGGATCTGAGTCTCCAGCTTACGGTACAGCGGCTCGTCGTATTTCTTGAAGAAGTCGCTCACCGTGATGTGGTAACGTTCCTCAAACAGGCGGTCTGTATCGAAAGCCTCCAGGCCAAGCTTGTTTGCCAAACGCTTTGCCGTGGTTGATTTGCCAGCACTCATATATCCCACCAGATAAATTCTCATTGGAGTTTATATTATAATAGGTGCAAAATTAGAAAAAAAAACGCTGTCTATTAGGGGTTATCAACATTTTATCAACAACCAGTGTTGATAAATACTTGAAACCCTAAGTTTCGGTAAATTGTTTTTTACCTATCTTTGCTACCTAATACGCATTTTAACCAAATTTATTTACTATGAAGAAAGTATTTACTTTAGTCCTTGCGATGACCATCGTCGTCGCCGGATTTGCTCAAATCAAGAGCCCTAAACCGAGTTTGAAGTCGATGAAGGCCGCTCAGGCTGTTTCTCTCTCTGGCTTTGAAGAGCGTGACGTGGCTAACTTGCCCATGAACACAAGAGGCATCATCGCTGTTTCAGATGAAGCTATTGAGTTAAGCCAAACCGTTTATGACTGGCAATCGAACGCTGGCGCCCGTAACTTCACCGCCGTGTGGCCTGATGGCTATGCTGTAATGTGCTACACCCAAGCTACTGATGTTAGTTATTCAGACCGCGGTACTGGTCTCGCTATTTGGGATCCAGCCGTTGGCGAATGGGAGTTCACCGAGACTCGCGTTGAAGGCATTAAGACCGGTTTCGGTTCTATCGCCCGTTACAAAGAGAACGGTCTCGTCATTGCAGCTCACACCGCTACCGAACTCCGTATCTTCCTCGTTGAGGACTTCCGTCAAGGCAACCGCGATTTCGGTCAAGGCATCGCTCTGCCTATGACTACGACTGGTGTTGATGGCACTCACCCTGCTGTTCAATGCTCAGGTGAAAATCTCGACATCGTCCATGTTCTTGCCGCGAATTTCCAAAATGCAGAGCCTTACTACAATGAGGCCATTTTCTACTGGAGATACGAAAACGGACAGTTCACCAAGTCATGCGAATTGCTTCCTAACCTGGATGCCGACCATGTTTCAGACGGTGGTACAAACAACTACTATTTCATGCTTTGCGATCCCGCTAAACCAAACCGCGTATCTTTCGTTTTGAATACACCATGGGCTGACGGTAAGGCTGTTGTCTCCGAAGACAATGGTGAAACCTGGACCGACAGAGTGTTCTATCATCACCCTGGCATCCACGAAACCTACACCACGGAACAGGTCGCTTTCTTATATCCTCGTTGGACCAGCGCGGCATTTGATGCAAACGACAATCTTCACATTGTCTATGAATACAATGGCACTAATGGAGCTGCTGGGGACGGTGGTTATTATCCTTCAATGGGCGGTGTTGCTTACTGGAGCGAAGTGCTGCCCAAGAACGAAATGTGCCTCGGTGGTATCGGTAACGTTGGCGGCCCATTCATCATGGACTCCACTTATCTGATGCAAGACCTTTATGAATCAGAATATTACTGGTCAGATGCCAACCATGATCCTCTGCCGGAATACATTGGCGAACTTGAGATCGTTAATAATAACTACGACGTTCTGCCACGTGACGCTACTGAAGGTTACCGTCCAGCTAGCGACAACTGGGGCGACCACGGTTCATACAACTGCGGTAAAGCCGGTTTTGCTTCCATGTACTACGACAAAGCTACTGATAGAGTGTTCTCCTTCTGGTCAATGATCAGCGGTGATAAAGATGCAAACTTGGGTTGGGATGCTACCAATGAACAGTATTACCTAAGAGTGTTCTGCAACGGTTCTGCTGACGGTGGTCGCACCTGGAAAGGCACCAAGAGCGTGTTCGGTTATAATGAGCACATCACTTTAGCACTGAGCGAAATGGTCTATGGCCAGGTCATTCCTTACCTCTACAGCGACGCCGAAGGCGAATACCTGTGGTACTGCTTCCAGGTCGATGGCAAAACTGGCACCTATGTGCAATCTAACGATGATGAACCTGATGACAACTTCTATAATGCCATCAAGGTTTATGTTAACTACTTCGATCCCGCTATGGGCGTTGAAGAAGAAAGCGCAGTGGCTAATGTCAACATGACCGTGTTCCCGAACCCCGCTAACGGTTCATTCACCATGGAACTCGACAACGAAGCTGATGTCAACATCTTCAATGCTGTCGGTCAACTCGTGAAGACCTACGAAAGCGTTAAGAGCGTCACCGTGAACGACCTCGGCGCTGGTATCTACTTCGTGAAGGCTGGCAACCAAACTCAAAAGGTTGTTGTTTTCTAAGTAGTGCTAACTAGCCAAACCTCGTAAAGGACGGCGAGAGTCGTCATTGCGAGCGGAGCGAAGCAACCTTTAGCTCGCTGAGCGGAGCGAAGCAATCCAAATGGGTTGCTTCGCTTTTTTTGTTTATAAGTCGCCCCTAATTGTTGATAAGTCATACGTCTTTCCCCTTTACCTCAAGGGGCGGATTCGCTATATTTGTAGAATGGCTATGAAGCCATGACTTTAGATTCAAATAATTAAATATCAATAAATTATAATTAAATCCAAACAAAAATGAGACGTAGATTTACTGTTTTGCTGGCAGCGGCCCTATTGCTGATGTCCAGCATCGTCTGGGGACAGACGAGAGTCGAAGAGGTCTATTCGACCTGTTTATTCGGTGGAAGTCACGGAACAAACAACAATTACACCTCTACATGGACAGCAACCAATGGAAATTTCAGTTGGTCCGTTGAAAATGGAAACACAAATGGTGCAAACTGGAATTATGTCAAGTTTGGCCGCAAGAACACCGAATCGGTTGGAGCGATTACCACCGCTAGTGCTTATTCAGATGCAATCACCAAGGTTGAATTGACGATTGACGCGATCACAGCTGCAAAAATCAATTCAATAAAGCTCTACAGCAGCAGCAACAACTCTTCTTGGACAGAGATTGACGAATTCGACAAAGCTACTGGCACACAGACTGTATCGATAACATCACCTGCTGCAAACTTGTACTATAGAATCGAGTTTGACTGTGCATCTGGTTCAAGCAACGGTTTCGTGTCAGTATCAAAAGTTGAGTATTATTATAATGCAAGCGGCACCCCGACAGTGGCGACACCTACATTCTCACCTGCCGCAGGCACTTATTCTGAGACACAGAATGTGACGATCAGCTGCGCAACAACAGATGCAACCATCTATTACACAACAAACGGTACTACTCCAACGACATCGAGTTCGGTCTACTCTTCTCCTATTACTATCAGCGAGACCACCACGGTGAAAGCCATGGGTGTAAAGACAGGCATGGACAACAGCTCGGTGGCTACCGCTACTTATACCATTCAGCAGTTACAATCCATCACAACAATTGCTGGTTTGTGGGAGTTTGCCGCGACTGCTGGCAGCAGCACTCCAAGTCAGCCTAACGCCAACGTGACTTTCAACGACTGGTATGTGACGGGTGTGAAGAGCTCACAGGTTTGCGTCTCAGACGGTCAGTATGGTTTTGTGATTTACCAGTCAGGTCACGGTTTTGTGGCTGGAGACAAACTGAGTGGCACTGTGGCATGTAAGGTTATGATGTATCAGAACCATTATGCTGAAGTTATGGGTGTCAAGGCAAGCGACCTCACTGTCGTATCAGGACAAGAGGTGCCCGT
This sequence comes from Bacteroidales bacterium, assembly GCA_017531225.1. GTDB lineage: Bacteria > Bacteroidota > Bacteroidia > Bacteroidales > F082 > Limimorpha. Next base: position 53,014 of record JAFXLL010000003.1, on the reverse strand, counting down.
TTTGTCAACAGCCATTGCATCCTTGGAGGTTAGAAACTATGGAACGGCCATCAACCTCGGCACATGCTCTTACAACGGAAGTAAATTCTATGACGCAGCCGGCGACTCAATTACTTTATACAACAACTTCAACGTCAATCCAAACCCGATCAATTCATTGGAAGCTGGCAAGCAATATAATGTAAAAGGTGTTTCGATTATTTATTGGCAAAGCAACAACCAAACACAACAGATTGCCCCACGCAACGCTGACGACTTTGAAGAAATTGTAGGACCTACAGAGCAGGTTGCCACTCCTACCTTCACTCCTGCAGCAGGTGAATACTCCGAGGCTCAGACGGTGACCATCGCCTGCACTACCCAAGGCGCCACGATTCACTATACCCTCGACGGTACTACCCCCACCACAAACAGCTCCACCTATACTGCCGCCCTTACCATTAGCGAAACCACTACAGTGAAGGCTATCGCTGTGAAAGCCGACATGATTGACAGTGAGATTGCCACTGCGACCTACACCATCAACATTGTTCCTCCGACACCTGTAACGGAGACCTCTTACAAGTTGATCACCAACGCCGATGCACTTATTTCTGGTGATAAATACATCATCGTCGGTATTAAAGGCGAGACCTACAAAGCATTAGGTAAGCAAGCCACCAACAACCGTCCGGCTGTCACTGTAACCCCATCAAACGACACCATAACCGTGACTCCTGCTGCAGGAGCAGACGAAGATGCCGTTTACGAACTCACCTTGGGTCAGGAAGGCAACTATTGGACATTGTATGATGCAGTGAACGGTGGTTATCTCTACGCTGCCAGTTCTTCTGCAAATTATTTGAAGGTTCAAGCTGAAAACAACGCCAACGGTCAGTGGACCATCGAGATCGCATCGAACGGCGTTGCCACAATCAAGGCTCAGGGCGCCAACACACGCAACTGGTTGAGACTCAACAGCAGCGGTTCACCTTTCTCATGCTATGGCAACGGTCAGCTGGATGTTTATCTGTATAAAGCAGGCGACATCCCAACACCTAGCTACTACACCGTGAGCGTTGCCGAAGGCATCACCAACGGAACCATTTCAGTTGATACGACATCAAATCTTGTAGGCGGCGAAACCATCACCGTGACCGCTACACCAAATCAAGGTTATGAGCTGTCAACCCTGACCTACACTTACGCTGGCGTTGCAAACCCCATCAATATCGATCAGACAACGATGCAGTTCACCATGCCTTCCGCTGATGTCACCGTGAACGCTACCTTCACCGAGCTGGCTCACGTGGCCAACCCAACCTTCACTCCTACAGCTGGTTCCTTCATCACCGCACAGCAAGTGAGCATCGCCTGCACCACCGAAGGCGCTACCATCCATTACACCATCGATGGCACCGATCCAACAACTAACAGCACTGTCTATTCCGAGGCATTTACCGTCTCTACCACCACCACAGTGAAAGCCATGGCTGTGAAGACCGGCTTGAACAATAGCGATGTGGTAAGCGCAACCTACACCATCATTGAGCCTATGACCATTGCCGAAGCAAGAGCTCTGGCCAATAACGAATACGCTTTGGTACAAGGCGTTGTGACCTTCATCGACGGCCGTAACATCTACGCCCAGGATGCAACAGCCGGTATCGACCTCTACCTGAACAACAACACCGTTCCTCAAGCATTAGCCATTGGCGACATGGTGATGGCATACGGTAAGAAGACCGTTTACAATGGCCTTGTGGAACTCACCTCCATCAACGGCAGCGATGACAACCAGTTCATCATCCTCAGCTCAAGCAACCCGCTTCCTGTGGTTGAAAAGACCATCGCTGAGATTCTGGCAGACCACAGCGGCAGCCAAATGTTACAGTCCACACGCGTTCAGATTGTGGATGCAACCGTAGGCACTATCAACAATAACAACAACACACCTATCACTCAAGGTGAAAACACCTTGAACATCTACAAGATGCCCGTAGTTGAAGGTCTTGAGGAAGGCGACATTGCAACAGTTATCGGCGTTATCGGTTGCTACAACAACCCTCAACTCCGCGTTGCAAGCGCCGCTGACGTTACCTTCGCTCATCCTGCTGGCATCACTGTCACCCCAACCTCTCTGGCAGGATTCACCTACGTGTATGAAGAAGGTCCTTCAACCGTGAAGACTTTCACCATCACTGGCAGAAGCCTCACCGGTCCAACCGTCATCACTGCTCCAGAAAGCTATGAAATGTCATCATTCCCCGGCGAAAACTTCTATCCTGAAAGCCAAATCACCATCAACACTTACACAGGTAGTTATAGCAATACTATCAAGGTAAGATTGAAAGCCGGTTTGGAGATTGGCGACTATAACGAGGAAATCACCATCACCGAGGATGATGTCGACGACATCACCATCGCTTTGACTGGTAGTGTCACTGACAGCCAACCCACACCTCCTGCTGGCAACTACGTCCGCGTCAGCGACCTCTCACAGCTCACCAGCGGCTCAAAGGTCATCTTCGCCGCTCGTTACAACGAGACCGCCAATGAATACTATGCCATGACCGCTCAAGCCTCTGGCAAGCCCGAAGGCGTGCTGTTCACCAGCGTTGCCGGAGCTACCGAGACCTTGCCAAGCGAGATTTCAGATGCTGAAGAAACCTACTACTGGACTGTGGACGTGAACGGTGAAAACTACACCTTCACCAACGCCAACGGCGACGTGCTCGGCTACAACAGCAGCACCAACTTCGCCAATGGCGGTGACAACACAGCTTGGGCCATCTCCTTCCAGACTTCAGAAGAAGGTGCTATGGTTCCCAACTATTCAGGTTTCGTGGTGAACAACGTCAACGTTGCCGTCAGAGCCATCGCCCTGAACAGCAACCACAACTTCGGTCCATACCACACTCAGAACTTGGGTGGTGAAGGCTACAACTTCTTCCTCGACATGTTTGCCACCGTGGGCGGCGGCACACTCACCTGCGCTGCTCCTACCTTCGCACCTGAAGGCGGCACCTATTACGAAGCACAAGAAGTTGCCCTCGCATGCAGCACCGCCGATGCCACCATCTACTACACCTTGGACGGCACCGACCCAACCGAAAACAGCAGTGTTTACACAACTCCTATCGCTGTTGCTGAAAGCATGACCATCAAAGCCATCGCCATGAAGGAAGGCTACGAAAACAGCACCATCGCCACCGCTGAATACACCATCATCCTTGGCGCAGTCACCATCTTCCAGCAAGACTGGGAAGGCGAAATGAACGGCTGGACCTTCGTCACCGTAGAAGGCAGCAATGCATGGACTATCAACCAATACCAAGGCAACCACTACGCTTACGCCAATGGCTACAACGGCGGCGTCAACGAACAGTGGTGCATCTCACCTGCTTTCGACCTCAATGTCTACAGCAACGCTAACTTGACCTTCAGAAATGCCAAGAACTACACTGGTCCAGCTGTACAGCTGCTCTTCTCGAGCGACTACGACGGTGAGAACCCATCTTCAGCAACATGGACTGAACTCGAATTCAACATGTCAACAGGTTCATACGCTTGGGTTGAATCAGGCGTCATTGACCTGGCCGACTACACTGGTAGCAATTGCTACATTGGCTTCAAGTACACCTGCACCGAGACTGAAGCTGCCGCTTGGGAGATCGACGACATAATGTTGATGGGATTCACAACAGATCCATATCTGACAGTGACACCAAATGCTTTGAGCGGATTCACACACCATATCGGTGAAGGCCCTTCAGCATCGCAGACATTTGTTCTGACAGCTGGCAATATCTCTCCTGCACCAGGCGGCGGAATATTGGGTAGCATAAACGTGTTTGTTTATAGTCCATTTGAGATTTCTCTTGACGACGAAGAATATGACAATGAGATCTTCTTCGATGGTATCACAAACCTTGAAGCAACCACAATCTACGTCAGAATGAATGGTACAGAAATCGGTCAGTACACCGAGAGTGTTAACATTTATGCATCTTCAGGCGACGAAGCAACAGTGACATTGAGCGGCACTGTGACAGAAGAACCTATTCCTGGCGGCGACTGGAATAGAATCTATGCCCTCAGCGACCTCAACGACGGTGACCAGATCATCCTTGCAGCACGTTACGACGCAAGCGTTGGCGATGGTTACTATGCCATGACAGCTGGTGTCTCCGGCAAGCCTGACGGCGTGCTCTTCACTTCAGTGAACAACAGCGGTGCCGAGCAGCTGCCTGCAGAGATTGCTGACGACGCTGACACCTACCTCTGGAACGTGACTCTTGACGGCAACGTCATCACCTTGACCAATGCCGCTGGCGACGCACTCGGCTACAGCAGCAGCACCAACTTCGCAGGTAACGAGAACATCGAATGGAACATCGCCCTCGAGACCTCAAGTGAAAGCGCTTTGATCCCGAACTACACTGGCTTCGTCATCACCAACGGCACCACCACCAACCGTGGCATCGCCAAGAACGCCTCCAATAAGTTCGGTGCTTACGCTACCAGCAACATGAACAATACTGACTACAACTTCTACCTCGACATCTTCGTGATGGGCGGCACCGTCACCCCAGTGGTGGCTACACCTGTCATCAGCGTGGCTTCAGGCACCTATTATGAAGAGTTCGACGTGGAGATCACTTGCGCCACCGAAGGTGCTACCATCTACTACACCACCGACGGCACAGAACCAACTGCTGAATCAAGCGTCTACACCGAGCCCATCCACGTTGCTCAAGACATGACCCTCAAGGCCATCGCTATGATGGAAGGCTACGAAAACAGTGGCATCGCTACTGCAGACTATGTGATCCACACTGACATGATCGTCATCTTCAACCAGGATTGGGAAGGCGAGATGGACGGCTGGACCTTCGTCACCATCTATGGCAACAAGCCATGGACCATCGCCACTCACAACGGCAACAAGTACGCCAACGCCAACGGTTACAATGATGATGTTGACAACGATCAATGGTGCATCTCCCCTGCCTTCAACCTCAATAATTACGAAGGCGTGACTTTGACCTTTATGAATGCCATGAAGTTCACGGGACCAGATCTCGAGCTCTACTTCTCTAACAACTACGACGGTCAGGATCCTACCACTGCTATGTGGCAACGAATTGATTTCACCATGTCGGAAGGCAACTACATCTGGACCGAGTCAGGCGAGATCTCACTCAATAGCTTCAGCGGCAGCAACTGCTACCTCGGCTTCAGATACACCAGCACCATCGAAGAAGGCGCCGCATCATGGGAGATCGACGACATCGTGCTGACCGCCACCAGCATCACCAGCGTGAACGAGGTGAGCCTGATGGAGGTAAATGTCTGGAACTATGACAACGAAATCTTCGTGGAGAACAATACCGACAACAACGTCCAGCTGTCAGTGTTCAACGTCCTCGGTCAGCAAGTGCTTGCCAAGACCGTTGCCACAGGCTCAGTCAGATTCACCCACAACCTCGCCAAGGGCATGTACATCGTCACCCTGCAATGCAACGACGAACGCAAGTCAGGAAAGATTATCGTGAGATAATCCTTCGTTAGGCGGAAACAAAAATCGGGTCAGTGTAAACTGGCCCGATTTTTTTATCTATACCCTGAAACCTTTTTCATTACCACTGGTCCCCTCGCTTTAATAAACCTAATTCTCAGTTGCTCCATCTCGGCTGGTTTGACACGAATGATGCGTTTGTAGCCGATGGTAGTCGTCTCCTCATTGGTCTCAAGCGGAAGCCATTTGCCATTGCGGTAACGACTAATCGTAAAGCGTTCCACACGCTGGCCCAAAGCAATCTGTTCTTGCAACACAAGGCAACTCAACGTAGTGGGCTCATCAAAAGTAAAGATCATCTCCGAAGGGGTATCATGATGTGTCACCTTGCAGTCTTTCATCAGGTCATGGGCAAAGCGCTTTTCAATGGCTTGATGCCATTCCACAGCGCGCAGTGAATCCTCCGAAGGAATTCGACCCTCGCAGTTCACAGGGAAGTTCAGCAACAGGCTGGCGTTGCGACCCACACTTTGGTAATAGATGTTAAGCAGTTGCTCCAACGATTTTGGCGATTCGTTATCATGGTAGAACCAACCTGGACGGATAGACACATCTACTTCTGAAGGCAGCCAAGCGCCATCAACGACACTCCATTGGGTGGTGTTTCCCAAGCCTTTCTCGTTACCGATCCACCGAATGGTAGGCACCGTGCCACCGAAGATCATGGCCTCGGGACTATGAGCCCAAACGACGTCTCTCGCCTTTTCAAATTCATAATAGGTGTCGGCATCGATGGAACGTGTTTCGCAGGCGCCGCCATACCAACCATCGCCACCATTGGCGCCATCAAACCAAAACTCAAAGAAAGGACTGTAACGATCGGCAAGTTCTTGGATTTGTTGATGATACAACTTGACATATTCATCCGTTCCGTAGGATGCCTGATGGCGGTCCCATGGCGACAGATAGAGTCCAAAACTCATCCCATGCTTACGGCAAGCCTCACACAACTCCCCCACCACATCGCCATGGCCGTCCTTGTAAGGCGAGTTCTTGATACAGTAATCTGTAGTCTCCGTTGGCCAAAGGCAGAAGCCGTCGTGGTGCTTCGCCGTAAAGATCACGCCTTGCATACCGCAGGCTTTCAAGGTCAGCACCCATTGCTCACAATCCAACGCCGTGGGATTGAAAGTCGAGGCAGGCGTGTCGCCATAACCCCATTCCATATCATTAAAAGTGTTCAGCCCGAAATGGATGAAGGCATAGGTCTCCAATTGCTGCCAATTGACCTGTTCCTGTGTGGGAATGGGATCAATCGGAGCAGGTTGTTTTGTACATGCTGTAGACAATAAAGCGATGACAAAAATTCTTAGGTATTTTTTCAACATCAGGTATTGTTTTATGACTTGACAAATTTATGTTTTTTTTCCTATTTTTGTAGGTTAATTGAAAATTTGAAATCAAACAAACATACAATGAAAAAGATTTATTTTACTCTTTTAGCTTTAATCATCAGCACGATGGCTTTCGCTCAGGTTATTGTGAACGATGGATTTGAGACAGGCAACACCGTTGATGCAACGCCCGTCGGCTGGATTTGCAACGACAATGGCTGGAAAGCCGGCATCACCATCCCTGACGACAACGTAGCCCGTGGGCGCAAGCCCCATACTGGCGACTGGTATATGTACGCCTCCTATAACACCGACGTGTGGGCCTACAAGGAGATCAATGCTACCGCTGGCAGCTACTACCGCGTTTCTTTCTGGTATTCCACATGGCATGTCGACCACTTCAACCTGGAAATCAAAGCCGGTGCAAGCGCCACTCCTTCGGCCATGACGATCACCGTGATACCTGATTTCATTGTTGACAACGAAGAATTCCAGCAGGCATCTGCCGTGTTCCAAGCCACAAGTTCAGGCAGCTTCTATGTGGGCTTCCACAGCGTGGCCACCAACATGCCTTGGTACTTGTCAATCGACGATGTCGTCATCGAACAGACCGCACAATACAATTTCAATATTGAGCAACTCACCGCCGACACTTCAGTCTACTTTGGTGAATCTGCTTATCTGCGCTTCCTCCTCAGCAACACCGGAGAGCAGCAGGACACCTACCAGTTCACCAACACGAGTTCGTTGCCAATCGAGTTCTATCAAGACGGTTCACAGGTGACTCAGGTCAGCTTGGACTATAACACTTCGGTGGAGTTGACAGCAATAGTCACGCTGCCGATGAACCTGACAAACAACGAAACGCTGCATGCCACCTTCAATGTAACGTCATCACATTCCGCTCCCACACAATCGGCTGACTATACCATCACCGCTTTGGAGCCCATCCACACCTTCCCTATTAATGAAGGCTTTGAAAGTGAGACCTTCCCTCCAACAGGATGGCTGAACGTCGCCACCAACGGCAACTATATCTTTGAGCGCAAGACCTCTAACGACTGGCCAGCTTGCACGCCTCATGACGAGAGCGCCGGCATGGCTCGTTTTTACTGCTACACCAGTCCTGCAGGCAGCTCATGCAATTTAGTTTCACCGAAGCTGCAACTCAATGCTACCGACAATGTTGTGCGTTACTGGATCTACCGTAACTACAACAACAACATTATGGGTCCTGACAGAATCAACGTATACTACTCCCCGACCACCAACACCGCTGACGGCACCCTGCTTGGCACCGTTCACCGCAACACCATGCTCGAGCCTGTGGTTGGTGACCATAGCGACTGGTACGAGTACAACTATACTTTCAACAGCCCTGAAGGCTACGGATTCATCATCATCGAGGCTGTCAGCGGCTATGGCTGGAACCTCTGCATCGACGACATCTACATCAACGCCACTTCGGTCGACAACAACCCGCCTACCGTAGTCTCACTGAAAGACACCCAAACCTGGGCTGATACACAGATGAGCCCGACATTGAGAATCTATGACGAGTCGGGCGTGCCGAACCAATTGCAGGCCACCTATACTATTGACGGTCAATCACACGACGTCACCTTCGTTAGATCAGGTAAGTCCAATTACGACTATACGGCAACCCTTCCGGCACAGCCTAACCATACCACCGCAAGCATCGTCTTCCATCTGGCTGACGACCTCGGTCACACCGCCGATTCCGATCCATACGAACTGCATTGGGACTGGCAGGCTCCTATCCTTCTGGAAGGCTTTGAAGACGAACAATTCCCACCAGCGGGATGGTCGATAGAGTCACTAAACATGAGCTGGTTCAGCTGGTACAGATTCAGAGCTGAATACGCCACCAACTATTTCGGCGATGAATATTATGTGGTACCTCCACAAGGCGAGCGAATGGCCGGTGTTGAATGGGACGAATCAGAAGAATGGGGACCACAGGACGAATCTCTCGTCACCCCGCTGTTGACTATCAACCGCCCCACTGCTCTTACCTTTGAGACCTTCTGCCAATACGGCGTCGCAGAATACCATGACCATTATAAAGTGGATGTCTTGAATACCAACACAGGCTCATGGACAACCCTCTGGGACGCCGTAGACCAACCTGAATGGGTCAACCAGTTCCAAGAGCCGGTGCAACTCGACCTTTCTCCATACCAAGGACAGAACATCAGGTTGAGATTCCGCGCCCATAACAACGGCAGCGATATCCTCACCTATTCATGGTTCATTGATAACGTGAAGGTGGTCGCCACTGACACCATTACCCCTCAAGGCATCGGCGAGATTGATCTGAAGACCAGCATCTATCCAAATCCCGTTGACGACCTGATGACCATCCGTTCCGATGAAGACATTCAACTCGTCAGTGTATACAACATCCTTGGCATCAAGGTGAAGGAAGTAGCTGTCAACCAAAAGGAAACCGTCATCGATCTAACACAGCTGTCTGCTGGTGCTTATATGATCGAGATCGTAGCTGGCGAAAAGAAGAGTATTAAGACCATAATTAAAAAATAAGATGGATTTACAGGCAATTAAGAATAAGTTCAGCGCTTTGTTCGGCGATGAATTCAGTGTATACACCTCCCCTGGCCGCGTCAACTTGATTGGCGAACATACCGATTACAATGGCGGTTTCGTGTTTCCGGGAGCCATTGACAAAGGCATCTTTGCCTGCATCCGTTTGAACGGCACCAAGACCGTGCGAGCTTACTCCATAGACAACGAGGATTACTGCGAGTTCGGACTCAACGAAGAGGATCTTCCAGAACAGCATTGGGCAAAATACCTCTTTGGCGTATGCCGTGAGATCGAGAAGCGTGGTTACACCATCGGTGGCTTCGACACCGTTTTCGCAGGCAATGTTCCCATCGGCGCTGGCATGTCATCGTCAGCTGCGGTGGAAAGCACATACGCCTATGCACTTAACGAGTTGTTCAACCTTGGCATCGACAAATTCGAGTTGGCTCGTATCGGACAGATGACCGAGCATCATTATGTGGGCGTAAAGTGCGGCATCATGGATCAGTTCGCCTCCCTCTTTGGCAAGGCTGGCAACTTGATGCGCCTCAACTGCGCCACCATGGAGTTCGAGTACTTCCCTTTCGATCCCAAAGGTTATAAGGTGGTGCTGCTGGACACTTTGGTGAAGCATAGTTTGGCATCTTCAGCCTACAACAAACGCCGTGAGTCGTGCGAGAACGCTTGTGCCCATATCGCCGCTAAATATCCCGAAGTGAAATACCTCAGTGATGCCACTCAAGACATGCTCGATGAAGTACGTCCTGACATCTCAGGCGAAGATTATCTCCGTGCCTCATACGTCATTGGCGAGAAGCAACGTGTGCTTGACGTCTGTGATGCTTTGGGAAAAGGCGATTACGAGACCGTTGGCAAATGCATGTATGGCACCCATTTCGGCATGAGCAAGCTCTATGAAGTGAGTTGCGAAGAACTGGATTATCTGAATGATCTCGCCAAAGAATGCGGCGTGACCGGCTCACGCGTGATGGGCGGCGGCTTCGGCGGCTGCACCATCAACCTGGTGAAGGAAGACCTTTACGATAACTTCATCAAAACCGCAAAGGAAAAGTTCAATGCCAAATTCGGACATGAGCCAAAAGTCTATGACGTAGTCATTTCCGATGGCGCTAGAAGATTATAATCAACAAATAAACAACTCAATAATAATGAAACCAACCTTATTAGTATTAGCCGCTGGAATGGGCTCACGTTATGGTGCCCTGAAGCAGATGGACGGCGTAGGTCCCAACAACGAAGCCATCCTCGATTATTCAATTTATGACGCTAAACGTGCCGGTTTTGGCAAGGTGGTCTTCGTGATCCGCGAGGACTTCGCCGAGGCTTTCAAGAAAGTCAACAACGCTGAGAAATTCGGCATCCCGGTAGAATATGTATATCAATCACTTGATAAATTGCCAGCTGGATTCAGTGTTCCCGAAGGGCGTGTGAAACCCTGGGGCACATGCCATGCTGTGCTGATGGCCAAGGACGTGATCCACGAGCCGTTTGCCGCCATCAACGCCGACGACTTCTATGGCAAGGAAGCCTACGAAGTTTTGGCTAAATACCTCATGGATTGTGAAGGCAAGAAAGGCGCCTACAGCATGGTGGCCTACAAGCTTCGCAACACCATGTCGGAGTTCGGCACCGTGAGCCGTGGCATCTGCACCGCCGACGAAGACGACAACCTGCTGACCATCGTCGAGCGTCTCGGCATCGGTCACACCGAAGACGGCGGGGCAGCCTACACCGATGAAACTGGTTCGCATCCATTGGATATGGACTCGCTTGTCTCAATGAACTTCTTCGGCTTCACGCCCGATTTCTTCGAGTATTCCGAGAAAGGCTTCATCGAGTTCCTGAAAGGCCCCGCCCAAACCAACATCAAAGCTGAGTTCTTCATCCCGCTGATGGTCAACCAAAGCATCAACGACGGCACCGCCAAGCTGAAGGTGCTGTCAAGCAACGCCTCTTGGTTCGGCGTCACCTATAAAGAGGACAAACCCGACGTGATGCGCAAGATCAAGGAATTGATTGAGAAAGGCGTTTATCCTCTACACCTTTGGAACGTATGAATATCGAAGTGAGAACTTGGGGAAAGACCCCTGACAACAAGGACATCAAGCTATACACCTTAACCAACAGCAATGGCGTTAAGGTGCAGTTGAGCGACATCGGCGCAGGCATCGTGAGCATCATCACTCCTGACCGCAATGGCCATAGTGACGATATCGTGTTGGGTTATCCCAACGCCACGGATTATTATGGCGACGGTCCTTGTGCAGGAAAAACTCCCGGGCGTTTTGCCAACCGCATCGCCAACGGACGCTTCAAGATTGACGATAAGGAATATCAGCTTGAGCTCAACACAGGCGACGGCAAGCACCACCTTCATGGCGGCAGCATCGGCTTCGCCAATCAGAAATGGGCCAGCCGTATCGATGGCGAGAGCGTCGTGTTCACTTACATCTCAGCTGATGGCGAAGCGGGCTATCCCGGCGAACTGGTGGCTAAAGTGTATTACACCCTCAACGCCGAAAACGAGTTGTGCATCCGTCTCTGCGCTTGTTCGTCAGACACCACCATCGTCAACCTGACCAACCACACCTACTTTAATTTAAAGGGTGAAGGCAATGGCGACATTCTCGACCACAAACTGCGACTGAATGCCTCGCGGTTTTTGCCCGCTACCAATGAACTGATCACCACCGGTAAGATGGAACCTGTAGTCGACACGCCCATGGACTTCACTCAAGCCAAGCCGATTGGTCGCGACATCAAGGAAGCCTTCCCTGACCTGATCAACGGTAAGGGATATGACAGCTGCTGGGTCATCGACGGTGTAGCCAAGGACAAGCTTACTTTGGCTGCAGAGCTATCGCATGATGGTGTTGGCCGCAAGGTGAGCATCTACACCACCCAACCCGGTGTGCAAGTTTACACGGGCAACTGGCTCTCAGGGTGTCCGACAGGTAAGAACGGTCACATCTACGAGGATTACACTGGTGTCGCCTTGGAGTGCCAAGCCCTCCCCGACTCGCCCAACAAGCCTAACTTCCCTAACACCTTCCTCCGTCCTGGCGAAGAGTACAACGAAACGATAATATTTAAATTCTCAAATTACTAAAAATGGAAAAGAAACAAAACTACACCATTCCGATCATCGTGATGATCCTGTTGTTCGGTATGATCTCTTTTGTCACCAACCTGGCCTCGCCAATGGGTGACATCCTGAAGAACCAGTTCAACATCCCGAACTGGCAAGGCACCTTGGGTGTTTTCGCCAACTTCATTGCATACGCGGTGATGGGTATTCCTGCTGGTAACCTGTTACAGAAAAGAGGTTATAAGAAGACCGCTCTCGTAGCCGTCGTCGTGGGCTTTGTGGGAGTGGGCATCCAAACCCTTTCCGGCGTGTTCGGAAGCTTTGGCGTCTATCTCCTTGGCGCCTTTGTGGCCGGCTTCAGCATGTGCTTGCTGAACACCGTGGTCAACCCGATGCTGAACAAGCTCGGTGGTGGCGGCAACCATGGCAACCAGCTCATCCAGATTGGCGGCACCTTCAACTCCCTTTGTGGCACCGCCGTCATCGTGATCACCGGTCTGCTTATCCCGAGCATCGTGGAAGCTAAGATCAGCGATGTGTTCCCACTGATGTACACCGCTCTTGGCATCTTCGCCTTTGCCTTCTTGGTCATCCTCATGACTAAGATCCCTGAGAACGAGCAAAGACAAGAGACTGCCCAAGTCAAGGACGGGAAAGGCCCCATGGCTTTCCGTCATTTCGTGCTTGGCGCCATCGCCATCTTCATCTATGTCGGTGTAGAAGTCGGTATCCCGAACGTCCTGCACAAATGGCTTCAGAACCCTGAACTGAACGTTTTGGGTAACATCTCTGATCCTGACGACGTGGCCGCTTCCGTAGCTGCTTTCTATTGGTTCCTCATGTTGGTGGGTCGACTGATCGGTGGCATCATCGGCAACAAGGTGTCTGCCAAAACCATGCTCACTGTGGCATCCGTCGCCGGCATCATCCTCACCTTATTGGCCATGTTCGGACCTTCAGTGATGGTCAAGTTCCCAGCATTCAATGGCGCTAAAGGCTTCGGCATGGAGAGCATCCCGCTCAACGCAGCCTTCTTGGTATGCATCGGTCTGTGCACCTCCGTGATGTGGGGCGGCATCTTCAACCTTGCCGTTGAAGGTTTGGGCAAATACACCGAAAGAGCCTCCGGTATCTTCATGGCCTTGGTTTGCGGCGGCGGCATCCTGCCATTGCTCCAGAATGCCATCGTCGATGGTCTTGGCGGCGTTGGATACCTCCAAAGCTACTGGGTGATCGTCATCGGTATTGGATACCTGCTCTTCTACGCCCTCGTGGGTTCGAAGAACGTTAATAAAGACATTAAGGTAGATTAATCCAAATATTATTTTGGTTTACGGACCGGATCACAGGTCAGCCCTACTCCGAGCTTATTAAAGATCTTACGATCGACCTCACTAAGCATCACGGTAGAGTGAACCTGACAACCGATAAACTGCGGGAGAACTTCCAAAGCTTTCCTGCAGTTTTCGTTTTCGGGACTGAGCACTGAGAGGGCAATCAGCACCTCATCGGTATGCAACCTTGGATTGTTACCACGAAGGTAGTCCACCTTGGTTTTCTGAATAGGCTCAATCATGTATTGCGGAATGAGCTTAAGATCGTGGTCGATACCTGCTAAATGCTTGGTGGCATTGAGAATCAAGGCGGCACTGGGACCTAACAGGGTGCTGGTTTCAGCCGTGATGATGGTACCGTCAGCCAACTCGATGGCAGCGCAATCTACGCCACAGCGTTCCTTGCGTTCCCTGGCTGCCACCACCGACTTGCGGTCCTCAACGGTGATCTTGGCTTGGTTGAGGAGCATAGAGATCTTGTTGACCTCGTTTTCGTTGCAGCCACCTTCAGCCATGATGTTCAAGGCGGTGAAATAACGGCGGATGATCTCATCCTTGGCGGCTTTGCAGCACACCTCGTCGTCGCTGATACAGAAACCCACCATGTTAACTCCCATGTCGGTAGGCGATTTGTACGGGCACTTGCCGTAGATGCCTTCAAACAGGGCGTTCAGCACAGGGAAGATTTCAATGTCGCGGTTATAGTTGATGGCGATCTTGCCGTAAGCATCCAGATGGAACGGGTCGATCATATTCACGTCGTTGAGGTCGGCTGTAGCTGCCTCGTAAGCCATGTTGACGGGGTGCTTCAGTGGGAGGCTCCACACCGGGAAAGTCTCAAACTTGGCGTAACCAGCGTTGATGCCACGCTTCTGTTCATTGTAAAGCTGACTCAAACACACAGCCATCTTGCCGCTGCCCGGACCAGGTGCGGTGACGATGACCAAGGGACGTGTGGTCTCCACATAGTCGTTCTTTCCGAAGCCCTCGTCGGAATCAATGAGAGCCACATTGTGCGGATAACCGTCAATCAGGTAATGATAATAGGCCTTGATACCTAAATGCTCCAAACGGTTGTGGAAAGCGGAAGCGCTGCTTTGGCCATTGTAATGCGTGATGACAACGCCGCTCACCAGGAATCCGCGTTTCATGAACTCATTGCGCAAGCGAAGCACATCCACGTCGTAAGTGATGCCCAGGTCGCTACGCACCTTGTTCTTCTCAATGTCAGTAGCGCTGATCACGATGATGATCTCGGCACTCTCGCTGAGGTTTTGTAACATGCGAAGCTTACTGTCGGGCTGGAAGCCAGGCAGCACGCGGCTGGCATGATGGTCATCAAAGAGCTTCCCTCCCAATTCAAGGTAAAGCTTGTTGCCGAACTCAGCGATCCGCTCGCGGATATGCTCGGACTGAATCTTCAGGTATTTCTCGTTGTCAAAGCCGTATTTCATAACGGTATCAATGCTTGTTTGACGTATTATTATTCTTGCTGAACAGCTCGGTAAGCCAGCTGCTGTCGTACTTCGGACTGACCTCGCGGCATGTCACTTGGCCCCATCCCACAATCTCCTTGGCCTTATCGTTGCATGTGCCGCTCTCAATGATATAGACGTTGTATGACGAATCCAACGAATCGATGGCGGCAGCCGTCATCTGAGTGAGATCAGGGGTATCTTCACCCAGCGGTATATCCTCACCGTTGACGTAAGCATAGCATTGGCAATATCTATGCTTATGGCATGAATTGAAACCCAATAAAACCACTGCAGTCAACGCAATAAACAACAACTTTTTCATCTCAAAATTTTTTTTTGCAAAAATAAACAAAATCAGTTCAATGACAAATCAATAACCTTTCAATTGCTTCTCCACATCGCGTTTCGAGTCTTTGGTCTTCAAAGTCTCACGCTTGTCGTAGTAATGCTTGCCTCGAGCAAGGGCAATGTCGAGTTTGGCCAGGCCTTTCTCGTTGATGAAAAGCAGCACCGGAATGATGGTGAATCCCTTCTCCTGCACCTTGGTCTTGAATTTGCGAAGCTCACGTGCGGTAAGCAGCAACTTACGGTCGCGCTTGGGATCGTGGTTGTTGTAAGTACCCTTGTCGTATTCGGCAATGTGCATCCCCACCACAAACAATTCGTCTCCCTTGAAGGTACAGTATGACTCCGCCAGACTCGCCTTGCCGTTGCGTATCGACTTGATCTCGGTACCCGTCAACGCAATGCCCGCCGTAAGCCGATCCATCAGGAAATACTCATGCTCCGCGCGTTTGTTCTTTATATTGATCGCATTGTTGTTCTTTTTCTCCATAATTCATCCTCAAAAACCAATACAATAGCCCGTCCTAATCACAAAAGGATTGACGTATGGACTTTCGTTTGGGTGTGCATAACTCCACGAAAGGTTATACAGGAAAGCAAAATATACGTATGAATTGGTGCTGGTGTATTGACGATAGCCTCCACCAACAAAAGCGGAATTATACCAATTGGGAGTAGTTGGATTCAGGGCATTGCCTCTGACAAGCATGCATGACTCCTCGTCTTCCACATGGACATAAATGCCTTGAAAAATCTCAAAGTTGGCATAGAGCGCACCACTAAAGAAATGGCTGTTGTATCTGCCATAGTAGGGGCTGTTATAATAATGGTATAAATCATATCCCACCCTGACGCCAATCTCCAGACTTCTCGTCAAACGATAGCCGAATTGTGGAGCTATTCCTAAATGTAAACATCCTGAGGAATAGCCGGCATTGAAGATACCGCCGGCAACCATCTTCCCTTTCATGAAATCAGGGCCACCGAAAATCTGGGCTTTAACCGTAGACGATACGGTTACGCTCAGCACCAATGCAAATAAAACGGAAATAATTCTTTTCATTTTCATACGAATTCGCTGCAAAGATAGTTATAATTAAACCAAATATAGATTAAATAGCTATTTTTGTACCAAAATTCATCGGATGAAAAGGATTTTTCTCATAATCATAGCCGCAATAGTGTTGTTTTCGTCATGCCGCAAGGAAAACAACATCAGCACGGACCCTAACCAGAAGCTCTCGTTTTCGACGGATACGGTCATGTTCGACACGGTTTTCACCACCATTGGCTCGTCGACACATCAACTAAAGATTTATAATAACTACACTGAAGATTTAAACATCAGCGAGATACGCTTGATGGGCGGTGAATCCTCACGCTTTAAGATCAATATTGATGGTGAGAGCGGCTCGGAGTTTCACGATAAGATTGTCCCTGCCAACGACAGTCTGTTCTCTTTCCTCAACGTGACCATCGACCCCAACGACCAACGTACGCCGTTTGTGGTGGAAGACAGCATTTTGTTTATCACCAATGGTAACACCCAGTTCATCAAGTTGGTGGCTTGGGGACAGAACGCCCGCTACATCGTGGCCGACCAGAAGATCAACGGCTTCCCGGAATTCAAGATTGTGGCTGACAGTCTGGAGGACATCCATTGGACCAACGAATTGCCATACGTGGTTTACGGCTATGCCTTGATCAATTCCTACGGTACTTTGCACATCGAAGCCGGCACACATGTGTACATCCATGGCCGTGGCGGACTTTGGTCGTGGAGCGACGGACAGCTGATCATTGATGGCACTGTCGATAATCCTGTGATCATTGAAAGCGACCGGCTGGAGCCGTTTTTCGATAACGAACCTGGTCAGTGGGACCGTATCTGGCTGATGGATGGCCGCGAAGGTGCCGACCACATCATCAACCATGCCATCATCCGAAACGCATTCATCGGCATCCAAGCCGAGTCGTTCATCCACGAAACCCGTAATGCGCTTCGCATCAACAACACCATCCTCGAGAACCATACGGGCGTCGGACTTTACGCCGTTTACTATGCGATAGAGGCAAACAACATGGTCATCGACAATTGCGGACAATATGCCTTCGCCGTGGCTCAAGGCGGAGCATACGCACTCAAGCATTGCACCATTGGCAACTATTGGTGGAAGTCAACACGCACCACTGCCTCGGTAATGCTTTCGAACTACGTTGAAGAAGACGGTCAGGTTTATGAGTTCCCTCTGCTTTTCGAGATGGGCAACAGCATTGTTCATGGTGCTCAGGAGCAGGAGTTTGAGACGGCGTTGAGCGGCACTACTGTCGACACCACCTATGTGTTCGACCATTGTCTGATGAAAACCACCAAGTTCAGCAATGAATCGCCTGGATTCAACAGCTGCATCTTCAACGAGGATCCGTTGTTTGTGGATTACCGCAATTTCGACATGCACATCAGCGATGCCCTTTCGCCCGCTGTTGGCACAGGCAATCCCATCATAGGGTCACTGGTACCCTACGATCTCGAAGGCAAGTCACGTGTTGGCGTTCCCGATCTGGGAGCCTACCAGCACTAATCTTTTTTGTTGTAATATTCCCTGAGGAAATCAGGCAATTGACGCATGGCGGCTTGTTCGCGCCACTGCTTGCGTACGTCTTGGGCAGGAACGCCGAAGACGGCTTTACCGGGCTCAATGTTCTTGTCGACGGCCGAGGTGGCCAACACCACAGCGCCTTCGCCAATCACCAGATCCTTGTTGACGCACACACGTCCCCAAAGAATCACGTCGTCCTCGATTCGAGTGACGCCGGCGATAGCGGCATGGCTACCGATAAGGCAGTTGCGACCAATGTAGCTGTCGTGACCCACCTGGCAGTGGTTGTCCATCTTGGTACCACGACAAATGGTAGTATCGCTGGTGACGCCCTTGTCGATGCTGCACAAAGCTCCGATCTCCACGTCATCCTCAATCACCACGCGGCCAAACGACTCGAACTTCTTATAGCTGTCGGCTCTACGTTGGAAATAATAGGCATCTGCGCCGATGACGCTGCCGGAGTGGATGATGACGTTGTCGCCAATCACACAATAGTCATAGATGGTGACGTTTGGATGGATGACGCAGTTTTTACCGATAACGGTATGGTTGCCGACGGATGAGCCGGGCATGATGACGGTCCCCTCCCCGATCTCTGCCGATGAGCTGATCACCTCGGTGCAGGTCTCCTTGGGACGATAATGGCGCATGGCACGGAGGAATGCGTCGAAGGGGTCGTCATGAATAAGCAGGGCCTTGCCCTCAGGACACTCCACGTGCTTGTTGATGAGCACGACAGTAGCGGCTGAGTTCAAGGCCTTGCCGTAATATTTCGGATGATCCACGAAGGTCACATCACCAGCCTCCACCTTATGGATTTCGTTGAAGCCTGTGACGGGGAAGTTCGGGTCACCGACAAACTCCGCGCCGATCAGCTCGGCGAGGTGTTTCAATGTGGTTTTCTTGATTTTCATTAGGCTTTCACGCGTTCGCAATATTCACCGGTACGGGTGTCAACACGGATCATATCGTCAGTGTTGATGAACAGAGGCACGCGAACCATGGCACCAGTCTCAACGGTAGCTTCCTTGAGAGCGTTGGTAGCGGTGTTACCCTTTTCACCAGGTTCGGTATAAGTCACCTTAAGCACAGTCTTCACTGGCATTTCAGCGTAAAGGATGGTCTCGGTTGAAGCGTCAACGATGACGTCAACGATATCGTTTTCCTTCATGAATTTCACACCTGTGATGTTGTCTTCAGCGATCGGAATCTGATCGTAGGTCTCAGTGTGCATGAAGATGAAGTCTTCACCTTCCTTGTACAGATACTGATAAGGACGATGTTCAACGCGGACTTCCTCCAACTTCACACCGATATCGAATCTCTTTTCAAGCACGTTGCCGCTGAGGACGTCCTTCAGCTTAATACGCATGATGGTGTTACCCTTACCAGGCTTAACGTGTTGGAAATCAATGCAGAAATAAATCTTACCATCCATACGAATGGCGCTTCCGATCTTTACATCTTGACTAAGCATAGCTGTTATTTAGATTAAAATTTTAATATTTAAAGAATTAAAGGGGCAAAATTACATCAAACTGATGAATTATTCAAGTATTTTTTCAAAAATCACTTGAAAACGATGTCGGTAAGCAGTTCCCGTCCGACCAAATCATTAAGGTTTTTCCTTAACACAGTCTTGGAATAACTCAATTCATTACGCAAGCTGTCAGACGTCAAACTCACAAACAGCACGCCGTCCTTGATGAACAGATCCTTGGTATATTGCGCAATAAATGGTCCGACCACGCCTTTCCATCCCTTGATGATGTTGACCTCATCGAGATAGCCCGGTCCCCGGCGCTCATCATAGAAAGCCTTGATCAGCTCCCCTACTGTGTTCTGGTTCGGATCATTCATGGCTGATGAGGTTTACGTGTCCTGATTCTACTTCGAAAATCCGATGGTTGATGTCGGTATCCTCGAAAAGCCTTTCGATGCGTTGCTGCTGGGTATCAGTGATGAACACCTGCCCGAAGTGATTGTCGCCCACAAGTCTCACAAGTTTCATCACCCGCTGGTCGTCGAGTTTGTCGAAGATATCGTCAAGCAATAAGATGGGCTTGTAACCGATCTTCTGATAGTTGTATTCAAACTGAGCCAGACGTATCGACACTACGAACGACTTCTGCTGGCCTTGCGAGCCGAACTTCTTCAACGGATGTCCGTCGAGTTGGAATTCAAGATCGTCCTTGTGGATGCCCACATTGGTATAGCATGAACAGGTGTCCTGCGGCAGGCTATCCTTCAGCAGCTGCTCCATGGGCTTTTGGTCAAGCTTGGAGCTGTAGTCCACCTCCACGCGCTCCTTGGCACCTGAAACCACCTCGTAGTAATGCTGGAAGATAGGTCTGAACTCTTCCAAGAAACGTTGGCGCTTCTCATGGATGTCGCTGGCACAAACGCAAAGCTGTTCATCCCACAGTTGCAGCAGCGTACTGTCGAAACGGTGGTTGTCGGCAAACTGGCGGAGCAGCATGTTGCGTTGCAGCAAGGCGCGGTTGTATTTAAGCAAGGCGCTCAAATACAATGGGTCGAACTGTGAGATCACCCCATCGATGAACTTGCGCCGGAGATCGCTACCTTCGTTGATCAGGTCACGGTCGTATGGCGAGATCATCACCAAAGGAAACTTTCCGATGTGGTCTGAAAGCCTGTCGTATTCTTTCTTGTTGAACTTGAAGGATTTTTTCGCATCGCGCTTTTGGACGCACGACACCGACTCGTTCTCTTTATTGTCAAATCCATACGTGCCGTGGATGCTGAAGAAATCTTGATCGTGGCGGATATTCAGCTTGTCAACGGAATTGAAATAGCTCTTGCAAAACGAGAGGTAATAGATGGCATCAAGGATATTGGTCTTGCCTGCGCCATTGAGTCCGACAAAACAATTCAACTTCTCCGAAAACGTCAGTTCGGCGGATTCGCAGTTCTTGAAGTTGGCCAGACGTAATTCCTTCAGGTACATTTAGAACTTGTTGAGGTCCATGGTGATGGTGAGGTAGTTGGGCGACATGGCAATACTGTTGCGCGAACGTGCGTAGCTGATCTCAAACATCTTGATCTTGACGGCGACACCGACGGAGAAGCCTATCATGGTACGTGCCTTGGGGACATTCATCGCATAACGCTGACCGTAGTTGAATGCGGAGCGCAACACAATGTTCTTGCCGAGATACAGCTCGCCACCAATCACCAGGTGGGTAGCCAAGTTTCGGGTGAAACGGAGAAAACCGTTTTCGGGAGTAAGCTCGCCGGTGGTTGGATCGGTGTGCTCCTCAACGTAGATGGGAGTATCCATCAACTTGTTCCATTTCTGGATGTCATCATACCAAAACATAATAGTAAGTGGCAGGTGATCCAATCGACGTGAAGCGCCAAAATCGATGGAGAAAGGCAGCGGACAATGCCGTGTGTCGAATGTATTGAATAGCTGAGTGCCAATGTTGCGTGCGGTCAGAGAAAAGACCCATCCCCTGTCGGTATGATACATACCGGCGACATCAACTGCCAAGGCACCGGCGGCATATCTCTCGTATTGCAGTCCGGCGTATTTCAAGGTAGCACCGATGCTCCAATGTGGTGACAATTGACGGCCCCAGCCTATGTTCACCGAATAATCGGATGCCGTGAAGTCTCCCGTCACCTTGCCGCCTTCCGAGGTCTCGTCGAAATGGCCGTAGTTGTGGAACTGGACGGTTGCGGCGAAGGCACCGACTTTCTCGAAATAGCGGGCATATTGCACTGTTCCGAAATTGATGTCGGTATAATAGTCCACATAGGAAAGACCGAGCTTGTTGCTCATGTCAGCGTCGATGGCTGCCGGGTTGAACGTAGAAAGCTGAATGTCGCTGTCGAGCATGGGCAAAGGCAATCCGCCCAAAGCGGCGACACGTGCTGAGTTGGTCGCCCTCAGGAACGAATAGGTGCCATTGGCCTGCTGGGCAGTGGCACAAGCCATCCAACCCAACACCAGAGTCAATATGAGAATCGTTCTTTTCATACCTATTAATTATTAGGTCATACCAGACCTCTTCCGCTCTTCACCAGCTTTCCCTCAGCGGCAAGCTGCTCGGCAAGCTTGTCGAGAATGCCGTTGACGAAACGTCTGCTATCGGGAGTGCTGTAATACTTGGAAATCTCGATGTATTCGTTGATGGTGACCTTCACGGGGATGTCCTTGAACTGGCAGAACTCGGTCAAAGCCATGAAAATGATGATCTTATCCATCAAGGCAATGCGGTCGTAATCCCAGTTGGCGATATTGGCCTTCACCAATTCCTGATACTCATCAGCGTGTTTCAAGGTCTCCTTGAACAGCTTCACAAGGAATGTCTTGTCGTCGTTAGCGCCGTCGTTTTCGGTTTTGAACGCCGGTGGAATCTTGCTTGCTGAGTCGAACTTAGGATCCATCTCGTTGATGAACTTCCACAGCAGGAAGAGTCCCAGCTGATAGTCGCTGTTATAGCCCAGGTTCTTGTCAGCGTAATAGTCGAACAGCAATTCGTCTTCAGCCATGTGGTTGTCGATGACATCAAGAATCAGCTGCTTATCAAGAGCGAAGCCCGTTTTGTCGCTATTCATATATTCCTGGTATTCGGGATATTCACGAAGACGATTATAGAATCCGCGGATAAAGTCCTCACGGTCGTCGGTCCAATTGATCTTGTACTTCTCTTGGAGGGATTGTAAATCGCGATTGTTTTCGAGTGCGGTCAGAACCCTGTTATTGATAAACTTGCGGTTTGGGTTGAGGTCTTCGGCGGTGGGGAAATTCTTGTGCAGGTTCTCCTCTATTCTGCGTTCGGCGAAGCATTTCACTTCAACCCAAAACGTCAATTGGCGGATAAACAGTCCATATAGCGTATCCACACCGTTGAGAAGACGCCTTTCAGCGGCGAGCATGTCAGTTTCCCCGGCTTGATGATAGGCGTAAATCTCCTGCAACACCTTGACTCTCAAAAACCTTCTGTTAAGCATAAAATTAAAATATTTACCATGTTTAAAACTGCAAATTTAAGAATTTATTTTATCTTTGCAATCACAATATAGAAAAACAGAACAACTCAGAACTAATTTAATAGAAAGGAAAACAACTATGAAAAAGAAATTCATCTGCCCTATCTGCGGTTTCGTTTATGAAGGAGAAGAAGCTCCAGAGCGTTGCCCACAATGCAAACAGATTGTTGAATGGAAAGTAGTCGACGAGAGCGCTGCTTTGAACTTCGTGACCGAACACGTGGTTGGCATTGCCAAAGGCACAGGTGACGAAATGATCAAGGACCTGAACGCCCAGTTCATGGGTGAGGCCACTGAAGTCGGCATGTATCTGGCCATGAGCCGCCAGGCTGACCGTGAAGGCTATCCCGAGATTGCCGAGGCTTTCAAGCGTTATGCTTTTGAAGAGGCCGACCACTGCTCACGCTTTGCCGAACTGCTCGGCGAGGTGGTTTGGGACACTAAGACCAACCTCTACAAGCGTATGATTGCCGAATGTGGCGCCTGCGAAGAAAAGATGCGCATCGCCCGCGTGGCTAAGGAACGCAACCTCGACGCCATCCACGACACCGTCCACGAGATGGCTAAGGACGAAGCCCGCCACGGTAAAGGCTTCGAAGGACTTTATAAGAGATACTTTGATAATTAACAATTTAGAATTTAGAATTTAGAGAGTTAGCGTCATCTCCCTCTAAATTCTAAATTCGCAATTCTAAATTAAAAAACAATGATTAGCAAGAAATTAGCAGAAGCTATCAACGACCAGATCAATGCTGAGATGTGGTCGGCTTATCTGTATCTGAGCATGGCTCAAGACATCTATGCCAAAGGTTTCAAAGGCATCGCCAACTGGTTCAAGGTTCAGTTCCAAGAGGAACAAGCTCACGCTGAGATCATGATCAATTACCTCCACTCACAAAACGAGAAGGTGATCCTGGCTCCTATCGCCAAAGTGCAGACCTCATGGAAGACCGTTCTCGCCGCTTTCGAGGACACCCTGAAGCATGAGAAGAAAGTGACCGCCTTGATCAACAACCTCTGCGACATCGCTGACGAAGATCACGATCGCGCTGCAGGTAACTTCCTGGCTTGGTTCATCGACGAACAGGTTGAAGAAGAAGAAAACGCTCTTGACCTGATCACTCAGTGCAAGATGATCGGCGACAACCTCAACGGCATGATCATGCTGGATAAGGAACTCGCCACCAGAGTTTTCAACACTCCTTCACCACTGGTGAAAGAATAAGAAAACACATCAATAAAAAAGCCCCGGGAAACCTCGGGGCTTTTTTATTTTACATGGTTACCTGTTTACTTGGTGATGACCAACCTTACGGTCTGTGAGCCTAATTCGGAGTCGGCTTTGATGAAATAAACGCCGTTGTCCAAGGTATTCAGGAATTGCTCAATGGAGGTATGGTTCAAGCCATTGAAATGATAGAAGGTCAAGTGGCGGCCCATCAGGTCGTACACTTTGATTTCAGCCTGATAGCCTTCATTCATTTGGATGTGAACGTTACCCTTTGAAGGATTGGGGAATACAGCGATAATCTCGTTTTGCTGCACGAAAGTGTCCACATGAAGCGGAAGCATCTCCAGGGCTTGCACAAAGTCAGGGATACCATAACCATAGTAGTTATCAGGATTATCAACATTGTCGCCAGCCATGCGAACGGCATCGCAGATCTCCTGAACCGAGGCATTGGGTCTAGCTTGACGAAGACAAGCCACTGCTCCGGCCAACACTGGGTTTGAGAACGAGGTGCCGTCACCGTTATAATAATCACCATACCATGAATAGGGCGAGGCCACATAAGTACCTTGACCCACAGCCATCACATCGGGTTTGATACGACCATCATAGGTGGGGCCTACTGAACTGAAATAGGCACGCTCTCCTGCCGCGTTCACCGCACCAATGGTTAGGATATGTTCCGCATCGGCAGGAATACCTAAAGTACAATAGCCATCACCCTCGTTACCTGCTGAGTTGGTGCAGATCATACCACGGCTGGCGGCAATCTCGGCACCAATGGTCATCGGAGCGGTGTGACCGTCGTAATGCTCAATCGGGTGATCCCATTGAGGCATGTCAAAATCAATATATCCTAATGAGGTGGTACACACGTCAACGCCGAGGGAATCAGCATATTCAGCAGCTGAAACCCAGTTGTATTCCTCAACGATGTTCTCACCATCGCCGTCTTCTGTATGGAATAAGTAGAACGACGCCTTTGGAGCCGTTCCAACCATGTTTTGAGGATCGTAGGCGGCAATGGTGCTCAAGCAAGAAGTACCATGAGCGCTTTGCGAATAAACCGATGTTGAACCGTAAACGTAGTCACGGACACCCAACAAACGGCCTTCCTCACGCATGTTGTCAAAACAGCGGTGAGTGTCAGTACCAACAAAACCGCCGTCCAACACAGCGATCACTACGCCTGTGCCATCAAAGCCCATGTCATGGAGTTCGTTCACTCTCAACTGATATACTTGGTCATGAGCGCCACCATAAAAGTCTCTGGCGACCACTGGGCTTCCCGACATTTTCATCTCGTTGGCAAGCCAAATCTCCTTGTCACGCTGAGCTTCTGGATAGTCCTCACAATTTCTTACAACTTCAACAAAATCAAGTTCATTAATAGCATCAATTACACTTGAACTTGAAGTATAAACACTAACGCCGTTCAACCATTTTGAGGGGTTCAACAACTGAGCTCCGCAATCGGCCACAGCTTGAAGATACTGTGGATTCACGGGAATGTCATACTCGTCAATCTCAATACCGAGACGGGCGCGACGATCCAAAGCACGCTGACTAAGGTAAGCCTCAGGATTGTTAATGGAATAAGGTGAGTTGTTCTTGTCTGTGAACTGGACCCAATAGATGTTAGAGGCAATTTGAGCATGAGCGATAGCGCAAACTACAAGTGCCAATAACAATAAAGATAGTTTTTTCATAGGTTGATTTTTTGAATTGAGACGGCAAAGATAACATTTTTTCGTACTTTTACCGAAAATTTTCATCATGCGAATCGACATCATCGCCATCTTTCCGGAAATGTTCCAAGGACCCTTTACGGAATCCATCATCAAACGCGCTATCAATAAGGGAATCGTTGAAATTGAGCTTCATAATCTGCGCGACTATAGCACCGACAAGCACAAGAAGGTGGACGACTACCCTTTCTCAGCCGGTGCCGGCATGGTGATGATGATTGAACCAGTGGACAACTGCATCAGCCACCTGAAAAGCCAACGCCATTACGACGAAGTCATCTATATGAGTCCCGATGGTGAACTGCTCGACCAGCCGCTGTGCAACCAACTGTCGCTCAAGGAGAACATCATCATCCTCTGCGGCCATTACAAAGGCATCGACGAGCGCATCCGTGAACATCTGATTACCAAGGAAATATCCATTGGAAACTACGTACTTTCAGGCGGTGAATTGGGCGCAGCCGTATTGGTCGACAGTTTGGTCCGTTTGATCCCAGGTGCTTTGGGTGACGAGACCTCCGCCCTCTCCGACTCGTTTCAGGATGGATTGGTCTCCCCTCCCGTCTACACACGCCCCAGAAGCTACAAGGGATGGGACGTCCCAGAGATCCTTTTGTCTGGTAATGACATGAAAATCAACGAATGGAAATTGGAACAAGCATGGCAACGCACGAAGGAACGTCGCCCTGAAATGTACGGAATCTTAAAAAAAAGCGAATAAAATGCGTTCACAATCAAATTATTTCGTATATTTGCACCCGTTTTTGACGAAAAATATATAAAAAAATATTATAAAAAAATGAAGAACGCATTAATTCAATTCGTTGAGGATCAAGTCGTTGTAAAAGACTTTCCCAAGTTTAGAGCTGGTGACACCGTCACCGTTACTTACAAGATCGTTGAGGGCAACAAGGAACGTCTTCAGAAGTTCCAAGGTGTCGTTTTGAAGCGCAGTGGTTGTGGCAAGACCGCCACTTTCACCGTGAGAAAGATCTCCAACAACATCGGTGTTGAAAGATGTTTCCCCATCGCTTCTCCTATGATTGACAGCATCGAGCTGAACAAGGAAGGCGCCGTCCGCAAGTCACGCATTTACTACCTCAGAGGTCTGCGTGGTAAGAAGGCCAGAATCAAGGAAGCCAAGCGCAAGGATTGATTCCTCTTCTATTAAAAACAAAAAATCCCGACCATTTGGCCGGGATTTTTTTTGTTATTCCTTCTTCGCTTTCCGCTTGAAGATCTTCGTTCGTAACATAAACACCGTCAACGCAGCCCAGAAAACCACCAAGACTCCCAAGGTAATCCAAGTGGATGTCAGACTTTGTGGCGCAATGCCCACCAACAGCAGCACCGGGAAGCCCAACACAACGGCGGCAAGGGCTTGCAACACAAGGTTGTTGGCAGCAGGAGTCTCAAACTTCGGATCGATCTCGCGCAACAGGATCATGCCATTGGAGGCAGTACCGGTGAGCATTCCAAACATCGAGAAGAAGCCTTCGTACTTATAGTCAGGATACAGATGCTTGCTGATCCAAAGCACGTAGACGAAGGTGACCAAAGCGCCCAAGGCGCAGATGATGGCAAACGGCAGCATGAACTTGCCAAACTCGTCGAAGCTGATGGCAGCGGTGCCAGCCACAATCATGATGTCGAAGCAGAAACCGCCGATACGGTTCAACATATAATTATTAATGTATTCGCGACGCACGACCTTCGCTTTCTTGAAACGATTCAAGATGGTCTTGAAGAGAATGCCGAACAAGGTACCCAACAGGAAGTTGAATCCCCAAAGCAGCGGCTTCAAGGTGTTGGTGCCGAAATTGCCCAGATCCATTCCCTGGATCCAGTTGGTGAACAGATAAACCAGGAAATACACGAACAGCACCATGCATATCTGCACTGAAAGCTTGTCGATGGACTCGGCATCCGGGATTTCACCCTTACCCTCGTAGTCCTCCAGTTTATTGACTTGAGCTTCTTCGATCTTCTTTTGCGACAGCTTGCCTCTGCGTCTCAGGATATTCATGTAAATAACGCCGATCAAGCTACCCACGATAAATCCCATTGCGGCAATGGATAGACCGAAGTCGGCTCCGGCAAAATCAATACCCTGTTGGGCAGCCCATCCCGTGTAGATCTTTCCGATGTTCAAGGCCTGTCCCGGTCCTTGTCCGTAACCCATAGGCAGCAGCAATCCTGCAGCATAGAAGAACTTCTTTCCTAACAGGAAGAATAAAATGGAGACAATCAAACCCACGATGCCTTGAATAACGTAGGTAGATGCCGTCAGCGCACCAGTCTCAATCACTTTCATAGGGGTTGACTTCGATTCTATCTTGTTGTTCTTGAGTGCTAAAGCAACGAATCCCAAGCCCAAGGTATGATAGGTTACGATTTCCATCATGGGCTTGTTGATCAGTTCCCTACATCCCGGAAACGCCTTAAATACAAGCAACAACAATCCACCAAGCAATGCTGAAGGCAGCAGGCTCTTCTTGAGAAATGGAATATTGGTCCTCAACAGATTGCCCAACAGCAGCGCAGTGGCTAGAATACAAAACTGAACCAACCATTGCCAAGCCTCCGGCCGGTCAAAGGTCATTACAGAAACGTCAAGTATGGTCATAACTTTTTGAAATTAGTATGCAAACGTACTAATTTTATCTCAATAAGCAAAGCAAAAGTTGTATTTTTGCGCCATGAAGATCGTATTTCAGCTGTTTATCACCTTTTTTAAAATAGGCGCTTTCACCTTAGGCGGTGGCTACGCCATGCTCTCGATGGTGGAACAAGCCGTGGTCGACAAGAAAAAGTGGATCCCTTCCGACGAGTTTTGGGACATGATTGCCATCGTACAATCGTTGCCAGGCGTGTTTGCTGTAAACACGGCTCTGTATGTGGGTCATCGGATCGCGGGCAAGAAAGGCGCGGCAGCTGCTATGCTCGGCGCCATCATCCCCTCCATCATCATCATCCTGTTGTTGGCCACCATCTTCAGAGAATACCGAGATCTTCCAGTGGTGGAGCGCATTTTCAAAGGCATCCGTCCCTGCGTAGTTGCCCTGATTCTGGCTCCTTCAATCAAAATGATCAAGTCAGCTAAACTCACTTGGAAGACGGCCATCATCCCCATTGCCACTGTCGCTTTGATCTGGTGGCTCAAGGTCTCCCCCGCCATCGTCATCTTGGCAGCCATTATGGGAAGTCTGGTCTACGCTATCCTAATGGAACGCAAGATGAAAAAAGTTGAAAACAAGGAGGTGAAGCCATGATTTACCTGCAGTTGCTTTGGGTATTTATTAAAATAGGTGTGCTTGGCTTCGGCGGCGGCTATGCCATGCTTTCCCTGATTCAGCATGAAGTCGTCGACAACTACGCCTGGATGACCACCACCGAGTTTGCCGACATGGTGGCTATCTCGCAGATGACACCAGGACCGATCTCCATCAATATGGCTACCTACGTGGGCTATACCGCCGGTGGATTCTTCGGTTCACTCCTTGCCTCTTTTGCACTCTGCCTGCCGTCAATCATCATGGTTTACTTCATCATCCGCCTGTTTATGAATAAGAATGGCAATAGATTAATGAGTAACCTTCTGAAAGGATTGAAGCCCGCCATCGCCGGATTGATCTTCGCCGCTGGCCTTTCCATGATGAACGCGCAGAACTTCGTACAAATAGGCAAAGGCGAGAACAACATCAGCATTGTGATTTGTGTCCTCGCCTTTGTGGCCTCCTATTTCTTCAAGGCCAACCCGATCCTACTCATCGTATTGTCGGGCGTTGTGGGATATTTCGTATATTAGTTCTCGTTGAACATCTTCTCGATCACATCCTTGTACTTATTGGTAATGGCTCTGCGCCTTACCTTGAGTGTCGGGGTGATCAAGCCGTTGCCCACCGTCCATTCGTCAGCCAACAGCACGTGTTTCTTGATCTTCTCGGTCTCGCCCAAGCCCTTGTTCAGCTCTTGGACTTCCTTGGCCATGAGTTTCAAGACTTCCGGGTTCTGGATGATGTCTTCAGGAGTGGTATACTTGATGTTTTGAGTCACGCACCAGTTCTTCAGTTCAGTGAAACTTGGGATGATCAATGCGCCGGCGAATTTCTGGTTCTCGCCCACCACAACGATCTGCTCAATCCACTTGGAAGCACAGAACTTGGTCTCAATGATGTCGGGGTTGATATATTTGCCACCTGAGGTCTTGAACAAGCTCTTGATACGTCCGGTAATCATCAGCAGTCCGTGTTCGTTGAAACGACCCATGTCGCCAGTGTGGAACCAGCCGTCCTTATCGATGACTTCGGCGGTCAGCTCGGGGCTCTTATAGTAACCCAGCATCACGTTATGTCCACGGCAGATGATCTCGCCTTCTTCGGAGATCTTCACCTCCACGCCTTTCAACGGGGGGCCTACGCAACCCACTTCACGCTGATGAGGACCTATGTCGCTCACGGCAATCACAGGTGAAGTCTCAGTTAAGCCATAACCTTCATAAATTGGCATCTTGATGGCTGAGAAGAAGGCTGCGATGCGTTCATGCAAAGCGGCTGCGCCAGAAACAATACGTTCAAAGCGATCAGCGCCGATCTTCTCACGGATTTTCGAATACACCAATTTATCAGCAATGCGCAGCTTCAGATTGTACCACCAACTGCGTTCGTCATCATCAATTCTATAATGCTCGGCGAGATCCACAGCCCAGAAGAAGATCATCTTTGAGAGACCTTCCATCTTCTTGCCTGAAGCGATAATGCCATCATAGAAGCGCTCCAACACACGAGGCACACAGCACATCATTGAAGGGCGAAGTTCCTTGATATTATCAGCCAATGTGGCAAGACTCTCGGCGTAATAAATCGCCATTCCTTTATATTGATAGGTGTATATCAGCAAGCGTTCGTAGGCGTGGCATGCCGGCAGAAACGAGAATGCAATCGATCCTGGTTTGCATAGAATGATATGGTCGACGCCAAGAATCTGGTTGATCACGTTGGAATGCGACAACATGACACCTTTGGGGGTTCCGGTGGTTCCCGAGGTGTAGATAAGGGTCATGCAGTCGGTATATTGCACAGCGGCCTTGCGACGCTCCAGTTCCTCTTGATGAGGATGCTCGCTGCCAAAGTCAAGCAATTGATCAAAATAAGGGTATTTCTCACGGTCCACCATGGTGTAGACGTGCTTCAGTCCTGGGATGTCAGGCAACACATTGGTCACCTTGTTCATCACGGCAAGACCATCAAGAAACACCAGCTTTGCTTCACTGTCATTCAAGATGAAATGATAGTCTTCCTGGCTGATGGTCGGATAAATCGGCACGTTGATAGCGCCAATTTGGCTGACTGCCATGTCGATGATATTCCATTCGGGACGATTACTGAGGATGAACGCCACCTTGTCGCCTGGTTCAATGCCCAATTCGATCAAGGCATAGCTCAGTTTATTCGTGAGATCAATGTACTCCTGTATGCTGTAAGTACGCCATTCGCCGTCTTTTTTGCCGGCTAAGGCTACAGGTTGATCTGCATACTTCTCAAGATAATTTGGAAGAAGATCGAATATTCTTCTGATTTCCATATATTAAGCTGCTCGTTTTCGTTGTTAAAACCTGCAAATATAAGAACTATTTCTTTACGCATCAAAAAAAAATGACAATATGTCACAAAAATAGGTTTGGTAAAGGGTTTGATAGAGGCTTTCAACAAAAAATAGTAAACAAAAACAAAGTAACATGGAAAAACAAAATTATCAAACCAACGAAAAGTACGAGTCTTTGAACCGTTACGCCAAGAACTTGAATGAGTTGGCGAAGAACGGCAAGCTCGACCCTGTGATTGGACGTGACGAGGAGATCAGGCGTGTGCTGCAGATCCTCTCGCGTCGAACCAAAAACAACCCTATCCTGATCGGTGAACCAGGTGTGGGTAAGACAGCTATCGTTGAAGGTCTCGCCCAGCGTGTCGTCAACGGCGACGTGCCTGAGAACCTGAAACGCAAGATGGTCTTCTCGCTCGACATGGGTGCCTTGATCGCCGGTGCCAAATACCAAGGCGAATTCGAGGAACGTCTGAAAAGCGTCATCAAGGAAGTGGTCGACAGCTCCGGCGACGTGGTGCTGTTCATCGATGAGATCCACACCTTGGTGGGTGCAGGTGCCACGGGCGGTGCCATGGACGCAGCCAACATCCTGAAGCCTGCCCTATCGCGTGGCGAGCTGCAGTGCATCGGTGCCACCACCTTGAAGGAATACCAACAGTATTTCGAGAAGGACAAAGCCTTGGAGCGTCGATTCCAGATCGTCATGGTCGACGAGCCTGACGAGGCTTCGGCCATCTCCATCCTGCGTGGTCTGAAGGAACGTTATGAGAACCATCACCACATCCGTATCCTCGACGAGGCTATCGTGGCCGCTGTGCAGCTCTCGGTACGTTACATCAGCGACCGTTTCCTACCCGATAAAGCCATCGACTTGGTCGACGAAGCCGCTGCACGTCTGCGTTTGCAGATCGACTCGGTGCCTGAGGACCTTGAGAACGTGGAGCGTAGCATCCGTCAGTTGGAGATCGAGCGCGAGGCGCTGAAACGCGAAAACGACACCAAGAAGGTCAACGAGTTGACCCAAGAGTTGGATAAACTCAATGCCCAGAAGGCCGAAATCAAAGGCAAATGGGAGAATGAGCGCCACTATGTGGAGATCATCCAGAAGGAAAAGGACAACATCGAGAAATACAAGCATCAGGCTGCCGTGGCTGAACGCGACGGCGATTACGGCCGGGTAGCTGAGCTGCGTTACGGTAAGATCCGCGATGCCGAAGCCGCTATCGAGAAAGCCAAGGCCGATCTGCTCAAGGCGCAGGGCGACCATCCGCTGATCGACGAAGAGGTCTCCTACCAAGACGTGGCTGAGATCGTGTCACGTTGGACAGGCATCCCGGTGAAGAAGATGATGCAGAGCGAGCGCGAGAAGCTGTTGAACCTGGAGAGCGAGCTGCACAAGCGTGTGGTCGGCCAGGACGAAGCCATCCGTGCCGTCAGCGACGCCATCCGTCGTAGCCGTGCAGGCTTGCAAGATGCCAAACGTCCTATCGGTTCCTTCATCTTCATGGGTACCACCGGTGTGGGTAAGACCGAGCTGGCCAAGGCTTTGGCTGAGTTCCTGTTCGACAACGAGAACAACATGGTGCGTATTGACATGTCCGAATATCAGGAGCGTCACACCGTCTCCCGTTTGATCGGTGCGCCTCCAGGATATGTGGGCTACGAAGAGAGCGGACAACTCACTGAAGCGGTACGGCGCAAGCCGTACTCGGTGATCTTGCTCGATGAAATCGAGAAAGCTCACCCGGATGTTTTCAACATCCTGCTTCAGGTACTCGACGACGGCCGACTCACCGACAACAAAGGTCGTACTGTCGACTTCAAGAACACCATCGTCATCATGACTTCCAACGTGGGCGCCGGCCTGAAAGACCATAACGCCGTGATGGACGCCCTGCGTCAAGTGATGCGACCTGAGTTCCTGAACCGTATCGACGACATCATCATCTTCGAAGACCTCAGCGAAAGCCAGATCGCCGAAGTGGTTAGGATGCAGTTCAACCGCGTGAAAAAGATGCTTGAGGAAAACAACATCAACATCGGCATTACCGACGAAGCCGTTGACCTCATCGCCCGCCAGAGCTACGATCCACAATACGGTGCTCGTCCTGTGAAACGTATGATGCAACGCGAGCTGCTCAACGAACTCTCAAAGATGATCTTGGCTGATGAAGTCGATAAGACCAAGCCAATCACCGTCACCGTCAAAGACGGGAAGTTACATTTTGAAAACTAACTCCTAACACTCTTGGTGGTCACCCAAGTGGATTTGAAGAAAATCAGCAACACGGTGATGATCTCCAAACGGCCGATCAACATGTCGACTGAGAGAATCCACTTGGCCACCGTGGGTAAATCGGCCATAGAAGCGCCTGGGCCTGTGGCTCCCGAGCCCATGCCCAGGTTGCTAAAGCATGTGATGAATGCAATGCTGGCGTCTTCCAGAGTCATTCCCGTGAAGGTCAATGCCAATATATTGACGATGAATAGGATGATAAACAGCGACAAGAAGTTGCAAATGCGCCTGACCGTCACTTCGTCCACATTCTGCCCCGATAGTTTCAATGAATACATGCCCGTGGGATGAACCAGTTCCTTCAATGCGTTTCGGATAAACTTGAAGATCACGATGACGCGCACCATCTTAATACCGCCACTGGCCGAACCGGCACAGCCACCCACGATCTGCATCAACAGCGTGGGTATCACAAAGAGCAATCCCCACATTTCGTATTGGTAATTACAGCCTGAGAAGCCGGTGTTCGACAACATCGTGACTACATGGAAAAACGAGACGTGGAAAGTATCCTTCGCTCCCTGTGGATAGCTGGCAAGTTGTGCCTCCGTCACGCCATTGATATTCGGTGCCCAATAGAATAAGCCCATGAAAAACAGCGTCATCACAACGATCGAGATCAGATAAACACGGACTTCCTCATTGGTTTTCATGAGATCAAAACGACCAGCTAACAGGAAAAACAGCACGGCAAAATTGATGGATGAAAGAATCATGAAGACCATCGAGACACGTTCGATATAACCTGATTGGTAGTAACCGATACTGGCTTGGTGTGTGCTGTATCCGCCCGTGGAAATCGTGGTCATGGCATGGCAAACGGCGTCGAAAAGCGACATTGGTCCCACATAGTACAGCACCGCACACAACATAGTCAGCAAGATATAGATGATCCATAAGATGCGTGAGGTGCCGTGCATGGTAGGCGACAGCTTCTCTACGCTGACACCGGGAGCCTCAGCCGCAAACAAGGTGTTTCTATGCGAACCCCTCGCCACCGACGGAATGAAGGCCAAGGTAAAAACCACGATACCCAAGCCTCCCAACCATTGCATGATGCTTCGCCAAAACAGGATGCCATGAGGCTGGTCATCCACGTTTTTCATAATCGTTGAGCCCGTAGTGGTAAATCCTGAAATGGTCTCAAAAAAAGCATCCGTGACCGAGTTGATGGATCCACTGAGCATGAACGGCAACATGCCGAACAGAGAAAACAACACCCACGATAGCGACACGATGGCAAAAGTATCATCGCCATCGAAACCGGTTTTTTGTAATCTGCCAATGATGTACAGCACCAACCCCACCGCTCCGGTGATGCCAGCGCTTATCAGGAAAGCACGGTAGTCATTCTCGCCGTCATGGATGTGATAATGCCATGCCACCAAGGCAGTCAGCAGCATAGCCGCTGTCTCGATGAATAGCAACACTCCAAACAGCCTACTTTTCATGGCATCTAATTACCACTTCTCAGCCCATCCTTCGCCATAGTCGAAGTCGTCGTCCTCATCGTCATCGTCACTCTCCTCTTGGTATGAGTCGTCAGCAAGTGGCTTCACCCACTTTCTGAAATTAGCCGAGGCGATGGCTGTGATCTGGCCGTCCTTCTCAGGCGACACAGCAATGTCGATCTCGTCGCGCGACAGCTCCTTCAGCCAGACGGCGAGTTCCGAAAAACCCATCTCCGTGACTTTGTAATCCGCCCAGTCCTCCACCGCGGCTTTGGCGGCAAGGCTTTCGGATTCCCACACGGGAATATACGAGTTGCCATCAGAGTCTTCCAGCATGGCAAACATGCCAGTCATCGCCTCAAGCAACCACACTTTACGGGTATCTGATATGGCGTCAAGGAAAGACTCGAGTGTATTCATAATTTATCGTTTTGCGTTTTTATATTGCTGTTGCTGAGCCTTCTGAGCCTCCTCAAGTCTTTGCATGAACTTCGACTTCTTGACAGGCTTTTTCTTGTTTTCCTCGATGGTGGCACGCACTCTATCCTCGTTGATCATCTTGCGGAAGATGAACATCTGGAGGAAAGTGATGATGTTAGCCAACATGTAGTAGTAGCTCAAACCGGCTGAATAGCTGTTGAAGATGCCCAAGAACATGATCGGCATAATGTACATCATAACCTTCATGCCTTTCATCTGTGGATTGGCCGAGACGTCCATCTGCTTGTTGTTGACGTAAGTGTAAATGAAAGTGGTGATGGTCATCAACAGGCAGAAAAGGCTCACGTGGTCGCCATAGAACGGGATGTTGAATGGCAGATCAAGGATGCTATCGTATGTGGAAAGGTCTTCCGCCCAGAGGAAAGGCTGCTGGCGCAACTCGATAGACGATGGGAAGAAACGGAACACAGCGATGAGGATCGGGAACTGAAGCAACATCGGGATGCAACCCGCTGTAGGACTGGCACCAGCCTGTTTCTGCAAGTTCATGATGGCTTGCTGTTTCTTCATAGCATCCTCTTCCTTGGGATACTTGGCGTTGATGGCTTCCACCTCTGGCTTCAGCACACGCATCACAGCGGTTGACTTATAGGACTTGAAGGCAATCGGGAACAACAACAGCTTGATCATGATAGTCAACAGCAGGATGACGATACCGTAGCTCCAGCCGTAGGATCCCAGCCAGTTGAACACATAGATGACACCGTAGTTGATCCAACGGATCAGGAAGAAGTTACCCACGTCGATTTGACGCTGCAGGTTCAGGCCGTAACTCTTCAAGGTCTTGAAGTGGTTAGGACCGAAATACATCGACATCGGGAACTCATTGACATCGGCATTGAAGTCGTATGGGATCTCCACACTCGAAGCCATGGTCTTCAAATACTTGGGATTCTTCTTCCCCTTCTCAGTTCTTACACTGAAT
The DNA here is from genome assembly GCA_017531225.1 of Bacteroidales bacterium. Taxonomy (GTDB): domain Bacteria; phylum Bacteroidota; class Bacteroidia; order Bacteroidales; family F082; genus Limimorpha. The sequence continues at coordinate 15,908 of JAFXLL010000003.1, read as the reverse complement.
TTTGCACTTGAGAAGCCGTTTTTGGCGACAAGCACATTGCAGAAGAAACGCTCTTTGAATGAGAACCAGTTAATACTGGAATTAATTGTCTCATCCCCACTCTTGCGGTCGTTGACGCGGTCCACATCCGTCTCGTTCATCGGCTTGTAATACACCGTGGTGTTGATGAAGCGGTCCACATCCTTCTCATGCTGCAACAAGTCGACCTGCCAGTTCAGATCCATGTAATTGGTGTTGTTGGCAATGACATCTTTCAGACCCACTGTGCGCAAGTCAAAATCCAGCATGTAGTTGTCGTCATGAAGTGTGTAAACGAACTCAAGATACTGGTTCTCGTTACGCTGGCCGTTGATGTCGTCGGCATAGGCGCGCATGGCGATCTCATTCCCATTGACGTAAGGCTCAAAATAGAGTTGAGAGGTGTTGATGATGCGGTTGTTCGAGAAGAAAGCAAGCTCGAAGATGGAGGTCTCTGGATCGAAGCTGATCAAAGGCAACGAGTCGTAGGTCCGATATTCCTTTAACTCCACTTGCTTGATGGCGCCGCCTTTGCTGCTGAAGGTGATCTTCTGGAGGTTGGTCTCATAGGTAAACAACTGTTCCTCGCCCATGGCAGCTGAAGCGAAAGCACCAAATTTATCTCTGCTGGCCTGGTAAACTTTCTCTGCGTAAGTCGTTGAGTCCATTGACATAGCGGCAACGATATTGGCGATGGCCTCGCCTTCCTCCTCTTCTGCCTTTGCTTCGGCGAGACGGATGGAATCAAGGATGGCGGCCTCACGGCGTGCCATCATAATGGAGTCCTGAACGTGTTTCTGCTTGGCCAGTTCTTCTTTTGACGGTTGCATCCACCACATCCAGCCAAAAAGAATTGCGGCAATGAGGATAAAACCGAATAGGGATGATTTGTTCATTAAAACTTCGTTTAAAAAAGAGATTTGTGGTGAACGTCATTGCGAGGAGTGAAACGACGAAGCAATCCAACCATAAAAGAACTGGATTGCTTCGCTCCGCTCGCAATGACGTTATCGCCACTGCTTATGAGTTATTATTAATAATATCTGTAGCTCTTCACCTGACCGATGTGGTGTGCAAGACGGACCACCTGGTTGCTGTAGCCGAACTCGTTGTCGTACCACAGGTAGAGGATCACGGTCTTGCCATCGTTTGAGATCTTGGTAGCCGGAGCGTCGAAGATGCAGGCGCAGCTGTCGCCGATACCGTCGCTGCTGACGAACTCGGTGTTGTTGCTGAAACGGATCTGCTCGATGAGGTTACCCTCAAGGCAAGCGACGCGGAAGGCTTCGTTGACTTCTTCAACGGTGGTCTCACGCTCGAGGTCGAGTGCCAACACTGCCAATGAAACATCGGGTGTAGGAACACGCACGGCGTTGCTGGTGAGTTTGCCCTTCAGCTCAGGCAGTGCCTTAGCAGCGGCTTTGCCAGCGCCAGTCTCGGTGATCACCATGTTCAAGGCTGCGGAACGGCCACGGCGCTCTTTCTTGTGATAGTTGTCCAAGAGGTTCTGGTCGTTGGTGTAGCTGTGGATGGTCTCGATATGGCCCTTGATGATGCCGAAGTGGTTGAGCATAACCTGTAAACCGGGAACGATAGCGTTGGTGGTGCAGGAAGCAGCTGAGAAGATTTGTTCGTGCTCGAGATCGAGTGTGTCTTGGTTGACGCCGTAAACCACATTCGGGATGTCGCCCTTACCAGGAGCGGTGAGCAACACTTTGCTGACGCCCTTAGCCTGCAGGTGGCGTGAGAGGTTCTCACGATCACGGAAGGCACCGGTATTGTCGATCAACAGAGCATCGTTGATGCCATATTGTGTGTAGTCGATGTCTTCGGGGTTCTTAGCTTCCAAGAAGAGGATCTTCTGGCCGTTGACCATCATGGCGTTTTCCTCAATCAGCGGACGGCACACACCGTGGAAATAACGGTGCACTGAGTCGGTGCGGAACAGGTTGATACGCTTGGCGATGTCCTCAGGTGAGTTCTTACGGGTGACGATGGCGCGGACGCGAAGGGCGGAACCGTTGCCAGCCATCTCCGTCATCTCACGGCAGAGGATACGACCGATACGACCGAAACCGTAGAGGATGACATCCTGCACCTTGCTGCTACGCGGATTGGCGTCGATGATATAGCTGAGTTTGTCACGCACGAAAGCGGTAACGTTGTTATTATACTTCTCTTTCTCGTCGGTCCACTCTGAGTTGAGGCGGCCGATATCGATACGAGCGGGTGCCAGGTTTTCAGCAAGAAGTGCCTTTGCAATCAACAGGGAATCTTGAACGCGGACGGGTTTACCCAGGACAGCCTCAGCACGAAGGTGCTTGTTGAGGATCTTTCCTGATCCACGGTTCACCAACAGTGAACGCAACAAGATCAGTTCCACAGACTTGTCGTACCACAAACGACCAACGATGTTGATGAGTTCATTGGCGGCTTTTTCGTTCTCATTCCACGCTTTGAGCGAGCTTTCGTAATTATCCATGATATTGATTTTTATTGATAATAAAATGATTATTCTTTTGCAAAATTAGCAATTAAATGGGAAAAACAAAAAAAATGGGCAAATATATTTTGCCCACTTTTATCATTCTTCACCGTTGGTAATCGGGAAAGGTAACTGTCCAGAAACGTTTTCGATGGAAAGGACGCTGTCAACCACGTACTTACTCACTCCACGCCACGGCAAGGCCCCGAAGTACTCCTTGTAGTGCAGCTCGACACGCTTACCTGCGCAACGCTCCAACGTATGGGCTACATTTTCATCTTTCACCGAGAAGTTGAACTCGTTCGACTGGATGGTGCCAGCGGTGTTTTTAGAGTTATATCCTGATTGTATGAGTCGTCCTTCATAAGTCTTGAAGACGTAACCCTTGTAGACAATGAAATTCAACTCTCCTGCTTTCACGCCACTTCCGAAGACGAAGTAGAATTTGATGAAAAACCAGATGGTCAAGCCCAACACGGCGAAAAGTCCGATGAATAAGCCTATTTTTCTTCCTTTACTCATGATAAAAGTTTTAAGTGTTGTCGTATTCAGCGGCAAAGATAAAACTTTTATTGATTCATGTACATCTGATAGAGTGCGGAATTTGATCCAGTCTTCAATCTTTTCAGCACGCGGTCCCTGATTTGGCGAGTACGCTCACGCGAGATGCCCATGGTGAGTGCAATCTCGTCAAGTGAATACTCACGGGAGGTACCGATACCGTAATACATGTTAATCACCTGACGTTCCTTGTCCGACAACATGCTCAGCGCATGCTTGATGGCGTTGTGGTCCGACTCGTTCTCCACGGCCTCGTCGGTAGCAGCCGAATCTTGGTCGACATACACATCGAGGAAGCTGCCTTCATCTTCATCATCCAATGGCGCATCGGTAGATATCTGGCGCATGTTCATGCCCATCAGGCTCTGCACTTTGGCTTCAGGGATATCCAACTCCTTGGCCAGCTCAGCTGTGGAGGGCTTCCTCTGGTACTCCTGTTCCAGCATGGCCGCAGTCTTCTTAAGCTTGCTCACAGCGCCCACCTGGTTGAGAGGCAGACGGATGATGCGGGCTTGCTCAGCCACAGCCTGAAGGATCGACTGACGGATCCACCACACGGCGTACGAGATGAACTTGAAGCCACGGGTCTCGTCGAAACGTTGCGCCGCCTTGATGAGGCCAAGGTTGCCTTCGTTGATGAGGTCTTGCAGCGACAGTCCCTGATTCTGGTACTGCTTGGCCACGGAGACCACAAAGCGGAGATTTGCCTTTACCAAACGGTCAAGGGCACGCTGGTCGCCTTCCTTGATTCGCTGCGCCAGTTCCACTTCCTCTTCGGGAGTGATCAGGCTCTCCTTCGCGATATCCTGGAGGTACTTCTCCAAGGTTCCAACATCACGGTTGGTGATTGATTTTGTGATTTTCAGTTGTTTCATAATCTTATCTTGGATTTTAGTTGTAATACTCAAATGTCATTCTCATGCCGTTCGGATACAGGCCTTCGATATAGGTCTTGCGCGAGCGGTTTCCTGCGAGTGCATTCTCGAGGTCAGTCTTTGACGAAACGGCTTTTCCGGCCACGGAGGTGATGATGAAGCCCTCTACGCCTGCGCCTTGGAATGCGCCTTGGCGGATCTCAACAATCCTAAGGCCTCCGTTGATGCCCAACGCCTTCATATCCTGCTGGCTGATGGGTTGTAGCACCAATCCGAAAGTGCCATTGTAAAAGCTCTCTCCCCTCTTCACCATGTCGGTTGAACCCGTTTCGTTGAGCAGACGTACCTTGTAGTTCTCCGAATGTCCGTTACGAACCACCTGGATCATCACCTCGTCGCCCGGACGGTATTGACGGACGGATTCCAGCAGCTGAGTGACGGTGTTCACCTCGTTTCCATTGATACGCGTCAGCACGTCGCCTTGCTTGATGCCAGCTTTCTCGGCTGCACCATTAGGCGTAACGCCAGCCACATACACGCCCTTGATATCCTTCATTCCAGCCTTCTCAGCCAACTGGGCGTTCATCTCCTTAGGATTGACACCGATATAAGCACGTTGGGTCTCGCCGTACATCAGCAGGTCGTCAACTACCTTACGGACGATGTTTGAAGGGATGGCGAATGAATAGCCCTCGTAGGATCCGGTATGGGAGGCGATAGCCGCATTGATGCCAATCAGCTCACCACGGGTATTGACCAAGGCGCCACCACTGTTGCCACGGTTCACCGCAGCGTCAGTCTGGATAAACGATTCCACGTTACTGCCTTCACCCAGGATGCTGATGTCGCGTGCCTTGGCACTGACAATGCCAGCTGTGACGGTAGAAGTCAGGTTGAAGGGGTTGCCTACGGCAAGAACCCATTCACCCACCTTTACCTTGTCGGAGTCGCCAAACACCAGGTAGTCGAGATCACCGCCTTCAACCTTGATTAAAGCCAAGTCGGAAGTAGGATCGGTGCCTACGATCGTAGCCTCACGGATCACCTTGTTGTTAAAGGTAACCTCCACGGCATCGGCACCTTCAACCACGTGGTTATTGGTAACGATATAGCCGTCAGGCGAAAGCACCACGCCCGAGCCGTAAGCCACCATGGTGTTGTTTTGGGTCTGTCCCGGGATGCCATAAAGATGCTCCAAAAAGGCACCAAAGAAGTCATTATATGTAGTGGTCTTTCTAACGATCGTGGTCTTGATGTGCACTACAGCATTAACACTGGCTTCGGCAGCATCGACAAAGTCAGGGGTATTCTCGGTCGGAAGGAAGGCTGCCCGATGCACCTGAGGCATCGGCTGTACCTGTTCGACTTCGGTAGTTTCAACAATCTGTTCAGCAGCATCGTTATTGGACTTGCTTCCACACGATGCCATACCAATCAGGGCGACAAAAACCCCGGCCACCATCATGGTGGTCATCATCATTTTCTTTACCATCATTCTTCTTCTATTGGTTTTTTAATTCTTAAAATCAAGCGGTCTATTTCATTAATGCACTTTTTTAAACTTTATTGCGTCGAAAAGTGTATTTTTGTCAAAAAATAGACTAAGTGAAATAATCAAAAAGCGTGCCACGATGTTCATTTCTGAAGAAAAAATTTCACTACGAATTGCAGAGCCACAGGATGCCCAGAAGATCTACGATTGGGAGAACGATCGGAGCCTCTGGAGGGTGAGCGAAACCAGCAACCCGATATCCATGTTCCAGATTGAGCAATTCCTGCTCAGCAATAGCGATTTGGCTGCCAACCGACAGCTCCGCCTGATGATCGACCTAAAAGAGACTGGCAAGTCCATCGGCTGTGTCGACCTCTTCGAATACGACCCTTTCAACGGACGTATCGGCATCGGCATCCTAATTGAAGAGGCCTATCGCAAGCAAGGTTTCGCCCAAAAAGCCATCGCCTTGTGCATCGATTACCTATTTAACGATGTCATGGTTCATCAGATTCACTGCCTCATCGACGAGCAGAACACTGAGAGCCAGCATCTCTTTGAAAAGATGGGATTCAAGCCTTGCGGCCGCAGAAAAGACTGGATCAAAACACCTGAAGGCTACATCGACGCTGTGTTTTACCAAAACGTTAAACAATCATGAAAAAAGGACTGATCACCGTTTGCATACTTCTTGTCATTGCCATTTTGGCAGGTTACTGGCTTTATAACAGGGCCATGAAACCCAATGTCATCACTCCCGACCAGAAAGACTTCTCACTCTATATCCCTACGGGAGCCGACTTCGGGCAAGTCAAGGACTCGCTTTACGCCAACAATTTGATTCACGACCGTTCGGCTTTCGAATGGATCGCTGATAAAAAGGATTATCCTGACCATGTGAAACCAGGACGTTATATCCTCACCAACGGAATGAGCAACAACCAATTGGTCAACACACTTCGAGGCGGACTGCAAACTCCCGTGAAGGTGACTTTCAACAACATGCGCGACGTGAAGATGTTAGCTGGTCGCATCGGCGCCCAAATTGAGGCCGACTCTGCTTCCATCGCAAGTTATCTCGACAACCCTCAGACCCTTGAGCAGCTGGGGTTCAACGCCCAGACCATCCCGGCGATGTTTTTGCCCAACACCTATGAGTTTTATTGGAACACCAGCGCCGAGAAATATGTGGAAAAAATGAAGGGTGAGTACGATAAATACTGGACTGCCGAACGGCTTAACCTTGCCAAATCGACAGGCCTCTCCCCTGTCCAAGTCAGCATTTTGGCTTCCATCGTCAACAAGGAGACCAACAAGACTGACGAGATGGCCAGGATTGCCGGAGTCTATCTCAACCGACTGAAGAGCGGATGGCTGCTCCAGGCCGACCCCACCTTGGTCTTCGCCGTGGGTGACTTTGAGCTGAAACGCGTCCTCAACGTCCACAAAGAGGTGGAATCGCCCTACAACACCTACAAGTACGCTGGACTGCCTCCAGGACCCATCTGCATCCCTTCGTTGGAATCAATTAATGCCGTCTTGCACGCTGAGAAACATAATTATTATTATTTTTGCGCCAAAGAAGACTTTTCGGGCTACCACAACTTCGCCAAGACGCTGACTGAGCACAATCGCAACGCTCAGCGGTACCAAAAAGCCCTTAACAATCTTTAAATCACGACATCATGAAAGCATTCAAAGCATACGACATCAGAGGTGAATGGGGCACCGACCTCAACGAGGAAATCGCTTACCGAATTGGCTTTTTCCTTCATCGGATCCTCAACGTTGACACCGTTTTAGTGGGACGCGACATGCGCCTTTCGTCCGACACCCTATTCGATTGCCTCACCCGAGGCATCACCGACAGTGGCGTCAACGTAGATGAGATTGGCCTCTCCACCACCCCCATGGTTTATTGGAGCACGGCAAAATATGGCTACGACGCTTCCGTGATGATCACTGCATCGCACAATCCCAAAAACCATAACGGATTGAAGATCTCGAAGACCAATGCGTTGCCAGTGGGTTACGACACAGGCTTGAATAAGCTCGAAGCCTTTGTGGAGAGTGACGAAGTCTGCGTGCCGGAAGCCAAGAAAGGCGTCATCCGTCACAAGGAAGTCAAGGAGGAATACCTGAAATTCCAGCGCCAATATGTCGGCGACCTTTCCAACCTCAACATCGGGGTGGATTGCAGCAATGGCATGTCATCTCTCTTTGTCCACGAACTTATCAGCAAGGCACATTATATTAATGACGTGCTCGACGGCAACTTCCCAAGCCACGAGCCGAATCCGCTGGAAGCCGAGAGCCAAGAACAGATCAAGGCTTTGGTCAAGAAGGAGAAATGCGACATCGGGCTGCTATTCGACGGCGACGCCGACCGTATCACCTTTATCGACGATCAAGGCAACTTCATCTCCCCCGACCTGATCATCGCCTTCTTGGGCAATTATTTCATTGGCGAGAAGCATGAAAAAGGCATTGTGTTACAGGACATCCGCAGTTCCAGAGCCATTCAGGAATACCTCAACCGTTATCAAGCCAAGGTGGTGACCTGGCGTGTGGGACGTGCCTACGCCGCACTGAAACTCCGCGAATTGGATGGCGTTTACGGTGGCGAGTTGGCCGGACACTATTATTTCCGCGAGTTCTATTATTCCGACTCCGCTCTGTTGGCTGCCTCCATCGTGTTGAGGCTGTTGGCTGAGTTCAAGTGCCAAGGCCGCACCATGAGCGATATCGTCAAGGAAATCTCACAGTACCACAACTCAGGCGAGATCAACTTTAAATTGGAACGTAAACAAGAAGCCATGGATACCGTACGCGACTATTATTCAAACCTTGAAAAACCCGAGCGTTACCTCGATTTCGACGGCTACCGTCTCGATTATCCCGACTGGTGGTTCAACATCAGACCTTCAAACACCGAGCCTTACCTGCGTTTCCTGGCTGAAGCCAAGGACGGCCAAAAGCTGAAGGACATCGTCAAGAAAGTGTCGGACATCGTCAAGACATTCGCATGCCTGTTGCTGTTCTGCGTCCTCTTTGCCAGCTGCGGAAGCAATGTGGAGAAGTCAAGAAAAGCCTACGACAAAGGCGTTGAGCTGATGTTCAGTTATTCAAAGTTTGCTGAAGCCGAAGAGCAGTTCACCCTTGCCATCAAATACGACAAGAACAACTACGAGGCCTATTATTACCGTGGATGCACCAAGTTGAACAGGAGACAATACCAAAAAGCCATCCCCGATTTCGAGAAGGCCTTGGAGATTAGACCCAACTATGCGGATGCTGAGTTCTCGTTAGGAAACACATACTTTATCCTGAACGACCACGACATGTCGTGCTACTACTACAAAGCCGCCAAACGCGACGGTAGGCCCAACATGGACGACTATCTGAAGGCTTGTCCGGATTAATCGAAGCCTTTGAGATCAGGGGCGCTATAGTTCTCGACGCTGATGACGTCGCCATCTTCGTTGTAGGTCTTCCAGATGCCTGATTTCTTATCGTTATGGAATTCTCCTTCTTCCTTCAAAGCACCTGAAGGATAGTAATTCTTTGCAGGACCTTCCAAGACGTCGTTAACGTATTGCCTTTCAGACATGAGGACTCCTGTCTCATAATAAGTCTTTGAGGGACCGTCAGCCAAACCGTTTTTGTATTCCTCCACCGTAAGGAGTTTGCCGTCTTCCGTATAGAAACGCCATTCCCCTTCCTTCTGCTGGTTAACGTAATAGCCGGTAGCGATCATGCTCCCGTTAGGCGCATACGTCTTGTTGAGTGCCTTGGTCCCCGACTTGTCGAACGTGTTGGTCGCCCACAACGCCCCGTTTTCTTGATAATAGGTGAAAACACCCTGACACTTGTCATTCTTGAAATGGCCTTCGTAACGCTTCTGCCCATTGGGATAAAAATCCATCCATAAGCCTTGTTTACGGCCTTTGTTGTCCGTGCGGTTATGATCTTGGGCGTTCAACGAGAGATTTCCGAGAAGGAAAAAACACAGTATTGCAAAAAGGATTTTTCTCATAATTTGTTTTTATTTGCAAAAATAGTAAATTTGCATCTTTAATTCATTTAACGGACAATTAACTTATTTAGTATAAAATGACACTGATCAAATCCATTTCCGGCATCCGCGGTACCATTGGCGGAGTTCCCGGCGACAACCTCACCCCTATCGACATGGTGAAATTCACCGCTGCATTTGTAAAGTTCGTTCAACGTAAAGGCATTGAGCGCCCCCGTATCGTAGTAGGTCGCGACGCACGCATGTCAGGCTTCTTCGTAAACCAGATCGTTTGCGGCACGCTGCAGGCCATGGGCGCCGATGTGCTTGACATTGGCTTGAGCACCACACCTACCACCGAGATTGCCGTCACCGGACTGAAGGCCGATGCTGGCATCATCCTGACCGCCAGCCACAACCCAGCCCAATGGAACGCCTTGAAGCTCCTCAACGAGAAGGGCGAGTTCATCTCAGCCGCCGAAGGCGCATGGCTGCTCGACGTTGCTGCAAGAGACGAGTTTGAGTTTGTCACCATCGACAAGATTGGCAGCTACCAGCTGGTGGATGGTTGGATTGACAAGCACGTGGAGATGGTATGCCAGTTGCCATTAGTAAACAAAGAGGTGATCAAGCAAGCCCATTTCAAAGTGGCTGTTGACGCCGTCAACTCCACAGGTGGCATCGCCATCCCAAAGATGTTGCGCGCCTTGGGCGTGGACGACATCCTGGAGCTGAACTGCGAGCCGACCGGCAACTTCGCTCATACTCCAGAGCCTTTGGCTCAGAACCTCACCGATATTTGCCGTTACGTACGTGAGCAGGGCTGCGACTTTGGTGTGGTTGTCGACCCCGATGTGGACCGTCTGGTCTTCGTGAAGGAAGATGGCGAGCTGTTTGGCGAAGAATACACCTTAGTGTCAGTAGCCGACTTCGTGCTGAAGCACACCCCGGGCTCAACCGTGTCGAACTTATCATCAACTAGGGCTTTACGTGACGTTACGCAACAGCATGGACAACAATATTTTGCCGCCGCTGTAGGCGAAGTCAACGTGGTAGAGAAGATGAAGGAAGTGAACGCTGTGATCGGTGGCGAAGGCAACGGAGGCGTCATCTATCCTGAGATCCACTATGGCCGCGACGCTTTGGTAGGCACAGCGCTCTTCCTCACCCAATTGGCCGAGAAGCGCATCAAGTGCTCCGAACTGAAGAAGACCTATCCGGCCTATTTCATGTCGAAAAACAAGATTCAACTCACCGAGGGTATGGATGTAGACGGTATCCTTGCCAAGTTCGCCGAGAAGTTCAAGAACGAGAAGGTCACCACCATCGATGGTGTCAAGATCGACTTCGAGGAAGGCTGGGTGCATCTGCGCAAATCGAACACCGAACCGATCATCCGCATCTATTCCGAAGGCAAATCGGAGGCTGAAGCTGAGCGGTTCGCACAGATGATCCTCGGCTGCAAAGACATATTACAATGAAAGCAAAGAAAAACAAGCGGTCGCGAAAGAGTTACCAGTACCACGCGGTGACTTTCAAGCTCTCGCAGGGGCAGTATCGGTCCCTCAAGAACTATTGCAAGGCACGTCGCACGACGCCCATCAAGCTGATCAAGCGCTGTATCTCACGTTTCATCAGCAACTATGAGTACGAGGTGCCACCAGAGTTGTACGTCACCGAGAACCAACTGGCCTTATTCGAAGAAGAGCTTGATTTTCAAGGAACTGCAAAATAATTGTGAAAAAAATCTAAAAAAAGGTTGCGTATACGGGTAAAAAGCGTATTTTTGCACCGCAATTCGCACCACGGAGAGGTGGGTGAGTGGCTGAAACCAACAGTTTGCTAAACTGTCGTATCCCGCAAGGGGTACCGGGGGTTCGAATCCCCCCTTCTCCGCCAACAAATTGACGATGTTTTTGCATCGTCATTTGTTTCGGGGTATGGCGCAGTCCGGCTAGCGCACCTGCTTTGGGAGCAGGGGGTCGAAGGTTCGAATCCTTTTGCCCCGACCACTAAAAATCAAGGAGTTACGAGGTTTCGTGACTCCTTTTTTCAAAATAGGTTGACGCATTATGGTTAAGCACATCATTCTCTGGACATTGAATCCGGAACTTTCGGAAGACGAAAAAGAAGCCGTGAAGGCTGGTATCAAGGAAGGTTTGGAAGGACTGGTCGGCAAGGTACCTGGACTGATCGACGTCAAGGTGACTATTGGTGGACGTCTACCCTCCTCCACTGCCGACTTGATGTTGGATTGCACCTTAGAGAACGAAGAAGCGCTGAAGGTCTACGCACAACATCCCGAGCATTTGGCCGTAGCCAACGGAAAGGTTCGTCCTTTTACCGTTCAACGAGCGTGTTTAGACTTTGAAATTGAATAGCTAAAAATATTCGTCCCATGAAAAAAGCCCTATCCATCAGAAGAATTATTTTATGGTCTTTGTCCTCTCCCAATAGACGTTTTAGGTTACGGATGTTGTTGTGATCCATCACGATGATGTGGTCGTAATATCGGTAATCCTCCTGGGTCATCTATTTCAGAATACCACTTGTTGGTTAACGACCTTCCCCTCGGAAAGGATGGAAACGATGTAGATTCCTTTGGTAAGGTCTTGGAAGTCCACTTCCACCTGGTCGGCGTGGCCACATTCCACGGAATGAACCAAACGCCCTTGCATGTCAAACACCTTCACCGATTGGATATCCTCACCCGTGATATGGAGTTGATCGGCAACGGGATTTGGATAGACAACCACTTGGTCCTGTTGTTCTTCTACCCCATTATAATTGGCAACAGTCCATCCTTCCGGAATGCCCGAATCACTATTGAGCAGCCAATCTTCCATCTCGGGAGCCTTGTAGAAATTGCCTGAAGAAGCAACACCTTCCAGCCACCATTTAACACAGTCCGTCGCTGAGATGTCAGTGGCCAAACAGGTGACTTCCTGAAGATTCGAGCAAAGCTCAAACATTCCTGCATAGCATTCAAACGCCAAAACGGGAGCCGTCAATACGGGAGTTCTTGTCAAGGAAGTGCAACCGTCAAACATCCCTTTATAGCATTTAAATACCATGGTAGTGGCAGGTAGTTCTGGGGCTTCGGTCAACGCGGTACAATGATAGAACATAAACGTGTAACACTCTGGTGCCAGCGTAGTAGCCGGCAACTCAGGTGCTGAGCGCAACGAAGAACATTCAAAAAACATGCAGGCATAGCACAGTTCTGCTAAAACAGTAGCCGGCAAGGCAGGGGCTTCTGTCAACGAAGAGCAGTTCCCGAACATGTAATCATAACAAGACAGCGCCAAAGTGGTTGCCGGCAGCTGGGGTGCAGATACAAGGTTTTGACAATTAATAAACATGGACTCATAACATGAAGCAGCCAGGGTTGTGGCTGGTAAGGCAGGGGCTTCAGTCAACGAAGTACACCCATCGAACATAAAAGAATAACCGAACTCAGACATAGTCGTAGCCGGCAACTCAGGTGCCTCTGTCATCGAAACACATCCTTCGAACATGTGCTTGTAACATTCGTATGCCAATGTTGTAGCAGGAAGAGCTGGCGCGGCAACCAATGAGCGACAACCCTTGAACATGCAAATATAGCAACTAACACCCATCGTCGTTGCTGGCAACTCGGGCGCCTCTATCAATGCTCTACATCCTTCGAACATATTTGCGCAACTCAAATGGCCCATAGTGGTGGCAGATAAATCCGGAGCTACCTTCAACGCAGTACAATTACCGAACATATAATTATAGCTGTCAGTATCTAACGTAGTGGCAGGTAACTGAGGAGCTTTTGTCAAATGTTTACATTGATAAAACAAGCCATAATAGCAATAGGGAGTCAGCGTCATTGCTGGAAGCACGAGATCCTCAGCCGAATTCAATAAGGAATTGCCCACAAACAACTCAGCGAAAGTAAAAGTAGATCCTTCAGGGCACTCTGTTTGCGAGGCAAAATCGTCACCATATAGGAGACTCATGATGTTACCAGAGACCTTATATCTGCCAGTGCCAGAAAAACGGAGGCTGGGGCAATAACCATTAGCATCAAATCCGGTACAACACTGTTTTCCAAGTCCCTTGAAATACACCTTTTCGCCTAGTTGAAAGTCGACTTGAATGGTTTGGCTGGTGGAATTAATCTGATACGTAGTCCAAGTAGCCCCTTCATCAGTGGAATATGAGACGGATGTCATTTCCGCAGGAGTGAGCTCAGCAGGGATATTTAATTTAATCGAGCCGACGCTAGCCAAGCACTCAATGGTGAGATAGGAGTTAGTATAATCATCCCTAGTGCCTTGTGCCAAGAGATTCCCCAAGCCCAAGATGAGGGCAGTGATAATAGTAAAAAATCGTTTGTAAAGTTTATTCATAATTAACAAATATTTCGAGCGGCAAAAATAAAAAAACTAATCGTGATAGTCACTGTCTTTCCATTCGAATTTCGCCTTCTCTGGAACTAAGTATTTGCCTATCTTGTAGTCGATATTGGCCTTGTGCGCTTGGCTAAGCTGGTAGCAACGCCGTACCCGGTATTCTTTTCCATCCTTGATGAAATGCGCCCCTGTTTGGTGGAAACGGAAAGGAACGTCTTTGGCGATGCATTGCTCACGTAGGGCTAGCACCCACTCGTAGTTACAAGGCCTGGCTTCAGCGCCCGACTCCCCTCCTACCGACACTTCCTCAATAGTTTCATTCAAATAAGGCGTAAGGTCAATTGCCGTGATCAGCGGCGACGCAATGATGGTTTTATGTTTGATGGGAAGCTTCAGGAAGATCGGTAAACGATGATCCGCCATCTCCTGGTTTTCCACCGTACAGCCTACAATGACATTGTCGTAACCGTCGCCCCAGTCGTCGGGCACGCACTCCATGAAACGGTCGATGCGCTTGGTGAAAAAGAAGAACCAGAGGTCGCTGCGACGTTTCATCATCAGCCAACAATCCGGTCGCCACGGGTCGGCATCTTTCAGCAGGAAATCCGAGGTGAAGCAAGTGAACACGATCTTGCCGCTCTCGATCTTCCAAGATTTGTCACGCTTCCGCTTGATGGGAAGGTTGAAGTTACCCGTCTTGCGGCACTCGCTGCTAGAGATCTCGCTGCCATACATCTCATCCTGCCGATACACATAGCAATATTTGCATCCAGGGCTGATCTTGGTGCATCCGTGCCACGGATTCCAGTCGGCGTATATTTCCCAATGTTCGGACATGCTTGACAGCGAGTTCGTGAGCCGTTATTACTGGAGCAATTGTGCCGTATGGTTTTTGGTATCGACCTTGCCGATGGCGTCAATGATGATGCCGTTTTCGTCGATGACGTAGGTGGTACGAAGCGTACCTTCCGTCACCTTGCCATACATCTTCTTTTCACCCCAAGCCTCGTATGCTTTCAAAATAGTCAGGTCGGTGTCGGCGATCAGGTGGAAAGGCAGCTCATATTTGGCGATAAACTTCTGATGCGAAGCGGCGCTGTCGCGACTGACACCCAACACATGATAGCCCAGCGCCAGGAAACGCTCGTAATTGTTGCGCAGGTCGCAAGCCTCTGCGGTGCATCCCGGAGTGCTGTCCTTGGGATAGAAATAAAGCACCAGTTTCTTTCCAGTGAAATCAGTAAGTTTAACGGTATTCCCGTTTTCGTCCTTGCCCTCGAAATAAGGGGCTTTTGTTCCTTTTTGTAGCATGATGGATTGATTTAGCGTTGTGCAAAGATAGGAATTTGGAAGAAAAACACACGAAACCCTTGCTAAATAAAAAAGAATGCATATATTTGCAGAGTCGTTTCAGCACGTTAAGGGCGTACAGCGTCACGGCCGAAATGGTAGCAGACAGCACTGAAAGACCTATGGGACCGCATCTTCGGGTGCGGTTCTTGTTTTATAGAAAGTCTTCATGGCCAGTCGCTTCCTACCGGTTCGGGTACACTCAACGTAGTAATACTCTTTTTCGAGTACTTTGCGATATACCACGGTTTCAGGATACTTTCCGAGTGTAATCTCATCAGCACAAGCAATTATCATGGGGATGAGGCAGAAATCGGCCTCTGTCATATTCGGATGTTTCTTTCTCGAGTGCTTAATGGCTGAAATACCCAACTGTCGTTTTTCCATTCTGTTTCGTCGGCTTTTCTAACAAGTTGGAGGATGCGTTCTTCAACGCTTACAAAATCTTTAATTTCCATTTGACGCAAATATTTTAGAAAGTTAAACTTCTGGCCTATTTGCATCTCGACAATCGACTTCAAAAATACAACAAAATATTAATACGTCAAACGTTTTTGGAGAATTTTTTAAAGAAAAAGGGCCACCATTTGATGTGACCCCCAGAAGTTGGACGGTTTAACATTAAATCAGGCCCCAGAGAAAAGAGCTCGGTACTGCGCCGGGCTCTTTCCATTTAGCCTCAGTTTGATTCTGTCGTTGTTGTAGTATTGGATGTACCTTCTGAGCG
>JAFXLL010000002.1 GCA_017531225.1 Bacteroidales bacterium | reverse complement strand
CATGATATGTTCGAAATAGTGAGCCACACCCGTGGCATTGGGGTTCTCGTTCTTGCTGCCTGCATGGACCACCACGCAGCCGTAGATTTTGGGCTGGCTGTGTTCCTCGCAAAGGATGACTTTCAGTCCATTGTCGAGGTGGAAGGTCTGGATGGGCAGTTTGGCCTGAGCCGAGAGGGCGAGCATGGCAAACAGCGCCATGCTGAATAGGATCAATCTTTTCATTATTGCTGTTGTATTGAGTTTGAATTCATATTTTCGGTGGCGGGGAGTTTCTCCTCACGGTCCTGGCGTGCGAAAAGGCAGCACAAGGCTGAGATGGAGGCAGAGCCGATGGCCGAGGCACAGAGCCAGAAACGCGGAAGACCTGTTTTGGGGGCGTCGCGATAGAGCAGGACGACGATGAGGATGAAGAGGATGAAAGAAATGGCAGTGGGGACAAAGACCGAGGCGGGGAGACCTAGCAGGAGGATGTGTAAAGGGAGATAGGTGCAGATTTTACGGGTCAGGGAGAAGATGGCGATGGGAAGAAGGTAGGTGAGGAGGGGAGTGTAGTACGTGCCGGGCTGGGCGGACAGGGAGTAGCGGTAGAGAAGCAGGACGGCAAGGATAGCAAAGCTGGGCGAGGTGATGCAGGTGATGAAAATCAGGAACATCATCCATCGTGTGATATTGTTGAAGGAGAGGTGGAGCGCAAGGCAGTCGGCGATGACGAAGAAAAGTGTCAGCAATTGGTAGGCGCGGGAGAGGAATGTCGTATAGGCCGGGAAGAAATAGACGAATAGGCATAATAAGAAGGGGTATATGATGACGATGGGGTAATATTTTCGAAGCAATGGCTGGCGGTAGCGGTACATGAGCAGACCGGCAAGACTGTTGGTGAACGTGAGCAGGAGACCCAGGGGAGAGACCTTCCCGACACGGGCTATGTCGTACCAAAGGAACAGCGTGAGGATGAGGCTGGGGAGGAAGTCGAGCAGCGTGCGGAGAAGGATACGCAGCGAGGGGCTGGTGTTGGGGCTGCCGACAAGATAGGGAAAGAAAGCGGCGATGGCCAGCATGGGGAGCTGGGCCAGGGTGAAGATGATGAGATAACGGGTGAGGGGCTTTTGCATAGGACTTGTGATTACATTGTTCAGTGGGTTAAGGTGATTTCATTAAATTGTCCTTTGAAAGGAGCTTTCGTGATTTGTTTAACACGAATTGCCGTGTAATGACCATAAATTCATGACAATTAATGATAATTCGTGTTTAAAAAATAACATTACATGCAAGTGATTATTGGAGGTTACATTAAAAGAAAGGGGTGGGGACTAAGCGTGAGACGGTCACGGTAAGTCGCCACCCCTGAGTGTCGTGAATCAATGGAGATTGTTGTGGAGGAAAGCAGTGAGGTTGTCGATGGGGATGCGCTCCTGCTGCATGGTGTCGCGGTTGCGGACAGTGACACTGTTGTCGTTGAGGGTGTCGTTGTCCACGGTGATGCAGAAGGGGGTGCCGATGGCATCCTGGCGGCGATAACGGCGACCGATGGCGTCCTTCTCGTCGTACTGGAGCATGTAGTGGGGTTTGAGCATGTCCATAATCTCGCGGGCTTTCTCGGGCAGTCCGTCCTTCTTGACCAAAGGCAGCACAGCGGCCTTGTAGGGAGCCAGCATGGCGGGCAGGCTGAGGACCGTGCGGACACTACCGTCGGGAAGGGTCTCGTCCTTCAGGGCATGGCTGAAGACGGCCAGGAAAGTGCGGTCGACACCGATGGAGGTCTCGATGACGTAGGGCGTGTAGCTCTCGTTAAGCTCGGAGTCGAAATACTGGAGTTTCTTGCCGCTGAACTCGCTGTGACGGCTGAGGTCGAAGTCGGTGCGGCTGTGGATGCCTTCCAGCTCCTTGAAGCCGAAGGGGAAGTCGAACTCGATGTCGGTGGCGGCGTTGGCGTAGTGGGCCAGCTTCTCGTGGTCGTGGAAGCGGTATTTCTCGGCGGGCAGACCTAAAGAGAGATGCCAAGCGAGGCGTTCCTGCTTCCAGTGTTGGAACCATTCGAGTTCCGTGCCAGGGCGCACGAAGAACTGCATCTCCATCTGCTCGAACTCGCGCATACGGAAGATGAACTGACGCGCCACAATCTCATTGCGGAAGGCCTTACCGGTCTGGGCAATGCCAAACGGGATCTTCATGCGGCCAGTCTTTTGCACGTTGAGGTAGTTGACGAAGATGCCCTGTGCCGTCTCAGGACGCAGGTAGATGGTGTCGGAGCCGTCGGCCACGGACCCCATCTTGGTGGCGAACATCAGATTGAACTGACGCACATCAGTCCAGTTGCGGGTGCCGCTGATGGGGCAGACGATTTCCAGGTCGAGGATGAGCTGCTTGATGGCATCGAGGTCATTAGCCTCCATAGCACCATACAGGCGGTGGCTGATTTCTTCAATCTTGGCCTTGTGTTCAAGCACACGTGGGTTGGTGGTCACAAACTGTTCCTCGTTGAAGGCGTCGCCAAAGCGCTTGCGGGCTTTTTCCACTTCCTTGTTAATCTTCTCTTCGATTTTGGCCATGTAATCCTCAACCAACACATCGGCACGATAACGTTTCTTGCTGTCGCGGTTGTCAATCAAAGGATCGTTGAAAGCGTCCACGTGACCCGAGGCCTTCCAGGTAGTGGGGTGCATGAAGATGGCAGCGTCGATGCCGACGATATTCTCGTGCATCTGCACCATGGCCTTCCACCAGTATTCGCGGATGTTCTTCTTCAGTTCAACGCCATTCTGGCCATAGTCGTAAACGGCTGAAAGACCGTCATAAATCTCGCTCGAAGGGAAAATGAAACCGTATTCCTTGGCATGAGCGGTTATTTTCTTAAAGAAATCTTCTTGATTCATAGTAAGGATAGTTTTGATAAAATTTGATGCAAAAATAGTGATTTTTACGAAACTTTGATTATCTTTGCATTTAATAAAGGTCCAAGCGAGGCTTACTTCTTTTATTACCAATTTAGGTTGTTTCAGCATCGCAATTACCTTATTATTTTAATAACATGAATGACCTAAACCTTCGCAAAGTAGCATTGCGCTATCAGGCCATGTATCTCCCTGTGGAGAAGGCCGAAATCCCTACCATTTACGAACCCACCGTGCCGTTGATGGCCTTCACCGCAAGGCTGAAAGAAAACGGCTATTGCCTGAGCGAGGAGCTGCTCCACGCCCTGAGTACCGTATCCATCCAGACCTTGGCCGAGATCACTTCGATCATCAACGAGGCCTTAGGGGTGAATTTGAATTGGGCTCCTTTAGTGAAAGGCTGGGACACCCCTACGGGCGAGACCCGAATGGATCACCTGATCACCTTTTTAGCCAATCTTTTTGGCGGCGAGGCAGCCGGCATCAAAGGCACCAAGCTGCCTTGCGGACATTTCATCCCTGAAGGCACCTTCCCTTTAGAGCGTTACAACGGTTGTCCCTACTGCGGCACGCCTTTCATGACCGCCAACTTCGTGTATCACGGTCAAGGCAGCAAACTCAAGGAGTTGAGGCTGTTTACGCTGGAGGATATGAAGCAGGTGTTTCACAGCTTGTTGGCCTCCCCTACTCCGTTGGATGCCACTCAGTTAGACTCTCTGGAGCTGTTGCTCGACGAATTTGAGGTACCCGAAGACGTGGAGATCACCATGAAGGAGACTGTGATGGTGGTGATTCAAAAGGGGAAGGTGAGAGGTGAGAACGGAGAGGTGGAATTGGGGCTTAGATTTTTAAAGACTCCAACAGATATTTTGAGGTATTTCTGGTATGAAAAGACGGGATTGGTGAAGATCATCGAGCCGAAGTATTTGATTGAGCGAGAGCGTAAAAACAACACCCACCCATGGATTCCGATGGACGAGAGCGAGGAAGCGGCGGAGCAAAAACGCAATGAGCTGAAGCTGAAATACAACCGTTTGGAGTGCCGCATGGCCGCCACTTGGCTCAACGCCGTGGCGATGACCGCTCAGCAGGCCGCCGAGAACATGAATCCCAAACGCGGCATGTGGGTCAGGATGATCCACGCCCTGCGTCTCGGTGAATACTCACGCAGAAAGGGCTTTGAGCATCTTGCCGAGATCCTCGACGTGTTCTACAAGCAAAACTACGAGACCTGGATGGGCAAGCTCGACCGTGCCCAAAGAGCCAACGACAAAGCCACGACGCTGAAGATGCTCTGCGAACGCCCCGGACTGTTTGCCCGCTGCCTGTTTGCCACCATGCTGCGCTTTGGCAAGGACGACACACTGAAGGCTTTTGAGACCGTGCTCGACAAGCTTCCCGCACGGCTCATCCTCAGCTTGGGCAACAACGCCGAGCTGTATTTCGACCCAAGCTGCCCCCGCACGGCTCACCCCATCACCGGCGGCACCGTCACCATCGAGCCCAACCCTCTGCTCACGCTCTACAGCGACGATGAACTAGAAGGCATGGCAAAGGCCGTCAAAGACCTGTACGCAATGGCTATGCGTCAGCGTTTTGCCCAACAATTTACCGAACATAAGACCATCTATATCGACCCGCAGCTGTACGACATCCCTGTCAGCGTAGGCGACCGTACCAGCACGATACAAGACACTGCCTGTGCCCTGCAAGGCACCCGCTTCCCCGTGGAAGGCGACTCAGTGAGGCTGTTCATGCAATGGGGCAAAGACCTGCCTGCACAGCATCTCGACATGGATTTGAGCTGCCGTATCGCCTTGCAAGGCGACATCGTGGAGGAATGTGCCTATTATTGCCTGGTGGCACCAGGAGCCAAGCACTCAGGTGACATCCAGCACATCCCCGACCGGGTTGGAGCAGCCGAATACATTGAGCTCTCCTTGCCCGAACTGGAGCAAGCTGGCGCCCGTTACGTCACCTTCACCTGCAACGCCTACACCAACGGCAACCTGTCGCCCAACCTCATGGTGGGCTGGATGAACTCCGCCTATCCCATGACCATCTCCAACGAGACCGGCGTGGCCTACGACCCATCGTGCGTGCAGCACATAGTGCGCATCAGCGAGGCCAACCTCGCTAACGGCTTGGTATTCGGCGTATTGGATGTGGCAGCCAAAGAGATCTACTGGCTGGAGATGCCTTTCACAGGACATACCCTACGCGACCTTAACGGCAACGTTGTGGAAGCGCTATTGAAACGGCTGAAAGAAAAGCTGAGCGTCGGACAACTGCTCGACTTGAAACGCGAGGCACAAGGACTCACTTTGGTTAAGAATCCCAAAGAAGCAGACGAGGCTTACACCTACGAATGGGCTTTGAATCCCGCCAATGTTGGAACGCTTTTATATTAGATTAGTTTCGCACAACGATCGATGATATCATTAGCAAGACGGAATCCCGCATCACAGGTGTCCTTGTCAAGAACGCCATCGTATCCCATATAAAGATGCATGGTGTCATAACCAGTGTGAACAAGTTTCGCTAATTTACCGTCACGTCTTCCAATAGCCTCTTGATAATCTTCGATATGCACTCGTGTGCGGCGATCGCTTCTCACATGAAACACCGCATCAAGGAGATGCAATACCCCTTTCCACAAAGTATCCCCTGCCATACGCACATATTTCCTATCACCGTAAAGATGGGTTTCTGTGTCAAGTTCTCCATTCTCAACTAATAATTTTTTGGCGTTATCCACATAACGCCTTGCTTCTTCAACAGGATTTTTCTTTTCCATACACATTAATTCTTAAAAACACCGCAAAAGTAGCGATATTTTTTAAAATGAAAAGAA
The DNA here is from genome assembly GCA_017531225.1 of Bacteroidales bacterium. Lineage (GTDB taxonomy): Bacteria > Bacteroidota > Bacteroidia > Bacteroidales > F082 > Limimorpha. Next base: position 87,536 of record JAFXLL010000002.1, on the reverse strand, counting down.
AATACTTATTTTTTTCTAATTAATTTATTTCGATGATAATATCAGATTATCAGCATCGCGTCACCATAGGTGAAAAAGCGATACTTCTCGTTAACGGCTTCCTTATAGGCTTTCATCAGGAAATCATATCCGGCGAAAGCGGCGGTCTCCATCATCATAGGTGACTTGGGCAGGTGGAAGTTGGTGATCATGCAGTTAGCCACTGAGAAGGTATAAGGCGGGAAGATGAACTTATTGGTCCAGCCGCTGAAGGGCTTGATCTTACCCGAGATGGTCTGGGCGGTCTCCAACGCCTTCATGGTAGTGGTACCCACGGCAAACACGTTGTTATGGCGTTTATTAGCCTCGTTCACGATGTCGCAGCAATCTTGATCCACATACATCTCTTCGGAGTCGCACTTGTGCTTGGTAAGGTCTTCCACCTCGATGTCGCGGAAGTTGCCCATGCCAGGATGCAAGGTAAGCTCGGCAAACGAAGCCCCGACAAGCTCCAGTCGCTTCATCAAAATCTTGCTGAAGTGCATGCCTGCGGTAGGAGCAGAAACGGCGCCTTCCACCTTGGCATAAATGGTCTGGAAGTCTTCAGCGTCTTCAGGTAAAACCTCCTGGTTTTCACGATGTTCGAGAATCTCTTTTGGCAATGGGGTATGACCCAACGAGAAGATGGTCTGCTTGAACTCTTCATAGGTGCCGTCAAAGAGGAAACGCAGCGTACGGCCACGGGTGGTGGTGTTGTCGATGACCTCAGCCACCAACTCCTCGCCCTCGCCGAAATAAAGCTTGTTGCCAATACGGATCTTACGTGCCGGGTCCACCAACACGTCCCACAAACGGCTTTCCTGATTCAACTCACGGAGCAGCAGCACCTCGATCTTGGCACCGGTCTTTTCCTTTTCGCCGTACAGACGGGCAGGAAACACTTTGGTGTTGTTGATCACAAAGACATCGCCATCCTTGACATAATCCACCAAATCCTTGAACACACGGTGTTCGATGGTTTGAGTCTTGCGGTTCAACACCATCAGGCGGGCTTCGTCACGGTTTTTGGTCGGATAGGTAGCTATCAACTCTTGAGGCAAGTTGAATTTAAATTGAGAGAGTTTCATTTGTATCGTATTATTTTTCGCTGCAAATATACATCAATCGCGAAGTTTTGTCAAGTTTTTATATTCTTCACCCGTCGCAATGATCTCATTTTTAAGGTCTTCGAGCTGCCAGGCGTCTTCTACCTTGAAGTCGCCAATACGGATGCGTCGCAAGGATTTCAGACAGGCGCCATTGCCAAGTTCACGGCCAAAATCATGGGCGAGACTGCGGATGTAGGTGCCTTTGCTGCACACCACCTCGAAGTCCAATTCTGGAAAACGCTCCATATTTACCTTGAAATCCTCGATATGGATATCGCGGGCCTTGAGTTCAATCTCCTCGTCGGAACGAGCATAGTCAAAAGCTCGTTTTCCCTTGATTTTGATGGCGGAATACTTTGGTGGATGCTGCTTGATGTCGCCAATAAACTTCTGTCGGGCTGCATCAATCTGAGCCTCGGTGATGCCTTCGGTTGGGAAGAATTGGTCAGGCTCGCTTTCAAGATCAAATGTCGGGGTAGTCTGCCCTAAAAGCATGGTACCCGTATAAGTCTTGATTTGCGCTTGATAAGCCTCTATTTGCTTGGTCATTGGGCCTGTGCAGATGATGAGCAGACCGGTAGCCAAGGGGTCGAGTGTGCCCGCATGGCCCACCTTGAGTTTGCGAATGCCATAAAAACGCTTGAACAAGGCACGGATAAAGTTCACCGTGTCGAACGAAGTCCAGTCCAAGGGCTTGTCGATTAAAAAAACCGAACCTTCTTCAACAGGAAACATCAGGAGAAGATGATGGCGAGGCCGCCGACGATGAAACAGTAAACGGCAAACCAGATCAATTTACCCTTCTTCACGATGTTGATCATCCACTTGCAGGCGAAACAACCCGAGATGAAGGCAGCGAAGAAGCCAACGAGGGCCGCCACGGGTGAGATACCACCCATAGCCTCGCTGAAGCCGACTTCAAACATGTCTTTGACGTCAAGCAAAGCCTCTCCCAAGATGGGCGGAATGACCATCAGGAAGGAGAACTGGGCCAACTTTTCCTTCTTGTTGCCAAGCAGCAAACCCGTGGCGATGGTCGAGCCTGAACGCGACAAACCCGGCATGACGGCGCAAGCCTGAGCGATACCGATGATGAAGGCGTGCAGAGGCGAGATTTCTTCTTTTTGACGAGGCTTAGCGAAGTATGAGAAAGTCAGCAAAGAGGCCGTCACGAGTAGCATGATGCCCACGATGAGCAAGCCTGAGCCGAACACCTCTTCGACCTTATCCTTGAAGAGGAAACCCACGATAGCCACAGGAATCATGGAGATTAAGATGTTGACTATGTATTTTGTGCCTTCATTCCACTGGAATTTGAAGAGGTCCTTGAAGAGCCAAACGATTTCGCTCCACAGGATCACCACGGTGCTGAGCACGGTGGCCACATGGAGCAACACGGTGAAAGCAAGGTTCGACGAGCCGTCGTCAAGTCCGAAAAGGGCTTGGCCGATGGCCAAATGTCCGCTACTACTGACAGGAAGATATTCCGTGAGGCCCTGAAGAAGGCCGAGCAATAAAGCTTGAATCCAACTCATAAAAATTGAAAGTTGATAATTGAAAATTGAAAGTTATTTTTTCTTGTAGAAGATGGCCACTAGCTCCACCACAAAACCAGCGAGAATCAGAATTGGAGAAAGGGTAATCCTTTGAAAATTAAACATTTTATCGTTAAACACGTCAGGGTCGGTGGAGCCGCCGCCGATCATCAGAATCATTCCCAAGGCGATGAGAAATACGCCAACCAACACCAAGATGTAATTCATCTTCGCAAAAGGCAGCTTTTTCCCATTATCGGTTTCTTCTACAACCACGTTGTTTTTTTGCTTAGCCATAATTTATTGAATATCAGTTATATAATTTATCAAGATCAGCTTTCAGGAACTTATCGAGTGCCGCACGGGTGGAAACCCAAGCCAAGATTACGCCCAAGACCACCACGCCCATCAAGATGGCGACAATAACTGTGACATCTTGAATCAACATCAGGTCGGGTATGCGTTTTGAGGCCCAATACAAGATGCCCACCAGGAAAAAGTCAGCCAGCAAGCCGCCCAAAAAGCCTTGCGTCACACCCGACTTCAGGAAGGGACGACGGATGAAACTTTCGGTGGCACCGACCAACTGCATGCTTCGCACCAAAAAACGCTTGGCATAGATGGAGAGGCGTATCGTATTGCGGATCAAAGCGATAGCGATAAACAGCAAGATCAAGCTCACCGCCATCAGAATGGTCGCAATCTTCCGGATGTTGTTGTTGATGAGGTCGATCAAGGATTTTTGGTAATACACTTCCTTGACATCGGTGTTTTCCAACAGCTGCGACTCGATGACGGCGATGCTGTCGGTGTTGGCGTAAGCCGCATGGAAACGCACGTCGATAGAGGGTAGCAGCGGGTTGGTCTCGTTGCCTAACCATTCAAGGAAATCCTCGCCCAGGTCTTCACTGAGACGGCTGATGGCTTCTTCTTTGGTGATGTACTCTGTCGACTTCACGGCGGGCATGGCATCGAGTTCTTTCTGCAGACGCAGGATGTTGGCCTCTTTCACGTCGCTGTTCATCACAATCTCGAAACCGAGATTCTCCTTGATGTGGTTGGAGAGCTTGCGGGCGTGCATCATGAAGATGGCGAACACGCCGAGCAGGAAGAGCACCAGCGTGATGCTCACCAACGACATGGCATACGATCCAGCCACCCGACGATTGCTTGAGTTTCTTTCGGACATCTTCACAAATAAAATGCAAAGATACGGTTTTTTTATTACTTTTGTGCTTTGTTAGAAACATTATGCAATGCAAGTCCTGAAATCCAATATCAAGACCGACTCGGCGGAGTTCAAGCAGAACGAGAAAAACTTCCTTGACCTGATGGCGCAATACCGTGAGGCGATGGCATCTTCCATGCAAGGCGGCGGCGAGAGTGCCGTGGCCAAGCACAAGAAGCGCAACAAGCTCCTTGCCCGTGAGCGCATCGACCTGCTCATCGACCCGAACACGCCGTTTCTCGAGCTCTCGCCAATGGCGGCATACGGCACTTACAACAACGACTTCCCGTCGGCAGGCATCATCACCGGCATCGGCGTGATCCAAGGCCGTGAAGCCGTCATCGTGGCCAACGACGCCACCGTGAAGGGTGGCACCTACATGCAATACACGGTGAAGAAACACCTTCGCGCCCAGGAGATTGCCATGGAGAACCACCTCCCCTGCGTGTATATGGTGGATAGCGGCGGCGCCTTCCTACCCGAGCAGGACACGGTGTTCCCTGACCGCGACCACTTTGGCCGTTTCTTCTACAATCAGGCGCGTATGTCGGCCATGGGCATCCCCCAGATCGCCATTGTGATGGGAATGTGTACCGCTGGCGGCGCTTACGTACCAGCCATGAGTGATGAAACCATCATCGTACGCAACCAAGGCACCATTTACCTCGGCGGACCACCATTGGTGAAGGCCGCCACGGGTGAGATCGTCACGGCAGAGGAACTCGGCGGTGGCGAGATGCACACCTCCGTTTCAGGTGTAGCCGACCACTTAGCCGAAAACGACCAACACGCCTTGCAGATTTGCCGCAACATCTTCAAGACTTTGGAGAAGTCGCACCGCCAGAAGTTGGACATGCTGCCCGTTGAAGCACCACTCTACGACCCGCATGATCTCTACGGCCTCGCTCCTATCGATTTCCATAAGTTGGTGGATCCTCGTGAGATCATCGCCCGCATTGTGGACGGCAGCCGTTTCCAGGAGTTCAAGTCGAGATACGCCACTACCATCGTCTGCGGTTTCGCACACCTGATGGGTTTCCCCGTAGGCATCATCGCCAACTACGGTGTGTTGTTCTCGGAGTCGGCACTGAAAGCCACCCACTTCATCGAGCTGTGCTGCCAAAGAAACATCCCGTTGGTGTTCCTACAGAACATCACTGGCTTTATGGTGGGCAAACAGTACGAGCAGGGCGGCATCGCCAAGGACGGCGCCAAGATGGTGCATGCGGTGTCGAACGCCAACGTGCCTAAGTTCACCGTCATCTTCGGTGGCTCGTTTGGTGCGGGCAACTACGGCATGGCCGGTCGTGCTTACAGTCCCCGTTTGCTCTTCATGTGGCCCAATGCCAAGATTTCCGTCATGGGCGGCGAACAGGCGGCCAGTGTCCTCGCCACGGTGAAGGAAGACCAGTACAAATACAAAGGCCTTGAAGTCCCGAAAGACGAAATCGCCCAGCTCAAGAAAGAGATTTTGGCCAAGTACGACTACGAAGGCTCGGCCTTCTACAGCACGGCCCGTCTTTGGGATGACGGCATCATTGACCCAATCGACACCCGTAAAATTTTGGCTTTAGGCATTGCCGCCTCACTGAATCAACCGTTCCCGCCGCAACAGTTTGGCGTGTTTAGAATGTAAACTAAGAACAGCAGCATAATCATGAACCAACAAAACGGAAACAAAGGCTACCTTTACAGCATCGTCTTGGTGGCTGTCTTGGGCGGGTTGCTCTTTGGTTACGACACCGCCGTCATCTCGGGCGCGGAGAAAGGTTTGCAGGCCTATTTCCTCGGTGCGTCTGACTTTCAGTACACCGATTTCATCCATGGTCTTACTTGTAGCAGTGCGCTGATTGGATGTGTCATCGGAGCATTAATATCAGGTTGGTTGGCCAATCGCTTGGGCCGCAAGCATGCACTTTTCGTCGCCGGCATATTGTTTTTTGTGTCGGCTCTCGGTTCCGCACATCCCGAATTTCCATTTCATCAGCATTCCACCGCCACGTTGACCGTCCTCAACAGCTTCAACTATTACCGCATCATCGGTGGCATGGGCGTTGGATTGGCGAGTGCGATTTGTCCGATGTATATTGGCGAGATAGCACCAGCCGGAAAACGTGGTCAGTTGGTGAGTTGGAACCAATTTGCCATCATTTTCGGCCAGTTGGTGGTTTATTTTGTCAATTTCCTCATTCTGGGGTCACATGAGAATCCTGTTATTGAGTCCATCGGAAAGGGAATCAGCCAAGTGATGCCCGAAAGTGACCCTTGGACCATCGCGGTTTGTTGGCGTTACATGTTTGCTTCCGAAGCCATCATCGCGGCCATATTCACTATTTTGATTTGCTTCGTGCCTGAGTCGCCGCGTTATTTAGTGATGGCAGGCAAGGACGACAGGGCTTTGGGCGTGTTGTCGAAAATCAATGGTTTGGAGCAAGCCAAGGTCATTTTGGCCGACATCAGGAGCACCATCAAGGTGAAGACCGAAAAGCTGTTCACTTACGGTTGGTTAGTGGTCTTCATCGGCATCATGCTGAGCGTGTTCCAGCAGGTGGTGGGTATCAATGCCGTGTTGTATTATGCGCCACGCATCTTCGGCGACATGGGCATGACCAACCCAATGTTCAACACCGTGGTGATGGGTGTGGTCAACATCCTGTTTACCTTGGTGGCCATCTTCACTGTCGAGAAGTGGGGGCGCAAGCCTTTGCTCATCAGCGGTAGCATCGGTATGGCCATCGGTGCTTTTGGAGTGGCCTTCACCTTCGGCGTGGACGGCATGCAACTGATTACGATGATTTCCATCTTGCTCTATTCAGCCTCGTTCATGTTCTCATGGGGTCCGATTTGTTGGGTGCTGATTGCAGAAATCTTCCCCAACACCATCCGTGGCGCGGCTACGGCCATCGCTGTGGCAGCGCAGTGGATATTCAACTTCGTCGTCAGCTCGACCTTCGTTCCCATGTTCAATATGCACTTAACTGCGGGCGACAACTTCGGCCATTGGTTCACCTACGGACTCTATGGCGTGATGTGCATCGTAGCGGCTATCTTCGTTTGGCGACTCGTTCCCGAAACGAAAGGCAAGAGTTTGGAAGACATGACGCGTTTTTGGAAGAAAAAATGACCATGAACTATTTATTAGGCATTGACTTAGGCAGCAGTAGCGTGAAGGTCTCGCTGGTGGAGGTTGACAGCGGACGATGCGCGGCTTCAGCCTCTTATCCAGAGAAGGAAGCCCCCATCAAAGCCTTGCAGCCCGAATGGGCGGAGCAACGCCCCGACGACTGGTGGAATTACTTCAAAAAAGCTTTAAACGCTCTCAACGCTAAACTTTCAACGCTAAACTCAATAGAAGCTATCGGCATAACATACCAAATGCATGGCTTAGTCTGCTTGGACAAGAACCGACAGCCACTCCGTGATGCCATCATCTGGTGCGACTCGCGCGGCGTGCCCTACGGCGATAAGGCTTTCCACGACATCGGTAAAGAGAAATGCTTGAGCCATCTGCTCAACTCGCCTGGCAACTTCACCGCATCGAAACTGGCTTGGGTGAAAGAGAACGAGCCTGAATTGTTCGACAAGATTGACAAAATTATGCTACCGGGCGACTATCTCGCCATGCGGCTGTCTGGCGAAGCGGTCACCACGGCCTGCGGGTTGTCGGAGATGATGTTGTACGATTACCGTTGTAGAGACGCAAAATCTTGCGTCTCTGCAGACGTGATGAATTATTATGGATTCCCCAACGACCTCATCCCTCCGTTGGTGCCGACCTTCGGCATCCAAGGTAAGGTCTCGGCAGAAGTAGCCAAAGAATTGGGGCTAAAAGAAGGTATTCCCATTGCCTATCGTGCTGGCGACCAGCCCAATAATGCCTTATCGCTCAAGGTGTTGCATCCTGGTGAGATTGCAGCCACTGCGGGTACATCGGGTGTCGTTTATGGCGTCTCCGATAAGGTGAGTTACGACCCCAAATCGAGGGTGAACACTTTCCTGCACGTCAACCATACGTTGGAGAATCCCCGTCTCGGCATCTTGCATTGTGTCAACGGCTGTGGCATTCTTAACTCGTGGATGCGCCGCCATATCGGGTCGTGGGAGATGATTTCGCCGAAGCAGCTAGCTTACGAAGACATGAACCGCATCGCCGCCGACATCCCGATTGGCAGCGATGGTCTCAGTATCTTGCCTTTCGGCAACGGTGCCGAGCGCGTCATGGAAAACCGCGACCTGGGCTGTTCCATCCACGGGCTGAACTTCAAGCGTCACACGCACGCCCATCTGTTCCGCGCCGCGCAAGAGGGTGTGGTGTTTGCTTTCATGTACGGCATGGAGGTGATGCAAAGCCTCGGCATGACTCTTGACAAGATCCATGCAGGCAAAGCCAACATGTTCCTTTCCCCCATATTCCGCGAAACCCTCGCAGGCGTCAGCGGCGCCACCATCGAGCTTTACGACACCGACGGCAGCATTGGCGCAGCACGAGCAGCAGGCCTCGGAGCAGGGTTTTATACTTCTCCAGACGAAGCCTTTGCCAGTCTGAATCGTCTTGCGGTCATCGAACCAGATGAGAAGCTGGCGGAGCAGTACAAGGAGGCATATCAGAGGTGGAAAAACCATATCACTGCCAACTGAATAATTGAACAACTAACAACTTAATACAATGGAATACTTCCCGCAAATCAAGAAAATCCCTTTCGAGGGGACTGAATCAAAGAACGTGATGGCCTTTCACTACTACGACCCCGAGCGTGTGGTGATGGGCAAGAAAATGAAAGACTGGCTGCGCTTCGCCATGGCTTGGTGGCATACCCTCGGCCAGGCCAGTGGTGACCAGTTTGGTGGTCAGACCCGAAGCTATGCATGGGACCGTGCCACCGACCCTGTCCAACGCGGCAAGGACAAGATGGACGCTGGCTTCGAGCTGATGGACAAGCTCGGCATTCACTATTTCTGCTTCCACGATGTCGACATCGTCGAAGAAGGCTCGACGGTGGAGGAATATGAAGAGCGGATGCGCGTCATCACCGACTATGCCCTGGAGAAGATGAAACAATACCCCGACATCCACTTGTTATGGGGCACTGCCAACGTGTTCGGCCACAAACGTTACATGAACGGTGCCGCCACCAATCCCGACTTTGACGTGGTGGCCCGCGCCATCGTGCAAATCAAGAACAGCATCGACGCGACCATCAAGCTTGGAGGAACCAATTATGTGTTTTGGGGTGGCCGCGAGGGCTATATGAGCCTGCTCAACACCGACCAGAAGCGTGAGAAGGAACACCTTGCCACCATGTTGCGCATGGCTCGCGACTATGGACGCGCCCACGGCTTCAAAGGCACTTTCCTCATCGAGCCCAAACCCATGGAGCCCACCAAGCACCAATATGATGTCGACACCGAGACCGTCATCGGCTTCCTCAAGACGCACGGCCTCGACAAGGACTTTAAGGTCAACATCGAGGTGAACCACGCCAACCTCGCCGGGCACACCTTCGAGCATGAGCTGGCCGTGGCCGTTGACAACGGAATGCTGGGCAGCATCGATGCCAACCGTGGCGACTACCAGAACGGTTGGGACACCGACCAGTTCCCCATCGACAATTTCGACCTCACCCAGGCCTGGATGGAAATCATCCGTGGCGGCGGCTTCACCAATGGCGGCACCAACTTCGACGCCAAGCTGCGCCGCAATAGCACCGACCCCGAAGACATCTTCATCGCCCACATCAGCGGCATGGATGCCATGGCGCGTGGGTTGCTCAGTGCAGCCAATATTTTGGAAAACAGTGAGTTGCCCAAGATGAAGAAAGCTCGTTACGCTTCCTTCGACAGCGGCATCGGCAAAGACTTCGAGGACGGCAAACTCACCTTCGAGCAAGCCTACGAATACGGCAAGAAAGTCGGCGAACCCAAGATGACCAGCGGCAAGCAGGAGCTGTACGAAACCTTGGTGGCTTTGTATGCTAAGTGATGGTGCAGGAAAGGACTTTAGGAGAGTAAGTTGAAAACTGCCAACATTGGAAATGAAAATCGGCCAACTTTGGAAGTAAAATTCGGCCAACATTGGAAATGAAAATCGGCCAACTTTGGAAGTAAAATTCAAAAAAATGCTGATTTTGTGCGAAATAATATATACTTTTGCAGCGCAAAAGTAATGTTACATTATGAAGAATTATAAGCCAAGAATTGCCGATTTACTTCTAAAGAAAAAGTTAGAAGGTGTGGGTGCTGTCTTGATAGAAGGCCCCAAATGGTGTGGAAAGACCACTACTGCTGAGCAGCAAGCCAAGAGTGTGGTTTACATGGACGACACTGAAGAAGGGACAAATTGGCAAGAATTGGCTGTGCTTAATCCCAAAGGTGTTTTGGCTGGAGAGACACCCAGATTGATTGACGAATGGCAAAATGTCCCGACCCTATGGGATGCCGTAAGATTTGAAGTGGACCATAGGGATGATGACGGACAGTTTATTCTTACTGGATCGGCAGTTCCTGTAGATGATGATAGAATGAAACACTCGGGAACAGGACGTGTTTCGTGGCTTACGATGCGACCTATGAGCCTTTGGGAGTCTGGCGAGTCCAATGGCGGTGTAAGCTTGAGAGAATTATTCAAGACTCCTGAGCAGTTATTTGTGGAAAACAAGCTGAAATTGGAAGATATTGCGTATCTGACTTGTCGTGGCGGTTGGCCAAGAGCAACAATGCAAAATAAGGATGTAGCACTTGGCAGGGCTTTTGACTATTATGATGCTGTTGTGAAAAAGGATATCTCACGTGTAGATGGCGTGAAACGGGACACCGAGAGAACAAAAAGGCTGATGCGGTCGTATGCCAGAAATCAAGGTTCTCAAACTCCCATCAGCACGATTGCCGATGATGTGCGTGCCAACGACGTAGACAGCGTGGATGACAAGACCATCTATGCTTATGTTGCCGCATTGAAGAAGATTTTTGTGATTGAGGACATGGAGGCCTGGAACCCCAATCTGCGTTCCAAGACGGCCATCCGCACATCCGATAACCGCTATTTTGTTGATCCGTCTATTGGCACTGCGGCATTAGGTTTAGGACCGAACGACCTAATCAACGATCTGAATACGTTTGGGCTGTTCTTTGAGACGTTGTGCGTGCGCGACCTAAGAGTGTTTGCTGATGCGCTTGACGGACAAGTCTATCATTATCGGGACAAGAACGGTCTGGAATGTGACACGGTGGTGCATTTAAGAAATGGTTCGTATGGCTTGATAGAGATAAAGCTGGGTGGAGAGAAGCTGATACAAGAAGGTGTGGACGCGCTCAAAGAACTGACCGGTAAGATTGACACCACGAAAATGAAGGCACCTGCGTTCAGGATGGTACTGACTGCAGTAGGTAAGTTCGCCTATCGGCGTGAGGACGGGATTTATGTGGTACCGATTGGGTGTTTGAAGGATTGAAAATGTACAAAGACATCAAGAAAATGAGATGAAAATCGCTCTTTATCAGAAAGATTATCCATTTTCAAAAAAGAGATGGGAAACTTAGAACCTGTTGTATTTCAAACCGATGAAACACTTTCTGAAGAAGAACGCCAAGACATTTCTACAAAATCAGCGTAAAACTACCAATGATAGAAGATTAGGTGTATTCAGGATGTAACCGTTTTTGCAATCTTCTCAATGTTGAGGCTTCGGGCGGAAGCATCGATGATATCCTTGTAAATACCGCCTTTCTTGTAGATTTCATCGGGATTGCCGGATTCTTCCACACGACCCGTCTGGAGGGCATAGATGAGGTCGGCATCGATAATTTGGGAGATGCTATGCGAGATGATGATGACCGTGCGGTCCTTCTTGATGGCATCCAAGCTGTTCTTGATCTGCTCCGTGGCAATGGCATCGAGGCTGGCTGTTGGCTCGTCGAGGAAGATAATCGGCGGATTCTTGAGGAACATACGGGCAATGGCGATACGCTGCTGCTGGCCACCCGAGAGGTCGGAAGCCTTGTTCTCAAACTGCTTGGGCAGCTGCATGATTTGGTCATAGATGTACGATTTCTTAGCCGCTTCCACTACTTCTTCATGTGTGGCATTAGGCTTGCCATAAAGGATGTTCTCCTCGATGGTGCCGTCAAAAATATGGTTCTTCTGCAACACCAAACCGATGTGCTCACGTAAGAACTTGGTATCGTACTCGCGCAAATCCACGCCATCCAAAGTGATGAGGCCCGTCTGTGGCTCATAGAACTTGTCGAGCAGATTGACGATGGTGCTCTTACCGGCACCAGAAAGACCCACCAAAGCGGTGATTTGATTCGGCTCGATGGTCATATTGACGTCAAACAAAGCCTGATTGCCATTGGGATAGGTGAAATCGACGTGTTTCAGTTCAAAGCGACCGTGAATCTTATCGGGTTTGTAATTACCCGATGGCTCTATTTCATGCTCAGAATCAAGGATGCTAAAGAAACCTTCGGCATAGATCAAAGCGTCGTTGACATCGTCGAAAATGCGCTGCAGTTGAGTAATCGGGGCAATGACGTTGCTGAACAGCATCACGTGATACATGATCTTACCAATGGTCATGCCTGGATAGCCAATCAGCACGAGATAAGCCGTCAGGATGATGACCAGCACCGTTCCGACTTGTTTCACAAAGCTCTTGATGCCGTTGTAATAGAACGCCACCTTACGGGTTTTCATCTGGTTTTCGGTGACCTGATTCTGGATGTCGAGCTGCTTTTGTCCTTCAATCTGCTCACGGTTGAAGCTCTTGATAACATTGATGCTGTCGATGATGTTTTTGATTCCCTGGCTCTTGGTTTCCAGATGGGAACGCATCTCACGGCGCCATCCTTTCAAGCGTTTGGCCTGACGGTAGGTGATCCAGAAATACACCGGCACGATGGCCAAGGCCACCAGTCCCACGTACACGTTGGCGATGAACATGAGGATCAAGGCCAAGAGGGCGCTTGTGAACAGCGGCAACAGGTCGATAAAGAAGTTCTGCACCGTGCGTGAGAGGCTGCTCACCCCTTGGTCGATACGGGTCTGGAGCTTGCCTGTGGAATTGTCGCCCGAGTTGAAAAAAGCCATCCTGAAGGTCAGCACCTTCTCGATGACGCTCTGTGCCAAATCGCGGCTGACGAAGATGCGCATCCGCTCGCCGTAGTAGTTCTGGGCAAAGGTGATCAGCGCGGAGATGATTTCCTTGCCAAGCAACACCGTGGAAATCAGAATCACGATATGCGCTGCACGTTGACCCCACTGCTCCCCTGCCGTGACCAGACCATTCACCTGGTCGACCGTCCAGTCGAGCACAATGGCGTTGACCTGAGCCATCAAAGAGCCGATCAACGTGAGGATCAGGGTAATGAAAACCAGCCATTTATAAGGCTTTACAAACGGCTTAACGTTTTTGAAAAGCTGCCAAATATTCATAGTTTAATCCAAGGTACAAACGTACATGAGACAATTCTTGCAATCGAATTCCAAACGGAAAGTGTTTTCGCCATTGCGAATGAACAGTGAATCCACTGGCTTTCCCGTGATTTTCGGACACATTCCGTTGGCATAACGGATGCAGTGGTGGCAGGTCATCAGGTGGTTAGGGATTTCATCAGGAACTAAGTTGCGGACTTCCCGAACCAATCCCTGCGGCACTGCATATCTCCCTGCGGGAGATACGACAATGTGCCGCAGGGACAGGTTCGTCCGTCCGCAACTCGTTAAAACGGCCAGCAACCCTCTTTTCATTTCTCCGAGCACGGAGGCCGGAATCAAATAGGGTTGGGATAAGGCAATATTAATACAAATGGGATTGTAAATGGTGTCACCCCATTGGGAGAGCTTTTTCTGGATGTTCTCGAGGGCCTTTTCGGGATTGGTGGCAACGATTTTATTAGTGGGTAGTTGGAAGCAGGAAGTGGATCGTTTTTCAGTCAACTCAAAACCTTCATCAGTTTCCGAAAGCACTAATTCTATATCGATCTTGCGGTTGCCTGTGGAGGCCTCCACTTGGCGTTGCCATTCAATGTCGTAGTTGCGATAGATTTTTGAGCCTCGTTGGGCGCCATGGGGGCGGTTACACGACACTTTATTGCCATTGACGACATCTGCCCGGATGCCAATCAATTCTTCATCCTGATTCAGAAAACACAGTCCATCGCCGTTATGCAGGATTTTATCTGTCAGCAACTCCATCTGCACGGAATTGCACCATTTCACCTCGCCGATGTATTCACCCATCGATTTCGGGGTGAACGGCGAACCGATATTCGGCTGACGGCCATGGATGAAATAATCGGTAAAGCCACGATTGAACGATTTTTCGGGGTTGACCTCGAAATTGTAGGTACAATGTCCCTGTGAAGCCTGAAAATATTCCGGCCGACGCTCAAAAATGGCATCCAGCCGCTGGCGGTAAAACGCCGTAATGTTCTTCACATAGTCTGCATCCTTCAACCGACCTTCTATCTTGAAACAGGTGATACCCGCATCCAACAATTCCTCCAGATTGGCACTGTTGTTCATGTCTTTCAGGCAAAGCGGATGCCGACCTTTGATGAGCACCTTGCCATCGGCGTCAAGCAAATCCCATGGCAGGCGGCAGGGCTGGGCGCAGGCACCGCGATTGGCGCTGCGGTTGCCGATATGTTGGCTCAAATAGCACTGTCCGCTATGGCTGACACACAACGAGCCGTGAACGAAAAACTCCAACGGCACCGTGGTCTGTCGCCTGATTTCCTTGATCTGATCGATGCTCAACTCGCGGCCCAATACCACTTGTTCAAAGCCCAAGCGCTCCAGTTCTTGAACCCGTTCCACTGTAAGGTTGTCGCACTGTGTGCTGGCATGCAACGGCACAGGTGGCAAGTCGAGTTCCAACAGCGAAAGGTCCTGTATAATCAACGCATCCACGCCAGCGTTCCAGCAATCCCAAGCCAAACGCCGAGCTTCCTCCTTTTCATTCTCGTAAAGCAAGGTGTTCAAGGTCACGTACACCTTAGCGTCAAACAGCGATGCATGACGGCAGAGTTGTTCTATATCCTTGATGCTATTACCCGCTTTCTCACGGGCACCAAAGGCCGGACCGCCGATATACACGGCATCGGCGCCATGGTTGATGGCAGCGATGCCTACTTCCAAGTTTTTAGCGGGAGAAAGAAGCTTGATTGGGGTTGGATTCATGGTACAAAACTCTAATTATTCTTCCTTTTTTACACCTTCGACAGTGACCACCAAATTATCCAATTCATACACCGTCTTGCCGGTATTCAACAATGCCATTCTGAGCGCTTCCGTGGTTTCTATATCCAACGTATTTACTACGATTCGGGTATGGAAATGTTCCCATTTTCCAGTGTTCAACGACTCACCCGCGGTATTCTCCAGCTGGCATTTTGACCAATAGTCGTTACCCAAACCGATCGACAAGACAGGGAGGTCACGCTGCGTGTCCTTGTTTTTCACATCAAAAGAAACATCCACCACAAGGTTTTCATACATCGGACGGACAACGATAGGCGCGCCCAAGCCGAACGATTCCACATTGTCGCCCACGCTTAAGTAACCTTGACGTCTCACCAAATATTTGTCATACACCTCAAGGGTATTGTTTTCAAAGTCAAGATGGATGTTATAAAGGATGGTTTTGGCATCACGAGGCAACAGCACGTCGTTTTGCACCACATAACGGCTCAGCATATCAAAGGATGTCATCTCCTCCACCAATTCTTGGCACCGCTGCTCGTCGTCAACCGGAGTCACTTCAAACAACGAATCGAACTTGTACAGCTTGGCCTTAACAATCATCTCTTCTCCGTTCACGTAGTCCACCACATCCCTGTTGTTGCGCATAAACGCTTGTTTTTTGAGGTTACGGAATGCCGTCACCGTATCGAAAGAAGTGCCCAGCCAATGACAATGATCGCCGATGACATAATTGTAATTGTTGCTTAGAAAAGCATTGAACGATGGAGCAATGTCAAGATGCGAAACCACCGCTTTCATGGTCTTGGGTTGCTTCAGTAAAGGCGAATACACCACCAACGGCACGTTGTATAGTCGTAAAGCGATACCCATCGACACAGGAGCCATGCGATGGTCGCCCGTGATGACGAAAATCGTGTTCTCAAAATCGGGACGGGCAGCATAATAGGCAAACAACTCCCTGATGCTCTGATCTGTATAGAGATAACACCCGTAGATGTTAAGATTCTTCAAGATATTATTACGCTCATTGGGCAACAGGGTGGGCGTTTGATCGACCATCTGTTTCGCCTGTTCCTTAAACTTCTCAATATCGTCAACAAGGAAAGGTTCGTGGGTTGAAAGGGTCAGATACATGTCGAGATAGGGACGATGCACAACGGTATCCAACTTTTGATGTGCAATGGCGCTCCTAAACAACTCATCGTCATCCAAGCCCCATCGATGGTTATTGGATAACAGCAGGTATTTGGCTGAGTCTTCCACCACAATCTGCGGCATGAAGAGATAATCCACGTGATTGGACTTCATAAAGAAGTCGTATCGGTCAAACGACATATCGCCACCATAGTAGAATGAGGTCGTGTAGCCGTTTTGCTCCAAGTCGAGCAAGAACGAGTGGTGCCTGGGCGTGGGAGCCAGATTTGTTGAAAAGCCGTACCTGCCATGAGGCGCCGAGGCGTAAACCGAAGGCAACACTCCGAAGGTACGCTCCGAAGTGGATAGGCAATTAGGCCAAAACAGCCCCTCTGCAGCCAAGCTATCGATAAATGGGGTAAACGATATCTGTGGGTGGGTTGTTCCTGTCAAACGACGTCCCAAGCCTTCAACGATGATGAACACCAAATTGGGCGGTAAGCTGTCAGAAGTGGTATTAAAATACGGTCCTAACACATCCGCATCGTTGGTCTTGTGGTAAAAAGGATAGCCTGGGTGGTCGAACTCAAATTCAGGATGACGGGCATGATAGGCCTCAATGGCCGCTTGCAGGGCTTCGTCGTTATTACTCTCAAGGCTTTCCCACTGCTTCGATTCCCTCATAAAATCAGTGATCTTCACGTATGAATACGAGGGCTGGTTGACGGCAAGACAAAATCTATAATGGGTTCGGTAAAGGCTTTCCTTGCGGACCATCTTGGGATAACGAACAAAGAGCGTATCCAGCAAAAACAGCACAGCCACGATGATTACAAACCACTTCCCGAACTTTACCTTTCTCCACAACCAGATTAAAAGCACCGAAACACCCACCATCAGCACAAACCAAAACACCTGAGCAAACGACAGCGAAGCCGACGAAGACACGGTGGTTTTGAGTTCCTCGGGAGTATACACCAAGATGACATGGTCGAGTGGCATGGTCAGATTACAATAATACTCCGCCAACAAAGCCGTCACCACCATAAAGGCAACGATCAATCCTGTAGCAATGCCACGGGCTGTTTGGGGAAAGAAATAATGGATCAACAGGAAAGGAATCAGTCCATAAATGAAGATGCGACCCACCAACAACGCATCGAACATGGCTCCCGAAAGGATGGTTAACAGAAACTCAGGCTCCAGTCCTACCCTAAACAACACTTCAAGGAAGAACAGCGGCCTTATGGCTACCATACAAACGAGGAGCAACATGTTTAGCCGCATCCACTCTTGCAAACCCGAAAACCATTTGTTCATCATCTTCCTTGTGTTTTATTCCAAAACTCCAACGACTTTCATCGTAAAATCAGTAAGATAGAACTCATGCTCCTCAAGATTGACAAAATAGCCGATCAGCACATCTCCTGGCTGGTAGGGAACTGACGCGCGATTGATGTTCTGGGTCAAGGAAAAGTGGTGCCATTGATCGTAGTAAGAGTATGAGTTGATGTCGTCATCAGAATAAATATTCTGGTTGATGGTAGCTATTTTGAGCGTTTCGCGAGAGTTGTCAGCATGTACAACAGCAATACCAAAAGAGATGTTTTTATACTTTTCACTTGAAGGAATGTAGAGATCGCAATCACAATAGATCACTACGCTTTTAAGCGATTCCTCAAAAGGCATTTCAAGCACCTTGAATGGGAATTGTTGCTTAAGCTTAAATACTTCGCTTCTCCCTAATGTATCTATCGGATATGTATTGGTTTTGCTCAAGGTGTAATTGGCGCTTTGTTTTTCCTCCACATGATTCAGCAGCACCATTTCCTTTTCGTTTATCGGCAACAAAGCGTTATTGTTCATCACATAATCGTCGAAGGTCTTGTATTCGCTCATGAACTCAAGCATAGGAGCTTTGTCGATCGGCTCAAGGTTCAAATAGTTGTCGGTCAAAACCATCCGGTAGGCCCTGTCGCCAAGCAACAACTGATCTTTGTAAAGCATGTTGATCAATTCATGGGATGCAGTTGCCTGCGGTGTGAAGGTTTCGCTCCTGAAATAGGACACTGTGTCCAAGCCTGTGTTGATCCAGCTGACGATTTCGGGCGATTGAATGGCACAGCTGCTCTTCATCATAGCCAATAGCGACGGGGTGATGTCGCGATGTGTAACTACGGCTGGGAAACGGTGCGATTCCTTCAACATGGGCGACCACATAACTAACGGCACATGGCAACGATCCTTATCTTTCGCCAAACTGTTGAAATGATGGTCTCCCGTGATGATGAAGATGGTGTTTTCATAACCTGGCAACTGACTGTAATCAGCAAAGAACTTCCTTAGACAATCGTCATAATACATGTATGACGCAAATCTTTCATGCAAGTATTGCGGCACCGATTTTTGCATACCCTTTTCAACCAACTTATTCTCATACTTCTGTGTGTATTCTGTTTTGTTGGGATACTCGAAAGGATCGTGGGTGGTCAGGGTAAGATAAATGTCAAGTCGGGGCACGGTATCATTAGCTGAGACCTTTTTGATGGCCTCCCTAAACATCGCGTGGTCTAAAAGCCCCCAAGTATTCTGTTCTTCTTCCGGATACTCATGGTAATCCGGCAAATATTCATTGACGCCCATGTCCTTCAAGAAAAAGCACATGTCGTCAAAGCACAGCCAGCCTCCATAAAAGAACGCCGAGCTGTAACCATTGTCTTTTAAAATGCTGACCAACGACTGGAATTGGGGTGCGTCCTTGGATTGCATGAATCCGTTTTTTCCAAAGGGCAGATTGGCAAACATGGTCGGCAAAACGGCAAACGTGCGCTGCGACGATGACATGCAATTGGTCCAATATAAGCCTGTGTTGGCCAATGAATCCAGGAACGGCGTAGCAGAAGGCATTGGGCTGTCAGGGCCGCTGAATTCTCGCCCTAAGCCCTCGGTAATGATGAATACAAAATTGGGTAGCTTATCAGGTTTCAAATCAAAATAACCAGAAAGCACATCGGGCGAAAAATCTTTATGACAGAACGGGTATTGGTAATTGACAAACTCCACATCTGGGAAGTTTGCTTGGAACGCCTGTACTTGTTTTTTGTCAAGGTTTTCATGATTGAAACGGAAGTAAGTGTTATTTCGCTTGAAAAGACTGGTCCAGAAGTATTCCTGCTTGTTGCAGATGGTGTTTTTTTCTTCACTCGTCTCATACATCCATGAAGGAACGCCATTGAAAAAGAAACCTATGACTGCCAAGCCCAACCAAGCAAAGAGCCAAGGTTTTCCGAAATCAATTTCCTTTTTCGACACCACAAAAAACAGCGCCGGTATCAGCAGCAACCCAACATACCCCCACCATACAAAGGCTCCCGTGGATTGGGAAATATATATCAGCACCTTGACGGAATAGGTGAAAAAGACTTTGTCCAAAGGAATGTCGGCCGAAACAAAATACATGATCATGGCGTTGGATATCAGCAACATCAACGTTCCAAGGACACGGAACGTAATTGCCGCCGCCTTGGGCGACCGACGATAGATCAGCCAATGGATGGGAAATAGCACCAACGCGACCTTACTGAAAAACAAAACATCGTAGCAGAATCCTCGTAAACAAAGTCCCAGTTGCATCCAGGTTTGTTCTTGATAATGGCTAAGCATTGCCCACTCAAAACACCGTACGGCAAAGCCAAAAATCAGCATCCAAAAAAGGAAACTTAAGAATGAGTTTTTGTTTTTCATCGTAGTAAAGTTACTTGAGCATTTTCAAACGTAAACGAACTATTTTGATTAGGAATCCACAAATAGAGTTTTATGGGTTTCCCTTTAATATTCTGGTTAAATGGACGAAGATAGCGATACGATAACTCAAAATGTTGCGGCGTTGAAGTGTTGTAGGATTCCGGTATTTCAAACTTCATCCAAAGACAATGGGGAATATCCAAAACGAGAACGGGCAGCGGCGACAAGGTATCCTGACTGCTAAAATCAAAGGAACACTGTAAGTCAAACGACAACATGTTCTCATCCGCTACTTGATTAAGCAACGACACGTATTGCGCATCTTGATGGACTACACCAGACTCCACCAGTTGCAAATCGGCAACGGTTTGTGTGTTTTTATGAAGGTTTTGGGCGATATAATAACCCAATACGTAGGCGAAGAACAATTCCAAAGCCACTTGACAAACCCGACCGATGATGCGGGTAGCTCGGCTTTCGCGAATATGGATCTTATCCAACTGACGGCACAGGAAATCATAAAACACCTTGGCAGCCAGGGCCACAGCCCAAACAATAAGCAGAAAGTATAAACCCGACAGGAAATGACCCCATGAGCCATGCATATTTTGAGCCAAGGTCAAGACCGGCTTTCTGAAAAACCCATGCACTGCAAACAGCGTCATGGAGATGCCGCCAAAATAAGCCAAGGGACGACTGAGCCATTGTTTTTTAATGGGTAAGCGTTTCAACCCTTGGTAGGTGAAAAGCGCTATCACCGAGATGGCAAGGAAGGTGAAAGGATAAAACAGGGCGTACACATTGCCCAAACAGAAAATCACGATGGCTAAGACCAACCACCCCCATCCAATCTTTTGATCCTTTTGAAGCGCCAACATCATGCCTAAACAAAACTCCGGCAAATGGCCTGGAGCATTCATCATCACGATGGAACCTTCATAAAGGGTGAGTCCATAACGGAAAAGGAAAATCAAGCCGTAAGAAACCACGCAAACTGTCACAAAGGCTTTCCATTTCCATTTTTTGAACCACTGGAAAAGTAGCGGGAAGAGCAGATAAAGCTGGAGTATCAAAGCAAAAAACCACCAAGGACCATTGACGCTCACTCCTGAATTGGGAATCAAAGTATGGATGAACAGCAGTTTGGGTTTGAGCTCCATCATGATGTAGTTGTCCACAAGCTGCGAATCCATCACAATAACGCCTAAGAAAAGCGCTAAAATACCAGAAAGCAGCAGTGGATAGAGTTTCTTCAAACGGTTCAACACAAACGATTCCCATGTCCGAGGCCGATTGATCATGGAAACAGTCAGCCCAAAACCGCTGATAAGCACAAAGATTTGAACCCCGTAATGCCCGAGGTAACTAAACAACAGATTGAACCACTCGCCGGGCTCATCACCCAATAATTGAAAGAAGTTTTCGACTCTTGAAGCCGAAAATGTGAATTCGTTCTCTCCTGGATTTGGGTTAAGCCAATGAAAATAATTGTGAAAGACTATGCAGAGGATGGCAAAGCCTTTCAATATGGATGTATCTCTTTTGGAAATCGTGATTCTCATCTGCTAATAATCTTTGTGACAAAACGATCCGTTTTCAGCATATACATACCCGGGGCGAGGGTAAGACCCAACTGTATCTCGTTGAAACCCGTTTTCAGCTCCAAGGATCTGGAATAAACCTGTTGCCCCAGCAGATTGAATATCTGCAGCGTTGTTGTTGTTGATACTGGAGCATCGCACCGCAGGGACAACCTGTCGTTAAAAGGATTCGGAAAGACGCTCCATTCCATCTCCTCATTGTCATGGTCAAGCTGATACCATTGAGCGTAATACTCATTAAGACTGCTTCTCATGTCGTCAACACGGCGTTCCAAAAACCATCGGTGCAAATCGATTTCTTCGTTCCATTTTTCGATGCTTTCCGGAAAGTTGAACCGAGAAGACTGTGCAGGGACTTCTGGTTGAAGGGCTGTTTTGATGGCTATGAGATAATCTTGGGTTATGGAATATTGAAAAACGCCGTCGAGTAATTCGTTGAAACGCTCGTAAAACCGTGTACGAAACTCTTGGTTTTCCATGAACTTTCTGAAATACAAAGTCGCTGCATTGATAGGTGCCGATGGGTCGGGATCAACATAAACAGCGTTGGCAAATACATCAAAAGACACGGCGCTGAGACATGCGTCGCCATCATAAAAGATCCAACGCCATAGGCCGTCGTTATGTTGCCAACAACGCATGTTATTGGCTGGCCAATCCAAGTTCCCCAAAAAGAGTTCCAACACCTGATAATCTAAGAAACAATCGATGTCCACATGGGCTTTTACATAGTCCCATTGGGCGGGATCGCTAAGGTCTGCCGTTTGAAGCCACGAACGGAACAAAACGAAATAAAGGTTGGTGCCAGAAGCGATCTCAGAAATCCAATTGGCCATGAGATTTATCTCGTCGGGGTCGATGTCAAAATGGTCTTGCAGGTAACGCTCATCGGGTTTCTCATGAACATAATAGATACCCCAGTATTCACCGTTGAGAAACAACACGGCGGCGCGGTCGGACAGTGACTCAACGTTGAGGTTTTTGGCAATTTTATTGCAGACATTGTTGGCTACACCCGATTGGATCCACGACGACGAAAATGGCTTCAACACCAAATGTTTGAATCGCATTTGAGGAATATCCTCGAAAAAACGGTGTTCGAAACGCTTTTTGCCATATTCCTCACGGGCATAGATCTTCAAGCCTTTTTGTTGGGATCGGCGGCCATTGCCTCCATGGGTTCTCAATCCACACTGCTGGTTGATGCCCGTGTTGTTGGTTTCATAGAACTCAACATTGGCAATCCGTTCCCACTCAGCGCCCTGCTGATAATAGTTTCCCGTCCATTGCGGGTTCAGCGAATCCCAGAAAACACCAGGGACAAAAATACCGGTCTGGTAATCGAACAAATCCATCGTATCGGCACAAAGCGAAACGACGGGCAAGCCATGGGTGTTGCAACCCAGTGCGTTGATGAAATAACTGTTGGTGGAGGGCTCACTGATGCAGCTGTCGTTTTCATCGAACACAGAGGCACGAATGATGATGCAACGACCGATGCTGTCAGGATAAAACATTTGACCATCAGGAGTGATCTGAATGGTGTATATGTTCGAAGTGGAATAAAGACTTTCGTCCAACAGCAGCGGCCCAGTGTAAAGCTGGGACTGTGCTGTTGGACGATTGCCATTAGTAGTATAACGAATATGGTTTTGCTGATATAACGTGGAGAGCTCTAGCGTGAATGTATTCTCGTAAAAGCCTCCCGGCACTGAGAAGCAAGCCTTCTCAGCGGATTGCGACAGTACAAAAAACGGTGTCAGCAATAGAAGCCATATCAGCAGTGCTTTTCTCATTCAACCACTTCTTCTTCCTCTCGAATCGGCTGTGGTTCGCTCTTGCGAATGTCGAGTTCGTCAATGAGGTTGGTGGCACCAGCGTACTTGTCGATGATGAAGAGCACGTAGCGGGCATCCACGTTGATGGTGCGCTGCAGACGAGGCTCAAAGTTGACGTCGCCGCTCATGGCTTCCCAGTTGCCATCGAAAGCGAGGCCGATGAGTTCGCCCTTGCCGTTCATGATGGGGCTACCAGAGTTACCACCAGTGATGTCGTTGGTGGAGAGGAAGCACACGATGAGATCGCCGTTTTCGTCAGCGTAAGCACCGAAGTCCTTCTTTTCGATCAAATCGATGAGGCCCTTTGGAGCATCGAACTCATAGTCGCCAGGCACGTATTTCTCGAGGATACCCTGAGCGGTGCACACATAGTCGTAGTGTACAGCATCAGCGGGCATGTAGTCCTTCACGGAGCCATAGCTCATACGCATGGTGGAATTGGCATCGGGATAGAGGCTCTTCTCGGGCTGAGTGTCAGCGTAGTATTCACGCAGACCCTTCACGAAGACGTGGTCGTTCTGGCTAACAGTTTGCATAGCCTGACGGTAAGCGGGAACGTGGCTGATAATGACTTCCATCATTGAGGTGTTCATAATGTAAGCATAGTCCTTGCCGATCATCTTAGGTTTGGGGTTGGCGATGAAAGCTTTGATGCTTTCGGGAGTAGCGAAGATGCTCTTTTCATACACATTGTCAGCAAAAGCGTCGATGTCGCCCTTGAACTTCTTGTCGATGATATTATAGATCTCAGGCAGTTCTTCAGCCTTGAAAGCAGCTTTGAAGGTCTTCAGCATCTCGGCGAAGAGCTTCTTCTCCACGCGCTGGTCGGTCTCAGCGAAGAGCTCGTCCACATCCATGGCTTGGAGCATCATGAGAGCGGCTTCTTGGCCTTCCTTATCCTTTGAAACGTAAGCATCGTAGTAGGTTGAGAACATGGAAGCGACGCCAGCAGGGCCAGCCTGTGCAACGAAGTTAGGATAATAGATATACTTGGCCACTTCACCCAAGCTCTTGTAAGCTTCCTTGAGGTTCGGGAGGGCTTCCTTGTATTCTTCCTTGTTGTTGCGGTTCACCCACAGCATGAAGTTGTTTTCCAGACCCACCTTGGCTTCGCTGACCTTGTTCTTGCGGAGCATCTGGCACTGACCGATGAAGTTCTTCCAGGTGTTGGCAAGACCAGCGTGGTTGTCGGCATACATCAGGTTGATAGCGTCATCTTTTTGCATGAATTCATCCATTACTTCGAGTTCCTTGCCGAAGATGTCGATGATGATGGGATAGAAGGTATCCACGTTGTAGTCAATGCCGTAGCTTGACATGTAACGCTCGGTGCTGCCGGGGAAGCCCCAAATCATGGTGAAGTCTCCTTCTTTCACGCCATCGAGGCTGATGGGGAGGTGATGCTTGGGAGTCAGCGGCACATTGTCAGCTGAATATTCGGCTGGGTTGCCATCCTTGTCGGCATACACGCGGAAGATGCTGAAGTCGCCAGTGTGACGGGGCCACATCCAGTTGTCGGTGTCGCCACCGAACTTACCGATGGATGAGTTGGCTACGCCGACCAGACGCACATCCGGGAACACCTGATACACGAACATGTAATATTCGTTGCCTTCAAAGAAGCCTTTGATCACGGGGTTGTATTTGCCGTCTTCTGAGGCAGCCTTTTCCAGATCCTTGATCTTGGTGCTGATGGCCTTGTTGCGAGCGGTCCAGTCCATATCGCTGGTGACCACGCCGAGGACTTCGTTGGTGACGTCTTCCATACGGATGAGGAAGCTGGCAGTCATCTCAGGAGCGGGAAGTTCTTCGCTGAAGTTCTTAGCCCAGAAACCGTCTTTCAGGTAGTCGTGCTCCACAGAGCTGAGCTTTTGGATGGCGCTGTAGCCGCAGTGGTGGTTGGTGAAGAGCAGACCCTTCTCGGAGACGATCTCACCGGTGCAGAAGAAGCCACGAGGCTTAGCTTCGCTGCCAAGACCCACGATAGCATCCTTCAGACTGTTGTGGTTGATGCTGTAAAGCTCTTCAGGAGTCAGCTGAAGACCCATTTTCTGCATGTCAACATAATTCAAACGCTCCACGAACATGGGGAGCCACATGCCTTCATCGGCACGCACTCTGCCAACCATAGCTAAGATGGCGAGCGCAAAAACGAATAGTTTTTTCATTTTAATTGGTTGTTATATGAAATATTTTTCTAAAAAATCGTGCAAAGATAGTATTTTATTGGTTTCGAATCTTATTGCCCAGGATAAAGCCGAAAATACCAGTGAGCAGGATGCCGATGGTGGTTTGCACCAAATTGAGCATATCCACCAAAGGCGAAACCCCTTGCAGCACCTCGGAATCCATGCCAGCCATGTTCTTCAGGCTGACGCCCAAAGCCTCAACATACTCCAAGGGCGACACTTCCGAACGGAAGAAGAAGGCGAACAACAGCACGGTAACGATGTAGGTGACGATCATTTTGAACATGCTCTCTCCAAAGCCGAAAAACAGGTCGGAGAGGCTGTTGCCGATGATGTGCCACACCCTGCCCACTTTGGTCCAGAAACTCAGGTTTTCATCACTCAACTCGGTCATCATGCGACGGCGCTCCATGCGGCGACCTTGCACGTAACCCCAGTTGGCATCGGCATTGAATCCGCGTTCGTTCCACAAGCCGGTTAAGGTCTTGTAGATATCCTCTGCGTCGGCCCAGCGGGCGGTGATGGAGGCATCGGGGCTCCAGTCGGAGACCGTCTGCATGTCGTTGGTGCGCACCCCCGTGCCATATTGATGCCAATCCACAAGGAACTTGGTGTAAGCTTCCTTGTCCTGTTGCACAATACGGTCGTTGACCAGGTTCTCGCGTCGGATGTTGGTGGCGTCGCCGAAATAGGTGTAATAGAGGCTGGAGTTGCTAATGCGGGCATGCTTGAAGAGCACCACGCCTTCGAAGAAACAGCGATAAAGGTCGCAGAAGTCGATGGTGGCATCCTCAAAAGTGGCTTGGTTGATGCTGGCATAGCGGAAATCGCTCCACACCATGTGGGCATACCTGAAACGGCAGTTGATCAAAGTAGCTTTTCTGAATGAAACGCTTTGCAGGTTTGGCTGCTCCGGCTTGCTTGAGCAATCGAAGCTGCAGCAATCCAAGACCGCCTCGTCGAAGCGACAATGCTTCAACGTGGCGTTCTTGAAGTTGACTTTGGTGAGGGTGCAGCCACTGAAATCAAGGTTTTCAAGCACTTGACCCGAGTAATCGACCCCTGTGATGACTTTATCTTCCATGGCTTATTACTTATTCAGCAACACGTCTGGACCCATGTTGTAGTAAATATCCACTGGGATGCCTGCCTCGTTGACGCGGTCGAGGTCGGCTTGCAGCTCAGGTTTGATCACGCTCATCTCGTCCATCCAAGCCTTGGCGGCTTCGTAAACGCCGTTGCCTTGGCAAACGAGGATGTCGCCAGCGAGTTTCTCCACAGCGACTTTCATCTTCTCGAAGTCGATGGCATAGAGGCCTTCTTCGTTGCGAGTGAAAGCGCCTTCGTTTTGGAAGTAGTTGAAGGTAAGCATGTTGGCTTTGCCGTGAGCGCTGGCAGCACCGAAACGTACGGAACGGAAGATACCAGCCATGAAGGTGGTGTAGTTGTCTTCCATCGTGGTGTTGGTGTATTCGCCCATCTCAGCAAGCTTAGTTACCAGGTAGAGACCCAGCACATCGGCTTTGGCCTCTTCGATGGCGCTGTATTGGTTGCCCAACGCATCGCGGACAGTGCCTTTTTCAGTGATGGTGTTCTTGATGCCCATGCCGTGAGCGGTCTCGTGGAACATCACGTTAGCGAAGAAAGCGTCGAACTTGATGTGTTCCATGGATTCAGGAGTCATCAGCACGCTGGCGATGGGTTGGAGAATTTTCTCGAACTTGGCAGCCATGGCGTTCTTCAGCTGAAGCTTGCGGGTGCCACGTTGCAGTTGCACACGCTCGTCGTTTGGCAGGTTGATGGCAATGGTCTTGCTGTTGGCATTGCAATCGCCAGCATAGTAAACGGCATCGTATGCGGCCAGGTCGGCGTCAGCACCGGGAACTTCTTTCTTGTACTCTTCCGACACCGGGAGTTGCTTTTGGAGTTCAGGGACAAACTGAGCATAGCGGGCCAGCTGCTTGGTCCACTCTTGGTCCTTGATGAGGATGAAAGCCTCGTGCGAAGCCTTGATGCCATAACGGGCATCGGTGTAGTTCTCGATGGGACCGACCACCATGTCGATGTTGTTGTTGCGCACGTCCATCCAGCGCATGTCGCTCTCAAAGTAATCGTCAGTGCGGAGAGCCTTGGCGCGGAGGCGCAGGTATTCAGCGAACTCTTCGTCGCCAGCCAATTCAGAGGCGTCGTCGAGCAATGAAGCGGCCTTGTTGATCTGTTCAGCGAAGTAGTCGTGATACCACACGCATTTCAGGTTGCCGTTCTCGTCACGGACAATCATGGTGTATTGGCTGTTCTTGTCGGGATCGTCAAAGGCTTCCCACTCCTCTTCGGTCATGTCCTGAGGATAGAACTGGGCGCCGGCAGGCTTCTCGCCGATGCCTTCCACAAACGACTTGTTGCCGTCAAGGCCATCCCAAGGACCGTAGGTGATGCAAGCAAACTTCTGCAGGTCGGGGTCGCTGATACGAGCCATCAGCTCTTCTTTGTCACCGTAGTTCTCTCTCCAGAAGAGGTCATCCATGATGTCGGCAGCCTCAAAAAGCAAAGGCAGCATCTCTTTTTCGTTTTCGCTCAGATGGCTGATGTCGCTTGTCAGCGTATATTCAGCATACTTGTCGATCAGCTTGGGTTGGGGTTCTTCGTTGGTTTTAGGTTGGTTAGAGCAGGCCGAAGCCATCACGGCTATAGCCGCAACAATAGTTAAATGTTTGATTTTCATAATATTAGATTTAAATTGTTGATTTCGATAATAAGCGTACAAATTTAAGTCATTTTTTGTATTATTGCAAATCATTATTTCCGTCATGAAAAAACGCAAGGTTCCGCATACTTTTGTCATCGTTTTTTGTTGCATTGTCGTAGCCGCCATGATGACTTGGTTCATCAAGCCCGGAAAATACGTTCAGGAGCAGGTGGACGGCGAGTCGGTGATGACGTTTTACTATCAGGATCAACTGCCTGAGCCGTATGCCCAGGAGTTTCATGCCGAGCCACAGACCTGGCAGGTGTTTTCTGCACTTTTCAAGGGGTTCGAGAAACAGAGTGGCATCATCGTTTTCATCCTGATTGTGGGCGGTGCCTTTTGGATTCTGAGCAAGAGTCGGGCCATCGACACGGGCATCATGGCTTTTTTGGGTTTCACAAAACGATTGGAGCACAACAAAGTTATCGGGAAAATCGGGGTGAACAACATCATTATCACCATGATTATGATCCTGTTTAGCTTGTTTGGCTCGGTGTTCGGGATGAGCGAGGAGACCATTGCCTTCACGCTGATCATCATACCTTTGGCCATTTCCATGGGTTACGACTCCATCGTAGGTGTCTGCATGGTGTATGTGGCGGCACATATCGGTTTTTCGGGCGCCATGCTCAACCCCTTCACCATCGGCATCGCCCAGGGCATTGCCGACATCCCGCTGTTTTCGGGCATCGGCTATCGTTTGGTTTGCTGGGTGATTCTCACAATCATCGGCATCATTTTCGTGTTGCTTTACGCCAATAAAGTCAAGAAGAACCCTAAAATATCGATCGTTTATGAGGACGATGAATATTGGAGAAATAATTCGTCATTGCGAGGAGCGGAGCTTAGCGACGCGACGCGGCAATCCACCAGTTCCGAAACAAGTGGATTGCTTCGGTCGTCCCTTCCTCGCAATGACGGAGCGTGGATTGTCTATGGCTTTATCGTGGCAATCCTGGTGTTCTGCGCCATCCGTTATCCCATGACGGCCATGAAGATTGGCAACAGCACCTCTACCCTACCCCTTTTGCCCATTGGTGCGGGTTTATTTGCTTTGGTCGGCTTTTTCGCATTGCGGAAGTCGGTGCCTTATTTCATCCTGACCCTGCTGTTTGGTACGGTTTATTACCTGATTGTAGGCGTGTTGGGCTATGGCTGGTATATCATGGAAATCGCCACGCTCTTCCTCTTTATGGGCGTGTGCAGCGGCTTTGCCATTGGCAAGAGCGCCAGCGACATTGCCAAGCTCTTCATCGAGGGCATGGGCGACATCCTCTCGGCCGCTGTGGTGGTTGGATTGGCAGCAGGCATCGTCATCGTGTTGCAGGACGGCGGCGTTATCGACACCATCCTTTACGGCCTGTCGAAGTCGATGAGCAACCTCGGTGTCATCGCTTCAACCGAGATCATGTATGGCATTCAAACCTTGATCAATATTGTGATTCCGTCGGGTTCGGCCAAGGCTGCCATCACCATGCCTATTATGGCGCCGTTCAGCGATTTGATTGGCATCTCGCGTCAGACCACGGTGATGGCATTCCAGTTTGGTGATGGCTTCACCAACATGATCACGCCGACCTCGGGTGTGCTTATCGCCACCTTGGGTGTGGCCCGCATCCCCTGGGAAAAATGGGTGCGTTTCATCTGGAAGTTCATCTTAGTGCTGATCGTTGTCGGCGGGTTGTTGCTTATCCCCACCGTGACCATGAGTCTGAACGGGTTTTAAGCTATTGTTTCACTATCTTCTTCACTGTTTTCTGGCCTTTTTCGTCGGTGACGTTGACGAAATAAAGCCCAGCCGGCAGGTTGCCGAGGTCGAAGGTTAGTTGATCACCTTGACATTGGGCCGATCTTACCTGTTGCCCCTGGGAATTGAACACCTCTGCTTTTTTCAAATCCTTGCCCGTGATGGCGATCTCACCGTTGGTGGGGTTGGGTTGAATAGCTACGAAAGGCTCAGGAGCTGTTTCTTCTGTCCCCCAAGTTAAAGATGTTTGGCCAGCAATTAAAGGATAATCGGGCAGAGTGCAAAAGGCATAGTCAACGAAGGTACATACGCCATGAGCCCAGGGCACACATTCTTCCGTAGGCATTTTCTGAATCCACATAGGCCCCGCATCCAATGAAAAACGAATCCAGCCATAGCAGAAGCTGTTTTCTTCTAGTTGCTTTTTGAAACCGATGATGATCGAGTCTCTACTGTAACCTGGATCAAAATAAATCTTAGGATCGTTCTCTGGATTAGTTGGGGCGGGATACCAACCGGAAACCGAAGAAATCGTATCACCGACTTCCAATATTTGTTGTTCAAACCACCAGTTATCGTACGTGTAGGCAATTATATGCCATTCTTTATATTCAGTCCATGCTATAAAAAAGTCTCGATGAGAGTCATTGTCAAAATCCAAGAGCCTTATATTCCCAGGCCAATGGTCATCCGCATGCATTTCACGGGGATTAAAGGCATCGAAATATAAAATATCGCCCTGTTGGGTAAAACCGGCTATCGTTGTGAAAGCCAATATAATAAGTAAAATAGTTCTTTTCATAGTTTTTGTTATTGTTGTGTTTATAAATTATCATCTTGGACAAGCATGTACCGACAGGATCATTTCTGATCCTGGTGATATCTCAAATTCTCCATTAATAATAATATATTCCTCTGCCAACATGGACACGCTGGTATTGGATGGCACAATAACCTGGCCTTCTATTGATCCAATGGTAATAGAGTGTTTAAAACGACAGTCATAGTTGGCAAATTGAATTCCTGTTGTGATAATCTCATCTGTTTCACAATCTGTTTTCAGTTGAAGCACTTTAACGTAATCAATAGTTAACGTATCAGACCCCGACCAACCATAAAGCACATTGTTAATTGTATCCAATTGAAGATAATTTTTTAATATGGCATAATTGATTTTCAATGTCTTAGGGTATTGTGGTATATGTGATACGTCATGGTACTGAGACACGACCTCCCCATCACGGTACCATTTCACATAGTCCGGCATCCATTCACAACCATAAATGTGGTATTGGCTTAAATCGGGCTCGTCCAATGATAAATGGTAATGCGTTTCGTTAAACTTTTGTGCCCCATCATTATCCTCATTTTCTTCGTAATTAGTGCCTTGGGGATTATGCCAAATCCCCGAGCTATATCCTCTCAAAACATCTCCTTGACAATCTCCTGGCGAATATTCAAAAATATCGATTTCTTCGTATTGTTCGGGGCCAGGCCCATAAAGCCAAAAAGCAGGGAAAGAACCATTATGTAACGGTAATTTACATCGAATTTCAAAATAGCCAAAACTAAATTGTGTTCGTATAACATCCATCTCCCCGGAAAAAAAATACAATCCTTTATGATATCCTAACGGGTTTGGAAAATATCCCTGCATTACACTTGGTAAATGATATTGATGCAAAGGAATTAAGCCTTGATTATCAAATTCAGAAACTAGATAAACCGCATTTTCATTTAGATCGAAAACACAGTGGTCATACTGATATATCTGAGCTTCTCTATCACCATGGGTAATATGATCACCGGGGTGAGCTTTCCAATAGTAATCAGGCAAGCTAAACCAAGACATAGTATCCCATACTCGCGCCCTCGAGAAATCATCATAGAAAACAGTATCCCAGTTTCCATTGTTTACACCAATCTGTGCCATTGTATTCAAACTAAATAGAAACAAGATGCAAAGATAAATATATTTTTTCATAATAAAACCAATTTCATTGTATTATGAGTTTTTGATTTCTTAAAACAGACTCGAGGTATTCGATTCTAGCCTGTTGCTCCTTGAATGCCTCAACAAGAACGGGAACAATGGCTGAATAGTTGATGTAAACCATTCCCTCGGGATCATGGCGAATCGCTTCGGGGATGACGGCCTCAAGGTCTTCTGCGGAAAGCCCAAGCGACTTGTTAATGCTCAGGTCCTTCATCATGCCTTCAACGGCTTCGGGATTGATATCGGGATTGTCGATGAAGTCAGGCTCAAAACCAACGAATTCGTTGTTGTCGTAATAATACCCTCTCATGTTAGAGATTAGTTCGGAGGCGTTTTCAATGGGGTAGAAACCTTTTGTTTCACCTCCTCCCGATGAGATGGTGTAATATGCATGGGAGTAGGTGTTTCCCACCCCCGTCACATAAAAACGATCAAAAGGCATCTGAGGGGGATTGCCATTGTAACACACGTTCCAAGCTTTGGCTAAACTTGTTTGGACCTTGGTCTGAGTCAAGACAGCACTACTATTTGTGATGTTAGGTTCAAAACTCGATTTTCCAAGATTGTCTATCTGTACTCCTCCTGTGGTTGTAGAGGACTGAAAACTAATGCGACCACTGCTGTGAACTTTAAATTGAGCCAGCGCGTTGGAAGAATTAAAAAAAACGAAAGAAAAAACGACAAAAATAAAAGCACTTTTTTTCATGATAATTAGTTTAAGATGAAACATGTGTTAGTTGACCGAAAGAGTAAAGCTATCTAATCTGTCACCTCGAACTCCCCGTAATATTCATCGCCGTTGGGGAGGAGGAAGGTTACGATGTAGCTGCCGGTGTCGTAGATGTAGAACAACACGCCGTTGGGCGTGGGGGTGGATTCCACTTGGGTCTCACCACCGCTCACTGAAGAAACTTCGATGTTCACCTGCCCCAAGTTCTCGGTGAATACTACGGTGAGCGTGTGGCCGTCAATGGAGGCTTGGATGGCGTAGTCTTTTGGGGAACCTTGTACGTACGATTTCTTAATTGAAACAGGCGTGTTGCCATCATTGAACATAGTGTTGCTAGCCATGCAACAGAATGATGGCAATAGCAGGCCGAATAAAAGAATAATTTGTTTGAGGTTTAATACTCGCATAGCATAAAGATTTAAAAGCTATGCAAAGCTTGTTCAAAATAGATTATGTATCAAGAAAAACATGGTACGGAATAGAACGGAATAGATTAATAATTTGATAATCAGATATTTCTGATTTCATCAAACAAATCCTCTCTTATACCTAATTCCTTTTTCAACTTTCTATTTCTGTCACAAACGGCCGTATAGGATTTTTGCAACAAGCCTGAAATTGCTGCTTCTTCCAGGCCAAGCAACAGAAGGCAACAATGGTTTAAGTCATCGTCTGTTAGCCCCGGATATTTGCTTCTTAGTTTTCTGGCAAAACCATGATAGTGTTTGTCGGCAGCCAACCGTAATGCCAACAACTGCTCTTTGTTAAGAGCTATGTCGGTGTATAATTTATAATCCATCTTAGCTTTGAAAGCAGTGTCGTTGACAATGTTTAAGATGTGTTGACAAACAGGTTCTTTTAAAAATGTCGTTTTATCATGTTGCTTTTTCCATAAGAACCTAGTAATAGTCATGCCGAGCAATACTACAAATAGGATTATCCCCATCACATATACAAAAAAGGAAGTCGTTTTCTTTTCTTGATTCTTACTGAAATTGTTTTTGTTTAGCAAAAAATCAGAATACAAGAGGTTTAGGGTTGAATGTAGCGTTGCTTGTTCTACTCCCGTTGTTGTATGCTGCGCTAAATATTCAGTATACATATTTGTTAGAAAGGATTTACCATTCATTATATATATATCTCGGAGTCTTTGTGCGGTGTGTATTTTCAATTTATTGTCGGAGAAAGGAGAATCAGAGTCAAAAACCATGCTTAAATAGTATGCTGCGGAATCCAAACAATTGTCTAAAAAATAAATCTCGCCGATGATTTGAGCACGCGCCAAACGCTCCTCTTCACTCTCTGAATCTCGGTAAAGCTTATTTAACCTTACTATAGCAGAGGGAGCGTCATTGCTCATCCGATATGAGAGATAGGCTTTTGTTGTACTAATGTCCCGATAGGCCAAACTGGTTGAATCCTGCAAAAAAGCCATTGCTTTGTCGTAATAGAACAAAGCGCTATCTGACTGTTCCATCATGTCGTAATGCAAGCCTATTTGGTACAAAACCCAAGTGATATGCCTTGGCTCGACATCATACTTCAAATAATATGATAGAGCTTGCTTACTGAAATAGATGGCTTGCTCGTGGAGATATTGGTCGGAGAACAGTATGGTCAACCTGGTATAAGCCAGCGCCAGGTATTTCGCCTTCAGTCCCACCAACTCTTTTTCGGTGTAATGCTCCTCCATGGTTTGGATGGCCTTCATATACTCCTCACAGGCCGGGACCACGCTGTCCATCTCATAAAAGCCCACACCGTTCATGTAATGGCAACGGGCGGAGAGGAAGGGATCTTGCACGGAATCGAAATAGGCCAAGGCAGCCAAAAGCTCATTGCGGTTGGCCTGGGCATAGTCGTTCTTGTAGAGGGCTTCGGAAAGCAGCAGCTGGTAATAAGGGTCATCCTTCTCCTCATCCAACAGCAGGGTCAGAGCGCTGTCGGGCTGTATCTGCATCAAGGTATCGATGCGGGCAAGCTCAGGAGAAGCCATCCTATCGGTAGTGGGAGGCTTCGCACAAGCCACCATCAACACCATCAACCAACCTATAATGCCAAACCGTTTCATCTAATCGTTTTTTATTTGCCCCATCGGGTGCAATTGCAGTCCTTCGGGGCCTTGCGCTGACCGAAACGTTCTTGGCTGCTACAGCTTGATAAGGCTATGGCAGCGATCAAGATTCCTAAAACCAATAATATCCGTTTTCTGTTCATCGTATTTTATGGATTGCTTCGCTACGCTCGCAATGACACGGGGTCATTTTGCAAGCCACACGGATGGATTTAGTGTTTCGGTGCCTTGACGTAGCTCGAAATGAAGCTCTGTCTTGCCTTCCGAGCGGTCGGTATGCACCTTGCCGATATCTTGTTTGGTCTTCACTTTGTCGCCACGGTTCACGTAAGCCTCGTCCAACTGCGAATAAACGGTGAAGAAATCGCCGTGGCGAATGATGACGCCGATGTTGGAGGCCGACGGCTTCACCACGCTCACCACCACACCTTCAAACACACAGCGAGCCTTGGCGTTCTCCACAGTGGCAATGTCAACGCCGTTGTTGGTTACGGTAACCTTGTCGGAGATAGCCGAGGTATGCTTGCCGTAAGAGCTCGATACCACTCCCCTCTCAACCGGCCAAGGCAGCTTGCCCTTGTTGGCCGAAAAACTTGTGGAAAGGGCTTTTTCAGAGGGCGTAAGCGCCATTTTATCAGGTTTTGGAGTAGTTCCCTTTTTAGCGTTTTTCGCTTCCTTGGCGGCCCGTTCGTTGGCTTTCCTGATCTCCTCTGCGATGATGTCGTCGATCTGCTTCTGGAACTTCTTGGCCTGCGCCTGCTTATCCTTGATGCTTTGCTGGATGCTGCCTTCCTTTTTCTTGAGTTGCTTCACCTGAGTGTCAAGCTCCGCCTTCTCTTTGATCAAAGCATCCTGCTGCGCCTTTTGTTCAGCCAACAGCGCCGCTTGTTCCTCCTTGTTTTGCCTAAGCTCCTCCACTTCGTTACGTACCTTGGTGCGAGTAGTGGCGATCTGGTTCATCTTGGTTTTACGGGCGTCGGCAAATTGCTGTATGTAACGCATCCGCTGAAACGCCTGGTTGAAGTCTTTTGAGGCAAACAGGAACTCCAGATGGTCGTAATGGCTCCTGTTTTTATAGGCGAACTGCACCATTTTGGCGTATTCGCCGCTCAGCTTTTTCAGTTCACCGTTGAGCGACTTGATGTTGTTTTCGCCTTTTTTGATGCTTCTTTCAAGAATCTTAATCTGTTCGTTGCAGGCATTGATCAGCTTTTGGCGGTCTTTGATTTTCTTGTTCATCAACGACACCTGCCCCATGGTCACCTCCTTGTTTTTCGAAGTCTCCTTCAGCAACTTGTTGGCGGTTTCAATCTCCTTTTGCAACGACTTGATTTCTTTTTCGAGCGACTCTTTGCTGCGTTGTGCATAGCCTCCCGCTGAAAAGAGAAGCGTCAGCAGCACCAGCATCATCCATTTGATTGTGTGCTTCATAGCTTCATCCTTTCATACTTTTTGTTGATTTTGATCGGGAAGGTGGTAGGCTCATTCCATTGGATATCCGAATAACGGATTTTGGCCGCATAAGGTCCAAATTGGATGGCCACATGGTCGTTAGCGCCATTGCCAAGCAGCAACGCCTGGGTTTCCTGTAAGGTTGCGGGTAGATGCATTTTCTCGGCCACCAACTGGAGTGGCTCGGCAAGATAGGTTTGATCCATCCTGTTGACCATAATCACGGAATCCTGGGTGATCAAGGTGCGGAGGCTCTCCATGCCCATCATGGCTGAGGCGGAGATCCACACGGCGCTGTCGCGACGCATCCTGAGCGTGCCGTTGAAGGTGAAAGTTGAGAGGTTGGAGGTGAGAGTTACTTCCCCGCTGATCTTGGCTGTCATCCATTCATAATCGGCATGAGCCGTGGGTGAAACCATTTTCTTCTTGGATGAGCACGATGAAAACAGCAACACAGAAGCCAGCAGGAAGAGCATCACTCGTTTCATAGGGCATTGGCTTTGTTACGGTATTCAGCGGCCTTTTCCGGCTTATTCACTTTATCGAGAATGTCAGCATAATGCTGATAATAGGTCTTATCAGGGCTCTTCAATAACTTGACGGCCTTCTCCATTTGTGCTTCGGCGGCTTTGTACTCGCCTTTTTGGTATAGCACCCAGGCGTATGTGTCAAGATAAATGGCGTTGTTGGGTTCCAGTTCCACGGCATGGAGCGCCATGGCTTTGGCTTTGTCGAGGTCTTCCTTCCGAAGCGAAAGGTAATAGGCGTAGTTGTTCAACACCAAGACGTTGTCCGGATCCTGGTTCAGCACTCGGTCGTAGGCTTGAAACGCTTTTTCCGTCTCGCCAACGGAGTGGTAAAGATCGCCGAGATAGCTGTCGAAGTCCATCAGAGCGTTTTTGTCGGTCACGAACTTTCGACCTTTCTCGAAATAACTGATGGCTTCCGCTTCCTGCTTATCCAGCGCATGCGACACTCCTGCATACCAATAGAATATCGGTTGGGTGGGATAGAACTGCAAAGCCTCAACGGAGTGTTTCTTCAGGGAGTCGTTTGCACGCAAAGCCCCATCGCAAATCACCAAATATTGCCATGCGGCATAGTTGGTGTGGTCATAGTCGAGGGCCTTTTGGGCCATCACGCTGCAAGGCTGATACTCCTGCTTGTTGATATGATACGAAGCCATCACCAGGTAACCCATTTTGTTATCGGGATAGTTCACAAGAAAAGCGTTGCCCGCACGCAAAGCCTGTTGGTCGATATCCTTTGCATCCTGATGCTTGTTGAACCAATATTCGTAAATGTTGGCTTTCGTGTTGAAGTCCAGATTCTTGTTGTTGATGGCCTCGATCAACTCATCGAAGGCCTTGTCGTATTCCTTCTTGTTCTCGTAATACTCCAACAACGAGATGTTGATGTAGGGATCAGAGGAATCGATCTCCTTGATTCGGTTATACAGCTTAACGGCTTCTTTCTCCTTTTTGTTTTCCATATAGACCTTGGCAAGCATGCTGTAGTAACGGGTGTTCTCTGGATTTTCGGAAATCAGTTTTTCCAGTTCGGAAATCACTTTCTTGGTGTTGCCTTGGCGTTGGTAGATCTCTACCTTTTGCTCGCTCACCAATGCGCTGACACCGGCTTGTTGCTCGAGAATATCGAGTTTTTCGATGGCTTTATCGTAGTTTTCCGTGATCAGATAGGCCTCAATTAGGTTTGACAGCATGTCGACGTCGCCTGGGTATTTGGCGGTAAGTCCTTCAAAGACCTTGATATAGTCGTCAAACTGCTCCAAGGTGCGGTAAAACATGGCTAAACGCATCTGGTACCATTTGTTTTCGGGATCCAGCTGGGCAGCCTGCTTGATCATCTCGAAGCCCTCTTCCATTTTACCTGCCTTGACGTATTGTTCGCTGAGTTCGAACATGCTGGCCGCATCGTCGGGCATGAACCTCAAGGCATCCTCAAAGTTTTTGATGGCACCTGAAACGTCCTCTTTGTATTTACATTCGAGGCCTTTCGAGAAATAGGTGGCATTCTTCCGGATGTCCTCTTGTGCAAAACCCGCAATGGATACCAACAACAATAATATGACAATTACCCTTTTCATCTTTTACCTCTCACTTTTCACCTCTCACCTTTTCCCTGTGTGTCCAAATCCTCCGGCACCACGTTCCGTTTCCGATAATGACTCCACCTGAACTGGCTCCATTTGTTCGCATTTGGCGATGACCAACTGTGCAATGCGGTCGCCGCTGTTGATCACAAAGGGCTTGTCCGACAGGTTGATCAAGATAATGCACACCTGACCGCGGTAGTCAGCGTCAATGGTACCGGGGGAGTTCAACACGGTGATGCCGCTCTTGATGGCCAATCCGCTGCGGGGACGCACCTGTCCCTCGTAGCCTTCGGGGATCTCCATGTAGAGCCCTGTAGGCACTAACGCACGCTGCATAGGCTCCAAGGTAACGGGACCTTCGGGCAGATAGGCACGCAAGTCCATCCCGGCGGAATTCACCGTTTCGTACGCCGGTAACGGATTGTTGGAGGTATTAACGATGTTTAGTTTCATTGTTCGTATTTTAGCGAAATCATAACGCAAAAATACGATTTATATTTGAAACGGGCTTCTTTTTGTGACTTTGATCTCTCTATCTCCTCTTGCTTGACAATTATTGGGGACAGCCACAAGAGGAAAAACAAGGCCCAACAGGATGGCCGCAACAAAAACAATATGGAATTTGCCTGAGCAACTTCCAAGGATGAGGAACCTCATCTTCACGGCGAGACACCAATCTGCTTGTGCCTATCTCCGGGCGGCGGCCTCTTCCGTTCGCTCGCGAGCTGGATTCGCTCGGGTTAATACTGGAGACAAATTTAGGGAATTTTTTGGAGAGGTTGGGCAAAACATAAAGGAAAACCTTGAATTTGGTAAAATTTGGAGTTATATTCCGAAAATTTTAGTAAATTTCGGAGTTATATTCCGAAAATTCGTATATTTGCAGCGTAAAAATAACCGCCATGATTCAGCGAATAATGACACAAGAGGCTCTGAATGAAGATAATACCTTCCTATTTGGAGCCAGACAGACAGGAAAGACCACTTTGTTGCTGCAACTTTTCCCCAATGCACGATTCTATGACCTGCTCGAAAGCAACACTTTTGAACGCCTGCAACGCAACCCGTCGCTGCTGCGGCAAGATTTGGAACTTTGCGAAAGCGGCACCTTGGTCATCATCGACGAAGTGCAGTCCTTGCCCATTCTTTTGAATGAGGTGCAATGGCTTATCGTGCGGAAAGGCATCCGATTCATTCTAAGCGGGTCGAGTGCGCGAAAGTTGAAACGCGGCGGAGCCAACATGCTCGGTGGAAGGGCTTTACAGACCAACCTTTATCCTTTGGTAAGTGCAGAAATCCCTGATTTTGATTTGTATAAGGCCGTCAACCAAGGGATGATACCTAGGCATTATCTAGGAAGCGAGAATAAATATTGGTCCATGCTGCAAGCCTACGTCGCTGTGTATTTGCGTGAGGAAATCAAGGCAGAGGCTATGGTGAGAAACCTAAGTACCTTCACACGTTTCTTGGAGGCCGCCGCGCTGACCGACGGCGAGATGGTAAACTACAGCAACATCGCGCAAGACTGCGGCATCGACTCCAAAACCGTCGCGGCCTATTTCTCCATTTTGGAGGAAACCTTGATTGGCTACATGGTGCCGGCATACACGAAAGTCGTCAAACGGAAGATTCGTCAGGCACCGCGTTTCTATTATTTCGATGTCGGCATTCCCAATTACTTGCTGGGTCGCCGCAACATGACACCTGGTTCAACTGATTTCGGACACGCCTTTGAACACTTCATCATTCAAGAGATTGTGGCTTATTTGGGTTATCATCGGCAGTTGGAAAAGCTGTCGTATTGGCACACTTATTCCGACTATGAGGTAGATGTCGTTTTGGGCGATGCAGAGGTCGGCATTGAGATTAAATCCGTTGAAGAAGTGCAGTCGCGGCACCTTCATGGCTTGAAAGCCTTCAAGGAGGAGCATCCCGATGTGCGCATGATTGTGGTTTCCCTCGACCCTAGCCCACGTTTATTCAAAAAAGTGGAAGTGTGGCCCGCCAAACAGTTTTTGGAGCAACTTTGGGCAGGGAAAATATACTAAACCCACGTAACAACAGAAATTCCTCCCACCATCGCGGCAGGAGGAATTCTTGTTGGTGGTTTAGTATGCTATTCCGTAGAATTTCAGAATCGCATCTACTTTTTTCCCGTCTCCTGTTTCTTTGAGAAGGATAGCTCGGTAGTCAATTCCGGATTTTTTACAATCAGGAATTACCCATTTTAACAGCTCTTTTGATCTCTCAATCTCTTCTTTTTTGACATTATTGGGGTTTCTAATATATAGGGCGTAAAACTCTGACATTTCTTTTAATCCGAGTGTGTCTTTTTACATAATATTTCTATCGGCATCAGCAATCCTTCTATCGGCATCAGCAGACATTTGATTCATATAAGCTGTAATTCTATCTCTATATTTTTGTCCACACACTCTTATTCTAATACTTATACCTTTATTATTAAAATCTTCAGCTATTTTTTGATCTCCATCTTTTCCATTGTATAAATCTTGGTCTGTCACTTGTTTGTAAACACTATGCCAGATAAACAAAAGCTGATTTTCTTTACTAATTTGCCAGTCAGTTTCCATTTCTTTTTCAACAAAGTTTATAGTAAAGGTTTTGGCATTACTGTTTTTCATTACGTTGTTGTTAGCCAAAAAGACATCAAGTTTAGCTTGGTAGACAGGTGGTAGTTTTATTCCATTTGAAGC
Organism: Bacteroidales bacterium; assembly: GCA_017531225.1. GTDB lineage: Bacteria > Bacteroidota > Bacteroidia > Bacteroidales > F082 > Limimorpha. Next base: position 46,359 of record JAFXLL010000002.1, on the reverse strand, counting down.
TTCTTGTCCGACAGCTGCAAAAGGAAAGACCAGGCCCCATAGGAAAGCCGCAATGAAAACGATTTGGATTCTACTTAGTAAAACGTTGTTACAGCGCATAACTTCTATCATGGTCTATGAGCTCATCCAACCGCCTTGAACGACTTCAAAGGATGAGGAACCTCATCTCCACGGCGAGACACCAACACTGCTTGTGCCTATCTCAGGGATCGGCCTCTTCCATTCGCTCGCGAGCTGGATTCGCTCCGGTTAATACTGGAGACAAAGATACAAATTTTATTATTTCTTGCGGCGTTTGGCGTCTTTTTGGCGTTTTTCTTCCACGCGGGTGGCCACCCGGGCTTGGTAGTCGGGGTTGGAGAGCAGCTCCTTGCGGAAAGGAGTAACGGGAATCAAACCCGCACCTGCGTACTTGGAGATTACTCTTTTATCTTCTTCACCGCCCTCATCACCGCATTTACCAAATCCTTTTCCTTCCAGCAGATGAAGGCAAAGAAAAGCAGCAACAGACCTGTGTTTACTACCAAGGTCCACACGGTGCTATCGATGTGGATATATTTTTGGGTATAATAAAGCACCATAGCCACGACGAAATAAAGGAAAGCAGATTTCAAATTGTATGGTATCGGAGCTTTTTTCTGGCCGACGAGATAGGAAAGCACCATGCAGGTGCCGTAACCGGCGAAACCACCCCACGCGCAAGCCATATAGCCGTATTTTGGCACAAAGATGAAGTTGATGGCCAGCAAAACCACACAGCCGATGGCGCTGAAAATGGCTCCCCACCAAGTCTCATCAATGAGCTTATACCAGAATGAGAGGTTGAAATAGATGCCCATGAAGATCTCGGCCATCATCACAATGGGCACCACACGCAAGCCCTCCCAATAGTCGCTCTTGATGATGTATTTGAGGATGGGCATGTACATCACCACGGCAAGGAACGCCAATAGCGTGAAGATAATGAAGTATTTCATCACCTTGGCTTGGGTCTCCTTGTCGGCCTTGTCACGCTTGCCGCCAAACACGAAAGGCTCGTAGGCATAACGGAAGGCTTGGGTGATCATGGCCATAATCATGGCAATCTTCACACAAGCGCCGTAGATGCCCAACTGCACATCGCCTTCCTCTCCAGGTACGATAAAACGGTAGCATATCTTATCCGCAACCTGATTGAGAATGCCGGCCAGTCCCAACAACAGCAAAGGCCAGGTATAGCGCAGCATCTCCTTCAACATGTTGCGATCGATGCCGTACCGCAATTTCTTGATTTCAGGGATGAAGCCAAGTGTGATCAATCCCGTGCAGATGAGGTTGACGATAAAGATATAACCGACCTGATAGCTGTTTTCGTACCAGCCCATCAAGGCCGGATGGCTTTCCTTCAAACCTGGGGCAACCAGGAAAATAAATAGGTTCAACCCAATATTGAGGAAGATGAACAGCAGCTTCAGTGTGGCGAACTTGATGGCTTTGTTCTCATAGCGCAGGCGGGCAAACAAAATGGCCTGAAAAGCATCCAGAGCCACAACAATGGACATGATTTCCACGTATTCAGGATGATCGGCGTAGTGCAACACCTTGGAGATGGGTCCCAAAAAGACACTCACCAAAATCACAAACACCAACGAAACAAAACCTACAGCCAGGCTTGAAGTGGAGAAAGCCCTGTTGGGATCCGCACCCTCTTTGTTGGAGAAGCGGAAGAAGGTGGTTTCCATGCCGAAGGTCAGAATCACCAAGAGCAAAGCTGTGTAGGCATAGAGATTGGTGACAATTCCATAGCCGCCTGACTCAGCGGCGATTTTGTAGGTATAAAGGGGCACCAGCAGGTAGTTCAAGAACCTGCCGATGATGCTGCTCAAGCCATAAATGGCGGTTTGCTTCGCCAATGATCCTAATCTATTGTTTTCTGCCATATCCGTATAAAAACGCAAAAATAGTTCTTTTATTTGAATTTTGGAAGGCGTTTTATCAACCCTTAGGAAGATCTATCACAAACACGGCCCCCTCCCCTTCCTGACTATCAAACGAAATCGTTCCACCGGCCAGTTGGACGATGTTGTAGGTCAACGAGAGACCCACGCCCGAACCGCCTGTCTTAGTGGTGAAATTGGGCACAAAGATCATTTTCTTGTCTTCTTCCTTGATGCCTTTACCATTATCCTTAACGGCAATGACGACTGATTCTTCGGTGGATTGAAGCGTCACGTCTATCCTGCCATCAGGCTTGTTTCCGATGGCCTGCACGGCGTTCTTGACAAGGTTGCCGACCGCACTGTTCAGGTTGGTCTTGTCGCCATTGAAAGTAAAGTCCGTTTCAGGTTCCACCTGGTAATTGAATGTGATGTTTTCGATGTTGTTGTACAGATTCACCACGTTTCCGACAAGCTCAGCCAAATCCAAAGGCTGCGGATGGTTCTCGGGTAATTTGGCATAGCGAGAGAATGAGGACGCAATGTCAGAAAGAGCGTCAATCTGTTCAATCAAAGTGTTGGCGGTACGCTGCATTTGTTCAGGAGTCACTTGTCCGTTTTCGATGTTGTGTTGCAACATCTGCACACTGAGTCGCATCGGAGTAAGTGAGTTCTTGATCTCATGCGCCACCTGTCGGGCAACACCTCGCCAAGCCGATTCCGTAGTAGTGCGTTTCAGCTCAGCGGCACTCTTTTCAAGCTCTTCAATCAGTTGATTGTATTGGTCAATCAGAGCGCCTATTTCGTCCTTGCTCTTCCACTCCAATTTCTCGTTCGACTTGTTGATGTCGACCAGTCGCATCTTCTCCTGCAAACGCACCAAAGGATCGGTTACACGGCGTGTGATGATCAGCACAACAGGCAGGAAACCAAAGATGATCAACAAGATGATGTTGATATAGGTCAAAACGTAGTAGAGGATCTCCGTCTCCAAGTCGGATTGGCTTGAAAAATAAGGCAAGTTGAGATAAGCCAACGTCTTACCGCCAATATCTTGAATGGCAATATAGGAGGACTGGTACACCGCATTGCCCACTTTTTCATTGTGGATGTAGTACAACGCCTTTTCGCCTTGCAAGTTATGATAGGCCTCGGCATTCATCAGCGACGATTGCAGCTGTAGCTCTATGATTTCAGGTGTGGTCGTAGCGAACAGTTTGCCATTGACATCGTACACGTTGATATCGGTGAAAAACGTCTCAGAATAACGTCTCAAGACATCGTCAAGCATCAGCTTAAAACCGGGCTGTTTCATAAATGAAAAGTCAACCTCGCCTGTGATGTCGAGCGAAAGCGTGCGGGTTCGGTCAAAATGGGTTTCATTGGCTTTTTGGGTGTAAAGACTACGCAGATATATCACGGAAATAGGGCCAACCAACAAGAATGAAATGCCCAAAGCCACTAGCACGAGCATCTGGAAACGACTGCTCAGGTTTCGTGCCGAGGGATTGCTGCGCATCACCCCGCCTACGAAATAGACCAACAGGTATAAAACCAAGAGGAAGAAGAAAAACACCACAAAAGGAGCGGTCATTTCCATCCAAGTACGCCGGTCGGTGCTAATGGCAAGCACTTTATTGGTATCCTCAACCTGGTATACATAGTGCTTCAGCTTCCTACCATAGCTGAATTCATTGACCGGGTGCTTGAAGTCGGCCAAGTAATTTGGATAGATGTAAGAACCGTACTTATAAACTAAGAGACTGTCCCGATAACAAGCCACCGATGAGCGCAGCAGCAAGGCGTTATGGTCATGCTGAAGCATCTTGGACAATCCAAAGCCTCGTGGGGTGACGGGTTTTGTAAACTCCAGGTAAAGCATCCGTTGCGACAAAGGATCGTCATCCGATTCGATAGTGAAGATGGCCATGTAATTGGGGTCAAGGGAGTTGTAATCCACGTAATAGAGACCGTCACCGAGACTCACGCCATGGTTTTCTTGGATTTTGTCATTGAAATACGCATTGCAATCGGTCAGGATATCGTATGGTTGTACGACCAATTCTTGATCTGGCGAGCAGATGGCCGAAGCCACATTGTATTGGCTCATCACGGAATCAAGAAGGAAACTACGCATGTAATCTACCAACACTTCCTCCATGATATTGTCGGAGAAAGCCATGGCATTAAATGTTGAGTCGTGCTGAACATCAAAAAGAAACTGCTGATAGGACTGTTCAAAGTCTTGATCCCTTTCGAAAGAGAGTTCCTCCGCCAAGGTCCGGATCTGATTGTTTTCGAAACGCGTGTATTCTTTGTTGTACAAGACGGTGAGCATAATTCCCCAAAGCACAAACTGAGCTACTATCACCAAAAACTCGTTCCGTTTTTGCATCAGAGGCTTCAAGAGCCAGCGAACCATCATGGAATAAGTGACAATGAACAATAGGCCGACAAACAAGGCCAAAAAGCAATAGTCCATCCGCATCGCCGAAGGAATCAAAAAACCTTGAGTAAACCCATAACGAAATATCTCCCTGAAAGCTATGAAGGACAGCGCCAAAACCACGATCGACAAAAGAACCAAGGTGAGTATAGGCTTTTTACGCAACCAGGCAAAGGATTTCTGATGTAGACTGGAAGTAAAATAGCGAGCCACCAACAGGTAGGCACAAAGCAGCATCAGGCAGGCACAAACTATTAAAAAGGCGAGATTTGAGGAGTTCCAGGTCGTAGGAAAGCTGATGTTACAATACGAAAGCAGCTTGCCTGAGCGGGAATAAACTGGGCAACAGTCATCCGTTTGAACGCCACTAAAGGTGACATTGTGTTTGCCGAACATGGGCTGTAACTTATTCACAAAGTACTCGTTTTCAATCGGATATGTTGTATTCAGCAAAGAAAACAGATAGAATGAATAAGCTCCATAGTCATCAGAGGTAATCAAAAAATCACCGATATTCAAATTGATGATGGTATCGTTGCCAAGGTCAACACGTTTGCGCAATAGTTTAGGCTCAATCAAATTGTTGTTCCAGTAAACCAATGAGTCCTTGTAGAAGACATAAACACCAACGGAGGAAGGAAACTGATAACTCAGCGAGGTAAAGCCTGTGGAATAGTTCAACTGATCGAAGGAATACAACAAATCTGTTTGGGCTTGATGCAATTCATTATCCTGTTGATAAACGACTTTTTGAAGATGTTTCGAAAAAAGTTGATGCGACGAACGTGAAAGCGAAAAGAAATGAAAAACCAAAATGGATCCGAGCATGATAAAAATCACACACAGAATCCAAGAGATAAGATGAGTTCTAATCTTTCTATTGCTTCTCATAACGATACACTAAACTTGAATACATACCCGAGCGACGAGCTTTACAATTCGATTTTAGGCCCACCCAAGCGCCACGGATCAAAGGAAAGCTATGGCCAAGGTATTTTTCACTCAAAAATGAAATATAGTAAGCATCCCAAATAAGACGTTGAGTATCAAGGTATTTGAAGTCATTTGCATTCAAAATACCTTGTAAACAATCCTGAGTGAAGTGATTCAGATGACGCGGTACATCCCATGCCGCCCACTTATCATTATAGTATTGACAATCAAACGATTGGTAGTTAGGAAGAGCGATTACCAGGCGTCCGCCAGGCCTTAACAAACGCTTCAATTCTTTTGTCTGAGATTTCAGATCATCTACGTGTTCCAGGACATGCCACATCGTAATCACATCGAATGATTGATCTGGTAATTTTTCGTAATCTGTAGGTTTCAAGGGAGTAAAACCAAGGCGAGATTGAGCGATATTTGCGGCTTGTTCTGAAGGCTCAATACCCATTACTTCCCATCCTAACTTATTGACTTGCAATAAGAAATCACCAACTCCACAACCAATATCAAGCAAGCGGCTCTTGACCATATCACTAGTTGCCATAGCAACTTTGCCTCTCAGATTAATGGATTTAACACGCTCATAAATTTTTGGGATAAAGCCTTTGGAGTTTTGCTGGTGGCTATAATACTCATCCGATTTATAATAATTACCTATTATTTCTGGTGCGGGACGGGGAACGGTAAATACTAACCCACAATGATCACATTGAAAAAGCTCAAATTCTTCCTGGGTTAAAAAATAATCCTTAACCTTCAAAAAGGAGTGATTTGTTGGATTTCCGCACCAAGGACAAGTATTCATAATATCTGTGTTTTCACGTGAAACAAAATAGCTATCTTCCTAAGAATATGGCTAATACGGAAATATCAGCCGGTGATATGCCGCTGATTCGACTGGCTTGGCCAAGGGTCGCAGGGCGATATCGATTCAGTTTTTCTCGAGCCTCAAACGACAGTGAAGTCAGCGTATGATAATCAAAATCAACGGGTAGTTTAACGTAATCCAGTCGGTTCAATTTCTCAGCCAAATCGTATTCTTTGTTAATATACCCATCGTATTTGATCAAGATTTCAGCTTCCTGAACACATTCCCGAGTGAAACGATCTTGCAAATTATACTTCTCTGTAAGCCATGGCAGATGGGCAATCATATCAAACAGATTTAGCTGAGGACGTAACAAGATATAGCCTAATTTAGCTCTCTGTGCTATAGCAGAGGTACCTTGCGACTCAAGGAAACCGTTGATTTCATCTGGAGTGGCACTTGTATTATTCAAGTATTCGATCATCTCATCAACAATGCGTTTTTTCTCCAGATAGTGTTGGTACCGTGCTTCCGTGGCCAAACCCAATTGATAGGCCCTTGGTGTAAGACGAGCGTCGGCATTGTCCTGACGCAACAAAATACGGTACTCCGCTCTACTGGTAAACATTCGATAAGGCTCGTCAACACCTTTAGTGATGAGGTCATCGATCAACACGCCAATATAAGCTTCAGAACGCGAAAGCACCAAAGGATCCTCATCGTGAATCAGCAAATGAGCGTTAATGCCCGCCATCAATCCTTGACAAGCCGCTTCTTCATAGCCAGTGGTACCATTGATCTGTCCAGCAAAAAACAGGCCATGGACAGCTCTTGTCTCCAACGAATGATGCAATTGTACCGGTGGGAAGTAATCGTATTCTATAGCGTATCCAGGACGGAAAATCTTGGCCTTTTCAAAGCCTTCAATAGCACGTAAGGCTTCGTATTGAATATAATCGGGCAACGACGAGCTAAATCCATTGAGGTAGTATTCTTGTGTTGTCCAGCCTTCAGGTTCCACAAACAATTGATGTGAATCCTTGTCAGAAAAACGTTCTATTTTATCCTCGATACTCGGACAGTAACGCGGCCCAACCCCATGGATTCTGCCGGCAAACATAGGCGAATACTTGAATCCTTTTCTCAGGATATCGTGTACTTTGAGCGAGGTACGGGCAATATAGCAGCTTCTTTGATGAGAAATAGGCTCATGTGGCAAATAGGAAAAGCCTATTATTTCCTCATCACCTGGCTGCTCAACAAGCTTACTAAAGTCGATGGTACGGCCATCAATACGCATTGGCGTCCCCGTCTTCAAGCGTTTAACCTCAAATCCACGATCTTTCAGCTGTTCTGAGATTCCATGGCTCGAGGCCTCCCCTATCCTACCTCCAGAGAAATGCATTTCGCCAATATGAATCAACCCATTCAAGAAGGTGCCATTAGTAAGGATGACCGTCTTTGAATAGACATCGCCACCCATAAAGGTATGCACGCCACAAACTCGGTCACCGTCAAACAAAAGCCCATCAACGGTATCTTGCCAAAAATCCAAATTCGGCGTATTTTCCAAAATGGAACGCCATTCGGTTGAGAACATCATCTTGTCGCTTTGGCAGCGAGGACTCCACATAGCCGGACCCTTGGAACGGTTCAACATGCGGAACTGGATCATGGTTTTATCAGAAACTACACCCGAACAACCACCCAAGGCATCAATCTCACGGACAATTTGTCCCTTGGCAATGCCACCCATAGCAGGATTGCACGACATCGACGCAAACAGCCTAATGTCCATGGTGACGAGCAAAACCTTGTTACCAAGATTGGCTCCTGCCGCGGCCGCTTCACATCCAGCATGCCCCGCACCAACTACAATGATATCATATTTCTCAAACAGCATTTTCTATGGCGTTTCACATGAAACAAAATATTTATTTATCTGATATTCAATTTATTATAAAATAGTTCAAGACAATTTTCCTCTTTATTACGCATCGCCTCGCGGTCGTTATCCGTAAGATCGTCAAATCCCACCAAATGCAAAACTCCGTGAATGATCACACGCAGTAACTCGCTTTCAAACGTACGGCCAAAGGTAAGGCTATTCTCCGCAATTCGATCCAAGCTCAGGCAAAATTCACTCGAAATATAAGTTTCACAATCCCCTAAAGGGAAGGTCACGATATCCGTATAGAAATCATGGCCAAGACGCCCACGATTGATGTTCAATAAGGTGTCGTCACCGCAAAAATAGTAGTGCAACTCCCCAACTTCGTAACCCTCACCCTCAATCACAGAGGTAATCCAAGAGCGAACCTGATCAAAATCAAGTTGGGGCATCATCACGTCAATGGTATGAAACTGTATCATGGCTATTTACTATTCTTTTTGAGGTAATATTCGTTGATCTTCGATTTGTAATAAGGCTGATATTGAATAGGATTCAAACGAAGGAAATCCTGATTCTTCTTCAATTGCTGTTGATAGAAAATCTCATCAACTTGACGGTCAAACTTGGTACCTTTATACTCGTTTGACTTCCGTTTTTCGTCCTGATCACGCTTTTGTTGAGCTTTTTCCGATTCTAACATACGCGACATGATCTGACGGTTTCGCTCCAAAGTTTGATTGGTAATCTTCTTGTTCACTATCTCTTCCTCAAGTCGCTCCATATCCTGAATAATCTCCTTCAAACCATCGTCGCCCAACTGACCGTTGCTCTTCATATCATCAAGCATCTGCTGCATGCCTTGGCGAATCATCTCCTGTTCAGCTGCCATACGAGCCAATTCTTCGGACATCTGAGAAGACGACTGCCCCTGCTGTTGCTGCATTTGTTCACGCATTTTCTTCAGCTGCTGGCCCAATTGTTCTTGAAGCTGTAGCATCTGCTGCATGGTCTGTCCTTGTTGGCCTTTCTGAGGCTTGCTCTTGCTCGAACAAGAGCCCGATGCCATCATAGAGCTCTCCATCTCTTGAAGCGACTCTGCAAGCATCAATGCAAGGTTATTCATCGACTTCAAAGCTTGTTGTTGGTAATTGACAGCCATTGAGAAACGCAGCTCGTTGATGTATTTCAAAGCCAATTCCGTCTGACGGTCGATAGAAGCAATCTCGTCAAACACGAAATTTTGCACGGCCGGTTGGCGCAAGGCCATGGCTCGTAGCGAATCCTCAACCATCACAAAATTGTCGGAAAGCTCCTTCTGACGGACGATTTTGGCGCTAATTGAAGGATCATCGGTGCGCATGTGGCCAACCTCATCCATCAACGACTCTTGTTGATGTGATGAACGGACAACATTTTCGAGCAGGATACGGACCAGATGAGCATCCTCGGCAAGTTGTTCAGCGCCGCTCATCTGCATCTGCATCATCATGGAATTCGACATTTCCTGCATCTTCTTTCCAGCGCTTTGTTTCTTCTGTTTTGAGCCTTGTTGTTGGTTACCAGACTCGCTGTTTTCCATCTCAGAAGCCTCCTCCAGGTCTTGTTCGATGGACTCCTCCTGGCTTTCGTTCTTTTGCATATTGAACGGATCGGTCAGCGACTCGTTACGTTCTTGTATGCTATCGAAACGCTGCATCATTTCCTCAAATTGCTGCTTGGCATCTTCAGCCGACAGCTCATTGTCTTGGTTTTGCAGCTCCTCCCCTAACTTGTCCAGTTGATCCATCAATTCATTGAAGTCCTTCTCCACCTTCAGCTGTTCCAAAAGCGACAGATTTCTATCAAGCAGATCTTGCATCTTGGCATTGTTTTGCTTCATATTTTGCAGCATTTGCTGCATTCTATCACGAGGCATTTGATCCAGCAACTTCTCCATCTCCTCCAACATTTTCTTCAACTCGTCAGGAAGCACTTCATCAAACAACTGATTGATTTTTTCTTGCTTTTTCATCAACTCCTCGTTGGCCAAATCATGTTCTTTGATGAAATCGCTCAGCTTTTCTTGCTCTTCCTGTAAGCGGTTCCACTCCTCCTCCATCTGGGTCTGCTTTTCAAGCAAATCTTTGATCTTCTCTTTATCCGTCCAATCCAACTCTTTCTTGGAGGTCAGTTCTTGAAGCATTCTCTCGATGTCTTCCTTAAGCTTTGAAGCCTCTTCTGAACGATTGGCCATGCGCTCCATAATGTCATTTTCGGTTTGATCTACGATAGAATCAAGCGCTGCCAACGAAGGCTTATAATAGGAGAATGTCTCCGATCGTTTCGACTTGGGGCCATGGAATCCGTCGTTGTCCCAGACTTCGAAATACACTTCCAAATGCTGCCCAGGCAACACGCCGAGACTATCCATGTCGAAATGGTAGAAGAATGAGGTTCTGGGGCTGGTACGGTCAAACGCTACAGGCAGTACTACTTCACGTTCCGTAGGTTGTTTGATATCGCAATGAAACACCAATTTGGTAAACCCGTAATCATCAGTCAGCAAGCCCGAATAGTACACCTTGGATGAGAGTTCCTCGTCGTACGATTCCACGCGGATGTCGGGGAAAGCGTCAGGAAGCACATCCACCGAGAAGCGGATCGGGTCGAAATGCTGTGACCACGCATTGCGGCAAGAGAAATCAAAGGACGTAGAGGAGGCCGCCACCAACGAAAACGTCGCTACGTCTGAATGGATATCAAGTGTATTAATGACAGAATCCTTTACGATAAACACGCTATCACAGTCACGCACCGAAAACTCAAATTCCAGCTGCGAACCTTGAGGCACTAAAAGCCTTGTCTTGCCCTCAAAAACTTCATTGGTACGACGAACATAAGCCGGATATTTAACCTTGCATTGATAGGACAGCAAGGCAGGATTGGGATGTACTGTGATCGAAATAGGTTTGCTGATGTATTCACCGCCAATCACCTGGAACGAAAGGTCATGAACCACGTTTTTGAACACATAGCTGTATTCGTTGACCGAGACTTTGTTGAACACCTGTTGGCCGCGTGAGCTTTTCACATAAAAGGCATCGGGGATATGCGTACCTTCCACTTGGATGCAAAAAGCCACATCGGCACCCTGGTTGACCTCGATAGCCTCTTGAGAGAGCTGAACCGAATAGGGGAGGGGCTTCTCAAATTCTTGCTCAAAGTTAATGATGCGCTGGGCTGGCTGCACAGCAAAACGGGGTAGAAACAGCATCAAGGCAAGCAACACACACAACAAAGCCAAAAAGATGTATAGGTAACGCAGATTGCCTTTCAAGTCTATGGCATCGGTAAATCGGACGGGATTAAGTTGGGCAGTGCGTTGCTCGATCGTGGCTGCAAGGAGCTCGTTTGAGGCATCGGCTGACAAACTGTCGGACAACTGGAGTGTGTTTAGCAACTTGTCGCTAATGTCAGGAAAAAACTTCCCAATCAACAAGGCCGCTTGTTCAAGCGACATCTTCTTTCGATAGCGAATCAAGTTGACCAAAGGGATGGCGAAATAAACCGTAGCTACCAACAAACTACCGATAATCAACACGATAAACAAGGCGAGTCTGACCTTTGATGAAAACCATGAGAAGTATTCGAGTGTGTTCACCAGCAGATAAAACACGATCCACAAGGCGGCACCGATCAGTACGCCCTGTATCAGCCGGTTGACATAATACTTCTTGACAAACCGTTCTGTTTTCCCAATCAAAACCTGCTGCGCAGACATAGCCTAATTTATCAAGGTGCAAAGATAGTCGATTTCCGAGAAATATTGTATTTTTGCAGCAAAACTTCAAAGCTATGAACAAGCATATCACCAAGTTTGGTTTAGCCGCATTGCTCTTGCTGGTATTGACAACCTCATGTTGCCATAAAAAAGACGAAGAGAAGGTCATCAACGCCATCATCAACAGGGTTTGGTTCACCACAAAGGAAGAACGTTGGAATACCGATTATAACAATAATTACATCCCGGAATCCTACCGTTCATGGAGTTATTACAAGACTACAGGCAGCGAGAACTGGCTTTGGTATTTCTTTGATAACAACGAAGGCTATGAGATTCATACCAAAGATTACGACACTACATATTATCATTTCGAATATAGCTATAGATACAAAGACAATAGCTTATACGTGAGTTATGAAACGGTCGATGGAAGCACTGAAGAATACAATGTCCAACTTGAGCAACTTGACGAGGACAACTTGATTTGGCAGCATGAATACCGTTCTCATAGTTTTGAAAAAGTCACTAACGAAAACGTGACTGGCGACAGCAAAAGGGGAGGAGTGATTAACCTCAACCCGAAAAACGTGAAACGCAAGCCTTCCGGACCTATGATCCAAGCTGAATAATGCCTACCAGACTTCATAAGCATTTTCAGTGGGTGGGCATCAGCGTCTACCTGTTAGCACTGCTCATCGTGAGTATTTGCTTCAGGACGTATGCGATGAAGCCGCTTTGGATGGCCTGGGGCATTGGCACGGTGTTGTTTTATTTCTTGTTGACTTATTTCTTTCACGGTCGTTGGAAGGGCGATGAAACCAAAACATTCCTCAAAAAAGTGTTTTGGGTGGCCTTTGGCTTGAGGGCGATCTTTGTGGGTGCCATGATGTTCTATTACTACTATCAAACGGGAATGAGCATGGAATATGGCGCCGCCGACAGCTTGAACTATCATTTTACAGCCAGTCATCTTTCGGACCTTGCCAGGGCGGGCCGGTTGCGCGAACTGTTTTGGATGCTGAACGGCCATACCATGGGCTTTTCCGATCAAGGCTATCTTCTTTATTTAACCACACTCTACACCTGCTTTGGCAAAAACATTCTCGGTCCGAGGCTGTTGAAAGCCTTGATGAGCGCATACCTATGCGTTGTCATCTACAAGCTTGCCTCGCGCAGTTTAGGTGAAAAAACAGGAAGGTTGGCCGCTGTCATGGCCGTGTTCATGCCTCAATTCATCCATTACACAGGCACCTATATGAAAGAGACCGAAATGGTATTTTTGGCTACCTTGGCCTTGGAAAGGATGGACTACCTAATCCGCAGTAAGCGTTATACCTTCTGGAATATCGCTTTTCCTATCCTGTTGACCGCCATGACCTTCGGTTTCCGTACTGTGCTCAGCATGGTGATCATCGCCAGTTTTATCTTGTTCATCCTCTGTTCCGAACCGAGTTTAATCTCCAAGAAAGCAAAACGCATCGCCTTGATTGCCGTAGCTGCTGTGGTGGTGTTTTTCTTATTTACGCCGATAGGGTGGGAGATGCTGATCATCGTTCACCTGAACTTCGGTGAAAGCACAGGCTTGGTTGATAAATACCAGCAATTGGGCATGAAATACGCTGAATACGCCAGTTACAAATACACGGCACCGGGAGCCTTCGCCATGCCTTTGACCAACCTGGTAGAGGTGGCCAACGAGAACCAAAAGATGATGAACGGCACTTATTTTGTGAAGAACTACCTGGCCTTCTTCGCCATGTGGTGTATCGTGGCGGCCATTAGGGAGAGGAAATGGAGAAACTTCGGCTTAATAGGCTCCTACACGTTGCTTTATGTGATGATGATCGCTTTTTCGTTTGCTTTCAACAGCGAGCGCTATCATCTGCCGGCCCTGCCGGGAATCATCATCATGGCTGCTTTTGCCATGACGCATTTCAGGAAACGCGACTTCGCTTTTTACTATAGTTACAATGTCGTGTTGCTGATTGCCATTTTGGCTTGGAACTATCTGAAATTGGCGGCGAGGGGATTATTTTTTTAAAGAATTGTTGCGGATACCGTTTTTATGTGTATCTTTGCACCCGCAAATGGTACCTTGCCCGAGCGGTTAGGGATCGGTCTGCAAAACCGGGGACGGCGGTTCGAATCCGCCAGGTACCTCAAGAAGCTCGCGAAAAGCGAGCTTTTTTTGTTATAGCCATCAACGAAAAAAGGCCGTCCCGAAGGATGGCCTTTCCTTGAGCCACATGTCGGACTCGAACCAACGACCTACGCATTACGAATGCGTTGCTCTACCAACTGAGCTAAAGTGGCTTTATGCGGCTGCAAAGATAATAAAAATTGTCAACAGAGCAACAATTTAATATTTTTTCCTGCCGTATGGCTTGTTCCTGCGATTCGATTTCCTTGGAACGTCTTTCATGATCAATTCAAAGTCCATCTGGCGCTTCAGCAGGTTCACATCCTTCACCATCACCGTCACCTCGTCACCCAGCTGCAGCACCCGTCCCGACTCCTGACCAATCACCCTGAAGTTGTCCTCGTCAAGATAATAGTAATCGCCCGGAAGATCGTCGTAACGTACCAAACCTTCGCATTTGCTGTCCTTCAGCTCAACATACAAACCCCATTTGCTCACGCCTGAAATCAAGCCGTCGAACACCTGACCGATCTTATCCTGCAGGTATTCAGCCTGCTTGTACTTCACGCTCTGGCGCTCCATTTCCTCAGCTTGCTTTTCCATCTCACTGGTGTGGACACAATACTCGTCAAACTCCTTCTTGTCGACAGAGCCTTGGTTCTCGATCAAATAACGCTCAATGAGTCGATGCACCATGAGGTCTGGATAACGGCGGATAGGGGAGGTGAAGTGCGTGTAATAGTCGAACGATAGGCCGTAGTGACCAATATTTTCGGTGCTATAAACCGCCTTGGCCATCGTGCGGATAGCCACTGACTCCACCAGGTTTTTCTCGCCCTTGCCTTCCACGTCCTCAAACAGTTTGTTGTATGACTTCACCAACTTTGAGCGGGTGCTGATGTCCATGGTATAGCCCAAGCGGGAAATCAGTCGCATGAAGTTGTTCAGCTTTTCGGGATTGGGTTCATCGTGCACACGATAAACAAAGGTATAGTTCTTCCATTTGCTGTCGGGTTTACCGAAGGTCTCGGCCACGGTACGGTTGGCTAACAGCATGAAATCCTCGATCAACTCGTGGCTTTCATTTTGCACCCTGATGTAGGTATCTATAGGCTTGCCATTCTCGTCAAGCACAAACTTGACCTCTTCCGAATGGAAGTTGAGGCTGCCAGCGGCCATGCGTTTCTCGCGAAGCTTGGTGGCCAGATGGTTGAAGGTCATGATCTCGTCCTTGTAATCGCCCTCGCCGCCTTCAATCATGGTTTGCACCTCTTCATAAGCATAGCGGCGGCACGACTTGATGATGGTCTTGCCGATCCAATGGTTCAGAATATTAGCATTGTCGTCCATCTCGAAGACCGCTGAAAACGTTAGCTTCTCCTCATCGGGACGTAATGAACAGACGTTGTTGCACAGCTTCTCGGGTAGCATGGGAATGGTGCGGTCCACCAAATAAACAGAGGTGCCACGGCTGTAGGCCTCTTCGTCGATGGCTGATCCAGGCTTCACGTAATGCGACACATCGGCAATATGCACGCCAACTTCCCAATGGCCGTTAGGCAGCTTCTGCAAGGAGATGGCATCATCGAAGTCCTTGGCGTCGGCCGGGTCGATGGTGATGGTGAAGACATCCCTGAAATCACGACGTTTCTTGATCTCCTCTCGCTTAATCTTGACGGGGATAGCCGCAGCCTCTTTCTCCACTTCCTTCGGAAAATCTAACGGATAGTCGTGCGACAACAAGATTGACTGCATCTCCACGTCGTTCTCGCCTGGGTTACCCAATACACGGATGATCTCGCCAAAGGGATTACCTGAGTTTTCAGGCCAATCTACCAGGTGAACGATCACCTTCTGTCCGTTTTTGGCACCATGAAGTTCGCCTTTAGGTACAAAGATATCCACTGGTATCTGTTCCATGTCGGGCACCACAAACACATAGCCATGCGAGATGTGTAATACGCCTACAAAGTCGGTATGCTTGCGTTGGAGCACTTCCACAATCTCTCCTTCGGGTTTCTTGTTTTTCCGTTTCGGGAACATCGCCACCTTCACACGGTCGCCGTGCAAGGCCTGGCCTGTGTTGTTGGCCGAGATAAACACGTCCTCACCCGAATCACCGTCGAGAACCACGTATGCCTTGCCCGTCGACTTCATGTCAACCGTGCCTTCCACATACTCCTTCTTCGGGCCATATTCTTCTAAGTAAGCTGGGTTGAGCACATACCTGAACGGCCTTTCCTCCATTAGGATGCCTTGTTCGAATAGGTCTATTAAGATATGGTATACCACGTCTTTTCCGGCGGCGTCGCGAATGGCAAGACTCTTACAGATTTGCTTGTAATTCATCGGCTTGAAAGGGTTCTCTCCGAAGATGCTGAGTATGGCGTTGGTGAAAACACTTAATTTATTTTCAATTGTCTTTCTTTTTCCCATATTAATTTCTTAAAATTTTTTTGTTTTATTCCGTCTTAATTTTTTTGTTTTGCAAAAATAATAAAATCAGAGAATTAGTGTGTTGATAACTTTGTTGATATAAAAAACGGCGTGCATTAATATTTTGAACAATCAATTTATTATACCTTTGCAAAAGAAGGCCCGAAGGGGAAATCACGAGATACATATTTTTACAAACCTTTGTAAACGAGCACATATATGAGCAACGGTGGATTGTACATTAGAAAAAGGGATGGGCAAGAAGAGCCTTTCTCTATTGAGAAAATCAAAGTAGCCATTAGCAAGGCATTTTTAGCATCCGGCTTTTATGCCACTGACGAAGACCTCAACGCCATTCTGAGTCGCGTCCGTGTGACCAATGGCATCACAGTGGAAGAGATCCAAAATCAGGTGGAGACCGCTTTGATGGCCGAACAGTACTACACTGTGGCGAAGAACTACATCCTCTACCGCCAAAAGCACACTGAGGATCGTGAGATTCGTGAGAAAATCGACTTCCTGAGCAACTACGTCAACGCTTCGAATGCCGCTACCGGCTCGAAGTTCGACGCCAACGCCAACGTGGAGAAGAAAAACATCGCCACGTTGATGGGTGAGTTGCCCAAGTCGAGCTTCATCCGTATCAACCGCCGCCTGCTCACCGACCGTATCAAGGAGATGTATGGTAAAGAGCTCGCCGATCGTTATATCTACCTGCTCAACAACCACTTCATCTACAAGAACGACGAGACATCGCTCGCCAACTATTGTGCTTCGATTACGATGTATCCTTGGCTTAACGAGGGTACCAGCTCCATCGGAGGCAACTCTACGGCGCCCACCAAGCTGCGTTCGTTCTGTGGAGGTTTTATTAATATGGTGTTCATGGTCTCATCGCAACTCTCCGGCGCTTGCGCCACACCAGAGTTCCTGATGTATATGAACTACTTTATCGGTCTCGACTACGGCAAGGACTATTACAAACGCGCGGACGAGGTGGTGGATCATTCACTGAAACCACGTACCCTCGACAAGGTCATCACCGACTGTTTCCAGCAGATCGTTTACTCGCTCAACCAACCCGCAGGTGCGCGTAACTACCAATCCGTGTTCTGGAACATCGCCTACTACGACAAGTATTACTTCGAGTCGTTGTTTGGCAACTTCTACTTCCCCGACGGCTCACAGCCCGATTGGGAAGGCTTGAGCTGGCTCCAGAAACGCTTCATGAAGTGGTTCAACGCCGAACGTTTGAAGAGCGTGTTGACTTTCCCGGTGGAGACCATGGCGTTGCTCTCGAAGGATGGCGACGTGATCGACCAGGAATGGGGCGACTTCACCGCTGAGATGTATTCCGAAGGCCATTCGTTCTTCACCTACCTCAGCGACAACGCCGACTCACTGTCGTCGTGCTGCCGTCTGCGCAATGAGATTCAGGACAACGGATTCAGCTACACCCTCGGTGCCGGTGGCGTTTCCACAGGCTCCAAGAGCGTGCTCACCATCAACCTGAACCGCTGCATCCAGTACGCCGTACGCAACAACATGCATTACCTCACCTTCCTCGAGGAGATCGTTGATCTCTGCCACAAAGTACAGATCTGCTACAACGAAAACCTCAAGGGATTGCAAGAGAAAGGCATGTTGCCGCTGTTCGACGCCGGTTACATCAACCTGGGTCGCCAGTACCTCACCATCGGTGTGAACGGCCTGGTAGAAGCCGCTGAGTTCCTCAAGATCCCGATCAACGACAACCCCGACTACGAGAAGTTCGTACAAGACGTGCTCGGCCTCATCGAAAAGTACAACAAAAAGTACTATTCGAAAAAGGACGGCCTGATGTTCAACTGCGAGATGATCCCCGCAGAGAACGTGGGTGTGAAGCACGCCAAGTGGGACAAGGAAGACGGCTACGAGGTTCACCGCGACTGCTACAACAGCTACTTCTACATCGTAGAGGACCCCAACACCAATGTGCTTGACAAGTTCCGCCTGCACGGCGAGAAATACATTAAGCACCTCACCGGAGGCTCGGCCCTGCACTGCAACTTAGAGGAACACCTCAGCAAGGAGCAGTACAGGCAGCTTCTCCGTGTGGCTGCCCGCGAAGGCTGCAACTATTTCACATTTAATATCCCGAATACCATCTGTAATGACTGCGGACATATAGACAAACGTTATCTTAAAGAATGTCCCGAATGTCATAGTCACAATATCGATTACCTCACCCGCATCATTGGCTATTTGAAACGCATCAGCAACTTCTCTGAAGCACGTCAGGAAGAAGCACACAGACGGTATTACAGCAAAAAGGAGATCGACAGATGCTAAAATACGCCAATTTTGATATTGTTTTCCAGGAGGTCCCCGATGAGGTAACCCTGGCAATCAACATCTCAAACTGCCCAAATCAGTGTGTTGGTTGCCATAGTCAATACCTCTGGAAGGACGTCGGTTATGTGCTCGACAAAGACTCATTGGACGAGCTAGTTGAGAAATACCAGTCAGGTATTACCTGCGTGTGCTTCATGGGAGGTGATGCTGAACCCTACGACGTGGCAAACCTCGCCATGCACATCAAGAACAAGTACAAGGACATGAAAACGGCTTGGTACTCCGGCAAGAACGAATTGCCTGACGCCTTCCACGCCGAGACGTTCGACTACATCAAGACGGGAAGATACGAAGCCGCTTTAGGAGCCTTGGACTCGCGAACCACCAACCAGCGCATGATCAAACGCCTGGCTGACGGCCGGGTGAAAGACATCACAAGCCGGTTCCAAAAACAAGTACAAGAAGAAAAGGCTGCCACTAAGTAACGGCCTCCTCGTCATTGCGAGGAGTAAAACGACGAAGCAATCCACTTAGACCATTTCTTGGCTATGTGGATTGCTTCGCTTTCGCTCGCAATGACGAATTATTTCACCATCAATTTCTCGGTCTTAGATGAACCGTTTTGATCAATGATGTTAATCATATAGATTCCCTTATTCCAGCTTGAAGCGTTGACGGTGACCGTCTTGCCTTGGGCTTCATAAACCTTCTGGCCAACGAGGTTATAGACCTCAATTCTTGTCATATCAGCGCCTTCAACGGTGAAGTTGCCATTGGTCGGATTGGGATAAATCTCATAGCCACAGCTATTTTCACCAATACCTGTGTACCAATCGCTGTCAAGTTTGCATGTGACAGTCTGTGTGCCAACGGTTGAAATAATATCAAGATAGGTATCAAACGGTTCCTTCGCAACAACACCGTTAGGAGTTACAGAAACTTCCATGCTGCTACCCACTGGGAGCACATAGGGAAGAGTCTCTGTAAACTCAATAACTAAATAATAATTACCATCACCTTGTCCAGCAATCTCGCTAATCATTACATCATTTGCTGTGTTATTGGTGATCGTAATGGTTTGTGTGTCATTTGGTCCAGCAAACACTAATTCAGTATCGCTGAGCGTAAGCTCTGTCTGAGGTGTTGGACCTGATTGATTTGTTGTGACAATCTTTACTGAGGTCTTGTCATCGCTATAGACGGCCTGAACTTCGACAACACAGAATTCGCCAGGGGTAGCTGTATAATTATAGCTTGTTTCTACAATGTTTTGAGCTACTAATTCACCGTTGATAAACACGTTGTATCCAACAGGATTGCTGCCTTCATGAGCTTCCCAGGTGATAACGTCACCCATTGTGAGGTTTTCGACGGGATATGGATGTTCGTTGGTGTATTCATACAGGAAATGGCTGTTGATAACCTCGTGAGAAGCGATGTTCTGGATCCAAGCCGATACTTCAAGGTCGGTCATTTCCTCGACGTGAGTGCCTGCCATGTTCTGTGTCCATTCGAAATGCTGGTATTCACCGGCTGGGATGTTGAGAGCGTCGCCAGAAGGTGAAGTCAAGAACTTCATGAAGACATGGTGGAATGAGGTTTCGCCGTTTGTGCCGACGTTGTTGTGGGTCTCTTTTTCATTGACTGTCACGAAAGCTTTTTCAACGGTCATATCATAATATGCCATGAAATCGACTTTAACAGTGATGTTGTTGCCGTCAACGTTGAATGAACCTCTCACATCTGCGAATGAAGGTGTGTTGTAGGCATTGTCCAACTGGGCCTGAGTCATTGTTGTAGCGCCTAAATTTGTGCCTTCGAGGCAAACATTAGGCACTGCGTTCACGCCGTAGAACTGTCTTCTCACGCCGCCTTCTTCTGTGTAATATGGGTCACCGTTGCCTGGCCAGTTCATCTGATATTTGGTGTAGGTGAATTTGCCTTGATTCTGTGCCTGATTTGTGAGGTTGCTCATGCCTGTGTTCACGCTGACGCATGGTCCGCATGTTGAGCTTGAGAAGTGCTCGATCATAGCTATTTTCTGAGTCTCGCCAAGAGCCACGTTGATGACTTTTTCCAAAACGTTGTTTGAGGGGTCGTCGTCATCGCTGCCGTTCACTTCCATGATGCCGACTGTAAGGTTGTATGAGCCAGGGATAAATGCTGCCGGCACTGCAAAGCTGAACTGCTGGGTTGCCAATGATGCCAACGTCACATCAAATGTTTGTTCAACTATTGCTTCTTCGTCAATCTGGTATCCCATCTTGAACTGGTTGATTGCCTCAAGGCCTTTGTTCTGAACTGTGAAGGCGACTTCAGCGGTTCCGGAACCCATAGTGCTGTTCATGTTGATGCTGCTCAAAGCCAGGTCGAGGTTTTCCATTGAGAAGATCTCGATGTCATCGAAATACCAGTTGTTGATATTGTAACTGTTACCCGTGTAGAAGAGGCAGAACAGAACATCACTGTTGCCCATGTCGGGTGTGGAAATGTTCTGTGTCACGCTCCAAGAGTTGCTTGAGCTGTAGTTCTGCGTCCAGCCTTCATTCCATGTGGTGCCACCGTCAGACGATGTGGCGATACCGAGGGTGTGGCTTCCAGTGTAGTTGTCGAGTGCATGTTTGAAGCTAACGACCACGCTTGAAATTCCTGTAAGGTCGACGGCAGGCATAACCATGCGGGAGGTGCCGTTAAACTGTGGTGACCAAACGAGAACGAGTTCGTTGGCTTCGCCGCCAGCGTTTTGAGTTGCTGAGATACCCCAGTTGCTTGTACCTGATCCCATGACAGTCCATCCGGCTGGTGCCGATGTGCCGTCGAAATGCTCACTGATGAAAGTGGTTCTTGTTTGGGCAAACATTGATGCTGACATCAATACTGCCGCAATGAAAAGTAGTGTTTTTTTCATAAGAAAATGTTTATTAGTTAATAATGAGATTGTTATCATGAGTGCAAAGATAATTATTTCATTGGATACCTGGTAGTGCCGCGATCAATTTTTTCGTGTAATCGTTTTGCGGATGGTCGAAAAGCTCGTCAGCGTCGTTGTATTCCACGGGTTTGCCGTTATACATCACCAGCACCCTGTCGCTCATGAAACGCACCACGCTGAGGTCGTGCGAGATGAAAATATAAGTGAGGTGGCGTTCTTCTTTCAGGCGGTTCAGCAGGTTGAGCACCTGGGCTTGAACGGAGACGTCCAAGGCCGACACCGACTCGTCGCAAATCACCAGGCGGGGGTTGACCGCCAAGGCCCTGGCGATGCAGATGCGTTGCCGCTGGCCGCCGCTAAACTCATGGGGATAGCGGTCGTAATGCGCTGCTTCCAGTCCCACTTGTTCCAACAGGTCACAGACCATCTGACGGCATTTCTTTCGGTCGGTCTCGATGCCGTGGACCTTCAAGGGTTCGGCGATAGCTTCGCCGATGCGGATTCTCGGATTCAGGGAAGAATAGGGGTCTTGGAACACGATTTGGGCCTGTTTGCGAAACTCACGCAGCTCCTTGGCGTTCAAGGCCGTCACCTCAGTGCCGTCGAAGAACACCTTGCCGCCGGTAGGCTCCAGCAAGCGAAGGATGCTGCGCCCAAGTGTCGTTTTGCCGCATCCCGACTCACCTACCAGACCTAAGGTTTCGCCTTCAAACACCTCTATGCTGACGTCGTCCACGGCCTTCACATGGTCATAGACCTTAGCGAAGACCCCTTTTTTCAAGGGATACCAGGTTTGCAGATGCTCCACCTTCAGCAAAGGCTGTTGGGCATACATCTTTTGGAGACGGTTCTGTCTCTCCTCGGGTGTGATTTGTAATTCCTTTAATATTTGTTCCTGGCCGCCAGTCCAATGTCCATCGAGGAACTCCTTGACGATAGGGAGTTTTTTCAGGCGGATCTTCATCGGGGGGCGGCAGGCGAGGAGTCCTTTAGTATAAGGATGTTTGGGGTGTTCCAGCACTTGCTTGACGCTTCCTTTTTCCAGGACCTCGCCATTGTGCATCACCGCCACGTCGTCGGCAATCTCCGATACCACGCCGAGGTCGTGTGTGATGAACACCATGCCCATGCCGGTTTCCTGTTGCAGCTTGCGTAAAAGCTTCAGGATTTCTTTTTGCACGGTGACGTCGAGGGCGGTGGTGGGCTCGTCGGCAATGAGGATCTCAGGGTTGCAGGCGATGGCCATGGCGATCATCACGCGTTGTTTCTGTCCGCCGCTGAGTTCATGAGGATAGCTGTCGTAGATGGCTTCAGGCCGCGGCAACAACACCTGGGTGAACAGCGAGATCACCCGGTCGCGAGCGTCCTTCTTTGTCACCTTTTCATGTTGACGGATCATCTCCGAGACCTGATAGCCGCAGCGGTACACGGGGTTGAGTGAGGTCATGGGTTCCTGGAAGATCATGGCAATGCGCTTGCCACGCACTTCGGCCATCTGCTTTTCGTTGAAGTCCTTGATGTCCACGCCATCGAGCAGCATGGCATCGGCTTTGGTGCGGCTGACCTTTGGGTTGAGCAGATGCATCACCGAGAGGTTGCTCACCGACTTGCCTGAGCCCGATTCACCCACAATGCCCAAGGTGCGGCCTGCATAAACGTCGAAGTCAACGCCATGCACCACCTCACGCCATTCATCATCTTGGCGGAAGTCTATCTTCAGGTTTCGTATCGCTAACAACGGTTGGGACATATACGACATTTGGAAGCAAAAATAACAAGAATTTCCGTCATTTTAGCAAAAATTTCTTATCAATATATGATTATTACATATTCGGTAACTAAATATGTTTTTGTTAAAAATTGAAAATCTTGGGAATTTAAAATAAATAATATATCTTTGCCAGTAAAACACACAATATATGTATTATCAAAGGTTTATTCGGGCCATTAGAAGCTTTATACTTCTTCTCTTTCTTAGCGCAATACATATCGCCAAAGCCAATCCTGTCGATCAAGATGCCGCCCGTGCAGTGGGTGCCAAATTCCTTCATGCCAACGCATTGTTGAAGTCAGCCAACCCGGCACATCTTGATTTGGCTAGCACCTACCACACAACCCGCGGCGAGGCTGCCTTTTATATATTCAATTCAGACCAAGGCTTCGTCATCGTCTCAGCCGACGATTTTGCCATACCTATTCTTGGCTATTCCACCGAGAGTATCTTCACGGGTAACGACATTCCCATCCAGATGGAAGCCTATCTTCAAAGTTTCATAAAGCAGATGCAATACGGCATTGACCATCATTTGTCGGCCGACGCAACCATAGCCCGTCAATGGGAGCTTGTGCGCAACACAGGCCATATTAACATTAACGAAGAAAGAGACCATTCTCGGGTGGGCCCCTTGCTGACTGATATTTGGGACCAGGGTTGCTATTACAATGAACTCTGTCCTTCCGATCCGAATGGCCAATGCGGACATGTGTACACGGGATGTGTAGCCACTGCGTTTGCCCAAATCCTTCACTATTGGGGTTTCCCCGAAAGAGGAACGGATTCACATACCTATAAACCCCAAGGTTATCCTCAACAAACGGCCGATTTTGGAGCGACCACTTACCAATGGGACAACATGCCCGATAGTCTTTCGGCCTCATCAACGCCAGAACAAATCAACGCTGTGGCTACTCTGATGTGGCATTGCGGTGTGGCTGTTGATATGAACTACGGACCTAATGGTTCGGGATCTAATACCCAAAAGGTCGCACCTGCTTTGGTACACTATTTCAACTATTCCCAGGAACTCTCCTACGAAGAGTCATATCAATATAGCACCGAGGACTGGGTGACTCTGATCAAGAATAATATTAAGATGGGTTACCCAGTCCTATACAGTGGCTATGATGAAAACTCCCTCAGTGGACATGCTTTTGTTTGTGACGGCTACGATGACAACAACTATCTCCACTTCAACTGGGGTTGGGGAGGGTATTACAACAATTACTTCGTCTATGGTGCCTTAAATCCTGGTACACTTGCTTTTAACTTAGGCAATGGAGCCATCGTCAATATTCATCCGAGCAAAGCTTACGAAGTCAACATTTCGGCCAACCCTTCCAATGGTGGCACAGTGTCGTTCGGCGAAAAAGACGATAGCGCCATCTATTACGAAGGAAGGACTTGCACTGTGATCGCAATGCCTCACAGCGGCTATGGCTTCACCTGTTGGACGGAAAACGACTCGGTGGTTTCCACTATGGCCAACTACAGCTTCACCGTCACCGACAACCGTAACCTAGTGGCTCATTTCATCGAAGGACTATGTACCATCACTCTTTCAGAAGACTCAATCGTTGGTGGATCGACGGCCTTCAACGACAACAATGCCAGAAGTGTTTTGTTTTACGATTTCGACGATGGCACCAAGATGGGTTGGACTTCCATCGATGCCGACGGTGACGGCTTTCAATGGAATTCCAGTACAGGCCTTTGGCCGTATTTTACCTGGAATCCTAACTTTAATGAAATGGGACATAATGACTCCTATGGTTTTGTATGCTCTGGTTCTTATGCCTATTACGATATACCATTGACCCCCGACAATTATCTTGTCTCGCCTGTCAAGGGCAAGTACAACAGCATCAGCTTTTATGCTTGCGCTCATGATTATACATGGCCTGATGAACATTTCGGCGTTGCGGTTTCCACAACCGAACCTGACGCTTCAGACTTCACAACTATCCAAGAATGGACCTTGACGGCCAAGGATTCCGGCAATAAAACACAAGGCCGTTGGCATCAATATACGGTCGATCTCAAGGACTATTCAGGGCAAGATATCTGGGTTGCCATACGCCATTTCAACTGTACGAACCAGTTATTCCTTGATATAGACGACATTACCCTAACCACAGGATGCAGCGCCTCTTATCTGATAGGGACTCCATGCACCATAACCGCCAAGCCCAACAAAGGATATCAATTCGTCAACTGGACCAACAACGGCAACGTGGTTTCAAGTGACAACCTTTACACTTTTGAAGTCACTGAAGATGCCGTTTACGAAGCCCATTTTACCATACAGACGCCTACGATCTACATTGACGCCGATCCTCAGGAAGGAGGGGTAGTCACAGGAGGCGGACCCTATATCTACGGTGAAACCGCAAACGTGAAGGTGGATCCCATTGAAAATTATAGGTTTATAGGTTGGTTTGAAAACGACACAAGGGTGTCATTAAGTTACAGTTATTACTTCAAGGTTAAGGAAGATCGTCATCTTACCGCGCGTCTCGTTATCGACAATGCCATCGACGAACAAAACGCCACCAAGATTGAGACCTATCCCAATCCTGTCATTGACCAACTCCATCTGGATTATTCCCCCGACTTGAAACCCATAAACATTGAACTCTACGATCTTCAAGGACGTTTGATCAGTACACAAGTCAATAGCCTCGAAAGCATCGACATGCAGAACCTGCCTGCAGGTACCTACACCATCAACGTGACGCTGGACAACGGAAAGACCTATTCCGACAAGATCGTTAAACAGTAACGCAAACCCTTAACCCGCACAAGCGGCGGTAGCGCAACTGATGACAATATTCGGAATAGCCGATAGTTTCAGCGCGCAGGCTTCCAGAGTGGCTCCCGTGGTGAGCACGTCATCAACCAACAGCACGTACTTGCCCTCAAGCCGCTCTGGATGCCGCACTTCAAAGATATCCCTGACGTTTTCCCAACGCTCATCCTTGGTCTTATGCGTCTGTGTAGCCGTATTCACCGAACGGATCAAAAAAGCCTCGCCAACAGGGATGCCCGTCACCTCCGAGATACCTTGGGCAATCATCATGCTTTGGTTGTAGCCGCGTTCCTTTTCCCGCTTAGGATGCAACGGCACGGGAATCAACCAGTCGAGGCCTTCAAACAACGGCGCTTCCTTGATGCTTTTCCCAATCTCCTGACCCAAAAACACACCCGCATCCTTATTACCCCTGTACTTCAACTCAAGAATCAGATGCTGCACCTTGCCTTCTTTCGAAAAGAAAAAACAGGCTGTCACCGCCTTCAGCCGGACTTTGCCATAAAACATACGAGCCAAGGGATTGTCTTCATTCAACTCATAACCCGTTCGGGGCAACAGGCTCCGGCAACGTATACACACCAAGTTCTCCCACTTGAACAACGAATTGCCACATGCAGCACAAACCGAAGGATATAATAATCCAATAATAGAATTGATAAAATTAAATTTCATATATTGCTAAATAAGTCAGCAAATATAGAAAATTATTTTATTGTATCATGTTCGTAAACGTCATAATCGATCAGATAGTCCATGGAGTCGGGGAGGAGCTCGTCGACACGGCCTTGCTCACGAAGTATTTCGTTGAACATCCGCCGATTGCGCAACAGTTTGTTTTGTCGACGGGCACTGGCGTTGAACTTGTCGTACATGTACTGAATGGGACTGGCCGTAATACCCATGTTTTCAAAATTGAAATAAGGATCTCGTTTGCGACCGGTTCTCATGCCCGCCAACTCCTCGTTAAGGCGTTGGATCTCCTTCGGCAAGGGTTTCGAAGGCATGTCAATGATCATCTGCTTGAAGGTCTTGTAATCGTAGAACGGCAAAATGGTTACCTCTTTCAGGGTAATGGTATCGCGCCACAGCACAATGAGCATGGTGTCGTTGACCATGGTAGAATCTACCGCGATCAGCCGCCGACTATAGCCCAGGCAGCTCACCCAAAGCGTATCCACCGGCTTTGCGGGAACCAAGAAGACACCATCGAGGTTGGAGATGGTACCACAATGCGCCAGCTTACTGATCACATGGGTGTTGCGCACCAGAACAAGACTATCCGAAGCGACGATTTTACCCAGTATCGGCACTTTGTCCTTAAACACCGAAGGATCAGCTTGCGAGAACGACCGCAAGGCAAAGGCCAATATTGCTATGACGAGTAATAAACGTTTCAATTGATCGGGTTTGAACGGCTAAATTACAACAAATCTATAACGGAAGAATTAAATTTTTATTTTTGCAATATGAAAACAAGATTTTTGCTGCTATTAGGAGCCCTGACTCTGTTGCTGACCTCTTGCTCCACCGACGTAGACCTCTACGCCGATCCGGAGGAGATTCCCGTTATCTATGGTCTCCTTAATTGCGAAGCCGACACCAATTTCATCAGGATCACCCGTGTTGTACATGCCTCCGACAACCCATTGCTCGATGCCGCCAACTCTTCTCTGAGCGAATATCCCGGCAAACTCGATGTGAGGCTTACTGAATTCCGTAACGACGACTCCATCCGCCAAATCGTGCTCGACACCATCACGCTGCACAACAAACAGTCTGGAATCTTTTACGCCCCCAACCAAAAGGTGTATTACACCACGGAACCTTTAGGAACAAACAACGGCAAAAACAAATACAAATACAAGCTCACAATTGTTTTCCCCGACCGAGTGGTGACTACCGAAGCGAAGCTCGTAGGAACAAGTAGCTTTGGTCCAAAGAGTTTGGCACTTAACTTCGCGAAAAGCGTCATCGGTACACGACGACCTTATCATTTTCATCCCGCACTTAACGCATCCGTTTACAGAGTTGACATGAGTTTCACCTACCATGAGCGGCGGACACCTCTTTCGGATACCATACCACATACCATGAGGTGGCATGTCGGTACTTTCTTTGAGAGTGATCTCGGTTTTGAATCAGAAGATGACTATATACTCTATTATTACCCTGCGGATTTCTATGGAGCATTAGAGGATTTTATCGGCGGTGACACCGCCGTCCCTGGGTTAAAGCGCTTCCTCTCCGACTATCCTGCCACCATCACCATCACGGCAGGAGGTGGAAACCTGAGGGAATACCTGTATTACCTCAACATGGTCAATCAGGCCAATCCCAACGACACGGATTTCACCACCATTCCGGGAGCCAAAGGCGTGTTCTCCTCCATAATGACCAAAACCCAACGAATGAGGTTAGGCGACACCACTGTGCCTGACTTGATAGCTGAAGAAAAATGGGGATTTGCGTTTATGGGCGGCCAAGAGCCATGATCTGACGCTCTAAGCGTTCATACCAATCTTCGCCGAACTTCCTTACCATAGGACCTTTTAGGAATTTCCACAACGGAATGCCCTCTTTCTCGCCTTTGCGCTTAGCGGGAACACAAACGCTCCACTCGTGATAGAGAATGTGTGTGAATCCATCTTTTTCAAGGAGGCGGATAGGGTAGAGGTGGCATGAGATCGGCTTCCAAAAGTCACATTTTCCTTCCAAATAGACTTTCTCAATGGCACAGAGGGCGGTGCCGTTTTCATGGAAATAGACGAAGGCACACTCAGCACCGTTCACCAAAGGCGTGACGAGTTCGCCCGTCTCGTCATAGTCGTAGACGTCGCCTTCTTCGATCACTTTTAACCCTTCGGGGCGCATATATTCCTTAATGGCCTCAAGATTATCTTCAATTTGGGCGATCTCATCAGGTTCGAGTGGCGCACCGGCATCGCCATCCACACAGCACCAGCCTTTGCATCGTGGCAGATCGCAACAGAACTTGGCGTTCAGGAATTCGTCCGTAATAACAACATTATCTAGAATAATCATCCTCAAATTTTTCAGCAAAAATAATTTTTTTTCAAAAAAACCTTGACACAAAAAGAATAAGTTGTAACTTTGCAGCGCAAAGTACTTTAATAAATATGGAAAACAAGGAAGTGCTCAATACATTGAACGACATCAAGGAGATGATGGAACGTTCATCCAAGTTCAAGGCCGTCAGCGGATTGTCTATCATCATTGTCGGTATCTTGGCTTCGTTGGTCTCGGCTTACATTTATTTCTTTTTGGGTGATTACAGCATTAATACTCCAGCCAAATGGAGGACCACCATCATTGTGGCACTTTGCCTGTTGGTGATAGCCTTTACGATCGTGTTTGTCATGGCCTATTTGAAAGCCAAGCGCCATAGCCTCCGCTTTACCATGGACATGACGATGCGTCGTCTGCTCATCAATTTTTTCATCCCGATGATTGCGGGCGGGTTGCTTTGTGCCGCCCTGTTACTGCAGCAACATTATGGGCTGGTTTCTTCCATTACATTGATTTTCTACGGTTTGGCACTCATCAATAGCAGTAATTTCAGCTATCCCGCCTTGCGTTATCTGGGTTATGCCGAATTGGCCCTGGGACTCATCGACTGTTTCTTGGTCAACTATGCTCTTTTGACTTGGTTCCTTGGTTTTGGCGTGTTTCACATCTTCTTTGGAATCATCTTCCTGTTAAAATATGAAAGGAGCAAATAAGCTATGATAGCCCATTTGGACGGTTTGAACAAGGCTTTCGAAAGCAAGATCAGGCTCGGTATCATGTCGGTGCTGATGGCCAACGAGTCGGTCGATTTCACCACGATGAAATCGCTGCTCGAACTCACCGATGGCAATCTGGCAAGCCACGCCCGAAGCCTCGAGGAATTGGGGTACATCCGTTGTGAAAAGAAGTTCATTGGACGCAAACCCAATACCAGCTATTCGATCACTGAAGAGGGAAGGAAAGCCTTTACCGCTCATATTCAAGCGCTTGCATCGTTTTTAGATACCCAACAATAAGTCAACTCTTTTTTTTGACTATTATACTTTGAATTTCAAAGTACTTTAAATATATAAACCTTAAAACTAAACATCATGACAACAACAGAAGAAAACAAGGTAACCAAAGAAGAAAGACCTTCCGAAAACGGCAAACAACAACAAGAGAAGAAAGCCCGTCCGGGATTGAAGCTACTGCTCATCGCAGGCATGTGTGTGGCATTCTTCATTCCGCAGCTCCTTTTGAAGGATTTGGTGTTCGAGCGCCAAAACACCGAAAGCAATGCCGAGAGCGAGGTCTTCGAGAAATGGGCCGGACCGCAAACCGTCACGGGTCCTATTATCAAGGTCGATTATTCGTGGGTTAATGAGAAAGACGGGAAAAAAGAATGCCGTACCAAGGTCATTTTGCCCGAGCAACTCGACGTGAAAGGCCAAGTGAAAACCAAAACGCTGAAACGCGGTATCTACGACTTCAGCGTTTACGAGACGGCCTTGGACATCAGCGGACAGTTCAAGTTGCCAAAAGGCTCCGAAAAATCACAGGATGACTGTGAATGGTATTTCGGAAATGCCAGGATTGTGGTGGGGCTGCCCAACCTGCGCGGCTTGAGTGACAACGTGGTGTTCCATTTGGGCGACACGTCCTACAGCATGGTGGCCGAAACGGGGAACCTCAAAGGACTCACCTGTGAGGTTGACCTTTCCCAACTCCTCGAGGGCGAGACCCTTGACTATTCGCTGGTGTTACCCTTCAAGGGATCAAGCGACCTTATGTTTGCGCCAGTGGGGCAGACTACGACGGTCAGTCTCAGCTCGGATTGTGTCACGCCAAGCTTCAAAGGCTATTATCTCCCCGACGAACGCCAAGTGAACGATGCCGGTTTCACGGCCGAATGGAAAGTGTTGGCCATCAACCGCGACTATCCACAGATTCTCGATGACTCATTTTTTAA
This sequence comes from Bacteroidales bacterium, assembly GCA_017531225.1. GTDB lineage: Bacteria > Bacteroidota > Bacteroidia > Bacteroidales > F082 > Limimorpha. The sequence goes on along the minus strand of JAFXLL010000002.1, from coordinate 15,178 downwards.
ATCCTACGAGCATGGCAAATCGGATTTCGACAAATCAGCTTTCGGTGTGGAACTGAAAGTCCCCGTGGAGCAATATCTTCAAACCGACCGCGCCATCAAGTATGCCTTCCTCATCATCTTACTCACTTTTGCGGCGGTATTCTTCGTTGAAATGCGCAAAGCCAAGCCCATCCATCCCGTGCAGTACCTCCTTGTCGGAATCGCACTCATCATTTTCTATACGCTATTGCTGTCGTTCTCCGAACACCTTAATTTCGGGCTCTCCTATCTCATTGCCAGCGTGATGACCATCGGGATGATTGTCGTCTTCATGGCCTCGGTCACCAAGGACAAAAAGACCGCCATGGGCATTGGCCTCCTACTGGCTGTGCTCTATGCTTTCGTCTATGTCTTGCTGCAATTGGAGAGTTATGCCCTGCTGGTGGGAAGCGTCGGACTCTTCATTATTTTGGGAATTGCCATGTTTGCGACACAAAAAATTGAATGGTACAAGAAAAAAGACTAATTTTGCCGCGAATTTCTGAAACATCAAACACTTAATTCATACAAACATGGCTTTTAACCTCAGAAACAGAAACTTCCTGAAGTTGTTGGACTTCACTCCGGAAGAGATCAAGTATTTCCTGAAACTCGCTGCTGACCTCAAGGCCGCCAAGTATGCAGGTACCGAACAACCCCGCCTCACCGGCAAGAACATCGCCCTGATCTTCGAAAAGACCTCAACCCGTACCCGTTGCGCTTTTGAAGTCGCCGCCAAGGACCAAGGCGCTCATGTCACCTATCTCGGCCCCACCGGCTCACAGATCGGCGTGAAGGAATCCATGAAGGACACCGCTCGCGTGTTAGGTCGCATGTTCGACGGCATCGAGTACCGTGGCTTCGAGCAGACCATCGTTGAAGAGCTCGCTCAATACGCTGGCGTGCCAGTTTGGAACGGCCTCACCAACGAGTTCCACCCCACCCAGATCCTCGCCGACTTCCTCACCATGCAGGAACACAGCGACAAACCTCTCAACCAAGTCACCTTCGCTTACTGCGGCGACGCCCGTTTCAACATGGGTAACAGCCTGATGGTGGGTGGCGCCAAGATGGGCATGGATGTCCGTATCGTGGCTCCTAAGAAGCTCCAACCCAGCAAGGAACTCATCGACACCTGCAAGAAGATCGCCAAGGAAACCGGCGCTAAGGTCACTGTGACCGACGACGTGAAGAAGGGCGTCAAAGGCTGCGACTTCCTCTACACCGACGTTTGGGTATCCATGGGTGAACCCGACGAAGTTTGGAAACAGCGCATCGACCTCCTCATGCCTTACCAGGTGAACAAGGAGATGATGAAGGCCACCGGCAACCCGAACTGCAAGTTCATGCACTGCCTGCCCGCTTACCACAACCTCGAGACCAAAGTCGGTCGCGACGTGCACCAGAAGTTTGGTTTGAATGGCGTCGAAGTCACCGAAGAGGTGTTTGAATCAAAGAACAGCATCGTTTTCGACGAAGCCGAAAATCGTATGCACACCATTAAGGCTGTGATGGTCGCTACACTGGGCGATTAATCAAAGCACTAAAAGCAAGACGTTTCTACGTCATTGCGAGTGAAGCGAAGCAATCCAAATGGGTTGCTTCGTTTTTTATAACCCCTTTACGTGGGGTTTCCCCGCCACGAAATCTTTCAGATAGAACGGCTCGAAATAAGCCACATCCACGAAATCGGCGGCTTTCAACGCATCATCAGACAATGCGGCCATGAAAGCCGCCGATGGCGTGAAATCATCAACAATCTGGATCTGGGGATCATCATTGAACAGCGCTTTCAGCTTGGGCGCACCGTCACCGAAGAGCCACAAACGGGAAGATGAGAGGTGAGAGGTGAGAGGTGAGAGGTAGGAGGATTCAGAATCAAACACCACCGCCTGAGTATCTTGGATCCGATGCATCTCGGCATCAAAAACAGCACAATACACTTCCATGCGGCGCGCGTCGATCATGGGGACGAATAAGTCGCCGGGCTGGACTTGATCACCAAGTTTTTGGCGCATCCCGTAGGCCATGGCATGAAGCGTATCCACAGCCATCAACGGCAAACCTGCAGCATAGCATACTCCTTTGGCAGTACTCACACCGATACGCAAACCCGTGTAGGATCCTGGGCCTTTGCTCACTGCAACAGCATTCAACTGGCTATAATCTATACCCGCTTCATCCATCACTTCCTTGATGAAGATGGTGATTTTTTCAGAATGGGCGTTTTGGCCTTTACATTCACGATGCGCCAGCGTGGCAACGCCATCGGTTATCGCTACTGAACACGTAGGAGTGGCTGTTTCAAGACAGAGTATCATTTTTGAAAACTTTTTTGCAAAAATAAGAAATTTTGTATCTTTGTAGTTTCTAAATTGGAATAATATGCGAATTTTAGTCACGGGTGGTTCCGGTTTTATAGGCACGCACACTTTAGTGGAGCTTTCTGCCGCCGGTCACGAAACGGTAGTCATCGACAATTTATCCAACTCCAACCCAATAGCTTTGACAAGAGTTGAAGAACTGATAGGAAAAAAGATTCCTTTCCATAAAGTCGATATCCGCGACCGTGAAGGCCTTAACCAGGTAATGAATCAATACCATTTCGACGCTTGCATCCATTTTGCCGGACTGAAAGCTGTGGGTGAATCCGTTGAAAAACCCTGGGAATACTACGAAAACAACATCGGCGGTACCCTCGTACTGCTCGATGTGATGCGCCAACACGGATGCAAGAACATCATCTTCTCCTCGTCCGCCACGGTTTACGGTGATCCCGCTGAGATTCCAATTACGGAAAAATGCCCAAAAGGCCATTGCACCAACCCTTACGGCCAAACCAAGAGCATGCTTGAGGAAATCATGATGGACATGCAAAAGGCCGACAAGGAATGGAACATCGTGCTGCTGCGCTATTTCAACCCCATCGGTGCCCACCCAAGCGGCAGGATAGGGGAGAACCCTAACGGCATCCCTAATAACCTGATGCCTTATGTCACCCAAGTAGCTGTGGGCAAACGCCCTGAACTCGGTGTGTTCGGCAACGATTACGACACCCACGACGGCACTGGTGTCCGCGACTACATCCATGTCGTCGACTTGGCCCGTGGCCATGTGGCTGCCCTGAAAGCCATTGAAAGGAAATGCGGCATCGCCATCTATAACCTCGGCACAGGCCAAGGTTACTCCGTGCTCGATGTGGTGAAAACCTTCGAAAAGGTCAATGGCATCAAGATTCCATACAGCATCAAGCCACGAAGAGCCGGCGACATCGCCACCTGCTATTCCAATCCCGCCAAGGCCGAAAAAGAACTCGGATGGAAAGCCCAATACGGCTTGGAAGAGATGTGCCGCGACTCATGGAACTGGCAACATAACAACCCTGAAGGATTTTAATTGCGCGTAAACTATACAAACTATGGACAAAGTAACTCTATTGCCTTACGACAGGATCTACAAGAACTTCATCGATGAGAAATATCTCCACGATGGACACGACGAGTATTTCTATCGTAACCAACAAGTCAAAAAACCGGCTTCGGGATGGCGTCACTTACACTCTGATGAAATCGAGAGGCTGGTGAAAAACAGCAACACGGCGACCAACTGGGATGAGATCATGGTGACCGACCAGTTCGACACCAACATGATCCGTAACAACCATTTCTTCGGGTTGTGCCGAATCGGCTGCGTGAGCAATGAGATTCTTCAGTATCACGACCTCCGTGTTCCCGTTGGCATCACCAACAGCAGCATCATCTCGTGCGATATCGGCGACTACGTTGCCATCCACGATGTGCATTACATGGCCAATTACATCATTGGCGACAAATGTATCCTGTTCAACATTCAGGAGATTTCCACCACCGACCATTCCAAATTCGGCAACGGCATCATCAAAGAGGGCGAACCTGAAGACGTTCGTGTGTGGCTCGAGGTGATGAATGAGAATGGCGGCCGTCAGATCCTTCCTTTCGACGGCATGATCACCGCCGACGCTTACCTTTGGGCAAAATATGTAGACGACAAACCGCTGCAACAGCGTTTGTTTGAAATCACCAATAATGCTTTCGACAAGCATCGTGGCTATTATGGCACCATAGGCGAGTGTTCAGTCATCAAAAACTGCTGGATCCTTAAGGATGCCAAGATCGGCCCACATTGCTACATCAAAGGCGCCAGCAAACTCAAAAACGTCACCATCAACTCATCAGAGGAAGAGCCTTCACAGATTGGCGAAGGCGTCATCTTGGTGAACGGCATTACCGGTTATGGCTGCCATATCTTCTACTCAGTGGTGGCTACCCGTTTCGTGTTGGGTGATAACTGTAACCTCAAATACGGAGCCCGTTTAATCTATTCCGTCCTGGGCGACAACTCCACCATCTCATGCTGCGAGGTGTTGAACAACCTCATCTTCCCATCGCATGAGCAGCATCACAACAACTCATTCCTGATTTCCGCTTGCGTGATGGGTCAAAGCAATATGGCCGCCGGTGCCACTTTGGGCTCTAACCACAACAGCCGCGCTACCGATGGTGAGATCGTTGCCAGCCGTGGCTTCTGGCCAGGATTGTGCTCCAGCATCAAGCACTCTTCGAGATTCGCCTCGTTCACCCTGCTGTCGAAGGCCGACTATCCCAACGAGATGAACATCATGTTGCCGTTCTGCTTGGTGAACAACAACACCAAGACCAACGAGTTGGAGATCATGCCTGCCTACTGGTGGATGTACAACATGTTCGCCATCGCACGCAACACCTCGAAATATCAGAAACGCGACACCCGCAAGCGTAAGATCCAAAACATCGAGTTCGACACCTACGCTCCCGACACCATGGAGGAGACCATCGAGGCCCGCAAGCTCCTTGAGGTTTGGGTAGCCAAGGCTTATCTCCGCACCAAGGGCGAAAATCCTGACACTTACGAATACTATGACTTGAGAGGCATCGGCAAGAACCTGCTCGACAATGAGCCAGAGACCTGCAAGAAGCTGGAGGTGTTCGGCGAGAACATCGAGAAGAGCAAGCGTAACGTCCGCATCCTGAAGGCTTACCAAGCCTATCACGCCTACGGCGACATGCTCATCTATTACGCCGTGAAGAACATCATCCAATACCTCGAAAACCATGAGGATGCCAGCATCGAAAAACTGAGCCAGATGATGAAAGGCAAACGCCTCCGTAAATGGATCAACTTGGGTGGACAGACCATGCCCGAAGAAGACGTCGACCAGTTGCGTGAAGACATCCGCACCGGCGTGCTCAACAGCTGGAAGGAAATCCACGAGCGTTACAACGAACTATGGAAACGCTATCGCATGGAAAAACTCCGCCATGCTTACTTCTCGCTGATGTTCCTCTATAAAGACGAAACCGACGTACTGACCCCAGAGATGTGGAATGATTGTCTTGACAAGGCCATTAAGATCCAACAGTTCATCTGTGACCAAGTGTTCGAATCCCGTAAGAAGGACTACGACAACCCGATCCGTAGCGCCACCTTCCGTAACGAAGAAGAAAAAATCGCTGTAATAGGCAAGATCGAAGATGTCTCTTTCGTTAAGCAAATCAAGAAAGAAACCGAGGAATTCATCGCCTCAATCAACAAAATTCGTAACTATTAAAAAATAACATAACATGAGAGTAATTATTGAATCAAACTATGAAAAAATGTCGCGCTGGGCGGCCAACCACATTGTTGAACGCATCAACGCCTTCAAACCTACCGCCAAAAAGCCCTTTATCTTAGGACTTCCCACAGGCTCTACCCCAATTGGCACCTACAAGGAATTGGTGAAGCTTTACAAAAAAGGCAAGGTCTCTTTCAAAAACGTGGTGACCTTCAACATGGACGAATACGTTCAGATTCCTGAGGAACATCCGGAGAGCTACCACAGCTTCATGTGGAACAACTTCTTTAAGCACATCGACATCAAGAAGGAGAATGTGAACATCCTCAACGGCAACGCCAAGGATTTGGAAAAGGAATGTGCCCGTTACGAAGAGAAGATCAAGAGCTATGGCGGCATCGACCTGTTCATGGGCGGCATCGGCCCTGATGGCCACATCGCTTTCAACGAACCCGGCAGTTCACTGACCTCACGCACCCGTGTGAAGAGCCTGACCACCGATACCATCATCGCCAACTCACGCTTCTTCGAGAACGACATCAATAAGGTGCCAAAGACCGCTTTGACCGTTGGTGTGGGTACCGTGATGGACAGCCGCGAGGTGATGATCCTGGCCAATGGCCATGGCAAAGCCCGCGCTTTGGCTCACGCCATCGAAGGCGGCATCAGCCAGATGTGGACCGTCAGCGTGCTCCAGATGCACCCCAAAGGTATCATCGTATGCGACGACGCTGCCTGCGATGAATTGACTTACGGTACTGTTAAATACTTCAAAGACATCGAGAAAGACAATCTTTAATGAAGAGTTTCGCAATCATAGGCGTGGGGGGATACATCGCCCCACGCCATCTTAAAGCTATCAAGGACACAGGTAACAATCTGGTCTCTGCCTACGATAAAAACGACAGCGTGGGGGTGATGGACAGTTATTTCCCTAAGGCTGCTTTTTTTACTGAACAAGAACTTTTCGACCGACACAACACTAAACTAAAAGACCGGGGCGAACAGATCGACTATGTCAGCGTCTGTACCCCTAACTACTTGCACGACGCCCACACCCGTTACGGACTGCGTTTGGGTGCTGACGTCATCTGCGAAAAACCGCTCGTGCTCAATCCTTGGAACATCGACGGTCTGCACAACGTCGAAGAACGTACCGGCCATAAGGCCTATACCATCCTGCAACTCCGCCTTCACGATAAGATTGTCGCGTTGAAAAAGAAAGTGGAGGAAGGACCTAAAGACAAAATCTATGACATCGACCTGACCTATATCACCTCGAGGGGCAACTGGTACTATGCCTCTTGGAAAGGCAATGTCAATAAAAGCGGCGGCGTAGCCACCAACATCGGCGTGCATTTTTACGACATGCTGAGCTGGATTTTTGGCGCCGTCAAAACAAACATCGTTCACGTGGCCTCACACGACCGCGTGGCAGGTTACATGGAGCTTGAAAAAGCCCGTGTGCGTTACTTCCTGAGCATCAATGGCGACACCCTGCCGCACAATGCCGTGGAAGGCGAGAAACGCACTTACCGCACGCTCTGCATCGACGGTGAAGAGTTCGAGTTTAGCCAAGGCTTCACTGAACTCCACACCAAGAGTTATGAGGAGATTTTGGCAGGACGCGGCTTCGGCATCGAAGAAGCCCGCAACTGCATCAACATCGTCTACGAGATCCGCAACGCAACGCCCATCGGACTCAAAGGCGACTATCACCCTTTGGCAAGACTTGAATGTGTATCCCATCCTTTTGGCTGGGCTTAATATATATTATGAACAACTACTGCATCATTATGGCTGGCGGCATTGGAAGCCGCTTCTGGCCCCTCAGTAAAGATAATTATCCCAAACAATTCCTCGATATACTTGGCACGGGTAAGAGTTTTATCCGTAGCACCTACGAACGTTTCAGTCCCGTTATCCCGGACGAGAACTTCCTGGTGGTGACCAACAAGAACTACAAGCAATTGGTGCTCGAACAGCTGCCCATGCTCAAGCCCGAACAAGTGCTATGCGAACCCGCACGCCGCAACACGGCTCCTTGTATTGCATACGCCTGCTACCGAATCCAAAGCCAATGCAAAGATGCCAATATCGTGGTCACTCCCGCTGACCATCTCGTCACCAACGAGCGTGAGTTTGAACGCATCATCCGTCTTGGTTTCGATTTCTTGGCCAAAAACCGTCAAGCCCTGATGACCATTGGCATCAAGCCTTCAAGACCTGAAACGGGTTACGGCTATATCCAAGTGCCCAAGCAGGCTTCTTTGCCCGAAGTGGTGAAGGTGGAGATGTTCAAGGAAAAACCCGACTACGACACTGCTGTGAAGTTCGTTGCCGATGGTAACTACTTTTGGAACTCCGGCATCTTCCTCTGGACCTTAGAAGGCATCATGAACGCCTTTAAGCGCGACCTTCCCGACATGGTGAAACTCTTCGACGAGGGCAAGGACAAGTTCGGCACTCCTGCCGAGCAGGACTTCATCAACCAAAAGTTCCTCGACTGCCAAAATATCAGCATCGACTACGGCATCATGGAGAAGTCGCCCGACACCTACACCATCCCCGCCGACTTTGGCTGGAGCGATATAGGTACCTGGGGCTCCTTGTTCACCCACGCCCAAAAAGACGCCCAAGGCAACGCCCTGCGCGGCAAGGTAGTCTCGGTGGACAACAAGAACACCATAATTAATATAGAAGACGGCACCGAAGCCGTGGTGGAAGGCCTGGAAGACTACTTGGTGGCTTACCGCGACCACTCCCTGTTGGTGTGCCGACTCCACAACGAACAGCAAATCAAGGTTTGGATTGAAGGATTGAAATAATGGAAAAACAACCGCTCGTCTCTGTCATCACTCCATGCCACAACATGGAGAAGTATGTAGCCGAAACGGTCCAATCGGTTAGAAACCAAACCCATTCCCATTGGGAGATGCTCATTGTTTGCGACGCCTCTACCGATGGAACGGTTGATATTCTCAAATCGTTAGCAGCACAGGACAAACGGATTAAACTCACCATAATAAATTCTCATTCAGGTATTGCAGAAGCTCGTAACCAAGCTATAAAACAGGCTCAAGGGCATTATCTCGCTTTTTTGGATGCCGATGATCTTTGGCACCCTGAAAAACTGGAACGACAGCTGCAATTCATGCAAGATAAAGGCATCGGATTCAGCTTTTCAAGCTATGATTTGATCGATGAAACGGGGCAACTCTTAGGCAAAACCGTGGAAGCCTCCAAAGACATGAGTTACGACGATTACCTATGCAACACCATTATCGGATGCTCTACCGTCATGGTTGACACCGACATTGTCGGACCCGTGGCCGTGCCACAGTTTCGTACTAGCGAAGATGCCGCAACCTGGCTCGATATCCTTAAAAAAGGCCATGTTGCACATGCCATTGCTCAACCTTTGGTGTCCTATCGAATCCGTAGAAAATCAGCCAGTTCAAACAAATTGAAGGCTTCGTATGATCTATGGACGGTGTACCGTCGTCATGAAAAACTACCATTTTTCAAGGCGCTCCACTATTTTAGCTGCTACGCTTTCAATGCCATAAAAAAACGCCTGTGATGCCTGATTTCCATCTCTATCGGAAGGCTTGGCGTTTCTCGGGAGCGCCACACGAAGAGCCAAAGTTAACTCAAGAGGAGTGTCGAGCTCTTTTGAAACAAGGCGGGTTGTTGGTTAGGAACACTTTTGATTTTGACGACCCAAAAGAATCCAAGTTTTGGTTTGTCATCAAAGACCGTTTTAAAGGCATGGATGAATTGAGTTCAAGGGTAAGGAACAAGATCCGTCATGCACAAAAAACATTTGATTATCGCCTTGTCGACCAAGCCCTATTGCTGGAAAAAGGCTATCCCATCATGGCCGAGACCTACGCTGATTACAGCGTTTCGGATCGCACCATGAACGAAGCCGTTTTCAAAGCATATCTCACAGAGCATACATTCGACTGTTGGGGCGTTTTCGATAAAGAAAATTCTGAGTTGATCGGTTTCAGTTGCGTCAGACGATGGAATGACAGTTGCGAGTATGACCTGAGTGGCATCATGACCCGTTACAAACGCGATGGCAGCTATCCCTACTATGGGCTTTATCACGCCATGAATGAATACTACCTTCAGGAAAAAGGGTTCAAATTTGTTTCAGACGGTACCCGAAGCATCACGGAGCATTCCCATATCCATGAATACCTGATTCAAAACTTCAATTTCAGGAAGGCTTATTGCCATTTGGCGGTCCATTACAATTGGTGGATGAAAATTGCCGTGAAGATACTTTATCCTTTTAGAGGAATCATCACAATCCCACGGGTGAAAGCCATTCTCAATATGGAATCCATGCAGAGATAAAAAAAGTAGAAACCCTAATGGACTCCTACTCAAAAAATTAATAACATGAAATGCGCCCCCTTCAGGACTTGAACCTGAGACCCCCTGATTAACAGTCAGATGCTCTAACCAACTGAGCTAAGGAGGCATTTGCGGCTGCAAAGGTACAGCTTTTTTTTATCCCTGCAAGTTTTTTTTCATTTTTTTTTATCTTTGCATTTTCAATCATACAAAAATTATGGCTTACAAAAACATTCTCGGCATAGGCAATGCCTTAGTCGACATACTGACACAGATATCTGACGATGACATTTTAAAACAGTTGAATCTGCCCAAAGGATCCATGCAACATGTGGACGCAGCCAGCTCCAAATCCGTAGGAGAGGCCTTGAAACAACACGATAGGGCCATGGCGGCAGGCGGCTCCTCGGCCAACACCATCAGCGGTGCCGCCAAGCTCGGCATCGAAACGGGTTATATTGGCAAGGTTGGCAAGGATGAACATGGAAAATTCTTTGAGAACGAGATGGTGAAGACCAACGTCAAGCCGTTGATGATGACCACAGCAACGCCTACCGGTTGTGTTCAAGCCATTATTTCCAAAGATGGCGAGCGCACTTTTGCCACCTATCTCGGTGCCGCTTTGGAGTTGTCGCCCGACGATCTGAAACCCGAATTGTTTGACGGTTGGGACATCCTTTACGTGGAAGGCTATCTGGTGTTCAACCGTCCTTTGGTTGACCGTGCCTTGGAAATCGCCAAGAGCAAAGGTATGAAGGTTGCCATGGATTTGGCCAGCTTCAACGTGGTAGAAGGCAACCGCGACTACATGATGGACATCATCAAGAATAGCGTCGACATTGTTTTTGCCAATGAGGAAGAAGCCAAAGCACTGACCGGATTGGAAGACCCCGAGGCATCCTTGCATGAAATCGCCTCGATGTGCGACATCGCCGTGGTGAAAGTCGGACCAAAAGGTGCCTACGTGCAACATGGCGACATGGTGGTGAAGGTGGATCCGATCCCAGCTAAAGTCATTGACACCACAGGCGCTGGAGACATGTGGGCCGCGGGATTCATGGCAGGTTTGGTGAAAGGCGAAAAACTTGAAAAATGCGCTCATATGGGTGCTATTTTGGCCGCCAACATCATCGAAGTAATCGGCGCAAAAATGGATGAAAACCGTTGGAAAAAAATATTCTTTGAAATCAACTGAATTTTAGTAACTTTGCAGCCTCAAATCCCAAAGGAAGATTAATCAACAAAATAATAAGACATTTAGATAAACAATGAAGGAATTCAAAACTAACGAAATCCGGAACATCGCCTTGATCGGCGCTGCGAAGTCCGGCAAGACCACCCTCGCTGAGAACATGCTCTTCGAAGGCAAGGTCATCAACAGAAAAGGAAGCACGGAAGAAAAGAACACCGTCTCCGACTATCGTCAAATCGAGATGGACCGTCAGATCTCCGTCCATGCCGCCATGATGTACACCATCATCAACGACAAGAAGATCAACATTCTTGACGCACCTGGCTTCAGCGACTTCTCAGGCGACATCATCTCCTGCCTCAGCGCTGCTGACACCGCAGTCATGACCGTCAACGCACAAGCCGGCGTGGAAGCTACCACCGAAAACGCTTGGCGTCACACCGTGACCACCAAGAAGCCCGTGGTGTTCTTCATGAACCAGCTCGACCACAGCAACGCCAACTTCGACAACGCCATCCGCAACCTGAAGGAATACTTCGGCGACAAGGTCACCCCAATTCAGTACCCTGTGTCGACCGGTGAAGACTTCAACGCTGTCATCGACCTCATCCTCATGAAGATGTTGGTCTTCAAGAATGGCAACGGCGCTCCTGAGATCCAGGACATTCCCGCCGCTGAGATGGCTAAGGCCGAAGAGCTGCACAGCAACCTCATCGAGCATGCCGCTGAAGGCGACGAAGCCCTTATGGAGAAGTTCTTCGAAGAGATGACACTGAGCGAAGAAGACATGGAAAAGGGTATCCGTCTGGGTATCATGAACCGTGACTTGTTCCCGGTGATTTGCGGCGCTGCCAAACGCGGCGTTGGCGTGTATCGTCTGTGCGAATTCCTCATCAACGCCTGCCCGTCACCCGCTGACCTGCCAGCTATCAAAGCTGAAAACGGCACCGAGTTCCACAACAGCAACGACGACCCGACTGCCCTGCAGATCTTCAAGGTGACCACCGAGCAGAACCTCGGCGACGTGGCTTGGATGCGCGTCTATGGCGGCACCCTCAGCAAGAGCCAGGACCTCGTGAACCCACGTACCGGCAACAAGGAACGTATCTCACAGCTCCTCATGTTCCGCGGTAAGAACCGTGAAGAAGTTGAAAAAGTCAACGCTGGTGACATCATCTGCACCATCAAGCTGAAAGATGGCCGCGTGGGCGACACTTTGGTTGACGCCAAGGTGGCTGAAGCCGCTTTCGCTCCCATCCCGTTCCCGGAACCCATCTTCCAAGTCGCCATCAAGGCTGCCAACTCACAGGAAGACGAAAAGCTGGGCGGCATCCTCAACGATATGCACAAGACCGACCCGACCGTCATCGCCGGCATGTCACGCGAGCTCCGTCAGAACATCCTCCAGTGCCAGGGCGAATATCACCTCAACACCCTGAAGTGGTACTTCGACAACGTCTATAAGATCGGCGTTGAGATCAGCACTCCTAAAGTTCCTTATCGTGAGACCATCACCAAGTCAGCTAAAGCCGACTATCGTCATAAGAAACAATCCGGTGGTAGCGGTCAGTTCGGTGAGGTGCACCTCTGGTTGGCTCCTTACTACGAAGGCTACACCGATCCAGAAGAACTCGCCGTGCGTACTAAGGAAGAGTACGAACTGCCTTGGGGCGGTAAGCTCATCTTCGCCAATTGCGTGGTTGGTGGTGCCATCGACGCACGTTTCATGCCCGCCATCCTGAAGGGTATCAACGAACGTTTGGAGCAAGGTCCTCTGACCGGTTCCTACGCCCGCGACATCATTGTCTACGTGTATGATGGTAAGATGCACCCCGTCGACTCCAACGAAATGGCCTTTAAGATCGCAGGTCGTATGGCCTTCTCGATGGCCTTCAAGAACGCTGGCCCGAAGATCATGGAGCCTATCTATGACCTCGACGTGCGCATGCCTGCTGACCTCATGGGTGCCGTCATGACCGACCTTACCGGCCGCCGTGGCATCGTGATGGGTATGGATAGCGACCATGGCTACCAGACCATCCACGCCAAGGTTCCGTTCGCCGAAATGGACCGTTACTCCACCACCCTCAGCTCACTGACTTCAGGCCGTGGCACCTTCACCATGAAGTATGCCGAGTACGCTCAGGTTCCCGCCGACGTGCAACAGCGCCTGCTCAAGGAATACGAAGAGAGCCAGAAGGAAGAAGAGTAATTTTCTTACAATCGCCGTCATTGCGAGCGCAAGCGAAGCAATCTATTAGAAAATCCCGTCAGCGATGGCGGGATTTTTTGTTATCTTTGCATCTATGAAATGTTTGATTTGGCTTTTATCGGTTATCCTGATGCCATTGTCGGCCATCGACACGCTGATGCAGTCGCAGCCTGACAGCGCCTTGAACTTGCTGTTGGATGAACCGACTAACGAGCCTTATTACCAGCTGTTGCTCTCAGAGGCGTTGTATAAGAACGACTATGCCCAGACCAACCGTGCCGAACTTTTGGCCGCCATGGCCTATTTCGATTCCATTCACGATCCCTTCCTCTCCGCCCGATGCCATTACATGAACGGCGTGGGCTATTACGAGATGGACAGCGTGGTCCCAGCCTGCGAGGAGTACATGAAGGCCATCCAAGTCATGGAGGAACATTACCCTGAGAATGAACTGGTGGGGCTGAAAGCAAAGTTCATGGCGTTGACCTATACACGGCTTGTCGATATTTTTTCCGATCAATATCTTCATGAACAAGCCATTTATTTCGGAAACCAAGCTCTAACCTACTATCACAAGTTTGATGCCGAGCCTTGGCAGATTTCATGGATGTTGGATGAGATTGGCTCCCATTATGACATGATGGACGTTTTCGATTCTGCTGACTATTATTACCATAAAGCTCTTGAGCTTCTGCCTGACACAAACAATCTTACATACAAGATGGTGGCAGGACGTTTCGCTTTTCTTAATTATAAGAAAACCAAAGACAAATATCCATCGTTAAAACAGCTTTACCGGTTGCTTGACATTTCTGAGAATAATACAGAATACTGTTCAAGGTGTTTGAGCATTGGAGAGATTTATTATCACGAAGCTATGTATGACTCTGCGTGGATATACATAAATATCGTGTTTAACAGTTCTCCGAGTACAGAAATAAAAAGACAGGCCGCAAAAAGGCTTGCTGAAATATGCGAATATCAAGGAAAATACGATGAATTATCCAAATACTCCGATTTCCTTATTCCCTATGCCACTCAAAACGAGGACATTAGCACCGTGAAATCAGAATTGGCCAAATCCTATGGCACTTTCATTCAACAAAGGCAGGATAGGTTAAACAAACAGGCGATCAGACAACGAATGAGGTTGGTAACGGTTCCCTTTATCGGGTTGTTATTGGCTTTATTTGTCTTTGGCTATCTGTATCGGAAAAATAAAAGGAAGAAAACCGAGCTTGAAAAACAGTTTGAAGCAGAACGTTTAGCTCATAAATTGAAACAAAAAGCCTTATCGGGACGCCTGCGGCGGAGTAACGAAAACCTTCAGGAGCTAAAAGAAAAGGTAAAACAACAGGATGCATTGAAAAAAACCGAAAACGAGGCGGATATTCCTTTTGCCGAAGAACCTATTTGCACACATATCCTAAAACTGTGCAACGACGAAAACCTATTTATCAAAACAAATATCTCCATTTCAGAATACTCCGACATTGCTTTGACTGACGAACAAAAAGCCATGTTGAAACAAGTTGCCATAAAGCATTACGGTGATTTATTTCAATGGTTGAAAACCAATTACCCAAATTTAAAAGAAAAAGACTTTTCTTATTTTTATCTTTGTCTTCTCGGATTGAACAACACGCAGATTGCCGCTTTGACGCAGCTTTCCTATCGTACGGTTTGGGAACGTGAAAAGCGATTGCAACTTCTTTTTAACAGTAATGAAAAGATTGCCGTTGTCTTAAACGGATTT
>JAFXLL010000005.1 GCA_017531225.1 Bacteroidales bacterium | reverse complement strand
GGCGTGTCAGATCTTATGATTGGCCTTACAGTGGTGGCGTTCGGCACATCCATGCCAGAGTTCATCGTTAACATGACCTCTGTTTCAACTCATTCAACCGATTTGGCCATTACCAATGTACTCGGCTCAAACATCATCAACGCCTTGGTCATCCTCGGTTGTTCTGCCTTGGTCTTTCCAATTGTCGCGAAAAAGGAGACAGTGCGTATTGAGCTTCCCCTGACCATTATTGCGGGCATAATGACTCTTTTGTTTGTCTGGGCAAATTGGTGTGGTGAAACAGTAAAAGGCATTTCTCGACTGGAAGGGGGTATTATGTTGCTCGTTTTTGTCGGGTTTCTGTTCAAAAGTATTAGATCGGCAAAAAGCGCTGTCACTGAAAAGGCTGAGCACAAAATGCCCTTATGGAAATGTGTATTGCTTGTTTTGGTCGGATTGGCATCCTTGGTTCTTGGCGGCGAGTTGGTGGTCAGGAGTGCCACCAAGATTGCCCAACAAGCAGGAATTCCCGAGTCAATTATTGGGCTAACCATTGTCGCCTTAGGCACTTCGCTACCTGAATTGGCAACCTCGGTGATGGCTTCATTCAAGCACAACAGTGATATTGCCATTGGGAATGTTGTCGGGAGCAATATCTTTAACGTGTTCTTTATTTTGGGCACAAGTGCCTTGATAAGACCTTTGCCTGCCTATCAAGGTGTTGAATTGGACTCTTTCTTGGTGGCACTGAGTGGGGCTGTCGTCTGGCTTTTGCTAATCTGCAACAAAAAGCGAACCATCAACCGATGGGGAGGAGCTTTGTGGCTCACAATCTATGCGGTTTATCTGTCTTTCCGATTGGGAGTAATTTAGGAGTATAAATCCGCAATTCGGGCAGGGGTTTGGGTTGCGGATTTTTTTTCATCCTCAAGGAACACCATTTTTGCGATTTTCCGTACTTTTGCACCCGTTTTTCGGCGAGCGTGTCGGTAGCCGAACATAGGGTGAATCTGTAAGAACTATGCCAGTTGGACACATGTTTAATTGAATAGATTCTTACGTATGAAGAGAGATTCATCCAATCCAAAGATTCTTGTTGCGACCATCCTTTCGATGTCGCTGTTGACCGTGATGGCGGGAGCCGCCGTCGCACCTGCCTTGAACGCTATCAGTGCCCATTTCGCTGATGCCAATCCGCTGCTCATCCAGTTTGTGGTGAGCATGCCCGCACTGTTCATCATCCTCACCAACCTCTGTTTCCCGAAGCTGTGCCGCGTGATGCGCACCCGCACCATCGCCCTTTGCGGTCTGCTGCTTTATGTGGTGGCAGGAAGCGGGGCCTTTTTCGCCGATAACATCGTTGTTTTGCTGGTACTCAGGGCCTTGTTGGGCGTGAGTGTGGGCATGATCATGCCGCTTTCCACGGGTCTTTTGGCCTACTATTTCCCTCCCGAGGAGCAAGCCCGCCTGATGGGTCTTGCCGCTGCCATGAACCAGATGGGCGGCGTGGTGGCCACTTTCCTCGCGGGAATGTTGGCGGCAGTCAGTTGGAATTATGCCTTCTTGGTGTATCTGCTTGGCCTCATCGCCGTGGTGCTCGTTATGCTTTTCCTGCCCAACGAAAGCCTGATGAAAAAAGACCCAACAACTCTAAACTCTAAACCCTCAACTCTAAACTTACTAAAGAAATACCATCCATCGGTCGTGGGCATGTTCCTCGTGATGATCCTTTTCTTCATCTACCCCACCAACTTCGCGCTGACGGCCTCAGGGATGCTTTCGGTGACGGGAATCACCTTGGTGATGATGGGCTTGGATGTGGTGGCTTTCCTGGTAGGCTTGGTTTTTGGCGCAATGATGAAACGCTTCGCCGCACAGATGAAATACACTGCTCCCATCGGCTTTATGGCGGGATATTTATGCCTTGCTGGAGGGACTTCATTGTCGCTTCTTTTGCTTGGCTCGGCGCTCATCGGCATTGCCAACGGCATCGGTGTTCCTTACCTAAACACTATTGGAAGCGTGAAAGCGGGCAAGGTAGCCGCCACCACCGTGATGCCTCTGCTTTCCACTGCACTTTATTTGGGACAGTTCCTCTCCCCACTGATTGTTTCGCCTATCGCAGCGACGGCTCATCTGTCACCATATATGGTAGGCGCAATCATCGCGGTCGTTTATCTGCTTCAGGCCATCGTTACTAGGAAGGGGCAGATGCTGCCGCAGTAATTTTCGTTCAAGAGGAGCAGATAGTAGATTTCGCCCGTTTCTGAATTGCTTTTTATTAACTTTGCAGCCGAATTGCGAAACAGATAATCGGAATTTAGCGTTCTGGTTACTAAGCAAATCAACAAGTAAATTACACTTTATCAGAGTGTTATATGACTTTAATAAAGCATGAGGAAATAATAGAAATGAAAATAGAGAAATTCACGAATGATGACTTTGCTAAAGCAGTACCACTGGCTGCTGGTGCATGGGGAGAGTTTTATGCCGACGAACGGCAGTGGTTTATCGATGCATTGGCAGAGTATATTCTCCGCTACAATTACAGCAATCCCTCGCTGGCCTTGAAGGCCGTGGGCGATGATGGCGTGATTCATGGGGTGCTGTTTGCCAACTTCCATGACGACAAGGCAGATGTCTATCAATGGCGCGAGAACATTGAAGCACAGATGACCGACCATGAGCGTGAACGCTTCCGTCTATTGGCCGACTATATGCTGGAGGTTGACGGGAAAACGGTGCAGTGCATGAATGACGACGAGGTGAAACTATCGCTCTTCATCAGTAATCAGAAAGGCTGTGGAAAGCAGTTGCTGCAGGCTATGATGGATGAGTTCCAGCGCAGAGACCTGCGAAATCTTTACCTTTGGACCGACACCAGTTGCACCCACGAATACTACCCTAAGCATGGTTTCACACTGGTAGGTCAGTTTCTCAGCGAGGTCTATGACTCGTACGCTCCTGGCTATACCACATATATCTATAAGAAAGAGTTTCGATTAAACGAGAACAAAGCGTAATTGCTCGCTACAGTTTGAGACCTGATTTACGGATTTTTGTTTTTTACTGTAACATTTGTTACGCTCCAAGTCGTTTCGTGCTTGTAGTTTTGCGGCAAATTTCACAACTAACACAACACACAAGACTATGAACGAGAAAATGTTTTGTTTCCAATGCCAGGAAACTGCCGGATGCACCGGCTGCAAGATTTCAGGAGTGTGCGGAAAGACCCCGCAAGTGGCTCACGCACAAGATCTTTTGATCTATATCCTTAAAGGATTGGGCGTCATCGCCAATCATCATCAGCACGGATGTGGACACGATTATTGCGATTTCCGCAAGAGTATCCACGCCTTCGTGAACGACGCATTGTTTTCGACCATCACCAACGCCAACTTCGACGCTGAGAGCATCTACGCCCGCATCGATAAAGGCTTGGAATTGCGCGAGATGTTCAGAGACCGTGTGACCAACAAGAAAGGCATCGTGCTCCCGAAACTTGATGTATTGGAATGGAATTGCCCCAGCGAGCAATATGACGAGAAAGCCCAAACTGTCGGCGTGCTTGCCGAAACCAACGAGGACATCCGCTCGCTGAAGGAGTTGACTATGTACGGCCTCAAAGGTATAGCCGCCTACTTGGAACACGCCGCTCGCCTTGGTCAAGTCGATGGCGACATCAATGAATTCATCCTGCAAACCCTTGGCCAATTGGCGACCTGCAACGATGCCAACGAACTTACCGCTCTTGTCCTGAAAACAGGCGAATGGGGCGTGAAAGCGATGGCCCTACTCGACAAAGCCAATACTACCGCTTACGGTAATCCCGAAATCACCGAGGTGAATATTGGCGTGGGCAACCGTCCGGGCATCCTCATCAGCGGCCACGACCTCAACGACATTGAGCAGCTTTTGGAACAAAGCAAGGACGCCGGCATCGACATCTACACCCATAGCGAGATGTTGCCTGCGCATTATTACCCCAAACTCAAGAAATACAGCCACTTGAAAGGCAACTACGGCAACGCTTGGTGGAAACAGCGCGAGGAGTTTGAAGCCTTCAACGGCCCCATTCTGTTCACCACCAACTGCATCGTGCCTCCGACCGCTAATGCAACCTACAAAGACCGCGTTTTCACCACCAACAGCACGGGTTTCCCGGGTTGGAAGCACATCCCTGCTGATGCCAACGGCAAAAAGGATTTCAGCGAAATTATCGCTTTGGCCAAGACCTGCCAAGCCCCTAAAGAGATTGAGACGGGCAAGATTGTGGGCGGTTTTGCGCACGAACAGGTGTTTGCCCTTGCCGACAAGGTAGTAGAGGCCGTGAAAAGCGGTGCCATCCGTAAGTTCGTGGTGATGGCGGGCTGCGACGGTCGCATGAAGAGCCGCGAATACTACACCAAATTTGCCAAGGCCTTGCCCAAGGATTGCGTCATCCTCACGGCAGGTTGCGCCAAATACAAGTACAACAAACTTGGTTTGGGCGACATCAATGGCATTCCGCGCGTGTTAGATGCGGGCCAGTGCAACGACAGTTATTCGCTGGCACTCATCGCATTGAAACTGAAGGAAGTGTTTGGCTTGGACGACGTAAACCAATTGCCTATCGCATATAATATCGCTTGGTACGAGCAAAAGGCCGTCATCGTTCTGTTAGCCCTGCTCAGCCTCGGTGTGAAGAACATCCACCTTGGCCCGACCTTGCCTGCTTTCCTTTCATCCAATGTGGCCAAAGTCTTGGTCGAAAACTTCGGCATTGGCGGGATTAGTACGGTTGAGGAAGATATGAGAATGTTTGGAATTTAACACTTCTTGTAGCCTTTCCCATCTTTTGTGATAAGGCCCTCGCTCACCATTTCCGAGAGGACACGGCTGAGCGAGGGTCTTGTTGCGCCAAGTTGTTCAGCAGCGGCGGCCACTGAGGTGATGCTGCCATTGGCTTCGAGGTATTCGATGACGCGGTTGCGAAGACTGTTGACGGCGAAGGTGCGCATCTTTCGGCTCAGGAAACGGCCTCGCTCGGAGAGAATCTCAAGAAAGGCACGCAACACGGTCGGCTCCTGTTGCATAAACTCGAAGAAGGCCTCACGGTTGATATGCCACACTACGCAATCAGTGAGGGCGGTGACTTCCACAGGGACGACATTATTGTTGGCAAACAGAAACGCTGGAGCCAGCAACATTGGGGCTTTCAGGTGGTCGACGAGCACCTCGCGGCCTTCCTCACCCATCATTCGTGCCTCGGCTTGACCTTCGACAAGCACCATCAGCGCACGACATGGGTCACCTGGGTTGAGCATCCGCCTTCCTGCGGGATATTCCTGTCGGCGGCAAGGGCTTTTGAGCAGGCGTTCCAAAGCCTCATCGCTGCAACCTGCAAAGAGTTTGATTCGTTTGAGTTCTTCCATAACAGTATTTTTTCAGCGCAAAAATACGGAAAAAGTGCCTGATGTAACCTACATCCACGGCCTCGATTCCGCCGCTTTGGACGATGTGTTTGAATTGCTGGCCTGGAACCAAGGCATCGGTTATTTCAGTTCGGAAATCGGACCTTCCACGCTGTTTCAAGCCTATAAGACCATCAAACAGATGGAGAAAAAAGGCAACACCCGCGAAGAAATCGGCGAGGTGCTAAAGGAGAAGTTCGGAGAGAAACACCCTGATGTTAAGGTAGTTTAGAGTTGAGAGTGTAGAGTTTAGAGTAGTTGAAAGTTTAGAGTTTAAAGTTTAAAATCATGGAAATCACAAAAGAAGCCAAGGAAGGCTGCCCTGTGGGAGCTATTGAGGAAGCTTAAAACAGGCACCGTGCGCGGGGAGTTGAAAAAAAAGCGTATATTTGCAGCAAAACTAGTTATCATCTACCCGTAGTAAGAGCCACTGCTATGAATTATAATAAAGGAAAGAAACTGCTTTCAGAAAGATTCTACCTGACATGGGCAGGAGAGCAAATGAGCTGGACGTGCCGCTTGACCTTGAAGATGAAGGATGCCGTTGACGGTGACTTATTGCGCCAAGCTGTGGAGTCAACGCGTCAGCGATATCCATACTATCAAGTGAAGCTCGGCATCAGGAAAGATGCTGCCGGCACGGAATACTTTGTGTATGAAGACAACTGCGAACCATGGGTGGTAAACGAAGGTGAAAGACCGGTGCAGCTAATTGGCCCAGAGTCGAACAACCATCTGCTGGCATTCTGTTTTTGGAACGACTGCATCGCCTTGGATTTTTTTCACTGCCTGACTGACGGCACGGGGGCCTACAACATCATGCGCACCCTTCTCTTTGAGTATTGCCGTCGACGCTATGATGCGACACTGAGTCGTGAAACGGGCAAAGTGATCATTCGTGTAGCAGGTGACGCTATCGGCCCTGAGGAATGGGAAGACCCTGCCGCTCAGGCCCAACCCGATCATCTGGTCCCGTTGCCTTTGCCGGAACGCCCGCGTTGTATCAATCTTACCTCACAGGCTAAGACGAAGGTAAACGAGGCTGTGGAAACTGTCAATATCCTTGTTCAGGAGCAAGATATGATGAAGTATGTCTCTTCAAGCGACACCTCGCCTGCCACGCTTGTTTCTCTGCTGCTTGACCGTGCCATTGTCCGCTTGCATCCCAACATGGCAGAAGGAGTTCCGATGGTGGTACTGGCCATCAACCAGCGTCCTGCCTTGGGCTGTCCGCAGGCTGGCCAGACGATGGCAGCCTCGCTTCGGCTGCCCTTGAAAGAAGAGATGCGTGGGATGGATCTTGAAATGCAGCAGACGATATTTCGAGGTATGGTAGTATTGCAGTCGAACGATGACAATGTCATTGAGGGGTTCTGGCAAACTCAGAATACACAAGACATGTTCGAGAAGGTGCCCACCCTTGAGGGACGTCATCAGGCAATGGCCAAAGCCTTCAGCGTAGCGTTGTCGGCAGCTACAGCTTGTGTCAGCTATGTCGGCAAGGCTCATCTGGGTGCTGCCGAACAATACGTCAGGGAGATGTATACAGAGGCTGATACACCGTATGCCCTCACTATTGAAATGAGCGCCGTGGGGGGCACGTTCTGTATTAGTCTGATGCAGCGGTTTGCGGATGATCTTTATCTCGATTCTTTCCTCGACGAATTCCGCCAGATTGGCCTCGACTATCGCATTGCCACGCGCCATCCGTTGACGGTGGCACCCATAGCAGACTATCGGAAAAGCATCATAATCAAATAATCTTGGTTATCGCCGCAAGGGTTTTCGTGACCTTGTACCCTTCCTTAAAAATCGGACAGTTCTAAATTAGACAAAAAGTGTTAATTTTGTCACTTTTTGGCATAGCCGCTCAACAACGTCCGAAGAAACAACGTAAATTTACGAGAGAAGTTGAAACTCAAACCTAAATCAATTATATTTGCAGTCTAGTTTTAGGC
The DNA here is from genome assembly GCA_017531225.1 of Bacteroidales bacterium. Lineage (GTDB taxonomy): Bacteria > Bacteroidota > Bacteroidia > Bacteroidales > F082 > Limimorpha. The sequence goes on along the minus strand of JAFXLL010000005.1, from coordinate 155,266 downwards.
TGTCCTAAAAAGGGAAAGTTTACATTATGAAAGCTAAAGAATTCATCAAGAAACTGGACCTTACACCCCACCCCGAAGGCGGCTGGTACCGTCAGGTGTATGGCAATGACGAAAATGGTAAAAAACGGATTTCCACGATCTATTACATGCTATGCGATGAAGATTTCTCAGCCTTTCATCGTTTGCACGATGTGGTTGAGATTTGGTATTACCATGCCGGTGATCCACTCGACATCTATGTTATAGCCCCCGACGGTGAATTGACGATCCACCATCTGTCAGCCGATGCCGAAATGCAAGTCGTTATTGAGCCGGAGCAGTGGTTCGCCGCGGAATTGCCAGGTAAAAAAGGATTCTCTCTCGTAGGTTGCGCAGTGGCTCCTGCCTTCACCTTTGAAAACTTTGAATTGGCAAAGAAATCTGACCTTATAAACCAATACCCACAACATAAAGCGTTGATTGATAGATTATCAAAAACAATATAAGTTTTTAGTGTTTTTTCAATTGCTCGTGCTTTGGGAACAGGACAAGCAGCCTGTTTGCGACATCGCCAAAGAAGAGGAATATTTAATCATGATCCCTGTGCTAGACAAACAAAAGCATTCGCCTACACATGGATTGGGAAAGACAATATCTCAACTACATCGACAAACTCGGTTATGAGAATTTCCTCATCGAAATAATGTAATCAATCCAACTCAAAATGAAAAAAGCATTATTCCTCGCAGTAGCAGTTCTGATGATGGTCACAGGCTGCAAGAAACAAAGCCCTATTTATGACATCACCGTTAAGGACATGGACGGAAAAGATGTGTCATTAGCCAATTACAAAGGCAAGGTGCTGCTCATCGTCAACGTGGCGAGCAAGTGCGGACTGACTCCGCAGTACGAAGGCCTGGAAGCTCTTTATCAGAAATACAAGGACCAAGGTCTGGAGATTCTGGCCTTCCCTTGCAACCAATTCCTCGGCCAAGAGCCTGGTACCAACGATGAGATTCAAAGCTTCTGCTCGCTGACTTATAACGTCACCTTCCCTCTGTTTGACAAAATTGACGTCAATGGAGAGAATGAAAGTCCGCTTTACACTTACCTCAAGGAACAAGCACCTTTCCAAGGTTATCCCGAAGGTACCGAAGAGTTTGCGGCCATGCTTGACGAGATCCACCAAAAGACAGGCACGGGCTTCGACCAAGGCGATGCCATCCGTTGGAACTTCGGCAAGTTCTTGGTTTCCAAGGACGGCAAGACCATCCTTCGTTTCGAGCCGATGGTATCACCCGAAATGCTGGAGCCGGCTATTGAGGAAATGCTGAAATAAAGCCATGAGCTGGCTTGCGCCCAGAACAACAAAAAGGAGAACAAAGAAATGAAGACTTTAATAGTTTACTTCTCAGCCACGGGAACCACTAAGGCCGCTGCACAAAAACTGGCGAAAGAGTTCAATGCCGACCTTTACGAAATTACTCCCGAAGTCCCCTACTCTGCCGCTGACCTCGATTGGCGTGACAAGACTTCCCGCTCGACCATCGAGATGCAGGACAAGACTTCGCGTCCCGCCATCAAAGGGCGTTTCATCGAGGCCCACGATTTAAGCGGTAAGACCCTCAACGTCTTCGCCACCAGCGGAGGCAGCAATGTGAAGGACTCCTATAACGACCTAAAAATGGCTTACCCTCAATATACCTGGGGTGAAAGCCAGTTGATGAATTAACACAACAGACTTCCAAATTGATATAAGCCGTGGCCTTCGGACTACGGCTTTTTTTTGTAATTACGCCCACGAATTATAACGTCGTTAAAAAAGAAGCAGTTATACATTTCTAACTACTTCTTCTGCTTTTTTGACTGCTTTTATCCTTGCGCTATAATAGACTATCTGTCAGTTTATTACGGGATTTTGCACAGCGTCTGAATAGGGAAAACCAATTAATCGGTCACTTCAAAATAGTATTTGGCATCCTCCCCCGTGAGGTTTTCGACACACCATCCGTCCGCCTCTCGCCAAAGACGGTCATAGATACGTTCCAGTTCAATATTATGGTCATGATGTTGCCAGATTTTATGATTGAGGACGAGGACAAGCTCGGTAACGTATTCAACGTTATCTTTCCATTCGTTGAAGGCACGATTGTAGGTGTCCTGCACTGCTGCGGTGCCGAAATGGTCGGCAATGGTGAAATCGTCCCAAAAGGTTGTCTGTGATTTGAGGCCATGCTCCTCCATTATCAAATCTATTATATTCATCGTTTTGAGTTTTTAATATGAAGCCATATTCTCACGAGAATATGGAATTATGTGGTTAAATATGTCCTTTGTGCAATGTAATCGCCGTATAAAAGAAAAGGAGCCTGATGGCTCCTTTCCCAATCTCTTTGTTTGATTACTTTTTGGCATCCTTTTTCCCCTTCTTCGAATCCTTTTTTGCCTCGTCCTGTTTTGTTGCAGGGGCTTCGGGGCTGGTTTCCTCTATAGGTATCGTTGCCATTTCGGGTTCTTCTGGGTCGTTGATGTCCCCGTCGGGTATTATGTTTTCGGGGTCGGTAAGATTTTCCATATTCCCCAATGCCTCTATCGGGTCACTGGTTGGCTGGGGTGTGGTTTTGTCCTTATTGGGCTTTTCTTTGGATTCCTTAATGGATTTCTCTTTATCGAGTTCCAATAGCAGGTCTTTGTATAGTTTGTCCCAATTATTCCCGTCCTTTTCATCAATCGTCCATAGACGGCTCTCATATGCGGTTTTTACGGAGGGGTAGCATTCCTGTGGAATGTTGTAGAATTCATGCAGTACTACCTGCCCGACTTTGCCAGCCTTTACTCGGAGGTTCCGCAACTGATGGTAAATATCCATCTTCGAGGATGTGAATGGGGTGTTCACGAAGGTTGCAATGTTGTCCCCGTGCATGATAACGAGGTAACGTGTGCTGCTGACGGTGTTGATTTGCTCGTTGCTTTTCATTGTGATTATGGGCTGTTGTCGCATCGCCCCCATCGGTCTAATGATTATTGTGATTAAAAAGCTTTTCCTATTTGTCCTGTGCCTTATCCTGTCAAAGAACTCCTGCTATAGATAAACCATATCCCAATAACATTAACGAATGATTTTTAGTCTCAAATTTGAACACAAAAGTCTAAAAATCAAAATTTTACGCATAGTCCCATATATGGACTAAAGGTAAGAGTGGAGGCGAATTGAAATAAATGTTTGATAATGAAGTAGAAATTCCCGTGCCTTTCATTTCTACCGCCATAGATTACTATATATAATTATGCGGCTCGATAGGGAAAGCTCGGGAATTATTTAATGCCCGAATGGATATATTCAGCCTAAAGTGCAATAATCAATAATCGCCTTATAATGAAATGGAAATTCCCGTGCCTTTCATTTCCGCAGCCATAGAATACTATATATATTATGCGGCATTATAGGAAAAGCTCGGGAATTACTTAATGCCGATACGACTTCCAATGCGTGTATTCTATTCCTCTTACTTTGCACCCAGTATGGTCGCATTCATCACGGTACGGGCATTCCGTGCAACCAATGAATGGCTTTTCCTCTATCGGTTTGGGTGGTAATCTATCATAATGGATATGATTAACCATTTCGCTGTATTTGTCTGGCTCATACCAAATAAGTTCAAACCTATTAACCGCATAGAAAAGGAAGTCAAAGTATTTTTTATCTGGGATTTTAGGGCTTTCTTTCGTGCCGCATCTCGAAAGCCAACTGTGAATTTCTTCTTTCTTTATTGGTAAGATAACATCTCCAGTTTCTGGAATGAATATGTCAAATTTATGGGTCTCCTTTTCATAATATTCCGTGATGCTTCGATCTGAAATAGATGGATGAAACTCACCTCCTATTTCCACATCAGCATGGATTAGGAATGAAATTGAACTCAATTTTTCATCCCATTTCAGCCTCACCATTTCCTCTTTAAGATGTTTGACAATTTCCAAATCCTCTTCCTTACTTCGGATTGTTAGGTCGTATTCTGCAGGGACAGGTGGTTCTTCAATATATTTACTCCTCATAATATCCAAAGGGAACCGCAGGCCATTCTCATCCATAATCCTACGGATGGTTTTCCCGTCCATCTCGGTAAATATCATTATTTCGTCTAAAGAAAGCCCATCCTCTTCAATGTATCTTTTAATAGTCTTTACTATATCTGGTTTTTTTTCTTCAATTTTAATGCTTCCTCCACGTTTGACACTTTTGAAAGTTTCTTTATCCATCTCGGTTTTGCAGTATTTCCTTACTTTCGTTTGGTCAATATGAAGTTTGAGGGCGATTCTTTTGATTGCCATACCTTCCCTGCGGAGATTGTCAATCTCCCTTTTTTGCTCTTCCGTCAACGGTTTTGCTATTCGTGCCATATTTAATATAACGTCATTCTGATTCTTATATTGCTCCTGTATCTCTCTCAAAAATACATTATATGTTTAACCTCGTTTTTCGTTGGTTTCCATAAAAAAACCGGATTCGAGGTTTCCTACGCCTTTAGAATCCGGTTTTGAAATATCCACTATATGATTAAATAAAAGTACCGTCCAATCTGCCAACCAAAAGGCGTAGGGAAAACGGTTGGTTTCAATGTTTTTTCTTTGATGCTCTACTTAAATAATAAGGGGAATTGCCAGATTTTTTCTTCTTTCAATACATCAATTTTTCACAATTAGGGAAAATAGATTTTCTTCCAATAACTCTATGTTATCAGTAAGAACTGCCACCCCAATCGGTATTATTTGAATACATCCACATACTATGAAAGAAATATGTGGGATGGGCAATAAACCTGCACGTTTTGCGTTATCAAGAAAAAATACAGATATATATGGAAGAAAACATTGCATACGCCGTGAGTATTAAGGCATCAAAATACTCCGCAAAGACTGCCGATGATGAAACTATAGCAATCCTTTACGAAGAGGAAGGTTATAATAGAATCGCCGTTGGAAAAGACAACATTACCTCGGAAAGGAGAGATATGATAGAAGAAGGATACTGAATCTCTGAAATCACTCGAATTGATATTGTCAATTTGATAAACGATGGTGATATTGATGATATTGATGATATTGATACAGAAATCATAGAGGCATTAGAGATTTACACTGGCACCAACAATAGTGTGTGCCTTTGGGATGAATTAAATGTTTGTGTTGCTTTTCAGTGGCAGAAAGAGGATAAAGAGCCTTATTGGTTTATCATAAAGGAAAATGGTGCCTATGACGACCTCACAAAGGAGCAGTTTGATGAGTGTGTGGCATACCTTAAGAGATAAATAACGCACTAAAACAATTACCATTCAGTTATGGAATACACTATCAATTACACCATCTGTCAACCGTATTCGGCAACCGTAGAGGCAGACTCTCCCGAAGAAGCCCTTAAACAAGTCCTAAAAGACCCTCATAAAGACTGGCCGTTTGATGAAGAGGAGTATGTTGCAACCTCTGCGGAGATTTTGGATGAAGACTACGAAAGAATCGAATACGTGGAGGATTCCATGGAGCACCCCTACCAGATAATTGAAAGATTGTTGGAGAAATTCGGGGATGGAAAGTAATTACCCCAATATCTATAAAGAAATAACGGGTCAAACGGCCTGTTATTTCTTTATATTTGCGCATTTATTTGCCGTTTACCATGCGAACTCTATATTACCTTGCAGTATGTAAGGTTTGTTTGAGAACTCGCATTATACGGCAAGCAAATGCGATTTTTTATTTTGGAGGGGATAATCACGGTTTCTCCCGTCCCTGATACATACATTGGGTTTCTTATATGGGGTAGTCTCCTGTCGTTGTTTCTCTAATTCGGTTCTCCCTTCTCCGCAATACAGCATATGGAGAATGAAAAGGGGAGATACTCCATTTCCTTCTTTGAAGTTTTCGGTCACCGCAACGGAATAGAAATGAAATCCGCTGTCCTTGCCCCAATTCCCGATGCCGTAATGGTGTATCTGTTTGGATAATTCATCCTTCATATCCCCTTTGCAAATACACGCCCAATCATCCTCGGGCAGTTTGCATCGAAGTAGGTATAGACCTTTTTCGGGCATCATTTCATACTTTTTCGGGGTCAATTCGGTGAATTGAAAGATGGGGTTGGGGTGGGAATTGATTGTGTTTGCCATAACTTTGATATTTTGATGGATTATTGTTTCTTTTACACATATGTATAAATGAAACCCCTCAAAAGTTAAGTGGCAAAAATGTATATTAGTGTCAAGTGCCAAAGTGGGTGTTCATGAGACTGAAAATGTGAATCAATCCTCCATCGAAATGGCAATTGTAGGCATATTAAGACTTTGAGTGTTGGAGAATGTATGATTTATAACATTGATTTTCAATGATTTATAATTATACATCAAAAAAGTTTGTCAGTATCAGAAAAAATGCATATTTTTGTACCCTCACATTAAAACGCAAAATATATGGCATAATAAAAAAGAAATAAATTAATCTAAATAAAGCATTTTTGCTATCTGACGCATATCCGAAATCTGCAAATTTCCACAATATGCTACGCAAAGAAGTAGGAATGCTTACGGGAAACCGTGAGCTTTCTTTGTAGTAGCATAGGTATTGCAGAACCTCGGATATGACAAAAGAAATGTTCGCGGTTCTTTTTTTATATCCACTGAAACAAAAGATGAGACTAATAGATACGACAAAAAGAGACATTATGCAGTACCTTGCCCAAAGCAACGGAGAACTGCTCTTCAACGAGAGAGACTTCCAGATGCATCTCGCACTGCATCTTATTCGCAGTGGTCATTATGACGATGTGGATGTTGAATACTTTGTGCCACATGAAGAGTTGGATAACTATGTTTGGAAGAGCGAACTGAAATTGGACATACTGGTTTGCAAAAATGCCGAATACTTACCAGTTGAATTGAAATACAAGACTAAAAAGCATAGCAAACAACTGTTGCGTTTCGATGAGAATCTTGAAAAGTCAATCGATGTGTTAAAAAACCAAGGTGCGCAAGACCTTGGAATGTACGATTTTTGGAAAGATGTACGCCGTGTGGAACTTGTACGTCGCCGTTTCCATGCTGTTAAGAACGGATTGGCAGTGTTTGTCACCAATGACAACCAATATCTAAATAAGGGGAAAAGCACTTCCAACAATTATAAATTCAGTATGGAAGAAGGTTTGCATGACACAGTAAGACACTGGCAACTACCAAACAGCACCTGTGCCAAGACACACCCTAATTTTGAACTTGACAACAACTATATCATCTCTTGGAATAAGAATGTATATGAGAACGTTGAGTTTTATTACTGTATTGTGGAAATTTAATCTAAAACATAAAATAAATGGCAAACAAAGTAAGAGTTTATGGCAAGGCACAGAACCGCACGGCTCTGGGCATAATGCACGCCTACATGGTGATGTATCCACAAGCCACTATGGATGACCTTAAAAAGGCATTTCCAGATGAATTAAATCCCGACAGCGGCGTTAAGAAAAACTTCGTCAAGGCTGGGGAAAAAGGCACCGATGCCAACTGGGATGGTTTCTTCCAAAAAGAAGATGAACTACTCACAATGGGCGATGGCTCAAAGGTTGCCGTTGTGAAAATGTGGACTAAACCAAGTTTTGAACGTTTGGTAAGTCATGCATTGCAGTATGGAATTGAAATTGCCCAATTTGAAGCCGCAGAAAAAGGAATTGGCCAAAAAGGGTCTTTCAGATTGGAGTATCTTAATGGATATGTGCCTCCTAAACGTGAAGTGAAAAAAAGCATTCCGTGGTGGGTGTGGGCAATTATCGGTGTGGTTGTTGTGGGACTTATCATAGCATTGCTTTGCCGCCCGAAGCCTAATGAGAAAATAGTTGAAGTGGAAAAGGTGGTCGAAGTCGAAAAAATCATCACTGTCACCGATACTGTTTATTTGCAGCAATTAGAGGCAATTGAGGAGAATTTTAACGCTGCACAATTCGAGCAAGGCAAGGCTGTTTTAAATGAAGATGCTAAGTTTGTGCTTCATGACCTCGCCAAATTGATGAACCGCTATCCTGAAATGCGTTTGCGTATTGAAGGCCATACAAGTGCTGAAGGCAATGCCGATTTGAATCAAAAACTTTCAGAAGCTCGCGCACAGGCTGCTGTTACATTCCTTATTGAGCATGGTGGCATTGATGCCAGTCGTCTGGAGGCTGTCGGTTTCGGTAGCAGCAAACCTAAGAACGCCGATAATCCAATGTCACCAGAGAATCGCCGTACAGAGTTCGAAATCATTCAATAATCTAAACAAATATACAATCTTATGAAAACAGACCACAGAACATTTGCCGCATTTTTAGCCGCAGCGGTATGGGCGGATGGCGAATACGATGAGTCCGAAAAGGCATATCTTTTTGACCTTGCAGAGGACATGGAGTTACCCACAATTCCAGTCGTAGTCGAAAAGGAAATTAAGGCTACGGAAAACATGACCGAGGAAGAAATCAACGATCATCTGGAAAAAGCCGCCAAACACGTCTTCAAAGGTGAAGAGGAAGGAGTGTTGACACTCTGTCTGCACATGTTGTGCGCCAATGCCGTACTATCGCAAGACGAAGTTGATAACTTTATTGCCTTTGCCGAAATACTTGGCGTGGATGAAGAAAGAGCCAACACAATCCTCGACGAGTTTGTAAACGAAGAGGAAGACCTAATTGTCGAAGGTGAAAACACTTCGGCTGAATAATAACCCTCAAAAAAATAAATAGTTATGGCAATACAGAGAACAGCCTCTGGCAAGGTCGACAAGAGGACCAAGGAATACAAAGAGATGGTAGAGCGCGCCCGCAAGGCACGTGAAGCACAGAAAAAAGCATCCAAGAAACCTACCATTAAAAAGAGTAGTGGAGCCAAACGCAGAGCCGACGGCAAGTTGGACAAACGAACCAAAGAAGGCAAGGAAGCTGCCGCCCGTATGGCAAAAGCCCGCAAGGCTAAAGGCAGTCTAAAAAACAAAATCAAAAGACTTTTCAAATAATCATTTAATATCAATTATTATGGCTTACAAAAAATCAGCAATCAGTGGCGAGTATATGATTGGTGTACTCGAAAGTGGCGGTATCGAAGTTTACCGTGTTTACGACAATGTTAAAGGTGCTCTTCGTGAGGTGGCAGAGAAAGAGGGATTCGAGGTTAATCCCGAATGGAATACAAGACAACTCGGAGCAAAACTTATTGATTTCATCAACAATAAATAGCAATGCAATGGAAATCAAAGTTGACGGACGCCTTTTGGTGTCAACCCTCTGTAAGAGGTTCAAAGATGAGTTCGGTGGTACTCTGCGTGTGTATCAAGGAAAGAAACGCCTTACTGGTGATGAGAAAGTAAGTGAGGTTGCAACAAAGACAGGCAGTTATGAATGCCGTGGAAGTAAGACGGTTGGTGGTTTCGAGAAGGACATGATGACTAACTTTGGATTGAAAGTTCAAGTTGCATCTTGCGATGACCATGTATTGGCTCTCGATGAAATGACCCTTGCCAAACTGCCCGACATTCCGAAAATGGCTCGAAAAGCCGATATGGATGCCCTTAAATCCAAATATGCCAAGTAAAACGGTATAAACCAATCTGGTGGCAGGTCTCCCTGCCACCAGATTCCAATTAAACATTATTATGTCTGTAGAATATTACCGCAAACGCCTTATTGACTTACGTTCTCAAGTGACCAAGGAACGAGAAGCAAAAAAGAAGGACAATGAGCGATATGCTGCATATATAAAGAGTGCCAGTTCTCCAAGCAGTAAAGCCAGTTACCGCAAACAAAAGATTGACCATGCTGCCAGTCACGACCGCAATATCGAGAACCTTAAACGCCAAATAGAGAGCGCAAAGGAAAGTCTCAAACGAGAACGTGAAAGAGCAAAGAGAAAGTAGTATATGGCACTATTCCTTTGGATATTCCAATTCATTAGTCCAATAGCAATAATACTCGGTGGACTGTATCTACTGGAAGACCCCTCTCCTGCATCGCTTGTTGTGGGTGCATTGAGTGCAATCCTCGGTCTTGTAGTTGGCATTGTCGGTTGGGCAGACACGGTGCCGCCTCGTTGGTTTTGGATTAAGAGTAGTATGAATTTGGCTGGCAGTCGCTTTATGACCGCAATAGGTTATGCCATCCAATTCTTTTTCCTTACCCTCGCCATATTTGGTTTGGTGGAATACTTTGGATGATAGGTGATGAAATGGTAAAACTGAAAGCATCATCAATAAATCCAAATTAAAAGGAGTTCTCCTGTTACCCTTGCAAATTGCCAAAGGAATAGGAGAACTCCTGTTATATCGCAAATAACCTTGCAATAAAAGGATATTTGAGGACTACAATCCCATACGTTTCCTTTCTTTTAATATCTCGTCCTCGGTCTGGATGGTTTTCACATAACGGAATATGCCATTGACAGAACGCCCCATCATCGTGGCAAGATGTATCGGGTTAGAGCCTTCGCAGTTAAGGTAATGTGTGGCATACCCGTGACGGCACGAATAGTAGGTAATATCCAGTCCTGTGACATTGCGAAGATGGGCGTTGAGGGACTTCTCCACACTATTCATTCTCAAATGTTGCTCCTTCGGGGTGCCTGTATGGTCATTGATGGGGAAAAGGTATTCCCCAGGTTGTGACATATACCATTTAAGTAATTTGTTTACGACAATGTTTCCAGACAATGCAATCGGGACAGGCTGATTGGTCTTTTGGCGGTATACATCTTTGAAAACGTAAATCGTTTCGTGATGCTCTTCCTTTATCGTGAGTTGGTTTTTGCGAAGATTGGACATATCCACGAAGGCGAGGCCACCGAAATGGTATCCGAGGACATACATCGCCAATGCAAATTCATCGGTTTTCACATTGGAAAACTTGGAAAGGTCGTCGTGTTGTTCCATTACTTTGTCGAAAAGTATGTCCTCAATGTTGTAGAAATCCTCCTTTGAGATTGCCTTCTTCGTCACTTCTGTGCGATATGCAACACGATAGTTGAAGGTATCGAACGGGTATAGGTTTGCCAAAACAAGCCCTTCCTTTATTGCATAATGCCATACAGAGCAGATACTGCTCATATAATTGAATATTGTGCCGTTTTTCAGTCCCTTCCGTTGCAGGTATTTACCGAAGGAACGGCATTTGTCCGCATCCAATACGGTAACATCGAAGTCCTTAACCCCGAGAAACTCACAGATGGCGTTATATGCAACGTCATACGTTTTGCGGGTACCATAGGAGGAATCCCGTTTAATCTGTATTTCATCCTTTAACGTGCGGTAATCGAGGGTTGATTTCTTTGCGGAATGATGCACGAAGAGGTCTTTGGCGGATTCGAGGTTTCCATGCATTTCAAGTTCCACTTTGCGTTGCATTACCTCGTTATACATTCTCTGAATGGTAATGTTGAGTTGTTGGGCGTTGGGATAGGTCGGTTTGATAGTCGAGGTCTTTTCCGCCCATGCACTCTTCGGAATGGCGATACCAGTACGTCTTTCTGCCCGTCCATTCCATTGGGCACGGATGACGATGGGATATAATCCCTGTTTGTTGGGTTGCTCCAACATCATAATTCTTAATGTGGCCGTATTAGTTTTCATATTGGATAATACCTTTATTTAGTCATTCACTTATATATAAAGGAAAACTGCTTTTATTTAAGGCATTATCGCATTAAAAATGACCTTTTTAAAGAGAAAAAAACAGCAATAACGAATTGATTTTAACGAGGTTTCATCATCTGTTTATAATTGTGACAAATATTTTTTGTATTTTTGCACTCATGAATATCGAAGACTTTCGTGAATACTGCCTTTCATTAGGCGATGTTGAGGAAAAGTTGCCCTTCGCCAAGATGCCTGGAGGCGACTCGGTGCTGGCCTTTTATGTCAACGGCCACACGTTTTGTTATTGCGACATAGACGACTTTAAGACTGTCATCGTGAAATGCCAAGCCGAGCGCATCCCTGAGCTTCTGGAAAACACCAAAGGGATATGTCCTCCCGACAACCACTTCAACGCCAAGTATTGGATAGGTTTGGAAGTGCAAGTCATTGAAACCGAACTGTTGAAAGAGTTGGTTGCCAATTCCTACGAGATTGTTCGAACCAAAAACAAGAAGAAATGAAACAATCACCGATTATCGGCGTCACGCCACTTTGGGATGCGGAGCGCAAAAGTATTTGGATGCTGCCGGATTATCTGGACGGCATCAGGGCTGCTGGCGGTATCCCCATCGTTTTGCCTCTTGAAATGAGCAAAGCGGACGCAGACCGTATCATAGAGACCTGCGACGGATTCCTGTTTACGGGCGGTCAGGATGTCGGTTCGTGTCCGGAACGTGACGCATTGGAGACACTTGTTCTGTCGAAAGCCCTGCAGTCCGACAAGGCCATACTCGGAATCTGTCGTGGCCTTCAATTCATCAATGTGTTTTTGGGCGGTACGCTTTGGCAGGACCTCCCCTCTCAGCATCCTTCGGAGATTGTCCACCGACAAGGCAAACCTTATGGTACCCCAACGCATAAAGTCATGTTGAGCGGTGACCTCAGTACGCTTATTGGCAAAGACAACCTTGAGGTGAACACGCTGCATCACCAAGCCGCTAAAGAGCTCGGCAGTGATTTGGTAGCTATGGCTGTCGCTCCTGACGGCATCATCGAAGCGGTACAAATGGCAGGCAAGCGTTTTGTCTGGGCCGTCCAATGGCATCCCGAGTACATGTTCAGGACAGACCCGGATAGTTTGGCCATATTCTTATGCTTCGTTAAACATTGCAAATAAATTGGCACTTATGAACTGGATCATCCTTATCATAGCGGGCCTCTGTGAGACAGGCTTCGCTTTCTGCCTCGGCAAAACCAAACTCACAGTGGGCACAGAATATTGGCTATGGATTTCGGGTTTTGCCGTGCTCTATGTGCTGAGTGCCGTGCTTTTGGCGAAAGCCACGCAGACCATTCCTATTGGTGTTGCCTATCCCGTCTGGACAGGTATCGGAGCCGTCGGAGCAGTGCTGTTGGGTATCTTTGTCTTTCATGAACCGGCCACTTTCTGGCGGGTGTTTTTCCTCAGCACATTGATTCTATCTATTGTCGGACTTAAAATCGTGGGATAAAAACATAGAATAAAGAATATGAAGACAGAGATACAACCCCAAGACAGCAACCGTGCAGAAGCATTCCGTCTGTGGATGTCGTCGCCCATGCCCATGGTGACTTTGGTGAAAACGATGGATGTCCATCGATTGGTGAAAGTCAGCCGAAAGAGTGACATCAAGTTCACCACGCTGATGTGTTGGTGTATCGGCAAGGCAGCGAGCCAAATGGAGGAGTTTTTTATGCTTCCCGAAGGTGGACGGCTGTTCCGCTACGATAGGCTCGCCATCAATGTCATCGTGCAAAACAGCAAGGGTGGTATCAACTCCTGCGACATTCCTTTCACTGAAGACTTGCAGCAGTTCAACCGTGATTATCTGAAACTGACCGCGACAGTACTAAACGAATGCAGGAGCACTTTTCTCGAAGACTACATGGTTGTCGGTACCTCCGCCATGATACAAACGGAATTGGATTGCATCGTCAACCAATACACCGATCAGTTCAGCAACCCGATGGTGATGTGGGGCAAGTATCGCAAAGGGCTGTTCAAAAGCACTCTTCCCGTTTCCTTCCAATTCCACCATGTCCAGATGGACGGCGGACATGGAGCAAGATTTTTGGATGAACTGCAAAAATCCATAAATGCACTATAAAGGACAAGAACTTCACCGTAACGCTTTGTCATTCCATATTGGGTGGTGGGACAGATTGCGAAATGAGGATAGAGGTCGAAAGATAAAAGCAATAAACCATTATGACATTCCACACATTCGGTAATAGAGGAAATCAGCGTTTGCTGCTGATCCCTGGCCTGGGGGTATCCTACGAGATATTCCTGCCACTGATAGAGTTACTTGAAGACAAATACTACATCGTTGCCGTTGGCATCGACGGATTTCTGCTCGGGGAAAAATCGCAGTTCACTTCTGTAGACGACCAAGCCGTACAGGCGACTCATTATGTTCAGGAAAACCTTAACGGTCATCTGGATGTTGCCTATGGTCTTTCTTTGGGTGGAAAAATCCTGTCCCGAATCATGGAACGGAATGAGATTGTCATTGACCACGCCATCATGGACGCTGCTCCGTTGCTGCCTCTGCCCAAATGGAGTGTGGACCCATTGCGATACTACCAGAGTCTAAACGTTTGGACTTGCTACCACTGGACAGGTTTTTGGAAGATGGTGTTCCATTCCCACTATTTCGATGTGCTATTGGACGAATGCAGGAAGGTGTGGCCTTCCGGCAAAGGAAAAGCTGTCCGCGATGGCTATAAGGATGTCTATACCCATAAACTGAAGTCCATCCAAGGTGCCGACATCCTTTTTTGGTATGGCACAAAGGAGGCTTTTGTGGCCAAACCTCAGGCTGAGCATTTGCTGAGGCTCTGTCCTGATGCTCACATTGAGGTCTTTCCGGGAATGAATCACGGGCAACTGTTGGTGGACCATCCAGAAGAGATTGCCAACAGGATTCTTTTACATGAGAGGGAAAGTATTACAGGCAAAAATAGTTAAAAATCATAAAGACCCCGAGAAATGGCTGTCGGTGATCCAGATTCCGATAGAGTAATCATTTTAATGGCAGGAACTACAAGCCGTGGCCTTCGTCCTATAACGACTACAGCATGACGGCTCCAAAGAAGATGCCCGTGGTGCTGATGGAAACGATGAACGGACTGCCAGACAGGAACAACAGTCAGGGCTACGGCTCAATGGAGCATTGTATCAAGGCAGCCCTCGGCGAGCCAGAGCGTATCATAGCCTACGATGCCGGCAGACGGATGGCAGAGGGCATGCAATAAACAGCCAAAACCGCCGTTAATCAAAAAAAGAACACAATTGGCTCCATGTTTGAAGCATTAAGGAAATATAGCTCCGTTTTCATGCTTGTCTTGATGGGCATGGTGATGGTGTGCCTTGTTGCCGACGAATATGGTGATCCTCAACAACTCGTCATTCAAACGGCAACTTCAACATGCATGGCTGTTGTTGCCGACGATTTCGATTTGGATGACGATGATGACGATGAAGCAGTCAACATTTCTTTTGTTGAAAACAAGGCTTGGGCATCCATCCCGACGCTTGAAACCATTGGCCAAAAGACAGAGGGAAGCAAGTGTTCACAGGCTTTGCTGAGAGGACAGGTAAGACGTTACTCGCCCCGAAACAACCTCTCCGACAGCCATAACTATACCCTTTTGTCAATCATGAAAAGTGGCGTGGAATCGTTCCATGCCACTTTTTTTGTTCCGTACACATCATTTTTAACTCAAATTCTTCATAACGCCGGAACGCGGCCTGAAGTTGGGTCGCGTTCCATTTTCCAAACAACAATCTTATGAATGCAATCAGTATTCTTACGGCAATCCTAACCCTGATGGCGGGCATCGGCGTTTTCCTGATGGCTTGCCACCTGATGAGCTCGCATCTTGAAAGCGCTGGCAGCAAGCGTCTGAAGCTGCTCTTTGCCCGTGTGGGCAGGAGCAAATGGACTGGCGTGGGTATCGGTGCCCTCGGTACAGCGGCCATCCAGAGTTCGGGAGCCGTGACGGTTATGGTCATCGGCTTCGTAAATGTCGGCATCATGTCGTTGACACAGGCCGCTACGGTCATCTACGGCGCCAACATCGGCACTACCGTGACGGCGCAGTTGGTGGCCTTGGGCATGCTCGGCGGCAATGGCATTTCGACCACCATCATTTTCTCAGCCCTCGCCGGTGTGGGAGCTTTCATCCTGATGTTCGCCAAACGTGAGTCGTGGAAACACACAGGCGGCATCTTGACAGGCTTCGGCATCCTGTTCGTAGGTCTCGGCATGATGTCGAACGCCATGGACGATTTCGCTGCACTCGATTCGGTGAAACAATTCCTCGCCAGCATCAAAAACCCGCTGCTGATTGTATTCTTGGGAGCACTGCTCACCGCCGTCATCCAATCCTCTTCGGTACTCACCTCCATTGCCATCACGATGGTCGTGGCAGGGTTGCTCTCGCTCAACCAAGGCATCTATCTCACCATGGGTTCCAACATTGGTTCGTGCGTGGTGGCCATCATGGCAGGCATAACCAGTGGCCGAAACGCCAAGCGAACAGCACTCATCCATCTGTTTTTCAACGTGATGGGCGTTGTGTTTTTCCTGCTTATCGCTGTGCTGCTACATCTTTTCACCCAAGGGGATTGGAGCTTCGGAAAAGTGTTTGAAGTCCTGTTTCCACACACGCCGCAGGTGCAGTTGGCCATGTTCCACACGGTTTTCAACGTATGCACCACATTGGTGGCCCTGCCTCTTACCGAAGCATTGGTTCGCTTGGTATGCCGCATCATTCCAGAACATGTTTACGACCATAGGGACGACAAGTTCCACCTGCATTTCCTTGACGATTCGATGTTGGCGACCCCCGCTTTGGCTGTGAGACAACTGAAAGCGGAGATTGAAAACATGGCGGCTTTGGCAATAGAAAACTTCAAGCGGTCGATTAATATCGTTACCATCTTGGATTTCAGTGAGGCTGAAAAGTTTGCCAAGACCGAGCAAGAACTCAATTACCTCAATAGTGAGTTGTTGCGCTATATGGTACTCTTGTCGGACAAACCGCTCGGTAAATTCGACAACCAATTCTTGAACGCAAGCATCCGTAGTGTGAGCGACTTGGAACGCATTGGCGACTATGCCGAGAATATCGTGGAATATGCAGAGAGCCTAAAAGCACAAAACGCTTCTTTTTCAGCGAAAGCAGTGAAAGAGATTCGGCAGATGGAAAGGTATATCGAAGCCTTATATGAAGAAATCCAGCAAGCCTATCACGACAATGACAACAATGCTTTGGAGCGAGCTTACATGATTGAAGAGGAAGTCGACAACATGACCAAAAGAATGGAACGCAATCACATCCAGCGACTTGTCAATGGTGAATGCACGCCACAGGTCGGAGCGGAATATCTTTCCTTGGCGAAAAATACGGAACGAATCGCTGACCATCTGATTAATGTAGGAAATACGATAAAACAATGACGACAAGAAGACTCCTTTTAATAGCTTTGGTTTTCATCTGCGGCCTTTGCCATGCGCAAGAAGAACTGCCTGCCATCTCCGCTGACCGTCCTGGTGCCTTGACCGGAACCGACGTGATGCCGTTGCACAAACTGCAATGGGAAACGGGAATGGGATATGAATCGACGAAAGGCGGGACGCAGACCCTTACCCTCAATAACACCTTGCTGAGATTCGGCCTCTTTGAAAATGCCGAACTTCGCATCGGGACAGATTTCCTGATGTGGAACGACAGACAGGCAATGGAGCCCTCTTTCGGCTTGGCTCCGCTCACCATCGGGATGAAGACAAGATTCTACGAAGGCACAGGCTATCTGCCTTCCATCTCAATGTTGGCCGAGTTGAAGTCTCCCCATGTTGGAACAAAAGAACTGCTTCCTGCTCACCTGGCGCCATCTTTACACCTTTTGTTTGAACATACCTTTACCGATTGGTTGGGAATATGCTATAATGTCGGAGCGGAATGGGATGGCGATACGGCCTCGCCAACAACCTATTTGGGCTTTGGGGTTTATTTCGACATCACGGAACACATTGGCACCTTTGTGGAGACTTACAACTACATCCATCCTGAAGGCAACCAGTACTTGACCCAGTTTGGCCTCACTTGGTTGGTGTCGCGCCGTGTACAACTCGATCTTTCTGGCGACTTGGACTTCCAGAACCTTGGGAAGTTCTATGTCATCAGCGGCGGAGTGGCTTGGTTAATCAATTAAGTGCAACTCGGGCACAGGCTTAGGTTGCGGATTTTTTTTGCGGGTCGTGGTCGGCAGACCCCCTCGGCCTGTGGCCAAACAGGTCCAACTCACAGGAAAACTATTTTTTCTTTTGAAAAACTATTTCTACTCCATATTGAAATAAAGTCATTGTGTTCTTTTCCGGATCAAATTCAAATGTTGCCTCTATCGGGTCATACTTAAATTTGTCCTTGTCAACTGCTTCAAACGCAAAAACATCATCGCCAATCTGCGCAATCAATGTGTTTCCTTCTTTTGTTACAATAATATCCAAACCGAGTTCCGTGGAAACATACACGCCTAAATAAATGTCCAAGTCCTCCGAAGCGACATTATAAAATTCCGGCAACTCATAAGGTTTGCCGTAAACTGCGCCTAAAACCGCCTTTTTAATATCTCCGAGTTTAAAATTAAGCCCGTTAGAAGTCAAGGCATACGAAACATTTCCATCTGCATAATGCGAATAAACAGAAACAAAACCATCTATTGCACCCGTGTGTCCTAAACCAATGTTATCGCCAAAAGGAATCTCGAACAGCCCGAGACCATATTCGTCCTTGATGGTTTTCATGATTTCGAGACTTTCATCAGCCACAAGCCTCCCTCCAAACAAAGCATCAGCAAATTTTGTCAAGTCGGTCGGCGTTGACACTATTGCACCAGCCCCCATCGGAACAGTACAGTCCGTTTCGTTTTCAACCACCCAAGAGCCCAAGAAGCGATATGATCGGCATTCGTTGTCGTTAGGATTGGTTTTGCCAAAAACGTATGTGTCAGCCAAACCAATGGGCTCGACAATGTATTCCTGCAACAGGTCGGAATAGGGTTTCGAGAAAATCTTTTCAAGCATGTATGTCAACAGCACATAGTTCGAATTGCTGTACTCGGCCGTGCTGTCGGGTTCGAAGTCGCTGCCGCCGTTCTCAATAATCCCGAGCATTTCTTTTTCTGTCTTAGGCTGCGTGCACCAGGTCAGATAGTCATCGTTGTGTGTAAAATCGTGTATTCCGCTCCTATGGCTTAGCAAATGCCTTACTGTTATTTTCTGTGAATTTGCGATTGACGGAAACCATTTGTCAATCGTTTGGTCAAGGTCTATTTTCTTTTCTTCAACCGCCTTTAAAACCAGAACCGCTGTAAACGATTTCGAGACGGAACCAATTCTATATTTGGATTTTTCAGTTGCTTTTACATTGTTTTCGACCTCAGCGAAGCCGACTGTTTTTGTGTAGATAATCTCCCCGTTCTTCGTGACGGCAACACTTCCCATAAACTTGTTGTTTTCTTCAAGTATACTAAAGTAATTATCCAACTTTGCCTTGTCGAAAAGATCTTGTGCAAATACGCCGCCACTTACTATTAGTAAGAGCATGAGCGCTAATAATTTACGATACTGTTTCATATAAATAAACGGGACTCCTTTTTGACATTTTTGCGACGTTTCATCCGATTCCGCCGAAGTCCATTGAACAGAACCAGAAGATAACGACACTGCAAAATTACAAAAAAGTTTGTTTTATAGTTATGGTTGTAAAGAAGATAATCCGCAATTCAGGTGAAAGCTTGGGTTGCGGCTTTTTTTGTACCTTTGCCGCCACATTCACTACAAACCATGGAATATATCAGAGTAACGAAAGAGAATCTTGAGCAAGAGCATATTTGCTGTGCGATTTCCAACAATAAGGACGATCAGGTGGCATCGAAAAAGGCGTGGTTGGCAGAACGTTTCGACGAAGGCCTCGTGTTTCTGAAAAGTGTCGAACGGGGGAAATGTTTTATCGAGTACATCCCTGCCGAGAATGCCTGGAACCCGATTGTGGCCGACAACTACATGTATATCGATTGCCTTTGGGTATCAGGCAGTTTCAAGGGAAACGGCTATTCAAACGACTTGCTTAACGAGTGTATTCGCGACAGTAAGGAGCAAGGGAAGAGTGGATTGTGCATCTTATCGTCAGCAAAGAAAAAGCCCTTTTTAGCCGACCCGAAATATCTGATACACAAAGGATTCACGGTTTGCGACGAGGCTGACAACGGCATCCAGCTTTGGCATTTGCCCTTTTCGAAAGATGCCGAGACCCCGAAATTCAAGGCGTGTGCCAAGCATCCGCATACCGACGAAAAGGGGTATGTGCTGTATTACACCAACCAGTGCCCGTTTAACGCCAAGTATGTCCCGGTTCTTGAAGCCGTCGCAAAGGAGAAAGGAGTACCGTTCAAAGCCATTCACTTGCGGAGCAAGGCGGAGGCACAAAACGCCCCTACGCCCATCACAACCTACGCGTTCTTCCGTGACGGCGCATATTTGACCAACGAGCAAATGAACGACAAGCGGTTCTTGAAAGTATTAAATGAAAATCCGTAACTTTTTCACATTATGACCTTCAACACATACGGAAATAAAGAGAATCCAAGCTTGATGCTAATCCCTGGGCTGGGGGTATCATACGAGATATTCCTGCCACTGATTGAGATGCTTAAAGACAAATACTACATCGTTGCAGTTGGTATCGATGGTTTTCTGATTGGCCAAGAGTCGCAGTTTACCTCTATTGACGACCAGGCCGTTCAGGTAATCGGGTTTGATCAAGAGAATTTTGGAGGACATTTGGATGTTGCCTATGGTCTTTCATTGGGTGGAAAGATACTGTCCCGAATCATGGAACGGAACGAGATTGTCATTGACCACGCCATTTTGGATGCCGCACCGCTGCTACCTATGCCCAAGTGGAGCGTGAACCCACTGCGATACTACCAGAGCTTTAATGTTTGGACTTGCTACCACTGGACTGGATTTTGGAGGTTTGTGTTTCATTCGCACTATTTCGATGTCTTACTGGACGAATGCAAGAAAGTTTGGCCTTATGGCAAAGGAAAGGCCGTGCGCGATGGCTATAAGGACGTCTATACCCATAAACTGGAATCCATCCAAGGTGCAGACATCCATTTTTGGTACGGCTCAAAGGAGGCGTTTGTGGCCAAGCCCCAGGTGAAGCATCTGCTGAAGCTATGCCCTGATGCTCATATCAAGGTCTTTCCAAAAATGAATCATGGGCAATTATTGGTGGATCATCCGGAAGAGATAGCAACCAGGATTCTCAATATGATGTTTTGCAAGAAATGACAAAATCCGCAACTCAGGCAAAGGCTTGGGTTGCGGATTTTTTTTGTTGTGTTATTTCAACAAAAAGGAATAACAACTCTATAGGCATAATAATTCCGAAACCTTACAAGGAAATCTTCAATCCAAGGAATTGCATGCGAAAAATGAGTATCTTTGCTTTCGATTTTTAAGAGAGTTTTTGACGATGAAACGAGTAGTTGGAATAGGCGAAACGGTTTTGGACATCCTATTTAAGAACGACCAGCCGATGAAGGCGGTGCCGGGTGGATCGACGTTCAATAGCATTGTGTCGCTAGGACGTACCGGGGTGGATTGTGCGATGGTGACGGAGGTTGGCGGCGACCACGTGGGCGACATCATTTGCAACTTTTTGGTGGACAATGGTGTGTCGGCTGAGTATGTGTGCCGACATGAAAAGAACAAGTCGCATGTGACACTGGCTTTCCTTGATGAGAACAACGATGCGCAATACCAGTTCTATAAGGATCACGCTTCGGTGTGGCTGGATGGGAAACTGCCAGAGATTGGCAAGGATGACGTGGTGCTTTTCGGATCGTACTTTGCCATTAATCCAGCTATTCGGCCAGTAGTGGGTGATTTGCTGCGTGGTGCGTGCAACGCCGGTGCTTGGCTCTACTATGATGTAAACTTTCGCAAAAACCATATTGCTGAGCTGCCTGAGGTGATGCCGAACATTGAAGAGAACATGCGGTTGGCAGATGTGGTGCGCGGCTCGATGGAGGACTTCGGATATCTGTTTAGCTTGAATGATGGCGATGCCATCTATGACCGTGTGAGTAGGCTTTGCAGCACGTTGATACTAACCGACGGGGCCAAATCAATCCGAGTCTATACCCCAGATGGTTGCGAGACCTACCCCGTCCAAGCGATAGAAACGGTCAGCACAGTTGGAGCCGGGGACAATTTCAATGCCGGTTACATCTATACCATGTTTCAGGGCAAGGATGAGCAGGCACAGCGGATCGAGATGGCGCAGCGATGGAGCCAAGATGTGTGCCAGCAGATCGGAAACAACATCAGCGATGAGCTGGTGGCAGAACTAAAAGCCAAATCTTGATGCTGGGAAACACTAACATATTGATCATCTTCCTTGTGACCATGATAACGATGGTCTCGTGTGGGACAAAACAGGAGGTGGTTGAAGCCCCTAAGCCCATCCAAGGCGGAGAATATGTGCCTGAACATTCGGAGTACGTTTTCTTGGTGATGTATGATGCTGAGGTTGGGAAAGCGCCTTTACAGAAGGCAATTGAGGATTACGGATGTGAAATAGTTTATGACTATAACATCATCACGGGGATGGCTTTGAAGAAGCCGGAGGATAAGACGCTGGAAGAGACCATGGAGTATTTCAGGAAGGTTGAGGGAGTGACCAGCGTGGAATACGACCACATCTACCACTTGACGGATCCAGTGAAACCACGATTAGAGGTGCGATGACGCAGGAAAAAAAATACCGGCACACCAATAGGCCTGGCTTTTTGCTTGGGCTTATCGACTTTTGCACTTTCGGGCTGTTCTTCCTATTTTATATGCCGCTGGGCGGGTTGCAGGATGAGTTGGACGAAATACTTGGGCGAAAGACGCAACGATACTGGGTGGCGTATTTGTTGGGTATTCCAACAGCGTTTATCTACACACTGGTTTGGATGGCAAGGATTGCAGAGGAACTGAAAGCCAAGGCGATAGAAATGGGCATAGAGGGGCCTTATACTTCTTGGTGGCACATGTTCGGGTGGAACACTTTCGGTGTGTTGCTGTTCGGCCCTGCTGTGGCCACTTATCGATTTTTCGACACATTGAACAAGATAGAACGGAAGTTGAATGGGTTGAAATACTCAAAGCCGTTGAGGATTTGATATCGGCCAAATGATCCAGAAAGCTTATTTCGTTTCACCCGTGGTCGATATGGAGAAGTTAAATGGTGTTGAGCTGGAGGGAGAATGGCTTCATTATGTCAAGAATCATCCTGTCGAATGGAATGTGCCGACACATATTCTATACGGAAGCAATGACAGCCTGATTTCACTGGAAACCATAAAAGAATTTGCGAAAAAGCACCATGCCATACTAACCGTCATGGATAGCGGCGAGCATTGGTTTCACACTGAAGAGCAAATGCGGTTCTTGGATGATTGGATCAGAAACAATTAAAGTTTACTGGCCAGCTCCTTGCCTTTGGTGGTGGCCATCTTGGTGGGGTCAGGGGTGATTCCTACGCGACCGAGGTCGAGGCGGTCGGCATCGAAACAGGCGTCGATGGTGGGATTGCCGGTACTGTGGGTGGTGGTGTGGAGATAACAAGCGGATTGGAGGAGGTCGAACTGTTGGTCAGTCAAGTCCTTCAGGAGGGTTTTCCTTAAGCTTTTGATCATTTTAGCGGCACGGGGGCCGTGCTGCTCATCGTAGCTGTCGTTTTCGCGGCAGCTGTCGTGGAGGTAGGCGAAGAGACGGATCACGGTCAAGTCGCAATCGGGAGTGGCCAGCAGCTGGCCGTTGCGGTCAACACGCTCCCAGTGTGCGATGCCGTGAAGCTCGCCCAGCGTCCAGCGGTCAATTGCCCATTGCTTTACTTGCTCGATGTCGATCATGGTTGGTTCCTTCCCTATTTGGGGCAAAGGTAATGAAAATTTGCGAAGATGTGGTTGTCGTCGGTAGGTTTTGCGGGCGGGATGAACAAGATGTGAAGCCAGAAGGTCTGAACTCCTTGAGGGGCGGGAACTATTAACAATAAAAGCCAAGGGTGAAGTATCCGGCTTCAAATGCACGGGCTCTCCTTGGCTTTTGGTTTAAGGATGCGAAAGCTCAGGGTGCGGTAGCGCGCGAGGGATTGGAGGGGCTTGGTGGTTTGTGGAATGGAACGGAGGGAGCCGTCAGACCGAAGTGGAATGGAACAAAGCACCGGAGCGAAGCGGAGCCCCGGAAAGCCCGACCGCCGGCGGCCAAAGAGATGCTGCCACTCAATGACAAAACAGAGCTGGCCGACGGGGGACGCGCCCAAAAGAACAAGAAAGAACTAAAAAACTTTTAACTCGTTCAGATTCTCTTGAATGGTGTTGTCGATGGTTGCGAAATCAAGGTATTCGGATGCTTCTAATGTTTTTATCACCGACAGAATCCATTCGTTGAAACGAATGATAGTGGAAGTGTGGCCGAGCTTGGAAAGCGACCAAAGGGCAAGGCCAATGATGCTGAATTTGTAATCGTGAAATACAATGCGACCGTTGTTGCTTCGAACAAAATGGGAATGCCAGAAAGTTTCGTGTTCTGCAGCCCAAGCAATGGCAGCAGTTGCCTCTGCTTCGGAGATTTGGCGATTGGTTTTGGCAGAGATATATGCATATTGGAAAGGTGTTAGGCGGTCTTTGGGCAATGGATAGTCACTGTTCTCACAGACTTTCAGCAGCAGATCGGGATACGCAACACCATCAATAACTCCCTCGCAATCGTTTTCCATTGACCTTATCTTCGCCTTTAAATACTCGGGGGAATCGAATTGGGTGATTACCTTCAGCAATTTATAATTCTCCATGTCCCGTTCCCAATGGTATTTCACGACATCGAGAAACTCATCCTTCCAAAACAGCGTGCCGTAAACGTTGAAGGTTTGGTCTTGATAAACCACTGTTTCGGCATAGTTCTCGACGAGGTGTTTGGAGCACCAGACCACATCGGTTTTCGTGCCCTTTTTCATAAAGGCCTCGATGATGGATTCCTGATCGGGAAACGACTGCCCATCGAAACGCTTCTGAAGTTCACGCCTGGCATGCTTCAACTGTTCGCCTCTGCTGTTGGCAAACGTATCAAGCAACTGCTGAAGTGGAGGGTTGGCCATTTTTACCTTATCCTCTGTTGGCTTGGGATTGATGTATTTGTCGGCATAGAACCAAAGATCATCGTTGGTGGTTCGGTCACGCAGTTCAACCAGCTGGTCATTTGACAAGGAGCTGACCAAGTGCTTTATGATGTCGATGCTTGAATCTTGGTTATTGAGTAGGTATTCTATGATGCTCATGGGCTGTTATTAATTGGTTTTGGAGCAAAAGTAGATCAGGCTTGTGCGAAAACAATGTGGAAGTAATATTTTTTAGCTTGTGCTTTGGTTTTGCATAAGAGGTTTGTAAATTTGCACAATACAAATGTTTCGAATGATGGAAGAGATACAGAACAAATATCAAGAAGTAATTAACGCATGGCTAAAGGATAATAAAGTAATTCCCACCGACCTTCGAGAAATCCTTGATAGAGGGTTTTGGCTGTGTTTGGATAATCCTCAAGAAGGGTTATTGTTAACGGGAGTAAATCCATCTAATGGCAAACCAGGGAACTGTGCGTTTCGAGATTGTACAGGAACATATTGGGAAAAATGGCAAGCAAATTTACAACATGCACTTTCGCATAACAAAGCTGGATATGTCGATTTATTTCCATTGCGTGTTAGCAAGCAGAAAGCAGAGTTTGAGAGGATTGTGCCACTGGAGTTAAAAGCGGAAATTTTGCGTGTTACTCAGGCTGAGATAGAAAGATTGCAACCACAGCTCATCATACATGCGAATAAATCGTCGGCATTTTACTATGGCACCAACCCCAAACACCCATGGATGGGTTATGATCTGGAGCAAATAAAGTTGCCTGTAGAAATCGGGGGTAAAGGTGTGTTATACAAGATTAGAGGCGTGCAGGATAATGAAGATAGGATTCTTGCGACTCTGCATGAAACAAAGTTGAATTATCTTTTTGTTTGTCCTTACCAGAACTGCCAATATTTAACAATTCATCCGGAAAAGAAAATGGATGCGGACGAGGTGGATTTATTGTGTAACTATTTAAATGTAAAGATTTGAAACAGCAAGCGGTTTTAGATCGCAAAATAAACTCTATCGGTAAAGTTTCCTCATAGCCTCAATCTCCTCGATGATATTATTGCGGAATGATTGAGGCTCTATTATTTCCACATCACGCATATAGGAAAGAACCTTCTGCTTGAAGTCGTAGGTGGGACAGAGGTCGTAGGAGAAGACAGTAAAGCTTTCGTCTTCGGAAACGACTTGCTGGGTCTCGTGGAGTGGCAGCGTTTTGAGGTATTTCGCTTGAAAAGCATTTGCTTTTAAAACGATGTGCTGCTTGGGAGCGGCATCCTTGATGATGCCGAAGCAGTCGCGGAAGAAATCGCTGATTGAGAAATCCTTGGGCATCTTGAAAGTGTCGCTGTTTTTCTTCAAGCTACTCACACGATCCAAGGAGTAAGTATGAAGTGTGTCGTTTTCGGGGTTGCGAGCCAGCACATACCAACGACGCTGAAAGATGTGGACTCCGTAAGGTTCCATGTTACGATAGAACTTCTTTTCGTCAGCATAGAACTTTTGGTACTCCATGTCGAAAGTGCAGCTGTTGTTCATCAGGTCGATGATGTCGATAAGATGGTCCTGGCCAGCAGGAATGTCCTCCAGCCCAATGCGGTCTTTAAGGCTCTTGCTTTGGCCAATGATGTTTTGGAGGTTGAAGGTGTTGATCAACCACCGAAGCATGAGTGACTGGTTGCGCAACTCTTCACGGTCACTGATGAAATAGCGGTTGGTCTTTCGGTCGCAGCAGATTTCAATGCTGAAGGTTTGCTGGATCTCTTCCTTGTGCTGCTCGAAAGTCCTTTTTGGATAAGATCTTCCTTCAGACAACAAATCGTAACGTTGCCACTTCTGGTTGATCTCATCGAAGGTGATGCCATTCTCACCGGCACGATAGATGGTATCGAGCAGCCACACGTAACGTCTGATTTTATCGACTATCATTTCTATGTTCTTTTGGGGCAAAGTTAATGATTTTTCTCATCCTCATCATCTTTGTCCTCAACGGGAGCAATATCGAAACCCATCTGTTTCAACTCTCTCATTATCTTATATACCAGGCTATGCTCAACCCCGATGATGTTCGTCATGATATGATATGTTTGACCCAATCAAGAATCTCCGGAGTGGAATCCATCACGAATTCCTGGCCGCGGCCTGTGGATTTGAAGCAGCCATCGCGCCAAGGATTGGGGTTGTAGGTGATTTCAACTTTTTTAAAGAAGTCGGGCAAATCCCAATAGCAACGGGACACGCCTGGCTTGGTTAACACCCTGTCCTTACGATAATCGAGGACATCGCAGCCTTTGAGAGTGGGCAGTAAGGACAGCTTGTTCGTGGGGAGATAGATGGCATTGGTGTGATTGGCCCAAGCTTTTGGGCGGTCGGCATGAGGATGGTCTTTTAACCACTTGGGGATATCGGACTGCTCTTCAATAATGCCGCCAATTTGCATATAACCATATATGGCATGAATGTCGGGAGCATCCTTTTTGTACACCAGACGACCGTCGTTCATTTCAGTTTGTTTGAACCAGCCAAAGAAGAGAAACAAGTCGCCAACGGTAACGTCGTGGTTGCGAAGGTGTTTTAAAGCTGTACCTGTTTGGCCAAAGGCGGGCTGCCAACCTTTTTCCCTAGCCCGAACATCTTTTCTTAAATCGGGGTCGAGGTGGCACATGCTGTCGGATTTCAACTTCGTGTT
This sequence comes from Bacteroidales bacterium, assembly GCA_017531225.1. Classification (GTDB taxonomy): domain Bacteria; phylum Bacteroidota; class Bacteroidia; order Bacteroidales; family F082; genus Limimorpha. The sequence goes on along the minus strand of JAFXLL010000005.1, from coordinate 127,676 downwards.
GGGTTTCAAAGAATGGATGATGTCAAAATAACTTTGGCCGTTCCAAACAAGAGAGCCAAACGGATTGTTGCCTTTCTTTTCGTCGGGGATGGGAAGCGACAGCAGCGTCCCATCGGGCATGATGGGATTGGGCTGGCTACCGTTGGCCGAATCGAAACCTTTTCTGCTTAAAACAATTTTCATAGAGGGACGGAATTTATTCCTGGTTTGAAATGGTTTTTGACATAGTTAATGATACCCAGAGCTCTGTCGTCGTCCAATGGAATTTTTTTACAGCGGGGTACGACAAAGTCTTTGTCGACGGGCAATGCTTGTTCCACTCCAAAATAATAGAACTCTTCACAAACAAGAACAGAAAGGCCGCTCAAATCATGTTCTTTATTGTCGGGACCATGACCACCGCCATTATCGTGCTGTTTGAATCCGCCATCCGCCAGGGGCTCATAGATGTTGTCGCCAGAATCCGTCAGGCCTTTGGAACGTTTCTGGGGATACTTAACCCAGTAATCAGCGATGCTGTGTTTCTTGGAAACCAATGCAAGGTAAATCAACTTTTGAGGTTCACCCTTCAGGTTGAACTTTTGGTTTTTACCTTGAACGGTGTTGGAAGTCCAACCGGATATCCAATAACCCTCTTGGGCGCAACGTCGGATGGTGGGCTTGCAAGTGGCCAGCGTAAGTATACCATGATAGGGATTGGGCGCAAAGCCTGTATCATGGGTCATTTTATAGCAATAGAGAAATTTACCGTTGTCTTTCATACACTAATACTAAATGTCCTTAATCCATTCCTCAAGTATCCAGTTTGGGATGATTACGTTTTGGATGTGATAATCCACCAAGGGTTTGAAGTATTGGGCATAGGTGTGGCGGTCTTCATCGCAGAACACATTGTTGTCGAAGAAATCGCACAAGACAAAACCATTCTCTGGAGTGCGATGGGCTTTTAGCATGAGATCGGTCACCTGCTGCTCGATGTTGTCGTCATTGATGACTATTTCAAGGCGTTCTCCAGTATAGTCCTCCGGATAGTTGTTGGCAAACAGTACATAATCTTCTATAAATTCTCCATCTTCATCAACAAAGGCTTCCTTGAAGGAGCTCTTGAAGCAGCAAAGCACGGTGTTTTCGTCCAATGCTTCGTTGATATCCAGATAACTACGGGACCATTTCATGTTGGGTTCGGGCAGGCCGTCGATGAACATAGGGGCTTTCAGCGCAGCGTAAGCCTTTTGGCGCTCAGTGGGATCGTCGTACTGGTTGATGTTCCAGATGGCATACTGGTCGAAGGCCTCAAACAGGTCTTTGCTCAAATCGTAGAAGGCGGTGCCTGACTTGCGGAAGCCTCCATGCTGTCTTGCCCATGAGAGCGGCACCGAGTGATTGTCGGCCAGGAGGCAAGGCTCATTGAAACTCATGTACTGGACCATGAGCGCATACATGCTGAAATCGCAGATGTCGTAGGTGAAAATGGCATTGCCATTGTCATCACACACATTGGTTTCGACACCGGCAAAGATGACCGGTACCGTTGACCACAGGGTGTTGGACAGCTGGTCGGGGCGATGGTAGCGGACGTAATCGATGCTGTTTGTGATGAACATCATCACGTTACCAGAGCTGAAATAGAAATCGCCAAAATAGCAATAATCGAATTTTCCTCGGGGATTAATGAAGCGTACACGTCTATTGTCCAAAATGTGCTTCAAGGGTTTGCGCATAAGGATGTCCTCATAGTGACAACGGCAGAGGTCGTAGATGGCGTTGAAGGAGTATGGCTGTGCTTCCATGGTGTTATGTATTGTTTTTACGGTACAAAGTTAAAGAGAACTTATGCCAAATCGCTGCACAATGTAAAATATTTTTTGTGGTTGGCCACCAGCAGGGATAGTGCGGGGTGGGACATTGGTAGGGTGCGGCAGCGCGCGAGGGATTGGAGGGGCTTGGTGCTTTTGAAAAAAGCACCGGAGCGAAGCGGAGCCCCGGAAAGCCCGACCGCCGGCGGCCAAAGTGATGCTGCCACTCAATGACAAAACAGAGCTGGCCGACGGGGGACGCGCCCAAAGGAAATTTTATTAAATTTGCACAGTGATACACGCGGTAACAATATGGAGAATAACGTTTTTCTGATTAAGTGGTACGGCCCTTTTGACTGTACTGAAAGAGTAGAGCAATGGGAGAAGGAGCATAAAGAGACAAAATGTTCATTGTATCTCCTACATGGAAAACTGAAGTATGCTAAGACAAGGGAGAGATATTATTGTGGTATGTCGATTCGTCATATTTACAAAAGACTGACGGATAAGGGGCACCATATACAGGAAATCGAGGAACGGTTGAATTCCATCTATGTCGGGCAGTTGGCAAATGTGAAGCGACCCACAAGGAAACAGATATTCCTTGCCGAGAAGATCATCACAGCCAGTTTGGCCGATGCTGTTGGGGAAAGAAACGTCCTAAACGCCACCAACACGCTGTTTCCAGCAAAGGATGTGTTTGTGATCAACGAATGGTGGAAGCCGACAGAGGCGTCGGTATGGAAAAGACAGCCAACAAACGCTCCATCGAACATAGTCCCAGATGTTCTGGTTTTTCATTATCAAGGGAACGGGTTTGGAGATCTGAGCGGATGCAAGAAGTTGAAAGCTTTATAGAATAGGTTCATCATGCTCGTTGCTGGTGAAAAGCATTATTGCGGGGTGGGGCTGGGGATATTCCCTCATAAAAATGTATTTTCTTTAAAACATTCCCTCATAAAAATGTTGGTTTGTTTGTTTATTCCCTCATAAAAGTGTATTTTTGCTGCCGGAATACTACAAAATCTGTCGCGTTTCCACGCCAAAATATCCTCTCAAGTTCTATAAGGACAATGATGCCTTCAAGATTTACATGCTCGACTGCGGCCTTCTGGCACTCATGTCCGAGGCACGTCTGCAGGACATGCTCCTTGGTGACAATGCCTTCACTGAGTTCAAGGGAGCCTTCACCGAGAGTTACTTCCTGCAGGAACTCGTTGGTATAGGTGGTATCCCTGCCTATTACTACAGCAAGGACAACTCCACTCTCGAGATAGATTTTCTGGTTCAGTACGACGGACAGGTGTTCCCTTGTGAAGTCAAGGCCGAGCAAAACGTCAAGGCCAAGTCGTTGCATGCCTTCGTTACTAATGAGTTCCCCGAGCTGAACCTTCATGCCCAGCGTTTCAGCATGCTTCCCTACGTTGACCAAGGTTGGATGGAAAACTATCCCTTGGCAGGCATCGAAGGACGATTCCATCCGCAGGAGGAAGATTGAAAGAAGAGCGCCGGCCCCGGAGGGGTTGGCAGCGCGCGAAGGATTGGAGGGGCTTGGCGCGGAGTGCAACGGAGCACGGAGCGAAGCGATCCCCGGAAAGCCCGACCGCCGGCGGCTACGAGACACCTCTACCCTACCCGACTCACTGCCGCTGCCGCCGGGGGACGCGCCCTAACAAACCAAAAGACAATTAACACCTTACATGTGGATTGCCACGCTCCACTACGTTCCGCTCGCAATGACGCCGGTTTACACTGAATTACTCCTATTGGCTACAAATTTTCTGGATTGGTTCATTATAGGTGAACTAAAAAGGTTTAATTTTGACATGGAATTTAAAACACAGGGCTATGATAACACAAGAGAACACCGTAGGCATTGCCATTGACAAGAAGACGATGAAGGAATTCTTTTCAGGAAAAAGAGATTCGATTACCATTGGACTGGATGATGAGACGGCTCCTCTCTTTGTGGAATACATCGATGGAGAATTCAAGGGCTATATATTAAATGTAGAAGAAACGCCCTTGAAGTATCATGGGTGCTATTTCCATAACAACGGGGTGTTTCCTTCTGTTTTGGAGACAAGCCAGGCGAGCCGAGTGTTGATGACCCGAATGGAGACAGCTGCATCTGGAACCTAACTTTTAAACTGACTCCTACTGAATAAACATGGTACTGCTACTTTCAAATACTGCGGCTTGGTGGATTGCCATAGGTATTATCACCGTTATTGGTGGGTTTATTGGGCTCATCACGTTAAACGATGACATGAAGGAGCATCCCGATAGGTATCGTGAATGGCTTGAGGCCGACAAAAACAAGGAGAAACAATGAAACATCTTATTGATCAAACGAAACCTGTGCCGTTCACATGTCAGGACTGTATCCACGTTGATACAGACAACCCGTTCCGTTGCAAAGCTTTTGACTTGATTCCTGAAAAGATATTCGGAGAGAACCACAAAAAGGTGGTCAAAGGGCAACGTGGAGACTATGTTTTCGAGACCAAAGCGAAACGGAGATATGAGAGAGTTTATGTCTGGGAGGAGGCGAAAAGTTAAATTCGGGAATTTGGAAAGATAAATAAGAGAATTATTATCAATTTTTGTCAAATATCTTGATTTTTTGACAAAAAAGATGTAATTTTGCGGCACATAATAAAACATGACAACGACTGAAAACATACTGAACTATGCAGCTGCCCATGGTGGAACCTTCCTAAGGAAAGAGTTACTGCAAGAGATTGCCGGTGAACAAACCTCAATAAAGGTAAGAGCAGTGGATTTGCAGATAAGCCGCTTGATTGCATCTGGCAGACTTATGCGCAAAGGCCGAGGAGAATATCAATTAACGGGGGAAAGCCTGCCTGATTTTGTGTACCACCCTTCAGAAACCGAGAAAGAAATTTTTCAAAATCTGAAGAAGCAGTTCCCTTTTCTTGAGTTTTGCATTTGGAGTCCAAAGGTTCTATCATCGTACATGCTTCATGTTCCCAATGTCGGCTATACCTTTGTGGATGTTGAGAAAGATGGCATGGAAGCCGTTTTTCATGCCTTACAGAACATGAATCTCGGACGAAACATTCTTCTAGCCCCGACCGCCCAAGAATGTGAACGCTATCTGACAGGAACAGACGCCATTGTAGTGCGTTTGCTGATAGGCCAATCGCCATTGACACTAGTAGAAGGCTGCATTGTGCCTCGCATAGAGAAAATCCTAGTGGATGCCGTAGGCGACAATGAACTATTTTATACCAGTGGCTCTGAAATTTACTATATCTTTGAAGATGTATGTAACCGTGTTAATGTCAACAAGAGCAAGCTGCTGCGCTATGCCTCTCGCCGCAACCGTAAAGAACAAGTAGAACGAATCCTTAACACCATTAACCATGATCAATCCGGAGAGTAGATCCCTTGAATGGATTACAGAAGCCGCCCATCGTTTGGGCGTTCACGATATCGCCTTGGTTGAGAAGACCATCCGCGCCTTCTCGCTTCTTGAAGCATTGGGGCGTTCCGGCTGTCCCTTCCTATTTAAAGGCGGCAGCTCACTCATGCTTCACCTGAACACCAGCAAACGTTTGTCGATTGACATCGACATCATTTGTCCCCCTGGTACAGTGATTGAGAACTACCTTGGCCAATATGCAGAAGAATATGGTTTTGGTAAAGTGGAACTTGTTGCACGGATATCTCGGACGGACGTGCCGAAACAACATGCCAAGTTCTATTATGAAGTGAGTTATCCTGGCAATGGCGGACAAGACAAAATCCTTTTGGACGTACTCTTTGAGGAAACGCACTATTCAAAGATTGTATCGTTGCCCATTCAAAGCCCTGTGCTTATTACGGATGAGCCTATGGTCATGATCAATTTGCCAAGCCATGAGGATTTGTTGGGTGATAAATTGACCGCTTTTGCGCCGCATACCACCGGCATTCCGTATTTCAAAGGAGAAAAAAAGTGTTCGATGGAGATTATCAAGCAACTATTTGACATAGCCTCCTTGTTCGATATCACCGATGAACTTGCCACTACCCGAGAGACCTTTGCAAAATTTGCAGCGATAGAGCTCCAATATCGCCACCAGAACCCCGATAACATTCAGCAGGTACTTGATGACATTTATCAGACGGCCATTTGCATTTGCTTGAGAGGTCTGCAAAACCCTGATGAATACAAGCTGTTGCAAGACGGCATCAATCGGATAGGTGGCTTTATGATAGGCGGAAAATACACTCTTGACTCAGCCATTGTGAATGCTGCCAAAGCTGCCTACCTGAGCAAACTCATTGAAAAAGGTCGCAACGAAATACACCATTACAACCCCAACTTGTTGGTTGAGCTGACAGACCAGGTTCTTCAACAGCCCATGCCGACGAAGCTCAACAAGCTGAAGAAGACCCATCCGGAGGCATTCTATTATTTTAATGAGATACAGGCAATGCAGTATTGATTCTAGGCATCAATTGGTTGGATGAAAATCCAAGGAAATAACAAAAAACCAACTGGATCAAGATGGCTGAACCTATCAGGTTCTTCCTGGTTGCGAGTTGGATTACTTCGTTTGTTGGGGTGTGTATTGATTGGGAATGGGAGTTGATGGACAATGAACAGGCTTTGGGCATCAACATATTTGTGCCGGTGGGGTATTCGCTGACAAGTTAAAATCCAGAATCAGGAAAGATAACTCGAAAATTTGCAAAAATCTTACAAATTCGGCAGTTTTCTTTCGAGTTTTGGAAAGATAACTGGAAAACGAGGGATTGATGGTTAGAGGTATTTTTTTAGCTCAACAACCAGTTTTTGGACTGTTGTGGAAGATTCTTCTTGGGCAGGGTTCCCGTGGGAGACTTCGACCAGTACAATGTCGGCATTTTCGATGGCTTGTTGCTGACGGCTCAGGAGAAGCCGATACATCAACGCTCCAAAACCTTGGATCTTTCTATAAGGCATCCCTATCAGCTTTGACAGCATGTCAGGATATTGGTTGCGGTGAATGGCTCCCATGTACCTGTTGAAATGTAGGAGGAACCAATATTCAAAGGCTTGATTGCTATACGCTACACGGTGTTTTTCATATTTTTTTCTTGTTAATCCGTCACTTTACAAGAATCCAGTTTTTGTTTTTGTCAAAGGTGATAATTCCTTTGCGTTTCAGCGAAGACAAAAGGTTGGTGATTTTGTCATATTTCTGGCGTTCGTTCAATGCCTCAGATAGTTTGTTTCTAAGCAACTCGTCAATCTCCTTACGCGAGGCTTTCCCGAATTTAGAGAGTAATCTACAATCAGTCTTTTGAAGTAGTCATCGTCAAAACTCTTGTTCTTGATATAGGAAGCCTTCAAGCCAATATGCCTGGTTCCCTTAACTACAGATTGTATTAATGGGTTCGATCATAGTTTTATGTGTTTAAATTATCTGTTCTATTACTTTGATTTTTTCAGGAGTTAGGCATGTGTGTTTGTTTTTGAGGCGGTAAAGATAGGGAAAATATAGATAGGTGTAGATAGATATAAAAGGATTCGGTATATGTACTATCGTGCTAACGACTTTTTTGGAGATTTTTCTATACTCAGCAATTTATCCGATATTTGTGTCACATGTGACAGATTTATCGGATGCAAAGGCAGGGTGTTTATGGATGTTTATTCTAAACCGCAAGGAGTTTTGAGAATAAAAACTATATTTGCGGCATGAAAACGGAGAAACAAATTGCTGCGGCGGCTGCCGCGTTTGCCGAAAGATGGCAAGGAAGAGGATATGAACGGGGTGAGTCCCAGCTGTTTTGGGCTGACCTGCTTACAAATGTCTATGGCGTGGAAAACCTGCCTGATTTCATTCGCTACGAAGAGCGAGTGAGCAGCATGGTGGATTCCACCAACTTCATCGATGGCCATATCCCATCGACGAGGGTGCTCATCGAGCAGAAATCCATCGACAAGGATTTGCGGGCACCTGTGCCGCAAAGCGAGGGCGGCAAGCTCACACCGTTCCAACAGGCAAAGAAGTATGTGGCCAACATGCCCCTCTCCCAGCATCCGAAGTGGATTGTGACGTGCAACTTCGCGGAGTTCCTGGTCTATGACATGGAGCAGCCTAATGGTGAGCCTGAGCAGATCTTCCTGAAGGACCTGGGCAAGGAATACTATCGCCTCCAGTTCCTCGTCGATGTGAAGAGCGAACACATCACCAAGGAGATGCAGGTCTCGATGAAAGCCGGAGAGATTGTCGGCAGAATCTACGAAGCTTTGCTGAAGCAGTATGACGATAATTCCCCTGAGGCGTTGCGCTGGCTGAATATCCTGTGCGTTCGAATTGTGTTCTGCCTCTATGCCGAGGATGCTGGAGTGTTCCGGCACGACCAGTTCCACGACTACCTCAATGGCTATAATGCAGAAGACCTCAACGATGCGCTTCTGAAGCTTTTCAATGTACTTAATACACCTCTGGAGAAACGCAGCAAGTATCTGAAAGAAGACTTGAAGGCCTTCCCTTATACCAATGGAGGCCTGTTTGAAGAGGCGATTGAAATTCCGCAGTTTACGGAGGAATTGAAACAGACGCTGCTCCAGAACGCAAGCCTTGACTTCGATTGGAGCGAGATTTCGCCGACCATCTTCGGTGCTGTGTTTGAGAGTACGCTGAACCCTGAAACAAGGCGCAGCGGCGGAATGCACTACACGAGCATTGAGAATATCCACAAAGTGATAGATCCTCTCTTCCTGAACGACCTACGCCGCGAGCTGGATGAGATACTGGAAGAGAAGGTGGAAAAGACGCGCTTACGCCGTCTCGACGAGTACCAGGCTAAACTGGCTTCGTTGACCTTCCTCGACCCTGCCTGTGGTAGCGGCAATTTCCTGACTGAGACCTACCTGAGCTTGCGAAGGTTGGAGAACGAGGTTATCCGCGAGCGGTATCATGGCCAGTCGTTCCTTGGGTTTGAAGAGACCAGCCCGGTGAAGGTGAGCATCCACCAGTTCTACGGCATAGAGATTAACGACTTTGCCGTGACGGTGGCCACCACCGCGCTGTGGATTTCGGAGGCACAGATGCTGACCAAGACGGAACAGATTGTGCAGCATGACATCGACTTTCTGCCGCTGAAGAGCTATGCCAACATCGTTGAGGGCAATGCGCTGCGGGTGGATTGGAACGAGGTGGTGCCAGCGGAAAAGCTGGATTATATCATGGGCAATCCGCCGTTTGTGGAGTATGCATACCAAAGCAAGGAGCAGAAAGAAGACCTGGCAGCCATCATGAAGGGCTTTGGAAGTAACATTGACTATGTGGCTGGCTGGTATCTCAAATCGGCTGAGATGATGGCTCAGAATCCGAAGATCCGAGCCGCTCTTGTTTCCACCAATTCAATCACCCAGGGCGAGCAAGTGGCGGCAATATGGAAGCCGCTCTTTGAGCAATATGGCGTTCACTTTGATTTTGCCTACCGAACTTTCCGTTGGGACAGTGAGGCAGATATCAAGGCGCATGTGCATTGCGTGATTTTGGGCTTTTCTGTTGCTTCAAGTGTTGGCCATAAGATCATCTATCTTTCCGAAGCGCAGCCTATTCAGGCCAAGAATATCAATGGCTATCTCTTGGATGCGCCGGATGTGTTTATAGAGAATCGCAAGAAACCTTTGTGCGATGTTCCTGAAATGATAAAAGGCAGTAGCCCTGTCGATGGAGGCAATTTAATTATTGAGGCAAAAGATTACGAAGATTTTGTCCGCAGAGATCCCAATGCGAAACAATTCATCAAAAGAATGGTTGGCTCAGAGGACTTTATCCATAACAAAGAGCGTTTTTGTCTATGGTTACAAGACGCAAATCCTGCTGAATTAAGACGATGCCCCCTTGTTATGGAACGCATTGAAAAAGTTAGAGAAATGCGATTAAATAGCACAAAGGAGGCAACAAGAAGGTTTGCGGATTACCCGACTCGCTTCATGGAATGTAGGCAGCCAAAAACTGACTATCTGTTATTTCCACGTCATTCATCGGAGAGCCGAAGATATATTCCAATAGGTTACGTATCAGCGGACATTATTTGCAATGATTCGGCAAACGTGGTACCTTCGGCCTCGTTATATCATTTCGGTGTCTTGGTTTCAAATGTACATAATGCTTGGATGCGGGCTGTCTGCGGACGATTGGAAATGCGTTATCGATACAGCAACACCATCGTCTATAATAACTTTCCCTGGCCGAATCCTACTGAAGCACAAAAGACAAAGATTGAGCAGACGGCGCAAGCCATCCTTGACGCTCGCGCCAAGTTTCCGGACTGCAGCCTTGCCGACCTCTATGACGAAGCGGCCATGACACCCGAGCTGCGCCGTGCTCATCAGGAGAACGACCGCGCTGTGATGCAAGCCTACGGCTTCCCTGTGAAGTCAACCTTCCAAGAAAGCGAATGCGTGGCGGAGCTGTTTAGGTTGTATCAGGGGATGGTGGGAAACCTACATTAAAGGATGAAATCACGTATCATCCAAACGTCCCCAGATACCGGCTGGGGCTGGCGTGTTCGATGAAGACACGGTCGTGGCCGTCGGTAGCGCGGTGGTAGTAAGGGGCCTGGAACCAGACATAGACGTGCATTGTGGCCTGTGCCAAACATGGTTCCTCGGGCAGGGTGATGAAGAATCTTGAGCAGTCTTTCCGCAGGGGGCCGGAATAAAGGCATGACATGGAGGCATCAGGCCAATAGACCAGGATGAGGAGCCGCTCATCGGCAACGGCATTCTTCTGGCTCAATCCGGGGTCGGGACAGGTGATGTACAACCGTCCATCGCTGACTTCGGCTGTCATATTGTCAGGGACATAGCGCGGACCGTCGGCCACCTTCAGACGATCGGGACAGAGTTCCCACAAGGCCGTCTCCTCGTTCCAAAGCAAGGCTCCGTTGTCCCAGTTGGCCTTGACAAAGGCATTGCGTGGCGTATGCCTTTCATCAGCATCGGGCACATGGGCAAAGCCGAGGTTGACAGCTTCGGCCAAATGCGCCGAGAGGCGGTTAATGAAAGCAAGCTTGGCGCGGTGCTGCTGTTGCTTGGGACTGCGCGGATTGGTGGGTTTGTAGAGATTCTTGACAATCTGCTGGCCTCTGACCTCCTGGTAGACTTTGCCGCCGCGCTTGCCGTGCTCCATTCCTGATGCATCTATCTTCGACATGGTTGTGGTGTTATTATATTGTGTTATTGGTGTAGGCTTGGTGCGAGCCAAGTCTGGGCTTACTCCGAACTTAATCCCCTATAATCACCCTAGAATTACCCTACAATTTCAGTAGAATCACCCTATAGTCACTTCTTAATGCAAAAACCGTACCAATTATTATCTCTATAGAGATAATAATATATACAGAAAAGGCTGTAACTTGCAATAAAAAAATGGAAACTTGAGCGAAGGCTTGGGTTGCGGATTTTTTCGTATTTTCGCAGCCATGAAAACAATTCTAAACATTCTATGGCATTATTAGACGAACATTTTTTACCCCTCAAAGGAATTCCCAACGCACGCGACCTTGGTGGCTATAAAACAGCAGAGGGCAAGACGATCAAAAAGGGAATGATCATCCGCGGGGCATCATTGGCGACGGCAAAAGATGCCGACCTCACAATGCTGGCAGCCTTTCCTGTGGTCAAGATCATCGACTTCAGAACAGACTTCGAGAAAAAAGGCAAAGAAAATAGGTCACTGCCTGGTGCCGATTATATTTGTCTACCCATCCAACCTATTGACGAAGGGAAAGCCCCCGAAGAAATAACCAATCGCAAGTCGTTCGACATCTCCAAACTCATCATGTTTGCGGCTTTCAATGAGAAAGCAAAAGTCTTTGCCAAGGAAATGTATTCTAGGTTGGTTATGCAATCAAAATGTCAGAAACAATTTGCTGCTTTTCTTCGAGAAGTTATTGATACTCCCCAAGGAACCATTTACTTCCATTGCACTCAGGGAAAGGATCGTGCTGGTCTCGCGGCTGCCTACTTGTTATCGTCACTAGGTGTTGACCGAGAGACCATCGTCGCCGATTTCGACAAGACCAATCAAGTATATGCCCAGGATGTTCACAAATTCTGCAACAGGGTGAAACTATTAGGCGGCAATGAAGAAGAGTTTGCCGTGGTGAAAGCTCTCATCGGAGCAAACACAGATAATTTCATCAAGGCCCTCGACCTGATCAATGCAGAATACGGTTCAATGGACGCCTATTTGCGCAATGCTTTGGGCCTGACCGATAAGGATTTTGAGATACTGAGAGAACGTTACTTATGTTTGGAAGTGCAGGTCATTGAAACCGAACTGTTGAAAGAAAATGAGCTATGAAAGTTGGACTTTTCATTGATACTTGGTACCCCATGGTTGACGGGGTCATCAAAGTGGTGGACAATTACGCCCGCCGACTGGTAAACTATTGTGATGTGGTGGTGTTCTGCCCAAAGGCACGGAACAGCAACAAGAAAGAGGATGCGAAACTGCCGTACAAGGTGGTGAGGTGCTCGTCGTTGCCACTTATCATGAGCGATTATGACTTGCCCACACCCGTTTTGGATCCAAAGTTTGAGGCGCAGCTTATCAAGAGCGGCATTGACCTCGTCCATATCCATTCTCCCTTTGCATTAGGTAGGGCTGGAGTCCTGTATGCCAAAATTCACAAGCTTCCAGTGGTAGCTACCTTGCATTCGCAATATAAGCAGGATTTCGAGAAATCGCTCAAGCTCAAACTGACCATGGATATAGCGATGGACACCATCATGCGTGTGTTCAATGCCTGCGACGAATGTTGGGCTGTGAACGGCGGCATCAAGGATCTTTATGTCCACGAATACGGCCTGACCGCTCCCTGCAAGGTACGCCTTAACGCCACCGACCATCATCCAGTTCCTGATCCTGCCAAAGCCGCTCAGATCGTCAACGAAACCTACGACATCCCTGATGATGCCACGGTCTTCCTTTTTGTGGGACGGATCAATTTCATCAAGAACATCGACTTTACCATTCGCGCCTTAGCGAAAGCCAAGATAATGGGTCTGAAGAACTTCCGGATGTTGTTTGCCGGCAAGGGACAGGACGAAGAAAAACTTGCCGCTCTCGTGCAAGAACAAGGACTGACGGAGGAAGTGGTTATGTGCGGCCTGACGGACAAAGAGATGCTGGAAAACCTTTATTCACGAGCTAAGCTTTTCCTGTTCCCGTCGCTCTATGATGCCAACTCGTTGGTACAGATCGAGGCCGCTTGCCAAGGCACGCCTGCTGTATTCTTAGAAGGCGCTCGCACGGCGGCTACCATCACGCCTGGTGTCAATGGCTATGTTTGCCCACCTGACGAAGACAGTTATGCTCGGATGATCATGGACATCATGGCTGATCCAGAAGCTTACGAACGCATCTCTGCTGCTGCTCGTCGCGACCTTTACCTCAACTGGGACGATGTCGTGCGGGACGTTTACGAAGACTACTGCACTTTTGTTAAAGCAAATCACCACTAACATGAAACTTTTCATCGTTGACGCATTCACAGACAAGCCTTTTGGAGGCAATCCCGCAGGTGTGGTGTTGCTTGATTCAGATGCTTTTCCGAAAGATGATCTGATGTTGAGCATTGCCAGCGAACTGCGCTATTCGGAAACGGCCTTTATCCGCAGACATTCCGCACAGGAATACACTATTCGTTACTTCACCCCAAAAGCGGAAGTGGATTTGTGCGGACATGCAACGATAGCCTCGTTTTTCATGCTGCATCAAAAAGGATTGGCTTCAGGACAATGTCTTTGCCACACCAAAGCTGGCGACTTGCACATCGAAGTTGGGGAGAAAGTGATGATGCAAATGGCCAAACCTCGCATTGTAGCAACCCTAACCGAAACCGAAGAGATCTATCGGGCTTTAGGTATGAAGGATTATCATCCGACGATGCCGGTCCAGATCGTATATGCTGGACTTCCCGACATCATGATCCCTCTCCCCTCTTTGGATATTTTACAGTCGCTCCAGCCTAATATGGATGCCATTGCTGCCATCACCAAGAAATACGATTCCGTTAGTTTCCATGTCTTCGCCTTCGGCAACGATGGCTATACCGCCCACGTGCGTGATTTTGCGCCCCTCTACGACATACCTGAAGAGTCTGCAACTGGCACTGCCAATGCCTCGTTGACTCATTACCTCCAGCAATGTGGCAGTATAGGCAAAGAAGCAGAGTGTTCATTTATCCAAGGCGAGGCTATGGGACGGCCTTCAGTGGTCGCCACAAGGATTCAAGCCGACGGAAACATCTTTGTCGGCGGCACTGCAGCTATAGTAGCTGAAGGAGTATTGTTTTGATGATGGTATTGGATGTAGTGATGGGATAATAGTTATGCCGCTTTAATGAAATTATCCTATATTTGCTGCAATTTAAAAAAATAGAAAAGTTAAACAAACAATGTGATCATGAAAAAGTATTTACATCTCTTTTTGTTGTTATTCACATTCATAGGCTTTGCCAATGCACAACCTTCATCTACTGCCCATTGGTTTGGATACATCTTACCACCTAACCAGGCAGAAAATAAGTATATCTCATTCACCATGCAGGATTTAGGTTCGGTTTCCATTGCATCGGACGAGCTCCCGGCAGTATCGACAGCCACCTTTGCCAACGGCTATGTGTGGAGCGTGAACAATGACAATGGTTATAACATTTGCAAGTCAAGCTTTGATGCCACCAATAATTTTATCGATTCACCTGAAGTGATGGTTGCAGGCCTCTCATACGTTACTGATATGGCCTACAATCCTGCCGACGGATTGATTTATATCATTATTAATGAGCACCTGAAAAGCTTTGATCCAGCCAACCCCAGCAACATGCAAGACCATGGCGCGATTGAGCATGATGGCTTCAATTTGGCTATCAACGCTGATGGTAACGCTTATATGATAAGCTCTTGGGGTGAGTTTGGCTCATTGAATCTTTCCAATGCGCAATTGACCGTGATCAACCCGATTGATTTGCCGATCAAGATGGCTTTTGACATGCTGACGGGCGAATTGTTTGGCACTTACTATGGCAATTTGTATCAGATTAACACCAATACCGGAGCTTATACCGTCTTAGGGCCTCTTTATGATGGAACCAACAGCTATGATCCGACCTGCCTGTTTATGGCATACGGCTCCAATCCGTCGGAATTCACCGTCGGCGATCTGATTTATCGTGTTAATGACGATCAAGTGTCCGTGACGGTCATAGGCCATGTTAACGGTTATGAGGCCACCGGAGACTTGATTATCCCGGAATCGGTGAGTTACGAAGGACACAATTATACCGTGACCACCATTGGCGAAAGCGCATTCTTGTATTGCTTCTATTTGACGAACCTATCCATCCCCAATACGGTAACCACCATCGAAGCGAGTGCCTTTGCCTATTGCCAAGGCTTTACCGGCGATTTGGTGATCCCCAACTCCGTGACCACTGTCGGCTATGGCGCATTTCAGATTTGCCCTGGTTTTGATGGTGATTTGATCATAGGCAGCTCTGTCACCGAAATCGGCGACTATGCCTTCAATTCTTGCGACGGCATGACGGGCATACTGCACATTCCGAGCAACGTACAATCGCTCGGCGGAAACTCCTTCGGCTATTGCGCTTTCAGCGGCATCGTCGTCGACCCTGAAAACAGCGTCTATGACTCAAGAAACGACTGCAACGCCATCATCGAAACGAGCACCAACGAGTTGCTTACAGGATGCAAAAACACCGTGATACCCAACACAGTTACATCCATCGGCTATTGTGCCTTCAGGGGCGTGCAAGGATTGACCTCCATTGAAATCCCGAGTTCTGTGACATATATTGGAGAGAACGCTTTCGCTTTTTGCTATGACCTGACGGGCGATTTGACCATCCCGAATTCTGTGGATACCATTGGCGCAGGCGCGTTTTTCTATTGCCAAAGCTTCGGCGGTACCCTTACCATAGGTGAATCCGTCATTTTTATTGGTGACGAAGCATTCAGAAATTGCTCTGGTTTTACAGGAGCGGTATCTTTGGCCACCACGCCTCCTGTCCTTGATGACGAATTTGGTGGTTTGGTGTTTGAAAACTTTGGCTATCCCATCCTCGTCGTTCCTTGCGGATGTGTGGAAGCGTATCGGAACTCCAGTTGGTACGAGCCCTACGGATTGAATGGCTTCAACGAGTTTATCGAAGATTGCACCGCAGTTTCAGAAGTTGACGGTATTTTTACCGCCGTTTATCCCAATCCAACGAATGGTTTGGTTAAAATCGAGGTCGAAAACATGAAGAACATCAGCATTTTCAATATGCTTGGAGAAAGAGTCTTTGAAGGCTCCACCTATGGCAATTCCTTTGAATACGACTTCAGCCATCAAGGTGCTGGTATGTACTTCATCAAGGTTGAGACCACGAAGGGCATTGAGACCATGAAGGTAACTGTGAAGTAATCAACAATTTACGATTTTATAATCATGCCCAATCCCAGCAACAAACAAGAGTTGCTCGCCGCCATGGCCGAGGGCTATGCCCAACTCAATGAACAGATAGCCAAGATGAGCGAGGAAGCCATATCAGCCACCTTTGACTTCGCTGCTGATCCAAAGAAATGCGGTGTGCGTTGGCAATACGACCGCTGTCTCCGCGACCTTTTGATCCACCTTCACGAATGGCAGGTGCTGATGCGCGAGTTTGTGAACAACATCCGCGAAGGTCACCCTCGTGACTATCTGCCCGACGCGTACCGCAAGAACTATCACGAGATGGACAAGATGCTGGTGGAGAAGCACCAAAACACGCCTTTGGAGGAAGCCAAGCGCCTGTTGAACGAGACCCATGAGGAAATGCTCCGCCTCGCCGAGAGCTTCACTGAAGAGGAACTCTTCACCAAAGGTTACTACAAAAACACCTACACCACCGACATGGCGGCTTATTTCGTGAGCGTGACCTCAAGCCCCTACGGGCAGGCGGTGAAGCTGTTGAAGACGCATCAGAAAAACCTCAAGAAATAACATGGCCACAGCAACGCCATACGAATTCGACGCCGTCATCCTTCAAAACGAGGGAATATGTGACGTTTTGCGAACGATAATAAAATGACAACGACAATGAAAAAGATCATCATCATCGACGGAGGCCCGCGAGCCACTTTCAACACGGCCTCTATGCTTAAGAAATTCGCTGAAGGAGCCGGTTTCGTCAGCAACGAAATCGAGGTAAAGTCCATTCGCCTCTATGCCCTCGATTACAAAGGCTGCATGTCGTGCATGGCCTGCAAAATCAAAGGCAAAGCCTCGAATGTATGCAAGTTCAAGGACGCACTGACTCCTGTTTTGGAGGAGATCGCGCAAGCTGATGGCTTGGTATTAGGCTCGCCCAACTATTTCGGTGAGATTACTGGCCAGATGCGGGCTTTCTTGGAGCGTTTGGCCTTCCCTTGGCTCTCCTACAACGACTACAGCATCACCGCACCGAAACGGATGCCCGTGGTGTTGGTGGAAACGCAAAACGGTGGCGTGGGCGGCAGCAACTGCAATGGCTACGGCACGATGGAGCCTTGCATCGCCAAAGCCCTCGGACAACCCGAGAAACTGTTTGCCAACAACACCTATCAAGTGAAGAACTACGCCAATTTCGAGTTGGGAGGATTCTCGGAAGAAGCCAAACGAAATTATCGCGAGGAGCACTGGGAAGAAGACCTGCAAAAAGCCTTCGATGCTGGCCGACGGATGGCGGAAAGGCTTACTATAATAGATGGGGAATTTTTAAGAAGCACGGAATAATGGTATTACGTTATAACGGTATTACGGTATTTTTTTCATGACGTTATAACGAAAAACCAATTTAAGCATTCCTCGTTCCATCACATTCGGGATAGGCTGTGCAACTCCAAAAAGCATTACCAGCATTTCTACCTTTTTTTGCTATCCGTTTTATCATTGGCTTTCCACATTTTGGACAAAACGGTGCATCATTTTGAGCATTTTGTTCTGCTCTACGAGCAAGCCTCTCAGCTGACAAAGCTTCTGAAAAACCGCCCTCTTCCTTAAATGCTTCAAGCTGGTTTTCAATTTGTTTACCAAGCATCATAATCAGCCGGTTGCAAAGGACTAACAAACAGTTTGCCTCTATTATTGAATCTTTTGAACAAAGCCATTGATCAAACTTATGTTTTTGCTTCAGTATGTGGATGCTACTTTGGCACTGTACATCATCTTTATAATTAGGACGATCCAGGACGATATAACTAACTATTCTATGTTCGACTGATTTCACTGACCAAGGAACATTCTCGTATCGCATGAGCCAGTTAATATAGTCATTTGCCAATTCAGCCAGACTAGCCCGAGCCACGTCAGTGAGGCGCATTTCCGTCTCCTTTGAAGTGGAATGCCGAGAATTCCCTTCAGCGATGTTTGCGGGAACAGAACGCGCAGCTTGTGTCATTTGATCGTACTGTCGACCACAAGGGTCGTTGCTACGGTTGAGATAGCGGTTACAGAATTCTTGCGTGGCTAATTGTATGATATTGCCCAACACCCATGTATCCAACCAATAATATCCAAATCTATTTATCTGCATCTTGAATATATTTATTAAATTTGCAAAAATACAAATTTCATTTAATCAAATAAAACTAAATAAATAATACTTTATAAATTCCCATACTCAATTGTCTGGTGTTTCAGAGTTTTTCCTTATCTTTGCCATCATAGTAGCATTGCACAATTCATTAAACGCTATATCATTATGAAACAACCCATTAAAGTAACAGAAGCCATTTTCCCGATGCCCGTTTTGCTCGTGGCTACCTACAACGAAGACGGCACTATCGATGTGATGAACGCCGCTTGGGGCACCATGCTCGACCGCAACCGCGTAGCCCTCAACCTGACCGAAACCCACAAGACCGTGGAGAACATCAAACAACGCAAAGGTTTTGTGGTCCACATCGCCGATGCGCCCCACATGGTTGAAGCCGACTGGTTTGGCGTGGTCTCAGGCAAAAACGAGAAAGACAAATTTGCCAAAAGCGGTCTCACTGCGACAAAGTCCAATCTGGTTGATGCCCCCATCATCAACGAGCTGCCCATCGCCATGGAGTGTGAGTTCATTGAATACCAAAGCGACGACACAGGTCTTGGCGTCATCGGCAAGGTGCTGCAAACCTCGGTCGAGGCCGACAAGATGAAGGACGGCAAGGTTGATATCGAAGCCCTGCAAGCCATCACTTTTGACCCCTACACGCACGGCTATTACCAAGTTTCGAAGCGCGTTGGCGAAGCTTTTAAGGACGGATTGAAACTGAAGTAACAAACCAAGAGGCAAACCTACGATGATGAGCACCGCAATAGGATTACTCATTCCCCTTTTGGGCACTATGCTTGGCGCGAGTTTTGTCTTCTTCATGAAAAAAGAGATGAAACCCGCTTTGCAAAAATCACTATTAGGCTTTGCCTCGGGCGTGATGATTGCGGCCTCGGTATGGTCGCTGCTTATCCCGTCCATCGAGATGAATGCCGGCAACGGCAGTTGGTCGGTAGTGCCAGCTGCCGTTGGCTTTCTCGCCGGTATCGGCTTTTTGCTGTTGTTGGATGAGTTGACGCCTCACCTTCATTTGGGCGCCGACGCACCCGAAGGGCCCCGCTCGCACCTATCACGCACGGCAATGTTGGCTTTGGCCGTCACGCTCCACAATTTGCCAGAGGGAATGGCGGTGGGCGTGGTGATAGCCGCCGCCTCGCAAGGGGCCGAAAGCATCACTTTGGCCAGCGCCGTAGCGGTATCTGTGGGCATTGCCATCCAAAACATCCCCGAAGGAGCCATCATCTCCATGCCCATGTGTGCCGAAGGCAACAGCAAGTGGCGTTCTTTCTCGATTGCTAGTCTTAGCGGCATCGTGGAGCCTTTGGGCGGCTTGGCCGTAGTACTTCTTGCATCGTGGCTGATGCCCATCCTCCCCTATCTCCTCTCCTTTGCTGCCGGTGCCATGTGTTACGTCGTCGTCGAGGAGCTCATCCCCGAGGCTTCATCTGGCGACCATTCCAACCTTAGCACTATCGGCTTCGCCATCGGTTTTGTGCTGATGATGGTGCTGGATGTGGTGCTTGGTTAGCTAATGGTTTTCAAACGAAAGTCCTGAAACGATGACAGTATTGGCCAATTATTATTGTTTGGTCCTGTATTCCCTCGGCGAAACTCCTTTTAGTCTTGAGAAGAACTTGCTGAACGACGGCGTGTCGGCAAAATGAAGCCGGTCGGCAATCTGTGTGATGTTCATCGTTGAAGTGCGCAACAAAAACGAAGCTTCCATCACAATCATTTGGTTAATGTAGTCCACGACTGTTCGACCCGTAACTTGACGAACGACACGCGAGAGATAGACAGACGAAATGTTGAGTGCTGAGGCATAAAAGCCGATGTCGTGATGCTCAGCAAAGTATTGGGGCAATAGACGGATAAAACCGATGAAGATCTCTTCCACACGCTGCGGGGTCTGTCGGTGGATGATGGCACGTTGCTGGGCGTTCTGCACATCGAGCAAAAAAATGGCATAGAGCAGACGCAGGATTTCGGTCTTATAAAGGTGCTCTGAGTGCAGGTAGTTGATGATTTCATACATCCTTTCGGCCAAGCGCAGTGCTTCAACATAAGGTAGGGCCAGTTTCGGCTCGTGCAATTGGACAATGGGAGCGTAAGCGATGTAAACAAGGTCGCGCACAGTGGTGAGTTCAATGGTGGCATTCTCATCGGCCAGCAGGCAGAGCCCTTGATAGTCGGCAGAGGCAGCAATGATGGTAACAGACATGCCAGGCGAGTAGAAGAAAAGGTCGTCGGCTTGGAGCATCAATTCCCTGTCGTTATAAACAATAGTAAGCTGGCCTTGAATGACGAGGGTGAATGTGTAAGCAGCCAGGAATCCTTGTATCCTGTTAGTAAGGAAAGTCCTATCGGCATCTGTCTTATCGCAAAAGAGCTTCCCGTCCCAATCGTCAGTCGGCATCTCGCCATGCATGGCTATCCAGCCTTCTTTCAATGTATACATAAGCCAAATTTGACAGCAAAAATACGAATAGTATTTCAAGTTTGTATCGTTTCAGACAAATTTTGTGTCGTTTCGGATAGCAGAGAAATCAAAAAATAGGCGTTACTTTGCAATCCTAACAATATTAAAACTGTAAAACAGAATATCATATGACAAAAGAAGAAGCATTGAAGCAGTTTGCCATGTATGGCGCTGCATGGTTTGGAAACAGCAAACAACATTTTGCCTTCTCGGCCTATTGCCGTCTGAACGGTTGGAACAAGCTGGCCGACAAATGGAAGGAGGAAGCCGAAGAGGAATGGGATGAGGCCGAGGAAGTGCTCAACCGCCTTGTGGAACTCGGCTGCAAGCCCGCCGACCTGCAAGAGACCATGAAGACGATGGAGTTCCCGTTCTACGACGACCCGAAACAGCAGATTGAGTCAGACTACAATCCTGATGCAATCAAGCAGATGAGCGAGATGGCAGCCGCCTTCGCCGACGATTACCCGACCCAGAAATTAATCTACAAGTGGATCGACGGCGAGAAGGATCACATGGCTTGGGAGGCTCAGTACCTCAACTATATCGACAAGCTCGGTTATGAGAATTTCCTTATTGAAATGATGTAAAACCCTATAAGTATATCAATTATGGAATCAGTAAAAAAAGTATATGATTTCCTGGAGAATGCAGGAACCTTCTATTTGGCCACCGTTGAAGACGGCCAACCGCGCGTGCGTCCCTACGGCGCAATGATGCTCCGCGACGACAAGATTTATATTATGGCCTTTGGCGACACCAACGCCACCAAACAGATTGAGGCCAACCCCAAGGCCGAGATTTGTGCCTTCAAAGGTCTCACGCTGCGCATCGAATGCACCTTGGTGAAAGACAATCGCCCCGAAATCCAGAAGGCGTTGATTGAAAAGATGCCCGTCCTGAAACCCGCCCTTGGCGAAAACGGCGAAAAAAGTGTGATGTATTACCTCAGCAACGCCACCGCCACATTCTACAAGATGATGGAAACACAAGAAACAATCAAATTCTAAAAAGATGAAAGAGCAAGTATTACAGGCCATGCGCGAGGCGGGCAAACCCGTCTCGGCTGGCGACGTCACCAAGGCCTTGAATGCCGACCGCAAGGAAGTCGACAAGGCTTTCGCCGAACTGAAAAAGGAAGGTGCCATCGTGTCGCCCGTCCGCTGCAAGTGGGAGCCTGCCAAATAAGCCACTGGTAACGAGCCATCAGATCGAAGTGCATCAGACCAACAAACTGGTGCACTTTTTGTGTTTTTGAAGAAATTCCGTATCTTTGCAACTGGTAACAAAAACCGGTTTATAACCAAATTTTGCCATGAGCCTTCAGAGTTTCTTTGCTTCGTTTCTGCACATTATCAATGAGATGAGTCCTTATTTGTTGTTGGGATTTCTCATCGCGGGGATTTTGCACGTTTTTGTACCCAAGAACTTCTACGCCAAGTATTTGTCGCGAAGCAACAGGTTTTCGGTGCTTTGGGCGGCTCTATTGGGCATCCCACTTCCCTTATGCTCATGCGGGGTCATTCCCACAGCCATCGGACTGAAAAACGAGCGCGCCTCGAAAGGGGCCGTGGCTTCGTTCCTCATCGCAACGCCACAAACGGGCATCGATTCCATTTTGGCCACCTTTTCGCTGATGGGCTTGGGGTTTGCCATCGTGCGCCCCGTGGCTGCTTTGGTTACGGGAGTTTGCGGCGGCTTGTTAGTGAACCGCTTCGTGAAAGATGAAGAATACGACAACGCAGCGGCCACCACCTGCAGCGTAGAACAAGGCAACCGAATCTGGCGCGTGTTCAAGTACGCCTACTTTGAAATGATTCAAGACATTGGGCTGCGCCTCGTCATAGGTTTGCTCTTGGCCGCATTGATTAACGTGGCCGTTCCCGACGAGTTTTTCCTTACCTTCGGCAACCATCCTTTGCTGCAAATGTTGGTCATCCTCGCCATCGCCGTGCCGATGTACATCTGCTCTACGGGCAGCATCCCCGTGGCGGCGGCACTGATGATGAAAGGCTTGTCGCCAGGCGCGGCCTTGGTGATGCTGATGGCGGGTCCGGCGGTCAATTTGGCCTCCATCCTTGTGGTGAACAAATCGCTTGGGCGGCGTTTCACCACGATTTATCTGCTCACGATTGTCGTCTTTTCCGTTCTCTTCGGATTGCTCATCAACGCCTTGGGCATTGGTGCCAACCTTGTTGCGCCCGCTGCCCAAAACGTCGGTTGTTGCTCCACCACGGTGCACCATCCAAGTGTGTTCCGCAGCATTTGTTCTGTACTTTTAGTCACATTTATCATAATCGCATTAAGTCTGAAACTCTTTGACAAATTCAAGAAACAAGAGGCCGTTGAAGGCACGACGACCTACACCGTTGAGGGTATGCACTGCAACCACTGCAAGGCTGCCGTCGAGAAAGCCGTGGGCGAAATCAAGGGCGTGACCGCAGCCGAGGTTAATCTTGGCGCAAAAACCGTGACGGTCACGGGCACTGCCACTGCCGACGAAGTCAAAAAAGCTGTCGAAAAGGCAGGTTTCGAGTTCAAGGGAGAGAACAAGTAAATGGAATAAAACACATTGAACAGCGCCAAAAACAAGAAGCAGCATGGTGAAGATACAAGAGATTGAAGTAAAGTCGGTGATGACGAAGTCAAACCTGCCGGTGGCCGACTTCTCGGTGAATCCATACGTGGGTTGTCTGCACGGCTGCAAGTACTGCTACGCCTCGTTCATGAAGCGGTTTACGAACCATCCGGAGCCGTGGGGCGAGTTCATCGACGTGAAGTACTGGCCAGAAATCAAGAATGCCAAGCGGTATGCGGGCAAGGAAGCCTTCTTCGGCTCCGTGACCGACTGCTACCAGCCACATGAGGCCAAATACAAGCGGACACGCGCCCTGCTGGAACAGCTACAAGACAGTGGCATCAGCGTGAGCATCGCCACGAAATCGGACCTCGTGTTGCGCGACCTCGACCTCATCAAGACCTTCCCCCATGCCCGTGTGTCGTGGAGTATCAACACGCTCGACGAGTCGTTTCGCCGCGAGATGGACGTGGCCGTCAGCATCGAACGCCGACTGGAGGCCATACGTCAGTTCTACGAGGCAGGCGTTGAGACCACCTGCTTCATTTCTCCGATATTTCCTGGCATCACCGACGTGGAGGCCATCATCAAACGGGCCAAGGGCTTCTGCAATTTAGTTTGGCTCGAGAACCTGAACCTGCGGGGCGACTACAAGGGAAAGATTCTCGCCTGGATTCACGAAAACCACCCCGAACTGGACCAGCTCTACCACGACATCTATACCCGCAAAGACCGCTCCTACTGGATGCAGCTCGATATGCAGATGCGAGCCTTCTGCAAGGCAGAGGGGCTTCCCTACGTCCGCAACGATGACTCCGTACGCTCTAAGCATGGCCAGCCACCCGTGGTGGTCAACTATTTCTACCATGAAGAAATTATCCCATCGGCCAGGAAGGAACAACTGAGGCAAACGAGGACATGTTGTTAGCGTTTTCACCGTCACAATGAAGAAAAGCATCATAACACTTTTGATCATGGCCTTCTCAGCAATCCAATCCATCGCCCAAATCGACCTCCACAGCCATGCCATCACGAAGGACTACATTGATTATATCAAGGCCAACGGGGCGGAGATGGACGAAGGCTTCCCCATCCCTGCATGGGATGTCGAAAAACACCTTGCTTTCATGGACGAGGCTGGCATCCAGACCTCGGTACTGACCATGCCCGCCCCGCAGCCATATTTCGGCGATGCCGAGGCTTCGGCGGCGGTTTGCCGCAGGTTCAACGAGGAATGTGCCGCCTTGAAAGTACGCTATTCCGAGCGTTTCATGTTTTGTGCCGCGCTGCCTTTGCCTGATGTCGATGCCGCCATCCGCGAGGCCGTCTACGCCCTCGACACCTTGAAGGCCGACGGCATCAAGTTGGCGACCAATGCCTATGGCCAATATCTTGGAGGACCCGAACTCGATACGCTCTTTTTCGTGCTCAACGAGCGCGGGGCTGTCGTCATCTTGCATCCGCATCGTCCCGAACCTATCAACCGGCAGGTGATGCAGCAAACACCGTTGGCCATGCAGGAATACCTGTCGGAAACCACAAGGGCCGTAGCCAATATGATCAGTCGTAACGTGTTGGCGCGTTATCCTCAAGTGAAGGTGGTCGTGCCCCATTGCGGAGCCTACCTGCCTTTGGCTGTCCCTCGCATGAAGTCGCTGACCGCCGTGATGCAAGCCAACAAGATGGTGGGCGAAATCGACTGGCAAGCCAACCTGAATTCGCTTTACTATGACTTGGCCGGTGCCCATAGTCCCGAGGTCATCCGAATGATGCTCACCATTACCACACCCGACCATTTGCTCTATGGCTCCGACTATCCCTATGTCGCCCCCCAAGTGCTCGTGAATGGCCTTCAACGGATGCAGCAATACCTGACGGACGAGCCCGATTTGGAACCTTACAAAGAGATGATCCTATACAAGAACGCATTAAAACTATTCCATAAATGAAGAAATTAGCCTTTTTACTCGGTATTTTCCTTATATCCTTGACTACCATGGCACAACAAACCATTTTCCCAGCACAACATATTGCTCCTGAGGAGTTTAATACGGGTACGGTTCACATCTCTGTTGTCAGTCACAGCGACCACCAGATGACCACTAATTTCCTTTTCGAAAAGGGCAGCCGCAACTCGTGGCATTACCACCCCAACGCCACCCAAGTGCTGATGGTGCTTGATGGCGAAGGCTATTACCAAGAGGAAGGGAAAGACAAGCAACTCATCCGCAAAGGCGATGTAATCGTCACGGCACCCAACACCCGCCACTGGAACGGTGCCACCCCCGACAGCAGCATCGAGTGCCTCACCGTGACGGACATCGTGCCAGGCGAGGAACACGCCGTTCAGCTCCAAAAAGTGACCGATGAGGAGTTCAACTCACCAGTGAAAGCTGGCGAAAAGCTTGTCCGCCTCGCCGAAATCGAAGTGGTGCCCGAGTATTTGGAGGAATATATGGCCTTCGCCAAGGAAGTCGGCGAGACTTCTGTGAAAGTGGAACCTGGCGTGCTGACCCTTTTCTCCATGCAAACCAAGGAAGACCCCTGCAAGATCTACATCTTGGAAATCTACGCCGACCAAGAGGCCTACCAAAGCCACATCCAAACCGCCCATTTCAAGAAATACAAGGAAGGCACGGCCCAAATGGTGAAGAGTCTGAAACTGATTGATGTCAACCCGCTGGCGGGGATGGTACGGTGAATTGAGGTTTTTTACTATTTTTGCAACCATATAATAACCAAAACGATGAAGAAATTAGCAATAACCCTTTTATGTGCTTTGGCCTTTGCCGCCTGCACCAATAACCAACCTGAAGACAATAAAAATAACCAAATCAACACGAATATGGAAAACACAGCAAAAGTCTATCTTACCCGCGAAATAAGTCCTGAGGCATTGGTTAAGATATACAAGGCTTTAGGCGTGGAAGCCAAAGGCCGCGTGGCCGTGAAAATCTCCACCGGCGAAGGCAGCAACCCCAACTATCTGAAGCCCGAACTCATCAAAGACCTTGTGCATGAAGTAGATGGCACCATCGTGGAGTGCAACACCGCTTACGGCAATGGTCCTGGTGACGAGAAGGACGAGAGAAACAACTCGGCCGTCCACTGGGAAGTGATCCGCCGTCATGGGTTCACCGACTACTTCCCTGTCGATATCATGGACGAGTACGACGAAATCCGCATCCCCGTGAAGGACCAGAGGCACATCAAATACGACATTGTGGGCGGACATATCGCCAACTACGACTTCATGATTGCCCTTAACCACTTCAAAGGTCACCCGATGGGCGGCTACGGCGGTGCGCTGAAGAACCTCAGCATCGGCTGTGCCAGTAGCAACGGTAAAGCCTACATCCACTCCTCGGGAAAGATGGAGAAACTCGATATGGCCAAGCTTTGGACTCCTGAATACATTGGCGACCAGGACGGCTTCCTTGAAAGCATGGCTGCAGCAGCACAAGCAGTGACGAACTACTTCCAAAAGAGACAGGGCATCATCTACATCAGCGTGATGAACAACATGAGCATCGACTGCGACTGCGTCGACCATCCCGCCCCCGTGAAGCTTGAGGACTATGGTATCCTTGCCAGCACCGACCCCGTCGCCCTCGACCAAGCCTGCGTGGACATCATCAACAACCAGCAGGTGACCGCCACCAACGACCCCACCGACCTGCTCAGCCGCATCGACAAGCAACACGGCACCCACACTATCGACCATGCCGAAGCCATCGGGTTAGGAACTAAAAAGTACACCATTGTAAACATCGACAAATAATTCAGAAATATGAAACGCATCACCCTAATTATCGCCTTCTGCTGTCTTATGTTAACAGCTTGTGGACAAAACACAAACAACAATAACACAAACAATCAATCAAACGATAAAACCATGAAAAAGACCTTAATCGCCTACTTCTCAGCTACAGGTATCACTAAGGCTGCCGCACAAAAACTGGCCAAAGAATTCAACGCCAACTTATACGAAATCACACCAGAACAACCTTACACCGCTGCCGACCTCGACTGGCGCGACAAGCAGTCACGCTCAACCATTGAAATGCAGGACAAATCATCGCGTCCCGCCATCAAAGGCCGTTGCGAAAACATTGCCGACTATGATGTCGTTTGGATTGGTTTCCCTGTGTGGTGGTACACTGCCCCAACCATCGTCAACACTTTCATTGAAGCCCATGACCTAAGCGGCAAGACCCTTAATGTCTTTGCCACCAGCGGTGGAAGCGGCGTGAAAGGTTCAGCCAATGACCTCAAAAAAGCTTATCCTCAATACACTTGGGGCGAAAGCAGGCTGATGAATTGATGTCGCTGTGTGCAAAGCACATGACCGGCAACAGCCTGACAGCATTTTATGGACCTCATCAAGCAATTTGGGCGAACCGCTCGTGGCGAACGCCTCGAACGCATCCGAAAGTCACCTCATTTTGTGAATGACAAGTTCCAGAACGAGGAACCGACCACATTGTTCACGGGTCAAGGCGGCATGCTGAAGAATCTTGGGAAGTTCCTCTTTGGGAAAAAACCGAAGAATCGAATCCCAAAGTTGGGCAGGATCCCTGTTGTCAAGACCGACTTGAGCCATTTGCCTGAATCGGGCGACTTTTACCTTTGGTTTGGGCACAGTTCCTTTTTGCTCCGCTTGGACGGAAAGACCATCCTTGCTGACCCCGTCTTTTATAAAGGCTCGCCCGTTTCGTTCGTCAATCGGGCCTTTCTTGGGACTGACCTCTACAAACCTAAGAACATGCCCAAGGAAATCGACTTTCTCCTCATCTCGCACGACCACTGGGACCACTTGGATTACCAGACGGTCATCGAGTTGAAAGACAGAGTAAAGAAGGTAGTTTGTCCCTTGGGCGTGGGCGAGAACTTTGAATACTGGGGCTACGACAAGCAGCAACTCATCGAATTGGATTGGTATGAAAGTGCCACCTCCGACGGCTTGACCTTCCATTGTCTGCCCACTCAACATTTTTCGGGGCGCGGCTTTTGGAAATCCAAGACAATGCCAGCCTCATGGCTGATGGAATCACCATCGAGAAAGGTCTTTTTCTCTGGCGATGGAGGCTATAGCAGTCGCTTTAAGCGCTTTGGGGAGCAGTTTCGCGACATCGACCTCGCCATCATGGAAAACGGTCAATACGATGTCAACTGGAGCCAGATCCACACCATGCCCGAGCAATTGGGCCAAGCCGTTGCTGAACTCGGTGCTAAACGTTTCGTCACCGTCCACCACTCCAAGTTCTGCCTCTCGAACCACCCTTGGGATGAACCTCGGAAAAACGAACGCAAGGCGGCAGAGCAATTTGGACTTCGGTTGGTTGCTTGTCAGATAGGCGAATTATTCCTTTTTGATCGTATTTTTCATCACCAAAAGATAGATAAATGACCTTTTTCATCGAATCCATCATCGCGTGCGCCTTGTTCACGCTGTTTGTGTTCCTGATGTCAAGAAACCCCATCAAGACCATCTTCAACTACCCTCCCGCCATCATCGAGCGATGCGACCAGTTAGGTTTGGTCGATGCCAGCAACCGTCCTGGTGGGCTGTCTTTCTACATCAAAAAAATTGTGGCCATGACGGTCTTTGGTGTTTTATTGGGCTTGTTGGTGAGGTATATCAACGGATGTGAGACTTTTTGGTGCAGCGCCTTTATTGCTTACGCCTTATGGGTGGTGGTCAATTGGTTCGATGCGCTGGTACTCGACTGCCTCTGGTTCTGCCACGACAAGCATTTCGTCATCCCTGGTACAGAGGACATGACTGCCGCCTACCACGACTACTGGTTCCACATCAAAGGAGCGCTTATCGGGATGCTGTTGGGCATACCCGCTGCGCTGGTTGCTGGAGGAATTGTGACTTTAGCATGAAGCCGTGCATCCTTAACCCTTAGGTTGCAGACTCCGCCGATATTCGCTAGGCGACTGCCCAAGGTGCTTGGTGCAGTAGCGGCTGAAATAGCTCAGAGAGGTGAAGTTCATGCGTTCGGCGATTTGGGTGAGCGACAAGCGCTCGTCGTCCAAAAGGCCTTTCAGGATGGGCACGGTGGCACGGTTGATGTAACTGCTGACGCTGTGGCCCGTCACGCGTTTGATCGTGGCAGAAAGGTATTTCGGCGAGACGTTCAGCCGCTCGGCATAGTAGCTCACTTCGCGTTCGGTGCGACTGATGCCGGTGGCGAGCAAGTCGGTCAGCTGACGGACGATGTATGCGGTGCGGTCACTGTGGGAATCGGTGGTCTCGCGTTGTGCATGAGGCTCGAAGATGTCATACATCATCGTCAGGCAGAGACTTCCCATCAATTCACGGTAAAACAGCAGATGGCGGTCGCCGAGGCGATCACGGAGACGGTGGAAGTCGGCAAGCAAGATAGCAGCCTGCTCGTCGGTGAGTTTGATGATAGGGTCTTGGTTGAGCGAGATGCTTCCACCAATACTGTAGTTGTTCGATGGCAGCAAGCCCGCAAGGAATTTGTTGTCGGCGGCGAACCACTCTACCTTCATTCCTGAAGCGGCGACAAGGCTCTTTGCGCGACTCGGATTTGGCATCACCACCAAATCGTTTTTCACAATGTGGTAGCATTTCGCGTTAAAAACAAAACTCCCCTCCCCTGCTGTACACAGCAGGTGCATGCAAGTGTGGCTCAATTTAGGATCATTCATCCCGAGAAAATCCGTAGCGTACTGAAAATCAATCTTCATGGCGCAAAATTACACTTTATTTCTCTCACTAGCACAAAATGATGGATTTTGTGAAAATAATGATGCTTTTTGTGAAACTAACATCCCAGTAAGTCGCTGTACTTTTGCATCGTAATTCAAAACCTGACAACGATGCAAGAACAAAGAGTTGACCCCAGGCTGACCACAGCCGAAGAACATGCGGAAGGCGTGCGCCAAGCGCAAGTCCTTTTCAAACTGAACCACACGATGCCTTACACCGACGACTACAACGCCCTTGTGCGTGAACTCTTCGGCGACAACCTCGGCGAAGGCGGTTGGGTGATGCTAGGCCTCACAGGCGTTTGCTTCGACCGTGTCCACATCGGGAAGAATGTGATGATCATGAACAACTGCTTGATGATGGCTCGCGGCGGCATCACTATCGATGATGGTGCGATGATTGCCGCCAACGCACAACTCATCTCCAACAACCACGACCTCTATGACCGCCAAATTCTGCTCTGCAAGCCCGTCCACATCTGTGAGAACGCTTGGATTGGTGCAGGCGCCACCATCTTGCCCGGCGTGACCGTCGGAAAGAACGCTGTCGTGGCCGCTGGTGCTGTTGTAACCAAAGATGTGGCACCGAATACCATCGTGGGCGGCAATCCTGCAAAATTCATTAAAAACATTATAGAACTATGAAAAGAATCATTACCGCAGTCCTGGCACTCCTTATGGCCACCAGCTGCAATGCACAAAACAAACAAGAAGTCAAATCATCAAATAAAAACAACATGAGCAAATCCATCGTCATTTTCTTCTCCCATGCGGGCGACAACTACAGCGTGGGCAACATCGAGATCGGCAACACCAAGATTGTGGTCGACTACATCACCGAAATCAAGGGTGCCGACCAGTTTGAAATCGTCACCCACAAGTACGACGGCATGGCCTACACGCCGCTTATCAATCTTGCTAAAGAAGAAGCCAACAAGGGCGAGCTTCCGCCTTACGAAGGCACCGCCCCCGACCTCAGCCAATACGACACCGTCTTCATCGGCGGTCCCGTGTGGTGGGGCACCTACCCGCAGGTGATGTTCACCCTCTTCAAGGACATCAACCTCGACGGCAAGACCGTCATCCCCTTTACCACCCACGAGGGCAGCGGCTTAGCCTCCTGCGCCAGTGATGTAAAGAAAGCTTTCCCGAAGGCCAAGGTCACGGGCGAGTTCAGCATCTATGGACATGAAGTGCGCACGGGTAAGGCAAAGGTCGAAAAATGGCTGAAAGGCCTTTGAAATAATCATTCAATATACCCTCTCAACCCAGTTATTTCCCCAAATACTCGCTAGGCGTGAGTCCGGTCACTTTTTTGAAGAGGCGGGTGAAATGATGGGGAAAATCGAATCCCAAGAGGCGCGAGGTCTCGCTGATGTTGTGACCGTTCATGAGCAGGCTCTTGGCCTGGTTGATGACATAATTGTGGATGTAGCCGATGGCGGTTCCTCCTGTCGCCTTGTGGACGATGTCGCCGAAATAACGCGGCGAATAAGCCAGCTCTGAGGCGCAATAGGCAACGGTAGGCAGGCCTTGTGACAGTTGTCGATTCTCGCGGAAATACTGTTGTAGCAGGTCATGAAAGCGTTTCAAGAGGTCGCTGCCGCCGTTATTTTCTTCAGAAAGTTGCCGCTGGTAGATCCGGTTGCAGTATTCGAGTATCAGGTGCAGATAGCCCAACAAGATGCTTCTGAGCGAGGGCGAGTCGTCGTGAGTTATCAACTCTTGCCGCATCTGGGAGAGCAGTTGCGTGATGCTGAGCCATTCATCAGGCTCCATCCGCAGCGAGCCGGTGAAGAAATAAGAGAAATACTGGTAACGGCTAATCTGACGTTCAAGTTCGGAGCCGTGCAACAGTTCGGGCGACCACAAGAGCACCCATCCGCTCAGCGAAATGCGCTCCCCATTGTCCTCCAAGCCGCCAATCTGTCCAGGCTCAACGGCAATAATCGAGGCATCGCTCACCTGCAGGGTCTTCATGCCATACGAGAGATCTTTGGGAAACTGACATTGGATAAAGAGTCCATAGACACCGTAGTTGTTCAGGCTATGACGGAAGGGAGCCAGTTCGTCATAGTGGATAATACTGACCAATGGGTGCAACTCGGGAGCATCCACAAATCGGGCAAAATCGTTGGGGTTATCTATTTTCAGAATCTTCTTCATTGCGAGGCAAAGGTACAAAGAATATGAATAATGAGATAAAAATGGTACTTTTTTACATGATAATTATACATTTTCTGCGAAATTGGTAAATATTTAGCCAATTTGTGTAATACCTTTTTTAAGTAACTAGTGTACTTTTGCCAACGAATTAGAATTAGGCCAAATGAAAAAGATGCTTTGGTTATTTGCAGCACTACTGATTACGGGTTGCTCTAAAAACAGCGAGACTATTGCACAGACAATGGAAGAGACCATGTATATCACTATCGGTGAGGAGACACATACCGTCACGATGGAAGACAATGTGGGCACACGGGCCTTGGTAGCCGCATTGCAAACTGACAACATCACCTACGTGGCACACGACTACGGCAACTTTGAGAAGGTGGGCTATGTCGGGCAGTCGTTCCCCACGGCAGACCATCAAACCACTACTTCTGCGGGCGACATTGTCTTATACAACGGCGACAACATTTGCATCTTCTATGGTAGCAACTCGTGGTCTTATACCCGCATTGGAAAACTCGATAACCTGTCGGCTGACGAGGTGCGTCGTTTCGTCAAGGCAGGTGAAGGCGAAGTGACCATTACGCTTTCATTGCAGCCCATCTATACGGGTATCCAAGAACTATCACCTGACGAAAACAGCGAAGGAACAACATACACGATTACTGGGCAGATTGCCCCCAAAGGCTATAAAGGCATTGTAATTCAAAACGGGAAAAAGAGAATAAACTATTGATACCATGAAAAAAACAATCATCCTTGCAGCAGTGGTAGCACTTATTACCGCCTGCAGCAATCAACCGAAAACAACAGAAGCGACAGAAACTAAAAAAGAAGAAATGAAACAAGAACTGAACCTCACGCAGGAGTGGGACAAAGTGTTCCCGCTGAGCGAGAAAGTGAACCACCGCAAGGTGACATTCGAAACACAATACGGCCTGACGTTGGCTGCTGACCTTTATACACCTAAAGATGCCGAAGGCAAATTGGCGGCTATTGCCGTGAGCGGCCCATTCGGTGCCGTCAAGGAGCAGTCAAGCGGCCTCTATGCCATGCGGATGGCAGAACGCGGCTTTGTGGCACTGGCTTTCGATCCTTCCTATACTGGCGAAAGCAGCGGTGAACCGCGTCGCACGGCTTCACCCGACATCAACACGGAGGACTTCATGGCGGCAGTCGATTTCCTCTCAAAACAAGATAATGTCGATGCTGAAAGGATAGGTATCATCGGTATCTGTGGCTGGGGTGGCATCGCCCTCAACGCTGCCGCCGCCGACACCCGTATCAAGGCTACCGTGGCCAGCACGATGTACGACATGACCCGTGTCAGCGGCAATGGCTACTTCGACAGCGAAGACAAAGAAGAGTCGCGCCACGCTGCCCGCGAGGCCATGGGCGAGCAACGCCTCTCCAACCCAATGGCAATGGCAGGCGGTGTCATCGACCCACTGCCCGATGAGGTTCCGCAGTTTGTCAAGGATTACCATGCTTATTACAAGACCTCACGCGGTTATCATGCTCGTTCTGGCAACTCGAACGACGGCTGGCGCGTCATCGGAACGCAGGCTTACGCCAACAGCCGTTTCCTCTACTACATCAACGAAATCCGCTCTGCCGTCCTCGTGATGCATGGCTCGGAAGCCCACTCGCGCTATTTCGGTGAGGCCGCTTACAAATACATGGTTGAAGGCCAGGCAGAAGGCTACAACTTCATTGGCAAACCCAATCCCAACCCTGAAAACAAGCAACTGCTTATTATCCCAGGAGCCACCCACTGCGACCTTTACGACGGTGGCGAGGGCAATTACATTCCGTGGGATAAGTTGGCGGAGTTTTTCACTGAAAACCTGTAATAATAGAAATGAACGAACAACCCACAGGGAAGACCTACGTCGGTAGCGATGAACTTTATGCCGATGTGCAGCGTTGCATGAAACTGGTTGCCGAGATAAACACCGGCTACCACACCGAGGCCGAGGTGCGCGCATACCTGCGACAAATAACAGGCTCCGACATCGATGACACCGTGCGTGTGTTTCCACCGTTCAACATCAACTATGGCAAGAAGACCACCTTCGGCAAGGGCAGTTTCGTCAACTTCGGCTGCACCTTCCTGGCACTTGGTGGCATCACGATTGAGGAGGGCGTCTTCATTGCGCCTCATGTGGTTTTGGCTTCAGAATACCATCCCGAAGACCCGGAAACAAGACATTCGTTGCTCACCAAGCCCATCGTCATCAAGAAAAACGCTTGGATTGGTGCCAACGCCACGATATTGGCGGGTGTCACCATCGGCGAGAACGCCATTGTGGCCGCCGGTGCCGTGGTGGGAAAGGATGTCCCCGAAAACACCATCGTGGGTGGCGTCCCTGCCAAGGTGATTCGGATGATCAAATAAGAGACGAAATGAAACGATGAAATCCGCAATCTAGGCGAAAAGCAAGGGTTGCGGATTTTTCGTGCTTTTGCACCCATGAATTGCCAAGAAAATCTATCATTGGCTGTCGTAACAGAACAAAAAAAACTATCTTTGCAGCCTATGGAGAAAGTCAAAGTTATTGAAATCAAGAAAAGCGTCTTTGCCGAAAACGACAAAGATGCGAATGAATTGCGCAAAGAACTGAAAACCAAAGGCGTGTATCTTCTTAACCTGATGTCATCGCCAGGAAGTGGGAAAACCACTACCCTTATCCAGACCATCAAACGTCTCAAGTATAAGATTCGGGTAGCCGTGATGGAGGCAGACATCGACAGCGACGTGGATGCCATCAAGATTAAGGAAGCGACAGGTATTCCGTCCATACAGCTGCACACGGGAGGGATGTGCCACCTCGACGCGGAGATGACCCGACAAGGCTTGGACAATGTGGCTTTGGAGGATGTCGACTTGGTCGTTCTTGAGAATGTAGGCAACCTGGTCTGTCCCGCCGAGTTTGACACAGGTGCTGTGCGCAACGCCATGATCCTCTCTGTACCTGAGGGCGACGACAAGCCGCTGAAATATCCGCTGATGTTCTCGGTTTGCGATTTGGTGCTTATCAATAAGATCGATGTCATGCCCTATTTTGACTTCGACCTTGAACGCTGCAAGAGCAACATTCACCAACGTAACCCTAAAGCGAAAATCATCCCCATTTGCGCAAAAACCGGTGAAGGCGTGGATGCCTTCGTCCAATGGCTCCTCGCCGAAGTCAACGCCTGGAAAAACAACTGATAACTGAACAACTGCAAACTGATAATATTATGCCCGAAATGTCAACCAAGTTCGTCCCCAAGCACAAAGGCGACAAAAACCCGAACCCGAAACTGTTGAAATTCGTCCGTCACGTCACGGACCGTATCCCCGGAAAAATTAAGATGGACACCGATGCCCCAGAGTATTGGGGCCTTGCCTGCATCTTCGAGGACGAGATGGACGCTGCCACCCGCGAGGCCTCGTTGGATTTGCTCTTGGATATGCTTCCCGGTAACTTCTTCAAAGTGAGAGAGCATCACAGCTATGCCGAATTGCATGAGCTGAACGCCAAGAATCACTATACCCCCGACGACAAATCCTTTGATGAACTTCTGGACAAGCTGGCCTATTTCGGCATGTTGGAGTACGACTACGGTGACAAATACACCAAGGAAGGACCTGTGGCCGGCACTTCGTTTGAACGCGACGCCCGCATCTACTGGGTGCCAATGTTTGTCCCAGGTTCAGCAGAATATACCAACATGAATGTGGAGCTGATGGACAAACACCCCGAGCTGGCCATGTTTTTCGAGCGCATGACCTTCCTGCCTTTGGAAAAGGTTACGCCAATGGTGCCCATGGGCGGTAGCGGTATCGGAATGCATGTGATCCCTGTCGAAAAAGCCATCTCGATGGAAAACGAGACTGCCGACATCGAGCATATCTCCTATTGGCTCAAGCGCTATGAAGGCCACCTGGCAGTGGGCATCTGCAGCTGTCGCTACGGACGCAAAAAACTCGATGAAGGCTGCGCCGATGACTATCGTGACTGGTGTATCGGCGTGGGCGACATGGCCGAGTATTTGGTGGAGACCAACCGAGGCCATTATATCACCTACGACGAAGCCATTGCTATCCTGAAAAAGGCCGAAGACCACGGCTTCGTGCATCAAGTCACTAACATTGACGGTGAAGGAAAGATTTTCGCCATCTGTAATTGTAACATAAAGATTTGCAATGCTTTGCGTACATCACAGCTTTTTAACACCCCGAACATGTCGCGTAGTGCATACGTGGCTCATGTCGACCCGAAGAATTGTGTGGCTTGTGGTCGCTGCGTGGAATACTGCCCTGCAGGTGCTGTCCGTTTGGGGCAGAAACTCTGCACCAAACATGGCGAACAGACTTATCCCAAGCAGGAACTCCCCGATGCCAAGAAATGGGGACCGCAAAAGTGGACGGAAGACTACCGCGACAAGAACCGCATCAACTGCTACCCAACAGGTACGGCACCGTGCAAGACCGCTTGTCCTGCCCATATCGCTGTACAAGGCTACCTGAAGAAAGCCGCTGAGGGCAAATATACCGAAGCCTTGGAGCTCATCAAACGCGAGAACCCCTTCCCAGCAGTCTGCGGTCGCGTGTGCAACCGCCGCTGCGAGGATGCCTGTACCCGTGGCACCATTGACCAGCCCATCGCCATCGATGCGGTGAAGAAGTTCATCGCCGAGCAAGACCTCAACGCTGAGACACGCTTTGTGCCAGAGGTGAATATCTGCTCGAATGTGCAGGAACAATGGGAGGAGAAGATTGCCATCATAGGTGGCGGTCCCGCAGGATTGAGTTGCGCCTATTATCTTGCCACTATGGGCTACAAGCCCACTGTGTTTGAGAAGAGCGAGGAGCCTGGCGGCATGTTACGCTATGGCATTCCCTCCTATAAACTGGATAAAGACGTCATCAAGGCTGAAATCGACATCATGCGCGAGATCGGTGTAGAGATTCGCACGGGCGTGGAGGTCGGCAAGGACATCACCATAGAACAACTCCGCGAACAAGGCTACAAGGGCTTCTATGTGGCTATCGGCTGCCAAGGAGGCAAACTGCCCGGCATCTCGGGTGAAACACTTCCCGGTACCATCACCGCCATCGACTTCCTGCACGATGCCAACTGCGGCAAGGTG
The DNA here is from genome assembly GCA_017531225.1 of Bacteroidales bacterium. Lineage (GTDB taxonomy): Bacteria > Bacteroidota > Bacteroidia > Bacteroidales > F082 > Limimorpha. The sequence continues at coordinate 90,178 of JAFXLL010000005.1, read as the reverse complement.
AAGGTCTCGGGCAACATAGTAGTCGTTGGCGGCGGCAACGTGGCCATCGATGCAGCCCGTGTGGCCAAACGCAGTGGCGCGACATCGGTAACAATGCTGTCATTGGAGACCGAAGACATCATGCCAGCATCGCTTGAAGAGCGCAAAGAAGCTCGTGAAGACGGCGTGGTCATCAACCCAGGTTGGGGACCGAAGGAAGTGCTTGGCGATGGCAAAGTCAGCGGCATTGTCTTCAAGAAATGCACCTCGGTCTATGACACTGAACATCGTTTCAATCCACAATACGACGAGAATGAACTGATTACGTTGGATGCCGACATGGTTATCTTCGCCATTGGACAGACTGTCATTCTGAGAGACCTGCTCAAGGACACCAAGGTAGAGTTCTTCAGAGGCGTGTATCCCGTTGCCGACAAGCTGACGTATCAAACAGCTGAAGAAGATATCTTCGTTGGCGGCGACGTCTTCACGGGTCCCAAGTTCGCCATTGATGCCATTGCCGCTGGCAAGGAGGCCGCAGAGAGTCTGCATCGCTTTGTACAACACGGACACATGACTATCGGTCGCAACCGCCGCGACTTCATTGAGTTGGACAAGGACGACATCCTCGTGGAATCATACGACAACAGTTCGCGTCAAGTGGAAGGCCATAAAGCCAACGGGAATCCTTTCAGCGAATATATGCTCACTCTCACCGAGGAGCAGGTGCAAAAAGAGACAGCCCGCTGCCTCTCGTGCGGCGCATCGGTGGTCGATGAGAACCGCTGCATCGGTTGTGGCATCTGTACAACCAAGTGCGGCTTCGACGCCATCCACCTCTTCCGCGACAATCCTGATGCCAGCATCATGCGCACATCAGAGGACAAGTTCGGTGGCATCCTGCCTTACATGCTCAAACGCACCGGAAAAATCATCTTCAGCAAGAAATAATTCTCAATTCTCAATTTTCAATTATCAATTATCAATTATAAACCGTGCACGAACTCGGAGTAGTTTTTTATATCATCAAGGACGTCAAAGCAGTGGCGGAGGAGAATCACGTGGAGCATGTCTCCAGCGTGGTGATGGACATCGGCGAGGTGTCGACCGTGGTGCCCCATCTACTCACCGACTGCTGGCGTTGGGCGGCTGACAAGGAAGAGATGCTCAAAGGATGTGAGTTGAAGATTAACACCATCCCAGCAGTGACTCACTGTGACAACTGCAAGAAAGAATACGAGACCGTGAAGTTCGGCAAGACTTGTCCACATTGCAACAGCAACAATACCTGGCTGCTTCGGGGCAATGAAGTGGAAATCAACAGTATAATCGTATAACTTTTAACTTTTAACTATTAACTTTTAACTCAAATATAATGTCCTGTTTTGTAGTACCTTTAGCACAAGCGGTGGTCACGAGTGCCATTCGCAAATCCAATGAAAAAAACAACCGAAGCGATCATTCTGCCTTTGCGCGTCATCTGCCAGCTCTGGAGAAGATGCTTTGGGGCGGTTCGGTGATGTTGGTCGTGGACCATATCATCAACGGCGAACTCACTTGGCGTTTCCCGTTCTTCACCGCACTTGAGAATGCGGGAGGCGGTGCTGTCATGCTCCGTGAGATGCTTACAGTTGGCCTACCTATGTCGGTGGTTTTAACCTTAGTATGGATCGGTTACGCTTTAGTAAAAGAGCATCGCTCCAAAAATCTTCTTCCTTCTGACTTCTAAATTCTAAATTCTTAAATATCATGTTTTTCCAAGTTTATGGCGCTAATGCCCTGTCTCAGTGGGGAATGATGCTCGTTGTCCTCGCTGGTCTTATCTTACTGAACGAGTTTGCCCGTCGTACCAAGTTCGGCGGCATCTTTACATTTTTGGTTGTTCCCGTTGCTTTGACAGCCTACTTCCTTGCCATCTGGCTTGGCGTCCGCAGCGGTGCACAGTGGGCGTTGGAAAACCAGACCCATGTCTACATGCAGGGTTGGTTCCACTACGCCAAGCTTTATGCAGCCACAGCTGGATGTATCGGCTTTATGATGATCAAGTACAAATGGGGTATCGGTGCCAAGCACTGGTTCAAGCCGTTCCCGTTCATCATCGTGGCCATCAACATCTTGATTGCATGCGTCTCCGACTTTGAGAGCGCCGTGATGGGATGGAACAAGTGGTGGCTTACCTCAGAAGGCGTTTGGCAATACGGCGGCTGGCACAATGTCTTTAATGGTGTTGCCGGTTTGTTCAACATCTTCTGTATGACCGCTTGGTGGAATGTGTATGGTTCCAAGGACAAGAAAGACATGATTTGGGCCGACATGACCTGGGTCTACATCGTCATCTACGACATCTGGAACTTTGCCTACACCTACAACTGCCTGCCGACGCACAGCTGGTACTGCGGTATCGCCCTGCTGCTGGCTCCTACGGTGGCCGCTTTGCTGTGGAACCGTGGCGGTTGGATCCAAAACCGTGCCAATACCTTGGCCATCTGGTGCATGTTCGCACAGGTGTTCCCGCTCTTCCAGGAGACCTTCAAAGACGGTCGCCAGTGGTTCAGTTGGGCTACGCTTCCTGTCCTCTATCCTGAAGGTGTCACCACCATTGAGAAGCTGTACGCTGCGGGCGGACAAGCTGCCGTTGACGGCGTTGTGGGCACTACGGTAGATCCTTCCGTCGTGGCGGCCAATCCTACCATGATGATGGTGATCAGCACACTCGCTCTGATAGTGAACATCGTGGCTCTCTGCTACATCATCTCGGTTTCCAAGAAACGTCACATCAACCCGTACAAGGAAGACGTCTTCGTCAACCAGAAGTATTACAAAGACGCCATGGCCCGTGCCGATGTAGATTAAACATTGGTCTTGGTGAACAAATCCGCAATCCAGGCACAGTCTTGGATTGCGGATTTTTTATAACTTTGCATCGTGGAACTCAACGAGCGAAATATCATCATCGACGATAGTCTCAATCGTATCGCGGAGGCGGGTATGGAAAGCTATATCACCCATGCCTACTGCTCGGCGGGCGAGTGCGAAGTGTGGTACGGCGGCAGCCAGCTTCACTTCCGGAAGGGCGACTGCATGATTGTGGTGGCCAATCGGCAGGTGACACGAATGAAGCCATCAGTGGACTTTCGTGTGAATGTCGTCTATGTGGATTTTGACTTCATCAACGTCTGCGCCACACACTCCAACTACGGCACACGAGGCGGTATGTCACTCTACATCGACCCAATCATGCACCTCAACGAGGAGGAGCAACAGCTATGCGAACGCGACTTCGAGGAGGTGTTCCGTCGCATGAGGCATCCGCACCAGTATTTTCACGGCGACGAGATGATTGCCGTGCTTCAGATGCTCTTCATTGACTTCTTCGAGTTCCACTCGCGCATCTACGGCGAGGCGGATCTGTCGGCGCAGACTGCCTCGGTGATGGACCGTTTCGTGGCGATGCTGGAGCACAGCGACTACCGCGAGCATCGCGATGTGGCATGGTACGCCAGCGAGTTGTGTGTTACGCCCAAGTACCTCTCGGAAATCTGTAAGCGCGTCAGCGGCCAGTCGGCCAACTACTGGATCAACCGCTACGCCGCCATGGAGCTTTCACACCTACTCAAAGACCGTAGCCTCACGCTCACCGACATCGCCGACCGCTTCAACTTCGCCTCCCTCAGCCATTTCTCGCGCTACGTCCAGAACAATCTTGGGGCTTCGCCGAGTTCGTTTAGGGAGTGAACAAGCCGATGGCGACGATTTGAAAAAAGTTGTATTTTTGCGCATCATTGGATAATGATTCAAACATATCAAAAATGAACAACCAAGACTTTTGGCATAGCATCCATTCGATTATCGATGAGGGCTTCACTGCCAACGGTCTTTCAAAATTGGAGTCGTATGCAGAACAATTCATCACACAACGGCTTGTATATAAGCGATTTTCATCGGCAGAACAGTATGGCTGCTCAATGGGAGGTACTACGCATGTCATTGCATCCCTACTCGCGGGAGCAGAAACTGCGGCAGATAGAAATGCTGCACCAGATGTCGGCGACTTCAAAAGAGAAGTCCAACGCGGAGCGAAGCAGGCTGAATGCATAGAGCAATGGGCAAAGAAAGTCGGTTGCTGGACAGAACGTGTCGAAGATGCCCTGCCGCGCATGTTAGGTGAGCAAATTGCAGAAGGCGGAGAAGCTATAGTTTACGACCATGGTGCCACATTGGTAAAAGCCATTGGGCTTGACTATTTTATCCAACCCATTCTGGCACTTGACCGTATCTCGCTGCATAACACTTATTTCCCAGAAACCGCACTGAAAGTATTGGGATTTGGACGCACTGAAGACGGTGATTTCAAGATTGTGGCAGAGCAGCCTTTCATTGAAGGGACACACATGTCGGATGAAGAAATTGCCTCGTTTGCTGAACACATTGGATTCAAACTCATCAATCTGAGAAATTGGACTTTCGCCACTCCTGAAATCTATTTGAGCGACCTGCACGATGAGAATGTGATACGCTCAAAAGAGGGAAATGTCTTTGTGGTGGACTGCGACATACGAATCAATACACCAAGCCTTCGTTGTGGAGGGGTACGTAGTTTGACTACCGAAGTAGAGATCAAGCAATAACAATAACGAAGCAAAACCGCAAAATTTGAAATTTTTCCCGAAAAATCCATAACAGCCATGATGAATGATGGTTGTAGTTTTGCATTGTCAAACAGTTAGAAATCATAAAACATCAAAACTATGCAAAACATCAGACTATACAACGGCGTTGAGATGCCGATTTTGGGCTACGGTGTATTCCAAGTGCCGCCACAAGAGGCGGAGCGTTGCGTGAGCGACGCATTGAGTGTGGGCTATCGCCTAATCGATACTGCCCAGGCTTATTTCAACGAGGAAGGCGTGGGCGAGGCCGTCGCCAAGTCGGGCATCAAGCGCGAGGACCTGTTCCTCGTCACCAAGGTATGGATCAGCAACAACGGCGAAGAGAAGGCCGCCCGCAGCATCGACGAGAGCCTGCGCAAGCTGAAAACGGACTACATCGACTTGCTACTCATACACCAGGCATACGGCGATGTGTTCGGCACCTGGCGTGCAATGGAGGACGCCTACCGCGACGGCAAAGTGCGCGCCATCGGCGTGAGCAACTTCCAACAAGCCCGTTTTTTCGACTTCGCCCACTATGTGGATATGAAGCCGATGGTAAACCAACTGCAGTGCAACGCGATGATTCAGCAACGCGAAATCGAGCCTACGCTCAACGAGTTCGGCACCAAGATGATGGCATGGGGACCGCTGGGCGGACAAGGTGTGGACGGCATCATCAAGAGCGACCTGCTGGCCGGCATTGGTGCAAAGTACGGCAAGACCGCCTCGCAGGTAGCCCTCCGCTGGCTCACGCAACGCGGCATCGTGGCCATCCCGAAATCCACTCACAAGGAGCGTATGCAGCAAAACCTCGACATCTTCGACTTTGCCCTCACCGACGATGACATGGCCCAAATTGCAACAATGAACCAGCACGATACCGGCACAGTCAACTTCAACGACATGAACTTTGTGAAATATTTGATTGAAAATTACGGATAACGCAAAAGCAAAATCAATCATCAATCTATACGCAATAAAATGAGAAAACAACTTATTATCGGAATGTTTGCCGCCGCATTGATGTTTGCTTCTTGCGGCAGCAAAACCACCACAATGGAAAAGGAAATGAATACTTTGAGTTTTAACCAAGAGCAGGCGGCCTTCATGTCGGCAATCGCCTGCAGCGAGGCCAAAGCCGACTATACCGCCTTGGCCGAGGCCATCAACGGCGGCTTGGATGCCGGCTTGACGGTCAGCCAAATCAAGGAAGCCCTGTCGCAACTCTATGCCTACACGGGATTCCCGCGTTCTTTGAACGCCCTTGGCACTTTGCAGAAGGTCTTGGAACAACGCAAGACCGAAGGCAAAGCCACTGAAGAAGGTATGGACGCCTCTCCCCTGCCCGCCAGCTACGATGCCTTGAAACAAGGCACTGAAGTGCAGACCCAACTCAGCGGTCGCCCTTTCAACTATGACTTCTGCCCTGCCGAGGACTATTATCTGAAAGCCCATCTCTTCGGCGACATCTTCGCCCGCGACAACCTCACTCACGCTGACCGCGAACTCATCACCGTGAGTGCTTTGAGCGGCTTGGAGAACGTGATGCCGCAGCTGCAGGCGCATGTGCGCGGCGCCTTGAACATGGGTGTCACAGAAGAGCAGTTGCGCAATGTCCCAGTGGCATTGAAAGCCGCAGGGTTGGAGGCCGAGGCTTTGCGTTGCGAGGCTGCCATCGCTGCCGCTGTGGAAGGCAAGAACGATGTAGCGTGTGCACAATCACCCTGGCCCATTGGAGAACCTAATACGGCATACGCCCAGTATTTCATTGGCAACAGCTACCTCGCCGTCCTCGATCCCACAAGCGGTCTCTGCAACGTCAGCTTCGAGCCTGGCTGCCGCAACAATTGGCATGTTCACCACGGTGCCGTTCAGATGTTGATCTGTGTGAGCGGTCGCGGTTGGTATCAGGAATGGGGCAAGGAAGCCGTTCCGTTGGTCCCCGGCACCGTCATCGCCGTTCCCGAGGGTGTGAAGCACTGGCACGGCGCCGCCAAAGACAGCTGGATGCAGCACCTCACTTACCATGCCAATGCCCAACCCGGCAACAGCAACGAGTGGCTGGAGCCTGTCAGCGACGAGCAGTACGACACATTGAAATAATTGGACAAGGTACATTATACCAAATGAACAATCCGCAATTCAAGCAAGGGCTTGGGTTGCGGATTTTTTATCTATCATTACTGGTGTGAAGCCCAAAGCAAATCAGAAAAACAACCTGCAAACATTTATTGCGCTGCTTGTTCTGCGAGGCCATTTATCATACTAAGGCTGTTTTTGGGTAAAGGCAAAAACCTTGTCATGATGTTCCTGAAGTATAATTTACGATAACAAACAAAGCCTCTTGCGAGGCTTGTTTTTTAATGGGTAGTGTCGATAAAGGCTTGCGCTCTCATGCAGCCCGAGCCACATCCGTGAGGCGCATTTCTGTCTCCTTTGAGGTGGAATGCCGCGAGTTGCCTTCCGCGATGTTGGCAGGGACGGAGCGCACTGCATGTGTCATTTGGTCGTATTGCCGCCTGCAGGGATCGTTGGTGCGGTTGAGGTTGCTGACGCAAAAGTCTTGCGTGGCCAATTGTATCACATTGGCCAGCACCCATGTATCCAACCAATAATAACTGCATCTGTTAACCTGCATCTGTTATATAATTGTATTGTCTGCAGTAATAATAAATAATTTTTATATAGTTATTTTATATCAATCATTCTTTTTGTGACTATGCGATAACCTTCTTGCATTGTTTTAGTACGGCAGAAAAAAAATCCAAATTTTTGTCAATTTTTGTGAATTACTGACGAAAATTTGCTTATCTTTGCAGCGTGAAACAATAATACAATGTCCAATAATCTGCACATAGAAGAACTCCGAAAAGAATTTGGCCATCAAAGGGAAATCGTATTTGAGGATATCGATGACTTTTATCGTAGCTTTACTCCTGATATTCCGATTGCCACTGTGAGATGGCGTATCCATGCCTTGTTAGAGAAAAGAGTTTTGTACAGTATTGGACGAGGCGTTTATCGTTTGGGAACAAAAGAGGCGTTTTCCCCAGTCATTCATCAGAAAACAAAGAAAATTGGTCGCATGATGCGTGACAGATTCCCGTTTGTCGATTATTGTCAATGGGATTTGGCTGCAGTGAACGCCTTTGCCCAACACATGATGAACACTCAGATTTACTTTGTGGATGTTGAACGTGATGCCGCCGAATCGATCTATTATGCAATTCGCGACATGTATCCACGCTCCACCGTACTTTACCGTAATCTTGACGATGATTTGTCCTATTACGATGGTTATGTCGTGGTGAGGAATCTCGTTTCTGGGGCACCTGTCCGAGAAGATGTCGATTGGGGTTTCCCAATGGCCACGCTTGAGAAGATGCTGGTTGACTGGGCGTTAGATCGCATGTTCCCGTTCCAGAACACAGAGATACTTCGCATTTATGAGAATGCAATTGCTTCTTGTGCTGTAAGCACCAGCAAGATGCTTCGATATGCCGGACGACGTGGACGCCATAAAGTTATTGAAGATTTACTTGACGAAATAGATTATTAAGCCATGATTACACCACAATCGTTTTCTTTGGAGTGGATAAATGCTGTATCTCGGCAATATAAAGCCGATCGAATTCTTGTTGAGAAGACCATCCATGCGCTGTCTCTGTTGGAGAGCCTTGCCGAATCCGCAGTTCCATTTGTCTTTAAGGGAGGCACGGCAATGATGCTGATGATGCAGGCTTCGCATCGATTATCGATAGATATTGATATCACCGTCGCCCCACAAAATAGCGATCTGCAAGGCGACCTGCAAAACATAGCCAAAAACAAAGGCTTTCTCAGATATGAAGAGCAACAGCGGATTCCGCTATCAAACATCCCTAAAAAGCATTTTAAGTTTTTCTATTTCTCCACAGTAGAAAACAAAGAATCCCATATTCTTTTGGATGTGTTGTTTGAGACAACACCATACAGCAGTCTTGTAGCAATTCCCATTGCGAATCGTTTTCTTCAGATGGAAGGATCTGATTGCCAAGTGTATGTGCCAGATGTCAACAACTTGCTTGCCGACAAACTCACAGCCTTTGCTCCAAAAACCATAGGTATTCCCTACCGTAAGAACGGCACCGAATGTGGCATGGAAATTATCAAGCAGTTGTATGACATTGGACATCTATTCGACCGTGCGGATGACGTCACTTCCATAGCAGCCACCTATCGTAGAATTGCCAGACAGGAATTGACCTATCGTGCTGGTGACTTCACTTTGGATGATGTTTTCCACGACACCATTGACAATGCGCTATCTATTTGTTTCCGTCATGATTACAATGGCACCGAGTTCGGCATACTTCAAAAAGGCATTAAGGATGTAACCAGCCACATCTTTTCAGAATCATTTCATATTGAAAAAGCCATTTTATCAGCAGCAAAAATAGCCTATCTTGCTTCATTGATACAAAACCAATTTCAGGCGTTTGAAAAGTTCAATTCCAAGCATTTAACAGTTATCAAAGATTGGGTATTTTTACAATATGAATACACAAAACTTAACAAGCTGAAGAAAACCAACCCAGAAGCATTCTTTTATTTATACAAGGCGTTAAACAATTTGTAGCATCGCAAAAAAACATGTTGAACTTTATTATATTTAAAGGTAGTGCGGAAGGTTTAGTCAGGAAACTGATTGATATACAGATGAAATATTCTTTCGACCCAGTGTCTCAAAATGTCAATGATAACATAAGAGATTTTTGTAGAGAAGTGGAGAGATGGATTGAGGAAAGTTTGGACATCAGTTTCTCATATATACAATGGGTTATTCAAAACTGTAATGAAGTCATTTCATCTAAATATGACATTCCAAAGCAAGCATTTGTTGAAGTTTGTAACTTCGTGAATAATGTAAAAACGTATTGGATCCTTGCCCGCTCGGAAGACGATTGGCCGTCATGCAAGCAACTACTCAATCTCTCGCCCAAAGAGATTATAGAGATGGAAAAAGACCTAATAAAAGACGATCGCTTGAAGCAAGCCATAAAACAAGTTCTGAATCTTGATACGGCTTTGGATGTTATCAATGTTGTAACTTTAGCGGACTACTATTCTTGTTTACTGGCGTCCATTAAGCATGAAATATGGAAATGCAGCGAAGACATACTGAAAAACAAACAACGCTTATTATTGAAGTTTGAAATGGAGCTTGGCTATTGCCGGCAAGTGCTGTTGAAAATTGGACACAAGGCATTGTTCGACAAGTATAAAGAAATGATTGAAGGAGGACGGCATGTGCAGAATGATTATTGGTATTTTTGCATAGCCCACACGCAGTTATTCTGAATAAGAATCTAAAATACAAATACAACAATAAGAATTAATGGATTACTTTGATTACCGCCCACAAAAATTCTATCTCCTCTCCAGAGAAAAAAGAAGACTTTTCTCATTTGTTTCCGAAGATCGTAGTGTAGAAAATGCAGTTGAAAATGCGTTTGCAAAATTGCCGAGAATAGAAGGCGGAAACATATATGCATTGTATAGATTTAGTCCGCTTGTGCTTGAAGTAATGGCTGAATTGTCCGAAAAACTAAAAGTACATGTTTGCAATATTCAACAACTTCCATCGTACTTCAAAGGATTTAGAGACAACGATGTTTTTATTCGCCACAACGCCTCGGTTGACATAATTGACATAAGACGCTCCTTGATTAAGATAAAGGCCATTGAGAATAATCGGAATGAGAATGCAGACGATAATTGTTTTGTCCTTACTTGGGGGATTTTGTATCAAAAATATGAAACATATTCTTATGGACTATTGACAGAGAAAATATATATCGGGGAAAAAGACCCTGAAGCTCGAATATGCCGTTTTTGCGAAAATACTGGCAAGAATTATTTCAAAAATGAATCTCATGCCATTATGGAATCATTAGGGAATAAATTATTATTATGCAATGAAGAATGTGATGAATGCAATACTCTGTTTGAAGAAAAAGGAGTAGAGAACAATCTATATAGATTTCTTGAAATAAACAGAACGTTATCTCGCATTCCTGGGAAAAAAACAAGGAATCATAGTCTTGAAGGATTGAATTTCTGTATCCGACCTGACAAAGACTTGTCCATGCCAGTAGTTTTTATTAAGCAAGATAAAATAATAAACGATGTGTACAACGGTGCTCCAACAGGTAGAGTTCTTTTATTTAACAAGGGAGAAGTCAGTTATTACGGGATTTTCAAAGCTTTGGTGAAAATTGCAGTTGACATGATTCCGTCTTGTAAATTTTCCCATTTTGTCAATACAGGTAAATGGGTTCATGGAGATATGGCAGATATGGAATTCCCTCCTTTCCTATATGGAGAGCATAATGAATTCTTTGAGCAACCAGTATTGGATTTATTCTTTAAAACCAATAATTCTCCTAGTTTTTCTCCATTTTGCACCGCCATACTGTACATCTATGACGCTATTTTTATTTATGCGATTCCTTTTTGTAATGTTGATGAGAATATATATACATCGAAAGAATCGATCCTTAATCATTGGAATTATTTCAAGAAAAGACAATATTTATACGTTGGAGAATGGGCAGAAATTGACTCTAATGACAAAACCTTAAAGAGTCCGTTCTATAAGTTACCGCTATTCTCCGATACGCAAAAATATAAGATTGAGTTTAAACCTTCAGATGATGACGTATTCAAAAGACCGAAAAACAAAGAATAATCTGAAGTAGAGTTGTTTTTTGTGGGGAAACTCTTTATAGTCTGTTGGATTCTATCACCCCAATTTCCTCTTCTGTGAGGTTGTAAAGTTTGTAAACCTCCCTGTCGATTGATTGTTCTAACGATGTGATGTCGGCATTAGAGCTATCCTTTTTTATCCTCCTTATCTCATTTACAATATCTATTATTGGTTTCTGATGTGCCACAGAAACAACTGGAATTGGTATTTCTTTCAACTGATATATCTTTACATGTAGTCCTTCTGGGAATACCTTTTTATGCCAAAAACGGACGGCTTTGGAATTAAGAAGTCCCAATATGTAATTAAATGAATATGAATCGTCTAACTTGTATATTAGGTTGATAGTATCGTTGCATAAGTACATGTTTTCATCGATAGTTGCACATATCTCTGTGGCAATGTCTTGGATGATGATTTTAGGTGAAGTACGAAAAAACTCAAGTTGTCTTGGGCCTGCACCAACTTTTTGCATAAACAAATCTGGTCTGTACCAAATCCATTCTGAACTTTGAGGAGTGTTGTATCTTTGAATATTTCTTCCTCTAATGAGGCGATAACTGTCTTCCAAAAAAGGCTCATTGCTAATAAAACGTTTGTCGTTGCTGGTCTTTATTCCTAAAGAAAAATGAGCAATTTCTCCCAATTTTATCACATTACACCTTGACAAGTCAATGTTCTCTTCGAATGAAAAAGGATAATTCTCGTATTGTCTAATACTTTGGTACGTTAGACTGTGATTCATAATAGAGAACGATGTCCCGTCCCAGTTTTCTAAAACGATTGTATTTGAACTTGCTTTATCTTTTGAAAACAGAATGATGCATGTCTTTACAGTAGCGTTTTCGAAAACTTTATCTGGCAAATCCACTAGTTTAATCACTCTTGTTTCCTCAACTAAGAATTTCCTGAACAAGGAAAAACTATCTGTTCCCAACCAACTGTTTGAGAAAATGTACGAACAAATCCCCCTCGGCTTTAAAAGATGATGAGCTCTTTCTGTAAAGATACTGTATAAATCGCTCTTGTTCTTTACAGTTTTATATTTTTTTTGATACTGTTTTCTGACATTATCGTCTGTGAGATTTGCGATATTTATATACGGCGGATTCCCAATAACAATATCAAATCCTCCCTTGTCGAAGATGTCCTTAAACCAAGTGTGCCAAAGGAAGAAGTCTTGGTTGGCGGAAGGGTCGAGTTGCTCTAACTTGGCGAGGAAGGTCGGAGTGCCGCCTACGCTTTCGCGGATGAGGGTCTTCACCTCTGCGTTGATGGCATGGCGCATTGTGGCTTTCTTTTGGTGGTCGGTGACGGAGAAGTACTCGCGCAACAAGCGTTGCAGATTCTTCTGGCTCAAATCGCTGTCGAGACCTATCACATACTGCGTGGAGGTAGATGGGCGGCCCACGGTCTTGCCCGCGATGCGGCTGATGTCGAAACCGCCATAGCTCTCAATCAGGCTGTTGCCTTGCATGAACTTGTAATCGAAGTTGGGCAAAGGCTCCGCCGTCTCGCTGTCCACCACGATGCTCAACCAGAAACGGAGACGGGCGATGTCGATGGCACCACGCTCGATGTCAACGCCATAGATGTTGTTCTCAATAATCTCTTTTTTCAACTGTAGGCGCGATAGCTCAGTCCCCAAGGCCTCGCGGCAACGCCACAATTCGTTGAGCAAACCCATCGGGAAGGCACCTGAGCCAATGGCGGGGTCGCATATCTTCACCTCACGCAAAGTGCTTTCGAGCACACCGCGATAAGGCTCCAAGTCGGGCTGCATCTCGTGGCTTTCCACAAAGGCACGAACAACACCATCAGCAACATCGGGCAGTTTGGATGCGAGATGGGCTATCAGCGACTCCTTGCACATATAGCGCACAATCTCCTTGGGGGTGTAGAAGGCACCTTTGGCCTTGTTGTCTTCCAAAAGGCTCTCGAAGATCTTGCCCAACATTTCGGGGTCAACGCCAATCTCGGCATCATCGGGGTCGTTCTCATCGACGGTGAAGTTGTAAGAGGCCAAAAAAGAGAAAAGATTGCTGAAGATAGATTCGGGCAGAACAATCCTTAGGTCGTCAATGTTATCACGTTCAAATAGACCTCCATTGAGGTAAGGGATGGCCGCCCATTTTTCCACCAAACCTTGTTGCCAACCGTTCCTGCTGAAAACCTGCTCGCGTTTGGCGGGTTCGGTGTTGAGAATGCCAAAGAAAAGCGGTTCAAGCACGCTTTCCAGATAGTCGCTCCTGCGGTTGCTTTGGCTGAAAGTGTTGAGCATGAAGTTGGTATCGCCACAAAGCCAGCCTTTCTTTTGCAGAAAATGCAGGAAGACGATGCGTCCCATCAGCTTCTTCACATAATCGTGATACACGGCTCCCGACTTGCCTTGTCGGGCTAATTCCGCCACGATGTCATCATAATGATCGTGATATTCCTTGAAAAACTCGTCGCTCAACGCATCGACGGAGAAGGCTTCGCGCAAGTCATTTAAGACAAACCTTCCTCTTTTGGCGTAAATGGTATCAAGTCGCTCCAAGGGTGTCTTATACTGCCCCTGCTCGTCGCCTAAGATGTACGAGAACCGTTTTGCGTTGGTGACACCTTCTTTCATGTCGCAGATGTACGACAAACGCCAGTGGTTTTCATCGGCAAAAACGGCAATGGCGGCATCGACATCGTATTTCAGGTAAGGAGCAATCATCTTGCGCAACCCAACACGCTTGCGGCGCACATCGCTGCCTTGGGCAACACTGGTATAGAAAAAACCGAGTTCACGACCATCGGCATCAGTTTGGCGACCTATGTAATAACTGCTGTCGCCATCTGCTGTGGTATCAAGCAATTCGGGACGGGTAGAAATATCGTTGCAACCGAAAACGTTGTGGACGATTTCGTTGCAGTAGGTCGGGTAGTCGAACTTCGACTGGAAGATTTGTCGTATGATAGAGGTATTCATGTTTTTGAGTGTTAAATGAAAGTTTCGGAAAGAATGATGTCGGCTGTGGTGAGTGCCACTTGTTTGGTGGCAGTTGGCGTTTCTGGCTGGCTGTAGCGTTTGTCCAACTCTTCAAGTTGTTCCAGGATTTTTATGGATGGCGAAGGCTCTTTCTTTTGTTTTTTCGAGATGCGGTTCAAGGCATCGGCCAGTTGGTTGTAGGTTCCGCGTTCCACTATTTGTTTCAAGCGGTCAACGGTACGGCGACCATCATCATCGAACAAGGGGCGTATTTCGCGCAAGAAAGCGGCGGCTTTCTTGGCATCATTGTCTTTGCTACCGATTTTGAGCTTTTCTTCTTGAGCCTCGCTCTGCTGGTCGATGGTGTATTGCGCCAAAGCTTTCTGAACCTGCTCATAGTGGAGTTGCAAGCCATCTCCAAAGGGTACAGCTTTTTCATCTGGTTCTGCATGGAAGAGGTCGACGGCTTCGAGGAAAGAGAGTTCCCGGGTGGTTTTACCCACGAGGTAATAGGCTTTCTTTTGAGGCGAGGACAGGTATGATACGGTACATGGTAGCGTCTCTCCGAGACGCATTTCGACCGAGGCTTCAGTAGCCCCACTCTGCGTTCCTTGTGTGGGGTTATTGAGATTGAGTCTCTCCGAGACTCTCGCGCAACGGCTCTTTGGAGGCAACTGCTTGATTTTACGGTATAGTGCGGAATTGGTGTCGTGAAGTGCACGTACTTCACTCAGCAGTTCCAGACTGCGGTCGGTTTCGTCGCGGACATCGGCATTGAAGAGTTTGAACTCATGCACCATTTCATCATGTGAATAGATTCTGGTGTCCTCGCCAAGGGCGGAATGGAAGCTCTGCAACTTGATGAGGGAGTTTTTCTTCAGGCTGATGATGGCATCACCTGGGTCGGAAGGATAGAACATATAATTGTGAATCGCGTTGGCGGTGGAGCCGATACGGTTCACACGGCCGATGCGTTGCATCAGTCGGGTGGCGTTCCACGGACTGTCGTAGTTGACAATCACATTGGCCCGATGCAGGTTGACGCCCTCAGCCAACACATCGGAAGTGATGATGATGTTATAGTCGTTGTGCCATTCTTTCTTATACTTTGCGTCAAAGTTGGCTTTGATGGTGTCGCGCAGACGGTTGCGACTTTTGGCGCAAACGGCTAGAATGTCGCTGCGATTCAGGCGTTGTTTCAACTCCTTTTCCAGATAATTGACGGTATCCACGCTTTCGCTGAACACCACGAGTTTGCCGCCAGGGTTCTTCTTCTTGTCGAACAATTCACCTTGCAACATGGTGATGAAGAGCTCCAGTTTGGGGTCGAATTTCACTTTCTCCCATCGCTTGCACAATTTGTCCAATACCACGGCATCGTATTTCAACATGGGTAAGAAATCAGGCAGGAAGTCGGCAGCATGGAAGAGAATCTCTTTTTGGTCGAGTCCCTTGCCGATGGCCAGTTCAATGATTTCGTCCAGCTCTATGCCGTCAGCTTGCAGCTTTTTCACATTCAAGTCTGGCGCAATGATGACCTTGTCTTCCTCGAACATCTTAATCATTCCTTTAGTGGCATCAAGTAGGGTGTGAAGCGATTTCTTGAAAGCATCGAAACTACTTTCCAAGCGTTTGACCATGTGTGTCTGATAGATGGAGGCCAACGAATCGGCCATGTGCTTTGCCATTTTACCAGAAGGAACTTTGTAGGACGGGCAATACTCTATGGCACGATAACGGGCATAACGCAAACCGCTTCCGTCGAACATGTCCGGGTTTACCTCTTTCAGGTTAGCCGATGGCGTGTCCACTAACTTGATATAGGTGTCAATAAAGAGTTTAAGTACTTGAGGTGACATTTGATAGGTGCGGTCGGTGGGGTCGAGCAACTGAGGGAAGTGTATCTCGTTGGCATAACGAGGCTCATGCTGAATGTTGCTGCGGGTACGGCGCACCATCACCTTCTCCAGCACCTTGTGACGTAGTTCCTGATTGATTGCATCGATGCGGCTGGTAAGGAACTCGGCACTCAAGGTGCGACGTTGCGACATGAGGCTCTTGAATTCCTTAATCCAAGGGGCAAAGGTATCGGCAATGTTGGAGACACCATCAATCGTGCAACGGGCGGTGTCTTGGAACAACAGCAGTTGGTTCTTGATGTCTTCGGGCGTGTTATTGAGTGGCGTGGCTGAAAGCAGCAACACACGCTTGTTGCCTTTGACATTGCCTTTGTTCAATCGTGCCGACTTGCAGATGCGTTGCAGCAGGTCGTAATTGCCTGTGCTGTCGTGACGGAAATTGTGCGCCTCATCAACGATGATGAGGTCGTAGTAACCAGGCTGGCTGTAGTTGTTGGTGCCCTCAATGACCTTATCCAAGCTACCGTTACTGACAAACTGGCTATAATTGTTTTTGATTTGGAAATCGCGGAAAGTGTCTTCCCAGTTGCTTTGCACCGCTGGAGGGAAGATGACAAGAATACGGGTGTTGTTGCCGTTGGCGGCGATAAACCGCTGGGCAATCATGGCAGCCACCACGGTTTTGCCCAGACCCACCACATCGGCAATGAAACAGCCACCATGCTGCATCATGATATTGTAGCCTTGCACTACTGCGTCACGTTGGTAGGTAAGGTTGTCGTAATTATCAGGCAGATGAGGAATAAAATCGTCTTCGACCTGATCGCCGAAATGGTCGATGAGCATCCTCATGTAAAGCTCGTAGGGCGTGGGCTGATATTCCTCTGGGGTCAGATGGGTTTTGCCAACGATAGGATTCACATCGTCCATGGTCACTGGGATGGCATCCTTCCAAAGGCTTTGAAACTCTTCCTCGCAGTAATGCACATCGTCGTAGTCCTTCATGGCCACATTCAATTCGTAGCGTGGCGGTTCGGTGGTGCCGAGACCCTGAGCGCTGAGGTTGCTGCTGCCCATGATGACCCAGCCATCGCTATGTTCATTATGGTTTTTCGGCAAGCAGAGGTAGAATTTCGCTTGAAGGTCTTTGGTGGGATGGATACGCAATTGCAACCGATTGTTGGCAATGTCAGCGCAGAACTGACGGATGCCTTCATCGACTTCTGACGAGTATTCGGACTGGTAGACATCACGAAGGAAGTCCTCGCAATACTGTTCAAGCGTTGCTTCTTTGTTCTCGAAGAAAAACTTGCCAGTGGCTTGCGATAGGCGGAAGAGGTTGTCAATATTGATGCCGACGAGGATGCGTATCTCGGTGACATTTTCCAATTCCTTGCGCAGTTTGAAGTAGCCGCTGGAACGAAAATAGCCAACCACGGCATGAAAGATGTCGAAGTTGGCCATTGCGGAAGCGATGCCGTGGAACTTGTCCATCAGCCTCGTCTCGGTATTATTGAAGAACTTGGTACTCATTATGGCTTGGCGTTTTGAGCGCTTCGCCCTTCTAATGGGTCACAAAAAGAATCCGTGAACTTCTGTCTATTGCTGCGGTTCTGGACTACCTTCACTACAAACAAGAAAGCCCACGGATATACCGTGAGCGTTCCGCTTTCTTGTGTAGTGAGGTTGAAATTGTCCAGATTTCAGCAATACTTGAAAAGCAAAAACGCTTTATATCAATATGTTATTTAATCAGTTGTGTTCTATTATGCTATTTCGTTGTTTTTTGATCAATTACTTTCCACTATTTCTTGTTGTAACGTACCACAAAGGTACGAATTATTTCTTTTCTCCAATTAGTTTGCAGAACTCCACCAGGCTGCGTTGTATCACACCTCCCACCTGCAACTGTTCTTTATACTGCGCCACCATGGTGGGCGACATACTCCTGTTCAACGCAAAACGCACCACTTCCATATTGGCCTCTTTGCACAACAGAATGCCGATGCTGGGATTCTCATTGGAACGACGCTCCTCCTGATCTAAAGCCTCTAAATAGAATTCCAACTGCCCAAGGTCTTTGGGCTGAAACTCCGTGGTTTTCAATTCAATGGCGACCATACATTGCAGCAGACGGTGGTAGAACAATAAGTCAACCTTAAAAGTCTTGCCACCGACCGCAAGCCGATGCTCTTCATCAATAAACAGGAAGTCTTTTCCCAACTCCAGGATGAAGTCTTTCATGTGATCGACAATACTCTTTCGGAGCTTGGTTTCCTTGTAACTTACCGGCAACCCCAACATGTCCAAACTGATACGGTCTTTGAACAATAGCGGTGACTGGGGATACTGGGCTTGCAGCATTTGTGACTGAACATCGCGACTGCCTAATATAGCTGACATTGTATTGGTTTTGATGGCGCGATCCAATTCCTTGTACTCCAAACGCTCACGACCCGCATACAGCATGTAAAACAACCGTTGCTCATCAGTCTTGCAATAGTTCATTATGAGCTGATGATTGCTCCAACCTGTTGAAAACAAAATAGTTGGAATTTGTGCCAATTGGATTGGCACAAATGGATTGGTTTGTATTTGTGCCGATTGGATTGTCAAAATTTGACGATTGGGAATTTGCGCCATTTCAAACGGAACAATTTGTTGAGGCTTAACATGGCCAATCAGCTCGATAAAGGCCTGAGATGAATAAGTTTCATAAAACTGAACCATCTTATAAATGGTGCGATAGCTCCAACCTCTCACCGTGGGGTCTTGTGTGTGGATATACTCCGCCAACTGACGGACAACGCCGCTGCCCCAAGTCGAAGTTTTCAGTTTGCCAGAAACAAACCCACCTACTTCCCATACCATCATTACCGTATCTCCATTGATTTGCTGCACCACTCGGTCACGATGGAGGGTAATGATTTTGTATATGGCCTCAAAGTCGTTTCTATATGTCGTTATCGGGCTGTTCATTAATATGTAGACTATGCAAAAACGCTTTATATCATTATGTTATATAATCAGTTATCTTCCGTGTTGGTATGTTCTTTTGGGGTTGATGGATGCAAAGATAAGGAAATTATCGATAACAAAGACTCACACAAATTGTTTTCATCGGAAAAATCACTATTCAGGTTTGGCTTGGATTGCGAATTTTGTATTTTTGTAATCTCAAACGAAATTAAACTCATTATGAATATGGACATCAAAGCAGTAAAATTCAGAAAAGATGGGTTCTATACCCAGCCCTTTGCCTTTGGCGGCGAGGAAGGACCCGATAAGTTCGACCGCAACATACGCTATCGCGGCAGCTTGCAGAACTATGTAATCGACACGGGTTCGGAAGTGATTTTGGTGGACACAGGTCTTCCCGCAGGCACCCCAGAGGGAGCCCCCGAAGAGACCTCGCTCGCTTTCATCGGCAAAGACATCTGCAGTTATATGGATGCCTTGGCCGCTTTGGGCTACAAGCCCGAACAGGTGACCAAAATCCTGCTCACGCATAAGCATGCAGACCATTCAGGCGAACTCCGCTCCTTCCCAAACGCGAAAATCTACGTGAGTGCCGACGAAATGCAGGCTGCCGAGTTGCAGGGCCTGTCCAATCTGATTCCTGTGACCTTTACTGACGGGGCGTATCACAACTTCCCCGACAGCCAGAAGATCTGCGACGGCATCTATTTCATCAAGGCCAAAGGACACACCAACGGCAACAGCCTCGTGATTGCCGAAAACGACGGCCTGTTCTATATGTTCCAAGCCGACATCACATACGTGGACGAGGCTCTTTATGAGAACAAACTTTCGGTGGTGTACGACGACCTGTCCGCAGCCCGCGAGACCTTGGACCGCGTACGCGAGTTTGTGCGCAATAACCCCACAGTCTATCTCTCCACGCATTCACCGCAAGGCTATGAGAACTTGGAAGCCAAACGCGTGATGGACCTCAACCACCCTGTGCCGACTGTCCTTGCCGAAGTGAACTTTACTAAGAAAGAAGCCTCTGGTAAGTACATCTGCTCCATCTGCGGCTATGTCTATGACCCTGCTGAGCACGATGGCGTGGCTTTCGAAGACCTCCCCGACGACTGGAAATGCCCGCGCTGCAAGCAAGGCAAGGAGAAGTTCAATAAAGCATAACGAGGAGAATTCCCTCAAAGTGAAACGGGCCTTAATAATTATTCTTATTTTTGCATTTTCAAAGATTCATTCAAAAACACAAAAATGAATAACGTCAAGGAACTGATATTAAACCGCATCCCTAAGTTTGCCATAGGCAATTTGTTGGGCACGCTGGTGGATACGCTCGTCCTGTGGCTTTTCTCGCATTTTGTGTTCAATGGTTATGTCGGCGAAGTCATCGTCTCCCCTATCATCTCGTTTGAGTTTGCCGTTTTTGCGAACTTTCTCTTCTCCTATTACATGACATGGAAAGATCGCGTCCCAGATCGTTCGGGGAAGTCGTTCGTAAAGCATTACGGAGCTTATAATATCTCATGCACAGGTGGTTTCTTCATCAAAATGGGTGTGCTACTGTTGATTCAAGCGGTGACAAAATGGGATGTGGTGATATGTAACCTGTTGGCACTTTGTGTTTCGGGGACTTATAATTTCGCAATGAATGAATTGGTGATTTTCAAGAAACAAAACAAATAATATGGATGTTACAATTAAAGAGGTCAGGACAAAAAGTGATTTGAGGAAGTTCGTGCATTTCCCCAATGTGCTTTACAAGGACAACCCTTACTATGTCCCACAAATCGAGTCGATGGACCGCGATACGCTGACCCCATCAAAAAACCACGCGTTTGAGATTTGCGAAGGCAAATATTGGCTTGCATACGACGAAAAAGGTTGTGTGGTGGGGCGTGTGGCTGGCATCATCAACCGCAGTTACAACGAAAAGGTTGGTGAGAAAATCTGCCGTTTCGGATGGATTGACTTCATCGACGATCGTAGTGTGTCGGAAGCCTTAATGAAGACCGTGGAGAACTATGCCAAGGAAAATGGATTGGACGTTGTAAGCGGTCCTACCGGATTTTTGGAATTCGATGCCGCCGGAGTTCTCGTGGATGGTTTCGATCAGCTTCCAACAGCTTATGGTAAATTCAACGATCCATATTATGAGTACCATTTATTGGCCTTAGGTTACCAAAAAGAGATTGATTTTGTGGAATACCGCATCCTTGTTCCCGAAGTCATCCCTGACCGCTATGCACGAATGGCCAAAATAGTCTCCGACAAATATGGCTTACACCAGGCTCCGCTTCTCAAGCATAGCGACATCAAAAACTATCTCGACGGCTTGTTCAGCTGTTTGAATGCCGCCTATTCGAACCTGCATGGTTTCTCAGAACTGACGGCAGGGCAATGCGCAGACTTGAAGAAACAATTCCTGAGCAATGTCAGCGTGGATTTCCTATCCATCATTCTCGATGCCAACGACAAAGTAGTCGCTTTTGGCGTGGCGTTGCCATCACTCTCCAAGGCTATGCAAAAGGCCAAGGGCAGTCTCTTCCCCTTTGGATTCATCCATCTCCTAAAAGCCTTGAAGCATAACGACACCATCGATTTGTTGCTGATTGCCATAGACGAGCAATACCAAAGCAAGGGTGTGAATGCCATGATTTTTGACAAGTTTGCCCAAGGCATCACAAAGAATGGCATCAAGTACATCGAATCGACTCGTGAGCTGGAAGACAACACCAACGTGCAGAACCTCTGGAACCATCTGGAGCACCACATTCACAAAAGAGCAAGGGTGTACAGGAAGAACATTTGATTATGAAACGACTGTTGAAATGCATGCTGTTTGTCATGCTGGCAGTGTCAGTTGTGAGCTGTCAAAAGGACAACATTATCCTCATCGACCCTGTTGAGGTCGACGATAGCGAAGACTATATCATCAATACCAAATTCACAAAAACGGTCAGCGTGATGTTTTCCACTGGTGAAAACGCCACTGTCACAGGAACCAATGACGACTTCACGGTTTCCATTGATGGCAACGATGTGACTATTGTTTATTCTGGCGAAGAGTATGTGATGTACCAACTGTCAGGTGCTACCAGCAATGGCTTTTTCAAGTTGTATAGTGCCAAGAGACAAGGTATCACATTAAACAGTGTGAACATCACCAATCCCAACGGTGCCGTCATTAACGTTCAAGGTACACAAAGCGAGCCTAATAAAGGCAAACGCACTTTCATTGTTTTGAATGGTGAAAACAGTCTCGCTGATGGCACTTCCTATACCGACACACCTAGCAATGAAGATGAAAAAGCAGCAATGTTTGGCGAAGGCCAATTCATTTTCAGTGGAGAGGGCAGCCTCTCAGTTACGGCAACAGGCAAGTCGGGCATCGTTTCCGACGATTACATCCATGTGATTAGCGGCACCATTACGGTGAATGTATTAAGTTCCGCCACGGTCATCGGGAGCGACACTTTAAAGCCTGTTTGCGTCAGGGGGAAAGACTATGTAAAGATGACCGATGGCACGCTGATCCTTACCGGCACAGGAACGGGCGGTAAAGGCATCAGCAGTGATGGCAATGGCTATTTCTATGGCGGCACGGTTAACGTTACTGTAACGGGTAGCAATTTCGGTTCCAGTGGCGGCGGTTTTCCAGGCGGTGGAGGCCCTGGAGGCGGTGGTCAAAGCAACTCCAACGGCGTTTCGGCCAAAGGCATCAAATGCGACGGCAACCTGGTTTTCAGAGGGAGCAAGGTCGTGGTGAACAGCACCGCTCACGAGGGTATTGAAGCCAAAGGTACCCTTTCTATTTCGGGCGGCGAGGTGTTTAGCCATTCCCAATCGGACGATGCTATTAACTCAGGCGGCAACCTTACCATCTCCGGCGGCTATGTCTGTGCATGCAGCCAAGGCAACGACGGTATTGATGCCAACGGCGATTGTTATATTAAAGGTGGCGTGGTTTATGCTATTGGCACCAGTTCACCCGAAGTAGCCATCGACGCCAATAGCGAAGGCGGATACAAACTTTACCTCACGGGTGGTACTTTGGTGGCCATTGGCGGCCTTGAGAGCGGTTCTTCGCTGAGCCAAAACTGTTATTCCGCATCGTCATGGTCGCAAAACACTTGGTACGGTTTGACCGTCGGCTCAACGACCTACGCATTCAAAGCCCCATCAAGCGGTGGCACGCCATTGGTAGTTTCGGGTAGCTCCACTCCTACCCTTCAATCGGGTGTGAGTGTTTCAGGAGGAACGGAGATGTTTGAAGGCATGTTTTACTCCAACGCTTCAGTGAGTGGTGGCACTTCAGTCAGCCTCTCGTCCTATACGGGCGGCAATGGTGGTGGAGGCCCTGGTTCTGGCCCTGGTGGCGGTGGGCATGGCCCATTTTGAGATAAGAGATAAAAGTTAAAAGATAAGAGATATGAGATTTGGGATTATCTTACTTTTAGGGCTGTTTTTCCCCTTAATAGCCTTCTCACAAACCGATGTCGCCCTCGACCCTGAATTTGGCGGCAGAGTTTCTATATGCCTTGACAAGAGAATTTCCAAAGGTTTGCATGTTTCCCTTGAGGAAGAGGTACGTTTCGACAACAACTTTGGCAGTCTCGATCGTTTGCAGAGTACGGTGGCTTTGAGTTACAAGGTGCATCCGAACATCAAGTTAGGCATTGGCTATGTGTTCATCAACGGTTATGGGGCTAACACGAATTCGTTCAAGGACCCCCGTCATAGGTTCATGGTTGATGCCACGGGAACGCTGCACCTCGGCAACTGGAACCTCTCCTTGAAGGAACGCTTTCAGGTGACGCATCGTTCGGGTGAATTCAACGTGTATCAGAATCCCCAAAACGCTATGACGCTGAAAAGCCGTCTGAAAGCACAATACAAAGGTTTCGGCAAGGTACAGCCATATGCTTATTTCGAGGTGCGTAATTATTTGAATGCGCCTGTCATTGAAGCAGCCTACGACGGCAATGTTTATGTCACTTTGGACGACTACTCTGAGGAAGGCGAGGCAGGCTGGTTCTTGAAGGGTTTCAAGGGCGGCTACGTCAATCGCCTGAGGGGTTCGTTGGGCACAGATATTAGATTGGATAAGCGCAATACGCTGAATTTCTACATCCTTTGCGATTATCTCATGGAAAAACAAGTGGATGCCAACGCCGAAGGCACCAAACTAAAATCCTACACCAAGGAAACCGGCTTCCGTGGCTGGATTGGCGCAGGATATGAATTTGCATTCTAAATTATTCTAACAACTATAGCATGAAGAAAAACTACTTGAAAATCATTGTTGTTATCCTGTTATGCTGGACGGCAACAGAAGTCAACGCCCAATGGACGGTTGGCATGAAAGGTGGATGGAATTGGACAAGTCTCGCCCGTTCCAACATGGGCCGTATCGACGAAACATATTCTCCACGTGGCGGTTTTGATGCCGGCATACAAGCACGCTATCAACTGACCGATTGGCTGGCCGTACGGGCCGATTTGAGCCATTTGTCACGCTCCTACCGTATGGATCGAAATCTCCACTACCTTGATCCTGTTTACACGAATTATTCCAATGATTATCTCATGCTTCCTGTGATGGCCGACTTCTCTTTTGGAGGTAAAGCACTGCGAGGCCACGCCTATGTCGGCGGTTTTGGCGGCTATTGGATGAAAGCTAAGATGAGTGGTAAAACCTATTGGATGACAGATTATTATGTCTATTATAACGACTTCAAGGAGAGCCGCGAGTTTAATAGAGAAGACCAACGTCTCATCGCTGGTGCCGTCGGTGGATTGGGCTTAAGCTATGCTTTTATCAACTCGAAAGGAACAGGCCCTGTCATCAACCTCGACGCCTTGTATTATTATGACCTCGTCAGTCATCACAAGGGCTACGCACATCTGAGCGATCCACGTTATCTGAACACGCTTTCGGTTACGCTAGGCGTTGCTTATAGTTTCTAAATCATCCATCCTAAAATCGTTACAAACATGAAAAGAAATATCATCCTTTTGGCATTGATTGCCTTGGTTTTCAGCGGTTGCCGCAAGGAAGCCGACTATCATCCCTATATCGGCGAAACCGACAAATTGGCCTACGACAGCTATTCCTCCCAGTTTGAATTCCTCTGGAAATGCATCAGCACTGGCTATGTGTTTTGGGATGTTGACGAGACGGATTGGGATGCAGTTTATGAAGAATACATGCCCAAGTTCAACGCTTTGGATGCCAAACACGAAGCCGGACAGGACGTGACCCTCGCGGAATTGAAGACCTTGTATGAGGGAGCAATGGGCGGCATGAGAGACCACCACATGAACATTGCGGTGAAAAACCTGTTTCCTTCACCTAACGATGACGCTTCCTATTTTAGCGTCCGTCCTGGAATGATGGAAGTGGAAAAGAGGGATTATTACATCGAGTCGCTGGGGAACGCTCAATATGACCTGATGGTTTTCCTTAACAACGAAATTGACGAACAATACGAGTTGGCAGCACATGAATCGATTACGGTTTATGTGGATGAGGTTGGCAATGATGTCACCTATCATTACTGTCTTTTTAACCTTGCCGACGGACGCAAGATCCCTTATCTCTGGCAATCAATGGCATGCCTCACACCCGTTATGCACACACTGGGCACCTCTGATCCTGCCAGCGCTGCGGCTAATATCATCGATCATTGGCTGACAGCCATCAAGGATACGCCTCGTGAGCAGCTGGCTGGTATCATCCTCGACAACCGCTGCAACACCGGCGGTTACCAAGATGACCTCGACTATCTGATCGGCTCCTTCCTCAACGAAAAGACCGAAATCCTTCAAACACGCTATAAGGAAGGTCCCGGCAGACTGGAACACTCCGTTTGGACACCCTATTATATCGATCCGCTAAGCAAGTATCATCGCGACATCACTGCAGAAAATATCCCATACGTTGTCATTTGCGACATCTTCTCCATCAGCATGGGCGAGATAGAGCCTTCGACCATCAAGGCGGTGCTGCCCACAAGTTATGTCATCGGCGAACGCACCTTTGGCGCCACAGGTCCGTTGCAACCTTCCAACTACATCGACCTCAACTATGGCGGTCCTTTTGGCGATTTCAAAACGATGAAGCATTACATTTACACCTCAACATTCGAGGCTCAGATTGGCGGCAAAGTGCTTGAAGGTATTGGCTTCACCCCTGACCAGATCGTGCTCCGCAAGAACAATAACGGCGATTTCAAGGCTCAACTTAACGCTGCCATCGAATATATTAAAAACAAATAAATTTTTTATATCTTTGCAAATTCGAAAACTATTAACCCTAAATTAATACATTATGAAGAAAGTAACATTTTTTCTCGCCGCCCTGCTTATTGGCAGCATGATGTTCACCGGTTGCAAAAAAGACAACCCAACCCCAACGCCAGAACCAACACCAACTCCAACACCTACCACAAAAACTGTGGTGTACAAGGTTGCTAAAGAATTTGGTAATAAGGTTTTGTCTGATTGCTTTAAACTGAATGTGACCTATACCAATGCCCAAGGCGAGTCTGTCACCGAGACCGGCGTTACGTTGCCATGGGAAAAGTCGTTCGAAGTCACCTCTCCTTTCAAAGCTAAGATGGAAGGCGAGATTGTTTACAACGAAAGTGAGCTCCCGGATGAAGTGGTTTTCGGAAAGCGCTATGGAATTGGATACTACAACAACAGCTCCTTAGTAATTGACATGGTGGGTGCGTTCTCCGTGGACGACAAGGAAGGCTTCCTGGAACTCTTGCAGCATAATCCCGATCGCCTGAAATTCACTGAAGAGAAAAACTTTTGATTTTTATAAAATGTGACAAAAAACCGCTCTTTTTCAAGGGCGGTTTTTTTGCTCATAAAAGCATGACATGAAAAAGATCTCCCTAACCGCTCAAATTGGCATCGCCTTGGTGCTGGCAGTGGTTGCTGGCGTGCTGTTGCGCAACCAGGCTGACTTTGTCAACGAATACATCAAACCCATTGGCACCATTTTCTTGAACCTTTTGAAGTTCATCGTGGTACCATTGGTGCTGTTGTCCATCATGGCAGGCATCCTGTCGATGAACGACATCACAAAAGTGGGCAAGTTGGGACTTCGCACTGTCATTTATTTCATGGTGACGACCATCTTCGCAGTTGTATTGGGATTGGTGGTCCCCACCCTGCTGAAAAGCTTTTTACCTGTCATCCACATCAGCACGGCAACGGTACCAACAGCAATAGAAACGCCCAAACTCTCGGTGATGGACCAGTTGGTGAATATGGTCCCTGACAACATCCTTACGCCGGTGAGCTCGATGACGATGATGCAGGTCATCGTGATAGCCCTGTTTTTCGGCATCGCCATGGTGCATATCGGAGAAAAAGGTGAGATGGCGCGCAAGGTAACCCTCAGCTTCAACGATGTAGTGGGCAAGATCCTTGAATACATCATGGCCTTGGCTCCCATCGGCGTGTTTTGCATGCTCACGCCTGTGGTGGTCGACAACGGCCCATCCGTATTGGGCTCTTACGCCGCATTGTTGGCCTTGGCCTATTTCTGTTTCGTTGTACATGCGGGTTTAGTCTATTCATCAGCGGTAGGATTTTTGGGAGGTCTCTCCCCCATTAAGTTCTTCAAAGGCATGCAATCCGCCTTGCTGTTCGCCTTCTCCAGCGACTCGTCAGTAGCCACTTTGCCTTACACGATGCAGTGTACGGAGAAGTTGGGCGTCAACAAGGATATCGGGCGTTTTGTGCTGTCGTTAGGCGCCACGATCAACATGGACGGTGTCGCCATCTATCTGGGTGTCGTCTCAGTATTTATGGCAAACTGCTGTGGTATCGACCTCACCATGAGTCAATACATGGCCATCGCATTTGCCTCAACGGTGGCATCCATCGGAACTCCCGGCATCCCTGGCGGCAGCTTGGCTTTGATGGCGATGGTGTTCGCTTCGGCCGGCATCCCCGTGGAGTGTGTGGCGGTGGCGGCAGGCATCGATCGCATCATCGACATGGGTCGCACCGTCATGTCGGTCACTGGCGACGCTTCCTGTGCCGTGGTAATGCAGAAGCATTTAGGAAAGAAATTTTGTAACTTTGCGCCCTCAAAAGAATAACTCATTTCGATAAAGAAAGTTCAGTCATGCAGCTTTCAGAATTTGTTGTAAGGAAACGATTTGTATTCTTGATAGCAGCGGTAGTAATCGCCATCGCTTGTGCCTTGATGATTCCTCGCACGAACATCAACACTGACATGACCCGCTATCTGCCCAACGACTCGCCGATGAAGCAGGGCCTTGACCGGATGTCGGAAGAGTTTGGCGCAGATGCCGTGGGTACCGGCATGATCAGGGTGATGTTCTGGTCGCTCCCTGACAGTCTGAAGACAGCTGCTAAGAATGAACTATCCAGCATTGAAGGCGTCTCCAACCTATTGTATCAAGATGGCAGCGAAGAATACAACCAAGGCGAAAAGGTACTGTATGAACTGCTGTGCGGCAGCCAACGAAGCCAGGAAGACATTGCCAATGAGATCGCTGACAAATTTGGCGACAGGGTTATCGTTGAAAAAAGCGAGAATGGCACTATGGCACCTATAGGCGTAATCCTCATTGCCATAGTCTTGCTGCTGATTGTGCTGTTCATCATGTGCGAATCGTGGCTTGAACCGCCCATTTTCCTTGCTGCCATCGGTGTGGCTGTGGCCATCAATATGGGCACCAACGCCCTGCTGGAGAGCGTATCCGTGACCACCAACTCCATCGCCGCCATCCTTCAGCTCGTCCTTTCCATCGACTATTCCATCATCCTCATGAATCGCTACAGACAGGAAAAATCGTTGGGAAAAGGCGATAACATTACGGCGATGATCAATGCACTCAAAAAGGCATCTCCGTCGATTGTAAGCAGCGCCTTTACCACCATAGTAGGCCTGTTGGCGCTCGTGTTCATGAAGCTGAAAATCGGTGCCGATATGGGCATTGTTTTGGCGAAAGGCGTCCTTTGCAGTTTAGTGGCAATCTATACCGTGCTGCCATCGATCATCTTGGCTATGGACGGTGCCATTGAGAAATCGGCCAAAAAAGTGTTGAAAATTAAGACAGAACGACTTGCCGGATTTAGCATGAAATTCCGCATTCCGTTGGTCGTTGCTTTTGTAGTCATATTCGCAGGTTCGTACTACCTTCACAACAAGACTGAAATCTCATTCTCTTTCGAACAGAAATCCGAAATCGAAAAGTATTTCCCCCCGAAAAACATCACCGTGCTCCTGTACGACAATTCCGATGCCACAAGAGTGATTGAACTGGCCGATAGTATGGCTACCCATCCCAATGTGAAGTCGTTCATTTCGTATCCTTCGCTGATGCAAAAACAGCTAACGGCAACTGAAACCATGAGCATGGTTGACGGCTTGAAGGCCATGGCTGGAGAAAGCGACTTCAATCTTGCTGATTTTGACATGAACATGCTTGTGGAAGCCATCTATTACATTGGCTCCAAGAATCCGAGCGAAGAAAAAATGAGCCTCCATGACTTTGCATCGCTCGCTGCGGGATTAAGCGCTGACACTACCCTTTCAGCCTATTATGGGATCTCCTCGCAAGTCGGCGATGACGACCTGCAATACCTCGACATCCTCGTTGCACTTACCGACACATGCCTCATCGACAGTTTGCTAACATCGCAAGAGATTGCGGACCTTGTCGGCATCGACCAAGAACTTATCTCGCTTATTTGTCCGGCTGACCAAAAGACCTCCATTCGTGAGATTATCAGATCATCCAGGGAATTGCTCAACGCAAGCATGATGCCTTCGCCCACAATCAATAAAACACCGGAGCCGCAAATTGTTGAACAGTTGGTTGAGATTCCCGTTGAAAATGACTCCATCGAAACCCTTGCAGACACAATTCATGAGGAAAACATAGCCGTTGTAGAAGAGTATGATGAGGATGCGATTTACAAGGATTCGACCATTTTCCTGAGTCAATATACCTCATCTGAACTCGCCCAAATGGTAGGGATGAACGAGAAGAGTGCATCCATCATCTTCACCCTCTATGGACGAACCGTGAAGCATAAGACAAAGACCATGTCGTTGTACGATTTCATCACTTTTGTCATCAACGACATTGCCAACAGAAAGATGTTTGCTTCGCAGATCAACCAGGAAAGCCGCAGGTTGTTGAGGCATAAGGAAAACCTGATGTTGACCGCACTGCAGGCGGGTAAAACCGAGAGTGTTGAGGAAGAAGTTGTGGAAGAACTGGTGGCTGAATTGGAGGAAACACCAGTGGAAATCATTGAGATTGTCGAAGAACAGGAAGAAGAGATTGTAGATGCCACACCAGCCATTGACAAGGAGAACATTGAGAAACTCAACATGGCTGAAAGACTCATGGACATCGCCACTAAAGGAAGTCTATTTGATGCTGCCGAGATGCACGCTCTACTCTCCTCTTTTGGCGCCGAAATGGAATTACGCGATATCGAGCTTGCTTACCTATACAACGGCATCCTTCATTTCGATGATGACAATGTGAAGATGTCGATTGAAGACATGCTCCAAACGATCAACGATTCCGTAATGAACCATCCCCGCTTTGCTTCGTTGATCAATGACGATATAAGGACTGGAATGGATACGGTCAATGTCTTGATTGATGAAAACTTCAGCCAGTTACGCGGAAGCAAGTATTCGCAAGCCATTGTTTTCACCGACCTGCCTAAGGAATCCAGTGCAACCCATGAGTTTGTAGAGACGTTTGCGGCTCAATGCGACCAACGGCTTGAAAGCGAGCATTATCTTATCGGCGAATCGGTGATGATGAACGAAATGCGCAATCAGTTTGGCGATGAAATGCTGCTCGTTTCACTCATCACCATATTGTCCATCTTCCTCATCGTGGCCATCACCTTCCGCTCGCTTGCCGTACCTGCCATACTGGTAATGACGGTGATGTCGGCCGTGTACATCAATGTGACGGTGAGTGGCCTGAACGGTGGCAAACTGCTCTATTTGGCCTACCTCATCATGCAAAGTATATTGATGGGCGCGACCATCGACTATGGCATACTGTTCACCAACAACTACCGTGAAGCCCGAGCCACGTCAAGCAAGATCGATTCCATCCGCAAGGCCTATCTGGCGTCAACGCACACCATTCTCACCTCGGGAACGATCATGACGATGGCACCATTTGCCATGTCCGTTTTGATCGATGACGCAACCATTGCCAAGATTTTGCAATGCATTGGAGCTGGCGCATTGGCTGCTGTAGTGCTGATTATCTTCGTTTTACCAGGACTTCTTGCCGCATTTGATAAGTTTGTTGTAAGAAAACATGATAATTAAGTTTAAATAGCGTAACTTTGTACCCAAATAATACTTTTTATGAAAAAGAAAAAGTCGACAGAAAAATCCGTGAGAATCCAAACTTCGGTGTTGAACGGAGTAGAGAAAAAGGCTTTGTTGTGGCTCGCCGAACGCCAGCCGAAATGGGTAAACTCCGACACGTTGACTTTCATTGGATTCATAGGCTCAGTGATCATTGCGGCAGGTTATATCCTGTCAAACTATAATATCAATTTCCTTTGGCTGGCCTCGTTGGGTTTGGTCATCAACTGGTACGGCGACTCGCTTGACGGCACGTTGGCCCGTTTCAGGAAGCAGCAGCGTCCTGTTTACGGTTTTTATCTCGACCATACCATGGATGCCATCAACGAGACTTTCATGTTTATGGGCGTGGGACTCTCCCCTTTCATGCGTTTCGACCTGTCATGCATCTTGCTTGCCATCTATCTGATGCTGACCCTCAATGTATCGATGAACGCTCACCTCAAGGGTGAATTCCGACTCACCTACGCCAAGTTGGGACCTACGGAATTCCGACTGATTGCCATCATTGTCAATGCCATATTGGTGTTTGACAAGCCGTTGAACACGTGGTCGTATGAGCTACCCTGGCTCTCCTCCACCCTTGAATTCCACGCACTCGACATAGTAGGAATAGCCATCCTCATCATTTTGGTGCTGATTTACATCGTCACCATTACACAAGATCTCCGCTATTACTCGAAAGTCGACCCGAGACCCAAGAACGAATAAGGTCAAAGAAAAGAAGGCATAGCGATGGCGCTGATTACGATGGACGAAATAGAAGGCATTTCGCCTGTGTTCAAAGGCAAATTTGGTCACTGCCTTGCCAACGGTATGCTTAAATTAACCGGGATTGACCAACTGGCTGAACGCTATGCACGCCATGAGGATCTTGAAGGACCAGACTTTGTCAAAGCTTATCTGGATGATCTTGGTATGACCTATCAGGTGGATGGTTTGGACTATCTGAAACCCGTGCTGAACACCCCTTTTATCACCATTAGCAACCATCCTTATGGCGCTATTGACGGCCTTATCATGATAGATCTGTTCGGCCATCTTCGTGACGATTACAAGGTGATGGCCAACAAGTTCCTGTCAATGGCAAAGACTATCAAAGACGAGTTCATTACGGTGCTGCCTACAACCAACGACAGCGAGGGAGTCGCCAAAGAGAGTCTTGCGGGAGTCCTTCAAGCCATGCGTCATGTCAGGGCCGGACATCCATTAGGATTATTCCCAGCCGGAGCGGTATCCGACTTCAGTTTCAAGGATCGTTGTGTGCGCGACCGTGAGTGGCAGGAGCCTGCCATCCGTCTGATTCAGAAGATGCACGTCCCAGTGGTGCCGGTATGTTTTTTCGGACAGAACTCCAATTTCTTCTATTTTTTAGGGCTGATAAGCTGGAAAATTCGTACCTTGCGCCTTCCACGCGAGATCTTAAACAAGAAAGATAAGCATCTCAAATTAGGCATCGGTCCCGTGATTACAGTTGAAGAACAGGACCAATGTAGCTCGATTGAAGACTTGGGACTTTTGTTGAGATCTTCGGTTTATGATTTGAAAAGAGTTAACAAATAACAATACATTATGAGAAAACACCTTACCATTGGGCTGTCGATAGCTGGAATCCTGCTCGCAGCAATCATGTTCACTTCATGTGGTGCCACCTACACGGCTAGCGGCACGAATGTCTCAAAAATCGACGAGCTTGCCTTGATCGAGCCTCATTCGATCATTTTCTATTATGACAATCCAAAAACCGGCTATAGTGAAGCTTCTCTGACCTCTGCTTCAGAGGAGTTGCTTACCGAACTCATCACCTCCACCAACTATCCATTTACAGATCCCGTTTCAGCCGACTACGGCGGTGAAGGTGCTCCCATCGCAAAATGGATTGAGACTTTCGTAGACCTTGAATCCTCTGACATCAAGAACCTCAGGGTGCCCAAAGCGTTGACAGAGCTCATCAAGTCCACGAATCACCGCTATGGCATCGTAGTGCATGCCCACGGTTTTATCCAAAGCAACGAAGCGTACGATAAAGCAAAAATGGCTGAATTGGTGGGCAATGTCATCAGAACAATTTTTGATGAACCTAAGCGATACACTGCAGGCGACCAGGTAGGCAATGCACTTTACACAGCTGTCATCGACACTCAGACCAACCGCGTCGTTTACTTCAATAGTGTCCTCTCCAATGCCGATCACCCATTGAGCAGAAGAGATGTGAACAACCAACTGAAAAGCCTTCTCAAGAAGTTTCATTAAATACGGTAAAGACGTTCAGGAAATGCTTGGATAATGAAAAAGTATACCTGCATGCATTGGCTCGGGGTGCCAGCCTTAGGGCAAGTCAGAGGACAACACTGAAAAATTCGCGATTTATCCTAATCCAGCCCAGGATAACATCGTGATCAAAGGCGCTGACAAAGGCGATTTTGTTAGCATCTACAGCGCCACTGGCCAGTTGGTGATGACAGCTATGGCTGAACCCAACAAAGAGATTGAGGTAAGCCATCTCCCCTCAGGCCTATACATGATCCGCTGCGGCGTTCATGTTTCACGTTTCGTTAAGAAATAAGGAAAAATAGAAAGCCCCGAGAAGCAAAGCTCTCGGGGCTACCCCATTGATACAAAACTAGAAGAGATTATTTCTTCTTAAGTTTGCCTAAACGAGCGGTCACCTTGTAGGTGGTCTTTGAATAGATGTCAGTACCCAGGACAGGAGCGTGACGATATGATTCTACCTGAGGATAGATCACCACGTCGTAACCGGGGTTCTTCTTCATCATGTCATACAAAGCGTAGTTTGCGCCACCAACGATTTCAAGACCGAGAACAGGAATGGTAGTACCCATGGTCGGGAGGCTACCGATCTTTTCGGTTCCAAAGGTGTGCTCCCAGTCGATAAAGAGGACTCTGGTAACGGTAGCTTCACCGTAAACAGCCTCTGAAAGATCGAAATCACCAGCAT
This sequence comes from Bacteroidales bacterium, assembly GCA_017531225.1. Taxonomy (GTDB): domain Bacteria; phylum Bacteroidota; class Bacteroidia; order Bacteroidales; family F082; genus Limimorpha. The sequence continues at coordinate 55,637 of JAFXLL010000005.1, read as the reverse complement.
AATATTCAATGTGAGCGTTAGGCTCTCTCATGCTGTGATGATAAGTGTTGCAGCTTGCCATGAAAAGAACGGCGATACCGCAGATCAAAAACAGTCTGAATTTCTTCATGATAAATTGATTTTAGTTAACTAATACGGATTATTTTGTTTAAAATGGGGTCAATAATTGTTAAATACTCGATTTCTTTGCAAATATAAGAAGATAATTGTTAAGTACAACAAAAAGCAAAATTTTTATTTTCCAATGCAAAAACGGCCAAATATGTTGCCAAGAACTTCGTCTGTAGTGATCTCCCCTGTAATGGATCCTAAATAATAAAGGGCTTCACGAAGATCCTGGGCGACAAGATCCGTAGGGACGCTCTCATCCAAACCGCGACGCACTGCCAACAAACTCAAAGAGGCATGTTTCAGGGCTTCGTAATGGCGCACATTGGTGACCATAACGGTGTCCTGAACTCCCATCAGCTTTCTACCGGCTTCGACCAGCCTGTCACGCAACTGGTCAAGGCCTTCGCCGGTTTTAGCGGAGATTAGAAGTGCATTGTCGCATTCACAATGACGGAGATCTGTCTTGTTTAAAACCAGGAATAGCGTTTGGTGGCTCGCATCCACCTTCTCTACGATAGCTTGAATGGCTTGCTGAATGGCTTCCGAATCCTTGGTGGCGTCAATCATGCCGATGACGATGTCGGCCTCATTGATCTTTTTATAGGTGCGTTCAATGCCGATACGCTCTATGGTTTCATCCGTCTCACGGATGCCGGCAGTGTCAATGAAGCGGAACAGGATACCATCCCAGTTCATCACCTCTTCAATTGTGTCGCGAGTGGTGCCAGCAATGTCCGAAACAATTGCGCGATCCTCGCCTAACAAAGCATTCAGCAGAGTCGACTTACCTGTGTTGGTCTCCCCTACTATGGCCACAGGGATACCGTTCTTGATGGCGTTGCCTAACTTAAACGAAGCGATCAGCTTGGTAATATGGCTTTGCGTTTTATCCAATAACGATTTTAGTTGGGTGCGGTCAGCAAACTCTACGTCCTCTTCAGAGAAGTCCAACTCTAACTCAATCAGCGAAGTGATCTCCAACAGTTGCGCTCTTAAGGCTTGAAGCTCCTTTGAAAAGCCACCTTTCAGCTGATTCATGGCCAAGCGATGCGCTGCCTCGTTCTGTGAAGCGATGATGTCAGCCACCGCCTCAGCTTGTGCCAAGTCGAACTTACGGTTGACGAAAGCCCTGCGGGTGAACTCGCCTGGCATGGCCATCCTCGCCCCCGACTCCACCAACAACTCCAACAAACGTTGCTGGATGAATACGGAGCCATGCACGCTGATCTCAACGGAATCCTCACCCGTGAACGAATGCGGGGCTTTGAAAAACGTGACCACCGCATCATCAAGGTCTACGATCTGTCCATAATAAGCGCGATAGCCTACAATCTGCTCCTTCTGAAACGGTTTGTCATGCTGGTGAAACAAGCGGCACACAATGTCATGCGACTGCGGGCCCGAGAGCCTGACCACCGCTATAGCCCCCATTCCAGGAGCTGTTGCCACAGCACAAATGGTATCGTCGGATAAAAAACTCGTGATCATCTTTAAGATTTTGTTGGCAAAGATAGTCTATTTTGTATTTTTGTGACATGAAAAGATATTTTATCCATTTGGCATATAACGGCGCCAACTACTGCGGATGGCAAATCCAGCCTCAGTCGCCCAGCGTGCAAGCCGAGTTGGAACGCTGTCTCAGCTTGAAGCTTGGCCAAGCCGTCAGCGTCACAGGATGCGGCCGTACCGACACTGGGGTCCATGCCCGAAGCTATTACGCCCACTTTGATTACGAAGGTGAGATCATGGATTGCCAGGATCTCGCTTACCGCTTGAATATGTTCCTCCCTTCGGATATAGTCATCTATCGCATCTGGGAAGTCGCTCCTGAGCTCCACGCCCGTTTTGATGCCCTTGCACGCACCTATCATTATTACATCACGCCAACGAAAAACCCGTTCCATCAAAACGACTCCTATTATTATTATGGCAGTTTGGATGTACCCTTGATGCAACAAGCCGCTGACCTTCTGAAGGAATACACCGATTTCACCAGTTTCAGCAAGCTGCACACCCAGGTCAAGACCAACAACTGCAAGATCATGGAAGCCCGTTGGTTTGAGCAGGATGGATTGCTGGTGTTCCGCATCAAGGCTGACCGTTTTTTGCGTAACATGGTCAGGGCCATCGTGGGCACCTTGCTTGAGGTAGGCAAAGGCCGTATGAGCCTCGAGGAATTCCGCGGGGTCATCGAGCGCAAAGACCGCTGTTCAGCGGGCGAGTCCGTACCGGCTCATGCCCTGTTTCTCGAGGAAGTGGATTATCCCGAAACCGCTAAATAGCGCTTGATCTTTGGGTATAATATACTGATATCCATATTACTGACATAGCCATACATTGGCAATCCCTCATGCATCATGCCATCGTCATTGCTGTAATCCATACGTAACGATTGGATCGCTTGCGCATTGGGGATTGCCTCCAACGATTTGTCGTAATACTCCATCAGCAGCTCGTAAAGCCGTTCAAAGGCATCGACGATGCGGTCACGCATCAAGCCATGATCATCATCCAAGTCGAGCGTGGCACCTGATTCCTGCATCAGGATGTACTCCAAAAAACGGTCCTTCTGGCGCTTGGTGCTGACGCGGTAAGTCACTGGCGTCATGTCGAGCGCTTGCGCCATGGCCGCCTGAGGGATGGCTTTGCTGTGGTCGAGAAACGACAGCAGCATACGATAGAAAACGAAGCGGTTACGAGGCGTGAAGCGCTGGTCGGCATAGGCGATGGCCGAAGCCAAAAACAGCACCATGGTCTCGTTGGACAAGCCACACTCCTCTCCTTTCGGAGACAGACACACCTGTTCCATCAGTGCCTTTTTACGCATCTCCTTTTTGGCACTATTGATCAGGAAATGCCGATAGGTAGCCACCGTCCAACTGAAAAAAGTCCGCTTGTCCTGAATCGATAGATTCCTATCGTACAAATAAAGGAAAAACTCGTCGATGGTATCTTCAAAGTCGTCACTCAGACCAAAGCCATGCATATCGTAAACCTTGCTCAAGGCTCTTTCCAAGCGCTTTTTCAGCAGATAATAAGTGGCTTCCGTATTGCCCGACACCACCTCATCATAATAAGCCGATGCCGATAGGGCATCGTATTTCTCCATGCTTTTCATAAAAATAAATCCGTAATAATGAATACCACAAAATTACGGATTTACAAAGGTCACCAAACTGGATAGTGAAAAGATTTCATATCTATTTTTTATACAGTTTCACCGTTTTGGTGGCTTTGTTGCCCACGGCATCCTTGATCACAATCTTCAGGTCGTTGTCACCCTGCTTCATGTGCGAATCCACTTCATAATACAGCAAGTTGGACTTAGCGTCATACTGACCTAAGATCCAGGCGTCGTTGGCGTATAGGTTATAGCTGTCGATTCCCGTCATGTCATCCGTAATCTTTACCTTTAAAGTGTTACTTGAGGTAATCGTATCGTTTTCCTTAAAATTCACAACTCTAATCTTTGGGGCGATGGAGTCAATTTTCAAGGCGTACCGACCCATGGAGCGTGTGGTGGTTTCCACATAGCCATCGTCCATCAGCTTGCCTCCAAGTGACGACTCTTTCCCGTTGTCATCGAAATAAGCGATGTAAAACTTGGAGTTTTTATCCCATTCCTCATCCGGCTTGATGCGGACCTTGAACAGCTTGAACACCGCCTGAGTGGACTGTCCGAAGGCATAGCAACGCGAGCAGCAGCCCTTGGGATCGGTTTGTCCGGTCTTGATCCAGGAGTCCTTGAAGAGTGTGCCTTTCTCCAAATCCACTTCAAAATTCTCAATAATGATTTGGTCATTGAGACTGCCGTCAGCCTTTACGAAATAGCAACTGCGTGAAAGCATTTCCTTTTCCACCTCCACTGGTGCTGTGCCCACCACTTTGAACGAAGCGGTGGAAATGTTGCCGGCATAGTCGCCGATCTTGAAGCAAACATCCAGCGTATCCCCTTCAGCTACTTCAACAACACCGTTTTTTACCTCATACATGGAGAGCTTGTTATACGGGTCGACCTCGGTGCGGACATATCGATTTCCTATTTCCTTAAAACGTTGATAGTCAATCAAGCTATTGACATATTTCGGCTCACTGTAAGAGAAGCTGTCACATTCAAACCTGAAGCTCAGCACGTTATCAAGATACATTTCGTAGGTGTAAGGCCCATTTTTGTTGGTCGATGTGCCCACCTGATCGTCAGTGTTGATGCCGAAAGCGATGGTGCCGTTGGCGTACACGTAATCTTTCGAAGTAAAGTAACATGGCACATCTTTGCCCTCCACCGTCGATGCATCGTCAACGGGATACACCGCCAGGCCTTTGATGCGTGGCTTGACGTCGTCGGCAACCTTCAATCCGAAGAACAAAGGATTGACCGGCTTCTCACTTACGGTATGGCGCAATTCGTAGTGGAGATGCGGACCTCCTGATCCTCCAGTATTGCCAGAGTAGCCAATGAAATCGCCTGCCTTGATGGGGAACGTTTCTTCCGAGAGATAGATGCTGGCAGCAAAGGTCTTGTTGCGATACTGATAGTCTCTCACGTATTTGGCAATCTCCTTGTTGAAGCGCTGCAGATGGGCATACACAGAGGTATAGCCGTCGTTGTGCGTGATGTAAACCACGTGGCCATAGCCGTAAGGCGACACGCCGATGCGGCTGACGTAACCATCCGCAACAGCATACACACTCTTGCCCTCCACCCCTTGCGTCTTGATGTCGACTCCGGCATGAAGGCTGTTGGTCCGTAACTCAGCAAAGGTCGCGCTCAAATACACCGGGATGTCAACCGGCGATGGGTATTGTGGAAACGATTCTTGCGCTTTGAGCCCAAGGGTCAAAAGGATAAGTGTCAATAACAGTCCTGCTCTTTTCATAGTGAAATTATTTTGGTGCAAATATACCACTATTAAATAAATCTCTATCTTTGCAAACTTGGTAATTTTCGAGAAACTAATGAACAACTATAGCTATAAAAAGAAGAAGGTCAATTTGTTTCAAATACCAGCTATTCAGCTGCTATTCAAATTAGCGATTGTCCTGTTATTGTTTTCCATAAGCCGTTGGCTGATATATCTCTTCAACGCAGAGTTCTTCCATCACCTGAACATCTGGCAAGCTTTGAAGCTTTATTTCTTCGGAATGCGTTTCGATTTGGTCGTCATCGCTTACGCCAATCTCCCCGTCATCCTATACCATTGCCTTCCTAGTAAAGCCATTTACAACAAGGTGTTGCAAGGCATCTTCAGGCTGTATTTCATCATCGTCAATGCCATCATTGTGGTCTTCAACATGATTGATGTGATCTACTTTAGATTCATCGGCAAGCGGATGACTTCAGAGTTCTTCCAATTCTTCGGCAACTCCGACGAAAACATCTGGCCCATTGTCGGTCAAGTCTTTGTAGATTATTGGTTTATGCTGATATTGACGGCTTTGTTTGTGATGGTGTTGGTAGTCGTGGCGAATCGTACCCGCCTGCGTCAAGAGCAATCTACCACCAACAATTGGTATTTCACTCAATGGATGTCACTACTCATCTTTGTGGCACTCACTCCCATTGCCTGCCGTGGCGGTCTTCAGACCAAGCCAGTGAACATGACCACCGCATTGAAGTATGCAGACTCTCAAAACGTTCCCATCGTGCTGAATACGCCTTTCACCATCGTGAAGAGCTCCACTAGTATGGCCTTGAAGGAAGTGCATTATTACGAGCCCGAAGAGATGGAATTCTCCCCTATCCATTACGACCTGACGCCCAACCGCTTTGTCAGTGACAGCCTGGGCTACCATCCCAACTTAGTGTTCATCGTTTTGGAGAGTTTCGGACAGGAGATGATCAGCTATTACAACCCCGAACGTCGCTATTTGCTTACGCCTTTCTTAGACTCACTCTTTGAGAATAGTTTGACATTCAACGGTTTTGCCAACGGACGACGTTCCATCGAAGCCTTGCCTTCGCTGTTCTCAGGTCTCCCCTCGCTGATGGATGTGGACTTCACCTCCTCTGCCTATTTCGGCAACCGGATTGAAGGACTGGGACTCAGCTTGAAGCCCTACGATTACCATACCTCCATGTTCCACGGCGGCAATAACGGCACGATGAATTTCGATGTGTATGCCAAAAACGCTGGATTCGATCATTACTATGGCCGTACCGAGTACAACAACGATGAAGACTTTGACGGTCGCTGGGGCATCTTCGACGGTCCATTTCTGCAGTATTGCATCAGGACGATCAACACCTTCAACCAACCTTTCGCCACTTGCATCTACACGCTCTCGTCGCACCATCCCTACACCTTGCCTAAAGGCTTTGAATTACCCCAGGAGAGCTATCTGTGGAGCGGTTTCGAGAAGACGGTTTTCTATACCGACTGCGCCCTACGCGATTTCTTTGAAGAAGCCAAGAAGCAGCCTTGGTTCGACAGCACCCTGTTCGTCATCACAGCCGACCATGCCAACACCGAACATTATCAATCCGAATACAGCAATATTTGGGGCATGTACTCCATCCCCATCGCGTTCTATATGCCTTCTGCCATTGCTCCTGAGCGTTGCGAGGAGTTAGCCCAACAAACCGACCTCAACATATCCATCCTGTCGGCATTGGGCATCAATGACACTGTGTTTTCTTTTGGCAGGAATGTATTCGATACCCTCAGCGAGCCTAATGCCATCGCCTATATCAACCAGACCTACCAATACAGCGACGGAATGTATCTTGTGCAATCCGATGGCGACAACACCATTGGCGTGTTCAACATCCAACGTGACCGTCAACTCAACGACAACCTCATTGACCACATCCAATGCGCCGATATCGCTAAGAAGATGAAGGAACGCATTCAGGAATACAACAATAGATTCATTAACAATCAATTATATATCGACAAGGAGGCTTTACATGGACAAGCTGAAGATACGATTTATCATCAACCCGATCTCAGGCAAGACACACAGGAAGAACCTGCCCGACCAAATTGAGGAAATACTTGATGAAAAGCGGTTCGATTACGACATCAAGGTGTCGGAATACGCTGGCCAATCCAAGGAGTTGGCCCAGGAAGCCATCGATCAGCATTACGACATCATCGCAGTGGCTGGTGGCGACGGTTCCATCAACGAGGTGGGCTGCAAGCTGATTGGCACTGACATCGCACTTGCTGTGATTCCCTGCGGTTCAGGCAACGGCCTCTCACGCTGTCTCAACATCCCCCTTAGTCCCATCAAAGCATTGGAGCTGATCAACAGGAAGGCAATTTGCCAGATCGATACCGTCACGGTGAACGACGTGCCTTTCATCAGCATCTCCGGCACAGGTTACGACGCTCAGGTCGCCGACGACTACGCCAAGGACCGCCATCGAGGCTTCAACACCTATTTCCGCTACATCGTCAAGAACTACTTTACCTTGGGCGAAAAGGAATACACCATCAAGATGCAGAATCGCGAAATCAAAACCAAGGCATTCTTCATCTCATTCGCCAACTCCAACCAGATGGGCTACGACGTGCCTATCTCGCCAAGAGCCTCACTTTGGGACGGCAAGGTGGACCTCTGCATCGTCCGCAAGCCATCAGCCCTTGAGTTGCCCATCGTTGGCAGCTATTTCCTGAGCAAAAACATGGACAAGTCGCCAAAGGTCGACATCATTCAGGTGGACGAAGCTACCATTATCAGGCCTGAAGCCGGCGTGGTGAACATCGACGGCGAATCCATCCAGTTCGAGAAGGATCTGCACATCAAGATCAACCCATTGTCACTCAATGTCATCGTCTAACCTCAACCCATTATAGCTATGTTCGAGAAAATCATTCATTTTTTAACGAACTTTTTCCAAAGCATCAATATAAACAGCTACTATTCAACTGCTTTTGCTGAAGGAATCGCTTTTATCATCCTGTTAGGCATCGGCATCCTGCTGCTGTATCTTGCCCGATTCATCATCAAGAAAACGGTTTATAGAGCCATTCTGAAGTCAGAATCGAAATACGACGACCAGGTCATCAACAACAAGGTGCTGATGCGTCTTTGCCTGATGATCCCTGCTATTTTGGTCATGAAGTATCATGCCGATATCCTTCCGAATTTCCCTAACGTGCAGCATTTCCTGCTCAATTGCTGTGTCGTCTATATCATCGTGGTGATTACAATGGTGCTATTCTCAGCAGTGAATACCGCGAACGACATCTACAACATGCACCAGACCGCCAAGATCAAGCCCATGAACGGCGTGGTACAAACCATCAAGATCATCCTCATCGTGTTCTGCGTGCTGCTGATCATCTCTTTCATGATGGGCAAGAAAGTCAGTTCGGTCATCATCGGATTAGGTACGTTGTCGGCGGTGCTATTGCTGTTGTTCCAAAACGTGATCCTTGGCTTTGTTGGCAGCATTCAGCTGACCGTCAATGACATGCTTCGCATTGGCGACTGGATCACTATGGACAAGGCTGATGGCAACGTGATAGAGATCAACCTCACGACGGTGAAAGTGCAGAACTTCGACAATACCATCACCACCATCCCCACAGCCTCGATGGTCACCAACCAATTCGTCAACTGGCGAGGCATGAGTGAGAGCGACGGACGACGTATCATGCGTAGCATCATCATCGATACCAGAAGCGTCAAATTCTGCACTCCTGAGATGATGGAACGTTTCAAGCAGATTGAGCGGATTCAGAAATACCTTGATGATAAGGAGGAAAACATCGCTGAATACAACCAGGCCAACAAAGTTGACACCACCAACATCATCAACGGTCGCCAGCAAACCAACCTTGGCGTGTTCCGCGCTTACATCCTCTCCTACATCAAATCCAACCCGAACGTCAACCAAAACATGACCCGGATGGTGCGTCAGCTGCAACCCACCGAATTCGGTATCCCGTTGCAAATCTACGCTTTCAGCAAGGAAAAGGAATGGACCAAGTACGAGGAAGTGCAGAGCGACATCTTCGACCATATCATCGCCGCCGCTCCATACTTTGACATTAAGATCTTTCAACGTTCGTGATGAGTCCAGGAAAAGCCTTTACCGAGCGTTATCTGAAGATGATGTTCGCATCGCTTCGTGATGCCACTCCTGAGCAGATCCAGGAGGAGTTGGAGCATTGTCGTAACATCAACCGCAAGCCAGTTCGGGTGCCTAAGATTCACCGTGCCCATTTCAGCGAGAGCCAATTTGTAGCATCCAACGGATACCCTATGCAGGTGTTCTCCACTGTCCCTTGGAATGACCTTGATCGAGTAATTGTCTACATCCACGGTGGAGCCTGCATTTACCAACCCGTCTTCTTCCATTGGCGTTTCGTCCACGATTTGGCGCTACGTACCCATTGTCAGGTGCTGATGCCCATCTACCCAAAATACCCCGATTACCATTGCGTCGACAATATGGCCGTGATGATGGATTATTACGAGCGCGTGATCAGTCCGATGCAGGCAAAAAAGGTGGTGCTGATGGGCGATTCATTTGGCGGCAACGTGGCCATGTCGATGACCCAAGAGATCGCAAAGCGAGGGCTGAAGCCAGTTACAGGCTTAGTGCTGATGTCGCCCTGTGTCGACAACGCCTTCACGCAACGCGACAAGATGCTGGCCCTACAGCCATTGGATGTGATGATTAAGCTTGAACGCATCGAGACCATCATGGGTGGCTGGCAAGGTGAGCTGCCCCCGACCCATCCTTGGGTAAGTCCCGTTTATGGCAACCTCAGCGCTTTTCCTGATGACACCCTATTAATCTATGGCAGTGACGAGATCCTCAAGGCCGACGCCGAGCTACTGACCAATAGAATGAATGAATTAGGAAGGCCGATACGGTCGTTGGAATACCAAGGGATGTTTCATACTTTCCCCTTGTTCCCGGTTAGGGAAGGCTTTGACGCCATCCAACAAATTACAAAGCTTGTTTTATCCTAAGGAGTTTTTCCAACAAGGCTTCTACCCTATCCAAAGCCAACATATTAGCACCATCTGACAAGGCGTGTGCTGGATCGGGATGGGTCTCCATAAAGATGCCGTCGGCACCAGCAGCGATGCCTGCCTTGGCAATCAAGCCTATCAACTCTGGTTTTCCACCTGTGACACCTGATGCCTGATTGGGCTGTTGTAGCGAATGGGTTACGTCGAGCACTACAGGAACGCCAAAGCTCTGCATCACAGGGATATTGCGATAGTCCACCACCAGATCCTGATAACCGAACATCGAGCCACGTTCCGTGAGTATCACCTTGTCATTACCCGACAGCCTCACCTTGTCGACGGCGAAACCCATGCTCTCGCCTGATAGGAACTGGCCTTTCTTGATGTTGACCACCTTACCCGTCTTGGCGGCAGCCACAAGCAAATCGGTCTGGCGGCACAGGAATGCCGGAATCTGAAGAATGTCGGCGTACTCGGCAGCCATGGCAGCCTCTTCAGCGGTATGGATATCCGTGACCACAGGAACCCCGAATTGCTGACGCACCTTGGCCAACACCCGAAGGGCTTTCTCGTCGCCGATACCCGTGAATGAATCCAGACGCGAGCGGTTGGCCTTGCGATAGGAAGCCTTGAAAACAAAGGGGATATCAAGCTTTTCGGTGATTCGGACAAGCGTCTCGGCAATGCGCAATGGCGATTCCTCATCTTCCACTACACAAGGTCCTGCGAGCAGGAAGAAACGCCCGTCATGATGGTATGGATACGTGATCATTCTTTTATTTTTTGCAAATCTATGATTTTTTTTATTAATTTTGGAGCTGTTTTGAAAAAAACTAAAGGAGGAAATCATGAAACACTTGAAAAGCGCATTTTTGCTGTTGGCCCTCATGGCTTTAGGAATGGGTAACGCTACCGCACAATACATCACGACACATGCCAAAGCGGCTACACCAGGGCAACAACGCGGCATCTACTATGCCTTGCCCCGCACCGTTATCCAACTCGATTTCGTTATCGAAGAGATTGAATTGTTGGAAGGCCCTTACAGTGATTATGTGTATATGATAGGTGCTGATGATTACATCATGGAGGACGGCATGGAATACCGTCTGTTGGATGTGATGATGACCACTTACGCTGAGGCCGACCCTAACGCTACGTTTTTCGTCGAGATGAATGCCAAGAAAGGCGATGCCATTGAGTTCTACCTTACACCAAAGGGCATACTTCAAGGTGTAGGCATTGCATCAACCCCCTCATCTGATTCTCAACCCACACCTCTCACCTCTCACCTCTCACCTCTCACCTCCCAAGACCGAAACTTCAAATACCAATACGGATCCAAAGCCAAGAGCCCTGAGCAGATGGCTTACGCCGCAGTTGAAATGATCAATCGCATCCGCGATGAGAAGATCAAATTGTTAACCGGTTTCCAAGAGACCGCTTTCACACTTGACACCTACCGTCAGATGTATGCTGACTTGGATCAGATGGAGAATGATTACCTCAGCCTCTTCGTCGGCAAACGCATCGTCAATACTGTGGTGAAGACCGTGTATGTGACGCCTTCGAAAGAGGTGCCTTCACAAAGCATCGCCAAGTTCTCGACCGACAATGGCTTCAGCTCCGGCGTATCAGGTCCTGGCAACGTCATCACCTTGCAAGCCCTCTCTTTGAAGACCACGGGTAGCATCAACGAACCCAGCCAATCCGCGGTGGAGACCATCAGCCACGAAAACAAGCTGTTTTACCGCATTCCTGAAACGGCTAACGTGAAAGTGAGTATGGGCAATGAAGTGTTGCTTGAAAAGCGTGTGGATATTGCTCAATATGGCGTGTTCATGCTGGCTCCGTTAGGCAAGACCAAGTTAGCCTTAGATCCAACTACCGGACAAATTACCGAGATGAAGTCGGAGTGATTCGCTTACTGGCGATCATCAATCCCACAAACGTCAACAAGCCGTTGACAATCAAGATTTCGAATCCAAACTGATAGCCCCAAAGAAGCTCTTTGGAATAGAGTTTCAATAGGTAACTGATGATCGGTGACGCCACCGCGATGAACGGCACTGCCTTGTCATTGACTTTCCTGTTTTTGACAAACAGCCCGAAGGTGTAAAGACCCAACAGCGGCCCGTAGGTCAGGCCTGCGATGTCGAACACCTTATCGATCAAGGATTCATTGTGGAATGGCCTAAACAGGATAATCACCAAGAGATAAATCATGGCGAAAGCCACATGGATCATCTTGCGGTATTTGGTAATCTGCTGCTCGCTATAGCCTTTCTTTTCAAAATGCAGGAAATCGTAACAGAACGTCGTAGTCAGCGCAGTCAATGTTCCATCAGCGCTTGAATAGCCCGCTGCAACAAGGCCTAACACAAAGACTATAGCCGTAAATGAGCTCAACGAGAACGCCACCGAGGGGAAGATCTTATCGTTGACCACTACCCCATTGGCGTTGACAGGCAAGGCAAAACCCGTCTGCTGGGCGTAATAGATCAACGTCGCGCCCAAACTCAGGAAGATGATGTTCACTAAGATGAACAAACCACTTGAAGTCATCACATTTTTCTGGGCGTCTCGGAGATTCTTACAAGTGAGGTTTTTCTGCATCATGTCCTGGTCCAAACCCGTCATCGTGATGGTGATGAAAGCGCCGCTCAGGATCTGTTTCAGCCAGAACTTATTATGCATCCAGTCCGTCTCAAACAGTTTGGTATAGCCTTTTTCGGACGAGGCCTTCAGAATGTCGCCCAAACTCATGCCAAGGTTTTTGGTGATATACACCACCGTGAGCACCGCAGCCAAAATCAGGAAAGTGGTCTGCAACGTATCCGTCCACACCACGGTCTTGATGCCGCCCTTGAAGGTGTAAAGCAAGATGATCACGATGAAAACAACCGCAGGCACCCAGAAAGGAATGTTCCAAGCCTTGAACACATATTCATAGAGCACAAACACCACTAAATACATGCGCAAAGCCGATCCCAACAGCCTCGAAAGCAAGAAGAAAGCCGCTCCCGTACGCTCGGAATGAACGCCAAAACGCATCTCCAAATAGGAATAGATGGAGGTCAGGTTCAGCTTATAATACAGCGGCAATAGGACTAAGGCGATGACGGCATAGCCGATGACGTAGCCCAACACGATGCCCATGTAGGTAAACTGGCCGGTATACACTCCGCCTGGCACCGACATGAAGGTCACGCCCGACAAAGAAGCGCCAATCATGCCGTAGGCCACCACAAACCATGGAGATTTGCGGTTGCCTTTGAAAAAGGCGTCGTTGCTGGACTTCCTTGAGGTGAAATGGGCAATGACAAAAAGCAGCGCCGTATAGATGACAAAGACGGTGAATATGATGGCAGGGGTCATGGTTGCAAGGATTTTGCAAAGTCAAACAAAGAGGGGAAACTATCGTCGGCATCAGGGTTTTCGTCACCGATGAAGATGGTTTTGGTGCCAGCGTTGTGGCCGAATTCCATATCGGTCTGCCCGTCGCCGACCATGATGGTCTTGCTCAGGTCGATGTCGGGGCAAATCTCACAAGCCATGTAAGCCATGTCGGGACTGGGCTTACGGTAGTTGTCGGGATCAGAAGCCAGCTGTGGGCAGGCCAAGATGCCGTCAATCAATCCTTCGTGGGCCTCAATCTCAGTACACATCCGGTCGTGAATGTCATCCACCTGTTCCATGGTCATCAAGCCCTTCCCCACACCTTGCTGGTTGGTGATCACAAAGATGTACTTGAAGCGTTGGGCAAAGACTTTCAAGGCTTCCAACACGCCTGGCAGGAACTCGAATTCCTCCCAATTGGTGACATAGCCGTCAATAATACGGCGGTTGATGACGCCGTCGCGATCCAAGAACAATGTCCAGTCATTCTGAACAATTTGATTCCAATCCTTTTTCATCCGAACAACTCCTTTTCGATATGCTCGCAAATGATATGACCGATCATGATGTGGCACTCCTGGATACGTGGTGTGTCGTGACTCGGCACGTTCAGCAGGATGTCGCAACGCTCGCGCAGCTTACCGCCGGTTTCGCCAGTGAGGGCAATCACATGCATGCCTAAGGACTTGGCCATCTCAACAGCCTCAAGGATGTTGGCCGAATTACCCGAAGTGCTGATGGCAAACAACACGTCGCCTTTATGGGCACAGCCCTGAAGCATTCGTGCGTAAACCTTGTCGAAGCCATAATCGTTGGCCACAGCTGTAATGAAGCTGCCATTGACATGAAGTGCCTCGGCAGGCAGCGAGTTGCGATCAAGGTAAAAACGACCACTGAGCTCGGCTGCAATATGCTGGGCGTCAGCGGCACTACCTCCATTGCCGGCAAGCCAAATCTTTCCACCCAACTTCAGTGAATTGACGCATAAAACAAAGGCCTCCTCAATGCGATTCAACAGGTCTTTATCATTGAGAATGAGTTGTTTTACAGCGATGGAATCCTCGATGGATTGCTGTATTCGGGATATGTTCGTGTTCATGGCTGAAATTTTACGCAAAAATATGAAAAAATAAACTTATCTTTGCATCAAATTAACAACCGCATTATGAAATTCTATGACCTTGATGACGTCTTCACTTTCGGAAAGTACGAAGGACAGACGATAGCTGAAGTATTCGAGAAAGACCCTAAATACATCAAATATTGCGAAGAGAACATTGACGAGTTCTACGTTTCACCTACCTTGAAGCGCGACCTGAAATCGCTTGGCCGTGCCGTTAGCGACTCGGCTTTGCTCGACATGGATTTCGACAAGATGAGCGACGACGAGATTGCCTCCTTCATGAATAACATGGATGATGACAACGAGTTCAGCGAAGACAGGCTTGAAAAAGACTTCGACTGGGATAACGCTGACGAAATTCCCGACAGTGACAATCCGTTCGACGAATTCGAGGACGAATACGACGAAAACGAATTTGATGAATTTAACGACGAGTTTGGCGACAGCTACGACGGAAGGATAGATGACCTTTATTAAATCCTTTCAGATATTGAGTAAACTCTCTTGTCCCTTTGAGTCGAGGTGACCATCTCGGCGAGGAATCCTGTACTGAACAGTTGAACACCCACAATCATGGCCAAGATGCCCAAATAGAACAGCGGGCGGTTGGTCATGGCAACGTAGTTGTGGCCGAAGTATTTCGTGAACACCAGATACAAGGTGATGATGAAACCAGCCAGGAATGACAGCGAGCCAAGCACACCGAAGAAATGCATCGGCCTGGTGCTGAATTTCGAGATGAAGTTGATGGTGATGAGGTCGAGATAACCACGCACAAAACGGCTCATACCGAACTTGCTGCTGCCGTATTTGCGCTTCTGGTGATGCACCACCTTCTCCCCTATGTTGCCGAAGCCGTTCATTTTGGCAATGACAGGGATGTAACGATGCATCTCGCCATAAATCTGGATGCTCTTTACCAAATCAAGACGATAGGCCTTCAAGCCGCAATTGAAGTCATGGAGTTTGATGCCCGACATCTTCCTGGTAGTCCAGTTGAAGAACTTCGACGGGATGTTCTTCATCAGCTTGGAGTCGTAACGGACCTTTTTCCAACCGGAAACCAAGTCGTAACCTTCTTCCTTGATCATACGATAGAGCTCGGGAATCTCATCAGGACTGTCTTGAAGGTCGGCATCCATGGTGATGACCACGTCGCCCTGAACGATCTTAAAGCCTTCGTTCAACGCCGGTGACTTGCCATAATTCTTCCTGAAACGCAAAGCGTGGATGTTAGGATTGTTCTTGGCAAGACCTTGGATGATGCTCCAGGAATTGTCGGTTGAGCCATCGTCAACAAACACAATCTCGTAGCTATATTGCTCTTTCTCAACGACTTTACGGATCCATGCCTCGAGTTCAGGAAGCGATTCGGCTTCATTCAGTAAGGGTATGACGATTGAAAGGTCCATACTTCAACGATTTTTTTGCAAAGATATAAAAAAAGGGTAAGCTACTTACATCGCACCGCTACAACCGCCTACCCTTGCTACCTTCCGGTCCTGGGGGATTTCAGCAGGAGCTGGTCGTATAAGACTTACCCGATGCAAAAGTACAATCTTTTCTTGAACTGGCAAGCGTTTTTCCGCTTTTTTTATTGATGGCCGTAACTTGAGCCGTCAAAGCAATGGGTGCAGAATTGGCACTTCGGCAGTCCGATAGCTTTCTCAAGGATGTCAATCGTGTTGAATTTCAGTGAGTCAACGCCGATGCGCTGTCTGATATCCTCAACCAAGTTGGCATATTCCTTTGAGTTGTGGTCGGCATATTTCTCCAGGTTCTTGGTGGAGTCGCCTTCGAGCTTCTCGATGACACGACGGGTAATCAGCTCCATCTCGGTCTTGGATGCAGAGAAGTTCAGGAACGGGCATCCGTAGAGCAATGGCGGGCAGCTGATGCGGACGTGTACCTCCTTGGCGCCGTAGCCGTAGAGCATCTTCACGTTGTCGCGAAGCTGGGTGCCACGCACGATGGAGTCGTCGCAGAACACCACGCGTTTGCCGGTAAGCATGGCACGGTTGGGGATCAGCTTCATCTTGGCCACATGCTCACGCTGGCTCTGGTTGACAGGCATGAAGCTGCGCGACCAGGTAGGCGTATATTTTACCACTCCTCTCTGATACGGGAGTTGCTTGCCGTTGGAATAACCCACGGCCATACCAATGCCTGAATCAGGGATGGCTGAGACATAGTCGGCTTCCACATCGTCGATCTTACCTAACTCACGGCCCTCGCTATAACGCATCTCTTCAACGTTAATATTTTCGTAATCGGTAGCAGGATAGCCGTAATAGATCCACAGGAATGAGCAAATCTGATTCTTTGGCAGCGGTGCTGACAGTTGCTCAATGCCATCGGCGGTGACCTTCACGATTTCGCCAGGACCTAAGAAACGCTCCGTGGTGTACTCGAGGTTGATATAGCTATGGCTTTCGAATGCAACGGCATAGCCGTCGTTGTCCTTACCAATCACAATCGGTGTACGTCCGTATTGGTCGCGGGCGGCGATGATGCCGTCTTC
Organism: Bacteroidales bacterium; assembly: GCA_017531225.1. Taxonomy (GTDB): domain Bacteria; phylum Bacteroidota; class Bacteroidia; order Bacteroidales; family F082; genus Limimorpha. Next base: position 38,550 of record JAFXLL010000005.1, on the reverse strand, counting down.
CGTAAGGATCAGCATGGAGCAAGAGCCTTTGATCTTGCTGAAGACGTTGCGGATGCCATCCACGAAGGTCTCGCCTTGGGTGATCAACAGGGCGACCAACTCGGTAGGATTGGTCATGCCCATGCTCAACTCGGCGAAGTGCTGACGCTGGTCGAGGCAGTGCTGCACCAGATCATCCATGTTGTTGATCTTAGCCACCGTGACGATGCCGAAACGGCCAAGATGCGAATTCACCACGATGGGCTGTGCGTCGGTGTCACTGATGACGCCGATACCCATGTTTCCTTCGAACTTTGAGAGTTCATCGCTGAACTTCGTCCTGAAGTACGAGTTCTCAATGTCATGGATTGAACGATAAAACTGGTCGCCAATGCGGGTAACCATACCTGCGCGTTTTGTTCCAAGATGTGAATGATAATCAACGCCATAGAAAAGATCAGTGGCGCATGGCCGTTTAGAAACGACACCGAAAAAGCCTCCCATATTAGTAGTTTTTAGAGTTATAAAAACAAAAAACCATCTGCGGGAACCACCCCGTAGATGGACTGCAAAAATAGTTTTTTTTGGATTATTTCTCCAAGGATTTTTTTTAATTTTTTTGAAAAAAATGATGGGTTAGATTAAAGAAACGGCCACCAATAAGGTCGGGACAGCCACCGTAGCGCCGATCTTCAGGAATTGGAGGTAGCCGAACTTCAAGCCGTGCTGTTTGAGGATGGTACTCCACATAATGCCAGCCAAGGCACCTATTGGAGTTAGGAAAGCCCCGATGTTGGAGCCAATGACAGTAGCGTAAACGGCATCGGAAAGCACAGCCGGATCGCACGACTGCATGATGGAGCAAAACAGCATGCTCATCGGGATATTGTTCACGATGTTGGCTGCAATGAACGAACTGATGCCATATCTATAAGCGGTGTATTGGGAGCCCAACCATTCGCCGATGGCCGCCGTCACACCTTTCTCGTTGAGGAAGATGGTCAACACAAACATGAAGAGCACAAAAGGCACCAACTTCCAAGGAGCGCGTTTTCCCAAAGCCATGAGCTCATCCGGCACATGATGACGACAAAGGTCGATGACCAAGCACCATACCACGAGACTTCCTACGGCAATAGCCGACACCAGCCACATCTCCACGCCGATGTATGACGAAACAGCCAGCATGCTGGTGCATATAGCCAAATGGACAATGCCAACCCAGAGGCTCAGCTTATCTTTGATGACCACCTCCTCTGCTTCGCCTTGAATAGGCTGGCGCAGATGCTTATACGAAATCAGATACAGCATCACAAAAGCCGTCAAACCAGCACCCAAGGTCGGGAGCCACATGGTTCGAATGTATTCCATGAAGCCGATGCCATACGACGTACATAGGTAGATATTAGTCGGGTTGCCGATGATTAGGGCCATCGACCAGGTGTTGGCTGCCACGAACTCCGCCGCCAAATAAGGGATGGCGTTGATCTTGGCGTTTTTGGCAAAATAGCAGATGAAGGGCGTGAACGACAGGATGATGACGTCGTTCGAAGTGAAAACGGTGAGTACCGAAACAATCAAGTAGAGATAGATGAATAGTTTCTTCTGGTCCTTCCCTGCCCTCTTCAAGGTTTTGTTGGCGAGGTAACGGAAAAAGCCGAGTTCGTCAAGATAGATGGAAAGCACCGTCATGGAGATGAACAGCACGAGGATCTTCAGCGGGTTGATGGCCGTGTCGCTCGTCAGTGCATCCCATATTAATTGAATATTCATCGCCTTGATTTTTCGGGCTGCAAAGGTACACATTTCGAAGCATTTTGTAATTTTGCGCCATAATTTTTCAAGCCTATGTTTCTGAAACTCTATCCTACCAATCCTAATCCTCGTTACGTGAAGATGATTTTGGAATGTCTGCGCGACGGAGGTACTATCATCTTCCCTACCGACACTATTTACGGCTTGGGGGGCGACATCCGCAGTCCTAAGGCTTTCGAGCGCATCTGTCAGATCAAAGGCGTGAAGAAGGAGAAGGCCAATTTCTCATTCATCTTCCATGACCTCAGCATGCTGAGCGAGTTTACCCGTCCCATCACCAACGAGGTTTACAAGATGATGAAACGCAACCTGCCTGGCCCTTTCACCTTTATTTTAAATGCGAACAACAACATTCCGCGCATCTTCCAGAGCAAGAAGAAGACCATCGGTATCCGTATTCCTGATCAGCCCATCATCACCAATTTGGTGCAAGAGTTGGGCAACCCCATCATGACCACCTCCATCGTTGACGAGGAAGACGAGATGGGCGGTTATCTCACTGATCCCGAGGAAATCAACGAAAGATACAAGGACTTGGTCGACATCATCATTGACGGTGGTGCCGGTGAGCATGTAGCCAGTACGGTGGTCGACTGCACTGAGGACGAGGTTTACATTGTCCGTCAGGGCAAAGGCGAGCTGGATTAAGGAAAAATAAAGTTTTTGAAATATTTTCTTGCGGATTGAAAAAAGTTTTGTACTTTTGCACCCGCAAATCGCAAAAGCGGTTGACTCGGTAGCTCAGCAGGTAGAGCACAACACTTTTAATGTTGGGGTCCTGGGTTCGAGCCCCAGCCGGGTCACCAAAAAAAAGAGAGACTTGAAAAAGCCTCTCTTTTTTTTGTAATTTGATTCAGGTTTATCTCCCCTTCACTACGAAACTGGAGGAATGTGAAAGCACCTCTTCGCTCCCATCAGGATAAGCCACTTTGACGCAAGGTTGGGTGGTGTTCCACTCTTCGTCATATTCCGGATCGTCAGTTGGACGAGGTTCTTTACCCACATAGAGCAACGCGCCATTTCCGAGCCAGCCCCAGTTCAGGTTGGCTGCATCGGTGTTCTTGAAGGCCACCTGCATCTTGCCATCGAGCGATGCCAGGCACAAAGGACCATGGCCGAGGTCGCCCCATTCAATGAGGGCAGCGTAGGCCACATTCGTCCTGGTCGGGTCAATGGAGTAAAACTCAAACTCCGGCTCGGCAAAATATTCTGGATCCGAGACATAGTCCCTGAAATTAATCTTATCGCTGATGCAGACCTCCTGATCGCCGTCAGTGTAATAGTAATTGCCTCCATCTGCATGGAAACGCTCATAGTCCTCCATGGATTGCATGAGGCTTTCGTTGTAGTCATCCGTCTCCAGCTCTCCTTCTACCCAACCATCGATCTTGGTCTGATGTTCAAGATCATAAAACCTGATATCAGAGAAATCGTAGAAATCCCAACTGAAATTGTGATTGATGCCGATACGGTTCAGATTGGGGATCCAGTTCAATTCCGAAGCCTTTCCGTAGGTCTCGGAGACACAGTCCTCCAGCTGGAGTTCCCAGTCGGTGACCATGGTAGGCTCCACGTCAACGCCAAGGTAAACGCGTTTCAGATAGAGATTGTTGCCAATTGAAACGGTGTAATAAAACATGTCTTCGCCGACAAATGCGCCGTTGATCACTGAATCCTCTTCTACCACATACGGGATAGACATGTCAAGCAATGAGCTGTAGAAAGTCACCTTGCCATTGTCCAGGAATGCCACATCGCATCCTTCAAGGTCAGGTTGACGCACGTTGTTACGTTCGGGAGTAAGGAAAGGTCGTGTGGCGAATTTTTGGCCCAAGCAAATGATGAAGGTTTCCTTTTGAGGGGTAACCAACTTAACACCTTCCTTGCCAATGTAAACCAACGAACCGTCCAACAGCCACTCCGGATGCTGATCCCAAATGTCGGAATCGCCCAAGAGTTCTTGTGAGCTGCCATCGGTGTTGGCAACGCAGTAATAACCCCAGCCTTCGCCGTCGTAGACCACAGCTGTAAACACCATCTTTTTCTGGTCAGGGCTCATCACCACTGGCACAAAGTCGAGTTCTTCCAAATTATCATCCTCATTGAAATGGGTTTTGAAGTCGATCTTGTCGCTAAGGCAGGTGTTGCCTTCTGTGGTCACATAGTAGAACTGACCGCGCTCCGGATAACAATGGCTGGGATTGAATTTCTTATCGCCGTAATACAAATCGATGGTTTCGTCATCTTCAAGCTCTTTGACTTCCCTTGATTTAATATTATAGGTGACGTTGTTCATCACGAGACCCTCTTCGTCCAACTTGTAGAAGCAGATGTGCTCTCCAGCCTCGTCCAGATGAAGATCCATGACGTTGCCATACATGAAGTCGAGCGCCTCATCGATGGTCATATCCCAATCGGCGCAGAGCTTGGGCTCCGGTTTGGTTTGACTCAGATCGATCATCTTCAGCGACAGGTTCTGGTCTTTAGAAACGGTGTAATAGAGATGATCCTTGTCGGCGAAAACCATGTTGATCACGCTATCCGTCTCAGCTTCAAAAGGAGTCACCATCTTGCTTTTAAGGTCGAAGAACGACAGCTGTCCTTTATCCAGAACGACGACTTCCTTGCCGCTTTGTCCCTTAGGCTGACGGTGGCAGGCCATGATGCCGAGTGACGCCACAGCAAGCAGCACCAGGGCGATTCTTAGATGTTTCATTTCACAACAACGTTTTGATTAACAATGCCGTTTTCGGTCACTAACTGGAGGGTGTAAAGTCCCTTGGGATACTTACCCATCTCAATGGTGCTTTCATCTTGTTTCACCTCGATGGTAGCGACCTGCTGGCCCATCACGTTATAAACAATCACGCGTTGCAAGCCTTTGGCCTTGACGGTGAGTTGGTTCTCCACAGGATTAGGATAGATCTGAACGTTATTGGAGTCAATGTCCTGAGTACTTGTCGGAGCTCCTTCTCCTGTTAAAGTCTCTGATGGAGCCTCGCAACCATCGCTATAAACCGACATGATATAATACGCTGCTTGAGTTCCAACTGGAATGCTTTCATCCCAATAGCTATAATGTATCATTGATGGATCATAGTCTACCGATGCGATAAGTGTATCGTTACGATATACGTCAAAACGCTGAAGTTCGCCCGTGGAGCCTTCTTCAGGAGCATCCCAAAGTAGGTCTACCACACCCATTTCCTTGAAATAAATAGGTGGAATTTCAAAACCCACCACTGGATTACAGAAAACCACCGGTGTCTCTCCTACTGGATTAGCAATCTCGGTAAGGCAGCCGATATTCATTTGGCAGTAGCGCTGCGACATGGCAAAGCTGGTGACACTTGTACCAATGACATCGTTCGGAGTATGGATGTAAGGGCTGTAATTCTGGTAATCTTCAAAAGGATAGATGCCCATGTAGCCGTGGTTGTTGAACGAGGTATGGTCGCTGTCGCCCGAGGTGAAGTTAACGTGTTGGACCGGCATTTCGGGGAAATAGACGTTAGCTACGTTCATATAATAGTCACCAATGGGAGCCACGGAATTCGGATAGATGCAGTCGATATGAATTACATCGCCATAAAGATAGCCATTCATGTCGTTGTTGAAGTAACCGATGATGTCCATGCCCTCCTGCTGGCAACGCGATGCGTAGGCTTCACTGCCATAGAGTCCCATTTCCTCGCAACCGTAGGCGCAATAAACGATGGAGTATTCAAATTCGTATTGAGTAAGGATTCTAGCGCTTTCGAGCACGCTGGCCACGCCAGTGGCATTGTCGTCCGCACCAGGGCATGTGCCGCTGCCATACATGGCTTCGTAGGAGAAGGAGTCGAAATGGCTACCGCACACCACATAGGTATCAGGATAGAGCGTTCCACGCTGAATACCAATGACGTTGGGAGCTGCTTGGCCACTGCCTGTCCATGTGCTGGCGTAGAAAGGCTGTTGCTCCACTTCCAGTCCGAGGGCTGCCATCCTGCCGGCAATCCAGTCGGAAGCGGCAAAGGCATTATCGGAGTTCCACATGCGGCTCTGATAATCCTGCAAGTGCTGCACGGTGGCTTCCAGTGAGTCCATACTCACCTGATCCATCATCTCGCGGATGCGGGGGTCAACCGCAGTCACCACTGGGAAGTCGCAAGTCAAGGGAGCCAAACGGGCTTCTTTGTTGAAGATAGCCACGGCACCGTCGTTCTTAAACGGCATGGCGGCTCCTTTGAAGATCACCGGATTGGGATCATACAGCAGGGTGTACACTTCGCAATCCTGGAAGGCGTTCTCATCGATCATCACCATTGTCTTGGCATCAAACACTTTGGCAGTGGCATACACTGTCGAATTGGTGAAATGATGCACGGTGAGATTCGGGTCAGCAAAAAGTTGTTCCAGCTCGGCACGAGTGGAGTAATTGATTTTTACAAAACTTCCTGCCATCATCCATCCTGAGAGCAGCAAAGCAATAAGAGTAAAGAGTAACTTTTTCATATTAGATAGGTTTTAAGAATTCTATTAATTTCAGGCTTCAAAGATACTAAAACTTAGAGATTATATCCTGAAAACATGTATTTTTGCATCCGAACAATAAAACTTCATCATGAAAAAACTGATACTTACTGCTTTATTACTGACTATTTTCGCTACGCAAGCTCTGCCACAAGGAGCTAGAACCATCAACGAAAAACAAGCCCGTCAAATAGCACAGTCATTCGCCAGTGTCAATCTCGACGCACGGGGTGAGACGCTTACCTTGGCCAAGGCTGACAACATCTATGTATATAACATCGGCGATCACGGCTTTGTGATGGTCTCCGGAAGCACCGTCCTCTCTCCTATCTTAGGCTATTCGACGGACAAAGCATTCCCATCCTTGGACAACGCTCCTGAACACTATGTCTCCTGGATTTCCCATTACGGCGAGATGATCGACTTCGCCATGGAAAATGACATTCAGCCTGATTCCAAGACTCTTCAGCAATGGAACGATGCCGAAAACGGTCTCTTCCCCGCCAAGAACAACAGAACCGTGGATCCACTGCTTGAAACCCTTTGGAACCAAGACTATCCTTATAACTATTACGCTCCGTCATGCAACAACTATTGGACCGGCAACCACTGCTATGCCGGCTGTGTGGCTTGTGCCATGGCTCAAGTGATGAAATACTGGAACTATCCCGAGACCGGCATTGGATCACACAGTTATATCCACAACGTATACGGCGAGCAAAGCGCCAACTTCGGAGAGACGACTTATCAATGGGACATCATGCCTAACTCACTTGGCCAACAGGCGAACGATGCAGCAAAGGCTGTTGCATTGCTGATGTATCATTGCGGCGTGAGTGTCAACATGAACTTTGGTTCTGATGGCAGCGGTGCCTTTTCAAAAGACGTGGAGACGGCGTTCCGCTCCTATTTCGGCTACTGCGGTGCCAAGTATCGTGAGAAGAGCAAGTATGACAATGACACTTGGATTGCCATGCTGAAAGCCGAGCTCGACATCGCGCACCCCGTGTATTACTCGGGTGCCACTGGCAAAGGCGGCCACGCCTTTGTATTTGATGGTTACGACGCAAACGATTTTTTCCATATCAACTTGGGATGGAGCGGCTCAGGCAACGAGTATTACTCCTTAACCGATGTCGCTGGCTTTGACCAACAGCAGGCTGCCGTGATGAACATCTTCCCGATGGACATCCGTCCTGACGACCATGGCATCATCTATGTCAGCGCCGATGGCGAGGGCAACGGCAGCTCATGGAGCAACGCCACCAATAAACTGGAATATGCCACCTATCTTTCCAATGGCGAATACAAGATTTGGGTCAAGCAAGGCACTTATTATGGCGACGATTCCGACCCCGAAAACGCCTTCTGCATCACGGCATCAAACAAAGTGTACGGCGGCTTCAGCGGCAATGAAGGTCCTGATTTCAGCCTCAGCGACCGCGACATTGCCAACAACCCCACCATCCTCGATGGCGGTGGCGTCAAGCGTGTACTGAATCAGCCCAACTTCCTCAATGCCGGCAGCAGAGCCGTATGGGATGGCTTCATCATTCAAAACGGCCATTCGGGCTCAGGCAGCGGCGTGTATCTCAACGACTACACCACCCTGTCAAACTGCATCATCCGCGACAATGTCTCCAATGGCATCGGTGGCGGTGTGTATATCAATTCAGCCACTGGCACCGGCCAAACAGCGCTTAACAACTGCGTGATCATGGGCAACTCCGCTTCGTTGGGCGGTGGTCTTTGCGACCGCAACAGCTCTACCATCACCAACTGCAGGATTACTGGCAACACGGCTTCGACCAAAGGCGGCGGCGTGTACCTTTATAATACTGACAAGCCCACCTTCCGTGGCTGTGTCATCAGCAACAACTCAGCAGTTTTAGGTGGTGGCATCTATGCTCGTGGCAAATGCACCATGAGCAACTGCGACATCGTGATGAACCATGCCGACGAATCGTATGGCGGCGTGTTCAACGAGAACAAATACAGCACCTACACCAGCTGCATCCTGTGGGGCAACGAAGCCAACGGCAACGCCAGCCAGAATTCCGGTCAATGCAAGTTTGAGTACTGCGCCGTGCAAGGCGGTATGACTGGTGAAAACAATGTAAACCTGCCCGCCGAAAACGACGGCGAGGAACCCGGTGTTTACGTTCGCTTCGCCAATCCTGCTGCAGGCACTGGCGTTGACTACACTGAGGCCGACTGGAGCATCGACTCACGCAGCATCTGCCTCAACGCCGGCAAGCCAGGATCACCAGGCTTCTCGTTTGACATTGCTGGAGCGCCACGTATCCAACATACCCGCATCGAAATCGGTGCTTACGAGCACAACGCCTCCCTCACCCTGATTGAGGATCACCTCAATGGTGATGGCACCTATAACTTCAATGGCAACATCCTTCACGAGCCGGGCTACTACACGGCCGTCTACCCCATGCCTGATTGTGACAGCGTGGTGGGTCTGACCCTGAGGACTCCTCTGGGCATCGATGAAGTCATGCCATCGGCTGAGATCCTTTCCGTTGAGGTCTTCAACATCCTTGGACAGCCTGTTGGACACGTGAACAGCATTGAAGCCGTGAAGGAAATGTCCCTTAAAAAAGGATGCTACCTCCTGATGATCAAGACATCAGAAGGTAGCACCAGCAAGAAGATTGTGATTCAATAAGCTAAAACAGCTTATTCTAATTCTTCGACTTCCTCGTCTAAAGGAGTTTCGTCATCATCGAAGAAATCCTCGTCCTGACAGCCAAATTCGGCTTTCTTGGCTTCCATGACCTCGTCGATCTTTTCCGTGATCTTGGTGAGTTCTTGTTGTTCAGTCTCAGGAATAGCGTCTACGCCTTCCACTGTAAGTAGATTGAAGATGCCAAAGGCAGCCATATCGAGATCGTCGCATGTCTCAGCTTTTTCAACGTTTTCCAGAACTTTATCCAAGACACTCTTGGACTCGTTGAAAGCTTTTGAATGTTTGTTGCCGCCGCATGAAGCGAGGCTGATCATGATGATACTCATGATCACTGCAAATAGGGTCTTTTTCATTGCGTTTTGTATTAAGGTCGAACAAAATTATAAATTTTTTCGTTGTGAGCAAGGTTTTTATAACTTTGCCGCCGAAAAACAACTTTCTACTATGAAAAAACTACTCTCTCTTTTAATCACGATAATGGCCACCGTATCCATGATGGCACAAGTGACCACTTCAAGTATCAGCGGAATTGTTACCAACGAAAACGATCGTTTTCTTCAAGGAGCCACAGTGACGGCTACTGACATTTCTACATCCACAATTTATCACGCCGTTGTGGATGTCAATGGCGTTTACCGCCTGCAAAACCTGCGTCCTGGAGGACCTTACACTTTGACGTTCCATAATATAGGCTACTATCCGCAGTCCTATGAAAATATCAGGCTTAACATCGGAGAAAAAATGACGGTCAACGTCAAGATGAAGATTGAAGATTACAACTTGACGGAGATCACCATTTCAACCGAGGCGCCCAAGGTCAGCCATAACCAAGGCACTACCACCAATGTCAACGCCGAACAGATCCAAACGCTGCCCTCCGTCAGCCGCAGCATCAACGATGTGCTTGCCTTGTCACCACACGCCTCTTCCACATCACTGGGTTTGGCCATTGGCGGCGGCAACTTCCGTCAGTCGTACGTCACCGTCGACGGTGCTTCATTCCACAATGCATACGGCATTGGCAGCAACCTTCCCGCCGGTGGCACCCCCATCACCCTCGACGCTCTCGAGTCCGTCAGCATCAGCGTCGCTCCTTTCGATGTTCGCCAAAGCGGCTTCATCGGAGGTTCCGTCAACGCGGTGACTAAGAGCGGCACCAACCAGCTGCACGCTAGCATTTACGATTACTTCACCAGCGACAGGTTGGTCGGCACTCGATTCGGCCGTAAAGACGACACAGGCCGTTACCCCGACAACCTGCTACTTGGCAAATCGCTTCTCAATACCACAGGCATCTCAGTAGGCGGTCCTATCGTGAAAGACAAGCTGTTCTACTTCATCAACTTCGAGTATGAAGCAGACATCGCCACCGGCCAGATGCGTTACGCACGCCAGAGTGAATCGAGCGATTGGGGCAGCGGTACCCAATACAACCGCCCCACCATCACCAAGATGAACCAAATCAAGCAATACCTCATCGATACCTACGATTATGATCCAGGTGAGTACCAGAACTATTCGTTCAGCACCCCTGACTACAAGCTGATGGCCCGTTTGGACTGGAACATCAACAACAATAACCGCCTTAACGTTCGTTATACCATGGTGAGACATCAGATCTTCACCGCTCCGTCGAACTCCATCACCCCGTTGAGCAGCAGCCTTTACAATAAGAACATCTATGGTAGAGGATCCGTGTACTCCTTATATTTTGAAAGCTCCAACTACATTCAACAGCAGAACTTCAGCTCAGTAGCTGCCGAACTGAACAGCCGTTTTTTGAGCGGCCGCCTGACCAATACGCTGCGTGCCGTCTATTCAAGACAACACGAACCGCGTAAGATGACCCGCAACCTCTTCCCCACCGTCGACATCTTGGAAACCCTTCCTGACGGCACCAAAGCCGTTTATACCTCTTTCGGACCTGACCCGTTCACCTACGGCACCGGAAGTACTGTCAATACCTTCATCGCCACTGACGAATTGGGCTATTCAGCCGGCATCCACCATATTGTTGGAGGTTTGCAGTTTGAGTTCGACAAGACCGCCAACCGCTTCATGCAAGGCGGCGCTGGTTACTACGTTTACAACTCCTGGGACGATTTCGTGAGCCAAGCCGCTCCAGCAGCTTTCACCATCGCCTACGGCAACAACGAGAAATTCGAGCAACCCACTACCTCGTTCAATTTCATACAAAACTCCATCTATGCTCAGGACGAGATGACGTTTTCTGACAAGTTCAAGATGACGGCAGGTTTGCGTGTTGAGATGCCATTCTATCCTTCCATCAGCTATAACATTAATAAGGAATTCCAAGCCCTCGCTGAAGGCGACAATACGTTGCACGGCCTCTCCACTGCCGACATGCCTAAGGCCAGGGTTGATTTCTCACCCCGTCTGGGTTTCGATTGGAACATCCTTGACAACAACAAGCTCACCCTCCGTGGCGGAAGCGGCATTTACACTGGCCGACTCCCCTTGGTTTGGGTCGTTACCACCGTCACCAACAGCAATGTGGCACAAGGCACCTATCTCACCTACAACTCCCCAATGGGATTCTATAGCTCAGTGGATGAGATCATCGCCAACAACAGCGACAAGTTCAAGATTGGCGACATGCCTGCTTCGCAGATTTCCACTATCCTCGACAAGAACCTGAGGATGCCTCAGACTTGGAAGTCGTCATTGTCACTGGAAGGCCAACTCCCAGGAGGCATTATGGCAAGTTTGGAAGGCATCTATGGCAAGGATCTTTCTTCGGTGGCAGTTACCTGCCTCGGCATGGTTCAAGACGACTCCATCCAACTTCCTGGAGAGCCTGGAAAGCGCGCCCATTGGAGGAGCGAGGGCCTCGTCAACTCCATCGGCGGTGCTGTCACGCCATTCTATGTCACCAACACTAAGGCCAATGGTTACTACTACTCCATCAGTGGAACCCTCAACAAGGACTTCAATTTCGGTCTTAACCTGCTGGCTTCCTACACCTATTCATGCGGCAAGAACGTCACTGACGCCATCGGCGACCAGGTGATGAGCACTTATACGAATAATACTTTCGGCGTACACGGCAGCAACTCCCATGAAGTCGGCTACAGTTCATACGTTTCGCCCAATAGGGTGCTCTTCAATGCCGGTTGGACTTGGAAAGTAGGACAGCACACCACTGAGATCCTCAGCTGCTACTATGAGGGCTACAATCTCTGCTTTGTGGGCAGCTACAGCTATAGCCGCTACAGCTATACCATGACGAGCAATGTCAACGGCGACTACGGCGCACATAGCTTGGCTTACCTCCCCACTCACGATGAGTTGTATGCCAAAGACGCCAGTGGCGATTACGTGATGCCTTTCGTCAGCGAGGAAAACCGCAACGCTTTTGATTCATTCCTTAGCAACGACAAATACGCCAGCAATCACCGCGGTCATTATGCTGAGCGTGGTGGCGTCATCGCTCCATGGCGACACACCATCAACCTCAAATACGAAAGAACTTACGAATTCAATGATGGCAAGGCCATTAGTTTCGGCGTGGATGTCAAGAACATTGCCAACCTCCTGCATCGTGGTTGGGGCAACGTCAAGCAGCTCAATAGCGGCGACATCATCGAATGGAAAAACGGCCAGTACCAATTCAAGGAGCTCGTTTGGAACGACTACGCAGACGTGATCTCCACTTGGTCCGCAGTGCTTAATTTAAGGTTTAGCTTCTAAGAATCGATAATTAAAATCACCTTGAGCAATCGAGGTGATTTTTTTATCAAAAAAATTATCAATTTTGATAATTATTTCAAAATTCTAATTATTTTTGCAGAACAATTCGAACCATTAGTCATTTATTCACCTTTTTAATGGAAAAGTATGATTATTGAGTTCGATGATCCCTTTTTAGAAGAGCTATATTCTTCTGGAGTTACTAACAATCACAGTTATAGGAAATTAAGCAAAGAAATTATTAAACAATATGTTAAAACCATTAATTATTTAAGATCAGCTCGACGTATCGAAGACCTCTATCTCTTCAAATCTCTCCATTACGAGAAAAAGAAAGGAGATCTCAAAGGAAGCGAAGCCGTTTGGATTAACAACCAATACCGTTTATTGTTTAGTAGTTCTCCAGATGAGAACGGAATAGTGGTTAAAATAACAATCGAAAAAATAACGAAGCATTATGAAAAATAAAGAACAGATTCCTTTTTTAGCGACACATCCTGGAGAATTGATCAGAGATGAGCTAAGAGAGCGAAAAATGACTCAAAGACAGCTATCCGAAGAAACCGGGATCAAGCCATCCATCCTTTGTGACACGATCCATGGGAAACGTCCCGTTTCTATCAATGTGGCTATTGCTTTGGAAAAAGCTTTAGGAATTCCCGCTCAGATTTGGATTAATCTTCAAACCCAATACGATCTGGATTCAGCCAATATTTTAAAGAAGAACGTCGAATTGGAGACCGTTAGAATCACCATTCCTTCAAGCGATCGAACTTTAGTAAAAGAATTATCTCGAAAATTCGGTTGGGCTATAGCTTGAATCTCACAATAGTGAGCGCTGCCATAGCTTCAACGATGACGGTGGCCCGAGGCAAGGTGCAGACGTCGTGACGGTTGCCGCGGCCGAGCGTGGGTATGGGCTTAAAAGCCACATTAAAGAAGACCTCTTCCCCATTGGTGATGCCGCCTTGGATGCCACCAGAGTGGTTGGTAAGGAACGTCGTTCCATCCATCTGGTCATTAGTCTCCGAGCCGCGCATTGAGGCCATGGCAAAGCCATCACCGTACTCGAAGCCTTTCACTGCGGGGATGGTAAACATCGCCTTGGCCAGACAGGCTTGAAACTTATCATCCAAAGGCTCACCCAAACCGGCTGGAAGTCCAGTGATGCTGCCGCGAACGATGCCACCGACCGAGTCACCCTCTTCCCTGCATTGCTGCAGCAAAGCCTCTATTTTAGCGGGATTCGTCTCGCCGCCAATGCTATGAACTTCCGCACTCACCTTGATGCCTTGTGCTGCCAGGAGCTGTTTGGCAATGGCGCCAGCCACCACGTATGGCAACATGGTGCGAGCCGAAGCCCTGCCTCCGCCCCGCCAGTCGCGGATGCCATATTTGGCTTGATAGGTAAAGTCGGCATGGGAAGGACGAAACACGTCTTTCAAGTCAGCGTAATCCTCAGGTCGGGCGTCGGTGTTACGCACCAGGAAAGCTATAGGTGTGCCCAAGGTAACGCCGTCAAGGAGGCCTGACAAAAACTCAACCTCATCGGGCTCCCTGCGTTGGGATTCCGATGAGGTTTTGCCTGTTGCCCTTCGGGCCAAATCCTCTTGGATGGACTGGAAGTCGATTGCCAAGCCAGCTGGGCAGCCTTCAATGACACCACCTACCGCCACCCCGTGGGATTCGCCAAAGGAAGTGAACTTAATCATTGATGATCTTCAGCTTGGCCTCAAGCACCTTCAGGTCGTTCTTGGCCTTGTTGATCTTCTTCTCGTACTCAGCCTTCATCAGCTCGGAGTTCTTGCTGTTGGAGAAGAAGCCGATGTTGTTTTCGAGCACGCTGATCTCATCGCGGAGCTTCTGGATCTTGTTGGCGAGGTTGGTCTTCTCGCGGCGCATCTTGTCGCCTGCCTCCGGATCGTCCTTCATGAGTTCAACCATCTCCTTGTATTCGTTGGTGGTGATCTCGTTCTGGTTGTTTCTCATTCTGTCGAACAAAGCGTCAACGGCATTGCGATACTCGGTGTTGATGCTGTCCTTATATTTCATCGGGACGTGGCCGATTTCGATCCAACGCTTCTGGAGAGCCTTGATGGCATCCATATTCTCAGCGCGGCTGGGCTTCAGCTCGAAGTTCTTGATTTCCTCAATGATGGCTTGTTTAGCGGCGAGGTTGGCGGTTTCTTCTTCCTTCAGGCCACCGAAATGCTCGGCCTTACGGCTGAAGAATGTGTCGCAAGCAGCTCTAAAACGCTTCCAGATCTTGTCGGCATGACGCTTCGGCACCGGGCCGATGGCCTTCCATTCTTCCTGCATCTTCTTGAAACGCTCGGTGGCTTTCTTCCATTCATTGGATTCCTGCAGCCCTTCAGCCTCAATGCACAGGTTGATCTTGCGCTCCAGGTTCTCGGTCTGCTTGTCTTTCAATGAAGCGAAGAACTCCTTTTTCTTGGCAAAGAAGGTATCCATGGTGCCTTTGAAGCGAGCCCAGATGTCTTCATTTTGCTTCTTTGGAGCGGGACCAACAGTCTTCCACACCTTGAAGAGTTCGCTGAGTTCCTCTGACTTCTTCTGCCATGCGTTGATGGTGGTATTCTCTTCGGCCAGCAGCTCTTCAGCCTTCTCGCACAGAGCGGTCTTGGTCTCAAGGTTGGCATTCTGTTCCTCTTGGATCTTTGAATAATGCTCGCGGCGGATGGCGTTGATCTTGTCGGTGGCAGCCTTGAAGCGCTCCCAGATCTCGTCTTTCTTATCTTGTGGCACAGGGCCAATCTCTTTCCACTCCTCATGGAGCTTCTGGAGTTCCTTGAATGCCTTGGCCATGGATTTTTCGTCCATCAGTTCCTCAGCCTTCTCGCAAAGCACGATCTTGGCATCGAGATTTTTCTTCATATCGAGGTCACGCAACTCACGGTTGATGTTGACTTTGTCGAAGAACTTCTCCACCAGGAAATGGTAGGTGTTCCAAAGGTTGGCGTTCTCGGTAGCGGGCACCTGGCCGATGGTCTTCCATTTATCTTGAAGCACGCGGAAGTCGTCGTAAGTCTTCTTCAGGGTCTCCTCTGAGGCGATCAGTTGCTTGAATTCCTCGAGGATGGCTTGTTTTTGAGCGAGGTTTTCGAGCTTTTGGGCATCCAGCAGTTCGTTCTGCTTGGCGCGGTTAGCCTTGAAGATGCCGAAAGCAGCGTTGAAGCGCTTCTCTGCATCGTCCATCTCATGCTGGTAGGCTTCTTTGTCGCCACCGCCTTCGAGGAAGGCCTCGTACTCCTTGTCCATGTCCTCTTTGTTGAGTTGCATAAAACGAACGCGAACGGCGGTGACTTTGTCCTTGATCTTGTTTACATCAGGTTCTTGGACAATCTCCTCGAGCATGGCGGCCAATTCATCCTTGGTCTTTCCTTCAATATCAAGTTCCACTTCCTCAGCCTCTTCCTCTTCCATCAGATCCTCGTCGGCAACAAGCTCAGGAAGTTCCTCATCCTGGGGAATCATCTCTTGAGGTTTCTTGTCCAAAGTAATACTGCCCGGAAGAATTGAAGACTGGTTCAATTCCACGATTCTCATTTTCTCATTGGCATCGATGGCCATAAGCTCTTTGTTTTCCATTTTAATTCGTTTTAGTATTTCAGGACTTGCGTCCCGATATGAAGTTCACAATTGCGAGGCAAATTTAATAATAAAAAGCAGATTTCAACTTATTTTTCAAAAAAATTGTTTCGTATCTTTGTGAACTAAATTATTGACCTGATCACATGCCAGATTTTGATATTCAGAACGTTTTAGCGCAACTCACCCGATCCATTGGCGAGAATCCCATCGACATCAAGCCGATTGCCGAGTCGGGGTCCGCACGTAAATATTATAGGATTGTCACCGAAAAAGGCTCCCTGATTGGCGCTTACAATGCCAACATTGAGGAAAACGAAGCCTTCTTTTATCTGACCGAACACTTCGGAAAAATCGGTTTGAACGTTCCCAAATTATTGATTGTCAACGAAGAAAGGAATTGTTATCTGCAATCCGATCACGGTGATGAAACCTTGTTCCAACACATTCAACGTACGTTGACTTCAGGCGTTTACGATGATTTTACTGTGGCTTTGCTGCGTCAGGTGCTGGAACAGTTGCCACGTTTCCAAATCGAAGGCCACCAAGGGCTTGATTACAGCAAGGTCTACCCTATGCCATGCTTCGACAAGCCTGCCGTCATGGACGACCTCGATTATTTCAAGTATTACTTCGTGAAGCCGCACGCCGATATTGTCTTCAACGAGACCCGACTTAAGGCGGAATTCAACCGATTCGCCGACTTCATCGGTCAAGCCAAAAACGATTTCTTCATGTATCGCGACTTCCAGTCGAGGAACATCATGATTGACCATGGAACGCCCTATTTCATCGATTATCAAGGCGGAAGAAGAGGCCCACTGCAATATGACGTGGTTTCGTTGCTCTATCAGGTGAAAGCCCAGATGCCACAATCTCTTCGCGACGAGTTGCTGATGCATTACAAGAAAGCGCTATCGGCTTATCTTGATCCGAGGGCCATCGATTTCGACCAGTATTACCCCTATTTTGTGTATCTGCGGCTGCTACAGGTGCTTGGCGCCTACGGTTTCCGTGGATTGATCCAGAAGAAAGCCCACTTCATAGAGAGCATCCCCTACGCCTTGAATGAACTTAAGGTCTGGAACGAAAAATATCCATTAAAAGATTACCCCGAACTCCAAAACATCATCTCCCAACTCTCATCTCTCACCTCTCTCCTTTCACATCTCACCTCACACCTCTCACCTTCCACCTCTCACCTCACCGTTACCGTCAACAGCTTCTCCTTCAAGAAGGGCTATCCCGACGATTTCAGTGGCAACGGCGGCGGCTTTGTATTCGACTGCCGGGCATTACCCAATCCTGGACGAGAGCCGCAGTTCAAGACCAAGACGGGACGCGACTGGGAAGTGGCTGAGTATCTGATCGAGAAGCCTCAGACCCATGTGTTTTTGGACCATGTGAAAGGCATCGTCGGACAAAGCATCGACAATTATCTGGAGCGGCATTTCAACAACCTGATGGTCTCGTTTGGCTGCACCGGCGGTCAGCATCGATCGGTATTTTTCGCCCAAAGCATCGCCGACTGGATCAAGGCCAATTATCCTTCAGTACAAGTGAAAATCAACCACATAGAACAGCACATCCATGAATAGAACCGCCATGATCCTTGCCGCTGGACTGGGAACACGGCTCAAGGAACTGACCAAAGACAAGCCCAAAGCCCTCGTTGAGGTGGCCGGAAAAACGCTGCTGGAACGCAACATCGAAAACCTGTTGGATCACGGCTTTGACACCATCATCGTCAATATCCATCACTTTGGAAATCAGATTATTGAATTTGTTGAAAAGCATCATTACGATGCCAACATCTATATCTCTGACGAACGTGGCTGTTTGATGGACACCGGCGGCGGCATCGTGCAGGCTCTACCCTATTTTCATGATACTCAGGCGGTTTTGGTTCACAATGTAGACATCCTCAGCGACGTCGATCTACGTTCGTATTACGACGGCTTTATCCGTTCCGATGACGACGCCTGGCTGCTAACCCAAGACCGCAGCACCACCCGGAAACTCCTTTTCAATGAGGAGGACCTGCTGATAGGTTGGAGAAACCTTAAGGACGAGCAATACAAATGGGTGAATGGGATTCAAAGCGAATACAAAGAACTGGCTTTCAACGGGATGCATATCTTTAAGCCTGCCCTCTTCGAAGCCTATCCTTTACAGCGCTATAGCATCATCGATCTATACTTGGAGTTGGCCCAACAGCATCGCATCCGCTCCAAGGAGATCCAGCCCAAATTCTGGTTCGACATCGGCAAGATCGAAGACTTCGGGAGAATCCATTCCTTCTTCACCTCTCACCTCTAACCCCTCACCTCCCATGAATAGCCAATTCATCAACGGCCTCGCCGAACATATTAAAGCCAATTATAACCTTAAGAACGAGGAACTTACGGTCGTTTTCCCCAACAAACGCGCCGCCTTCTACCTCCGTTCAAGGTTCAAGCATATCTATGACGAGGATATCTGGCTTCCACAAATGCTATCCATTGAGGAAGCCATGACGCAATGGAGTGGTATTCAGCTTGTTGACAACATCGACATGCTGTTTGAACTCATCAGCATCAATGCGGAGCTATACCATGCCAACAGCAACCTGAGCCTGTTTGGAAGCATGGCGTTGCAAATGGCCAAGGACTTTGATGAGATCGACCAGTACAACGTGGATGCCGACCACCTATTCTCCTACGTCTATGAGGAAAAGAAGATCGGCGTATGGCACCTCGATGAGGCTATCACACAGAAAGAGCAGCAATACCTCGAGTTTTTCAAGAGTCTGCAGGGGTATTATGTTAGGTTGAGGGAGCATCTTGCCGCCCAAGGAAAAGGCTATTATGGGATGATTACCAGAACCTTAGCCAATCTTGACGATGCTGAATTGGTTAGGCGCATTGGCAACCGAAAGGTGATTTTCGCCGGATTCAACGCCCTCACCACCACCGAACAACGCATCATCGACAAGCTGTATCGCAACGGCTTGGCTGAAGTTATATGGGATTTTGACCGCTATTATGTTGACGACGAGCACAACGAAGCCGGACTTTTCGCACGGCGTTACATCCAAAACGACGTCCCTTGGAAACCCACTGTTTTTTCTAACAGCCTCCTCTCCGATGCTAAGGAAATCCATTTGATAGGAACCGTAGGCAACACCATACAATCCAAAGCTTTACAAAGCTTACTTCAAGTAGAACATCAAGAAGATATAGCAGTTATTTTGGCGGATGAAAACCTGATGATTCCTGTTTTAAACGCCATTCCTGACGAGCCCCGATACCAAGCTGTGAAGGTCTCTATGGGCTATCCCTTGCGCCAGACCTCGTTGAGCCATCTCGTGTCGGCCTACTTCACTCTACGCCGCAAGGGACGCAAGGTAAACAATGAGGGCTGGTATCTTTGGCCCATCCTCAACATCTTGGACCTCGAGCTGATCAAAACGGTGTTCAACCAACAGGAAATCAAAGAGTTGAATGCTTACAAAACCCATATCATCGAGAAATCGATTTTCATCTTCAAGAAGGAAGATTATGAGCGCTACTGCATAAGTGAGGATCTAAGGACCTTCATGACGCTGCTGCTTGAGTCGTCGCTGACCGAGCTTTTAGCGTTCATTTCCAATAAGATACAGCGATCATCCAACGACAACGAAAAACTGTTTTTGCTCAATCAGATCAGCGAAACGGGCAAGGCCGTCAACCGACTGAAAGACATCCTGGAGCGCCATCATCGCGATGTCAACAGCTTGGAGGAATGGGAGATCTTGTACCGTCTGGTGTCAAGCAATACCAATATCAAGCTCAACAGCAGCTCCACTGGCGGATTGCAGCTCATGGGACTGTTGGAGGCCCGTAACCTCGACTTCGACACGCTTTACATGGTCGGGGTCAACGAGGGCGTGCTGCCTACGGACAAATCCAACTCGAGCTTCATTCCCTATCACATCCGAAAAGAATGTCATCTTCCTGATTATCAAGATAAGCAAGCCGTTTTTGCCTATCACTTTTACCGGCAATTGCAAGGCGCCAACCGCATGTATTTCATCTATAATGCCAGCAGCGCCGAGTCGGGAGGCGAACCAAGCCGATTCCTTCTGCAGCTCAAGTACGAGCTGGCCAAACGCAACCCCAAAATCACGCTTGTGGAAGAGACCTTTGGCAACCGAACGGATAAGCCCTTTGCCCCTGAACTACTTGTGGCTGAAAAGACGGACGAAGTCATGGAGAAGATCCTCCAGAAGGCTCAAACCGATGATATTCGCCAAGCCTTGGCACCGACCTCTCTATCGGCCTTCATCCAATGCCCGATGCGGTTTTTCCTGAAGTTCCTCATGAGAATTGAAGACCGTCATGCCGACGAAGAAACCCAAAACAACGTCATTGGAAGCGTGGTTCATGATGTTCTAGAATCACTTTATATAGATAATTGTAACATTCTGATAAATAAAGATTTATTTGATAATAAAATTAAGCCTTCCTTAGAACAACATAAGCAAAAAATCATCGCTGAGACCTTCGACCAGGGCATGCCGAATGTGGGTTACAACCACCTCAACAAGCAGACCATCGACAAGATGTTTGCCAACTACCTCAACTATGAAGAAGCCGATATTCAAAAGCATGAGCTTTACATTGAAGCTGTGGAGCATCGCCTACATACCAAGCTGGTTGTCAACGGCATAGAGTGTACCATTGCCGGAAAAGCCGACCGCATCGACCGCCACGATGGCATCGTTAGGATCATCGACTATAAAACCGGCATCCTGAAGGACAACGAAGTGAAGGTCCCGAGCAAGATCGAGAGCGTGATCGATATCCCAGAAAAAGCCATGCAGCTGCTGATTTACAAGTATTTATACCTAAAGGAACACCCTGAACTCAAGCCTAATCAAGTGACGGCGGCCCTGTTTGGCCTGAAGAACCAGCGGATTTGTTTCGATCTCAAGGTGGATTATCCCGACCTGAACGATGACTTCGTAGGCACGATGGATCGGCTGTTGGGCGAAGTTCTGGCCAACCTACTCGACCATTCCCAGCCCTTCACGCAGCCTAAGGACGCCAAAGTGAAGCCGTGCCATTTCTGCGACTTCAAACGCATCTGTGCTAATACCGCAACAGGAGCACAACTGGCAAATGATCGCTAAGGCCACCCAGATACCTTGGACCGAGGTAAGTTCGGTTCAGTTTTACCCCATGATAAGTGGCATCTTCGGTTAACAACATCGGGTCATGAATAATTCGAGCATCACTTGAAGTACAATGTAATGAATTACTATTAATCAGTGTTTTAGTAACAATTATCTGATCGAATATCGACCAAGAATCTTGGTGTTTCAACGTCCCTTTAAAACCCAAGTCTTCCGCCTTGGCAAACATGTTAACCAACAGGTCGTTTTCGGTGGTCTCAGAGTGATGTTTGGCGCCAAGCACTTCCCTAATGCAAGGCGATTCGGGGGTATCATTGAAATCCCCCATGATGATGATTTTGGCCTCAGGAATGACGGCGACAATGGAATCCACCTTTCGCCTGACGATGCCGGCGGCGCAGTTGCGAGCTTCCGCTGTCTCCAGCTCTCCCCTGTATTTCGACGGCCAGTGGTTGACAAAACAATGAAGAGTATCACTCCTGTAATCGAAAAACTTGGCATAGAGGATGTCACGTGAGACCATAGCTGTATCGTTCGGGTTATAAAACGGAATCGCCTCACTATAAATCAGTTGAAACTTGTCTTTCGAATAAATGATGGCCGGATCGATGCCCCGACGGTCAGGGCCCTCGTAATGAACCCAGCGGTAGTTGAAGCGTTTCAATGGCGTTTGCGCAAACAAAGCGTTCAGCACAAATTCGTTCTCCACCTCGCACACGCCCATGATTCCTATCGGCTGGGACCCGGAAAATGACAAAATTGCTTTATAAATATTATTTCGTTTGTTGTAGAACCTTGTTTTGGTCCAATGTTGGCCGCCGTTCTCGGTGAATTCGTTATAAGCTCTTGTGCTATCTACAAAGGGATCAAAGAAGTTTTCAAGGTTCCAAAACGCCACCTTAACCGAGTCGGGAGGCGGCGATAAAAACATCATTATCAATAAAATACAATATCTCATAATTACATTAATTTGCTCTACAAATGTATATACAACAATTAATTAATGCAATTTTTTTTGTAACATTTTTAAAAAAAATTTACTTTTGCAAAACCTCACACGAAATACAAATGGACGACAAAATCAAGGAAGCGGCTCGCATCCTATCGGGAGCCAAAAACATTGTGGGATTCACCGGTGCCGGTATGTCGGCTGAAAGTGGCATCCCACCTTTCAGAGGCGAGGGGGGCATCTGGAACAAGTACGATCCCCATTCGCTCGACATCGAATACTACTACAGGCACACGCAAGAGTCATGGAACATCATCCGTGAGGTGTTCTACAGCTATTTCAACAGTGCCATACTAAAGCCCAACCCAGGCCACAAGATTCTCGCCAAATGGGAGAAAGAGGGACGCCTGAGTTGTGTGATCACTCAGAACATCGACGACCTGCATGGGGTAGCAGGCAACAAGCACATTCACGAGTTCCATGGTAACATGTCGCGTTTCGTGTGCAGCAAATGCGGTGAGAAATTTCCCGCTACGGGCATCCCGTTAACCGAGACTCCCCCACACTGCTTGAAATGTGGAGGTCTGCTGAAGCCCGACTTTATCTTCTTTGGAGAAGCCATCCCTGAGGAAGCTTATTATGGCTCGGTGCACGCCGCTGAGAACTGCGATGCCTTCGTCATCATCGGCACCTCAGGTCAAGTTAGCCCTGCCAACATGATTCCTGGACTTGCCAAACGTCGTGGCGCTAAAATCATCGAGATCAACCTTGAGCCATCCACCTACACCAACAACATCTCCGACATCTATCTGCAAGGCAAATCTGGAGAAATCCTTCCTCAGATTGATGCGTTGATGGAGCGTTAAATCGCCTTTATTTTTCGGACATTTCCTTATCAATCGCCTCGTACACTGAGTTGTTGCTCTTGTACTCAGGAACAATTTCCTTCATCTTGCGCACGGTAGCCATGTTGTTGAACTGCTTGGAGATATCAACCAGTTCTTCGATATCCTGACTCACGTCGTCATAATCATACTCACGCACCTGGGCGATACGGATCTTCTCATGGAACGTAGGCTTGGTGCCTTCCAATTCGTTGAGCACCTCTTCGTAGAGCTTCTCCCCTTCACGCAGGCCTGTGTATTTGATCTCTACGTTCTTGGCATGCGATAGGGCAATCATGCGCTTCGCCAGATCGGCGATCTTCACAGGCTCACCCATGTCGAACACAAAGATCTCGCCGCCGTTGCCTTTGGTACCGGCTTCAAGAACCAGCTTACAAGCTTCAGGAATAAGCATGAAGAAACGTACGATGCGTTCGTCAGTAACCGTAACCGGACCGCCTTTCTTGATCTGTTCCCTAAACAACGGGATCACCGACCCATTCGATCCGAGCACGTTGCCGAAACGAGTGGTGACAAATTGGGTATAATCCATTTTCTGGCCTGATCTATGCTGTTCTTCAAGCGCTTCAAGTTTCAGTTTGCGGTCAAGGCTCTGGACGTAAATCTCGCAGATACGCTTGGAGCAGCCCATCACGTTGGTGGGGTTCACAGCCTTATCGGTAGAGATCATCACGAACTTCTTTGCGCCGTACTGAACGCTCATGTCGGCAATCACCTTGGTGCCATAAACGTTGTTCATCACGGCCTCGCTGGGGTTGTCCTCCATCATCGGGACGTGCTTGTATGCGGCGGCATGGAACACATACTCCGGTCTGAAAGTGCTAAACACGCTTTCCATACGGGTTCTGCGGCTGATGCTCGTCACGACGACCTCACAAGGCACATCGGGGAATTCGTTAGCCATCATCAGGCGAATGTCGTGTTGTGGTGTTTCGGCTTGGTCGATAAGCATCATCTTGGCGGGATGGAAAGCGGCCACCTGACGGACGATCTCGGCGCCAATGGAGCCAGCTGAGCCGGTAATCAACACACGTTTCCCTTTCAACTGGTCTTCCAATGACTTCATATCCACTGAGATCTGTTGACGAGGCAGCAGGTCTTCAACGCTCACCTCTTTCAGTTGCATCTTATTGTCATCCTCTTCGCTCAGTTCACCTTCAATCAGATTGGCTTCTTTCTCGAGCTGAGCCATGTAGATCTTACATCCAGCGCCAATCAAAACATCCTGAATCTTCTGGTTGTTTCGGAAGTCATCCACACGGAGAGGACTTACCAAAACGGCCTCAATGTGCAGCTTCTTCACGATGGCGTCCAAGTCATCATCAGGGTTAAAGACGGGAACACCCATAAGGCTCATCTTACGGATACGGTGCTCGTGCGAGATAAAGCCGCACAACTCGAAGTGTTGGGGTTTTTGGTCGCGAATGCTCTTGGCAAGGCCAACACCGCCAGTCAAGGCACCATAAATGAGCACCTTGGTCTTTTTCGTCTGAATCTGAGTTTGTTCAAAGACCGTTCTCACTAAAAGTCGCATGGCCCACATCAACATGGTAGCCACCACAAGCGAAGCTATGATGGCAATGGGCGACAGAGCGGTAAAACCAGGAAGAATACCTTGCCATTTAAACAAGGAATAGCTGATCAATGCCAACGCCAACGTCACCAGGTTTGAGAAAGCCACCTTCATGAGGTCGACCATACTGGAATAGCGCACTACTCCTGAATAGGTTCTGAATATCCTTGCGCCTACCCAGCTCAACAAGGCATAAAACAGCGATGTGATAGCAACGCTATCTCTATGGGAGATCAATACAACTGATCGTTTTTCCACCCAGAAACAAAACAAACACGAGAGGAAAACGATGGCCGTGTCAAGCAGCAACACACACCAGTAGGGCAAGACTCTTTTACTAAAGAACCCTCCAAAGAGTCTTGAAATCCATGGTCTATTATCAGTAGCACTCATAATGGTCTTTGCATCTAATTACCGTAATGAATGCAAAATTACGATGAAATACCGAAAAAACAAATAAATAATGAAATTTTTTCGTTACCTCTCGGTTCTCATGGGATTATTGAGGAAATCCTGGTAGGCCAAGCGTATTCCGTCCTCCAATTCCGTCTTGTAAGTCCAGCCCAGTTTAGTGGCTTTGCTTACGTCGAGGAGCTTACGTGGTGTGCCGTTCGGACGGGTGGTATCCCATTGAATCTCACCCGTATACCCCACCACCTTAGCCACCAACTCAGTGAGTGCCTTGATGGAGAGTTCCTTACCCGTACCGGCGTTCACCGTCTCATTGCCGCTGTAGTGGTTCATCAGGAACACACAGAGGTTGGCCAGGTCGTCCACATAAAGGAATTCCCTAAGTGGAGAGCCGTCGCCCCAGCAGGTCACCACCTTCAATCCGTTGACCTTGGCTTCGTGGAAACGGCGGATTAAAGCTGGAAGCACATGACTGTGTTCGGGATGGTAGTTGTCGTTTGGACCATAAAGATTCGTAGGCATCACGCTGATAAAGTCGGTGCCATACTGTCGGTTCAGGTATTCGCAGTATTTCAGGCCGGAGATTTTCGCCAAGGCGTAAGCCTCGTTGGTCTTTTCCAGTTCAGAGGTCAGCAGGCATGATTCGGGCATCGGCTGGGGTGCCATTCTCGGATAGATGCAACTTGAGCCTAAAAACTCCAGTTTCTTGCAGCCATTCTTCCAAGCAGCGTGGATCACATTCATCTCGAGGATCATGTTGTCGTACATGAAGTCCGCCAAAGCGCTTTGGTTAGCCACAATGCCGCCCACCTTAGCCGCCGCCAGGAACACATACTCTGGCTTTTCTTGAGCGAAAAACGCCTCTACTTGCTCCTGCCGCGTAAGGTCAAGCTCCTGATGTGTCCTCAGCACCAGGTTGTTATACCCCTGACGCCTAAGCTCCCTAACAATAGCGGAACCCACCATGCCTCTATGCCCCGCAACGTATATTTTACTGTCTTTGTTCATTTTCAAGTTAAGTGTTTAGAGTTCAGAGTTTAGAGTTGTGGTAAGTTTAGAGTTAAAAGTTATTGGAAGAAGGGATAGAGATGTGAGTTGAGGAGATGGTTAGTTTGTAGGTTTGTATGAGTTGAGAAGGCCTGATAAGAGGCGGGCGTCTTCCTCTATTAATTGATCCATGTTCTGACGGTCAGCTGTTGTAATATACCCCAGTTCTTCGGCTATCTCAAATTGAGATGACACTTCCATCAGAGATCCATAAGCAATTTCAATAAAACGAGCTTTGTCTTTAATAGAAAAACGATTCACTCCTTCAGCAATGTTTGAAGTTATGGATACTGAAGCCCTTCTCAATTGGTCACACATTGCGTAGCGTTCTTCAGCCGGGAACTTCTTCAATAGCTTATATGTTCTCTTAACTATTTCTTTAGCTTTCTGATAAGCAATCAGTTTACGATATCCAAAAACTTCCATTTTTTTATTGTTTACATTGAATTTTTTTCTTTAATCTATACACTTATTACTCTAAACTTTCCACTTTAAACTACTCTAAACTCTCAACACTAAACTCTACACTCTACACTATTATTCATCTTCAAGATGAGCCTTCAAATACAGTTTCTTCACGAACTTCATGTCATGCTCCACCATAATCTTAACAAGCTCCTCAAACGAAGTCTTCCGAGGGTTCCAACCCAACAGCGTCTTGGCCTTAGTAGGGTCACCAAGCAGCTGTTCCACCTCGGCGGGACGGAAGTACCGCGGATCGACCTCCACCAGCACCTTGCCTGTGGCGGTGTCGATGCCTTTTTCCTGAATCCCCTCGCCTTCCCAGCGCAGCTCGATGCCGGCATATTTGAACGCCAGCGTGCAGAACTCACGCACGGTATGGCACTCGCCGGTGGCGATGACGTAATCATCCGGCTGCTCTTGCTGGAGCATCAGCCACATACACTCCACGTAGTCCTTGGCATAGCCCCAGTCGCGTAGGGCGTTGAGGTTGCCAAGATAGAGCTTATCCTGATGTCCTTGCTTGATGCGTGCCGCAGCCAAGGTGATCTTACGGGTGACGAAGGTCTCGCCGCGGCGCTCCGACTCGTGGTTGAAGAGGATGCCGTTGGCCGTGAACATGCCATAGCTCTCGCGGTAGTTCTTCATGATCCAGTAGCCGTATTGCTTGGCCACGCCGTAGGGTGAGCGCGGATAGAACGGCGTCGTCTCCTTTTGCGGCACCTCTTGCACCTTGCCGAAGAGCTCCGATGTGGAGGCTTGGTAGATCTTGCATTTCTTCTCCATGCCTAAGATGCGCACCGCCTCGAGCAGACGCAGCACGCCGACGGCATCAGTCTCGGCTGTGTATTCCGGGCAGTCGAACGACACCTTCACGTGGCTTTGGGCGCCGAGGTTATAGATCTCGTCGGGTTTCACCAGCTGTATGATGCGCACCAGTGACGACGAGTCGGTCATGTCGCCGTAATGCAGGGTGAGCAGGCGTTTGTTCTTCATGTCGCGCACCCATTCGTCGAGGTAGAGGTGTTCGATGCGACCCGTGTTGAACGACGACGAGCGGCGCATGATGCCGTGTACGTCATAGCCTTTTTCAAGCAGGAACTCCGCCAGGAAGCTCCCGTCCTGTCCCGTGATGCCGGTGATTAAAGCGGTTTTAGGCATAGTCTCAAAATTTTATTTGCAAAAATACAAATTCTTTCGTTTTCGGGCAACAAAAAAGGCCGGTCCTTGGGAGGGGCTGGCCTAAACTATAAACTCTCAACTATAAACTACATCTCCTCCATACTCAGCCCCACGTAATCAATCTCGTAGCCTTTGAACTCGTGCGTCGCCAGCAGCATCACCTCGGCTTTTTTCTTTAGCAGACCGATGCTGATGTCGGCCTTTTGCCGCTTGACTTCGTAGAACGTGGCCTTGTCGGCCAGCTCGTCCTCGCCAATCATGTCAATCTCGTTCTCACCATGTCGGTCCCACCAGCGGCCCAGACGTGTATAGTCGCCGCTCTCCATCGCCACACGGTGGAAATAACGCTCCAGCATCAAACCGCTGAAGGTGGTATAGTCGCGCTCCACAATCTCACGCAACTTCCCGTAGTTCTCTATCTCGATAATATAGCTGTACTTGAAGACAAACCTGAACCAAAACGAGTAGAACACATCGTCCAGCTCGTAGCGCACATTCTTGTTCGCGCTTTGCTCAAACAGGGGTTGCCGTTTGCCAATCAGCTCATACTCGTTTTCCAGGTTGGTCAGGTATCCTCCCACCTCCTTGCCTATCACATCCTCAATCTCGCTGCGGGTGTTCTTGCCTCGCGCGATGCATGACAGGATGGAAAAATAGGTCCCGTAATCCTTGCCGAATTCCTCAATCAGGTTGTTCTTGCCCTCGTTCAGGAAAGTCGAGTTGGGGCTGATGATGTGCCTTATCATGGAGTCTTTGTCGGTCGCTCCTGCATCCACCAGCTGGTTCACATATTTGGCCACCCCGCCCGTAAAGGTGAACAGCGCCAGCAAGTCCTCCTTGCTGTAACCGGGCTTCGCATCCGCCATAATCTGTTTCAGCACCGAAGGGCGGAAAGGCTTCAGTTTCAGTTCGCCCGTATTGCGTCCATATAAAGGCTCCTTCTTGTCCTTGAAAATCTTCTGCATCAGCGAGTAGATGCTGCCGCACACGATAAGGTTGATGTGCGACCGTTTCTCAAACTCATCCCATATACTCTGCATCTCGCTGAACACGGCCTTGTTCACCCGGAAGAAATCCTGAAACTCGTCAATCACCAGTGTGAAGCTCTGCGTCACCGAAAGCTGCATCAGGTAGCGGAAGATGTCGCTAAACTTGCGGCTGCTGCCCAATGTGGGGATGCCCAGCTTCTCGTTGATTTCCTCCAGGTACACTTCGCAGAGGTCGCTCTCGGCCTTTCTCGCCACAAAGAAATAGACGAAAGGCTTGTCGCTGTATGCCTCCCGCACCAATGTGGTTTTACCGATGCGTCTGCGGCCAGTCACCACCGTAAAGCGCGCCACCTTTTCGGCCTTCTCCCGGGTTTCCTTCAAGAAGGCCATTTCCTGCTCCCTGTCGTAGAACTTCATATTCTATATCATTTTTTACCTTATTACAGAAATGATTACTTCAGAAACCACCGTTTCGGAAACCGTCATTTCGGATGCAAAAATACAAAACTTTCTAAAATAGTTGTAATATTACAATCTTTTGTAAAACATTATTGAGAGCTTTTTTTCTGTCCTTCCCTCTTGACAGGACCGCAATCTCCTGCGCCCTTGGACTACGCCCGCTGTCCAACAGGCGGGATTGTCCATCCTATCCTCCACCGCAAACGGTGCCTTCTTGGGGTGGGTGTGCTAACCGTAAGTGGTAAGAGTCTAAACAAATTACACTATCGCTGCCTTGATGGTATCAACGATATACTTCACGTCCTCGTCGCTCACCCAAGGCCCTGAAGGCAGGCAAATACCTGTTTTATATAGCTTTTCTGAAATGCCGTTGACGTATGACGGAGTGTTCTTGAAAACCGGCTGCAGGTGCATTGGCTTCCATAAAGGACGAGCCT
This sequence comes from Bacteroidales bacterium, assembly GCA_017531225.1. Lineage (GTDB taxonomy): Bacteria > Bacteroidota > Bacteroidia > Bacteroidales > F082 > Limimorpha. Next base: position 8,651 of record JAFXLL010000005.1, on the reverse strand, counting down.
CGATGCCAGCCTTGTCCAACTTCAAGCAGAAGGCTTCCGTATCAAGTTCTTTGTCGAAGAGGATCGTAGACAACCAGAAATTGGAATCGAAATCAGCATTGGGATTATCTTGGACGGTCACATCTTTCAATAGCTCCTTATAAAGCTCATGCACATGCTTGTGATGATTAATGTGATTCTCAAGCACCGTCATCTGTCCGCGGCCAATTCCCGCTGAGATGTTGCTCATGCGGTAGTTGTAGCCGATAGTCTCATGCTCGTAATGGAGGTAAGGCTCTTTGGCCTGTGTAGCAAGGAAAATAGCGCGTTTCTTGGTCGCTTCATCTTTGCAGATGATGGCTCCTCCCCCACTGGTCGTAATCATTTTGTTGCCGTTGAACGACAAGGTGGCTAGATCCCCGAAAGTCCCGCAAGGCTTGCCTTTATAGGTTGAACCAAGAGCATTAGCGGCATCTTCGACCACGGGAATCTCATATCTTTTGGCAATCTCCTCAATAGCGTCCCAATTGGCCGGCATGCCGTAAAGATCCACCACAATGATGGCTTTGGGCTTATGTCCAGTCTTGACGATACGGTCTTTGATAGCCTTTTCGAGGAGTTCCGGCGACATGTTCCAGGTCTCTTCATCCGAGTCGACGAAGATAGGGGTAGCGCCGCAATACACCACCGGATTTGAACTTGCGCAGAAAGAGAAGCTTTGGCAGATCACCTCGTCGCCTTCGCCCACACCTAAAAGCAACAATGCCACGTGGATGGCGGCGGTGCAGGAACTGAGAGCTGCAACGTTAAGGTGAGAGGTGAAATGTGGAAGGTTAGACGTATTGAAATAATCCTCTAACGATTTCTCAAAGGCATCCACATTCGGTCCCAACGGTGCCACCCAATTAGCGTCGAACGCTTCTTGGATGAAGCGTTGCTCAGCGCCGGTATCGCTCATTTTGGCGAGGCAGAGGTGTATGCGGTGGTTGGGATTCATATTGCACAATTTCGAAGCAAAGATACAAAAACATTTATTGACTTAACAAAAAAGCCCTCGCTAATACGAAGGCTTTATATATCTGTCTTAAAATAGAATTGCGGGGATTCCCTTCGAATCCTCAAGTCGTCTCCTTTCCAAAATGGAGTATCTCTTAATTGATTAAAAGCGGCCTCTATCGGGATCGACAAGTCCAAACCTATCATTATTCCATCTGCCAAAGCCGGTAGCGCCGTTGCCTCTATCCCCTCCATTAGCACTTCCATTCTACCCACAACGCTGTAAACTTCTTCATTATCAAGAATGGCATCCAGTCTGTCTACCAAGTTTGCATATGCGACTACGTAATCTTTGTCTTCATCTCTAGCACTACCTATAATTTGAGGCAGAATGCCACTTATTCTAGCACGACTACCAAAGATGGCATGCGTCCCTCTGCTTTTCAACAAATAATACTTCTTTTCTTCGTGTTTAATAGTGGTAACCGTCGCTCCCAACCACCGTTGTGGATGCGCTTTAATCAGCGGCAATATCATGCGTTCAAACGTATCCTCCGAAGTACAATCTGCCCAAATATCAATCACATTCAAGGTCGACATCGCATCATTCGGCAATTCGGAAATCAATTTATTCCATAACAAATCAACATAATGCATGATTTCCTCATAAGGATAATCCTTTTGCCGAGTGTGTCTCAATGCATTAAGCCCAATTCCCATCAATTCCATTGTACGATTCGAATCGTCAATCAATTTCTCCAAATTGTTTTCGTTTGATATTGATTCCCCTGGCTCAGGAAGGTGTTGGAAAGTGAGCAGTTTTATTTGGGGAGTCTCGGCTATCAGAGCACTAATACTTTTGTAACCATGCTTATATTCCTTTGTGTCATAGCCATAAGTCAACTTACTAACAGTGTTTTCCGCCTTGCTATTTTCACATTGATGCCAAATATACTCCACCATCGATAAGAACAGCTGACGCCTTGACACATAAGCATACACGGTACATAACAATTCTATCACACCCGAACAACCGTCATCAATCCATTCTCCAACACTTTGGTATAGCGTTCCATTTTTAACCGAATCCATAAACTCATTTCCATCCACATAGCGTTTTGTGGTTTTTTCATCAAAATACAATTGGAAGTATTCTCGGTTTGCCACCCCAACCACACTGTCTTTGTCGCTAAATACATCCATCTTTCTAAACAACGCCTTCATCAACGCCAATTGATCATCTTCATCATCGAAAGCATTTTCATTAGGCAATCCAACAGGGCTATTCCATCCGTCCCTTTCGTATCTCAAATACTTTTTGGGATTGACTCTTAGTTCAAAATACAAATTAGGATACTTGTACTTCAGCAATTCAAGCAGAAAAAAATCCTCCGTATAAAACAAATATTTGTCAATTCGCTCTTTCAGGTGTGCATAGTCGGCCCGAAGCAGGTTCAAATACTTCTTTGCCTCCCTGACAGTTGGCAGGTATTTCGCGATGGGTATCCTCGCAAATGGGTTTTCATTCATTTCATTTACGCCCAGCATCAGCCAAATTGAATCCATCAAATAGTGGGCAATCGTATCATTAGTTACAGGTGGCAACACTTCTGTCAAATTGAACATCTTGGCCACATATTGTATTCCGTCTTCATCTTTCAAGGATTTACGCACCACCTGTTCGTCAAACGCCATTAAATAGGTAACCAGCGGAAAATCTCCTGTATTCCTGATTAAGCTCAACACCTGTAGCAATTCTTCCCGTGCAAGACGATCGCAATCGTCGATAAAGACATAAATTTGCCTGTTATATTCCAAAAGTCTTTTTTTGACCTTATCAATAGCGTTGGAGCGTCCCTGAGACTTGGTTACGACACCCATCAGAGACAAAGTGGCCCTACCCATTCCTGACAGTTTATCATTATCCATCTCCAGGACGGCATCTTTCAATTCCTTGACCTTGTAGTTTTGCGATTTCAATTCCCTTTCCAAAGTGAGGTAAAACTGTCGGGTGATATCCGTTTCACCATATACCCATGGCTTAAAGTCAATGCATATCTCTTCTTCTTGCTCCATGTGTTTTTTGACGTGTTCCAACACCCAGCTCTTTCCAGCCCCCCATCCTCCAGTTATAGCCACACCCGTCGCACATTTCGCATTTCCCTTATTCTCTCTCAAAAACTTACAAATATGCTTCAGACGTTCACCTCTATTTAGGAAATCAGCTTCATCCGTATCATCATAAAGCAACTGCAATCCATTGTCTGCATTAGAATCTGAAGAGATCTTTTCATCTTTGGATTTTATCCATGAAGCCACCCAGAAAACCAACAAAAAAGGAACCAACATGTCCGTATAACGGAACCATGGAGCCGAATAAGCATGAATAAAGCAATCATTAAACGTGATACTCTGAACCAGAATTATGAATAGCAAATATCCCGCAACCACTCTCGAGAAGCCATTACCTTCATTCGACAATCGTTTTGGAATTATCAATGCAGCCTGACCTCCCAAAACGCCAATAGCCAGTGCCATACAATCATTGAAAAGCGTCGGTTTAACGCTTCCTATGAACTTGCCAATACCAGTATCACACCACCAAGCGAACAGCGGCTCGTGAAGCAGCAACAGCAATGCTATTATAAGGATGTGAATTATTAATTTATGAAGTTTCATATAATACGATTAATCAATACCTTTTCACTTTTTTCCATTCACCTTAATTACTCAACATCAAGAGTCTTTTCATCCATAGGATTCCTATTAGGGATATCTTTTAAATCCATTGCCACTAAATCAGATAGCATCTTTGGAATCTCGTCATAACCTTTTCCGACATTGAAAGGTTTAAGTGACTGTTGAATGGCCACTAATATATCGACAAGCCGTCGTTGACAATGAGCCGTATAGTCGCGCCAGTTGTACATATTTTGAACAATGTAGTCGAAAAAATCGTCTTTGTTACCAATGGCAATTCGTTCCTCTTCTTCATCCATAAAATGGCCTTCTTGCAAACAAACAAAGGAATCTTTTAGACTACTATAAGAAAAAATCATAAAAACATTGCTGTGTGTAAAATTGTACAATTCGTCAAGGACAGAAACGGTATCTTTTGAGAAAAACAACGGAGCATAAGGGGCATCGTCCAATTTAATTCGGTATTTATCAAATTTATGTTGGTTTTCATGCAGCTTTTTGGCGTCATCCTCAGTAAAAGGCTTGGCGCTATCTATCAGATATTGTTTGCTAAAACTCTCAATGTATGAGACTTCTACTTTTGCATGTATCAACTCATTACCCAAATCTTCATAGAACTCAAAAATACTGTTATACAGATTCCTGAAATAAGTCTGCCACGCATAGGAATAGTTGACAATGGTCGAAATCAGACCTACAAACGAGCCAGTAATCAGCCCAGTAGCGATGCGACTCATCACTTTTGATGGATCAACGAAGATGGCCATCAACATACCGGCCACGAAGATAGTCAAAAGAATATAGAACAAGGCTCGGTGAAGTCGCATGGTTATTTTAAGTTTAGTTCAGTTGATAACTATTCTTTTCAACAATCGTAGAAGGCATGACTGAGTTTCATACTAATACTCCTTTTCTCACAAAGGTACTCAGTATATAAATTTCAGTTTTATTCTCTTTGCAAAAATAACGATTTCGACAGAACCACAAATACATTTTCATGTTTTGCTTCCTCTCATTTCCTCTTTTACCAACGCCTCACCCTTCAACAACCTAAAACAAAAAAAGGCCGATGCATCTATGGCACCAGCCTTCATTTGAATAATTTCAGTCGTTAACAATGAATTATCTCCTCGAACATCTTCACGACTGGTATTTATTCTCCCGAACGAGTTCTTAAGTTATTCATGATGTCGTCAAAGGTATAGCCTTTTGCGATGACATCATCATAAAACTCTTTGATCTTGTCTTTTTTACGTTGGTAATTCTCTTTACCACCCCAATACTTTCTATCAAAGAGTTTGTCAACATATGGATAGAACGAAACATCCATACCCTTTTTTATATAGTTTTTGATATCTATTTTATAATTATCAATATCGAATTGGAACATGAACAAACTTCGGTCTTGAAGTATATCATATTTTTTGCCTACTTGCTTGCAAGCATATTCTTTTATCTCGGCCATAAAGAACTTATCCGAATTTCTCAAAAACATAGGCTTAGGTGTAGCTGAATCCTGAATACGCGCAATTTCCAAAGCATATTTCTCATCATTTATTCCCACAGAATGCAGACGACCTGCCGTACGGTCTCTTTCTCTAAGACTAACTTTTACTTTTTCTTGTGCGGGGCCCCACCCATATTTCTCCGATTCGTCAATCACGAATCTTTTCAGACGGGCGAATTCTTCTTGGCTTATCTCAGTTACAGCCTCACCATCTGTTTCAAAGGTATTGATACTATCTTTCTCAATTCTCCACCCGGCATAAAAGAAATAATTGGGAAGCTTTGATACATTTGAGATAAAAAGCACCACTATATCATTTATAACAACCATATACGGCGAGTGTTCGGTTCTGGTACCGAAGATACCCGAATCCCCTTTTTGCAAGCCTTTGGTACGCCACAAAACGTATCCAAAATCGCCTAAGTCATTATTGCCATTCTTGATAGATTCCAACGACGTCACATTCTCTTCTAAAATATGACGCATTTCAAATTCGTCTTCACCTTTAAGGAAAATCGACATTCTACCAACACACATTCTCCAAAAAACCGATAACCAAAACAGATATGCCACTCGAGGATTAACGTCTTCTTGTTTCCAATTGGCATAATATGGTGAATAATAGGTTTCTAGAATACCGAATCTATCTTCACAGGATTTACAAAACAAGTTATCACAGACAAGATTATTTACATTTGCCTCTAGTTCTTCATCTGTCAGGTCATGAGCTCGGTCAGCATTAATAGCTTCGGGTGACACTTCTGAACCATAATAAACCATGCGTTCACCCCAATTCAAGCCATCGCGCATAGCAATTTCCCTATCACGCCGGCCTTTCCCATCGTATGAAAACATGCCGTGAATCATAAAATTCGGTGCGAGATGGCTTCCCGTCTTGTCGGCTTCCGCTTGACGACACAGGGCACATCGGCTATCATATCTATCAATCTTTAATCCTGGCATAATCAACTAATCATTTCCCGTTCAATTCGTAACAATTCATCAAAAGTCTCCTTAAAAGTTCTAGTAAACCCAATATCGAATCCTTTTGCACGTGCATATTGGAACAGATACTTGTTGAAGGGAACCGTATTCAACTGCTCTTTGCTATCCTTGTAGGCCAGATATTCATTCACCGCTTTGTCAAGCACAACTTTGCCGTTTGTGAAACAGTTCTCTAACTTCATCAACAGGTTAAGGTTAACCATCACCAAATCCTTCACTCGAAACCTATCATCATAACTGTTTAAGCACCTCTTAAACTCTTCGTTAAGGTAATAGTTAACACCTTCTATATCGAAACCGCCATCCGTATATACCAATATCGGGTAAATATTCAAATATCCCTCAGGGGCAACATCGTCAACACTTGAAAGTATCACGGGGAGTTTCTTTTCTATTACATTTGCCAGTTGCTTCACACCCCTGGGTCGCCCTTTTTCATTCTCCACAAACAGTTCAAACAGCCTCTGTCTTATTATCTCATAGTCGCATGACGTTTTGGTGTTGTCATCTAACCTTACATCTTTAAACTCAAACACAAAAACCCTATTGTTCCTTCTGGCATAATAATCCGGCTCGCCTGATTTCAATACCCCATGCAAACTTTCACCAGTTACTCTGACAGGCATTCTTCTCGAAAGGGAAGTTTCCAAAGTCCTATATAGAAGATAGTGTTCAGAGAACCATTCTCCTACCTGCTGTTTTAAAGTCTTGTATGCAGAAACCTCATCATCAAAAGTTCCAATCCCTGCCAGCGTCGCGGCCATATCGAACAACATTCCCTGGAACATTTTGTCAACGAAAAACTTTGAGAATAGAATGGCATACTTGTTTTCCGCCAAACGATAAACAGGCTTTGAGTGAATAACATTTAAATCCTCTTCCACAGCACAACCATCATGATTAACGGTCATGCCGTTCATGAAGCTAATCCATTTCCCGCTATCTTCGCTAAATTGTATGACATTAGTAGGCGGTTCATTGACAGTTGTAGAGGCAACAATATTGAAAATATAACCAAGGTATTGTATGGCAGAGTCATAACCCTTTTCCCTGATGAAATCCCCAACATATTGTTTGAACTTTGTGTCGGCATTTGCGAAATCCACAAAGAACCATTTACCCTTTATTACCTCAAGCGTTGAGTCAGAGAATGCATCGACATCACTTGTCAATAACTTTATTGGCAGATAGCACCTCAGCATATCATCCGAAGTGTAATTGACTGGCAAGCTGCTCCCATTTCTAATTTGTTCCAAATAAGCGTCACAATAAAGCAAATACGCTTTGAACAGACTTGTCTTTTCCACTTTTGTCAGTTCATGGTGCTCATTATTTGGGTGGGCTATTAGATATTGTGTCAGTTTTAGCAATGAGTTTACGTCAATAAGACAATCTACACCATTATAGAAGCCTCCCAGATAGTTGGATATTTTATGTTGTAGCTCGCTTTCAAAACTGAAAAGTAAGGGAGCCAAGATGTTTAGGTCATTTTCCCCTATCTTCAGGTTTTCTTTCCTGAATATGATATACGAGCACCAGGCCACAGCTTCGTCCGAAGGAATACCTTTAACCAGCGAATTCACAGACTCTTTCTCATCCGCATATAACTGCGAATAAGAAATCATACTTGCTTTACGCAATGTCAATGGTATTCTTTGCTTTTGCTTACTCACTTAGACGAACTGATTATGATTCTTGACCATGAAATCTGTAAATTCTCTACCCCGCACCAGCCCTTCAACTGAATAAATGTAAGCCTCCGTTGAAGCTATCATCAAGGGAACATTCATCAATTTTTCAATATAGGCATCTTCAGACAATACCATATTCTGTTGACCATCATTCATTAGTTCAACGAAAGTGTACTTGAACAAAGTGGAATTGGGATTACCATTCAAATTAGCACTTACATTTAATATGGCCGGATTAGTGACTATATCACAATTTTCTTCCATCCAATCAATTAATGCCTTAAACCTCAGCTCCACATCTTCTCTTTGGTCTTCACTGAATTTTAAAACGCTCCTGAAACAGATGCCCGATGCGCTCGTTCTTCTTGTTGTAGTAGTACACATAACAGCTCGCCAGACTCTTGATCACATCCGCAATCTTCCAATCCTTCTCCATCACCAACAAGTGGAAATGGTTCGTCATCAAGCACCAGGCATAGACCACACAAGTGCGAATGGGCAGCAGCCTGCCCTCGTCATCATACTGGAACGGAAGGTCTGCAAGAATATCCATAAACCGCTGGCAATCCTCATCGTCATCGAAGATAGCCTGACGATTTATCCCACGCATCATCACATGATAGATGCCAACCCCACTTTCCTTCCTTGCACTCCGAGGCATGATATGACAATCTCAATCTTCGTTATCCTCCTCTTCCGGCATCGCCTGTACATCCCCTGCTGGTGGCAAGTAGTCCGCCGCCTTGGAAGGCGAGATGACGGAGTGGCCCAGC
>JAFXLL010000014.1 GCA_017531225.1 Bacteroidales bacterium | reverse complement strand
ACTGAACAAAATCGCTCAAATTTGCCAAGCCATCTTTTGTTATAGTTGTTGCAATACAACTCTTTGTCTTTCCTTCGTTCTTACTTCTCTCAAAAAGCAAAATATTTGTATCTACAGTTGCGCTATCAAACACCTTTACCCCTGCAAAATCAACAAGAATAAGCGGATTGGTGTTTTTCCAAAAGAAAGCCCTTAGTTTTTCACCATAACCCGCACGCATCCATTTGTTACTTGTTATATAGCACAGATGACCGCTTTGCTTTAACAACCTGCTCCCAAATTCATAAAAGAGGCAGTAAATGTCACCCGTTTTTGTATAACTTACATAACCACATTTCTCGTATAATTTGGCTAACCGCCCACCATTATTTTGCAGTTGCACATACGGCGGGTTCCCGATCACCACATCAAACCCATCGCCCACTCCGAACATCCACTCGGGATCGAAGAAGGGAGAAGAGGTGTGCTGGTCGAACATGTCCCAAGAGGCCAACTGTTGGGCTTCCTGATTGCCAATGGAGCCGGATTCTTTCAGCATCTCGGCTATTTCCGTGCGCAATGTAGCCACACGCTCTTTGTACTTGCGCTTAGTCTTCACTGTCTTGGCACCGAAAATGCGATGCTTCGCCTCTTTCAGCTCCTTCTCTTTTTGCTTGATGGCCTCTGAGTCAAAAAGATTGGCCTCTTTCTTCTCCAAACCCATCAAGGTGTTGGCTGCAACAAACTTGGCTTCGAGGTTGGGCAACGGTCGGATACCGAAGTTGTCCACAGGATTGTTATTGGTCTTCTGATCCACCACCAACGAGATGAAGAAACGCAATTTACTGATCTGTATGGCGATGGGCTGGATGTCAACGCCATAAATACAGTTTTCTATTAAATAGAGCTTACGGGCGTAGTCGGGACGGTTGATGCTTTCGTTGAAGCTGCGTTCAATGTCAGCCACCATCTCGGCGCGTTCCTCGTCACTGGCGTTTTGATATACTTCGGAAGTTTCACTAATGGCATTGTTGAGCATCACCTCCTTCCACATTGTGTTGTCGGGGTCGATGCGGTTGAGAATATGCACCATTTGTTGCAACATACCCATCGGGAATGCACCAGAGCCACAGGCAGGGTCGAGCACCTTGCAGTCATACAAAGCCTTCATGATCTGGCGTCTCTGTTCGGCAGTCAACTCAGGCGCCTCATCGGTGTATTGTATCAATTTACGGAACTCCGGTTCCAAATCGTCACCGACAGTGCGTTTGAGATGCGCCACAAGGCTCTCGTCAACCATATATTGCACAATCTCACGCGGCGTGTAGAACGAACCGGTTTGTTTACGGGCTGTAGTTTGTGTTTCGGGGTTGTAGGATGCCAACAGGTTTTCAAACACCTTGCCCAACAATTCCGGATCGAGCGAAACTTCCTGGTCGAAAGGCGTGTTTTCCTCTACCGTAAAGTTGTAGCGTTTCAAGATGTCAATGATACCACGGGCACTCACTTTTTTCTTCTTGGCGTCGCCGTACCATTCCGAAAGGTCGATGTTGCGTCCCACATCCTCACCAAAGAAAAGATAGTCAGGAACAATTAGTTGCCTTGCAATCACTTCACGATCGGTGAAAGCATCGATATAGACACCGTTGTCCTTGTCATCAAGACAGTCGAAAAGTCCACCATTGAGGAAGGGAACGTACTGGTTGGCCAGCTCTACAAATTTTTGAGGATTGATAAACAAATCCTCGTGCCGCATCAGCTTGTTATTGTCGTAGTCGCCCCGGCCATTGCGGAAACGGCGTTCGCTTATGGTATCTTTGCCCTCAGGTGTAATCGGGCTGTTGAGCATGGCAAAAAACAGATTTTGCAAAATGCCTTTGTAATAATGGCTTTCCTCCGACTTCCCAAACAAATTCACTTTGGCGTTGGGCGTGAAGCCTTTGATCAAATTATTGGCAATGTATTGCTCATCGAAAAACTCATCGGGGACAAGGTGCCGCTGCTTGATAAACCACACGAATATCAATCGGGTGATAAGGCGAATCATCGCTTCGGCATTGTATTTTTGATTGTCCTCCAGAGTCTTCAAGTCATTGGGGAACCGCACCACCATAATGGCCCATGCATACCAGTCGCTGAGTTCCTGGTAGAAGGCCTTGGTGAGCACCTCCACCGAAAAACGATTCCTCAGATCCTCAACGCTCATCACTCTGCCATATTCGTTCAGGTACTTGTTAGGTGTGTAGTATGCAATGCCTTTACCTAAATAATAGGAATAACGGTGAGGATTAGAATATTTCCTACCTACACGGGCAGATTCGGCCTTCTGCTCAAGTGTTATTTCAATAAGGGAGAAACGGTAGTTGCTATTGTCGTCCTCCGGAACGAAGAAGATAAGTGCGCGTTCGCAGAACTCATCAGCCAACAGACGGAATGCTTCTTTTGTCAACCCCACTCGGGCATCGTGTTTCGAAGAATGCTTCACTTCATAAACGACAAGTCCCAAAGACTCACACTCGCCCAAGCGTGTCACCTTCTGTGTATATTGGAACTGTACAGGATTGGCAACGCTTGTTTCTTCCTGCTTGAAATCTTCTGGCAAAAAGTTAATTCTTAGGAAATTAAGAAAGTCGTTTCTATTATATGGTTGGTTGAATTGCATAGTCTTTATTGTTTCTTTTTTGTGGAATATTTCTGATTGGGATGTTTTATCATTTCAGGAATAGTATAGAACAATTGGTCTTGTTCCATAAGAGGATTTAAGTAATGGTTTCTTAGAAAGACCTTATTTCTGTGCAATAAAGAAGCCATCTCTGCTAAACCCAAAGGTTGAAAAGCACATAAATCTATAATGAGACGTCGCATGTCATTTGAAGTCATGCGTTTCCCGGTTTTTGCAACTCTTTCTTTCAATTCATCGGGCAAATTTTCAGCACCATACATTTCTCCATCGCCACCATACATTTCTTCATTTCCTCCATACATTTCTCCATCGCCACCATACATTTCTTCATTTCCTCCATACATTTCTCTATTGGCACCATACATTTCTCCATTACCTCCATACATTTCTCCGCCACCTTTGCTATTGTGTAGTATAAACTCCGACCCGGCAATATAATAGGCATTCTTTCCTTGACCTTTCAATTCAAACAATCCCATTTCACACATGCGGTGGAGATCAAAAGATGCTTTTCGGGTTGTAATGTCACTGTTTAATTGCCGATAGGTGATATTATCAATGGCTCCCAATTCACGCATAAAAATAAGAGAAAGCCTTTGTTCGTTATTCAGGTCATAATTAGCAAACAGAGCAAGCCAATTAACATCTTCTTCGCCTAACAGATGATGCAACAGCAAACGGACAGTGAACAAATTAGTTTCACGACTGGATTCAAAGGTGGGTGGCATGAGATGTGCCGTCTTCATTTGATCGCGCATCGATCTAATACCAGAACCCTTAGTTTCTGCCAAGTTGGTATCGTGGAAAATAGCACTGACAAAGGGATTCCTCAATTCCGAACCTGGTTCTCCAAGATGTTCGGGTGATTTTAGTGAAAAGCCCGGATTGGTAATTTCAATACGGTTGGAGTAGCGAATAATCTGTATAGGTCGATTGACTCTAAAAGAACGGTGCATGAAAGCATTGACGATAGCTTCGCGCAAGGTATCATTAGGAATGTCAATCGGTGTAAAGGCTTGCAGATTGTCACCCTTGAGTTCAAATCCTTTGGGAAGGTCATCGGTTATTGCATTAACCGCCCTGTTCACCAATAATATGAACGCTCCGCGCATGTCAATAGTGTGCTCAAAACGCTTATCGGAGCTTTCAACCCATCGGTTGCCTGGAACTCGAATGTAATCCACTCTTAATGCAGGCATCAACCTTCGTAAAGCCATAGATTTACCGAAAACAATCAATCCAACATTAGTGAGTACATAATTTCCGGTAGGGTCTTTTTCACAAGCTTTCAATGCCAAGAGCAACTCCGTGTCCTCATAGGCAAGTTCCTCAGCGGCAGGATTCACTTGTTTTCGCAATTTCCGATAATACGAAACCGCGTTTTCATCTATGTCGTCCAAACTTGACCCTTTCACAATGACGGTTTCAATACTATCGGCAGATGAATAAAAAACGGACAAATCTTCCTCTGTACATTTTTGATCAGTAGAGCCAATTCTGCGATATGCACCCTGAGGCAACCCTCTATTTTCAAAGTACACCGGTTTATGAGCAGCGGGAACTTCCTCAACCTTTACTATTATTACCGTTTTACCTTCGAAGGTCTCTTGCTTAATTTGAGGACGAAGGCGGATATTAAACACAGAAGCACATTGGTTGGCAAGATCTGATTGGACTTTGTCGGGATTTGAGATGTTCTCTGGCTCATAAATAGGAAATCCCTGTTCATCGAAACCTTTTCTAACTGCACCCAAAAGCAAGTAACCACCTCCTAAATCGGGTTCATTGGCAAAAGCACAAACGGTTTCCAAGATGCTTTTCCCAACCTCAGAAGATCGTTTCGCTTCAATTTTGACGTTTTCATCGCCAGAATTCAACTCCTCAAATAAAATTCGTGCTGTTTTCATTTCAATTCCTCCGCTAGTATGATTGATTCTTCGCCATCGTCCACATGATTGCAAGTTTCAATGATACGATTGATATAATACTCATCTATCTGCTCTAGAAGACTTGGATATTCGGACGGCTTCAACTTGTTGATAAATCGAAGCTCATAACCTGAAAGGCCGTCACTTTGGATGACTTTCATCAGATCTTTCAGATAATCGGCCGACAATGCTTTTTTATTCAGCATAACTTTCACCTTCTGCATGGCTTCTAACCTGATTTTCTCGTTTTTATCTTGTACTTCACTGCTGAAAAGATGCGCTTTGACAAGCTGATAAGCTGTGTCAAAACCTTCCGATAGCGCGGCCGGTTTTTCACTCTGCTCTGCTTCGAATAGGCCCATAGCCTGTTCGGCTGTTAACTGCTCAACCAACCCCTCTTCATTTCCCAATTTAAAGACAAAATCACTTCCTTTCTTTCCAAACATCAGCACTCCCTTATTTGGTTTTTTAGCAGTACGACCTGTTCTTGCTCGATGTGGTATATCCATAGCCTCCTCATAAACCTCAGTGCCCTTGAAGGCATTCAGCAACTTGAGATATTTGAGATCCCACGAAGCTTCCTCACTCTTTGCCATTTCTTTACGGTATTGTTCCAAAAAGTAGGATTGGATTTCCTCATCTTTCGTCAACACTTTCGTATCCTCACCCATGATGGCGTGAATCATGGCCATTTTCAGTGTGGATATTTCCTTGGTACGAGTTTCCGACTCGCCAACATCGGTGGGGAAATAGTTATAGATATAAAGTTCGCTGAACACCTTCTTGTTCACACGATTGATACGACCTATGCGTTGTATAATGCGGGTGGGGTTGTAAGGGATGTCGTAGTTAATGACAGTTCCAGCCCGATGAAGGTTGTAGCCTTCAGAAATGGCATCTGTGGCAATTAGTATCTTGAAATCATCTTTTTGCAAATGAGACTTTTCACCTGCATTGAAATTGGCGTTGATAATGTTTTTATTCGACTGCGAAGCATCAGTCGAAGTATATTTGAACACCGGCAACCCATAATCTTGCAATTCCTTGCCAAGATAATTGGCCGTATCAGCAAATTCAGTAAAGACAAGAACTTTACGTTTTGGGTCGCTATCAATTTGCTGTTTCAAGATGGTTTTAAATGATTCCAGTTTCGGATCGTTTTTGATTTTCCCATCCGTTCCGAACCATTTTTTCTGGATTTCTTGCAACAATGCCATATCGGATTTGATGTCATTAACAAAGGAATCTTTGATGTATTTCATGTCAATCTCAAAGAAGCCTCGTTTTTCATACTTCTCGTATGTTTCTGTTATCAAATCGTTCCCATCGTCGTCTGTTTTGTAGAAATCGTCAACATCTGGCAGATTACCTTTCTTATAAACAGGCATTACTTTCTTGTCTTCAATCCACTTTAATATTTGTTTTGAAGAATTCAGCATATATTCCAACGACATTTTGAAAGCATTTTCCGAACTTTCAAAACGTCTTACTAACAACCGACGCATGAACTTTGCCACATTCGCTTGTCGTCCTAACAACAAGTTTAGCTCAACGCCTGTTCTCTCCTCCAACAATTCCGACAATTCCTGCTTTAGTTCCTCTCTGATATAGAGCACTGGAGAGTATCTGGCCGCTTTAAAACGGTAACGGCCGTCAGATTTGTCACTATCCTCATCTTCACTGATGCGGTCGAGCGTGTCTAAATACAAATCTTTCAAGCTGCTCAAATCATAATCCAATTCCACAGGGTCGTTGGGTATAACCAATTGAATGTTTTGCTGTTTGAGGTCTTCCGCATACTCAGGAATACCCATTAAGTCAATGCGCGAACGGCGGATCACCAACGGGCTGATGATGGAACGAATCTCATTAGCAATCTTACCCGCTTCTTTCGAAACCTCGTCATCCGACACTTTTCCTTCTCTCTGATCTTTTTGCAATTGTTTATATGCCGCAATTAATTCTTTGAATGTCGCTCCCAGGTTATCTACTGTCTTCAATGTAGATTTAGTAGGTATCTGGAACAGCTTCAACATGGCATAGATATCGTCGGGCCTATTGTTGAACGGTGTTGCAGTCAGCAGCATAACCTTATTGCCAGAACAGAGCTGATGAAGTATGGTGTAATCTATGGTGTATTCATTACGATAACGGTGCGCCTCGTCCACAACGATCAGATACTGCTCATTAGGCTTAACAATGCGTTCGTAATAATTTAGTGCTTCTTCCATTTTTCCTGACGTGAAGATAGAAGCAGTAAAACCAAAATCATCGCGATAGCCTTTCCACTGGTCTTCCAAATGAGGAGGACATATCACCAGCACCCTTAATCTCATGTTTCGTGCCACAGTAGAGGCAATAATACTTTTACCCAGCCCCACCACATCCGCCACAATTACACCATTATGATTCCGGATGGCATTGATAGCCATCTGAACAGCATCGGTTTGATATTTCAAATTGGAAAACTTGCCATCGGTAATGTCATATGGAGTCAAAAGGTTATCTGTGGTCGGAATGGTAAAATACTCCTTCAGCACACGCAAGTACATCTTGTATGGAGCATATAGTTTTTCATACCAAATACGATCAACGACTTTGGTATCAAAATCTCCTAAATGTTCCTTATCCGCAATCACTATTGCTTTATTCCAAAGTTCATTAAAAATAGTCTTTGCATCAGTGTAAGAACCTTTGTCGTTGAAACGGGCATTAATCTCTACTCTACCAGCAAGTCCTTCATAAGAAAGATTGCTCGAACCAGTAATAACAGAGCCTGGATCCTCTCCGGCTTCGCTTATTTCATCCCGATAGTCGAAAATATACATTTTAGCATGGCAAGGTTCATCGGTTTTTCTGATCTCCAGACTGCCCTCTTTAATCTTGTTGTAAAACAGTTTAAATGATTCCAATCTTGGTTGACTGTCGAGAAAATCAGTCTCATTAAACAAATGTATAAAACGGTCATAGAAATCTTCTTTAAGTTGCAACCGGGATTTATTATAATTTGCCAACATGTCAATCTCACGGATGTGTTTGGTGATAGTATAATCTATGTCCAGTCCAACCAAAATCCGCACATATTTATTGATTAGCTGATCCGAAATCAGCTTATAGCCTGAAAAATAGAAGTACCCAACTAGCACATCCAAGGAAGTACTTTTCGGAAGTATACCTTTAATAATATCCGACAATAGTTTGTCTTTATTGGTAATGAAACTACTTTGTTCCATACAAATCTTAACGGATTAGCCAAAAAATAAATTAACTTACAAAGATATGGTGTTTTTCGCACTTATGCAAGTGTTATTTTGACTTATCAACTGCCAATCCTCTCAACAAAGCACTGAAAAACTTTGTTTTTTTCATCTATTTAAAATCTCCTTCTTCGAACAACGCTGGCGGCTTCCAAGGCGGCAACCCCGGCCAGAACAACGGCAACAAGGGTGGCAACGATGATAATGTCACCGACGCCGACTTTGAGGAAGTGAAATAATCCTTTATTAATCCACTAAAAGCGTGCAACATCTAAATGCTGCACGCTTTTTTTTTATGGTTTTTCATCTTTTAATTATCATCTCCCTCCAACCACTTCTCCAATGATGTTTTATTGTATTATGCGATTAGTTGACTTTTACCCACTTCATCCCCTGCCGGGCAGTCGTTCCGTCCTCATTCTGGCGCAGAGCGGTCCATACCATCTGGTTGCCTTTGATGGAGGTAACTTCCCACCATTCGCGCAGCTCAGTCTCGCCAATGTTCTTCCAGCGGGTGGCCAGCAGCTTGCCGTCGACGAAGTAGTTCTGGTACTCGCGGTTGGTGACGGCTTCCCACTCATTGTTGCTGTTCTTGTACCAGTAGTTGTAGTTGCCGTCGCCGTAGAACTCCAGACGGGCGTTGGCATCGTTGAAGGTCTCGATGCCCGTCAACTCCGTGCACTCCCACTTGCCGAGGATGGCATCGCTGTAGTCTACATTGAGCTTGGTGAAGCGCATGGTACCCTGTCGTGAATAAGCAACGTTGCCACCCTCCGTCACAGTTACCTTATAGTCGGCCTTGAACTCGCTGCTATTGATGGCGGTGACAGTGAGCTCATCAACCGTCGTCATGTTTTCATCGGGGTGAGAGGTGACGGTCATCTTATTGCCAGAGATGGCAACATCGACTTCTGTTTTGTCAGACCATACAGCTGACGCATTCGGATTATTGGTGAAAGATGCACTCATGTAGGCTTTGGTGGGGGAGACGAAGGTGTAAACCATCTTGTCGTTGGTCGTAACGGCCCGCTCGTTGATTTCGGCAAGCATCCACTTCCCGATAATCTTCTCTTTAAGGTTGATGACGTCCTTCTTGCAGGAGGTGAAAGCTATGGCTACGATGGCCAAAAGAACTAATGCTTTTTTCATGGTCGATTATGGTTACGTTGTTGTTTAGGTGCAAATATATACAATTCTTATTGATAATTAGTGTTATCTTTGCACCCAAATCCAAAAAAGCATGAAAAAACTCCTTATCGTACTGTTACTCGCCATTGCTGCGACAACCAATGCTCAAGTCAATAAAATGTTTGGCCTCTGGAACACTTTTGATGACAAGACCGGCGACATGGCTTCATGTGTTCAAATCACCGAAGATAATGGCACCTACAGCTGTGTCGTGCTGAACATGTATAGCAAAAACGCCGACGGAACCTACTCCATTACGGAACCACCATACCCAAAGGGCTACGAACATGTGGTGGGCTCACAGCTTTTCATCGAAATGAAAGAACATAAAGGCCATCTCAAAGGCAAAGTTTACGATCCCGAAAGCGGGAAGACCTACTTCGGCAAAGTGAGCTACAACGCCAAAACCGACGAATTGGTACTCCGTGGCTCGCTTGACAAGGCTGGCCTGTTGGGACGTTCACAAATCTGGAAACGCAAGAAATAACATCAAAATATCATGAAAAAAGGCATCTTTTGCATCCTTTGTTGCCTCGTGGCAATGGTATCCTGTCAAAAAAGCGGTATCAATGCTTTCCAAGGCGATTACTCCTTCAAATCATCAGGAGAAGTTTCTGTTCAAAGAACAACCCCTATCATTAGCCCATCCATCGTTCCACCCACTTTCAACTTCACGCTACCTAACGAGATTGGACAACTCGAAATCCGCGCCCTGGACAGGAGGGAAAAGTCGGTCGTTGTCGTGATGAACTACATGAACGACGAAGTCATCGTAGTCAATGGAACCTGTGATGGACAAACCATCACGCTCAACGAGTTTCAGCGCAACGGCCTCTCCATCTCCGTTGACTCTTATGTAAGCAGCAGATGCTTCGTCAATGTTAAGGCCGAAGGCCGTATCTACGATGACAACACCATTGTATTCAACATGGTCTATAGCGGTATTGCCTCTATTGCCAACATCGTCTATAATATCCAAGGTGACAACATCCATATGGTCGCCACCCGCAACTAAAACACAAAAAAAGCATGAAAGCCAAACACATCATATGGCTATTACCCTTACTGTTGACCGCTTGTCATGAAGATCCCCAGCAGTTAAAGGAAAAACTTTTAGGCGGTCCCGCCGAGGAACGCGTCATCCCCGTGGGCATCCAATGCATTGATTCCGTCAACAGTACAGCTCACAACAGCTATCCAGGGTATCTCGAAGAAGGCTTGTCTATCGACATAGCATTCAAATATGGCGGCACGCTACAACAACTCAACGTCAAAGAAGGAGAGCAAGTCCGGAAAGGCCAAGTGCTGGCGCAAGCCTCATCCCCCACTTTAGAGAACACCCTCCGTTCATCCCAAGCCACTTTGAGTCAAGCCAAAGATGCTTATGATCGTCTCAAAAAAGTGCACGACAATGGCAGTCTTCCTGAAATCAAGTGGAAAGAGATGGAAACCAACCTCGAGAAAGCGCAATCGGCCTTCGATCTGGCGCAAGCCATGATGCAGGACAACACACTCACGGCACCCATCAGCGGCACCGTAACAACTATCGATGCTCACATCGGTGAAAACGCCGTCCCCTTGAAGCCCATCATGAAAATCATCAACACCGAAGACATCGTCGTTAAGATCTCTGTTCCCGAAACTGAAATCGCCCAGATAAAAGTTGAAGACGAGGCCGAAATCGTTATCCCAGCCCTTGATAACCGTCGGTATTCTGGCAAAGTGACGGAAAAAAGCATGAGCGCATCCTTGCTCACCCACAGCTATCCCGTAAAAGTGACCATCAGTCATCCCGACAAGGATCTCCGCCCAGGAATGATCGGTAAGGTAGAGCTGCCTTCAAACGCCAGCAAAAGCATCATCATCCCCGCCAACGCCGTTCTGATCAACAAAGAAGGCAAGTTCGTGTGGGTTGTGGATAACGAACGCGCCGCCCGTAGATCCATCACCCTTTCTGGCTATTCAGGCAAAGGTGTCATCGTTAGCGAGGGATTAAGTCAAGGCGACCATGTCATCGTTGAAGGCTATCAGAAAATAAGCGAAGGAATGAAGGTGTCGGAATATGAAAAAGATTAAATCAAGAGGCATCATAGCAGGTAGCATCCAGCACCAGAAGATCGTATGGGTCGTGGTGTTGGTCATCGTGGCCTTTGGCATTTACGCCCTCGTCGACATGAAAAAGGACGAGTTCCCCGCTTTCGCCTATCCCCAAGGCATCGTGGCAGGCATCTACCCTGGCGCCAACTCCGAAGAGGTAGAAACCCAACTCACCAAGCCCCTCGAAGAATTACTGTTCACACTCCCCGAAGTAAACCGAGAAAAGACATTTTCCATTACCAAGGAAGGTTTCTGTTACATCACTGTAATGCTTGAACAGAATGTGAGCGACCCCAATCAAGCATGGATGAAGGTCCGAAACAAGATCAACGAATCCAAAGCATTAAGCTTCCCCGCCGGAGTACTGGCAATTGCTGTGATTGACGACTTCGGGAACTCTTCTTCGCTGCTCATCGCCATGGAGTCTGCCGACAAGACTTATCGTGAGATGCATGAGTACACCGACTACCTTACCCGCCGTCTGCGCGACATCCCGGAAACGGGCAATGTCCGCGTTCTTGGTGAACAAACCGAGGAAATCGCTATCACGGTCGACAAAGAAAGGTTCTCTCATTTCGGCATCAGCCCCAACACCCTAATGATGCAATACGTATCGCAAGGCTTGTTGACCACCAGTGGCTCCATGGAATCCACCAACTTCGACCTTCCCCTACACATAGAAAACCCCATAGTCTCAGAGAAAGAAATCGAAGACCAGATCATCTATTCCGACGCCACTGGCAACATGGTCCGCTTGCGCGACGTAGCCACAGTTGAACGTCGCCTCGCACCGCCGTCAAAAGTGGTGAATTATAACGGCAACGACGCCTTGATTATCTCTGTTGAGATGCGTAAGGGCTTTAACATTGTAGCTTATGGAAAAGAGGTCGAGAAAGTCCTTTCAGAATTCAAATCCACTTTACCTGACAGCGTCCATCTGTACCGTATCACCGATCAGCCAAAGGTAGTGCAGAGATCCGTCAGCTCATTCCTGCGTGACCTAGTCATCTCCATGATCGTCGTCATCGCCGTCATGCTGCTACTCTTCCCTTTTCGAACCGCCCTTATCGCAAGCTCCGGTCTTCCTATCTGCACCGCCATGAGCATCGGACTGATGTATCTTTTCGGTATCGAGTTAAACACCGTCACCTTAGCTGCTCTCATTGTTGTGCTTGGCATGATCGTCGACGACTCCATCATCAACATTGACGGTTATATTGAAAAGCTACAGCAAGGAGTTGAGCCATTCCATGCCGCCGTAAGCAGTGCAAGGGAACTTTTCATGCCCATGCTCATCGCCACTGGTGCCATCGCCACCATGTTCTTCCCCATGACCCGTATCATCACAGGACCTCTAGGCGATTTTGTCCAATTATTCCCATGGACCGTGGCGTTCTCTCTGATGGCCTCTTTAGCTTATGCCATGTTGGTCATCCCATCCTTGGAAATCATGTTCATCAAGCCGGAAGACAGGCCCCATCGCAACGGCTTCATGCGTGCCCAGAGGCGCTTCTTCAGCTTCCTGCAAGGTCTTTATGACAAGCTTCAGAACCTATGCTTCAAGCACCCGCATTTCACCATCGGCATGGGCGTTGGCTCCATTGTCCTTGGCGTATTTATGTTTCTTGCCCTCAACGTTCAGATGATGCCGAACGCCGAGCGTGACAGCTTCGCTGTGGAGATCCGCTTACCCGAAGGCAGCAGCCTTGAAGCCACCACACGCATCAGCGACTCATTGCAAAAGATGATGCTTGCCGATTCAAGGGTCGTATCAGTGACTGCCTTTATCGGAGAGACAGCACCGCGTTTCCACATGACTTACGCTCCTTGCATCCCTGCCAACAACTTATCACAGCTCATCGTCAACACCACCTCCAACAAAGCCACCGAAGAGCTCTTAAAGGAGATGGACGATAAATATTCTTACTATTTCACCGAGGCCCACGTACGTTTCCGCCAGCTGGACTATCAAGCGGTGTCGACACCCATCCAGATTATGGTCTACGGCGACGACTACACCAAAACCGCTCCTGTCGCCCAACAGATCAAGGACTATATGCTCACCCTCAACCAAGATCTTCGTTGGGTCCATTCCGACTACGACGAAT
The DNA here is from genome assembly GCA_017531225.1 of Bacteroidales bacterium. GTDB lineage: Bacteria > Bacteroidota > Bacteroidia > Bacteroidales > F082 > Limimorpha. The sequence continues at coordinate 271,949 of JAFXLL010000014.1, read as the reverse complement.
TTCTTCCTTCCGTCAAAGTGACCATGAAACCTGAGGAATGCGCACGATTAGGCATCACTAAAGGCATCCTCTCTCTCAATCTGGCAGGCAGCCTTAAGGGCATGCCTCTCACCTCCATCTGGGAAGGCGACCGCAGCATCCCCGTCAAACTCTATTCTTCGTCCAACTACGATCCCAACGACTATGAATCTGTCGCAAATCAAGTGATACCCACGATGATGCCTGGTGTCAATGTGCCCTTGCGACAAGTGGCTGACATCAGTCCTGATTGGCACGCCGCCACAATTGCACATCAAAACGGCAAGAACGCCATCACCGTTGCAGCCGATATGAAATTCTGGAAATCACAAGCCGCAACCATGAAGAAGATCGACCATTATATCAACACCAATGTGCGTCCTCATCTCCCTGAAGGCGTGAGTATCGAATACGACGGACTCTCCTCGCTAAACACCATGGTCATCCCTCAAATCCTCAAAAGCCTGATAGCCGCCATCGTGGTGCTGTTGGCCTTCTTGGTGGCTTACTTTAAAAAAGTCAACCTCGCCTTGCTGACGCTGTGTTCCAGCTCGTTGTGCATGTTCGGTGCTTTCTTCGGTGAATGGCTCTTCGGCCTCGACTTCGGCATGACCTCCGTGTTAGGTATCGTCAGCCTTATCGGTATCATCGTACGCAACGGTATCGTGATGTACGAATACGCCGAAACACTCCGTATGGACGAAGGCATGAGTGCTAAGGAAGCCGCCATGAAAGCCGGTAGCCGACGCATGCGTCCCATCTTCCTCACCTCAGCCACCACCGCCCTCGGTGTGCTCCCCATGATCATCACCCGCAACCCACTATGGATGCCCATGGGTGTGGTCATCTGCTTCGGCGTGGTGCTCTCCATGGTCATCATCCTTGCCGTGATGCCAGTCATGTATTGGCAGATCTTCAGATGGAGCAAGAAAAACCAACAACCACAAACCGTATGAAAAAAAGCATCTTCACCATATTGATCATTCTACTTGCCAGCCTGGCGAAAGCCCAAGGTCCTGACACGCTCCGTCTTTCGGTTCAAGACTGCATCGACTTGGCCTTGGAGAATAATATCCCATTGAAGAACAGCCAGTTGGAGATACAGAAAGCCCGTGCTACCAAAAATGAAGCCCGAGCCGAATACTTCCCGAAAGTCTCTGCCCAAGCCTTTGCCTTCGAATCAGCCAATCCCCTTCTAACCGTAGGCATCGAAGACATCGACAACGCCTTGATTCGGCAAACGCTCTATAACTTCTTTGCCCAGTATGGAGTCAATTTGGGATTAAAGAAATCTTACTCGTTTGCCAAAGACGGCACCATGTTCAGCGCCATGGCCATAGAACCTGTTTACGCTGGAGGCCGTATCCGTAACGGCAACAAATTAGCTTCGTTAGGCATTGAAGCCGCCGAATATCAAGCCGACATAAAAGCTGACGAAGTCCGTCTGCAAGTTGAATGTCTCTATTGGCAAATCATTTCGCTGAACGAGAAGATCACCACACTCGACCTACTTGACCAACTGCTCGACACCTTGGACAAAGACCTCACTGGTGCCATCGAAGCGGGACTGATGATGCCCACAGACCAATATAAAGTCACCCTCAAGAAAAATGAGAGCCGACTGAACCGAAAGAAAGTGGAGGATGGCATCACTCTGATGAAAATGGCTTTAGGACAATTCATCGGCGTCGATTGGCAAGCCATGATTCTAACCGATTCCATCGTTGAACCCACCGAACCCACCGCCTTCTATCACGACTCCAAAGGGGCCGTTGCCCAACGCAATGAATCGCACCTGCTTGACCTCTCCATAAAAGCCGAATCACTAAAGAAGAAAATGACCCTCGGCGAAGCCTTACCCACACTGTTGGTAGGCGGCAGTGCCAGTTACCACACTATCCTCGACAATACCAGACCCAACGTTACGGCCTTCGCCATGTTGCAAGTACCCATCACCGATTGGCACAAAACCAGCATCAAACTGAAAAAGCATAATCTTGACACAGAAATCGCCGAGAACGACCGTCGCAACTATACAGAGATGATGGAGCTGCAGACCAACCAAGCTTGGTTCAACCTCCAACAAAGCTGGCTGCGTATCAGCATGGCCGAAACAGCATTGAGCGACGCTGAGGCAAACCTGAAAATCACACAAGACTATTACGAGGCCGGACTAGTGTCGCTGTCGGACCTTCTCGAAGCCCAAACCATGCTCAAGCTCTGCTACGACGAACTCACCGACAGCCGTGTCGATTACCAAGTTAACTTAGTTAATTACAAACAATTGATTGGTTTTTGATTTTTTTTATTTTTGCATCAAGTTAACAACTAATAAAACATTTACAACATGAAAAAATTAACAAAGCTCGCACTTATCGTTTTGGGAACCCTGGCTCTAATCCCTTTCACTTCTTGTAAGAAAGAAGAAAACACAGTGAAGAAGCAGATTTCGAGAGTCTATTACTCCGAACAATCATCGGATTGGTCTTCCCCGAAAACATTGGTTCAACAATGGAACTGGGACAAAGACAACCTATTGAAGTCCATTGACAATTATGGCGAAAATGGCAATACCGAACTCATCATTAATTTCCAATATAACGACAAGAAACGCATCAGCCGTATCGATTGTTACCAGTACAATGTAAGCTTACTCTATAATTACAATGAAAAAGACCATTTGTTCGACAGACTTGATCTTTACTACGGGAACATGATACTTGGCACCTGCGCCGTCACCTATAAGGACAAAAAAATAGACATGCTGACAGCCACTGTTTATGATGATTACTTCTACAAAGCAGCTGCTCTGTTAGATCCGCTTTCGGCATTGCTTCCCAAAGAACTAAGCGAACCATTTGTGGCATTTGAAAAGCAACTGGCCCAACGCAACAACGACCAATCCTACGTCGTCAATGTCCAGTTTACTTGGCAAAACGACAATGTATCCCAAATCATCGCCTCTGGAATGGGCGAAATGATCTCCATCACAGCCCAATACGACAATAAGAACTGCTTCCTGTATGGTTTCCTCCTGGGTCAACCTGGCGGCGGTGGCTTATTCCAAAACAACCCAACTATGGTTATTGTTACAGAATCCGGTTATTCAGACAGCGAATCCATGATGGCTACCTATCAATATGATTCCAGCAATTATCCCACCATGATGACCATGTACGAGCCGGAATCAAGTTATCAGTTTTCACTCTATTTTGAATACAATCAATAATCCGGAAAAGTCTCATACAAAAAGAGCTGACCTCGTGGCCAGCTCTTTTTTTTAATCCAACTTAGATTGAATAAACTCCAATCCAGCCTTGAGTCGTTTCAAGGTCTCTTCCTTGCCAATCAGATACATGATGTCGGTGGAACCGCCAGGCGTAGCCAACAGTCCCGACATGGCAATGCGTGAGGGCCACATCAACGGACCGTACTTGATGTTGTGATCAGCCGCCACCTTGCCAAAGGCCTCGCTCAGCGTCTCCTCATCCCATTTATCGATCTGATTCACAGCGTCAATCGTGATCTTCAAGATTTCAACCGAGCTCTCCAATGTCGACTTGTTCTTCTTGTTGATGTACAGCTCAACATCATAAGGAGCCACCTCATAGAGGAACTTCAGCTTCTCAGGAATCTCCGTGAACTTGTTGATACGAGGCTGCATCAGCGTGGCCACTTTGTTCCATTTTTGCTCCAAGAAGGTGCCCTTCACGCCTGAATAGTCAAATGCCATCGCCGAGAACTTCTCAAATGGCATGGCTTGGATATGTTGGGCATTCACCCAGTCCAGTTTCTGGTAGTCGAACACAGCCGGGCTCTTGTGCAAACCTGCTACTGAGAACACCTCGCAAAGCTCATCCATGGTGAAGATCTCACGCTCGTTTTTCGGCGACCAACCCAACAGAGCAATGTAGTTGATGATGGCTTCAGGCAGATAGCCGTCTTCCACCAAAGCTTGGAAACTCACTGCACCGTGACGTTTCGAGAGCTTGCTCACCGTGCCGTCAGGGTTCTTTCCGTTGATCAAAGGCAGGTGGATATAGCATGGCACTTCCCAACCAAAGGCTTGATACAGAAGGATATACTTAGGATTTGATGACAGATACTCACTACCACGGATGATGTGTGTGATGCCCATCAAATAATCGTCAACCACATTGGCGAAGTTATAGGTCGGCATGCCATCGCTCTTCAGCAGAATCTGATCGTCAAGCGTTTCATTCTCCACGGTGATCTCGCCATAAACCAGATCGTTGAAGGTAGTGGTACCCTCATGCGGCACCTTCTGACGAATCACGTACGACTTGCCCTCGGCTAAGTTTTTCTGCACTTCCTCAGCGCTCAAATCACGGCAGTGGCACTCGTTCACCACGGGATTCTCCTCGTCTTCTTCCTCAGTCTTGGCACAGAAACAATAATAAGCCGCGCCCTTCTCGATGAGCTTCATAGCGTATTCCTTGTAAATAGCCTTACGTTCGCTCTGGACGTACGGACCGTAGTCACCGCCTACATCTGGACCTTCGTCGTGGTGTATGTTGGCTGTTTCCAACGTCTCGTAAATCACGCGGGTGGCATCTTCCACATAGCGTTTTTGGTCGGTGTCCTCAATACGGAGCACAAACTTTCCATGCTGTGATTTGGCAAAAAGGTAAGCATACAAGGCGGTTCTGAGGTTGCCGATATGCATATAGCCCGTCGGACTCGGGGCAAATCTTGTTCTGACTGTCATAGCGATAAAATTAGGCTGCAAATTTAGGAATTTTTCTTCCAGATATCCGCATTTTTGATATTCAATTCATCAGGATCGAATTCCGGATCCTTGCCTTCCTTCTTCTGTTTCTCATACGATCGTAACGCCTTGAAGGCCATTCGGGAAAGCAGCAGTATGGCGACGATATTAATCCACGCCATAGTTCCCACACCGATATCGCCCAACGACCAAATCTTGTTGGCTTTATTGATTGAACCGTAATAAACCGACGCAATCATAAGAATACGTAGTACCCAAATGAGGACTTGCTCCATACGGCCTTTGCCGAAAAGGTACACCAAGTTGGTTTCGGCATAATAATAATAAGCCATGATGGTGGTGAAGGCAAAGAAAAACAATGCTATCGACACCACAAGACCTCCTATCTTACCTCCCAACAGTGTGCTGATGGCGGCAGTAGTATATGAAACGTCAGGTTCGCCCAAGTTGGCTACCTGCGAGGCGAAAAGCAGACCTCCTTGAGCGTTATAGACGTTATACGTCTGGCAAGCCAAGATCATCACGGCTGTGGCGGTGCATACCAAAAGGGTATCAACATAGACCGAAAAAGCCTGAACCATGCCTTGTTTCACAGGGTGACTCACTTTAGCGGCGGCTGCTACAATAGGCGCGGTGCCTTGTCCCGCCTCGTTCGAGTAGATGCCACGCTTGACACCCCAGGCAATAGTACTACCCAAAATGCCGCCCAATGCCTCATTCATGCCAAAAGCGCTACGAATCATGTCACCAAACACCGCTGGTACCGCTGAGGCGTGAATGATCAGAATGATGATGGCCAACAAGATATAAAGTATGGCCATGAAAGGCGCCACAACCTGTGCCACGTTGGCAATTCTCTGGACGCCGCCGATAATGACGATACCGATGAGCAAGGCAACACCCAACCCAATCCATGCCGGATTGATATCGAAAGTGTTGGCAAACGAAATGGCGATGCCATTCGCCTGAACAGGAGGCAAAAACATGCCGCAGGCTATCACAGCGCAGATAGCAAAGATGACAGCCAGCCATTTGGCTCGTAAACCCTTCTCAATGTAATAGGCCGGACCACCACGGTATTCACCGTTATGACTATCCTTGAAGATCTGCGCCAGTGTCGCCTCAGCGAATGCCGATCCGGCTCCAAGGAAAGCAATGATCCACATCCAAACGATGGCACCCGGACCGCCATAGCCGATGGCCGTAGCCACTCCCACGATGTTGCCCGTACCTACACGCCCCGAGAGCGCCATGGAAAAGGCCTGAAACGAGGTAATGCCCTCCTTTTGACTCTTGTCAGTGGAAAACAACAGACGCGCCATCTCTCCGAAACGGCGCACCTGAATGAAACGTGTCCCAAACGAAAAGTAGAGTCCCGCCAGTAAGCACAGGCCTACTAAAGCGGGACTCCAAACCCATCCGTTGATTAAATCGATCAACTTATCCATTCATTTGTTTATCTACGTCCTGAACCGCTTGGACTTGATCCTCTTGAGCTCGATGAGCTTGAGCTGGAAGAGCTACCTCTGCTGCTGCTTGAGGAAGAGCTGCTCCTGCTGCTCGAAGAGCTGGTTCCCGTGCGACCGTTAGAGCTTGAGGAGTTGTTGCTACTCGGACGGCTCACGTTGCTGTTGCCGCTGGAGCTTGGGCGACCGGAGCTAGATGAGGAGCTACTGTTTCCGCTGGGGCGGACACTGCTCGAAGAAGAGCTGGAGCTTCCGCTGTTGCTGTTGCCGCTTGGGCGGACTGAGCTTGACGAAGAGCCACTGCTGTTGCCGCTAGAGCTCGGGCGAACTGTAGCCGAGGTGGAGCTGGAGCTAGAGCTTGCATTTGAGCTTGAGCTTCCGCTGGTGTTGTTCGGGCGTACAGTAGCGCTGCTGCTTGAGGAGCTGCTGCCACCGTTGTTGCCGCTGGCATTGTTGGAGCTCATGCTTCCAGGAGTGCCTGTTGCGTGTGGGTGAACCGTGGCACCACCGCCGTTTGAATCAGTGTTGTGGTTGTAGCCAGGCACCACGTGATCGGGGTGATAGTTGGCAGGATAGCCACCGTTACTGTGGTGATAGCCGTAGGTGTGGTGGTGTGGATCCATCGGAGGCATGTGGTGCGGGTGACCTGGGCCATGGCCTGGAGGTGGAGGCATCGGTGGACGATAGCCGTCGTAGTAAAAGCGGAAGTCACCAGGACGGTTGTAGTAGCGGATGCGCGGTCCCACCTTGATCACCACCCAAGGCTCGTTGCGATAGCCGTACCAGCAAAAACGCACTGGCTCGAAGTATTCGAAAGTGGTGAAGCTGTAGAGTTCGTCACCCAGTTCGTAGTATGGCATCACCGTGTAGGTCCATGAGGGATTCGGGCGGTAAGCTGGGATGCTGATGGCAATCCTCTTAATCCTACCAGGGCAAACCTTCACCCATTCCCTGGCATAGCAGTAGCCATCATCGGGATCAAGGAAGAGGCACACATCGCCTCTGTATGTATAGTCTCCTATATTTTGCACATCAAAGTAGATCGTAACCGAATTGGCGTTATAGGTCAACACGGGTTGTGAGACCAAGACCAATTCTGGCGGAAAGCCGTTCGCTGCTCTGGCGATGATCATCCCCATCACTAACAGGGAAGTCATAAAGAATTTCTTGGTTTTCATGATGCTTTGTTTTTAAGGGTTAAACGTCTTTACTTTAAGCAAAGCAAATACCGTTCCAAGTTTTATTTTTCATGAACCCTAAAAGCTTTTGCATAATTAACATGCTGATTATCATCAAGATATTTTACAATAGCTTCATTCGATGTACGGAAGATATCTGTACCCGGATCCTCGTGTGGAAAGTCGAATTTCGATGCCATATAGCTGTTCATCACCACTTTGTAGGTCTTCTTCAGGTCAAGCGGCTTGCCGTTGTCCAGCTTCACTTGGCAATCCTTCATTTGGCCATTCTCGTCGACCGAATAGGTATAGGTGCATCCGGAGCAATAATTAGGGCCACCATCGGTGAAGAACGACACTCCGAGAAAATCAATAATTTCCTGGCCGGTCATATTAATGACAATCAGTGAGTTGTCGAAGGGATCAAGTGAGAGAAGGTCTTTCAGCGTGATCGGACGGACACCAAGAGTATCGAAGCGCACGCCGCCGTAGTTCTGGAACGCCATGTCGGCATCGGCCATAGCCCTGTGGGAATCGGCCATCAGGCTGCCTAAACATTCATAGCAGTCGTTGATCTCAGCATCGTTGTAGCCCAACACCTTTTTAAACGTTTCGTTGTTGTTGTATTGGTCAACCATAGCCTTCACCTTTTCGTTGACATTCTTCACTTTGGAGATTGGGATGACTTGACTCTCTTTGGCGATCATCTTACCGTCTTTGTCAAAAGTGAAAGTATTGAAGGTGAGATATTTAACCTTATTCATCGCCTGGGTGACCATCACGCCGTTGAAGATACGGGTGCTGTCGACCAAAGTATGGCTGTGGCCTCCGAAGATAGCGTCAAACTGGGGGAACTTCTGGGCCAACTCAATATCTTCCTCGAAGCCGTTGTGCGACAGCAAGAAGAGGGCGTTGCACGTATCGCGCAGCCACATATACTGGGGGAGAGCCTCTTCTGCGGGAATGAAATGGCTGCCGGGGGCATAGTCGGGATGGAAGTCGGGAAGTCCATTCAAGCCCAGTTGGATAGCACCAAGAACACCGATCTTCAGACCGTTCCGCTCGATGATAACGTAAGGCGAAACGGGCATCTGGAGGCTGTCGTCGAAACTGACATTGGCGCTGACAAATGGGAAGTTGGCCAAGTTCAGCAGGTCACGCAGCGCCTCCACGCCAGAGTCCCATTCATGGTTACCGAAAGTGCTGAGGTTGAATCCCACAGCGTTCATCAGCTCATACATCGGACGTGACGGCAGCTCACAGCGGTCGTTGATGGGATTGCCCGAACGGTTGTCGCCCGACGAGAACAGCAGCATGTCGGGATACACTGCACGGAGGCTGTCGAGCACATAAGCCAGCTTAGGGAAGTTGTCGATGTTAGCGTGCATATCGTTAATGGTGGCGATATACAACTTGGTCTCTTTAGGCTGGCAGCTTGCCAAGCCAAGCACAATAGCCAAGGCTATCAGTAAAGTAGCAGTCTTTTTCATATTTTGATGTAGATTTTTGAATTGGCACGGATGGAGCCGTCCATATCGATCAGGTTGCCGTAGGCATCCCTCACTTCTTTGACGACGGTCTTGGGTGACATGTTTTGGTCTCTGAAATAAGCCATGACGGCTGATTTTACTTTAGCTCCGTAGTAAGTCCTTACAGGAGTGTCGTTCACAAATACGTTCATATTCAATGATGTTTTTTATCAAGCAAAAATACAAAACATCGCTTTGCAATCGGTACATTTTTTATATTTTTGTGCATTGTTTTAAAATTATTTAGTTATGAGATTAGACGGACGCAGAGAAAGCACCAACGTGGAAGACCGCCGTGGCAAAGGCGGCGTCAAGGCCGGAGGACTCGGCTTAGGTGGAATCCTTATTGTCGGACTGATTTGGCTACTCACGGGCAAAGCCCCTGACTCAAACACCTTGCAACAGATGACACAGGGGAGCGGCACCGAGTATGCGCAAGAACAAGACTACAGCCAGGTGGATGTGGAACTGATGACGTTCTGCAAACAGATTTTGGCTGGCACCGAAGACGTTTGGACCCAGGAATTCAAGAAAATGGGCAAGACCTACCGTCCTCCAAAGATGGTGATCTTCGCTGGATCAGTGAGCTCAGGCTGCGGCAGCGCCACTTCCGACAGTGGACCGTTCTATTGCTCAGCCGATCAGACCGTGTATCTCGACCTTGAGTTCTTCAAGAGTATGAAAGACCAGATCGGCGCCGATGGCGACTTCGCTTACGCCTATGTGATTGCACACGAAGTGGGTCACCATGTGCAATACCTGCTGGGCACCTTGGATGCCGCTCATCAGCAGATGGCACAATACGGCAAAAACACCAAGGGCTACAACCAAACCAGCGTGCGACTGGAGCTGCAGGCCGACTTCTATGCCGGTGTGTGGGCTTACCATGACAACCAGATGTTTGGCTCACTGGAAGACGGCGATATTGAAGAAGCCTTGAACGCCGCTGCCAAGATCGGCGACGACTACCTGCAGAAACAGGCTTACGGCCGCACCATGCCCGAGACCTTCAACCACGGCACCTCCGAGCAGCGCTCACGTTGGCTGAAGAAAGGCCTGCGCACAGGTGACGTCAGCTTGGGTGACACTTTCTCGCCCAGCTATAATTCCCTGTGATTAAGATAAAATTACTATCTTTGCAGGATTTTTGTTATTATTTTGAGACATGTCAGACGAACAATATAAACGTAATTCCATAGAAGCAAAACCGAGTTTGAAGGATCCTGTGTTCAACCGCGGATGCTGCAAATTCCGTAACGGATTCGTTCCTGGGGAACCCGTGCTGAACCACGGTGCCAGCAAATTGAACGAATTCAACTGGATGAAAGACTACGAGGGTGAGCAGAGCGAGAAACAACCTTTGATTGCCGAGGTACGATTCAAGAACGACCATAAGGATTTCTATACTTACCCTGAGGAACTCGACCTGCACGAAGGCGACTTGGTGGCTGTAGAAGCTGCCATCGGACACGACATCGGCATCGTCACCCTGACGGGTGATTTGGCTGTACGCCAAATGAAACGCAAGCGTTTCCGCACACCGCTGGAGGAGATGAAGAAAGTGTACCGCCGCGCACGTCCCAACGACGTGGAGAAGTGGCTCTCCGCCATCGCATTGGAAGACAGCACTTTGTACCGTACCCGCACCATCGCCGAGAACCTCGGCTTGGAGATGAAGCTCAACGACATCGAATACCAGGGCGACAAAACCAAAGCTATATTCTATTACACCGCCGACGGACGTGTCGACTTCCGCGAGTTGATCAAGAAACTGGCAGAGGAGTTCCATGTGCGTATCGAGATGCGACAGATCGGCGTCAGGCAGGAATCGGCCAAGTTAGGCGGTATCGGCTCCTGCGGCCGTGAGCTGTGCTGCGCCTCATGGATCAGCGACTTCCAATCGGTGACCACCAACGTGGCCCGTGTGCAACAACTCTCGCCTAACCCACAGAAGTTGGCTGGCCAATGCGGCAAGCTGAAATGCTGCCTTAACTACGAGTACGACGCTTATGTGGACGCTTTGAAGTCCTTCCCCGACTCAAACGTCACCCTGAAGTTCAAGAACGGCGATGCCATCCACCAGAAAAACGATGTCTTCAAAGGCATCATGTGGTATTCATACGTTACCGACAAAGGCAACATCATGGCCATCCCAGTGGACAAGGTGAAGGAAATCATCGCGAAGAACAAGAAGGGCGAACTGCCAGAGAAACTGGAAGATTACGCCATTACGAAGGAACAGCATACCAATACGAACGAGGGATACAGCGAGGGCGATCTCAAGAAAATGAGTGACTAATGAAAAAGAGAATAACTAAATGGGTTGCTTCGTCGCTGACGCTCCTCGCAATGACGACAATACTCGCCAGTTGCGGGAGTAAAGGCTTCGACCAACGGGTAGTGATCCCCGAGGCAAAATGGGACGTCGAGAACCGCGTGCCTATCGACGTGACGGTGAACGACACCTTGGGCATCTATGCCTTTGGCCTTGGCCTGAGACACATGGAAAACTACCGTTACAGCAACCTCTTTGTGTTTCTGCACACCACCATGCCTAACGGCAATATCACTCACGACACCATTCAATGCATTTTGGCTACCCCAGAAGGTCGCTGGGTCGGAAAGAGCAGCGGCAGCATGAGGGATGTGCGTCTCACCCTGAACCCCAACCTGCGTTTCCCCTTGGAGGGAACCTATCATTTTGAAATAGAACAAGCCATGCGTGAACCCGTGCTGAAAGGCATCTCTGACATCGGGCTGTTCATTGAGAAACAACCATAATTGAGTATTATGCAAACCCAAAAAAAGAAAAATACAAAGAAGAAAAAAGGCGACGACGGCGGTCGCAAGGCTGTGAGGGTGCTGTGGTGCATCTTCGGCATCGGCCTGCTTGTCACCGTGCTGTTTTTCTTCTGCGTCGCCAAGGGCGCATTCGGCGTGATGCCTTCCTTTGAGGAATTGGAAAACCCGCAGACCAACTTGGCCACCCAGATCATCTCTTGCGACGGCAAGGTGTTGGGCAGCTACTACGTGGAGAACCGCTCCAATGTCAGATACAGCGACCTCTCGCCTTACCTTCCACAGGCCTTGGTCAGCATCGAGGATGAGCGTTTTTACAAACATTCAGGCATCGACACCAAATCGTTGTTCCGCGTAGCCTATGGCGTATTCACGGGCAACAAGAAAGGCGGCGGAAGCACCATCACCCAACAGTTGGCAAAGAACCTCTTTCCCCGTGATGAGAACCTGAGCAAAATGCGTTTGGTGATCAGGAAATTCCAAGAGTGGATTACCGCCACAAAGTTGGAATACAACTACTCCAAGGACGAGATCATCGCCATGTATCTGAATACCGTGGCCTTTGGTCATAATGCCTTCGGCATCCGCTCAGCGGCAAAGACTTTCTTTGACAAGGACCCGAAGGATCTGAACATCGAAGAATCCGCACTGATGGCAGGCGTGGTGAACGCCCCCACCAGATTCAGTCCAGTGCGCAACCCCGAACGGTCCACCCAACGTCGTAACCTTGTGCTGAAAGCCATGGAGAAAAACGGCTATCTCACTCGTGCTCAGTACGACTCCATATCACAAATCCCGATTGACATGTCGCATTTCGGCGTGATGGACCACAACAGCGGCCAGGCTACTTACTTCCGTGAGCAGCTTCGTCTGGAGCTCACAGAATGGGCGAATTCCCATTACCGTCCCGACGGAAGACCCTACAACATCTACCGTGATGGTTTGAAAATTTACACCACCATCGACTCACGCATGCAGCGTTATGCCGAGGAAGCCGTAAAGGAATTCATGGGCGGCAGCCTGCAACCAAGCTTCTTCAAGCACTGGGCTGGCCGTAAGAACGCTCCGTTCTCACTCAACGACAAGGATCAGATCGATGATATTTTGGAGACCTCCATGAAACGCAGCGAACGCTACCGTGTGTTGAAAAAAGAAGGGGTGTCGTTGGATTCCATCAAGGCCAACTTCGACAAACCTGTGGAGATGACTATCTTCAGCTGGGATGGCCCCATCGACACGGTGATGACCCCCATGGACTCCATCAGGTACTATAAATGGTTCCTGCAAGCCAGTTTGGTCTCCATTGAGTCGCACACCGGCCATGTGAAAGCCTACGTGGGTGGCATCGACTATCGTTTCTTCAAATACGACCATGTGATGCAGGCCCGCCGTCAAGTAGGGTCCACCTTCAAGCCGTTCCTTTATTCCTTGGCAATGCAGGAAGGCGAATACACGCCATGCACCAAGGTCCCGAATATCCCTTACAATATCCAATTGGCTGACGGCAACTTCTGGTCGCCCCGTAACTCAGGAGATAAGCATGTGAACGAAGAAGTGACCTTGAAATGGGCGCTTGCCCAGTCGAACAACTGGATTTCGGCTTATCTGATGAACCGTTTTGGTCCCCAGGCGGTGATCAGCATGGCCAGAAGGATGGGTGTGGAATCGCCTATCGACCCAGTGCCCGCCATCTGCTTAGGCGTGTGCGACCTCAAGCTCATCGAGATGGTCGGCGCCATGAGCACCTTCGCCAACCAAGGCGTTTACATCAAGCCTATGTTTATCACCAAGATCGAAGATAAGAACGGCAACGTCATTCAGCGTTTCGCTCCCGAAGAGTCGGAAGCCATGAGCGAGGTGACTGCCTACAAGATGATCGAGTTGATGAAGGGCGTGGTGCAGAGCGGTACCGGCGTACGTTTGCGCTATATGTATAAGCTCACCAACCCCATCGCAGGCAAGACTGGTACCACACAAAACCAGAGCGACGGTTACTTCATGGGCATCACTCCCGACATGACCACTGGCGTTTGGGTGGGAGCCGAAGACCGTAGCGTACACTTCCGTAGCACCGAGTTAGGACAAGGTTCGCATACAGCGCTGCCCATCTGGGCACTTTACATGCAGAAAGTGTATGCCGACCCATCGCTGCCCATCAGCCAAGGCGACTTCCCCAAGCCCACTGCGACTGACGTCGACTTGGACTTCGACTGCGACAAATACGAGATCGATTACGACGCCGTGGAGTATATTGACACCTTCTAAAGCATCAGACTATGGCAAGTTCAAACTTCGTTGATTACGTGAAGATCTATTGCCGTTCAGGCAAGGGCGGTGCCGGATCGTTGCATTTCCGCCGTGAGAAGTACATTCCGAAAGGCGGTCCTGACGGCGGCGACGGCGGTCGTGGAGGCGACATCATTTTGAGAGGCAACGCCCAGATGTGGACGCTGCTGCATCTCCGCTACACCAAGCACCTGATGGCCGGCGACGGCGTTCCCGGCGGCAGCAACCAACTCACTGGAGCCGCTGGCAAAGACGTGTATATCGACGTACCTTTGGGTACAGTAGCTTACGTCGCCGAGACTCGTGAGATGCTTGGCGAGATCACCGAGGACGGACAGACCATCGTCTTGCTGAAAGGCGGTCGTGGCGGCAAAGGCAACGCCTTCTTCAAATCGGCCACGATGCAGGCACCCAAATTCTGCCAACCCGGCGAACCCTCACAGGAACAATGGATTGTGCTGGAGCTGAAGCTGTTGGCTGACGTTGGTCTGGTAGGATTCCCCAACGCCGGAAAGTCGACTCTTCTATCGGTGGTATCGGCGGCACGACCAGAAATCGCCGATTATCCTTTCACCACCTTGGTGCCTAATCTTGGCATCGTGAGCTATTATGACAACCGCTCCTTTGTGATGGCCGACATCCCAGGCATCATCGAAGGCGCCGCAGAAGGCAAAGGATTAGGCATTAGATTCTTGCGCCATATCGAACGCAACTCCACCCTACTCTTCATGGTGCCCGCCAACACGAACGACGTAAAGAAAGAATACGACATCCTGCTCAACGAACTGAAGAAATACAATCCCGAGTTGATGGATAAAGGCCGTATTTTGGCCATCACCAAATGCGACTTGGTGGATGAGGACAAGATCAAGGAGATCAAGAAACACTTGCCCAAGAAGGTGCCGCACGTATTCATCTGCTCCGTTACCGGTCAAGGCATCAACGAGCTGAAAGACTTGATTTGGCTGACGCTAAACAGAGACGAGGACGGCGAGAACTAAGAGGTAACTATTATGGGACTCATTGACCAGAAGCTGTTTCTTTTTTTGAACGGATTACACGCCGACTGGCTCGATCCCATTATGGTTTCGATCACGGAGATGTGGCCGTGGATTCCTCTTTATTTCTTTTGGATCTTCCTGCTTTTCAAGCACTATGGCAAACGCGGTTGGTGGGTATTGTTGGGAGTAGCCTTGGTAGTACTTTGTTCCGACCAGCTCTCCGCCCATGTCTGCAAGCCAGTTTTTCATAGATTAAGACCTTGTTTCAACCCCGAGTTGGAAGGCTTGGTGTATCTACCGAAAGGCTTACCTGGAGGGCGATTTGGCTTTGTCTCTTCCCATGCCGCCAACACTTTTGCCATTGCCGCTTTTTTGACGCCAGTGCTTCGTAAGGCATGGTGCTGGATCGGCTGGGTGCTTTATAGCTGGGCTTTCATTTCAAGCTATAGCAGGATTTATGTGGGTGTACATTACCCTGGCGACATCTTCTGCGGTGCCGTCATAGGAATCCTGATAGGGCTGATTTTCTGGAAATTGTTGGAGTTATTCTTCAAAAACTACCTGGATCGTCGAGCGAAGCTCGATACCCCAAAGTGATGCCATCTTGGCGTGATTAAGGGCGATTTCGAGGTAGCCGTGGGTACCGAAGAGTGCCACGGGATCGAGGGTATCCACATCATCATAACACTCTGAAATCTCATCAATGGTGTAAAGGTCGCCCTTGACTTTGATGATAAAGTCACGACCTTTGCCCACTTCCTCAAACATTTCCTTGGAGATATTGGTGATGAGGTTATCGTACGAGTCGATGTGCATGACGATGCCTTCGATGACATTGTTCTTGACGATGGCGCAGAACGAGCCTCCGTCGTTGAGTTTCACACGCTTAGCGCCGATATTGGAAAGTGGTTCGCCTTTGGCGATCATGACAGCAACCTTGGCAAAACGGTCACGCGTGGCGAAAGTGAAGAAGTCCGTGTCCTGTTCCACGTCGATGTACACCGCTTCCTCGTAGTCGCCATCAAGGATATGGCTGAAGATGCCATTGTCCGTCGAGATGAAATATTGGCCATGGGCTTTCACTACCACATGGGGGTTCACATCCGACTCGATAGCCTCCACCGCAATGATATGGATCGTGCCTTCGGGGAAGTTGCGATAGCAATTGTGTAACGTGAAGCCCGCCTGGACAATATTGAACGGCGCAATGTCGTGGGTGATTTCCACGATATTGGCATTAGGCAGTTGCGACAAAATCACTCCCTTCACCGCTGCAGCATAGTAGTCGGAGGTGCCCCAGTCGCTCGTCAACGTAATGATTGCCATCAGTAACTCGAAAAATTTTTTGTGTTTGCAAAGATAACACTAATTATGAAAATAAAGAACAAAAACATTTCATTACCTTTGCAAAAATTTACAAACAAAAATGGCAGAGCAGATACTCCAGATAGAAAACGTCGATCCGAAGGATCTATACGGGCCCAACGACAAGTATTTGGACAAGGTGAAATCGCTGTTCCCGAAGCTGAAGATCATTGCCCGTGGCGACTTCGTGAAGGTGATTGGCGACGAGGAGGAGATGGAGGCGTTCATCAGTCGGTTTGAGATGTTAACGGTCCAATTGGAGCGCAAAGGCAAAATTGACGAACGTGACATTGACGATGTGATGAAAGCCAATTCAGAGGTGGAGTTGCAGCAGAAGATGTCGGAGAGCGACGTGTTGGTGTTCGGCCGAGGCGGCATGGCCATCAGAGCCATCACCGCCAACCAGAAACGCATGGTGAGTGCCTCTGAGCACAAAGACCTGATCTTCGCCATCGGTCCGGCGGGCACCGGCAAGACTTACACTGCCGTTGCCTTGGCCGTCAGAGCACTGAAGGCCAAACAGGTCAGGAGGATCATCCTGACCCGTCCCGCCGTTGAAGCCGACGAGCACTTAGGCTTCTTGCCGGGCGACCTGAAAGATAAGCTCGATCCGTATCTGCAGCCTCTTTACGACGCTTTGCGCGACATGCTGCCTTCAGCAAAACTAGAGGGCTTCATGGAAGAGAAAACCATCGAGATCGCACCGTTGGCATTCATGCGCGGCCGCACCTTGGACCACGCTTTCGTCATCTTGGATGAGGCCCAAAATGCCACCCGCAGCCAGCTGAAGATGTTCCTCACCCGCATGGGTCGCTCCGCCAAATTCATCGTCACCGGCGATATCACCCAAATTGACCTGCCACCCAAGACACCGTCAGGATTGCCACAAGCCATGGAGGTCCTGAAAGACGTGCCTGGCATCGAGTTCATCTATCTGGACGACAAAGACGTAGTTAGACACAAATTAGTTACAGATATTATCAACGCTTATAAACAGCATCATAATGAAAGCACTGACGAAGACTGATTTTCATTTTCCCGGACAGACCGGCGTTTATCACGGTAAAGTCCGTGATTGTTATTTCATCAATAACGAATTCATGGTGATGGTGGCCACCGACCGTATCTCCGCCTTTGACGTGATTCTGCCTAAGGGCATTCCTTACAAAGGCCAAGTGCTGAACCAGATCGCCGCCATGTTCCTCGATGCCACTGCCGACATCGTTCCCAACTGGAAACTCGCCACTCCCGACCCGATGGTGACCATTGGCAAGTTGTGCAAGCCCTTCCCTATTGAGATGATCATCAGAGGTTATCTGACGGGCAGCTCGTGGCGCACCTACAAGAGCGGACAACACGTGATTTGTGGCGTGCAGATCCCTGACGGCATGAAGGAACACCAGAAGTTCGCTGAGCCCATAATCACCCCGACCACCAAGGCCGAGGAAGGTCACGACGAAGACATCTCCCGCGAAGAGATCATCGCTAGAGGCCTGATCAGCGAGAGCGACTACAAGCAGATCGAGGACATCACCCGCAAGCTGTTCCAACGTGGTACTGAAATCGCCGCCAAGCAAGGTCTGATCTTGGTTGACACTAAATATGAATTCGGCAAGATTGGCGATCAAATCGTGCTGATGGACGAGATTCACACCCCTGATTCATCACGTTACTTCATCGCCGACCAGTACGAAGAACGTTTCGCCAAAGGCGAGCCTCAAGTTCAGCTCTCCAAGGAGTTCGTCCGCGAATGGCTGATGGCCAATGGCTTCCAAGGCAAGGAAGGCCAGCAGGTTCCTGAAATGACGCCAGCCTACGTGGAAAGCGTCTCCGACCGTTATATTGAACTCTATGAGAAGGTGACTGGCCATAAATTTGAGAAAGCCCCGGATTCAGAGGATCTGGCTAAGCGCATTGAGAACAACATTAAAGCATATTTGAAATGAGAAGACTTTTGATAATCACGGCTCTGCTGCTGTCAGTGATGATGGCTAAAGCCGACGAAGGCATGTGGTTGCCTTACTCTTTGAACGGCCAGAACCTCGCCGAGATGCAAGCCATGGGTTGCAAACTCACTGCTGAGCAGATCTTCAGCTTCAACCAACCCAGTATCAAAGACGCCATCGTGCAATTTGGCGGCGGCTGCACCGGTGAGATCATCTCTCCTGAAGGCCTGCTGCTCACCAACCACCACTGTGGCTTGAGCTATGTGCAGAAACACTCTTCGGTGGAACACGACTACCTCACCGATGGCTTCTGGGCCAACGAGAAAAGCCAAGAGCTGCCCAACCCTGGCCTCTCAGTGCTTTTCCTAAACAAGGTGGAAGACGTGACTGAAGCCGTGCTCGCAGGCGTAACTGCCGAGACCACCGAAGCCGAGCGCGAAGAGATCATCGATAAAAACAGCAGTGCTCTCGAAAAGGAACGCAAAGGCGACCGCAAGGTGCGCGTTGAAGTGGTGTCGTTCTACAGCGGCAACCAATACATCCTCTTTGAGTACAACGAATACACCGACGTACGTTTGGTGTGCTGCCCACCTTGGGGCATCGGCAAGTTCGGTGCCGACACCGACAACTGGACCTGGCCACGCCATAAGGGCGACTTTAACATCTTCCGTGTATACACCGCCCCGGATGGCAGCCCTGCTGATTACAGTGCCGACAACATCCCGATGAAATCAAAGTGGTATCTGCCCATCAGCTTAGACGGCGTGAAACCTGGCGACTACGCCATGATCCTTGGCTATCCAGGTTCGACCGACCGTTATTCCACCTCTTACACTGTGAAGAACGTCATCGAGGAAGAAGGACCCGCCATCATCGACTGCCGTACCACTAAACTCGACAACTACCGAAAACACATGGACGCCGACCAAGAGGTGTTCATCATGTATGCCTCCAAGCAGGCCAGCGTGTCGAACTACTGGAAATACTACATCGGCCAGGTGAAACAGCTGAAGCGCAACCATGTGTATGAGCGTCGCCAGGCTCAGGAAGAAGACTTCGCCAACTGGGTCAGTGCCGACCCGAAACGCATGGCCGAATATGGTGACATCTTCAAGGGCATCAAGCAGAAATGGGACATCTTGGACGAGATTGAGAAGTCCTTCGTCTACCACCGCGAAGCTGGCTGGAATGGCGGTGAGGCCATCGCTTTCAGCCGCAGGTTCATGCGTGTTAATAAAATGTTTGAAGACAAGGTCGACAAAGCAGAGGTCAGAGAGACAATCGACAAGATGCAACCCCAAGTGAAAGCTTTCTTCAAGGACTATAGCATGCCTTTAGACCAAGATGTGACCGCTGCCCTGCTGGCTTTGTTCTACAAGAACATCCCTGCCGAACTGATGCCTTCAGAAGTGCTGCGCATCGGTAATGAAAACTACGGCGACTTCACAGCTTGGACTGAAAAAGCCTTCAAGAAATCCATCTTCACCGACAAGGCCCGTTTGGAGAAATGGATGGAGAGACCTAAGAGCCTCACCAAAGACCCCATCTTCGCGCTGACAATGAACATCATTGAATCATACCAAGTTTTGTATGCCCGCTATGAGGAAGCCCAAAATCTCGGCAACCAAGGCGAACGCCTCTATATGAAAGGCCTGATGGAGATGCAGAGCGATCGTAACTTCTATCCCGATGCCAACTTCACCATGCGTCTGACCTACGGCACTGTGGAGCCTTACAAAGCTGCTGATGCCGTCAACTACAACTATTACACCACCATGGACGGTGTTATGGCCAAATACGTGCCCGGCAACTGGGAGTTTGACATCCCTCAGGATGTCCGCGACCTCGTAGCTAAGAAGGACTACGGCCGTTATGCCAATGAAAACGGTGAGTTGGTAGTGAACTTCATCACCACCAACGACATCACCGGCGGTAACTCAGGCAGTCCCGTCATCGACGGCGAGGGCAACCTCATTGGTTTGGCTTTCGATGGCAACTGGGAAGCCATGAGCGGCGACCTCAGCTTCGAACAGAAGGTGCAGCGTACCATCTGCATGGATGCCCGCTACCTCTTGTGGTGCATTGAAAAGGTTGGCAAGTGCGACAATATCATCAAGGAATTGGTGATTAAAACCAATGAGTAGAGGATTCATCAAAGAAGGCGATCAGGAAGAGATTCCGATGGTGCCACCGAGGGCTTACCTGCCGGAGGGCACGCCTAATTATGTCACCAAAGAAGGCCTTGCGGCACTCAACGAAGAGCTGAAAAGCCTTGAGGCAGAACATGCCAAGGCCGGTGAGAACTACATTATGAGCAACTTCATCGAAGCAAAGATGAAGTTGCTCATAAGTCGTATTAATAGCGCTGTGGAGATTGATCTTTCCAAGGCCAGCAAAGACACGGTGAGCTTTGGAGCTTGGGTACGCTACAACGGTCGCGTAGTGAGAATTGTGGGAGTAGATGAAGCCGACATCAACCAAGGTCTCATCTCGTTTACCTCACCTTTAGCCAGATCCTTGACAGGGAAAAAAGCCGGAGAAATTTTTGAGTTAAAAGGGCCCAGAGGCACAGAAAAAATTACGGTGGAGGAAGTCTCATTTGAGCCGCTGGAACTTACACAGATGATGAGTGAGAAGCAGACCCCGCCGTCATTGCGAGCGGAGCGAAGCAATCCACACGTACGAGAACAAGTGGATTTTCTCCCTTCGGTTGAAGAGCCTTTGGATTGCTTCGTCGCTAACGCTCCTCGCAATGACGAACACGACGACGAGACCGTTTTGTCAAGCAAAGTCGAAGAACCTCATGGATTTGTCCCGGAGGTCAATCCCATGGAATTCCTGCCCATTGTGAACGAACGCGGTAACATCATGGGTCGGGCCTTGTACGTAGAGCTGCATAACGGCAACAAGATGCTGCACCCTGTTGCCCACCTGCACGTGATCAATAGCAAGGGAGAGACCACCCGGCGGTATTGGTGGCATGTGGCTTTCGGCGACACCCCAGAGAAAACACTCCAGCGTAAAATGGCGGAAGTCCTTGGCTTGTCAAGTGTGAAGCCAAAATTGAAAAGAAGTTATATCAGAGAGAGCAAGACTGAAAAGGAACTGGTTTACGTGTTCACAGTCGTCTCCGAAAAAAACCTGCCAGAAACTCCTGACAGGAAAGACTATCTCGAGCTATTTGCAAAAGACAATTAAAGATTTCCTAATACTATCTTTGGAAATCTTTGTGATAATTCCGACAGTTTTTGATTCCGTTGCTGCTCGAACTTACGATAGGCGTCACTATCGGGGAAAAGTGGCTTGTGGTGTAGCATCTGCTTGAGTTCGGAGGCAGCTTGAAGTGCGGGCTTTTCAGAAGGATTAATGGCAAAATCAATGAACTTATCCCAAATGTAACGAACCGCTTGATCCGTGGGATGCACCATATCCTCTTTGTAAAAACGATAGTCGCGGAGCTCGTCAAGAAGGATCTCGTAAGCTGGAAAATAATGGGCATTGTCGAATCGCTCACAAACTTCATTCACCGCCATCAACAAAGAAGCTTTACTCAATTGGTTTTCATGCAAGCCATCCTTCAAATGACGCAATGGCGAAACAGTAAAGATGAATTGTTTGTCGAAATTTACTCTGAACAACTCGGTGAGACAATGAGTTGATTGTTCAATGGTAAAGAACTCTCTATCAAATTGATCAGCAGGCAGTTTATGGCAATTGGCTACCACGTCTCCTGTCGCTTTGTTTCGGAACACACACGACGTACCCAAACTAATGACAATCCATTTCGCCTTTAAGTAATGCTCATGCGCTTTTTCAAGTTCCCGATTGACCGTATCCAATAGTTCCTCCTCCGAAGGCCTCCAAAAAGCCGTGTTATGACTAAAAGTGCAATAATAGCCATTGCCTACACGAACAATATCCTCTTGGGTAAAAGACTCACCGGTGTACAGGCGTTTTATTGCCATTGCGATGCTGGAAGGATTGTAAAGCACGCCAAAGGGATTCACTTGAGCATCGAAGCCCAAGCCTTTGCAGATACCGCCTACCTCATCGGCGAAGCATGAACCCAAGAAAAGCAGACCGTCACCGTAAGCGATGGTCTGCTTTAAAGGGGTGATTCTTATTGGGGTGGTAAATTCCATCCTTATTTTTCCATCAGGTAGCGTTCCACCTCGATGCCAGCCATGGCACCAGTGCCGGCGGCCACGATGGCCTGACGGTAAATACGATCCTGGCAGTCGCCACAAGCGAAGATGCCTGGGACATTGGTAGCCGTCGACTTCGGTTTGGTGATGATGTAACCATCTTCATCCATGTCAAGGATACCCTTGAACGGCTCGGTGTTCGGAGTATGACCGATAGCCTCGAAGAAACCGTCCACATAGATGGTACGCTCCTCTTTAGTGTCGCTGTGATAAAGCACTGCGCCTTTCAATTTCTTCATGAAACCTTGCTGTTCGCCGAAGAGTTCCTTGGTTTGATGCTTCCACAAAACCTCGATATTGGGCGTGTTCAGCACACGATGTTGCATAGCCTTGGAGGCGCGAAGCACGTCACGACGGACAATGAGATAAACCTTGTTGCAAAGCTTGGCCAGATAAGTGGCGTCCTCACAAGCCGTGTCACCACCGCCTACCACTGCGACATCCTTGCCCTTATAGAAGAAGCCGTCGCAGGTAGCGCAAGCCGACACGCCACCGCCCTTGAATTCCTCTTCGGAAGGAATGCCAAGATAGCGTGCTGCAGCACCAGTGGAGACAATGATGCTATCAGCCAACAGCTCACCGTCATATTCAGTGGTCACCTTAAAAGGTCGTTGCGAGACATCGATGCTGGTGACTTCGCCTTCGCGAATCTCAGCGCCGAAGCGCAAGGCCTGTTGACGGATCTCCTCCATCATATCAGGACCGTTGATGCCCTTAGGATAGCCTGGAAAGTTCTCAATTTCAGTGGTTTGTGTAAGTTGACCGCCTGGCTGCATACCTTCGTAAACAACCGTCTTGATGTCAGCGCGGCAAGTATAGATGGCTGCGGTATAGCCTGCAGGACCGGAGCCAATGATGAGACATTCTACATGTTCCATAGATAAAACAAAAGATAAAGGTTATTTTGGGCAAAGGTAACATTTTTTTGCTTAAAGTGAATCACAATTCAAAAAACCTTTTTATCTTTGCAGCCGCAAATGCAATCGGGGTGTGGTGCAGTTGGCTAGCATTCTTGCATGGGGTGCAAGCGGTCGCCCGTTCGAGTCGGGCCACTCCGACGAAAGGACATCAGAGTCATCTGGTGTCCTTTTTTCATTGCGTCTCTTCAAGACGCTAAGAGAAGCATAATTCCGAAGACTATGGTCAGCAAAAAAGTATGCACCACCTGCTTTGGGAGCATTGGGTCGAGATGGCCCGACTCGAACTTCTTCCTAATGGTAATGAGATCCTTTGCAAACAATGGGAATAGCAACCAAAAAGCGAATGCATACCATGGAGCCTGTTTCAGCCACAAAAAGACCGAAAGACAGAGGAAAGCCCCAACAATCAAAAAGACATGATAGGCAAAAGCCCACTTCAAGCCAACCTTCACCACGAGGCTGTTTTTGCCGTTGGCCTTGTCGTTCTCGTAATCGCGCATGTTGTTGATGTTCAGCACAGCATTGGATAGAAAACCCATCGCCGTAGCAGGAAGCAAAACAGCGAAGTCAAGGCTTTTTGTAGAGAGATAATAAGTTCCCACTACGGCTACCCAGCCGAAGAACAGGAAACAAAACAGATCGCCAAGACCTCGGTAGCCATACGGATGTTTACCCAGAGTGTAAAGCATGGCTGCTAATACCGCACCGACGCCCAAAGCTGCAAAAACGGCCAATTCACGCCATGTCAATCGGGCAAAGACAAAGATCAACAAGGCGCCAGTGACAAAAGCGATGGCGGCAGTGACGGCGATGCCAATACGCATCTGCCTTTCAGTGATGGCACCGCTTTGGAGGGTACGCTGGGGCCCTGTGCGGTGGGCATTGTCAACGCCTTTTTTAAAGTCGCCATAATCATTGGCAAGGTTGGATAGCACCTGAAGAATGATGGCGGTCAACGCACATAACAACCATACAACGGGATTTCTCAACCCCGTTGAAGCTGCTAAGAAGCAGCCCATCATCACCCCGGATAACGAAAGCAGCACGGTCCTTGGCCGTGCTGCTTTCATCCATTTACTTACGCCTTCCACCACGATGCTTTGGGGCATAATACTTTGGTTCCTCATTACGGGCAGCACCACGACGGCCGCGACCAGATTCCTTCGAAGATGAGCCTCTTGACGAACTCTTCGACGAACCCTTTGAAGAACTTCCCGATGAACTCTTTGAAGAACGCGGACCTATGTCATAGTCGCTGGAGCGGAAGCCCTTCGAGCGGGAATCCTTCTTAGCGCCAAAGCCACGCTCTTCGTTACGTTTCTTACGACTTGGACGGGTATCTTCGTCATCAACGAACACATCTATGTCTTCCAGATGCTCGCGCCAATCGGGATCAAGCCACTCGTGGCCATCACGTGAACGCTCCACTTTGTATTTTGGGCGGTCCTCGTCACGGCGTTCCTTTTTCTCTCGACGCTCTTTCTTCTCGCCACGATCCTTCTTCTCACCTTCAGGAGCAGCAGCTTTCTTTTCACGCTTAGGCTGTTCCTTAGCCACCTCCACCACAATACCCTGAGGGTTCTTACGTGGATCGGAGAAGCACTCAAGGATCATAGGAACGAAGCTCTCTTCCACGTCGACATAAGAAAAGTCAGGGAAGAGGTCGATACGGCCGATCGGGATATTCTTGGTATGGGTGACATCATTGATCTTACCGATAATCTTTTGTGGCAGCACATGGTCGTTCTTACCCATGCCGAAGTAAAGGCGTTTCATGGTCTCATCCATGCGGTCGCGTTCCTTCTTGCGTTCAGCCTTGTCTTTCTTTTCAGCCTTGTCATCAGCGTTGAGGTCGACGGCATCCTTATAGTAATCGAGGAAACGGTTAAAGTTCAAAGCCACCATGCGGGTGATCAGTTCCTCACGGCTCATCCATTCCAACTTCTTGAAGATGACGGGCAAATAATCGTCAATGTCCTCACGGTTGATGTCGACATGCTCAATACGGTCGATATGATTGAACAGCTGTTTCTCGCAGACTTCCTTACCTGTAGGAATCATTGCACGTTCGATAGGACGACCCACGATCTTCTCGATCTGTTTGATCTTGTGCTTCTCACGAAGGTGTACCAAGCTAATGCAGATACCACGTTTGTCAGCACGACCTGTACGGCCGCTACGGTGTACGTAGGTCTCAATATCGTCAGGCAGATTGTAGTTGATGATATGCGTCAATTCCTTCACGTCGATGCCACGAGCGGCCACGTCGGTAGCCACCAAAAGCTGCAGGCTACGTTTGCGGAAGTGATCCATCACGTTGTCGCGCATGGCCTGTGAGAGGTCACCATGCAGGGCTGCAGCGTTATAGCCATCCTGGATGAGGCTGTCGGCAATCTCCTGAGTCTCGAGTTTGGTACGGCAGAAGATGATGCCATAGATGGACGGCGTGTAGTCGATGATGCGCTTCAGCACCGAGTAACGGTCCTTGGCGGCCATCATGTAATAACGGTGATCCACGTTGGCGGTACCCGAGTTGCGTTCACCCACGGCCACCTTCACGGGATCGGTCATGTACTTGTTAAGAATGGCTTCCACCTCTTTCGGCATGGTAGCCGAAAAAAGCATGGTGTTACGCTCCTTGGGCATGTACTCAAGGATGTCGTCAACCTCTTCCTGGAAGCCCATGTTAAGCATCTCGTCGGCCTCGTCGAGGACCATGGTCTTCACATTGGTGAAGTCGACACGATTGCGGCGAATCATATCGCGCAAGCGGCCAGGCGTAGCCACGATGATCTGCGGTTTCTTAGCCAGATCCTTGAACTGAAGTTCGATGCTGGCGCCGCCATAAACCGGCACGATGAGGATTTCGGGGATGTACTTCGCATAGTTGCGGAGGTCCTTGGTGATTTGCATGCAGAGCTCACGAGTAGGACAGAGAATCAGCGCTTGCACTGAGCGCTGTGAGGGGTCAATCTTCTGGAGCAGAGGCAGTCCGAATGCGGCTGTCTTTCCAGTTCCCGTCTGAGCGAGACCGACAAAATCGGTGTCGCATTCCAACAACACAGGAATTGCTTGTTCCTGTATTGGCATAGGATTTTCAAACCCCAGCTCCTCTATAGCCTTCAACAGAGCGGAGTTCAATCCAAAATCTGTAAATTGTGACATGAATTTGTTTTGTAATCAAAAAAGTGCGGCAAAATTACAAAAAAATTCTCTATCTTTGCCTCTTTTTATGAAGAATCTCGCTGGAACCATATTAATTGCCCTCGGATTAACAGCCTTACTGCTCTCATCTTGCGGACGGCATCATCAAAAGAACGTGCCAGAGCTGAATACTGACAGTCTCTTTATCGAATTAGGCAAGGATAAGATCGAGCGTTGCATCGCCAATACCGAGAAAGCCTTCAACGAAATGCGTAAGACCCAAGGTTTGAATGGTGCTGTGCTGTATGCCGAAGGCGGAAAGATTCTATTCAGGAAGGCTTATGGATGGCGCAATCTTGTCAGACCGAAGGATTCCATACAAATTGACGACCAATTCCAGCTGGCCTCAGTGTCGAAGATGTTCACCGCTGAAGCCATTATGCTACTGCATTTCCAAGGTAAGTTGGATTACGACGATCAGCTTACGAAATACATCCCTGAGTTCCCCTACGAAGGCATCACCATACGCCATCTGCTCAATCATCGCTCAGGCCTATCGCGATACGAGGTCTTGGCCGACGAACAATGGCCCGATCGATGCGTCCCTCTTCGCAACGAAGATGTCATCAAACTCTATGGCACACACCTACCTGACCCCTATAACCAGCCCGACATCACCTTCCATTACACTAATGTGAACTATGTGCTTTTGGCCAGTGTCATTGAGCGAATCTCAGGTCAGCATTTCGAGGATTTCATGCAGGAGAATGTCTTTGCTCCCTTGGGCATGGACCATTCCTACATCTACAATCTGCGTGACGTTGATCGACTGAAAACCTATGTCGAAACGGATGTTCAGGGACACGATATGCTTCGTAAAGGCGCCAGAAGAGCTCAGGACGACTATCTAAATGGGGTGGTCGGCGACAAAGTAATGTACTCCACTGTCGACGATCTATATAAGTTCCATTTGGCGTTGCAATACAACACCTTCCTCCCTGACACCATCCAACGTGAAGCCTTCATTCCCGGATCACCCACGTGGATAAAAGGCGAAAACTACGGCTTTGGATGGCGAATGAGCGACAAACATCCCGGAGTGCGATACCACTTCGGATGGTGGAAGGGGTACCGCACCTATTTCATCCGCGACATGGAACAAGACCGCGTCCTCATCATCCTCACCAACACTGACGCTGGTGTTTCAGGTGAGTCACTATGGGAATTCTTCAACGATCCTGCGGCACAAATTCCAGCGGCTTCTATCAATCCAGCGTTAGGATTTGACTAGCAACTTGAAGCCGACACCGTGGACGTTGGCCAACTCTACATTGGGCTCGTCCTTGAAATACTTACGCAACTTAGTAACATAAACGTCCATTGAACGGGCATTGAAATACGAATCCTCGTACCACACCTTGTTCAGTGCAACGCTCCGTTCGAGTGTTTCGTTCATGTTCTCACATAACAGCAACAGCAAGTCGGCCTCTTTCGAAGTCAGTTTGCGCCGTTCCTCCCCTTTTACAAGGAGGTGGCGTGGGGCATCGAAAGTGAACGACCCGAGTTTGAAGGATGTCGGGGCTGGGGCGTTGATCATGGTTCGGTTATAAATCGCTTGGATACGCAGCACCAGCACATCCATGCTGAAAGGCTTGGTGATGTAATCGTCAGCGCCCAACTTAAATCCTTCGATAATATCTTTTTGATCGGATTTCGCAGTTAAAAATACAATGGGTACACGTTTGTCCAGTTTCTTGACCGCACGGGCCAGGGTGAAGCCGTCCATAAGAGGCATCATGATATCAAAAATACAAAAGTTGAAATTGCCCTCCTTAAAGGCCTTGAGCGCCTCTGCGCCATCAGCGCATAAAGTGACAGGCATTTCCTTCGTTTCCAGATACTTCTTAAGAATGACTCCGAGATTTTTGTCATCTTCTGCTAAAAGAATATTGATCTTCTGTGCCATTTTAAGTAGTTTTTAAGAATGTGCTAACAAAATTAAATATTTTTTTGCATTAAATAAAAAAAATGTCGTAATTTTGCAGCGGTTCTTATCAATAACCTTGCAACCTCGATGAGGTTGCAGATTAAAGGTTTCATAAATTTTGGTTTTTGGTTCTAGAAAATCCCTGCCTCGGTAGGGATTTTCTTGTTTTTGACTATATTTGCATCAAATTCTTATGTTATGAAACTTGAACTTACCCACACCAATTCCTTCGTCAATAAGGAAATGATGCAATCCTACGAGTCGCAAATTGCATCGACTTACAACACCATTTACAACCGCACTGGAGCCGGCAACGACTTCCTTGGCTGGGTGAACCTGCCTTCGGAAATCGACGAAAGCCTGATTGCCGACATAGAGAAGACAGCCGCTAATCTTCGCAAGAAATCAGAGATCTTCGTGGTCATAGGCATCGGTGGCTCCTATTTAGGTGCCCGTGCCGTCATCGAGGCACTGCAAAACCATTTTGCGCCCTTGACTGATGCCAAGCCTTTGGTGGTGTATGCCGGCCATAACATGAGCGAGGATTACCTCCATGAGCTCATGGCCATCCTCGACAAGAAGGATTATTCGATGGCGGTGATTTCCAAGTCGGGCACCACCACTGAGCCTGCCATTGCCTTCCGCATCCTGAAACAACATATTATTAATAAATACGGCGAACAGGAGGCTGCTTCACGCATCATCGCCATCACCGACAAGGCCAAAGGCGCTTTGAAACAGCTTGCCAACGTGAAAGGCTATAAGACCTATATCGTCCCCGATGATGTAGGCGGCCGTTTCTCCGTGTTGACTCCCGTAGGCTTGTTGCCCATTGCCATGGCAGGTATCGACATCCGCCAACTCATTAACGGTGCTATTGAAATCGAAAAGCTGTGCAAGAGCAATCCCACGCTGAACGGCAACTTCGTGTCGGAATACGCTGTGGTGCGTCATATCCTTTACGGCATGGGTAAGACCAACGAAATTATGGTCAACTATGAGCCTCGGTTGGTGTATTTCAGCGAATGGTGGAAACAGCTTTACGGCGAAAGCCACGGCAAGAACGGCAAGGGTATCTTTCCCGCTTCGGTCACCTTCAGCACCGACCTCCATTCCATGGGACAGTACATCCAAGACGGCATCCGCAACCTGTTTGAGACCGTCATTTCGGTGGAGAACTCTGACCACGAGCTGCGCATCCCAATGGAAAATGAGGACCTCGACCAGCTGAATTACATCGCCGGCAAACGCATCTCCGAAGTCAACCACAAGGCTGAACTGGGTACCATGCTCGCACACGAAGACGGTGGCGTGCCGAACATCCGCATCGTCATCCCCGAGATCTCAGCTTACGTGCTCGGTCAGTTGATCTACTTCTTCGAGATGGGCTGCGCCCTGAGCGGCTATATGCTCGAGGTGAATCCCTTCGACCAACCTGGCGTGGAAGCTTACAAGAAGAATATGTTTGCCCTGTTAGGAAAGAAAGGCTTTGAAGCACAAACCGAAGCTTTGAATAAGAGACTGGAAAAGTGAAAAAGAATATCGAGATTATGGCTCCAGTGGGCTCGTACGAAGCCCTGGCAGCCGCCATACAAGCTGGTGCCGGAAGCGTGTATTTTGGCATCGGAAAGCTAAATATGAGATCAAGATCGGCCAAGAACTTTACCTTGGACGACCTTAGGCAACTCGCTGAGACTTGTAACGCCAACGGTGTGAAGAGTTATGTCACTGTCAACACGGTGATCTACGACGAAGAGATGGAAGAGATGCATCAACTGCTTGATGCCATCAAGGCCAACGGCATTTCGGCCATCATTGCCTCTGACCAAAGCGTGATCCAATACGCTAGAAAGATCGGCGTGGAGGTCCACATGTCCACCCAATGCAACATCACCAACTTGGAGGCTGTGAAATATTACTCCCAATTCGCTGATGTAATGGTAACCGCCCGTGAGCTCAACATTGATCAAGTGAAGCATATCACCGAAGAGATCGAGCGGCAACAAATTCGCGGTCCCCATGGTGAGTTGGTGCGCATCGAGGTGTTCTGCCATGGTGCCTTGTGCATGGCTATCTCAGGCAAGTGCAACTTGAGCCAAGACATCTTCAATTCTTCATCGAATCGTGGCGCATGCCTACAGCTTTGCCGTCGTGGTTACGACGTAAAGGAACGTGAAGAGGGTTACGAACTGGCTTTGGAAAACCAATACATCATGTCGCCCAAAGACCTCTGCACCCTGCCCTTCTTGGATCGGGTCTTGGATGCCGGCGTGGAAGTCTTGAAGATCGAAGGCCGTGGCCGTTCGCCCGAATACACCAAGATGACCGTGGAAGTCTATCATGAAGCCATAAAAGCCATTCAGGAAGGCACCTTCACCCAAGAGAAGATTGACGCATGGATGGAACGCCTGAAGAGCGTCTACAACCGCGGTTTCTGGGACGGTTATTACCTAGGTCGCCGCACCTTCGAATGGTCGGAACAGTACGGCTCGCAGGCCACCCAAACCAAACTCTTCATCGGCACAGTGACCAACTATTTCAGCAAGCTCAGCGTGGCCGAGATCCGTGTGGAGACCCACGACCTCAACATTGATGATCCCATCATGATCATCGGTCCCACCACCGGCGTTTATGAAGATACCATCCGTGAACTCCGCCTTGATGACGGTCCAGTGAAACAAGCCATCAAGGGCGATCTCTGCTCCATACCTGTGAAAGCAGTGGTTCGCAGAGGGGATAAGGTTTATAAAATCATTTCCGAAAACGCATAAGATGCAAAACTTCAACCTACATACCCACAGCATCTACTCTGACGGCAAATCCACTCCGAGAGAAATAGTGGAAGAAGCCATCCGTCAAGGATTAATCAAGCTCGGTTTCTCGGAACATGGACCCTTGCCTTTTGAAACTACCTTCGCCGTAAAGGCAGAACGGATGCCCGATTACATCAAGGAAATCGCTGCACTAAAAGAGGAATTCAAGGATCAAATCGAGATCCTTTGCGGATTGGAAACCGATTTTGTACCTGGCGTTTCCGAACCTTTTGCCTCAACCAAGGAAAAGTATCATTTGGATTACCTTATCGGTGGCGTGCATTTGGTTGGTCATTCCTCCAATCCAGAGGAACTCTGGTTTATTGACGGACCCAAGTGGGAAATCTATGACGAAGGCCTGCAAAAGTTTTTCGACGGCGATATCCGTAAGGCTGTAAGATGTTTCTATGACCAGACCAACTCTATGATCGAGCATGAAGAGTTCGATATCATCGCACATTTCGACAAGATCAAGATGCATAACCGCGACCGGTATTTCCACGAAGATGAGCCTTGGTACCACAAACTGGCCTTGGAAACCCTCGACCTCATCCATCAAAAAGGCTTGATCATGGAGATCAACACAAGAGGTATTTACAAGAAGCGCTACAATGGCTTCTACCCTTCGCCTTGGCTGATGGTCGAAGCCCATAAGATGGGGGTTCCGATGATTATTTCATCAGACGCGCACCATTATAGCGAGCTGACGCTGGAATTCGATTCCGCTGAGAAGGCACTCTCCCTTGTTATGGGATCGAAGTAACCCATAAAGCTTATCGAGGTACCCTAAAAGGCACCTAGCGTATCTCCCGCAGGGAGATATGCAGTGCCGTTGGGGCACCTCGATAAGCGAAACAAAAAACCCCACCAGCACATGGTTGGTGGGGAAAAACAATATAAAGATTATGAAAAAAATCCGTTATTGCTTAGCTGCCATGACAAGCTTTCCTTTGTAGTAAAGGTCGCCGTCAACATAATATGCTCTGTGATAGACGTGCATGGTGCCGGTTACTGGGCAAACTGCCAGTGTAGGGACTTCAGCCTTGTAATGCGTTCTTCTCTTTGCGCCTCTGGTGTGAGACTGTCTGCGTTTAGGATGTGCCATTTTACTTTTATTTTAAAATGTTAATACCAGTTGTTTAATTGTCTTCAATGTTGACATCCTTCAAAGCCGCCCACCGGGGATCCGTTGCCGCTGCTTCCTCGTCAAAGGGTTCCTCGTCGTGAGAAAGCATTGCGATCACCTTCGGATTGCACTCGCCTTCGGGATGAACCCGATGGATCGGTATCGATAGGATGATGTATTCATAAACCAAAGAACGGATGTCGTATGCGTGCTCCTCAGCAGGCACGGCGACCACGTCGTCTGATTCCTCGACCTCTTCGGCGCCGATCTTGATGTAAAACACCTGATCGCTCTGGATCGGGATGAAGAACTCGTCAGCGCAGCGGTCACAAGGAACCTCAACCTTGCCTTCGATATGGAAGTTCAGCGTCATCATCAACTCTTCCCTTACCACTTCCAGATCCACCATCACCTCGGCATGCTTCACCTCGGAATAGTCCAAGTCGGCAAAGAAATCGTCCTTGATGTCAAACTTGAAGTTGTGAACACCCAGGGCAAGGCCGCTGACAGGGATCAAGAATTCGTTTTCCTTTTCCATTTGCCTAAAAATCGGGCTGCAAAAATACAAATTTTATATTAACTGACGATTATTAATGCGATTTTTTTATTTCAGCACCTCCAAAGCCTTCTGGAGCACGTCATCCATGGCACGATAAATCGGATAAAAACCCTCTTCGTCGAACAAGTCACGAGCAATATAAGCCTTCAGCAAGATGTCGGCTTCCCTACGTGCCACCTGCTTCTCTTGCTCATTGCCTTTCAAGCCTTTAGCCTCTGCACGTTTCACCAACTCGGCAAACATGGCATCGGTAACGTGGAACGACTTGTCAAAATCCGCCACGGTCTTGTACTTGGCCAACTCCTGACGATGACTGTCGCAATAATCGAAAGCATATTGATAAAGGACACCCGTGTTGGTGATCCTATTGAAATAATACTCTGTGCTATCATTGACAAGCGGCACATACACATCAGGCATGATGCCACCGCCGCCATACACCACCTTGCCTTGGGGCGTATAATACTTCAATGAATCCGCAAAATGGATGCTATCGGCCGAGAACAGCTCGCCGTTCTCATAACGCTCGTACGACTCAAAGAGGTAGTCCTCCCTATCGCCAGTAAATGGTTTCTGGATGCAACGTCCCGTAGGCGTATAATAACGCGCCACCGTGACACGGATGGCCGACTTGTCGCTCAGCATGATCTGCTCCTGCACCAAGCCCTTGCCAAACGATCGGCGACCCACAATGGTACCACGATCATTGTCTTGTAAGGCACCCGCCACAATCTCGCTGGCACTGGCCGACTCACCGTCAATCAACACCACAACGGGCATAGTCTCGAGTAGGCCTTTTTTACGGGCAAAATAGGTGTAACGTGGCCGTTGACGCCCTTCGGTGAAGACCACCAAGCTGCCTTTGGTCAAGAACTCATCGGCAATTTCTACCGCTTCGTTCAGATAACCACCTGAGTTGCCACGCAAATCGAACACCAGTTTCGTCATTCCAGCTTCTTTCAGCTTCTTGGCGGCATTGACAAACTCTTTATGGGTAGTAGCTGAAAACTTGCTCAGCTTAATGTATCCTGTCTCCTTGTCGAGCATGTAAGCCACATCGACGCTATAGGTCGGGATGACGTCACGGGTGATAGTGAATTCAAGCAAATCGCTGACGCCTCTACGGTAATTCTTCACCTTGACTTTAGAGCCCTTGGGGCCTTTCAGCAGGCGCATCACCCCTTCGTTCTTGATCTTGACGCCAGCAACGAGCGAATCGTCCACGTAAACGATACGGTCGCCCGCCATGATGCCGACTTTCTCGGATGGGCCGCCCTTGATAGTGTTGACAATGGCTACCGTGTCCTCTACGATGCGGAACTGCACGCCGATGCCCTCAAAACTGCCTAACAGCGGATCATTAACAGTGTTGAACTCCTCCAAAGAGATGTACTGGCTATGCGGGTCAAGTTCATCCATCATGGCCACAATGGCCTCTTCCTCCAAGTCGGAGGATTTGACGGTGTCGACATACACATTATTAATATAGTACATCACCTCGTCGAACTTGCTCGCCGCAATCACCTTAGGCTGCCGTTTGAGCATTATACTCTGGCTGACAAGGCTGACCAAGGTGCCTATGATGACACCGAGGATCACAAACATATAGAAGCCCTTGGGGCTTTTATCCTGTCCCATCAGATGGAAGCGCTTGACATTTCAAGGTTACGATCCACCTTCTTGAAGAGGCCTTGGAGTACGGTGCCAGGACCGACCTCCACCACGCTGTTGAGGCCGTTGGCAATCATGTTGAGCATGGTCTGGGTCCAACGTACCGGTGAAGTCAGCTGGGCCACCAGGTTCTTCTTGATGATCTCAGGATCGGTGACTGATTGACCGGTGACGTTTTGGTAAATCGGGCAGATGCCAGGGTTGAACTTGGTTTCGTTGATGGCTTCGGCCAGCTCCACACGAGCGGGTTCCATCAATGGGCTATGGAATGCGCCACCCACTTTCAGCGGCAGCACACGCTTGGCACCAGCTTCCTTGAGCATCTCAGAGGCCTTTTCCACGCCTTCAATAGAGCCAGAAATGACGATTTGTCCAGGAGAGTTGTAGTTGGCTGGAACGACCACTTTATCGCTGATGGAAGCGCAGATTTTCTCCACTTGATCATCTTCCATGCCGATCACCGCAGCCATAGTACCAGGCTGTATTTCGCAAGCCTTCTGCATGGCATTGGCACGCTTAGCCACCAGTTTCAAACCATCTTCAAAAGTCAATACTTTGTTGGCGACCAAAGCTGAGAATTCACCAAGTGAATGACCTGCGACCATGCTGGGATCGAAGTCTTCGAGCACTGAGGCAAGTATGACCGAGTGAAGGAAGATAGCGGGCTGTGTGACCTTCGTTTGGCGAAGATCCTCGTCGGTCCCGTCAAACATCATATCGGTAATCTTGAATCCTAATATCTTATTTGCTTTATGGAACATCTCTTTCGCTTTCGACGATTGGTCGAAAAGATCTTTTCCCATACCTACAAACTGGGCACCTTGCCCAGGAAAAACAAAGGCTTTTATCATATAATATCGATCTAAATTATCTTGTTATTTTTCTGGTTGAGGTGCTGCTGACTGCGACATCTGGCACTTGCCTGTAAAGATGGCGCCAACCTCAATGAGCAGCTGTTTTGTCACCAAGTCAACCTCAACTCTCGAGGTGGATTTAAGCGAGGTGAGTTCCTCACACTTCAGCAAACCCTTCACCACACCTGAGATGTCGGCCTGCTTGCATGTCAAGTCACCTTCCACCACACCGGTTTGACCGATGACAATCTTACCGTTCGACTTCAATGAGCCAATCAGATGACCATCTACACGAATGTCACCACTCGATTCCACGTCACCCTTGATGACGGTACCTTTACCAATTAGATTTCTTGCCGGAGATTCCATAATATTTTATTTTGAATTTTCTTCTAAAAATGCCTTGTATTCATCCACCTTCTTCTCCTTGTAGAACGCGCCATAGTTATCAACGGAGATAGGCAACACCGAATATTCGTTCTTGTCAAGTCCGCCAAACACGTAATCCGTCAGGAACATTGAGGTAATATAGTCTTTTGCTTCTTTTTCGTTTTCAAACTCGCTCAAGGAGACCAGCATCTTTTCTTCGCCAAACATTAAGTTCCTCATCTCAAAATTCTTGAATCGGTATTCTTTCTTATTGAAGTCAGTGATACGCACCTTTAGCGGTTCTGTTCTGACCTTCTTCGGGTTGAACACGATGACCACCAAGTGTTTCGAGTCAGGTGAATAAACGTATGGTGACTTGGGCTTTTCTTCAATTACTCCACCCTTGCTGTCGATCATGCCAGCCAGGTCAATGCCCAGATGGTATTCTTCGTTGATGTTCTCCAGTAGCGTCATGGCATAGCCGCGGATGCTACTGCCGGGATAAGACCTCACCACATTGAGCAAGGCGTATGCCATGGTATCAACCGTTTCGAGACGGCCACGTGCAATGGCGTCAAGCAAGGCGAAACGCGGTGCAAAAGCCGTGTCGGTAGCATAGAGATCAAGTGCCCGCTCAGCGTTCATCCTCACACGGTAGTACTGCCCCTGCTGGTAAGCTTCGTAGGTCTTGGTATAGAGCGCCGAAGCCTGAGTTGCATTGTCATTGAGTGTCTTATAGTAATTGGGATCAAGGATGAACTTGGCATAGCTCGACTCAGGATACTTACTCAAGATGCGGTTTTTATAGTCATCAGACTTATCCATGTTCCCAATATCCTTATTCATCTTGTAAAGGGCATACCAAGCCGGGAGTTCGTTCTCATTGCCAGGATAACGGGTGTCCAAGTCTTCATAAGCGTCAATGGAACGTGGGTAATCGGAGAGTTGGTTGAAATAAATGAAACCGACGTTGTACAAAGCCTCAGCAATGCGTCTATGGGCCTCTTCCTTCTGTTCCTCGGTAAAGGGGAGGTCGACCAGATAGAACCCTCTGTCGTGGTTAGTGAGATTCTCGGATATCGTGTCGCTTTCTTCCTCGTCGTCGGAATCAAAGCCACCACCACCAAAGTCGTCGCTCAAGCCACCACTATTGATGTTGCGTTTGTCTGAAATACGCCAGTTGTCTTCGAGTTTTCGCATACCCCATTTCTTGGAGAAGTCACTGAAACCGTTTCGCAATGCTGTTGCGTTGTAGAAATACCAGCTTCCTCCTTTGGTACCATCATCGGTAACCGAAGTGTTGCCTACGGCACCACCCATCAAGGCCATCTGTTCCTCATATTCCTGTCTTTCTTTCTCAATCTGTTCCTGTTCGATAACGTCGGCGATGATTTGATCGATCAGTTTGATGCGGCTAACGGAATCCATATCAGCCACTCTCAGCAGGCTGTCTTGGTCACGAATCACCGTAAGGTTCAGCACCAAATCGTTCAACGTATTCGATATATTGAGGATGCTGTCATAACCGACATAGGTGTTTTTATCCAACGCCATGACGGCGGTATCGTAATAAGCCTGAGCCAGTTCGTATTCATTGCGATCAAACAGGATGGCAGCAACTTTAAGGGCAGAGTTGGCGCGTTGGGCGTTGTTGGAAGTTGCTGCCGCAACCGACTCTCCGTAGAAACCAATGGCCTTGTTCACATCGCCTTCACGCAAGGCCAATTCTGCCATAGCGAAGTAAATACGGTCGATATACTCTTCGTTCTTGGTTTCGTTCAACATCTTGTTGAGCATCTTGTAGAGTTCTTTGGCGTTGCCTGAAGAGCCCATTCTGGCCATGCTCATCTTGGCTTCGAACAGCATCTCGTATGGCGGGTCTCTCCGGGTAACCTTCTTAAACCATTCGGTGGCATGTTTACTATCGCCGAGTTCCGCATAGATTTGACCGAGGATGAACATGCAACGGGTCTGCATATCACGATCATTGGTATGCAACATGCCCGACTTCAGGTAGTCAATGGCCTTGCGATAATCCTTGATGGCGATATAATAGTCGGCCACAGTGAGCTCGAAGTTACGGTAGAACTCTTTAGGAAGTTTTTTTACGCCTGCCGACTTTGCCTGAAGCTGCTCGATCATGGCGATGGCCTTCGAATATTGCTGCGTCTCAATATAGAGCTTCACGAGCCACATATTCGACACTAATGCGATATCGTTGTAATAGTACTCTGTGCTCACAAATTCGAATGTGCGTTTGGCGGGGATGTAATCCTGTTTGAAGAAATGTGCCTTGGCCATGACCAGATAGGCATCGTCGATCCAACGCACACGTTCCTTGCCATTGAATTTCATAGAGTGTTTCTGCACACAGACGGAAGTCTTCTGCAAAGCGCGGTCCATCTGCGAGTTAAGGGACATGGCGTTGGCTTTGGTGCCATAATTATACACTCGCAACATCTTGGTGTAATCGTCCTTGACGTTTTGCTTCAGCTGATTGTCACCTTCCTTAAGACTATACTCTCCATTCCAATACACGTTGTAATGGCTAGTCAAGTTGTGGAAGACACGACGCGTAAAGGTGTTCTTTTTGGTGGAACAACCGACCAAAAGCAACATCAAGGCCGTTAGGGCTATCGGAACAAATAATCTATGATTTCTCAACACGTCGAATTCCTTTTAGTTGGTTTGTTGATTGACAAGGCTGTCGGCAGCCTGAAGGATTTGGGCTTGTTTCAGGGCGTCGAAGTCGCGTTGACGGCTTACGGTGATGGCTTGCTTCTGTTGTTGGAGCGTTTCAACCGCTACTCGATTCAAACTGTCGACCGACCAAAAGCGCTCCAGTTGCTGACGGTAACGAAGGCTGTCTTCCCTCCATGCAGCAGGTACGGCAACAGGCTCATCCAGTGAGGTTAGTTTGTATTTCTCGCACAATGTGCCCGTCTCGGCATTGATCTTATCCAACTCATGGTGGAACTCTACCGAAAGACGAGCTGCTTTCTCAGCTCTCGACTTTTCGACAATCTTCGGAATGTAGATGTATGCAATGACACCTAAGATGATCAAAGCGGCTGCCAACAGCACCAGCTTCAAGTAGGAACAGCCCTTAGTGATCTCCGACTTCACAGCGAGGATGTTGTCGAAACGTTGCTCGCGAGAGAATTGGGTACAATGAGTAGCCACATTCGAGAACTGGTTAAGCATGTTGCGCGCGATAATGAATTCGATGATCTTGCCCAAGGAATACACATCCGAGCGAGGATCAGCCTCTTCGCCTTTGAACAATTCAGGAGCGATGAACTCATTCTCTTTGATCAGCAATTCATGGTCGGTCTTGTAGTTCGTCTCAGGCAGACCTATATCGATGATTTTAACCCTAAGGTCGTTCGTCGTAATCAGAACATTTTCTGGTTTAAGATCACAATGAATGATGCCGTTACGATGCATATAATTCAAGCCGTCGCAAAGGTCCACGATCACGCTCTTGACCTGTTTCTCGTTAAGTGTTCCCACACGCACATGTTCGGCCAGCGACTTGCCATCGATGTATTCCAGAATAATGCTTTCGCCCAGGCCTTGGATGGACTCGAAACCCAACGCCCTACGAACGAAACGGTTGTCAAGTTGGCTGGTATATTCGTATTCCTTCTTCAGGTTCTTGCGACATTGTTCATCTTGTGCAAACTCAGGTTTCAAGGTCTTGATAATAACTTTTTTGCCTTGATATACAGCAGTAAAGAGACGACTATAACCATGTACAGAGGAGTAAAAAGGCTTGATATTGTCATAGTCTTTCGAAATCACTGTGGTTTCGTTAGCCGGTTCGAAATTTGAGAATATATTGTCTGCCATTTTTCAGTAGAATGTATTTGGGAGCAAAGGTACAGCTTTTTTCCCAATTATTATTATTTATAAATAAAAAAACCGCCCTTTCGAGCGGTTTTCCTTATAAAGTAAAGCTATCGACTTATTCCTTCACGAATCTTACCGTAACACCTTCAGCTTTGACGGCATAAAGTCCGGGAACCAAGTCGCTCACATCGATTTTGCCTTCGTAACGCTCCTGCTTCACCATACGACCTGTTATGTCGAAAACGCTGATGATTGCGCCATCCATGACATCCAAATAAAGATTGTCTGTCGCTGGATT
This sequence comes from Bacteroidales bacterium, assembly GCA_017531225.1. Lineage (GTDB taxonomy): Bacteria > Bacteroidota > Bacteroidia > Bacteroidales > F082 > Limimorpha. Next base: position 231,813 of record JAFXLL010000014.1, on the reverse strand, counting down.
AGGCCATAGTGCAATAGTTTCGGCTGTTTGTTCGGCAATGCCAATGGTAGGATCGGTTACATAATAATTGATAGTCGATGCCATGAATTTACCCATAGCAATAACATAGCCTTCTGCCAACGGCGAAGAGTCTCCGTTATAAAAGACTGTCGTCTCGTCAGTAAAACAATATCCCTCTTCTGGAGAGAGAGTAATCACCATGTAATACGCCATATTTTCATTGTTGAAAACATCCTCTTCTGTAAGAGCACCATTGTTAATGCCATCCGACCATAGCCAATCAACTGCATCAATTGAATAATGGGCATCTAATGCCACCTCCAATTCGAAGTCGGGATGCTCACCCCAAACAGGAGCAGTGAAGCCTTCCACATAGATCTCATCGATGATTTCAGGCTCAATTGGAGTCGTTTCCGACACCATGAACAAACCTGCAAGCTGAGTTCCAGCACCAATCTCGCCGATCAAAGTGGCTTCACCTGTTGTGGTGTTCACCTGATAAAAACCATGGTCTTCTGTGGTGGCAAACTGTGCCCAAAAAAGCTCGCCGGTTTCAAAGTCAAAAGCCATACTCTGCGTGTACCACACCTCTTTGCCTGTAGGTCCAACTACAGTGGTAGTGGCATCGTTGAGGTTTATTTCGTGTATGTTACCGCCCTCGTAAGCAACGCCGTAGGCCTGTCCCTCAGCATTGATAGCAAAAGCCCATATTTTTACGTTAAACATTCCAATAACTTCCACCTCTGATGGTGCTGTGAGACTGGAGCGTTTCAGATAACAATTATATTGACTGTCTTGACATAGATAATACATCATCCCATCTACAGGATTATATGCCATATCAATATACAAATTGTATTGTTCCAATTGCTGCACTACGGTTTCATAAGCACCAATAGTCTGTGTCACTTCATCAAAAGGAGCCTTACATAGGCTTCTTGTTTGAGTGACAAACCACACATATCCATCCAAATAAGTGGCGGCCCAAATGGTAGGCAACGTCTCAGACGCTTCCTGGACCGTATTGGGATTCTGCGTATTGAAACTAATGAAATGATTTTGCCAACTTGCCCCATTTGTGGTGTACAAAGCATAGCCATACCAAGTGGCCTCAGAAGCGTTGACAATGCCAAAAACGGCCATCAATATTGCCGTCATTAATAAGCGTAGATTTTTCTTCATAATTTAGATGTTTAGCATTGCAATAATAAGCATTTTATTCGATGAAAGAATATTTTGTGACATTTTGTCAGATTTTCGTATATTTGCCGCCTCAATTAAAATTAAATAAGAATGAAAATCTCCTATAACTGGTTGAAACAATACGTCAACTGCGATTACACAGCTGAAAAAGTTAGCGAGTTACTGACCTCAACAGGCCTCGAAGTGGAAGACCTCACCCCATTCGAATCGGTGAAAGGCGCCCTGAAGGGCGTGGTCGTAGGCAAGGTACTCACTTGCGTTGACCATCCCAACTCTGATCACCTGCACATCACCACCGTTGACTGCGGCGGTGAGGAACCCCTGCACATCGTATGCGGCGCTCCTAACGTGGCAGCAGGACAAAAGGTTTTGGTGGCCACCATCGGCACCGACCTTTGGATCCACGATGAGCAAATCACCATCAAGAAGGGTAAGATCCGCGGCGAAGTGAGCGAAGGTATGATCTGCGCCGAAGACGAGTTGCAGTTAGGTGAATCGCATGACGGCATCATGGTGCTGCCTGAGAATTATGAAGTGGGCAAACCCGCCTCCTTCTATTTCCCCGTGGAAGAGGATTACACCATCGAAATCGGCCTCACTGCCAACCGCAGCGACGCCACCTCACACATTGGCTCCGCACGTGACCTCGTGGCCGCCCTCAACCAACGCGAGAACACTACCAAATACCACCTCATCACCCCTTCAGTGGATGACTTTAAGGTGGAGAATCACAATAACGACATCGAAGTGGTGGTGGAAGACACCGCCGCCTGCCCGCGTTACTCTGGACTGAGCATCAGCGGCGTGAAGGTAGGTCCCTCACCCGAATGGCTCAAGAACCGTCTGGCCGCCGTCGGCATCCGCAGCATCAACAACATCGTTGATATTTCAAACTACGTGTTGATGGAAGTTGGCCAACCCATGCATATCTTCGATGCTGATAAGATCACTGGCAAAAAGGTCATCGTGAAATGCTTGCCCGAAGGCACACCTTTCGTCACTCTCGACGGTGTGGAACGCAAACTCAACGGCCGCAACCTGATGATCTGCAATACCGAAGAACCCATGTGTATCGCCGGTGTATTCGGTGGACTTAAGTCAGGTGTCACCGAAGAAACTACCAACATCTTCTTGGAAAGCGCCTACTTCAACCCCACCAGCATCCGTAAGACTTCCAAGTTCCACGGCTTGCAAACCGATGCCTCGTTCCGCTACGAGCGTGGCGCCGACCCGAATATCACCCTCTACGCTCTGAAGCGTGCTGCCATGCTTGTGAAAGAACTGGCCGGTGGCACCATCTCTTCCGAGATCAAGGACGTCATAAACGGCGACTTCAAGCCCGCTCAAGTCGACCTGAAGTTCGATTACCTCAACAAGTTGGCCGGTCAGGACATCGATAAGACCCAAGCCGTCAACATCCTGAAGAGCCTTGAATGTAAGGTGGTGGAACAGAATGACCAACATGTGGTGGTCGACATCCCGACCTGCAAGGTCGACGTCACCCGTCCCGCCGACGTGGTGGAAGAGATCCTTCGCATCTACGGCTACGATAATATCGCCATCCCAAGCCGCATCCACGCTTCCATCAGCCGCGCCGTGAAACCCAATGCCGACCAGCTGCAGCAGAAGATTAGCGACATGCTCGTGTCGAACGGCTTCTACGAGATCATGAACAACTCTCTCACCAAGTCGGCTTACAGTGAGGCTTTCGAAGCCTTCCCTGCCGAACGTAACGTGAAGATCATGAACCCGCTCAGCAGCGACCTGAACGTGATGCGCCAAACCCTGCTTTGGGGCGGCCTCGAGAGCATCGCCTTCAACCAAAACCGCAAGGTCTCCGACATGAAGTTCTTCGAGTTCGGTAACGTCTATTTCTTCAACGCTCAAGCCAAGAATGAACAACATACATTAGCACCTTACTCGGAATTCTTCCACCTCGACCTCTTCCTCACCGGCAACCGCCAAGAGGAACTCTGGAACCACCAGCCCAAGCCACTTGATTTCTTCGACCTGAAGCAATATGTGATGGGCATCCTTCATCAACTCAGAGTGGATCAAAGCAAACTCGAAGTCAAGGAAGGAACACAGACGCATTTCGAGTATTCACTGATGTTCTCCGTCGACGGCCAGGAGCTCGCCACCATCGGCAAACTCGACAAGAAGACCCTGAAGCTGTTCGATATCAAGAAAGACGTGTTCTACGCCACCCTGAATTGGACCGCTTTGATGTGCAACTACGGCAAGGCTCCTGAAGTCCACTTTGAGCCGCTGTCCAAGTTCCCATCGGTCCGCCGCGACCTCGCCATGATCTTCGACAAGAGCGTCACCTTCGAACAGGTGAAGAAAGTCGCCATGGCTGCTGAGAACAAGCTCCTGCAGGAGATGAGCCTCTTCGACGTATACGAAGGCGAAAAGATCCCGGAGGGCAAGAAACAATATGCCATGAGCTTTATCCTGATGTCAACCACAGCCACCTTGACCGACAAGGCCATCGAAAAGGCAATGACAAGGATTCAACAGGCTATTGAGAAAGAATTAAACGGTGTACTGAGATAATGGACGTCCAAAGCATCAAACGAACTTTCGGCATCATCGGAAATGATCCGCAGCTGCTGCACGCCATTGAGATTGCGGCACAGGTGGCCAATACCGACCTCACCGTGCTCATCACTGGCGAGAGCGGCACTGGTAAGGATGTGTTTCCAAAAATCATCCATCAGAACAGTGCGCGGAAACACGGCCAATATTTCGCTGTAAACTGCGGCGCCATCCCTGAAGGCACTATCGACTCGGAGCTGTTCGGCCACGAGAAAGGCTCGTTCACTGGCGCCATCGCCGAACGCAAAGGCTACTTCGAGATTGCTAACGAAGGCACCCTGTTCCTCGACGAGGTCGGCGAGTTACCATTGTCAACCCAAGCCCGTCTGCTCCGTGTGCTCGAAAACGGCGAATACATCCGTGTGGGTGGCTCCAAAGTAATGAAGACCGACGTACGTGTGGTAGCCGCTACCAATGTCGACCTGCCCTTAGCCATCCAAAAAGGCAAGTTCCGTGAGGATCTCTATTACCGCCTCAACACCATCCCAATCCATATTCCAGCACTGCGTGAGCGCAAAGGCGACATACACCTGCTATTCCGTAAGTTTGCCTCTGACTTCGCCGAGAAGAGCCACATGCCCGTCATTACGCTGACTCCCGAAGCTGTCAAGATGCTTGAGGACTATCGCTGGGACGGCAACGTGCGTCAACTCAAGAATGTAGCTGAACAGATCTCCATCATCGAGCAGCAGCGCATCATCAACGAATTCACGTTGGAGCGCTATCTGCCCAACAAGATCACCACGGCACTTCCCGTGCTCTTCCAAAAGGAAGACAATGCAGAAGGTGTATCGGAACGTGACTTATTATATAAGGTGTTGTTCGAGATGAAACACGACATTGCCGAACTGCGCAACACCGTCAACGAACTCACCAATCGCTCCAACAATAACAATATCAGCACAAGCTATATTGAGCCCGTTGCCATCGAACCCGACTACACGGAGATTATGCCGAACGAGGAGGTGATCCACGAGGTTCATGAGATCAAGAAAGACCCTCAACCTGCATCGCTATCTTTAGAGCAGAACGAGATCGAGATGATCAAGAGGGCATTGGAGAAATACAACGGCAAGCGCAAAGACGCCGCCAAGGAGTTAGGTATCAGCGAACGCACCCTGTATCGTAAAATCAACGAATTCGGCATCACGGCATGAGAAAAGGCTGCATCCATATCGTCTGTCTGCTGTTGGCGGTGCTTTGCACCCGCTGCGGCATCTATTCCTTCTCCGGTGCCTCCATTCCGGCTGAAGCAAAGACGGTGTCGGTGCAGTATTTCCCCAACCAAGCGCAGCTCATCAACCCCTTGCTGAGCGAGAATTTCACCACGGCACTGCGTGACGCCATCATGAACCAAACCTCACTTGATATGGTGGACTCTGGAGGCGACTTGTCTTTCGAGGGCGAAATCGTCGACTATAGGACCACCCCGGTGGCTATCACAGCGGGACAGACAGCCGCTTTGAACAGACTCACCATCACCGTCAATGTGAGATTTGTTAACAATTTTGACGAGTCGAAAAACTTCGAGACCAAGTTTTCCAATTACGTAGAGTACCCAAGCGATCAGGAACTCAACTCCGTACAGGAATCGCTTACGGCCACCATCGTCGAAGCCTTGGTTGAGGACGTGTTCAACAAAGCATTAGTCAATTGGTAAGCCATGGAACAAGTAGCATTGCTGACATATCTCAACCAGCCTGAGGCTTTGAAGGGCGACAACGTACAGTGGGTCGAGTCACTCATTGACCGCTACCCTTTCTTTGGCATTGGCCAATGCATGCTCGCCATCGCTTACCAGAACGAGAACGACCAGCGCTATGACCAGCAGCTGAAGAAAGCCGCCTGTGCTGTGCCTGACAGGAACCGACTCCGCCTGTACTCGATCCTCGCGAAACAACGAATGACCCTGGAACCCGAAGCCGCTGTCGCAATAGCGGAACCTGACAGTTTCTTCCGTTTTGTGGACTCCACCAAAGTAAAAAGGTCTAAAGACGACGCTCTGATTCCTGAAAAGACCTTCGTGATTCCGGAAATTAGCCTGAGCAGCACGCCTGAAGAACTGTCAGCTGAACTGGCATTGCTGGATGAGAAACGCAAGTCGCTCGATGAACTGAAAGCCATCATCGCCGCCCGACTGAAGGCCATGGAAGACGAAAAACTCCAAAAAGAGGAAAACCCTGACCAGCCCGAAAAAAAATTAAGCCGAAAAGAATTAATCGACAAATTCATCGCCGAAAATCCGAGCATCTCCAAACCCAAGGCAGAGTTCTACAATCCCATATCTGTGGCGCAAAACAGCATCACCGACCATGGCGAAATCGTCAGCGAAACCTTGGCAAAAATATACTTCAAGCAGGGCTATTTTGACAAAGCAATTTCAATCTATGAAAAATTAAGTTTGAAAAATCCAGAAAAAAGTGTTTACTTTGCAGCCCAAATTGAAATGATAAAAGCAAGTCAAACAAACAACAAATAAACGACATGTACACAGTAGTAGTAATTTTAATCTTGGTTGTCAGTGTTTTACTTGGGTTAGTCGTCTTGGTTCAAAACTCCAAAGGCGGCGGTTTGATCTCTAATTTCGGTGGTGCAAACCAGATGATGGGTGTTCGTCAGACGACCGATTTCCTGGAAAAAGCCACATGGACGTTGGCCACCATGCTGGTGGTTTTGTGTTTGGTGTCAAGCATGACCATCAAGAGTGGCAGATCAGGCAGTGTCCAAGATTCACAGATGCGTGAACAAATCGAGCTGAACACTCCCGCCGCTCCAGCAGCAGACGCTCCAGCAGCAGATGCTCCTGCCGAATAAAGCCTTCGATCGAAGCAAAACAACCGAAAATAATGTCAGAATGTCATACATTCTGACATTTTTTTTGTTTTTTCGTTTTGGCACGAAATCTGACGAATAGGCGAAGTCAATTGAAAAACAAATCAACAATTAAACAATAATTACAATGGCTAAATTAGCAATCAAACCTTTGGCAGACCGCGTGGTCATCGAGCCCGCAGCTGCAGAACAAAAGACCGCCAGCGGCATCATCATCCCCGACACCGCTAAAGAAAAACCCCAACAAGGCAAAGTGGTGGCTGTAGGCCCCGGCACCAAGGACAACACCATGACCCTGAAGGTCGGCGACAATGTCATTTACGGCAAATACGCTGGTACCGAGTTCCACCTCGACGGCAAGGACTATATGATTATGCGTGAAAGCGATGTAATCGCCATTATCTAACCTTTAAAAACTAATCATTACCATGGCAAAAGATATTCTTTTCAATATTGAATCACGCGACGGCCTGAAGAAAGGCGTCGACGCATTGTCAAACGCAGTAAAGGTGACCCTCGGTCCTAAAGGCCGTAACGTGGTCATCGAAAAATCGTATGGCGCTCCCCAGATCACCAAGGACGGTGTGACGGTCGCTAAGGAGATCGAACTCCTCGACCCCGTCGAAAACATGGGCGCACAGTTGGTGAAGGAAGTCGCTTCCAAGACCAACGACCTCGCCGGTGATGGTACCACCACCGCCACCGTTTTGGCCCAAAGTATCGTGGCCACGGGTCTGAAAAACGTTACCGCTGGTGCCAACCCGCTCGACCTGAAACGCGGTATCGACAAGGCCGTTGCCGAAGTCGTGAAGACCCTGAAGAAGATGGCCGTGAAGGTCGACGGCGACAACGAGAAGATCAAACAAGTGGCTACCATCTCAGCCAACAACGACAGCGAAATCGGCGGCCTTATCGCCGAGGCGATGGGCAAGGTGAAGCAAGAAGGCGTCATCACCGTTGAAGATGCCAAAGGCATCAACACCTACGTCGACGTTGTCGAAGGTATGCAGTTCGACCGTGGCTACATCTCACCTTACTTTGTCACCAACACCGAGAAGATGGAAGCCGTCTACGAGAATCCTTTCATCCTGATCTACGACAAGAAGATCTCCGTGATGAAAGACTTGCTCCCAGTGCTCGAAAAGACCCTACAGACCGGCCGTCCGCTGATCATCATCGCTGAGGACATCGATGGTGAAGCTCTGGCTACCTTGGTCGTCAACCGTCTGCGTGGCTCGCTGAAAGTCGCTGCCGTCAAGGCTCCTGGCTTCGGTGACCGTAGAAAAGAAATGCTGGAAGACATCGCCATCCTGACCGGCGGTACCGTCATCAGCGAAGAAAAGGGCTACAAGCTTGAAGAGGCTAACCTGCAAATGCTCGGCCAGGCCGACAAGGTCAGCATCAACAAGGACAACACCACCATCGTGAACGGCCACGGCGCCAAGAAGGACATCGAGGCCCGCACCGCTCAGATCAAGGCTCAGATCAAGACCACCACAAGCGACTACGACCGCGAGAAGCTGCAAGAGCGTCTGGCCAAGTTGGCTGGCGGCGTGGCAGTCATCTACGTGGGTGCCGCCTCTGAGGTCGAGATGAAGGAAAAGAAAGACCGCGTCGAAGACGCTTTGAACGCCACCCGCGCTGCCATCGAAGAGGGTATCATCCCTGGCGGTGGTGTCGGCTTCATCCGCGCCATCAAGGCCATCGAGAAGATGAAGGGCGACAACGAAGACGAAACCACTGGTATCGCCATCATCAAGCGCGCTCTGGAAGAGCCACTGCGCCAAATCGTTGAGAACGCCGGCCTCGAAGGTTCAGTCGTCGTCAACAAGGTGAAGGAAGGCAAGAACGACTATGGCTTCAACGCCCGCACCGAGGTGTACGAGAACCTGCTCACCACTGGTGTCATCGACCCCGTCAAGGTGTCAAGAGTCGCTCTTGAAAATGCCGCTTCCATCGCTGGCATGCTGCTGACCACCGAATGCGTCATCAGCAACCACAAGGAGCCTACGCCTCCTACCCCTCCAATGCCCATGGGCGGCGGAATGGATGGCATGATGTAATCAGGCCTTCGTAAGAATTGAAAGCAAAAAAGTCGGTCGCATGACCGACTTTTTTTGTATCTTTGCAAGCTAAACCATTTTGTGATGGCAGAACAGGAAGAAAAGAAAGAGAAAAAAAAGTTCAAGCTCAACAGGAAATACACTTTCCTAATGTCGCAAGAGGACACCTTGGAACCCGTTGTGGACTTCAAGGTCAACCTATTGAACCTTGTATTTCTCTTCTTAGGCATCATATTAATCTTTATGGTGGTCACCACCCTTCTCATCGCCTTCACCCCTTTGCGCGAATACATCCCAGGCTACACCGAAAAGTCCTCCTTGGAACGCAAAGTCTATGAACTTTACCGTCGCACCGACTCCATCGAACGCGAGCTGCAACGCAAGGACATCTATTTCAACAACCTGAAGCTGGTCATCGAAGGCTATGACTTCGAAAACGACAGCATGGAGCAAAAGGATATTTACGCCCCCTTCCTCAGCATCAATACCGACACCCTCGAAATCAAGAAGTCGGTGCAGGACTCCGCCTTGCGTGCCGAGTTCGAGGAAGCCAACCTGTTTGCGCTGAACGTACAAAGCAACCTGGCAAAAAGACAACACCTCAGCGGCGTGGCCAACTTCTTCACACCCGTCACAGGCAAGGTGATCAATGAGTTCAATTCCGAAAAGGGACATTATGGCATCGACATTGCTACCGCTGACAACCAGCTGATCACGGCCACCCTCGACGGAACGGTGATCTACGCCTCTTGGACTATTGATCAAGGTTACACCATTGGCATCCAACACGAAAACAACTATTTCTCTACCTATAAACATAACGCCACCCTGCTGAAAAAAGAAGGCGACTTCGTCAAGGCAGGCGAGGCTATCGCCATTTTGGGCGAGTCGGGTGACCAAAGCACCGTTCCACACCTCCACTTCGAACTATGGCATAACGGCATTCCGCTCAACCCAAATGATTACATCAAGTTTGAAAAAAATATTGAAGAATAATTATTCCTATGGTTATATTAATTAAGGTAATACAATTTTTCTTAGCACTTTCCATATTGGTCTTCGTTCATGAACTGGGACATTTTTTGGCAGCTAAAGCATTTAAGACTAGGGTGGATAAGTTCTACCTTTTCTTCGATTGGGGCTTTTCTATCTTCCGTTGCAAGAAAGTGGACGGCAAATGGCGTTTCAAATTCTTTGCGAAGAACGCAGGACCCGACGACGAATGGGCTAAGAGCACCTCTACCGAATACGGCATCGGATGGTTCCCGTTAGGCGGCTACAACAAGATCGCCGGCATGATCGACGAGTCGATGGACAAAGAGCAGATGAAACAGCCCGCCCAAGAGTGGGAGTTCCGCTCCAAGCCCGCTTGGCAACGCTTCATCATCATGGTGGCAGGCGTTTTCATGAACGTCGTGTTGGCCGTATGCATCTACATCGGCTTGTTGGCCAACTATGGCGAGCAGTATCTCCCCACTTCTGAAGTCAACAAATACGGCATCGTGGTCGATAGCTTAGGCTATGAGTTCGGCCTACGCGACGGCGATAAGGTTTTGTCCGTCGACGGTGAGACGATCGAGAACTTCCAGGAGATTCCGATGCAAATCATTCTCGAGAAAGCCAAGACGATTGAAGTGGAACGTGACGGGCAGCGCGTGGTGGTCACTTTACCTGACGACGCCTTGACCAAGTTGCTCAGCACCCAAAATGGCACCTTCATCTCCTATCGAATGCCATTCGTGGTGTCAGGTGTCATCGACAACAGCGCGGCGCAGGCCGGCGGTCTGGAGGTAGGCGACGTCATCATTGGCATTAACGACATCCCGACACCTTATTATCAAGACTTTACAAAGCACATCAAACAGTTCAGCAACCAAAAAGTCGACATCATGGTTGTCCGCGACTTCGACACTTTGGCCTTACCTATGCAGTTGGGCGAGCAAGCCGTGATTGGCGCTTATTTGGCACCGCTGAGCGAGTATTTCACCCTCGAAACCAAGGAATACACCTTCTGGCAAGCCATCCCCGCAGGATTCTCCAAGACGTTCTCAGAGATCTCCGACTACTGGAAACAGCTGAAGCTCATCTTCAGTCCGAAGACCAAGGCTTACGAAAGCGTGGGCGGCTTCATCTCCATCGGCAAGATCTTCCCCGACACTTGGATTTGGAGCATGTTCTGGCGCCTGACAGCCTTCCTCTCCATTGCCCTCGCCGTGATGAATATCTTACCCATCCCCGCGCTCGACGGTGGACACATCCTTTTCTTGCTCTACGAGATCATCACCCGCAGAAAACCCAGCGACAAGTTCATGGAGATTGCCGAGTATATCGGCCTTGCCCTCGTCCTCGCATTGGTCATTTTCGCCAACGGCAACGACATTATTAAACTTTTCAAATGATTTATTCCATTGGAATTTAGATTTTTTGTAATTTAGCCGCTCGTTTCAAAGACCGTCCAAAAATGTCGAAATTGAAAGCCATCGTCCTCGCCGTTGTCCTCCTGGTCATCTCCGTGTCCGGGGTCAAGGCACAGCAGGCTCCGATCTTCACCAACTACAACAACTCGTACGCATACATCAACCCGGGATTTGCCGGATTGAGCGAGGGTGTCAATCTGTTGGGGTTGTATAGAATGCAATGGGCGGGCTTCACTGACACTGACGGCAACGATATCGCCCCGAACACCTTCCTGCTTACCGGCGACATGCCCATCAGGATTTTGGGCGGCGGCATCAGCTTCTCCGTGATGACCGATAAGTTGGGCTTTGAAAAAAACACCAACATTGGATTGGGTTATTCCTACCATCTCGATTTGGGAGGCTCCACCCTCGGTATCGGCGCTTCTGTTTCCTTACTGAATAGAACTGTTGATTTCGGCAAGCTGACACCTGGTCAAAGTGGCGACCCGCTACTCAACCAACTTGGTGAGGAAAGCGGCATGCTCGTTGACGCCAGCTTCGGCCTGTTTTGGCAGATGCCCGAGTCATTATACGTCGGCGTGTCAGCCATCAACCTGCTGAACACTACAGGACGTGCTTTGGGTCCCGACGAGTCGGCAGCCAGCTTCTCCACTGACAGAACCCTGTACTTGGTAGCCGGCTATCCTATTATGTTTGAAACCATGCCGAACTTCAAGTTCATCCCCTCGGTCAACGTGATGACCAACTTCTCATCGGCTCAGCTCAACGCAGGCGTGAAGGCTGTCTATAACGACATCTTCTCGTTAGGCGTCAATTACAGGCCACAAGAATCAGTAGGTATCACTGTTGGCCTCACCATCAAAGACTTTGTTCTCGGCTATGCATATGACATTAACACCATGGGGTTCAATATCCCCGGGTCACACGAAATCGCCCTCAGTTATTGCTTCAAACTGGATTTGAACAAAACCCCGAGAGATTATCGTAGCGTGAGATATTTATAGTTATGAACAAAATTATGAACAAAAATATCATCCGAATACAATAAAACTTGAATTTCTCGGTTAATGGTATAGACCTCGAATCATAAGAAGATAGATAAATATATGATTATCAACAAGATGAAAAAATTATTGATTGTTCTTTCCGTTGCCATGCTGCTTGTGTCATGTGGCAGCAGCAACCAGGGAGAATTGGTTGGCGTCCGCAAATCATCCTCCTCTTTCAACCAGCCTGATCCTTATGGCATGGTGTTCGTCCCAATGGGAAGCTACACCATGGGCATAGGCGGTGAAGACATCAATTCTTCCATGCTGTACGAACCGAAGACCGTTTCCATTTCGGCCTTCTTCATGGATGAAACGGAAATCACCAACAACGAGTATCGTCAGTTTGTATACTGGGTCAGGGACTCCATCGCAAGAAGAATTCTTGCCGATGTCAACCCCGAGGTGTATGCCATCTCCGAGAGCAAGACCGGAGAGACCTTCGATCCTCCGATGTTGAACTGGAAGGAAAAGATTGACTGGAACAGCAAGGACCAGGACGTCAGAGAGGCATTGGAAGCCATGTACCTCCCCGATCACGAAAGATTTTTCCGCCGCAAGGAAATCGACACCAGAAAGTTGTATTATTCATATTTTTGGGTTGACCTGAAAGCTGCCGCCAAGAAAGAGTTTGACGGCGAAAAGCTTACGGCTAACGACTACTCCATCGGCGAGGCCGACAACGGCATCACCGCCGACAGAAAGGGAGCTTGGTCGAACCGTAAACAAGGTTATACCGACCGTTCTGTGTATGTCCGCCAAGAGGCTGTCAACGTCTATCCTGACACCTTGTGCTGGATTCACGACTACGCCTACTCCTTCAACGATCCTATGACGGAGCGCTATTTCTGGCACCAGGCCTACGACAACTACCCGGTAGTTGGTGTGACATGGCAGCAGGCCAGAGCTTTCTGCACTTGGAGAACCCAGTTGAAGAATAGCTTCCAATCCTCCAAGTCCAGTTCCTTGGTGTCAGAATTCCGTCTCCCCACCGAAACCGAATGGGAATGGGCTGCCCGTGGCGGCGACCGTTTGAATCCTTATCCATGGGGCGGTCCCGGCACACGCAACGTGAAGGGCTGTTTCCTGGCTAACTTCAAGCCCCTTAGAGGCAACTACCTCGCCGACGGCGGTCTGACCACCCTCATCGTGGGCTGCTATCCCCCCAACCACTATGGCTTGTACGACATGGCCGGCAACGTGGCTGAATGGACCAACAGCGCCTTCGACCCCACTGCTTACAACTTCACATGGGATATGAACCCTGACTACACCTACAACGCCAGCGAAGACGCCCCACCTGTCATGAAGCGTAAGGTCGTTCGCGGTGGATCATGGAAGGATATCTCCTACTACATCCAAGTCACTACCCGCGACTATGAATATCAGGATACCGCCCGCTGCTATATCGGCTTCCGTTGCATCCAACCTTACATGGGCCGCAACAAGGGCGACAATCCACATCTGTCAAGAGTTTACAGATAAATCAAAGAATTCAATTAATAATCGATTATAATCAACTTATTTAGAGCATTTTTGTCATGGCAAAAAAACAAGAAAATCTTTCAGGGTTTAAAAAATTCCAAGCCCTCACTCAAACCAAAGGCTACAAAACATTCATGGGTTATGTTTACGGTATCGGTGCATCCGTAGTGATGATTGGTGCTTATTTCAAACTGACACACATCCCTGGTGCCGACTTCATGTTAGGTCTCGGTTTGGGCGTCGAAGCCTTGATTTTCTTCCTTTCATCATTTGAACCACAACACCTGGATTATCAATGGGACAATGTTTTCGTTGAACTCGACGAAGAATGGGACGGCGAAACCCGTACCAAGTTCGGCACCACTGGCGCCGGCGGTGGCAGCAGCGTCAACACCCCTGAGATGAACGAAGCCATGATGCAGGCCATGGCCGCTACCCACGACTACACCAACGCCATGGAGCAGGCTACCCGCAATATCAATAACTTCGCCAACAACTACGTTAAGGCCTCCGAAGAGCTGAGCAACTCCCTCGGTAAGCTCGATTTCAGCGCCCTCGATACCAATACCCTTAAGAAGGTGGCTACCAGCATGCAGTCGCTGAACTCCATCTACGAGCTCCAACTTCAGAGCATGGAACAAACTTCCAACGCCTCCAGCAAGCTCGCCGCTACCATGACCAGCTACATGGATAACCTCAACGCCTCTGCCAACAACACCAACGAGCTCAACAAACAACTCAACCAGTTGTCATCACGCCTGAGCGCCCTGAACGGCGTTTACGGAGGCATGTTGTCGGCCATGAACATCAAGGCATAATCCTACTCAATCAAAACAATCAAAAAAAGGAGTAAGAAACTATGTCAGGCGCAAAAGAAACCCCGAGACAGAAAATGATCGGCATGATGTACCTCGTGTACACCGCGCTGCTTGCCATGAACGTCTCGAAAGATATCCTCGACGCATTCGATACGGTGAACACCGGCGTCCAGGAAACCAACATCACATTGATGCAACAGATCTCCCAGCGCTACGCCTCTTTTGAGGAACAATACGCTTTGGATAGCGAGAAAGTAGGCCCCTACTGGGAACAAGCACAAGAACTCAGAACCAAATCCACTGAGATCATCAATTTTGTCGAAGCCTTGAAGTGGGATCTCGTAAGCAAGATCGAGGAAACAAACTACGAAAAAGCTACTAATGAAGGTCTGTTGAAGAACCGCGACACCCTCCAATACGATGGCCGTTTGCTCTATAACATCAACACATCCAAGATTAAATCGAGAGACAACTACAATAAGCCAACCGCTTATATGATGGGAGACCCTGAAGGACCAGGCAACGGAGGCAAGGCTTACGAACTCTCTGAGAAAATTAGAGATTATCGTCGTATGATTGTCGAAACCATGGGTGTTGACCACATCCACGAGTTGGGTCTGATCACCGATAGCATCTTCGGAAGCAGAGAATATGTCCTGAGTTCAGGAGTTAGCGAGAGCAGCTTAGTCAAACTTCCTGTGGAAGGTGACCACTATGCCGCTAAGATCAGCTACTATCCTGGCATTACCGATCCCGTACAGGACAGCTGGGAATACCGCAACTTCCACCACACCGTGCTGATTGCTGATGTCACCTTGCTCAACAAGATCATCTCTGAGATCGAGACTGCTGAGTTGAATGCTGTGTCCCATTTGGCACAATCAGTCCACGCTGATGACTTCACCTTCGACGAAGTCGGCGCCAAGGTGTTCTCTGAGAGCAACTACATCCTCTCAGGCCAGACCTATCGCGCACAAGCCATGGTGACCGCTTGGCAGAACACTCAGACCACCGCTACCGTCAGTCTCGACGGCGGTCCTGCAAAGGAATTCAAGAGCGACAGCCAAGGTGTCATCCACCTCGACTTCAACGTCGGCGTAGGTACCCACAGATACAGTGGTGTCATTCCGATGCTCAACCCCAAGACCAATGAGATTGAAGACTATCCGTTTGAGAACAGCTTCACTGTGGCACCTCCTGCGGTGAGCGTTTCAGCCACCAAGATGAACGTGGTTTATGCCGGTATCGACAACCCGATCGCCATCGGTGGTGGTGTTGGCGGTGAAGTCACAGCCACTGCTACGGGCGCTAGCCTCACCCGCACAGGCGCTGGCACTTACAACCTCCGCGTAGTCGGCAACCCGACTGAAGTGGTGGTGCATGTCAACTCACAAGGCAACTCACTCGGCAACATGAAGTTCCGCGTAAAAGAACTACCCAAACCAACTGCTAAGATCGACAACGTAAGCGCTGACGGCAAGGTCTCCAAGAGTGCTCTGCTCGCTGCCAACATGGTTAGAGCCGAGATGAAAGACTTCGACTTCGAAGGCGTTAAATACGATGTGGTTGGCTATACTGTGAAATACAAGACCAAGGCAGGTACTACTAAAGAAGAGAAAGTCAACGGCTCCAAGTTCAACGAAACGCTGAAGAGCGTGTTCAACTCAGCCAATGTCGGCGACATCTTCATGTTCACTGCCATCCGTGTGAAAGGTAACGACAACAAGGAAAAGGTGCTCGACACACAGATTGGCGTCGAAATCAAATAAGCTAATAACCAACAAATTTCATAGAAGATGAAAAAGACACTTGTTTCAACACTGACAGCCATGATGCTTTTCGGCATGGTGCTGAGCCTCAAAGCCCAGACTACCGACGTCAAGCCGCCGATGAACAGCATCCTCTCGAACCGTCAGGAAATCATGGTCGAAAAGCCTCTGTCACCGCTTCCCGAGATCCGTGAGGAGTATGTGATGTGGAAGAAGACCATCATCCGCGAGATTGACTTCCGCCAGAAGATCAACCAAGTGTTCTACTATCCCGTCAACCCCACCGAGGACTGGCGCAACCTCATCACCGTGCTATACGACGGCATCCTTGACGGTCGCATCACCCCCTACCGTGTGGAGAATAACATCGACGATATGGTCACCCCGCTCACCCGCGATGACTTCGAAAAGGAAAACACCAAGATCGGCGACCCGCCCGTCATCATGAAAGACGGCGTCGAAGTGGCCAATGAACTCGTCTTCAAAGACCGTATGATCAATGTCACTCGCATGAGAATCAAGGAAGACTGGTATTTCGACAAGCACTTGTCGCAGTTCCTCGTCCGCATCATTGCCCTCAGCCCCATCGTAGTTGACGAAGACGGCCTTTCACAGACCTGCTGGATCCCTTACGATGACAACACCCGTAAGGTGCTCTCCGAGGCTTTCGTGGCCAACCGCAAGAACGGCGCTGAACGCCGCACCTACGAGGAGATCCTCACCAAGCGCGTGTTCGACAGCTATATCGTCAAGGAAGAGAACATGTACGACCGCTACATCAACTCTTACGCTTTGAACATCGATGCTCTCTACGAATCAGAGCGCATCAAAGATGAGATGTTTGACTTTGAACAAAGCCTTTGGGAATACTAAGCTTATTGGGCACTTATCGGTTTTAGGTGCCTATGTAATCTTCGGATTCAATATTATTATATGCAAGGAGCTGACCAACGCCCATTTGGTCAGCTCTTTGGGTTTGTTCTGCTTTAGGTCAGTGGGCGCCTGCATTCTGTTTTGGCTCATTTCCCTGTTTTTGCCCAAGGAGAAGGTGCCATTCAAGGACCTCTGCAGCATCTTCGCAGCCTCCATGCTTGGCTTTTTCCTTACACAGCTCTCCTACCTTGAATCCAGCAAATACACAACGCCACTCGACACCTCCATCATCTGTTCCACCACGCCTATCTTCACAATGTTCTTTGCCGCCATCGCTCTCAAAGAGCCTATTACGTTGAAGAAGGCTGGCGGTGTGGCCATAAGCTTCTTTGGGGTGATCATGTTAGTGTTGAACACCATCAGTGCCAATGGCAACGGCATCACTCAGTCGATGCCCATCGGCATCCTGCTGATGATCGGAAATTGCCTATTCTTCGCTTCCTATCTCGGCATCTTCAGGCCTTTGATCCAACGATACCATGTGGTCACCTTCATGAAGTGGATCTTCCTGTTCTCTACCCTAGTAGCCGTGCCATTAAACATCAAAGAGTTGACCCATCTCCCCCTTGCTGAGATGAATACCAGCTATTGGCTGCAGCTTGGCTATATCATCGTGTTTGCCACCTTCATCGCCTATTTCTTGCTTCCTATTGGGCAAAAGCAGCTCCGTCCCACGGTGGTGAGTCTTTACACCTACGTCCAGCCGCTGATCGGCATGGTGTCAGCGATCATTTTGGGTATGGACAGGTTGACATGGCAAAAGGTGGTGGCAGCGGTTTTGGTATTCACCGGTGTCATTTTGGTAAATAAGAGCAAGGCTCGGGTCCAAAAATAAAAAAATTAGTATCTTTGAAGGCATAATCACCTATTGCCATGACTATTCTGTTTTCCATGATGCCCGGACTGGCTCACGCTTGGATGAGCAACAGTACGGCTATTCTTTGCCTTCTGATAGCAGGCGTTGTAGCAGCTCCGCTGATGCTACTGAAATCCCGTGTCATTAATATTATTGGTAGTGTCCTTTATGGGCTTCTGACCGTTGCGTGGGGCTGGTATGTCTTGGCCATGGGTTATTGGGAGGGGACATGGTTCCTGAACAAGGCTTCGACACCTTCTATCACTATGCTGGCTCTCAACTGGGGATTGGCCGTGCTGTTTCCCGTCCTTACCATGATCTGTCGTCCCAAGCCCTTGAAAAAAGGCGAAAAGATAAGGGGGGGACAGTTCAACATGCTTGTGATCGTCATGGGCATGGCATATGGGATTGCTTTCCTGATGATCCGATTCTGGCAACTTAACCTCTGGGCGACAATGGTATTCCTAGGTCTGCCGATTCTTTACCTGCTTACCATCTGGCTCAAGGCTAAAGTTACACCCTCCACTGTACTGATGAGCATTCCATCGGCTATGGTCGCCTTGTTAGTACTGGTCTCTGCCGTGCGTCAATCCATGGCCGTATCTATGATACTGGCCGTCGTTATTGACATTGTGTTACTGGTGGTGATTGTTTATACCTTCGGCAAGGTGGGTAGTTTTCTCGGCCTAGATCAATTGTTTACCAAGTACTCCACGTCGAGCTCTTCCGGCGGCAGCACCATTGGCAGCTACAATGCGCTCGACGATATTCGGGAGAAAAATACGATAGAAAAAAACAGCGTATGGCGAAGAGATGGAATATAACCTGCTGCAAACGAACATCAGCTACCTGAAAGGCGTAGGGCCAAAGAAGGCGGAGATCCTGGGCAAAGAGCTCAAAGTGTTCACCTATATGGACATGCTCAACCAGTTTCCGTTCAGGTATGTCGACAAGAGCCAGATCCACAAGGTGGCGCAGGTCAATGACGATTTGGTGTATTACCAACTTATCGGCACCATCAGCAATGTACAACTCATTGGAGCGCCGAGGGCACAACGTGCCACGGCAAAATTCACCGACGACACCGGATCCATCGAGCTCGTCTTCTTCCGTGGACTGAAATGGATTAAAGACCGTTTCAAACCAGGTAAGAAATACGTCCTGTTCGGCAAAGCATCGGAGTTCAACCATAACTACAACTTCGTCCATCCTGAGATTGAGGAGTTCAACCCCAGCGACCCGCTCATTGGCGAAGGCCTGCAAGGCGTCTACAACACCACTGAAAAGATGAAGGACCATGGCCTCGGCACCCGACAGATTGCCCAGATCCAACGCCAAATCCTCCAACAGGTGATGGATTTCATCCCAGAGGTCCTACCTCAACAGTTGCTACAACAAGAGCAGCTTATCCCTCGAAAATACGCCTATTACCAGATTCACATCCCTGCCAATAATATCGAGATACAACAAGCCACCAGAAGGCTGAAATACGAAGAGCATCTTTTCTTCCAGCTCAAGCTTCTACGCGCCAAAAAACGCCGCGAGAGCCTCAGCCGAGGCTATGTCTTCAGCCAAGTGGGCGACTACTTCAACACGTTCTACAAGGAGCACCTCCCCTTCCCTTTGACCAACGCTCAAAAACGCGTGATCCGGGAAATAAGGATCGACATGGGTAGCGGTCACCAGATGAACCGCCTGCTGCAAGGCGATGTAGGCAGCGGCAAGACCATCGTCGCCCTCATGGTGATGCTGTTGGCGTTGGACAACGGCTATCAGGCCTGCATGATGGCACCCACCGAGATTCTGGCTCAACAGCATTACGCCACCCTTAAGGAACAGCTCAAGGACATGCCCGTGAAGTTCGCCCTGCTCACCGGCTCCACCAAGACCAAGGAACGCCGTGAAATCCATCAAGGATTGGAGGACGGCAGTCTTCAGATCATTGTGGGCACCCATGCTCTCATTGAGGAAAAGGTGGTCTTCAAGAACCTCGGTTTAGCCATCATTGACGAGCAACACCGCTTCGGTGTAGCCCAACGTTCTCGTTTTTGGGAAAAGACCGAACGGCCACCTCACATGCTGGTGATGACGGCCACCCCCATCCCACGCACCTTGGCCATGACCCAATACGGTGACCTCGATGTCTCCAAGATCGATGAGCTGCCACCCGGAAGAAAACCCGTGGAGACCTACCACGTCTACGACGACGACCGTTACCGCATCATGATGTTTATGAAGCAGCAGATCGCCAAAGGACGCCAAATTTACGTGGTTTATCCCTTGATCAAGGAATCGGAGAAAACCGATATGATCGCACTTCAGGAAGGCTATGAAGCCCTTTTACGGGACTTCCCCGAGCCACAATACAAGATCTCCGTATGCCACGGACAATTGAAGCCTGAGGACAAGGACTTCGAGATGCAACGTTTCATCACCCGAAACACCCAGATCATGGTAGCTACTACGGTGATTGAGGTCGGTGTGAACGTGCCCAACGCCAGCGTCATGATCATTGAAAATGCTAATCGGTTTGGGCTTTCACAGTTGCACCAACTCAGAGGCCGTGTGGGTCGTGGCGCTGACCAATCCTACTGCATCTTGGTCACTGACCATAAG
The DNA here is from genome assembly GCA_017531225.1 of Bacteroidales bacterium. Taxonomy (GTDB): domain Bacteria; phylum Bacteroidota; class Bacteroidia; order Bacteroidales; family F082; genus Limimorpha. The sequence continues at coordinate 211,174 of JAFXLL010000014.1, read as the reverse complement.
CTCACTCCCGATGGCAAGACACGCATGAAGACCATGTGTGCCACCAGCGACGGATTCCAGATTGCTGAAGTCGACTTGGAGTTGCGTGGTCCCGGCGAGACAGGTGGCCTGCGCCAATCCGGACAAATCGAGATGCTCATCGGCGACCTGCAAAAAGACGGCGCCTTGATCCCTCAGGTGCGCGACGCTGCCATCCGCATCCTCAACGACGACCCCAAGCTCATCAAGCCTGAAAACCGCATGCTGCGCGAGCATTACAAGGAATTGTTCGCCCAAACGTTCGACTGGAGTCAAATTGGATAAAAATCCTTATTTTTGCAAAAAATTCACGTTGAGATGCCAATCCCAAGGGAAACTGTCGATCAAATCCTTCAAGCCGCCCGTATCGAGGAGGTCGTGGGAGAGTTCGTCTCGCTCAAAAAGCGCGGGTCGAACATGTGGGGGAATTGTCCCTTCCACAATGAAAAGACACCCTCGTTTAGCGTCAACCCAGCACGAAACATCTTCAAGTGCTTCGGCTGCGGCAAGGCGGGTGACTCGGCCAAGTTCCTGATGGAACACGAGCACTACACCTATCCCGAGGCACTGCGCTATCTCGCCAAAAAATACAACATCCAAATCGAGGAAAAGGAGCTGTCGCCCGAAGAGCGTATGGCCCAGACCGAACGCGAAAAGATGTTCAACATCAACGCCTTCGCTGACAAGTTCTTCGTGAATACACTTTGGAATACGGATGAAGGCAAGTCCATTGGTTTGGAATATTTCCGTGAACGCGGCTACCTCAATCCCATCATCGAGAAGTTCCATTTAGGCTACAGTCCTTCCAAATGGGAGGCTTTCACCAACTATGCCAAGCAAAACGGGTACGATCCAGAATTTCTCGAGAAAGTAGGCTTCTCCATCAAGCGGCAAAACGGCGAATATTACGACCGTTACCATGGCCGCGTGATGTTCCCCATCCATAACCTCACTGGCAAGGTCATCGGCTTCGGTGGCCGCATCCTGCAGTCCGATCCCGAGAAAAAACTGGCCAAGTACCAGAACTCACCCGAGTCGGAGATCTATCAAAAGAAAGAGACGCTCTACGGCATCTATTTCGCCAAATCGGCCATCGTCAACAAGGATGAATGTATCTTGGTAGAAGGCTATTTTGACGTGTTGCGCATGCACCAGATTGGCATTGAGAACGTTGTGGCCAGTTCAGGCACTTCGTTGACCACAGAGCAGATCCGCCTCGTCAAGCGCTACACCAAGAACATCACCATGCTCTACGATGGCGACGCTGCCGGTGTACATGCTGCATTAAGGGGTACCGACATGATCCTCGCCGAAGGCATGAACGTCCGCGTGGTAGTGCTGCCCCCTGAACACGATCCCGACACCTTCGGCAAGGAATATCCCACCGAGGAAGTCCTCCGTTATTTGAAAGACAACGCCAAGGACTTTATCCGTTTCAAGACCGAGCTGCTGCTGAAAGACGCCGCCAACGACCCCATCAAGAAAGGCCAGGTAGTGCGTAACATGGTAGAGACCATCTCGGTGGTACCCGATCCCATCTTCCGCATCGCCTACGTCAAGGAGACCAGCCGACTGCTCGACATGCCTGAGGAAACTCTGATGATGGAGCTCAACAAGATGCTCCGCGCCAAGTTCAAGAAGTCACTCGGCGTTGAAGGCGAGGTCATCCCCGACGAGCCTATCGTCACCACACCGACTCAGGAGCAGCCTCAGGATGAGACACTGCCTCCAGGTTATTACCAGGAACGCGAGCTGGTGAAGTTGATGCTGCTTTATGGCGGCAGAACCCTCACCATCAAACAACAGGACGAACTCGGTCAAGAAGTCGAAGAGCAGGTCCCTGTTGCTCAAATGATCGTTGACGATTTAATCACTGACAACATCGAATTTAACGATCCCGTCAACCGAAAAATCTTCGAGATCTACGACCAAGCGTTGAATACTGAAGAACTCCCTAACGATCAGTTTTTCACCTCAAATGAAGACGAACAGGTGTCGCAAGTGGCTATCGATTTGGTGACCACACAGTATAAACTCGATGGTTGGGAACGACATGGGATTTTTGTCAAAAAAGAGGAAGACATCTTAAAGAAAGCGGTCCAATACGCCATCCTTCGTTACAAAGACCAGATCATCGACGCAAGGCGTAAAGAAATTCAAGACCAAATCAAGGAAGAGCCTGACCCTGACAATCAACTGATTCTGTTGAAGAAGAAAAAGCATTGGGACGACCTCAGGGTACAAATCAACAAAATGTTAGGAATAGTAATTGCAAAATAAGAGATACAAATGGGAATGTTCAATAATCGTAAAAGATGGCGTGTTCCGGCAGGTGTGGAACCCACCGAGTTGGATAAGAAAGTGATGGCTTTTGAAAGTCGCGGTGCCTTGGTGCCGAAACGTTCGTTGATCCGTACCCCCGAAGAGATCGAGGGCATCCGTAAGAGCGGTGTCATCAACACTGCCATCCTCGACCTGGTGGGCGAAAAGATCCATGCAGGCATGAGCACTTTGGAAATCGACGAAATCGTTCATACTTACACCATCGAGCATGGCGCCATCCCAGCCACTTTAGGCTATGAAGGCTATCCCAAGAGCGTGTGTACTTCCATCAACGAGGTGGTATGCCACGGCATCCCGTCAGCCAAGGAAATCCTAAAGGAAGGCGACATCATCAACGTGGACTGCACCACCATCCTCGACGGCTATTATGCTGACGCCTCACGTATGTTCGTCATCGGCAAGACCACGCCGCAGAAGCAGAAATTGGTGGATGTGGCCAAGGAATGTCTCGAGATTGGTATGGCGGCCGCCAAGCCTTTCGGCTTCGTGGGCGATATCGGAAACGCCATCCAGCAACACGCCCATAAATACGGCTTCAGCGTGGTGCGCGACCTCTGCGGCCACGGCGTAGGCATCAAGTTCCACGACGATCCTGAAGTGCTGCACTACGGCAAAAAAGGCACTGGAATGTTGCTCGTCCCTGGCATGGTATTCACCATCGAGCCAATGGTCAACATGGGTACTTGGAAAGTCTTCATCGACAGCGCTGACGGTTGGACCGTCATCACCGAGGACGAATTGCCTTCAGCCCAATGGGAGCACACCTTCCTAATGACCGAAACAGGGCTTGAAATCCTCACGCATTAGCCTTGGGAAGCATCAGCGCGCAACGATCGATAATGTCGTTGGCAACGTGGAAACAACTATCGCAATCTGGTTTATATGGATTACCATCATAACCCATGTAAATGTGCATTTTATCGTATGCCACGTTAACAAGTTGAAGCAGTTTGTTGTCTCGTTTCCCCACTGCTTTCCGATAATCTTCTATGTCAACGTGACGGCGGCGGTCCGACCTAACATGAAAAACAGCGTCTAAAATATAAAGAACACCATTCCATAAGGTATTTCCCGCCATCTTTACGTATTTTGGATCGTTATAGGAACGTGTTTCCACATCCAATTCACCATGTTCAACCAATAAGGTTTTAGCGTTGTCTACATAACGCCGCGCTTCTTCAACAGGGTTTTTCTTTACCATTTTTACATTAATTTAAATTTACGCCACAAAATTAATATGATTTTTCAATATAAAAATGGTTTTTTAGTAAATTTTTCAATTAATGTGAATATGATGATTTTACAAACTTAGAAATCATGCTATTAACCCTGATGAAATAAAGTCCATTCGGTAAGGCGGAAACGTTGATTTGCTGGTTCTCGCCATTGATGCTGCCCGACATCACAATCTGTCCCATCACGTTTGAAATGATGTATGTGGCCTTATCTACGATATCAACGGTCAACACATCGGTAGTTGGGTTGGGGTACACCTTGAACCCATTAGCGGCCGTATATTCCTCTACTCCCAAATGCATTTGAACCCACATCTTCATGGTGACCGGCAGATGGTCCGAACAGTCATACAATGCCTGAGAAACCTCTGCTGGCACTGCGTTATTACCATTTTGAATGATGCTTTTATTAAAATGCAATCCATCGTTGCCAACAGCCTTATAGGTATCCTTGATGTATTTCATCTTTTTGGAGCCCATGTAAATCTCGTCACTTGTCAGGATAAAATCAAAACGGTCATCCAACCCTCCTGTCGAGAAGCAGGGGCCGTTGGTTCTGGTGGATTGGGTATGGAATCGAGCAAACATGCTATTATTATTCCATGACCCCACACCACCTACGGAAGCCAATGGATCAACGAAAAGTGCGGAAGTATTGCCATAGGTCTTGGTTAGGATTTGATACGCTCCCTCAGTGGCGCGATACATATTGAAATCACCCATAACGAGCACATTGTCGTTGGCATAGTGTGCGCTCACGTAGTTCATCACGGTCGTCATGGTGGCCAATCGTACCGATTCGGAATCTGTACCCGCCTTGAGGTGGGCCACAATGCAAACCAACTTGATGGTATCGCCGGCAATAAGGCTCGATGTCTTTAAATACATCTCATAGACATCAACGTTGCGTGGACTGGTGGGCAATGATATGTGCTTGCTCATTTCCATTTTACGGGAATCATAAAAGATATGGTTGATGATATTGCTATTCATACCATTCATTATGTTGTCTGACTTCCAATAGTCGGCACCATTGATGTTAAGGTTACTCCTTAAAAACGTGGTCTGAAGCTGCTGTGTGGCGCCAAACTCGCATACGGTAAGGATGTCGGGTTTGACATAATCCATGATGACGCGGATACTATTGTCCTTAAGCTGCGTGCTGTTGGTGCTTTCCGAACAACCGCCATAACCTTGATAGTTTCCATATTGCAGCAGATTGTACTGCATTACGGTAAGTGTATCCTGAGCCATCAAAGCTGAAGTAAAGATCAAGAATGATAGAAAAACAAAAAAACGTCTCATTTTCACCAATTGAATGTGCAAAAATAACTATTTTTGCGGTGTAATCCAAAAAACGCAAACAAATGAAAAGAATAAAACTCTTTCTGGCACTGGTTGTTATAGCCCTTGGCCTAGCTTCATGTGGCGATACCGACGATTATATGGCTTTTGTCGGCACTTGGGGTGTCGAAGAAATCGAATATTATAATATCGATTACTGGGGAAATCCCATCCAAAATACCATTAAGAAATATCACTTTACTCCAGGAGATCCCCAAGACGGTATTGATTTAATCTTCCGCGCCGACCGCAGTGGAGAGATGCGCGACCGTAGCCGCGATACCCTCTATTTGACCGACTCGACCTACATCCTCTGCCCCGACACCACTCTTGTCACCAAGTTTACCTACTCCTATCACAAGGACGATGCCACGCTTTACATGAACATGCAAGTGGCTCACCCTTTCACCTACCAGATGAATATTCCGGAGTTCACCGACAATAGCTTCGTTTACATCAATGAGTATGATAACGACTATGTGGAAAAGGCTTGGCTGAAACGCATTAGCGACGCCGAGGGAAGTAAATCCACAAGAGGTTCAAAGCCTGTTTACAGGCCTCGCATGAAGGGATCGTTACTGAGCAATTAACGAAGTGAACTCAAACTGGGCAACGTCAAACAAGCCCTTGTCACTTAGCTTCAATTCAGGGATAACCAACAAAGCCATGAACGACAGCGTCATGAACGGGTCGTTGAGATGGCTGCCGAACTCATGCGCCAGTTGGTCGACACGCTCGTAGCTCTCAACCACACGGGCACCTTCCTCTAAACTCATCAAGCCGGCAATCGGCAATGGCAGCAAGGCAAACTCCGTCTCGCTACAAGCCACCATGCCTCCTTTGGTAAGCACCAACATGTCGACCGCACGTGCGATGTCCTCGTCACTACAACCCACCGCCACAATGTTATGACTGTCGTGTGCCACCGAAGTGGCAATGGCACCCCGTTTCAAGCCAAAATTATTGATAAATCCTATAGCAGGCTTGGCCGGCGCATAACGGTTCAGCACCACCATCTTTAAGATATCTCGAGTGGTATCACTCACTATGTTGCCATCCACCACTTTAGGCATGGCGACAATAGTATTGGTGATCAAGTTGCCATCCATGCAGGCAATTACCTTGATATGTTTGCCCTCGTCCTCAATGCGGAGGTCTTCGGGTTTGATGATCGCCGCATGAAAGTTGTTGTTGGCTTCCTCCTTGCGCCGTTGCATCAACGTAACGCCATTTTCGGCCAACAGTCTGCCTCTGACGTATGTTTGCAACACATTGAAATCATCGAAGTTATCCACCACGATGAAGTCGGCGTCATCGCCCAGCTGGAGCAGACCTACGTCAAGATGGTAGTGTTTCACGGCGTTGAACGAGGCGGCACGTAGCACACTCATCAATTTGTATCCTTTTCCAATGGCACGTTTCACCAACAGGTTGATATGGCCTTTGATCAAGTCGTTCGGATGCTTGTCGTCGGAACAGAACATCAACATCTCGGGATATTCAGCCATCAGCGGAATCAGCGTGTCGAAGTTCTTGGCGGCGCTGCCTTCACGGATCAGGATTTTCATGCCTAAACGGATTTTCTCCAAGGCATCTTCGATGTCGTAACATTCGTGATCAGTGCTGACCCCTGCTGCAATGTATTTCTGGATGTCGTCGCCCATTACCATAGGAGCATGTCCGTCAATGGGCTTGCCATATTTTTTAGCAGCTTCCAACTTCTTCAGTATCTCTGGATTGTCAGCAAGCACGCCGGGATAATTCATCATTTCAGCGAGATAATGGATGTCGTCGCGGGCCATGAGCGTTTCGATGGCTTTAGCATCAATGGTGAACCCTGAAGTCTCAAAATGTGTAGCCGGTACGCAACTTGGTGCGCCGAAATAGAACTTAAAATGGCCTCGGTTGCCGCTTTTGATCATGAAGTCGATGCCTTCCACTCCCATCACGTTGGCGATCTCATGAGGGTCGCTCACCGTAGCCACCGTGCCATGGCACACCGCCATCCTGGCAAACTCCGAAGGCGGCAGCATCGAGCTCTCGATGTGGATGTGTGCGTCGATAAATCCAGGCATGATGAAACGATGCTCTGCCGAAGGCAAGGGCGTAATTTCTACAATTTTTTCGTCTTTGACGGTGATGGATCCAGGAAAGATGCGTGAATTGACCACATCAACGATCTGACCGCTTAAGGTAAAGGAGTTGTCGTTCATAATATAGTAGTTTTACTCCACCAAAAGAACCAAGCCTTTCAAATAAGCTCCTTCCGGGTGGAAGATATTGATGGGATGATCCGCTGGTTGTGAGAGTTGGTATAGAATTCTTACGTTGCGTCCTGCTTCGATGGCAGCAGCGGTAACAATGCCTTGGAAAGTGGATTTGTCAACCGCCTGGGAACAGCTAAAGGTAAACAGAATGCCACCCTTGGCAATCCTCTTGATGGCTTCAGCGTTAATGAAGCGGTAGCCTTGAAGTCCACGGTGCCGATCATGATGACGTTTGGCAAACGCCGGTGGATCCAGCACAATCAGGTCGAACTCACCCTCGTCCATCTTCATGACGAAATCTTTCATGTCGGCTGTGATGCATGGATTCTCCTCCGTTGAATAGCCGTTAAGCTCCAAGTTGGCTTTGGCCGCCTCCATAGCCTTGCCAGAGGCGTCTACCGTAACCACGCGTTTGGCACCTCCTTTTAAGGCGGTCACTGAAAAACCGCCTGTGTAACCGAAAGCGTTGAGCACCGTCTTTCCTTGTGAAAGTTGACGCACCAGTTCTCGGTTATCGCGTTGATCGATGAAAAAGCCCGTTTTCTGCCCATTCTCCCAATCAACATGAAAAAGGCTGTCATTCTCTATGATAAGCTCGTTGATGCGTGAGCCGAAGAGATAACCGTCTAAAACGGCGTCTTCCTTGCCCATGCGCTTCATGGCTTCAGCACTTTTGTTGTAGATGGCCTGCAAACCGAGTTCAGGAAGAAGCTTCAACGCCCTCACGATCTCCTTGATGTGCAGAGCCATACCTTCGGTTTGCGCTTGGACGACGGCTGTGTGGCCATAAATGTCAATGATCAAGCCTGGCAGTCCATCACCTTCGGAGTGGACCAACCGATAGCAGTTGGTATGAGGATTGTCAATCAACCTCATTGATTTCCTGACCTCGAAGGCGTGTTTGAGTTTCTCCAGAAACAGCCATTCGTCAACCTTTCGGTTCTCGAAGCATAGCAATTTGACGGCGATGCTCTCTGACTCGCAAAAGCCAGTACCTAAGATATTGCCTTTATCGTCAGTAACCGTAACGGTATCGCCAGCCTGAAGACCTTCAGGGCCCTTTTCGATGGCGCCTGAAAAAATCCAAGGATGAAAGCGTCGCACGGCTTCATCCTTACCTTTGTAAAGGCGAATGACAGGATATAATGGGGTGTCGTTCATAATGAGTAAGTTTTTGCAAAAATACGAAAAAAGGCCGCTCGATTGAGCGACCTTTTTTCATTTCGAGTTGTCAATGTTTATTTGACAACAGACACGCGCTTCACAACGGTGCCGTTTTCGGTGTCGATACGGACCATGTAGAGACCAGCCTTGAATTGGCCGAGGTTCAACTGGGTCATATCAGCCTCGATGTCGGCGTCGTAAACCACTTGACCGAGAGCGCTAACCACAGTAATGTGGCGCATGCCCTGAGCCTCGATAGTCACGTTGTCGTGAGTCGGGTTAGGATAGATAGCGGTGTTAGCTGAGAGTTCGTCAACTGAAACAGGAGTCCAGAGGAAGTCCACAGTTACCATCTCAGATTCGCACTCAGCATAGACAGCGACCACACCGATGGTGTAGGTGCCAGCAGGTGCACCTTCGAAGTTGATGAAGACAGGCTGACCACCTATTGAACCGAGCAACTGATCGCCAACATAGATCTTGTAAGATGTTGCACCAGCAGGTTCTGTCCAGGACACGATAGCGCCGTAGTTGCCGTTGTTTGCGCCTGGTACAGCTGTCAGGTTAGCGACAGGATTGCAAGGAACAACAGTGCCACTGTAGTCAACTTCTTCCATGCATGACATTGCATAGTAGGTAACGTCATATTCGCCACCGTAAACAACTCTCACGCCGTAGGTTGCATCGTATGAAGCAGCGCCTTCAACCACGTATTGGGTAGGATTGCCTTCAACGAATGCGATAGGTTCACCGTCTTGGAAGATCATAGCACCGAGGATGCCTTCAACAGGTGTTGGAGGAACTGGGCCAGGAGTGCCAGCCTCAAGCTCGTAGATAGCGATGAGGTTAGGATCTTGCTGTGCGTTACCATACCAGCAGGTGTTGCCATTGTATTCGCCAATGAAGCAGCCACCAGCGATACCAGTGCAGCCAGGTGCGGTAGCTGAGAAGTCTAACACGACATTGGTTCCGAGTGTGCCGGTAGTGATGTTGTAGTCATAGACCTTGCAGTCACTGTTGGGCTGGCAGAACAGGTAGAGGTGTTCGACGTTGTCAGCATCCTTGTAGTAAGCTGAACCGTAAGCGCTTGTCGGAGCAGGACCGTTCTGGATCAAAGCACCAGTACGGCTGTACAGGGCCAATGTTGACCAGTTGCCTGACCAGAAGCCGTCACGTTCAGGATCGTAGGAGATGTGACGTGAGGTGAGGCCTGAGCAGTTGATGGTGCCAACCAGGGTACGGGTGGTGAAGTCCATGATGAAGATTTGGGCGCCGCCAGAGGTACCATAGAAGTATTCACCGTCGGTGGTGATGTCGCGGATGCCAGTAGCGCCAGCGATTTCGAAGCCTTCAACGAAGGTGCCGTCCATGGTGTACTGATAGAAGGTGTGGCCACCGGTAGGAGTGGTCTGCCAGCTAGCAGTGTAGATGTAGTTGCCATCGGTGCAAACAGCTTGCTGACCAGCGCTGGTGCCAGTGAATGAACCAACGAGATCCCACATAGCGCGGTTACCCTTGTTGGTAACACCGAACTCGAGGTCGTCAACGCACATGATGTATTGGTCAGTGCAGTTGAAGTGGCGGATAGCTAAGTACTTAGTACCAGCGTAAGCGCTGAGGTCAACTGTGAACTGATGCCATGTGCCGAGCTTAGCGCCGTCGCCGTCGCGTGATTCGCGGCCACCATTGCGAGCGCCACCCTTAGCGGTCAGCGTCCATTCTTGGACTGAGGTCCATGTGTTGGCATCGTCGGAGACGAACACGCCGAAGTGGTCAGCAGGATAGCTGGCGTCGGTAGCAGCAGCCCAGAAGCTGAAGCTTGTACCAGCACTGATGTTCTGCTGTCCCATCACGAGATACTCGTTAGGAGTGAGAGCTCCAGCACCATTGATATAAGAACCACTGCAGATAGCGTTTGTACCAGTACGATACCAATCAAGGGTCAAGCTTGCATAGTAAGTCCAGGTTGAAGGAATAGCGCTGGTCAAGCACCATGTGTAACCGTCGTTGTTGCCGTCGACGATGGTCCAGCCTTCAGGCAGACCGTTTTCGAAGCCTTCAGTCCAGCCAGCACCAGGTTGTGGGCCAGGACCAGGAGCGCCAGGCATAGTCCATGTGAGTTTCACATCGTTACCTTGTTCAGCAGCTGCGAGGTCGGTAACACCAGCGAAGTTATCGCATGAAGTGTAAGTCCAGGTGTATTCAACCCAGTCACCGTTACCAGAGATGTAAACAGGACGAACCGCGGTCACGTGAGTTGAACCTTCTTCCATGCCTTCAACATTGTGTTGGAAGCCGTTGAAGGTGGTTTCGCCATCGACCACGCCGTCAAGTTTCACAACGTACTTCAGAGGAGCGCGGTCGCCCTTGGCGCCACCAGTGGTGAGGGTGATGTCGTCCACATTCAAGCGGAACATATCTGACACGTTGAAGTGGCGGATAGCAACCCAGATTTCCTGGCCTGCGTATGCGCTGAGGTCAACAGTGTATTCATACCATGCACCCTGATCTCTTGTCTGACCGTCACGGCCAACTGAAGCAACGCCAGAACCCTTAGCAGTCATTGTCCACTCTTGGATGGTGGTGAAGTCTGAAGCGCTGGTGTTACCAGTTGTTGAAACTGCAACTCCGAAGTGTTCAGCTGCCCATGAAGCATCCTGACCGCATGCCCAGAAGCTGATCTCGCTGTAAGCAGCCTTTTCAGGTGAAACAAGGAAGTTGTTAGGTGTCAAAGCAGAACCATTGTATGAAGCAGAGGTCATATGACCAAGGCTACCGTCGTGACCAGGAATGTTGTTAGGATTGTTGGTCGGGTTCAAGTTGTACCATTCATTACCGTCGCCGTCAGCGTCGATATTGGTCCAACCTTCTTCGTCAGCCTCAAAACCGTAGGTCACGCTGGTACCAGGTTGTGGACCAGGACCAGGAGTCACACCGCCACCGATGCCTTCCCACATAACCCAACCAGTAGGTGAGACATAGAGACCGTCAACAGGAGCGATCTGTTCGATGAGCTCGATGTCGTAGGTAGCATCAGCTTCAACAGCTTCAGTGAGTGTCCAGCTTGAGTAACCATCCAGAGTCACAGTCATTTCGTAGCTAGGAGCCTTACGAACCACGATTTCGGTGGTAGCACCTTCAGCAACAGCGCTGTAGGTATCTTCTTCACCAACGATGGCAATAGCAGCACCAACAGGTAACTGACCATTGTTCAGGGTGATGTTGAAGGTCACAGTAGCTTCCATATCCTTTTCGATCACGTTGGACCAGAGGATTTCTGAAATACCGTCGCCTGTTGGACCTGGGGTTGGAGGTACAGGTGCTGAGCCACCAGCAGTAATGGTAACATCGTCGATCCAGATTTCATATTGGTCATAATCATCGTGATGGAATGCAATCCAAACTTCCTGTCCAGCATAAGCTGCTAAACTTACAGTTTGCTCAGTCCAGTTTTCATAACGGTTGTTGATATTACGGATCTTAGCACCATTGCCATGGCTCTTTGAACCACTTGACCAAACTGATGTGAAGTCGTTTGCACCTGGGTTGGCAGCGGTTGAAACCATAACTTCATAGAAATCTGGATAAGAGTCGTTAGCATAATCATGCCAGAAGGTAATTGATGAGTTGGCATCAATTGCATACTTCTGAGGTGAAACGAGGTAGTTGTCGGCATCGAATGAATCGTAGGTCAAGTCAGTGTATGACTGTGAAACCATGAAGCAACCAGTACCATTATGTCCAAGAGCTGAATAGTCGTAACCGCTTATAGCCACGCTATTGGCGCTGTTGTACCAAACATTGCCGTCGCCGTCGGCGTCAATGTTGGTCCAGCCTTCTAAGCCACTGTCAAAGGTATAAGTGTAAACCTCACGGGTAGCTTCAGGTTCTTCATTGGCATAGCCATCGTAAGTGGCTGCGATACCCCACTGCCATTCACCGAATGATAAGGTTGGCCATTCTGCATCGATGTATTCATACACATCGCCTGCCAAACCTTCAGCGATCAGTTCAGGATTTGCAACTGATTCTTCTGAGTAGTTGTTACGGCGATAGAGGTTGTAGCTCATGAATGAACGGTTGCCGCGAGCATCGATCTTGGAACCACCGGTAGCCAAGGTGATGTCGTCAACGTTCAGGATGAACTGGTCGGCGCAGTTGAAGTGACGGATAGCCACATAGATATCCTGACCAGCATAGCTGCTGAGGTCAACGGTATAGAGATACCAGTTGCCTTGATCTCTGGTGCCACGGATGTCGAATTCGGTATCAGCGGTCTTACCCTGAGCGCCCTTGGCAGTCATTGTCCACTCTTGGATGGTGGTGAAGTCAGCTGCGGAGGTGTTACCAGAGGTAGAAACAGCCACGCCGAAGTGCTCAGCTGCGTAGCTGGCATCCTGAGCGCAAGCGTAGAACTGGATCTGAGCGCCGTTTTCAGCGGAGATCTGAGGTGAAACGAGGTAGTTGTCAGGAGTGATTGCTGACTGAGTAGCGTTGCTGTATGAACCAGAGCAAACCATGTCGTTGGATGAGTTATGACCGGTACCAGCGAGGCTTGCGCCAGATACGAGGTAAACACCACCGATTTGTGAGCCCATGACCCAAACATAGCTGTCATTGTTGGCATCGATGTTTGTCCAGCCCTGCATGGTGCCGTCTTCAAAGTCGTAAGTGGTAGCACCAACAACTGGTGGCAGCGGAGCTACGTATCTGTACATGGTGATGTCGTCAACGTAAGCGCAGTCATCGCCGCTGTTGACAGAGCTGTCCTTAGTGTATTCCCACTTGTAGGTGTGAGTACCTTCGGTTACATCATACTCTTTGTAAGTGTAAGCAACAGTGCCGCTGAGAGCAGCGCCTTGTTCAACACCGTCAATGTAGAAGTGGAACTTGTCGTAGTTGCTTTCTGAAGAAACGCTTACCCAGAAGCCCATCTTGCCATCGTAAGGAACGTCAACGGTAGCCTCAACGATTGAGGAGCCGCTGGCAACGCCTTCGCAAGTTGACTTGATGGCGTAGGTGCCTTCGTGAACATTGCTTGTAGTGATAGCCCAAGGATACTGTGCGGGCAGTGTGAAGTCAGCCTGGCTGAAGTCGCCGGTTTCGAAATCGACGATCATTTCAGCAGGATCCCATGACCATTCCACCAACACGTCGTTTTCTTCCTCGGTAGCAGTGATCTGCTCGAGAGGATAGTAATACTCGTGAGTGTAGATGTCGATACCTTCATAAACACCTTCGTAAGCGACATTAACCATTAGTCCTGGATAAATAGCAACCGCATATCCATAGGCTTGAGCGGTTTCCTGAGAAATACCAGGAATGCTTATACCAGCGAGAACTTCAGCAGTGTAGAAACCTTCCTCGTCGGTAAAGACTTCATATTCCTGAACTTGCTGATATTCATCAGTGACAATGATGAACACAGGCAGGTTAGCCACTGGATGTGACTGATCGGGATCTGTAGGATCGTAGTTAGGAGCATCGTAAACGTGGCCGCTAATGGTACCTGTACCAGTCATTTGAGCTGTAACATAGTTTGAATAATCTGACTCACCAGCGTCATAAACGGCTGTAACAACAAATTGATAGCCGGGATCCATGTTGTATTCAAGACCTTCAACAGCGTATGTTGTTTCAGTGATAAGAGTCTCGTTTACCTTAGTAATCTCAACACCGTCATACATGTAGACATTATAGCCCTTGTGTGAACGAGTTGCTGCATCCCATGTCAACACTGCTGCATCGCCAGGATAGAGTTGTGATTCAGCGATCACTAAACCTTCAACTGGGTCGATAGGAGTTGTGAAGGCAACAATTTCACCATAGGTAGTACCAGCGGCGTTACGCTCGTTCACCTGTAAGAAGTATGACTGGTTAGGCTCGAGATCCATAAGGAATGCCGACTCAACGAGATAGTCTGTCCAGTCGATGAGAGCGGTTTGCGGAGGATACTGTGTGCCGAACAAAACCTGCATCTCTGTGGTGTAGTCGCCAAGGATCCACTCTGCGAGATATGGATCTGACACGTTGGTCTCACCGTCGTATGGAGAAACAACAACTGCCTGCTCAGGAACCAGAACTTCAGATGTCATCATATCGACCTGGAAGTTGTCGGTTGTTGAAGCAACTGCCACATAGTATGTACCTGCCGGAACATACATGTCGGCAATCTGGTAAACAGGATCTGTTGAACCGCCGCCAGATGTGACGTCGGCTGTGATTGTGATGTCATCTACGCAGAAATAATAAGCGTCATAAGCTGTACTTGCAATAGCAACATACTTTGTTCCTGCAGGGAATGTAGCTGTGTGCTCTGCATATAACTGAGAAGTTACAGTAACTTCATCACCAAAAGTAAATGCGCTTATATCATCAGTTGTGGTTGAATAACCAATTCTGTAAGATTCCGTATATGTATATGCTCTGCAATAGAAGCTCATTGTGCCACCGTTATTATCAGTCAATTCAGGTGAAATGAGATATTGTGGCGTATTTGTCGTCCATTTGAAACGGAAGCAATTGCTACCATTGTTAGCAGCGCCTGTATAAACACCAGTACCAGATTCACAATTATTCATTGTCCAATCGCCGATGCCGTCTTCCCAACCTTCTTCAATGAGGGTCTGAGTGTCGCGGTTGCCGCGTGTGTTCTGTGCTTTGGCCTCGTTGTACATCTGGGCTTTAGAAACGCCCATTGCTGTGCCGTCAACTGCCGCTATTTCGCTTGCAACAGCGTTAGGGTTGCTCTTGACAGTCATTGTGCCAAGGTCAACAGTAACCTCACGACCTGTAGGAAGCTCGAGGAAACGGGTGTAGATAACAGGAGTGTAGGCTGTGTTGCTGCTCCATGCCGGTGATGTTGCGTTCGGATTGTATGTCCAAATCTTACCGTTTGTGGCGTCAACAGGGATTCTGCCGCAGTAGGCAGCGTATGGGCTGTCTGAATAGAAGATAACCCAGATGTCTTCACCTTCATCGACGAGAACCGGCTCTTCGAGGTTGATGTCGAAGAAATACATAGCCAGTGGGTTTTCAGCAACGCCAAAGCTCACGAGCTCGCCGTCGAATGGAGTATCGCCACCTTTGATAACGTAGCACTCATAGTCGTACGACTCGCGTGCTGCTGCCTCAACTGTTGTGATTGAGGTGCCTGCAAGACCCAACTCCTCAATGTATGAGGCAGGAATCTTGTATCCGAAGTAGAAACCGCCGCCTGCTGAGGTGCCGTACCATGTGTTGGTGCCTGAATAAGCGTATGCAAACCACATTGACATCGGGCCTGGGTTTACAGTAGGACCGGTGTAAACATAGTTGTTGTCAGCGTCAGGACCGCCAACGCCGTTGAAGTCTTCTGTGTAAAGTCTTGTCTTTGCACCTGCACCGTTAGTACCTGCGCTGAACAAAACGTCATTGTCGAAGGTCACTTTATAAACCGCGTCGGCAGCGTCGGCAGCCTGACCGAGCTCGTAGTTTCTGTAGATGCCTGTAGGAGCGTTGCCCTGGAATGGCATTGCTGTAACCTCTTCAGCCATTTCCCACACGTCGCCGTCAACCGGCTCGTACATCTCAGCTGTAGCGTCAATTGTGGTGAATGTTCTGTCGCTGTAAGAAACAAGAACCTGACCGTTCAGTGTGCCAGCGGCAGGAGTACCTGTCGTTGTTACACTGATAGGCATTGTGCCATTGTAACCAAGAGCGTAAGGAACCTCGGCCTCAACGGCGAAGTTGGCTGTACCGTCAACACCAGTCACAGTGGTAGGAGTACCCTGGTTGGTGATAGCTAACTCATACGGTTTCATCCATGCGCCTATAGGGCGAACGCCTAACTGCACAGGGTTTTCACTCGGCACGATGGTTGTTGCCGGAAGGTCTCCTTGCACAAATTCGAAAGTGGTTTTAGGCAGGAAGTTCCTCTGATACGTAGAAGCACTAGATGAATTTCTTTGAATGGAAGCACCTGTTGCTGTTACACCATAGAACTTAGCGCTTTTATAATTACCTGCTGTTGAAACAAATGTACCAATGAGAAGGTTTCCACCATTGTAAGTGTAGTCGTTGTCAAACACAACTTCCATTGTTGAACCGGTTCCGTTTAAAGCACCTTGATAAACTTGGGTGCATCCGCTTGGTCCAACAAAAGCACTTAAAGTTGTTCCCTCAATCTCAGTCATGTAAACTTGGAATGTAGCTGTCCAAGCGGCTGAAGCTGGAGTACTTAAGTAGAATGTCAGTTTTGAAATCTGACCGCCTGGCAGAATTCCAATTTCACTTGCCGGAATGACAAACTCACTTTGACAGCCTTGTGTATCGGCATACAAGCCATACACCGGGACGTAATCGCTTGTAGCTGTCCCGTCGCAGACTGTCACTTCGTCAGCTCTCATTGTACCCATGAAGGCGAACAAGAGCATGGTTAAAGTTAATAATACTTTTTTCATAACAGAAAATTTGGTTAATACTAATATATTTAATTGATCTTATTTTCAATATTTAGGATTAACTAAGGAGTGTCGCCGGAGCGACACTCCTTATTACATAGATTACTTATTCACGATCACGCGTTTGACGCTGGAGCCGTTTTCAGTAGCGATGTTCACCATATAGACGCCGTTGCCGAACTGAGCCATATTGATAATAGCTTCGTTGCCATTGACAGCTTTGTCATAGACCACCTGACCGAGGGTGTTGACGATGCTGATGCGTACCATGTTGTTGGCATTGATACGGATTTCGCCGTCGGTCGGGTTAGGATAGATGGTAGTGTTGACCATGTTTTCAGCGACGCCGAGAGGAGCGGCTGCATAGTTGATGAGGTTTTCGCCTTCGACAACGCAGGACTCGAGGTAGTCAGCGTCAACCCAGATCACCACATACTCGTGTTCAGCGAAGTCAGCGGCGTCGTAGGTGAAGGTGCTGTTTGCTGTTGCGCCAACGAGTTCACCATCGAAGAAGATGTTGTACTTGTTAGGAACGAGGGCTGAAGGAGCGGGACCGCTACCGCTTTCGATGTAAGCGCGGAGGTTCCAGTTACCATCGAGTTGTCCGCTTGAAGCTGAAGAGACAGTGGTGTACCATGTTGAGCCATCCGTTGAGATGCATGAACCGTAGTTGACACCAGGACCAGCGTCAATAGAAGCCACATATTGACCGTTGTTGTTGTGCATCACAACCCAGAGCGGTTGGGTGTTGTCAACTTCAACTGCTTCATCCATTGCGATTTCAATATACTGTGTGGTACCTGACACGCTGTAAGCTTGAGAGTACAGCTGTGTTTGAGGAGCTGATGTGCCACCTTGGTAAATGGTCACAGTACCAGTGTGAGCGGCATAGTCGAAGTAGGAGATCTTAGTGAGTCTGTTGCCTTCGTAGCTACCAGCGGGGAACATGACGCCCCAGTAGAAGCTACCGCCAGTGGTCAAACCGACAGCGTCGTCGTTGCTACCATTGTCATAGTAGTACCAGTTGCCATCGTCGGTTGGAGCAATAACAGCGCCATAGCCCTGGCCGGCAGTGCCGATAGTGCGTTCAACCACGACATCAGCGACTCTGACATCGGTGTTGGCAACATTCATGTTAGGCTGATACATGGCTTTACCGCCAGTGATAGTGACGTCTGTTGCATCGTTTGCACCACCGAAGTAAACGTGGAATGTGTATGTATTACCGCCTTCAAACACATAGTCGTCATAACGGCCACCGATGTTTCCGCCTGATGAAGCAATCCAAATACGGTCGCCCGGTGTCGGGTTGGTGATGCACCAGTCGTAAGTACCGGCAGGAATTGTGATTGACACACTGCTGTTGTTAACCATGTTGCTTGTTGAGCAGTTACCGTCAGCATTGGTTGGGATCTTGTGGCTGAACTGAGCGTAGATAGCATCATTGCCTGTGCAGTTCAAGCTCAATGCGCCTGTTTCAGGAATTGTTGTTCCATAGAGTGAGTGTGTGTCATCGAGTAACATCTGGTAACCCGAACCGTCACCCCAAACGTCATCGGCTTGCAACACGATTGTAACATCGCCGGTAGGAGGTGTTGGAGGTGTAGGAGGAGTAGGTGTTGCGCCATTCCAAGCGAGGGTAACGTTGGTGTTGCCGGGTTCGTTGGTAGCTTCGAGGTCTTCAACCTGATGTGCTGCGCTTTCGCAGTCAGCATAGGTGAAGGTGGTGTAGACGGTTGGACTGATACCACTGGTGTACATCACAGCCACGCCAACTTCATAGGTTTGACCCACAGTAAGATCATCCTCGTCGATTTGGAGGAAGTTGTAGACGGTTTCAGCGTATTCAGCGCCATCTAATGTCACAATATAATATTCAGCGACTCTGCTGTCAACCGGGATAATGGCATCCCAGGTAACATAACCGGTTCTTGAAGCGTTAATTGAGGTCACAGGCTTGAAGATCTCTTCGAAGACAGCGGTGATCTCGGTGTCATCCCAGATGCTGTAAGCGACACTATTAATGTTTGAGGTATAACCTTCTAAGTTGAAGGTAACGGTGTATTCACCCTTACGGAAGTCGACGATGGTGTCGGTACCGGTTTCATCGAGGGTGACGGTGAAGGTGGTGTTTTCGAATGTGTTGTCGAATCTAACGGTCACGCCTTCAGCAGAAGCATCCGGAACCTGAGCGTTCAGAACAACAGTGGTTTCGATATCCTTAGGCAGGACATTTGACCAGGTGACAGAAGTATAAGGATTGTCATTGCCACCAGCGCTACCTGCTTCATATACGAATGTGGTCTGTGGGATGAAGTTCTGCTGAGTTGCAGTAGCACCTGATGTGCTGCTTGAGTTTGAACCAGAGATTGAAGCACCTGTTACTGTAGTACCATAGAAATAAATGTTCTTGTAACCACTGTCAGATGTATTTTCGCAACCGATGAGGAGGTTACCGCCATTATATGTATAAGGTGTATTGAATGTGATTGTGATCATACCACCTTCACCTGCTGTAACGAAGTCGCCTGTACCAGAGTAAACGAGTTCGCAGCTTTCTTTTGTTTCGTAAGCTGAGATAGTTGTGTAGTCAACTTCCTTCATGTAGAAGTCGAATGTAGAAACTGTAGTGTAAGGCATGTTACTGCTTGTTGTGTAGAACTTGAGAGCGCTGATTGTGCTACCAGCAATGCTTTCGAGGTCATCTGCTGGGATGACAAACTGTGATCTTGTCCAATCGTCGAAGTAGAACACATACATTGGAACGTGGTTGTTAGTCTGTGTTCCTTCGTAAACTGTGAATTCATCTTCGCGGTTACCACGATTAGGATCAGGATAGTTAGCAGCAACACCATACTGGTAGAGACCGGGTTCCATGTTAGCCCAATCGAAGTCAGCATAGAGGGTGTCAGGACCATTGACGCTGGCAATGTAATAAGGAGTGACATCCTCAATGTCAGCAACATTCAAAGGTTCACCGTCTTCGGTGAGGATAGGAGCTCTATAGATGTTATAGACTTCAACGTCGCGAGTGTTCTTGGCGGTTGAGAGTTCGATATCGTCAACGCACATGATGTATTGGTCGTTGCAGTTGAAGTGGCGGATAGCGATGTACTTCTGGCCAGCGTAAGCGCTGAGGTCAACGCTGTAGTTGTACCAGGTGCCGATCTTGGAACCGTTGCCGTCGCGTGATTCGCGGCCACCGTTTCTTGTGCCCTTACCGGTCAGAGTCCATTCTTGGACTGAGGTCCAGTCGCTAGCGTCGTCGGAGACGAACACGCCGAAGTGGTCAGCAGGATAGCTGGCGTCGGTAGCTGCAGCCCAGAATGACAGGGTTGAACCGTTAACGAGGTTCTGTTGACCCATCACGAGATATTCGTTAGGAGTGAGGGCGCCAACACCATTAATATATGAGCCGCTGCAGATAGCGTTTGTACCAGTGCGATACCAGTCGAGGGTCATGCCTGCATAGTAAGTCCAGGTTGAAGGAATAGCGCTGGTCAAGCACCAAGTCCAACCATCGTTGTTACCGTCGATGACAGTCCAGTCAGCAGGCATACCACCTTCGAAGCCTTCGGTGAAGCTTGAAGCTGAGCCACCGCCAGGAGTGTTACCACCTGGGGTCGGGACAGGGATATCAACATCCAGAGACCATCTAACTCTTGCCAATTCAGAATCCATTTCCTCAGCGACAACGCTGCGAACCGGTTTGTAAACCTCGTGGATCTGGAAGTCAACAATTTCTGTACCTTCGTAAGCCAAAGTCACAGGATCTGAAACGCAAGGTTCCATACCTTCGAAGGAAGCAGTGCCAATGTAGTTACCAGCCTTCACATTATTAATAGTATATACACCGTTGGCATCGGTAGTGCCTTCGAATGCCACGTTGTTTTCGAATTCATCCTTACCAACGAACTTCACGTTGACATCAGCCATTGCAACACCGCTGATGAGTTCGGTAACGGTACCAGTTAATGTGCCGTAGCCAGAAACCTTCACAACAACAGGATCTGATAGTACAGATTCGCCTTCTTCGTAAACAGCGGTAACGGTTACATTGTGACCGGGTTCAACGTTGTAAGGAAGGTTGCTAAGCAAGTATTGCTTTTCATAGATAGGCTCGTCATTAGCTTTGACATCGCCGTAGTACACATTATAGTACAGGAAGTCGCGATTGGCGGTTAAGCCTCTATCGTCTTTATTGATGATGATCTGGTTCTTGAATGCACGAACGGTACCTGAGCCAGCAGGAGCCAAGGCGCTGTAAGGAGCGGAGTCTTGGTAGACGTTGATGGCTTGGTTAGCGGCATCGAACACGCTGTATTGGATTGAAGAGGTCCAAGTGCCGGTGTGGTCGGTCACAGCGAGGATGATGTTTTCGCCTTCATATTCGAAAGGCTCGTTGAAATTGATGGTCACCCATGTGTTGGCCACCATGGCGACATTGCCTTCATAAACGAGATTTTCATCTGTCATGGCAACCCAGTCAGAACCACCAGTGAAGGTTTCCTTGTCGGTGTTAGCAATGTAAACCTTAAGGTTACGAGTGATATCGCCAACAGGGTGGAATGAAATGCTGTTGATGTAACCAGCCTCGCCACCGAGTTCTTCGCTTGTGTAGATCTGCTCAGAGAGTGAGTAGTTATAGAGGTTATAGGTTGGGAGGTAGCTGTTGGTGCTTGCACCTGAACCAATCTGAGTCTCATCGAGATCACCCATGGAGCCATCGCTGTACTTCCATTTAATTAAGGTGCTTTCGTCGATGAAGATTTCTTCTGGTGTAGCAGTCACAGCGTAAGGAGTGTTCAAACTGGTGGTGAAGCCATAACGGGCGGTTTGCGCCGTGCCGTTTGAGTTTCTCACTTTGATCTGCCAGAAATACTGAGTATTGTTATCAAGGCTGTTGATGGTGTATGAACCATAGTTTTCGTCAACAACCGTCCAATCCAAAGCAATGTCCATGTTGGTTGGAGAGGTGCCGAAGAGCACTTGGTACTCAGCAGCGTTCTCACCACCTGTCCATACGAGTGTCACAGGAGCTTCAACCTCTGTTGCACCGTCTACTGGAGAAACAGCTGTAAGTTCTGATGGAGCAGGAAGTTGTTCCACTGTACCTTCAACTGTTGTGAGGTTATCACCAGCAACGATCATGTAGTAGTCACCAGCAACGAGGATCTGATCTTCCATTGAACCAGTAACTGTCATAGCGACGGGTTCAACAGCTGTTGTTGGGTGGAAGTCCAATACTTGGTTGTAGATACCAATGAATGTGCCACCATTAACAGTGAATAATGCATCTTTTGCAAGAGTGAATTGATAAACAGCGTCTTTAGCAAAGTTATCCTGTGAACCAAAGTAATTGGGATGGATATTAGCTGGAGTATGTGAGAAGTTAGCGACACCGCCACTGTATGACAAAGAGAGGGTCTTTGCGGTCTCAACGATATCAGCTTCACCAGCTGTATAGAATGTTGCAGTCACAGGAACCAGAGTGATGTCTCTGTCATTTTCAATATAGAACAGGGTGAACTGTTCAGCGTAATCGCCAGCTGCTGCATTACGATTAATGTCGATCTCAGCAGTGAAATCTTCGCCTGATTCAAGAACGACTTCGTCGATTTCTTCGCTCATCACGAATGCGTTAACGCCAGAGGTGTTGCTCATGTTACCAGTCATGGTCACTGAGGTCTCCATACCGTTGTGGATTCTCATCACCATGGGCTCCATCCAACCGTTGACAGGTCTGTAGCCCATATCAAATGGGTTAGGAGTGATAGAGACGAATTCAGTTGGGGTTGGAGGTACTGGACCTGAACCTGACTCATAGTAGAAAGTGGTTTTAGGCAGGAAGTTCCTCTGTGAAGCAGTAATACCTGACAAGGAGCTGTAGTTGTAACCTTGAACTGAAGCGCCGTTGACGGTTTCGCCAGCCCATGTAACGCTCTTGTAATTACCAGTTGCTATATTGTAAACACCGATAAGAAGGTTACCACCGTTGTATGTGTAAGGAGCATCGAAAACGATTTCCATCTCTGCCATTGTACCATCGAGAGTACCTTCATAAACAACTGTACCAGGACCGTAGAAATCGCTGATTGTTGCGTCTGCCACTTCAGCGACAAAGACTTGCCATGTGCTAGTCCAAGCCTCATCAGCTGGAGATGTAGCATAGAACTTAATGCTATTAATGGATGCGCCGTCCATTTGAGCCAATTCAGCTGCTGGATAAACCATTTCGCACTTCAGATAAGCGTCGCCATAGAAACCGTAAACAGGAACATAAGCATTTGTTTGTTCTCCGTCATGAACGGTGAGTTCACCACTAACAGTGCCGCCGCCGCTACCACCAGGGGTGATATTAAGTTTCACAACGCTTTTGTTTTCAAGGGGAGTACCTGTCACACCTGGAGTTGTTGGGTCATAAGCTGTTCCGTCACGATAAGCATACAAAGCTTGATAGCCGTTGCCAGTCATAACAACGCTTGCTGCACCGCTGCTCCATGAACCTGTAACATCCTGGAAGCAAATAACCAGGTTACCATTGCCACTGTAGCTGAATGGTGCACTGAGTGTGAATGTTGTTGCGACAGGGTCTGAGATACCATTTGCCAAAGTGCCAGTAGCAACCAGATCAGCGTCTGTCATGCTCACCCACGCGGTACCGTCAGCAAAAGTCACTTCGCTAGTTTCCTTCATGTAAATGTTGAAGTTACGAGCGTAGCTTGAGCTGTTTTTCAGCCACAATGTGACATCGTTGATGGTACCACTCATTCCGATTTCGTCAGCAGTGTAGATCTGCTGTGAGAATGAGTATTCATACAACGAATACGTTGGCAGGTAACTATTGGTTGTCGTTGATGTAGGATCACCAATCGTTACCTCGTCTGCTCTCAAGAAGCTGGCGCTTCCGAAGAGAGCTAACATCAAAAAGAGAATAAGTTTGTTTCTCATAACATTAATAAATTAGTTAATATTTAGTTAATTGTCTAATATTTATATTGTTCACAATTTTGTTCATAACTTTGTTTCACGTAAGCGCATACTACTATCCGTTTAACTCGCAAAAGTAATAAAAAAAACAATTGCAAGACAAAAAACTGAAAAAAAACTTATCAACAGGGGCAAAAAAAATCAATGAAGTTTCCAAACTTCGTCAAGGTCGATATCCCAACCAGCTTTCACGTCCAATTCGTCTTTATAGATGAGGATGCGCTCAGGAAGGAAATGACGGTGATAGTTGCCTGTGCTCCATTTGCCGTTGCGGTCGGCATCAATGATGGCGCGAAGCTTGTATTTTTCTGGATTAAGCCGTAGGAACTCCAATCGCTGCAACGTGTCGATGACATATTGCTCGACCACCTTACTGTGGCTATCGAGCAGCTGAACAATAGCCTGCACACCTTCTGGCGGTGCCACTTGAATGGCGATGTTGCCAAAGTTGGTTTCACTCGCCTGGGTGAACTTAAAACTAAGCGTGTCGTTGACCTTGCCTCGAACACTGAAAAACACCGAATCAGGTAGGTTTATTGTGTACTCTAAGGTATCATTCATATCGATTGAAAGGCCATATTGCATACCGAATTCGTCGAGTTTTTCGAAAGCCAAAGTATCATAAGGAATCACCTTAATGACAGGCTCCGGAAACCTTAAAATGAAGTCGTCTCCAGGCGTGAGCAACTTGCCTCGGAGGTTGGAAGTGACTCTCATAAAATGGTCTCTCTTGCCTTGTTTTTGCTTGGTTTCACGAAACTTGAGGCTGTATCGAGTGCTGTCGTTAATCAAGGTATCGTAATTGATGATCACCTGCATGCTGTCGATGACATTGGGGGTGAAGTAGCAGCAGAGGGTATCCTTTTCTTGGGACCACACTTTGACCATCTTGAACGAGTCGACAGTGTGTTCCGGGAAAGTGAAGCGCACGTTGTGGGCAGGATGCCTGAACACGAAACGCAACAAACCCTCCTCCACCAGCTTCTTCTCGAGGAGCATCTGATTCGTATCGATCTCAACGAAGGCTTTCATGAGGAGGCTCACCGAGTCAAGGGGAGAGACAAGCGAGTCGATGAAGGCGACCTTCTCGTTGGGCATATCGAAATAATAGTTGGCGTTGACATCGGTGAAGGCGAAGACGAGGAAACACTTTTCAGGCAGTCCGTTAAAACGGAAGTTACCCTCTTTGTCGGTCCGTGTGATGAAGTCGGGCGCACGGTGCAAAGGCTGGTGGTGAAGGCTGTCGGAGTCTTCGTCATAAAGGGCGACAAACATGTCGTCGGCAGGCTTCTCGTCGTCGGCGTTGATGACCTTGCCATAGATGGAGAGGGTGTCAAGGACATCACCCGTGGAGAAAGTATAGATGTAATTCTTGAGTGTATTGCCCTCGTGCAGATCCTGAATAGCGTTGCCGAAATCAATGGTGTAGGTGGCATAGGGCTTCAGGGCTTCGTGGAACTTGACGGTAACGGTCTTGCCACTCAGCTTGACATCGGGCTTAGTGGTCAGGGGTGGAGAGACGAGTACCTCTTGAGTAGCATTATTTAGGGTAAGATACTCATCAAAGGTGAGTTCGATTTTTTTATTGTTAAAGTTGGTGCTACGGTTTTCGGGCTTGGCCTCTACGACCTTGGGCGGGGTGACGTCCTTAGGGCCTCCTGTGGGAGCCACCACATTGGCGCAACGGGTCAGGAGCAGCAATCCGAGAAAGAGTGATATGTGTTTGATTTTGCCCAACATGGGTGCAAAATTAGCACTATTTTTCGTTATTTCCGTCCGAAATCGGCAGGAATTTCGCCCCACGCCTCGGTTTTCCACTTCAACACAGGGATGACGTTGGCGTTTTCGCGCATCCAGTTGTCGTTCTCGCGAAGCCATGTCTCGGCACGGTCGATGAGCTCGAACAGATAGGCGTTTTTGTCGTTAGGTTGGAGCTTGGTACGGCATTGTTTCTCCCTCACCCACTTCTGTGCGTTGACCGAGTCGCTGTAGATGGGGTATTGTGTGCGTTTTTGCTTTTGCCAGGCCAAGGCATGGACGATGGCAAGGAACTCCCCTATATTGTTGGTGCCGTTTTCGAAGACAGGGCTTTTAAACAAGGTGACCACGGTAGCTGGATCGGTGCCGAAGTCGACAAACTTGCCTTGGTACTCCATCTTGCCGGGGTTGCCAGAGCAGGCGGCGTCGACGGCGATGGCGGGAGTGAAAGGAGAAGAAGGGCTTTGCCCGTCATTGCAAAGCGGAGCGTGGCCATCCACCTTTTTCTCAAACTCAGTGAAGCCTTTGGCAAAAGCCGCTTCGGCACTTGCTTGGTCTGGGAAGCCCTTGTACAAGGCTCCCTGAAAGCCATCCACTTCCTTTTTACAGGCATCCCAGCTGTCGTAGACACCTGGGGTGCGGCCTTTCCACACTACATAAAATTTGTTTTTCTGGCTCAACTCTAAATTGTAAATTCTAAATTCTAAATTCCCAACGAGATATCCAGACCTTTAGCAGTGTTGACCAAATCGCTGTCGATGGTGACGAGGTTGGGCTTGGCGATGGCTTCAGCCAGAGGTACTGCCACCAGATTCGGATGATGGTAAGCCACCATCTGGCCGAACTGTCCGTTGAGCACCATCTCGAAGGCCTTCACGCCGAACTCCGACGAGAGCACACGGTCGTAGGCGATAGGCACGCCGCCACGCTGCAGGTGGCCGAGGATGGTCTCACGCAGGTCGTGCTTGAAGCCGGCATTCTTCAGCTGTTCGATGAGAGCGCGTCCTATACCGCCCAACTTTTTATTTTCATAGCCCACCTCGGTGCTGATCTCGTAGATCTGCTGTCCGTCCTTGGGTCTTGCGCCTTCGGAGGCTACAATCACGGCGAAGCCACGGTCATGGTTGAAGCGGCGTTCGAGTCGTTCCTTCACCACGTTGATGTCGTAAGGGAACTCAGGCAGCAGGCACACCTCGGCTCCGCCGGCGATGGCGCTGTGCAAGGCAATCCAACCAGCGTCGCGACCCATCACCTCAAGGATGAACACACGATTGTGTGAAGCGGCCGTGGTGACCAGCTTGTCGACAGCCTCAGTGGCGATTTGGACTGCGGTTTGGAAACCGAAGGTACATTCCGTCATGGACAGGTCATTGTCGATAGTCTTGGGTACACCTATTATATTAAGGCCTTTTTCATAGAGCTTTTGTGAGATACGCTGTGAGCCGTCGCCGCCGATGCTGATGACTGCGTCGATGCCAAGGTACTGGAGCTTACGGAGCATTTCATCAGAGCGGTCCACGGTGGTCCAGGTGCCGTCGTTGTTTTTCACGGGCCAGCTGAACGGGCCGCCCTTGTTGGTGGTCTCGATGATGGTGCCGCCACGGAAATGGATGCCGCGCACCACCTCGGGCGTCAGCCTGACGATCTCGGTAGGTTCCCAAAGGATGCCGTTGTAAGCTTGTATACTTCCGAGCACTTCCCAGTCTTTCTCTTGAGCGGCTCTTTTGACGATGGCGCGGATCACGGCGTTCAAGCCAGGGCAGTCGCCGCCACCGGTTAGCACGAGTAGTCTTTTCATGATATTTTGAGATTGTTTTCGGTGCGAAGATAACGAAAAAAACGATAGAATGTCGTTTTTTTCAATTTTTATAGTGTTGTTACGTGCCGGAGGCACGATATATTATTAACCCCGCACTAAGCGAAGCGCAGTGTGGGGTTACGAAGTGCTACTATAATTATCCACCGTGCCGGAGGCACGCTACATCACACAATAAAAGTGTTACATTTTCGTTAGATTAATATGAGTTACACTACATCATATTATCATATTGTTTTTCGCACCTATAAAAGCGAACCAACTATTTCAATCGAACACGAAAAGGAGCTGTATGCCTACATCTATGGCATCGCCAAAAATCTTCGATGTCAAACCTATCGCATAGGGGGAATGCCTGACCACATCCATATTCTCGTATCATTACCCCCTTCTTTGTCGTTAGCATCGTTTGTACAACGGATAAAGACTGAAAGCAGCAAATGGCTGAAAGCAAACCCTAATTTCCCAAGATTTCGTGGCTGGGGACATGAGTATGCAGGATTCAGTTATGGTGTGCGTGACAAGGGAATGATTGTCGGGTATATTATGAAGCAAAAAGAACATCATCGAAAGATTACTTTCGCTGAAGAATACCGGGCTTTCCTAATGGAGAATAATATCACTATTGACGAGAAGTATTTTCTTAATGATTGATAGTAGCGTGCCTCCGGCACGCAGTTGATAGATGCAGATTGCCGCTAAACCCCACACTGCGCTTCGCTTAGTGCGGGGTTATTAAAATGGCGTGCCTCCGGCACGCGGTTGATAGATGAGGATTCCTGCTAGGCCCCACACTACGCCACCCCACACTGCGCTTCGCTTAGTGCGGGGTTACTGGGGTGGCGTGCCGGAGGCACGCCCTAGTTGTTAAAACAATTTTTTCAAAGACTCCTCCATGATAGTTACATTGAAATACAGCACCTTCAAGCCTTTTTCGTTATTTGTTAATTCCATTCTATCATAAGATTGCCCGTTCTCTCTAACCAACGACTGCGACGTGGGAGTGACGCCAAAACGATACATAAGGGCATATTCATCAGCAATATTTATAACATAAATAGCCGATTCCTTGGTTTTCCCGTCTCCTGATGACAAGATGGCATTTGTAAGCATATAGACTTGAGCAAAGGCATCATAAGCCTCTTTGGATTCTTTCCCATATAGTTCAGAATTAACCATCAACTTTTGCATGTAGAACTTTAGATTGGTCGGATCTTCAGCTAATTGTCTGTCAATGATACTTTTTGCTTGTTGCAAATCTTTTTTCTCTAATGCCTCGTTCAATGCCTTCGACAAGTCAAACTGATAAGGATTGTATTCGGGTCTTGTTGCCGTACCATAATAAAAATGTCGTAATTGCTCAAGGGTCATCTTTTCAGCTGCCTTGAAGCGTCTTAACAATTCGGGATAATAGAACTCGCTATTTATTGTATTGATATCTTTTTTGATCTGTTGATAATCAGGGACGTTTACAGTAACGCTTGCATCAACATTTGGGATGGTCGCTTTTTTGCTTGTTGAACATGAATTCAGAACAATCAAGGAGGCCACTACAAGACAGACCAGTCCAATTCTAGATATAACCCTTTTCATTTTTTAGACGTTTATTATCCAAATAATGTAGGGCTGCCACATTGTGACAGCCCTACAAACGAGATCATTTCAAATTCAGCGCAATCTGCAACTCATCCAGCTGCTCTTGGGCAATCGGGGCAGGTGAGCCGCTCATCACGTCGCGACCGGAGTTGTTCTTCGGGAAGGCGATAAAGTCTCGGATGCTGTCGGCGCCACCGAAGAGCGAGCAGAGACGGTCGAAGCCGAAGGCCAGACCAGCGTGAGGCGGAGCGCCATACTCGAAGGCACCCATCAGGAAGCCGAACTGCTCCTGGGCCTTCTCGTCGGTGAAGCCGAGGGTGTGGAACATCTTGTTCTGCAAGGTGCGGTCGTGGATACGGATAGAGCCACCACCGACCTCCACACCGTTCATCACGATGTCGTAGGCATTGGCGCGGATGTCGCCCCACTTGGTAGGATCGTCGAGCAAAGCCTCATCCTCGGGTTTCGGTGCAGTGAAGGGGTGATGCATGGCATAGTAGCGTTGCGTTTCTTCATCCCACTCAAGCAGCGGGAAGTCGATGACCCACAATGGCGCATATTCGTCAGGGTTACGGAGGCCGAGTTGGTTGCCCATCTCGAGACGCAGGGCGTTCAGTTGTACACGGGTCTTCATAGCCTCGCCGCAGAGGATCAGCATCAGATCGCCAGGCTTGGCACCGAACTTGTCGGCGATAGCCTTAAGGTCGTCAGCAGTGTAGAACTTATCGACGGACGACTTGAAGGTACCATCGGTGTTGTATTTGATGTAGACCATGCCGCCGGCACCTACCTGTGGACGCTTCACAAACTCGGTGAGGGCATCGAGTTGCTTACGGGTATATTCGGAGCAGCCTTCGGCGTTGATACCAACCACGAGGTCGGCGTTGTCGAAAAGTCCGAAGCCCTTGCCTTTAACCACGTCGTTGAGTTCCACGAACTTCATGCCGAAGCGGATATCAGGCTTGTCGGAGCCGTAGTATTTCATGGCATCGTGCCAGGTCATGCGTGGGAACTTGTCGAATTCCAAGCCTTTCATTTCCTTGAAGAGATGTTTGGCCAGACCTTCGAAGGTGTTCAAGACGTCTTCCTGTTCCACGAAGCTCATTTCGCAGTCGATCTGTGTGAACTCCGGCTGACGGTCGGCGCGGAGGTCTTCATCGCGGAAGCAACGGACGATTTGGAAGTAGCGGTCCATGCCGGCCACCATCAGCAGCTGCTTGTACTGCTGTGGGCTCTGCGGCAGGGCGTAGAACTCACCGGGATTCATGCGGCTTGGCACCACGAAGTCGCGGGCGCCTTCGGGCGTACTCTTGATGAGCATCGGGGTCTCAATCTCAAGGAAGTTGAGGTTGCTCAGGTAGTTGCGCACAAGCATGGCCATGCGGTGACGCAGCTCGAGGTTACGGCGCACGGGGTTACGGCGAATGTCGAGGTAACGGTACTTCATGCGGAGGTCATCGCCACCGTCGCTAACGTCTTCAATGGTGAATGGAGGGGTCTTACTTTTATTTAATAAGGTGAATTCCTTCACACGGAGTTCGATCTCGCCAGTGGGCACTTTGGGGTTTTTCGATTCGCGTTCGATGACGGTGCCTTTAGCTTGGATGACGTATTCACGGCCGAAGGAACGGGCCTGTTCCACCAGTTTCGGGTCGCTGTTTTCATCCAGCAGGAGTTGTGTGATGCCATAACGGTCGCGTAGATCGATCCACACGAGTGAGCCCTTATCGCGTAAGCGCTGCACCCAGCCAGCCAATGTCACTTCCTTGCCAGCGTCGGCAAGACGAAGTTCGCCACAAGTATGAGTTCTGTACATATATTTTAAATTTAGAATTCAGAAGTAAGAATAAAGAATGCAAAATTAAGAATTCATTTCTGATTTTTGCTATTTTTGCAGTGAAAAAGTGGTGAAAGCACATGTTGAAATACGACTCATATTACTTTCAATGTCCCAACTGCAAGGCTTGGCTTGAGGGCCGCAACCTTAAGTCGGAGCTGGTGAACGAGGCTATTTTGTATTCTGACGGCAAGGTGCTGTACGACAACTACATTACCACCCGCCAGAAGATGATCTTGTGTCCTTCATGCGGGCATGCCTTCTGGGTGGAGGATCCTGCAGAGCCTTTCATCACTTTTGAAAAGCCCGAAGCCCCCGTGTATTCATGGAACACCTGGCGTTTTTTCGGCATCAGCTTCTCCGACAACAAGGGTAAGCTCGCCTTGATCCAGCATTACCAACAATTCTTGGCCAAGACGCACTATGAACCGAAACGCGAGATCTATCTGAGACGGCTACTGTGGTGGGCTTACAACGATCTTCACCGCAACTTCCATTATATCCGCTGGAAGTATTTCCTGAACGGTTTTATGAGTTACGGCGTATGGAGCAGTTATCGCCGAATGTTGATCGAAGGAGAGAAGTATTTCCTTAAGAACATCAAGGACTTCAACAGCAATCTCATACGGCTGTTGGCGCTGCTTGAGAAGCATCCCGAAGAGCAGATCGACCTCGAGGTGCCTGAGATTCACCGCGAACTGCGGCAGTTTGACAAAACAAAGGAAATTTTGGAGAAGGAATCAAGCCGGACCCATTTCACCAATGAGATTCTCCGTCATTCGAAATGGAAGGACTCGAGGGTGTTTATGGTGACGGGATAGTTTAGAGATAATAGATAAAAGATAAAAGTTAAGAGTTGAGAAAGCTAATATTTGGATTTTTAGTGCTTATGCTTACCGCATGCGGTGGGAAAGCCAACAATGTAAAAGAAAATGAAAATGAACAGATGGCGACGGACACCATCCCTGTGGAAGAACCCGTGGTCTTTGGGGAAATGCTGAATCGTGACAGCTGTTTCATCGTCATTGACAAGCCAGCACTGCATCTGAGCGTTTACGAAGTCCAGCAGAGCGACACCGTGCTGTTGGCGCGTTATCCAGTGTGCGTGGGTCAAAACCTTGGCCAGAAGGAGAAACCAGGTGACATGAAGACCCCCGAATGTACTTTCAATGATCCCTTCACCATCACCGAGATCAAACCGGCATCCAACTGGACGCATGACTTTGGCGACGGACGTGGCGACATTTTGGCTTACGGCAACTGGTTCATGCGACTCAAGACACCAGGCCACAAGGGTATCGGCATCCATGGCAGCACCAACAACGAAAGCTCTGTGCCAGGACGTGGCAGCGAAGGCTGCATCCGCCTGCTGAACAACGACCTCGACACGTTGAAAGCCAACTATGCCTTTGTGGGCATGAAAGTCGTAGTTCTTAAGGACGAATGATGAGAAAAATCATACTATTGGCTTGCCTTGCAGGCCTGATAGCTACTGGATTCAGCCAGCCCAGGATAACCGATGTGAGATTTCCATCCTCGACGGCTGTTTTCGATTTGTTTGAAATTACCTTCTTTCTCGGCGAATACGCCAACCCCTACGATCCAGAAGTGATTGATGTTACTGCTGAATTCACCAGTCCCGACGGTCAAATTCAAACTGTTTTAGGGTTTTATTACGAGGCTTATCGTTTCGCTGAAACCGAGGGCTACGAAGTGGCCGTGCGTAATGAAGCCGATGACAGCTGGAAAGTAAGATTCACCCCCGATTGTGCCGGCAACTGGACGTTCAAGCTGTCCGCACGCGACAAAAACGGGCTTCAGACGTTGACCGCTGAGGGAGACAAGGCCTTTACATTCAAATGCATCAACCGCGACACAGACCAAGGTTTTATCAGCAAGGCCAACCTGCTATTCCTGAAGAGGGAAACCGTGGTTGGACAACAAAAGCAGTACCGGTCGTTTTTCCCGGTAGGTCCCAATGTGGCATGGTACGGCTGCGCCGATGCCTTACGATACCAAAAGCCCTACGGCATCTACGATTACGAGCGATATATCGATTCACTGTCGGGTAACGCCAACTACATGCGGGTTTGGCTCAGCCGCTATCAATACCTGTCGCTCTATGGCCCCGAGAACGCTATCAGGACCAATGGTCTTCCCACGATGTATTTCGATTCTAAGCTGAACCAAAAAGACTCCGCCGAACTTGACCACATTATCCGTTATGCCGCCGATCATGGCATCACGGTGATGCCATGCGTCTTCACGTATGGCGACTTTTTCGACGAGCAGTGGGCTGTAGACGTGCTGAAAATCTATGCCAGTATGCCCTGTGCTTGGAGTCACAACCCTTACCATACCATCCTTGGATTGCAAGACCCGGTAGACTTTTTCACCGATCCAGAGGCACGGCGAATCAGCAAAAACCTGCTCCGTTACATCGTGGCGCGATGGGGCTATGCCACCAACATCATGTGTTGGGAGCTGTGGAATGAGGTGGCCAACGTGTTTCGTGGATCGCAACGTGAGATTGCCGTGGGCCAGGCCATCGGCGAATGGCATTCCGAGATGGCTTCGTATCTTCATTCGATAGACCAAAAACATCTA
Organism: Bacteroidales bacterium; assembly: GCA_017531225.1. Lineage (GTDB taxonomy): Bacteria > Bacteroidota > Bacteroidia > Bacteroidales > F082 > Limimorpha. The sequence continues at coordinate 177,758 of JAFXLL010000014.1, read as the reverse complement.
GTAACCAGCTCCTTAGGAAACTACGAGGGCATGGAAGGACTGCTTGACATTGGTTTCGGAAGTCTCGACCTGATTCAGGAACATCATTACGACAACATACAGAAGGCGAGGTCAAGTGAACAGATGCCGTATGCCCTTCTCCAACGTCGAAACCGTTTCAAGTGGATACACCCTGCAAAGCCTTTCTTGATGGGTGAATACGGCTTGAACTCGGCGGAAAAAGACGCTGACTATGTCCACAAAGACCCGCACGGCTTCGATTTGCACAACACCACTTGGGCCACTTTGTTCTCAGCTTCCATAGGTCCAGCTTCGTTTTGGTATTGGCAAAGCTTGAGCACCCTCGACCTCTTCAGAGGATTCAAGCCCATCAGAGTGTTTGCCGAGAGCTTGCCCTTGCTCTCAGCCTGGTTCACGCCGGCTACCACAGGCACACCCAGTGGCCATTCGTTGCTGTTTCCGAACAACCTCCAGACCTATTACATGATCAACGAGACGGAGGACACCATTTACGGATGGTGCCAAGACACTGCTTTCAGCTATCAGGCGTTGCGCAGACTCACCGAGCCAGTAGCCAACGACGGGCATTTCAAAGCCGACAATACCATAGACACCACAGGGTATCTGTACACCTTGGATCCTTCGAAACGACCCGCACCGAGTTCGAAGAAAAATACGATCACCTTCACCCTCACCGAGCAGCCGGTCGGCACCCGTTATGTGGTGCGATGGTACGATACCGAGACGGGGCTGGAGCTCAAGGAGGAAGCCACCACGGCCACCCTCAAGTCGAGATGGTTTCAGAAACAACTTGACATAGAGATGCCTTCCTCCATCCGCGATGTGAAAGGCGGAGTGGTGAACAACACCTTTGGCGATGCTGTGTTTGTGATTTACAAGGAGTGACCCAATAGGTCGTTGATGACCACGCTGGCGCAGAAGATGCCGAAGGCAGCCGGCATGTAGGAGATCGTTCCCACGTTTGACACTTTGTTTTGTTCGCTGACGTTGACGATGGCTGATTCGTCCACAGGCTCAGGCGAGAACACGGCTTTGATGCCATCGAAGACGCCGAGGCGGTGCAAGCGCTTGCGAATGTAAAACGCCAGCCGGCAGTGGTTAGACTGGGCGATATCGGCAATCTCGATCTTCTCAGGATGGAACTTCCCTCCTGCCCCCATGCAGCTTACGATGCGTTGGTTGTTTTGTTTGGCGTAATACAGCAGGAACACCTTGGGTGCCACCGTGTCGATGGCATCCACCACGTAGTCATACGGCTTGGAGACCAATTCGATGATAGCATCGTCCTTCATGTATTGGTTGATGACCTCCAGTTCGACGTCAGGGTTAATGTCGCGAATGCGTTCAGCCATGACTTCGGCCTTGGGTCGGCCTTGTGTGGAGCCTAGGGCGAGGAGCTGACGGTTGCGGTTGGTAATGTTGACTACGTCACCATCGACAATGGTCATGCGACCGATGCCCGCTCTGGCCAGTTGCTCTGCGGCATATGCGCCTACGCCACCCAAGCCCACCACTAACACATGGCTGTTTTTAAGTTTATCAATGCCATCGTCGCCGATGAGCAGCCTGGTTCGGTCATTCCATTGTTCCATATATCGAGATTTAACCGTGCAAAATTAGCGAAAATTTGTTCCTTCAGTTGGTCGAGAGAGAGATTTAGGAGTTCAGCGGCTTTTGTATAGATTTCTTGAATGGTTTTTTCGGAGGTATCTGTCTCGAAAAACAGACAATCCAAAGGGATGGATGTTATGGATTCATGGATTTTCCTGTTTTCATAAAATAGGCTCTCGCCTACTGAAAGATAGATGCCCCTGTCAGTGAGTTGCCGTGCTTCTGTTGCCGTTCCGTTGAAGCCATGAATAATCCAGGCTTGCTTGGGTTGATACTTTTTGTGAAGCCTAAGGATATCGGCGGTGCCTCGCACGTTATGGATGATCAGCGGCTTTTGGTATTGCTCGGAAAGCAAAATATGCTTTTCAAAAACCTCAAATTGAAGCGGAATGGTGTCTTTGTGAGCTCGGTCGATGCCGGTTTCACCGATGGCTACGATACGGTTCTCTTTGAGAAGGGTTTCAAGCTTTATGAATTCATTATGGAACGCGTCAAGTGTCCATGGGTGAATCCCATACGTCATGCCACCCTCGCACTGACGATGGGTGTGAATGTCAATAAAAGGGATATCCTTAGTATTCATGTGGCAAAAATAACTAATTTTGCCGACAAAATAACCGTCATGCAGCGATTCAAAAGTTGGATTTTGCCCATTGCCATTGTGCTCGGCATCTTTTTCCATGAGCACATTGTTGTGTTGCAGCCGGCGTTGCCGTATTTCATCTTCTTGATGCTGTATTTCTCGTTCAACTCACTGGACGTGAAAACCATGCGTTTCACGATGTTCGACTTCTGGCTGTTGTTGTTCCAGTTGGTGGTTTCCACGGCGTGTTATTTCATTATCCTGCCTTTTGATGGTATCATCGCACAAGGCGCATTTGTGACGGTGCTGGCACCCACGGCGGCGGCGGCCATAGCCGTATCGCTCATCTTAGGAGCCAATATCAGCATGATGAGCACTTATCTGATTGCCTGTAATTTGATGGTAGCCGTAGTGGCGCCTTTGTCGTTCACTTTGATTGGAGCAAATCCTGACATCTCGTTCTGGAGCTCATTCTTGGCCATATTACGTAAAGTTTTCCCACTGCTGATCGCACCTTTTGCGTTGGCGGTGTTGACCCGTTGGCTCTTGCCCAAGGTAAACGTCTACATCAACAAGCACAAAAACCTGTCGTTCTACGTATGGGCAGTGTCGTTGACGGTGGTCATCTCGCGTGCCATCGGGCTGCTGATGACCCAGTTTCATGAGCATCGAATGATGTTCCTCTGGATGGTGGTTGTCTCGATTTTTCTGTGTTTCCTGCAATTCTTTGTCGGCCATATCATCGGCAAGCGTTATGGCGACCGAGTGGCAGGCGGACAGGCCTTAGGACAGAAGAATACTGTGCTGGCCATTTGGATGGCACAGAGTTACTTGAATCCGCTATGCAGTATCGTTCCAACGCTGTATGTCATTTGGCAGAACCTCTACAACAGCTTCCAGATGATGCAGAAGGACAGGGCAGAAAAAAGAAAAGGTTGTTGATTGCTCAACAACCTTAAAAAATCTAGGCTTTTCTGTGAATGTGTTGTGGTTTGCACTATGCGTTACAAAGATACAAAAGATTTTGAGGTTTCGCAAGTGGTATTGCATTTTTTTTGTAATTTTGCCGCCCATTTATTTATAATATAGTATGACAGAACAAGGAAACACTGGTAAGCGTCCGCGCACCAGGAAGCCTGCAGAGAGAAAAGAAGAATTCCTGCAGAACAAGTCCTTCAGAATTTCGCACCGTGACGGTGCCGAGGAAGGACAGAGAAGAGAAAGAAAGTTTGGCGAGAAGCCGAGAGGTGAACGCCGCTACAATGATGAGAACCGCCCACGTCGTAAATTTAACGATGATGAGAGACCTCGTCGTCGTTTCAACGACAATGAGGATCGTCCACGCCGCCGTAAGTTTGAAGACGACGAGCGTCCACGTCGTAAATTCAACGATGATGAAAGACCACGTCGCCGTTTTAACGACAACGAAGAACGTCCAAAACGCAGATTCAACGACAACGAGGATCGTCCACGTCGCCGCAAGTTCGAAGACGATGAACGTCCACGCCGTAAGTTCAACGATGACGAGAAACCTCGTCGTGGAAACCGCCGCTATGAGAAGCGTGAGGAGATGCAAGAAGAGGCTCCAAAGAGGGGCCGCAAGGGTTACGTCCGCGAAAAAGACCCGCTCTATGACCGTCCCGCAGCTACTGGCGACATCCGCTTGAACAAATACCTCGCCGATTGTGGCGTGTGCTCACGCCGTGAGGCCGATGACCTGATTAAGGCCGGTTGCGTCACCGTCAACGGTGAACTCGTCACTACGATGGGTTACAAGGTAAAGACTGGAGATAAGGTGGTTTATGGAGGTCAGACACTCAACCGCGAGAAGCTCCGTTACATCCTGCTCAACAAGCCCAAAGGCTATATCACCACTGCCGACGATCCTGAAGGCCGTGACACCGTGATGGAACTCGTGAAAGATGCTTGCCCAGAGCGCATCTTCCCTGTTGGCCGTCTCGACAAGAACACTACTGGACTATTGCTGCTCACCAACGATGGCGACCTCGCCAAGAAGCTCACCCATCCCAGCAGCGAAGTTACCAAGCTCTATCATGTGATCCTCAACAAGCCCCTGACCAAGAACGACATGCTGCGCATCGCCGACGGTATCGAGCTTGACGACGGCATCATCGCTGCCGACACCATCGCATACGATGAAGATGACGACAGCAAGAAGAGCATCGGTATTGAGCTCCACTCAGGTCGTAACCGCATCGTCCGCCGTATTTTCGAACATCTCGGCTACGAAGTCACCCGACTCGACCGTGTGATGTTTGCCGGACTCGACAAATACAAACTGCCTCGTGGCGAATGGCGCTTCCTCACCGACAGAGAGGTGGCCATGCTCAAGAAACTCTAATGGATACTAGGCAATTCATAGAGGAACATCTCAACGATGACGTCCGTGAGTTGGCCCTGAAATACAGCAATGCCAAGGTCGATATGGCCTTGGCATTGCGTCAAATAGAGGCTCGGCAACTTCTCAGGAAGAAAGTACCTTCCTGGAGTGACAATCTCGACCTACTCTTCCCTGTACACTTATCCGTTGAACAATGCTCATCCGAAGCTACAGCGCAATACAAGGCCTCATTGCTTCAAGGCGATACTTTCGCTGATTTGACCGGTGGCTTAGGGGTGGATTGCTTTTTCATTGCACAGCATTTCAAAGCAACGGATTACGTAGAGATCAACCCTGAATTATGCGGGTTGGTAGAACACAATTTTTCGTCATTACAAACCAGTATTACTGTCAACAACGAATCCTCCGAAACTTATCTGTCTCGTTGCGAGTCAAAAGATTGTTTCTTCATTGATCCGGCGCGGCGCGATACGTATGGCCGAAAGACGGTGAGTATTGCCGACTGTACACCCAATGTGATTGAATTGCAGGAGTTGCTGTTGCAAAAAGCCCGTAGAGTGATGGTAAAACTCTCGCCGATGCTCGATATCAGCAAGGCATTAAAAGAGCTTAAACATGTCAGTGAAGTGCATGTGGTGGCCGTTGCCAACGAGTGCAAGGAGTTGCTATTCATCATGGAGCAAGGCTTTGAGGGAGAACCTGTCATTACCTGTGTTAACCTCCAAACGGGACAACCCAAAGTACAGTTTATGATGGATTGCTTCGCTTCGCTCGCAATGACGGACAGTGCCTCGGCTGTCCTATCATACCTTTATGAGCCCAACGCTGCCTTGATGAAAGCCGGTTGTTTCGACTACCTGTCCCAGCATTACGGCGTTCATCAACTCCACCGAAACAGCCATCTTTTTACCGCCGAACACTTGGTTTCCGACTTCCCGGGACGCATCTTTGCCATTGACGGTTGGGCGCCTTACAACAAGAAAATCAAACAAACCCTTCTGGCTGGTGTGGAGAAGGCCAGCATCGCCACACGTAACTTCCCGCTTTCAGTAGCGGAATTGCGGAAGTCCTTGAAAATCGCCGATGGCGACGAAATCTACCTTTTTGCCACCACTATAACCGGCGACCAGAAGGTGATTATTTCCACCCATAAGACAAGGTAATTCGGGAAAAGTTTTTATCTTTGCAAGTTTAATCCTTATAAGGAATGTACGCACTTTTTAAGAAAGAAATAAGCAACTTCCTCAGCTCCCTGATTGGCATCATGGTGATCGTGGTGTTTCTATTGATCACGGGACTGTTTCTGTGGGTATTCAAGAGCGATTTCAACTTGCTTTCGTACGGTTACGCCAACCTTGACGGGCTCTTCATCTTAGCCCCATGGGTTTTCCTTTTTTTGGTACCGGCGGTCACCATGCGTAGCTTCGCCGAGGAAAACCGCACCGGAACCATTGAGATGCTGCTTACCAAACCCCTCTCCGACTGGCAGATCATCATGGCGAAGTTCCTGGCCAGCGTGGCCTTAGTGCTGCTTGCCCTGATTCCTACTGGAGTCTATTACTTCTCCGTCTACCGTTTGGGCTTCCCCATGGGTAACCTCGATAGCGGCAGTATTCTTGGCTCCTACATCGGGCTGTTTTTACTCAGCGCCAGTTTTATATCGATAGGCATCTTCTGCTCATCGGTCACCAACAACCAAATCCTGGCCTTCATCCTGTCAGTGTTTCTCTGCGGATTCATCTACATCGGATTTGAGTTCATCTACTCGCTATCGCTGTTCGGTCCCATCGACCTCTTCATCCAACGACTTGGCATAGCGTCGCATTACAGCTCCATCAGCCGCGGTGTGGTCGACACACGCGACATTCTCTATTTCCTGAGTGTGATGGCACTTTTCTTAAGTTCAACGAAATTGGTTCTTGCGAGCCGCAAATGGTAGGAGGATAAGCTATGGAAAACAAACGCAAGAATCTGAAAAAAAGCCAGTTGGCATCATTCTTCATCACCTTGGTGATCATCGTGGTGATCAACGTCATCGGCTCGTTCGTATTCACCCGCTTCGACCTCACCGCCGAAAAGCGCTATACCCTTTCCGAGACTACCAAGGAGACGCTCCGAAATCTCGACGACTACGTCTATTTCAAGGTCTATCTGGAGGGCGACTTCCCTGCTGGATTCAAGAAACTGCGCCGCGAGACCAAGGAGATGCTTGACGAGTTCCGTGCCTACTCGAAATATATCGATTACGAGTTCATCAACCCTTCTGAAGGCAGCGACCGTAATGAGATTGAAGAGGGCTATAGGCTGTTGTATCAAGCCGGCCTTAACCCCACTAACGTGATTGACCAGAACCCCGACGGCAGCACCAAGCAAATGATCATCTGGCCTGGCACCTTGGTCAGCTATGGCAACGAGACCGAGATCGCCGTCGACCTGCTTGAGAACCAACTCGGGCAGTCGTCAGAAGAAGCCTTGAACGCCTCCATGCAGAACCTCGAGTTTCGCTTGCTCGATGCCATCATCAAGGTGACACGCGCCAAGAAGCCTTCCATCGCCTTTATCGAAGGCCATGGCGAACTCACTGAGACGGAGGTTTACGATATCACCCAGACCCTCCAGCAGAACTACCACGTGACACGAGGCGAGATCGCAGGTAGGGTCGATGCCCTCATTGAACGTCACGAGAACGCCAATGGCGAGATCAGAGCCGACATCAAATACGACGCTATTGTCATTGCTAAGCCTACCGAGCCTTTCGACGAGAAGGACAAGTTCCTCATCGACCAATACATCATGCATGGTGGCAAGGTGCTTTGGCTGGTGGAACCCGTGTTTGCCACCATGGACAGCCTCACCTCGCAGGAGTCTACTATCGGCATCGACCAAGACCTCAACCTCGACGACATGCTCTTCAAATACGGCGTGCGCCTCAACCGCAACCTGCTGCTCGACATGAACTGCGCCGCCTTGCCCATCCGTACGGGACAGATGGCCGGTCAGCCACAGCTGGAGTTCTACCGCTGGTTCTACTTCCCCTTGGTGCAAGCCGCTTCCAACCATCCCATGGTGCGCAACATGAACGCCATCAAGCTTGACTTCGTCAGCTCCATCGACGCCACCACTTCCGACGGTAGCATTGTCAAGACCCCTTTGCTGAAGACTTCCGACTACACCAAGATCTCAGGTACCCCGGTATTCATCAGCCTCGCCATGCTCCGCCAGACCCCTGACAAGCGCTTGTTCCCGTCGCAAGGACAAAACGTCGCCTACTTGCTGAAAGGCACCTTCCCGTCACTCTATGCCAACCGTATCACAGCCGACATCGAGGAAAGCAACGTGATGGACTTCATGCCTGAAAGCGTCCCCACCTCCATGATCGTGGTGGCCGACGGCGACATCATCCGCAACCAAATCGAAGTCCGCACCAAGAAGCCTCTGCCCTTGGGCTACGACCAATATACCCAAAACACCTACGGCAACAAAGACTTCATCGAGAACGCCATCAGCTACCTCGTCGACGGCGAAAGCCTGATCGACATCCGCTCACGCGAGTTCAAGATTCGACTTCTCGATCCCGACAAGAAGGCACACCAGCGCGTCCGCTGGCAGATGGTCAACATCTTAGTACCGACCGGGTTAGTGGTGCTATTGGGAATCATCATGTCATTCATCAGAAAGAACAAATACTGCAAGAAAAATGAAAAAGAATAAAACTGCGATCATCATAGCTATCGTCCTGATTGCCATCGCCATCATCTTAGTCTGGAACAACCGTTACCTCACTACGCTCCGTGGTGACTCGGCCGACTTCATGGTGTGGGACACTGCTTCCATCACCAAGGTCTATCTCGCCGACCGCTTGGATCACGAAACGTTGCTGGAACGCCACGAAGACGGCTGGACCTTGAACACCGACTACACGGCGCATCCAAAAAAGATCGACCAACTGATGTACACCCTTTACCGTGTACGTGTCAGAATGCCCGTGTCACGCTCCAGCCATGATCACATCATCGCACAGATGGCTAGCAGCAGCACCAAGGTGGAGATCTACCAAACCGTCCCGACCATCAACCTGTTCAACAAGATCAAACTGTTCTACCGCGAAAAGCGCACAAAGGTGTTCTATGTAGGCGAAGCCACCAAGGACAGCAGCGGCACTTTCATGCTTCGTGAAGGCGCCGATCAGGCCTACATCGTCTATATCCCAGGCTTCAGAGGCTATATCTCCACACGCTACACTGCCGATCCAGACGATTGGCGCGACCACACCATCTTCCACGAGCCACTGGCCAACATCCAGTCAGTCACAGTCGAGTTCTGCCAAGAGCCTGAACGCAGTTTCCGCGTGGATAACACCGGCAAGCACCAGTACCAATTGACCAGTTTAGCCGACAATACTCCCGTACCCTACGACACCCTGAAGGTGATCAACCTGTTGGCCTCATTTAGCGACCTCCGCTTCGAAGCACTGCTGAACAACATTTTGAAACCCAGCCGACTTGACTCCATCAAGCGCTCACCCATCATCCATAAAATCTCCCTGACCAACAAGGAAGGAGAGACTTCCGCCATCACAACCTTTGGTAAGAAAGTGGAAGCCAGCAACGCCATCCCTTACGAGGATCGTGAGACTGACGTCGACCGCATGTTTGCTTTGATCAACGACGATCGTGACATGGTGCTGATTCAGTATTATGTGTTCGACAAAGTGCTGAAGGACATCAACTATTACAAGGCGGGCAATCCCATCACGTTCGAAATCGAGCATTATCAGGTAATTGAATGAAGATACTCCTGCTTGTCATAGGAAAAACCGACGAGGATTATCTCATCAACGGCATCAAGAAATATGTCGGCCGACTGGGGCATTACGTCTCATTTGAGATGAAAGAGATCCCTGACATCCGCAACCGCAAGACCCTGAGCGAAGAACAGCAGAAAAAAGCAGAGAGCTTCCTCCTGCTTCAACAGCTGCAGCCCGGAGACCATGTGGTACTCCTTGACGAAAACGGCACTTCTTACACCTCGGTGGCTTTCGCCGAAAACCTAGAGAAGCTGATGGCTTCAGGCGCCAAGCGCATCGTGTTCGTCATCGGAGGCCCTTACGGATTCGCACAGGAGGTCTACGACAAGGCCAATGCCAAGATGGCGCTCTCGGCCATGACCTTCTCACACCAGATGGTTCGGCTGATCTTTGTAGAACAACTGTATCGGGCATTTACGATTTTGAAAGGAGAACCTTATCACCATAATTGAAATCAACATGAAAAAAACAGCAATAATTATAGCATTCCTCGGGTTGATTGCCTTCACCGCATGCAAGAAAGAAAAAGAGCCTGACATGACGGTGAAGGACAAGACCCTGTATGAGAACGCGGTAATGAATGAGATCACGGCAGAAGACGCATGGTGTGTTCAAGTCATTCAAGATTCCATCTCGTATGTGGAACTAAAGTATTCCGCTTTTTTGGAGGAATACCTACAGGTGACTTTGGAAGGAGCCTCGCTCCATATCAGCCTCAGCAAAAGCGTTAACATGCCTAATAACACCGTGATGAACGCTATTGTTCACACACCCGAAGTTCATAAAATCCATTTCTCGGAAGCCGTCACCGCAGCTGTTGAAGGCCGCTTCCCTGAGACGGCACTCACCCTTGTGCTTGAAGATGCCTCCACCTGCAGGGGTGGACATTTCTTTGGCAGCGCCGACATCAAACTGAGCGATGGCTCCAAGTGCGTCGAGTTCAGCTTTGAAGGGACGACCTGCAAGGTTGAAGTGAGCGAAGCTTCTGACTTAAAGTGCAGCCTCACTGTCAGTGACGACGTGAATATGACTATAAAGGACGGCTCACACGTCACCGATTATTGGGGCGAGATCAACCGCGCCAATGTGACTGTCACCGATGCCAGCCATCTCAATATGGCGACAAGTTGGATCAGCCACATGCATATCGAAGTTAAATCCGCTTCGGAGGCCACAGTCAATGTAACCGAGACACTTGAAGGTTCGGTCCAAGAGGCCTCGAAACTCTATTATTCCGGTGATCCTATCCTCATTGTCGATTGCGACGATTCCTCGATTCTACAACAAGTTGAATATCCCAATCCTAACCTTTAAAGCTAATCAACATGGGCTCGCGTGAACGTATCAAGAAAGGTTTTTCGAAGCTGCTCAAGGAAGAGAAGCTGAAACTCATCGCCAACTATTTTGAAAATCCTGGCGAGGTCGTCAATCTATTGAAGAGCTACTGGCATACCGATTCGGGACAGCAGAAGCTCTTTGACGAGTTCAGTGAGAACACCATCACCAATTACATCATGCCATACGGCATCTCGCCTAACGTGATGATCAACGGGAAGAACTACATCGTCCCGATGGTCATTGAGGAGAGTTCGGTGGTGGCCGCCGCTTCCGCGGCGGCCAAGTTCTGGGGCGAACGCGGCGGCTTCCACGCCGAGGTGCCCGACGTACGTAAGGTCGGACAAGTCCACTTCGGCTGGAAAGGCACGATGGAACAGCTTCAGGCATTGTTTCCCGAGATCAAGGAAAGACTGCTGAACGACACTGACACCTTCACTGCCAACATGAAGAAACGCGGCGGCGGCATCCTCGACATCCAGCTGATCGACTATACTTCTCAAATCCCTGATTACTATCAGCTGCGCGTGGAGTTCAACACCTGCGACTCGATGGGCGCCAACTTCATCAACACCGTGCTCGAACAGTTCGGGCACAGCTTGCAGGACTTCTTCGCTGAACGCAAAGATCTCGATGAAAGCCTGCGGCAGTGCGAGATCATCATGACCATCCTCTCCAACAACACACCCGACTGCCGCGTGAAGGTTTGGGTGGAATGCCCCGTGGAACAACTGGACGGCATCGACGAGCATCTCACAGGAGCGGAATATGCATTGAAATTCAAGAAGGCCGTCGACATCGCACATATCGACATCGACCGAGCCACAACCCATAACAAAGGCATCTACAACGGCATCGACGCCGTGGTCATCGCCACAGGCAACGACTTCCGCGCTGTGGAGGCAGCAGGTCACACCTACGCCTCTCGCAACGGCCGCTATGAGAGCCTCTCCACCGTCACCATTACTGACGGCATCTTCCATTTTGAACTGGAAGTTCCCATAGCCATGGGCACCGTGGGCGGACTTACCAGCCTGCACCCCTTGGCTAAGAAATCCCTCGAATTGCTCGGCAATCCCACCGCCAAAGAGCTGATGATGATTGCCGCTACCATGGGCCTCGCCAACAACTTCTCGGCAGTGCGTTCCCTCACCACCAAAGGCATCCAGGCTGGACACATGAAGATGCATCTCAACAACATCCTCAACCAGCTGCAGGCCTCTGAAGACGACAAACGCTTAGCCCGAGAATACTTCAAGGACAAGACCGTCTCCTACGCCGCCGTGGAACAATACCTTGAATCGCTTCGGAAATGAACACCTACCGCGCCAACGGCAAACTGCTGCTCACGGGTGAATACCTCGTGTTGAAAGGCGCATTGGCGCTTGCGTTACCCACTAAATTGGGGCAATCCATGACGGTATGTCCGTGCGACTCTATCCAATGGAACGCAAACAAACCCTCTGGTCCTTGGTTTTCCGCTACGCTCAGCAAAGACCTCGAAGTCATCGCCACCGACGACCCCTCGAAAGCCACTAAACTGGCCGAAATCCTGAAAGCCGTCCAAAAGCTCAATCCATCTGCTTTCAACCAAGGCCTTTGTTTTGAGACCCGTCTCGACTTTGACCCTGAATGGGGTTTGGGCAGCAGCTCCACGATGATCAGCAACCTCGCCCAATGGGCTAAGGTAGATCCTTACGAACTGCTGAAGATGACCTTTGGAGGCTCAGGCTACGACATCGCCTGCGCCACCGCCAACAGTCCCGTGTTTTACCATCTGGAAGGTGAAAAGCCAGTGGTCCAAACCGCTGACTTCAACCCTCCATTCGCATCGCAACTCTTTTTTCTCTATCAAGGCAAAAAGCAACAATCCGGCAAAGAAGTGAAAAGCTTCAACCAACGGATGCAAGAATACGACTATCTCGACGATGTTGATACCGTGTCAGCCATCGGCGAAGCACTGCCTAACATCACAACATTTAACGATTTTCGACGTTTTATAGATGTGCACGAGGACATCCTCGCCCATTGCCTCGACCGTGAGCCTGTCAAGACCCATTATCCTGACTTTGAAGGCTCGCTGAAGTCGCTCGGCGCCTGGGGCGGTGACTTCATCCTCGCAGCCACGGAATGGACTCACGAACAAGTGACCGAATATTTTAAACATAAAGGTTTAGACACAGTTTTTAACTATCACGATATCATACTATGAACCAATTGAAATGGCAAAGCCCATCGAATATCGCACTGGTGAAGTACTGGGGTAAGAAGGGACGTCAAATCCCTCAAAACCCGTCTATCAGCTTCACATTAAAAAACTGTAAGACAGAGACCTCTGTGTCTTTTGAGCCGTCGGATCATTTCGATTTACATTTTCGTTTCGATGGCAAGGAAAACAGCGAGTTCCAAGCCAAGATTCATAAATTCCTGCTGGAGAACATGGACTCTTTCCCTTTCCTCAAGCAGTTGGACCTTCACATTAACAGCCACAATACTTTCCCCCACTCATCAGGCATCGCTTCGTCTGCCTCCTCGATGAGTGCTTTGGTGATGTGTCTGTTCGACATTGAACGCACGGTTAATGGAACCGATGGCATCGACTTGAAGAAAGCTTCCTATTTCTCACGATTGGCTTCAGGCAGCGCCTGCCGTTCCCTATTCCCAAAAATGGCGTTGTGGGGCGAAACGCCAGCTGTGAAAGATAGTTCCGACGAATACGCCATCACGCTGCAAGACAGAATCCATCCCATTTTTAAAGATTACCACGACAGCATCCTCATCGTCAGCGATGCCAAAAAATCGGTGTCGAGTCGAGCAGGACATGCCTTAATGAATGGCAACCCATACGCCGAATCACGTTATGCCGTGGCAAAAAACAACATTGAAAACTTACTGAAAGCCTTGGAAACAGGCGATCTGGAGACCTTCATCCACATCACCGAGTCGGAAGCCATGCAGCTTCACGCCTTGATGATGTGCTCCAATCCATCATATATCTTGATGAAACCCAACACCTTGCGTATCATTAATACGTTGTTTGAATTCCGTCAGGAGACCGACATTCCCGTGTGCTTCACCCTCGACGCCGGTCCCAATGTGCACATCCTCTATCCCGATCAACATGCCGAGATGGTGGAGCGTTTCATCATGGACGAGCTGGAGCAATACTGCGTCAGCGGTCAGTGGATCCCCGACCAAGTTGGAGACGGTGCCTCAAAATGCTAAACAAGCCATGAACGAAAGCGTTTTCCATAGCAAAGTCATCCTCTTCGGCGAATATTCCATGATATTCGACTCGACCGCCTTGATGGTCCCCCTGCGGCGTTTCAAGGCCGAATGGAAGATGAATCCCGCTTTGGATCAACCCAGCGAACAAGCCTCCAACAAAAGCATCCGTAAGTTCAGACAGTATCTTGCAAACGAAGCAGAACTGGCATCGTTGTTCGATTTCGATCGCTTCGACACTGACTTGGAGCAGGGACTTTTCTTGGATTCCGATGTGCCTTCGGGCTACGGCCTTGGCAGCTCAGGAACCTTGACAGCAGCTGTCTGGAAACGTTATGCCAATACACAGGTCGACAACTTGATCGACTTGAAACGGATCATGGGAAAGATGGAAAGTTGTTTCCATGGCAGCAGCTCGGGCATCGACCCCTTAGAGTGTTATCTCAACAAGCCCTTTAGGATCAACGCCCAAGCCGTGACATTGCTTCCTGAAGACTTCATCCCCGCTGATATCCATGTGTTTTTGGCTGACACTGGCATCAAGAGCAACACCAAGCCTTTGGTGCAATATTTCAAGGTCAAGCGTGAGGATGCCGACTACCTGAAGGCGTTCCAAACCACCTACGTACCTTGTGTTTCAGCCTGCATCGACAACCTGATTGCAGGTCAAACCGAGGCGTTTTTCAGCACACTCCGCCAACTCACCGAAAGACAACTGCAGTTCCTGCGCCCGATGATCACCGACAACATCATCGACCTCTTTATCGAAAAACCCGATTTCCATTTCGGCGTGAAGATCTCCGGTTCTGGTGGCGGCGGCTATGTGCTTGGCTTTACTGACGATGTCAAGCAAACACAACGTTTCCTTGATGGTTATGATTTGATTTGGTTATGATGAAATTCATCCGCAACATAGAAAAACGTATCGAACGACTGTTAACCACAGTCATTGATTTCTTTTATCCGCCATTCAAGAGATTCATGAGCTTGGAACTGTTCCGTTATGGCTGTTGCGGCGGCTTGAACCTGGCTTTGGAATGGGTGCTATACTACGTATTTTACCACTTTGTGTTCAAAGCCAAGGTCTTTGACTTAGGCTTCATTGCCTTCACGCCCCACATCGCTGCTTTCGTCTTCAAGTTCCCCATCACTTTCCTAACAGGCTTCTGGATGGCACGACACATCAGCTTTTCGGGCTCCTCGTTGCGTGGACGGACACAGATTGTACGCTATTTGCTCGTCACCTTGGCTAACATCCTGATCAACTACGCCGGACTGAAGCTGTTTGTGGAGATCTTCCAGTGGTGGCCGACAGTTTCCTATGTGATCATCTCTATTATTTGCGTGACATTCAGTTATTTATCCAATAAATACTATTCTTTCAGAAAAAATAAAAAGACCGATGGACAGCCTTCAGTTGATCAAAAATAAAATCTATTCCACCTCTCAACTCTCACTTCTCACCTCTCAGCTCACCATGTGGCGTGATCAGGGTTTGAGAATTGTGTTCACCAATGGATGCTTTGATCTCTTACACCGCGGCCATGTGGAGTACCTATCAAAGGCTTCTGACAAAGGCGACGTGCTGGTGGTGGGACTGAACACCGATGCCTCGGTGCGTCGATTAAAAGGTGAGAGCCGTCCCGTCAACGACGAGGATGCCCGCGCCATAGTGTTGGCTTCACTGGCCTGCATTGATGCCGTGGTACTGTTTGGCGAAGACACACCTTACGAGCTGATCAAGGTCGTGCGTCCCGACGTATTGGTGAAAGGCGCGGACTATAAACCCGAGGAAATTGTGGGCTATGACATCGTCACGTCCTATGGCGGTAAAGTTGAGACGGTCGATTTGGTAGAAGGGTATTCCACCACTGGAACCATTGCGGCACTCCAGCGTTAATGATTAATGCGCCTCTAGCCAGTTATTGCCGGTGTTTATCTCCACGATGACGGGCACCGACAGCGGCATGGCGTTCACCATCTTTTCGCTAACAAGGGCTTTCAATTCGGAAAGCTCATCCAAATGGGCATCGAAGACCAATTCGTCATGCACTTGCAAGATCATTTTTGATTGCATTTTCAGCTTCTGAAGCTCTTGATGAATCCCGATCATGGCAATCTTGATCATATCGGCCGAGGATCCTTGGATAGGAGCATTGATGGCGTTGCGCTCAGCAAAATTACGTACAGTGCCGTTAGCAGCGTTGATATCGCGCAGGTAACGCCGACGGCCCAAGATGGTCTCGGCATAGCCCCTTTCCTTGGCCAAGGCAATGCTGCGGTTCATGTATTCCTTGATGCCTGCGTATTCCTCAAAATACTTCTTGATGATGTCAGCCGCTTCGCTACGTGAGATCTCCATCCTTTCTGCCAATCCGAAAGCCGACATACCATAAATGATGCCGAAGTTAACCGCTTTGGCACGGCTACGCTGCTCCTTGGTGACTTGATCGATCGGCACGTGAAACACCTTGGCGGCAGTGGCAGCATGGATATCATGACCCAAATTGAAATCGGCAATCATGGCTGGATCCTGACTGAGGTGGGCGATGATGCGGAGCTCTATCTGGGAATAGTCGGCGGCAAGCAGAGTGTATTCAGGACTGCGTGGCACAAAGGCACGACGTATCTCGCGACCATTGGCGGTACGCACAGGAATGTTTTGCAGGTTGGGGTTGTTGGAACTCAAGCGTCCCGTGGCTGTTACCGCTTGGTTATACGATGTATGGATCAAGCCATCCTTAGGGTTGATCAAAGCAGGAAGCGCATCCAAATAAGTGGATTTCAGCTTGGTGTAAGAACGGTATTCCAAGATGGCATTGATGATAGGATGTTTGCCTGCTAATTTCTGCAGCACCTCTTCGCCTGTGGCATACTGACCCGTCTTGGTTTTCTTGGCTTTGGCATCCAGCTGAAGTTTGTCGAACAGCACCTCGCCCAACTGACGTGGTGAAGCGATGTTGAACCGTACCCCAGCCATGGCATAGATGCTTTCTTCCAGTTCATGGATGTGTTTTCCAAACTCTTCGCTGATGTTACGCAGGTTTTGGCTATCGATCTTCACGCCGTTCTCCTCCATCACGCTCAGTACCGTCACCAAGGGCATCTCGATTTCGTAAAACAGCTTCTCCAAGCCGTTCTCCTTCAGCATGGGCAGGAATACTTTAAACAAATCCTTGACGATGTCATCGTCCTCGTCAGGTGCCCATAAGTTGCCCTGTGGGGAATAGCTACGGTGGAGGTAGATATCAGAAAGGTACTCCAAGGTATGGCGTTGCTCTGGCTCGATGAGGTAATGGGCAATCATCACATCGAACAATCTGCCTTGTGGGGTAATTCCTTTTCGGCGAAGGCCAGTAAGAATCGGCTTGAGGTTATAGCCCACTTTGGTGATTTTAGGATTCTCGATCTCGGCACGATGTGATTCCCATTGATCCTCGGATTGGTTTAATACGACGATAGATATGTTTGGAGCGGATATGGTTGGGGTTGGTACATTTGCATTTGACGGCTGTTTCAAGTCGGCTTCAACCACGCCGTAATCCCTAATAAACCTTTGCTTGAACGTGCGGAACTCGAGTTCATCAAAGAGCTCCAACAAAGCTGGAACGTCAGGATCGTTGAGTTCCAATTCCTCAGCGTTGAATTCTACAGGAGCATCCAGCATGATGGTGGCCAGGTGTTTCGACATCAGGCCTTGCTCAGCAAAGTTGCGAACGTTTTCTTGTTGTTTGCCTTTGAGTTCGTCAGCATGGGCAATCACACCTTCCACGCTACCATATTTGCTGATCAGCAGTGATGCGTTTTTCTCGCCGATGCCAGGGATGCCTGGAATATTGTCAGAAGCATCGCCCCATAGTCCCAAGATATCTATCACTTGAGAGGGATGGTCAATGCCATATTTCTCACAGATATCCTTTGGTCCCAACACCTGCGCCGGAGCTCCGAATTTGGCTGGTTTGTAGATCAATACTTTGTCGGTGACGAGCTGTCCGAAATCCTTGTCGGGGGTCATCATGTAGGTGACGAAACCCTCCTTTTCGGCTTTGTGCGACAAGGTCCCGATGACGTCGTCGGCTTCATAGCCCTCGGCAGCATAAACCGGGATGTTGAACCCTTCGATCAACCTAATGATATAAGGTATGGAGGCACGGAGGTCGTCGGGCATGGACTCACGGTTGGCTTTGTATTCACTGAACTCCTGTACCCTTACCGTGGGTGCATGAAGGTCGAAGGCCACGCCGATATGGGTAGGCTTTTCGTTGCGGAGCACATCATACAAAGTATTTAAGAAGCCCATCACCGCAGAGGTGTTCAAGCCTTTAGAGTTCATTGCCGGACGCTTGCTCATCGCAAAGAACGCCCTGTATATCAATGCGTATGCATCGAGAAGAAATAGTTTTTTTTCAGGTTGATCCATGGTTAACAATTTTGGGGTAAAGATAGCAAAAAATGGAAAAAGACCGAAAAATTTGGTGGGTATATTAAAAATAATGTATCTTTGCAGAATAATTAGAAAACGAGAGAATTTATTTGACGCTATTAATTCATCACTTTTTGGATTTTTATGCGTCGATGTTAAACAAAAAAATTGAAAATTATGTCAGAAATTGCAGAACAAATTGTGCCTATTATCGCAGAAAAATTAGGTGTCAATCCTTCAGAAGTTACTATGGATGCCAGCTTCACCAATGACCTTGGTGCTGATTCACTGGATACCGTTGAGCTCATGCTCGATTTCGAAAAGAAATTCGGTATCGCCATCCCGGACGATCAACAGGAGAACATCGTCACCGTTGGTGATGTGATTCGTCTGATCGAAGAAGAACAGAAGAAGAACGCATAATCAAACACAACCGATGGAATCGAAACGAGTCGTCGTCACCGGTTTGGGTGCCATCACTCCCGTTGGAAACACTGTCAAGGACTTTTGGAGTGGCTTGATCAGTGGTAAAAATGGTGTCGGTCCGATCACTCATTTCGATTCCACCAATTACAAAACCCGCTTTGCCGCTGAGGTCAAGGATTATGATCCCTTGAACTATTTTGACCGCAAGGATGTGCGCAAGTACGATCCTTTTGCACAATTCGCCTTGATTGCGGCACAGGAAGCGGTGGAAAGCTCACACATCACCCCGGTCAACACTAATTTTGATGAGGTTGGTGTGGTGCTTACCGCAGGTATCGGCGGTGTTACCCATTTCTTTCACGAGGTGAAGGAACATGTCGAAAGCGACGGCACACCTCGTTTCAGCCCCTATTACATTCCTAAGATGATCTTGAACATTCCTGCGGGAGTGATCTCTATCAAATATGGCTTCAGGGGACCTAATTTCGCCACTGTTTCAGCCTGTGCTTCCTCATCACACGCCATTGTGGCAGCTTTCGACCTGATCCGTTACGGCAAGGCAGTTGCTGTGTTGGCAGGTGGTGCCGAAGCGGGCATCTGTGAGGCAGGCATCGGCGGTTTCAATGCCATGCACGCCCTCTCGCTCCGCAATGACGATCCACAGACCGCCTCGCGTCCGTTCGACAAGAACCGTGACGGCTTCGTCATGGGTGAAGGCGGCGGCTGTCTCGTGCTCGAAGAATTGGATCACGCCTTGAAACGCGGTGCCGACATCTATGCCGAGCTGGTTGGCGTGGGCATGTCAGGCGACGCCTACCACATCACTGCCCCACATCCCGAAGGCTACGGCGCCTCGCTCAGCATGGAACGTGCCATCAAAGACGCTGGCATTGAAAAGACCGCGGTCGAGCACATCAACACCCACGGAACCTCAACGCCACAAGGCGACATCGCTGAGATTCTCGCCGTTCAAAAAGTGTTTGGCGAACACAGTTACAACATCAGCCTCAACTCCACCAAGTCCATGACAGGCCACCTGCTTGGCGGCACCGGTGCCGTCGAGGCCATCGCCACCATCATGGCGCTCCGAGAAGGCATCATCCCGCCCACCATCAACCACTTCGAGGATGATCCGCAAATCGACCCCAAACTCGATTTCACCTTCAACACCGCCCGGAAGCGCGACATCCGCTACGCTCTCAGCAACGCCTTTGGCTTCGGCGGACAAAACACTTCCCTGCTTTTCAAGAAATACACAGTCTAAATCCCTAAGCAATGGCTCTGAGAGATTATCTTGCACATTGCTTTTCGAAGGACAAGGCCTTGTCGGAATTCATCCACAACGACTTTGGCTTTTATCCCATTAATATTTCTTTGTACCAGCTGGCCTTCACCCATAAGTCAGCCGCTGACAACAGCGTGGGTAACTTCAAGCTGAGCAACGAACGGCTTGAATACCTCGGCGATGCCGTATTGAGTACCGTGGTGGCCGACTATCTGTTCCGCCTCTTTCCTACCAAGTCGGAGGGTTTCCTGACAGAGATGCGTTCCCGCATCGTCAGCCGAGCCTCGCTCAACAAGCTTTCACAAAAACTTGGTTTTGAGCAGGTTATCCACTACTCTCATGACTCCCATTCCAACTTTAAGTCGATGGGGGGCAACGCCTTCGAGGCTTTCGTAGGCGCCCTCTACCTTGACCGCGGTTACGAATTCACCAAACACATCCTCCTCGACCGCATCATCAACGTCCACATCAACCTCGAACAGGTGGAGCAGACCGACGTGAACTTCAAGAGCAAGTTGCTTGAATGGTCGCAGAAAGGCAAACACCACCTCATCTTCAAGCTGATCGAGAACAAAAACGAGGGAGGACATAATAAACTGTATCACGTAGTCGTTGTCATCGATGACAAGGAATACGCCACAGGCGCCGACTACTCTATTAAAGGTGCTGAACAACTCAGCGCCGAAAAGACCTGGAACATGCTTGTCGAACAAAACATCATAAAACCTGATAAGCATGAAAAAGAATAAGCTGGTCATTGCACCGTTCGACGATATCCATCTCATTGGTATCAACACGACGTTGGCCGATTACAAACTCGCCTATTACTTCAACGAGCTACTGCACTTCAATCTCGTGAGGCTGAAAGAAATACTGCTCGACGCTGTCAATCCATACACATTCTTTTATTACAATGCCGGCGAAAACCGCAACGCATTTAATTTGGTGGCGCTGAAAAGCAAAGACCATCTTTGCATCAAGATCAACCCACATACCGATTACTTGCTGATTATCCGCAACCATATCACCGAAGAGCGTCTGACACAAATCGTGAAGATGATTCGTGACATCAAAGATGTGACACACGCTTTCCTGTTGGATTTTAGCAAGATACCTACTATCGACGTGTTACTCGAAAAAATCGAGATGCACGAAAGAGATTGTATTCAACAAACGAATTAAGCCATGAACAAGCTTCCACAACCCATCTTCTCCTCCAACAGCTTCTGGGCTCATATCATTGGCCTGCCCCTGTTCGTCATGGGTATGCTGTTACTTTTCTGTCCATTTGCCTTCAAAAACTACGATATCGCTTTCGGAAGATATTCATTCCATATCGTGATGATTTTCTGCATCATCATGGGCGTCATGCTGATCTCAAGGCTTATCATGCCTTTGGTTAATAGAAGAAACCCTTTGACACGAATTCAGTATTTTTTGGGTTGCCTTTTCGAGATGCTGTTTGCCTCAGGCTTCACGGGATTGTATCTTTGGCTTTTCACCAAGAAAAACGACGCATATTTCGTGTTTTTTGGCTATTCGTTGGTATATCTTGCTGTGACGATGCTCATCCCTTATATCATCCTCTTCCTTTACAACCAAGTCACCGAAAAAGAGGAACTTCTCAACGATGCCAGTCGTATGACCCAAGGTGAGAAAATCAAGTTTGTGGATGAACGCGGCAATGTGAAACTCATTGTGACACAAGCCTCCATTCTTTATATCCAATCTGACGAAAATTATCTCCGTATTTATTACTTGGATGACGGCAAGATCAATTCCTACCTGCTGCGCAGCTCCATGAAACGTATTGAGGATATGTGCGCCAAAAACGGCTTAATCCGTTGTCACCGCTCTTATTTCGTCAATAAAAACAGAGTGGAAGTCCTTCAAAAAGAGAAGGACTTCACATACGCTGTTTTGGATGTGCCGAACGCGGCACACATTCCAGTCAGCAAAAACTATTACGACCAGATTTTGGCAATGCTATAAGAATTGAAAATTGAGAATTGAAAATTGAAGGATCCTATTTTGGATTTCATTTCAATTCTCAATTTTCAATTTTCAATTTACCCAACGTGAATATTTTCGTTGACCAACTTCATGATCTTCTCAGTGTCGTTGCCTAATTCCTTGCGGAGGTTGGCATCCTTGAAGTCGCTGAGGTACTTGATCATGTAGTCGATGATGGCATCGGAGAACACACCCTTGTCGGTGTAGATCTTGCGATCCTTCTTGAGTTCCTTGGCGGCAGCCACGCAGCTGTCAGGCAGTTGCTCGAGGGCTTCTTGCACTTTCTTGTTCTTGGCATCGTGGATGTTCACGCCGAGGCCGACATAGGTCTTTTCGGCCACCTTGAGGGCGTCTTTCATCTCGAAGCCGTGACGAGCTGCAGCGCAGAGGGCAGCCATCAGCAGGTACATGTCGGCGCAACCGTCGGAGGCACGCCATTCGAAGGTCTGCTTGTCGCTGAAGTCGCGGTTGGACTTCTTCTCCAGTGGGTTGGCGTTGGCCACCATGTCCTTACCATTGTTGATCCAGCCCAGCGGCACACGCACTAAGGCGCTGCGGTTGCTGTATGACCAGCACAGCGAGGTCGGGGCTTCCTGATGAGGCACCAGGCGGAGGAACGACAGCGGGTTCGGGTTACCGAAGGCTGGCAGCGAGGTACCGGCATCCATGTAACCGGCGATGGCACGCTTGCCATAGTCGCTGAGTTCGCCCTTTTCCACCATCACGCTCTTGCCGTTTTTCGTGAACTTGCAGTGTACGTGCATACCGGAACCGGCCTTGCCCACGGTGATCTTCGGGGCGAAGGTCAGCACCACGCCATACTGGTAAGCCAGTTGACGCATGATCCATTTGGCTACCACCAGTTGGTCGGCGGCATCCTCGATGTTAGTAGGCAGGAACTCAATTTCGTTCTGCTCATAGATCTTGCCGTCATGGGTGAAGTTACCCACCTCGGAGTGACCGTATTTGATCAAGCCACCAGCCTGGGCGATGAGACGCATAGCCTCCACGCGGTACTCGGTGAACTTGTTGAACGGGGCGCTCTCGTGATAACCTCTCTGATCTGGCACTTCGTAGATCTGCTCGTCATCAGCGATGATGTAGTATTCCAACTCGCCCATGGTCTGCATCTCGAGACCGGTGGTCTTCTTGAAGACCTGGTGGGCCTTGCGGAGGATGTACTCCGGTGAGCTCTCGAAGGGCTCGCCGTCGCGGTTGTAAAACGAGCAGAGGATGTCGACGGTAGGCACCTCGGAGAAGGGGTTGCGGAAGGCCGTCTTGTACTTCGGCACCACGTAGAGGTCGCTCTTGCCAGCTTCGATGAAGGGGAAGAGGCTGGAGCCATCGACGCGCTCGCCAGCGGAGAGGATGTTCTCCAGATGCTCGGCGCTGTGAATCACGAAGTTCAAGGTCTTTAATTTGCCGTCCCATCCACAATAGTGGAAGTTGATGAATTCGATTTCATTTTCTTCGCAATAGCGGATGATGTCAGCGCGGGTAAATTCAGCTGCTGGCTTCTGCAGATAGCGAACCAGCAGGTTGGGGTTCATGGCAATGTGTTGATCCATTACAATATTTTTTTAGGTTTGCATTTCCTTATTGGGGAGGCAAAGATAATAAATATTCTGGGATTTACCAATAAAACAGAAAAGTTTGTAAAATTACCGTTTCAGCATGTTGAAATAGGCATCCAAAAGCTTTTGTGCCCCGATATAGGCGCTCATGCGTTGGTTGCGGACGTCGTTTTCGATCAAAGGAAGCAGATCGGTGACCAATTGATTCTGATAGAAATCTGTTTTAAGTGCCGATTCCATGGTGTCGATCATCATTTGGACGTCCTGTTGGGAGCGTTTTTGCTGGAGGAAGCCGTTCTTGCGGATGGCCTGGACGTGGTCGTAGACCATTTGCCAGACGGCTTCGACGTTGTAGCCGGTCAAAGAAGAGCAGGTGAGCACCTTGGTTTCTTGGCCTGATTCAGGCATGGGGAAGAGATGGAGGGCGGTACGACATTCGGCGGCAGCACGTTCGGCACGCATGATGTTGTCGCCATCGGCCTTGTTGACGGCAATGCCGTCAGCCATCTCCATAATGCCGCGTTTGATGCCCTGAAGCTCGTCGCCAGCACCGCTAATGAGAATCAACAGGAAGAAATCGACCATGGAATGCACGGCGGTCTCGGACTGCCCGACACCGACGGTTTCAATAAAGATGGTATCGTAGCCCGCGGCTTCGCAGAGGATCACCGTCTCACGGGTCTTACGGGCCACACCGCCCAAAGTGCCCGCCGAAGCGGAGGGACGGATGAAGGCATTAGGATGCACCGAGAGCTCTTCCATGCGAGTCTTGTCACCTAAGATAGAACCTTTGGAACGTTGACTCGAAGGGTCGATGGCCAGGACAGCGAGTTTATGGTCGTTACGGCAGAGATACATGCCTAATGCTTCGATGAAGGTACTCTTTCCTGCGCCTGGAACACCTGTGATACCCAACCTCAATGCCTTGCCCGAGTGAGGCAGACAGGCGGCGATGATCTGCTGAGCCAATTCCTGGTGTTGGGGAAGGGCGCTTTCCACCAAAGTAATGGCCATGCTAAGCGCCACTCGATCGCCTTTGAGGATGCCGTCGACATACCATTCCAGTGGCATCAGTTTAAGCCGATTGCGCTTCAAGCGTTCCAGCGCTTGAGGATTCACTTGGATGGGACCGTCTACACCTTCGGTGACTTTTAGGTTCGATTCCCATTCATGTTCCTGATTCTCAAAGTGTTCAATCTCCATAGACTCATCGAGTTTAAAAAGGCAAAGATAAGGTTTATTTATTTTTTTATATCTATTTCAGATTTTTTTTGTAACTTTGCATCTAATCTCTAACTGCACGCCATGACTACTAAACATCGGGTTCTTTTTGTACAACAGGAAATTACCCCCTATCTACCAGAAACTCCAATGAGTCTGTTGGGGCGAAACCTGCCCCAAGCTATTCAGGAACAAGGAAAGGAAATTAGAATTTTCATGCCGCGATACGGCATCATCAACGAACGACGCAACCAGCTTCACGAAGTGATTCGCCTGTCGGGAATGAATCTCATCATCAACGACACCGACCACCCACTGATCATCAAGGTTGCCTCGATCCAAAAGGCCCGAATGCAGATTTACTTCATCGACAACGATGACTTCTTCTCCAAAAAGAAATATACGGTCTTCGACCAAAACGGCAAGTTCTGCGAGGACAACGACTACCGCTCCATCTTCTTCAATCGCGGTGTGATCGAAGCTGTCCGCAAACAAAACTGGTCGCCCGACATCGTCCACTGCAGCGGATGGTTCACCGCTCTCATGCCACTCTTCATCAAGAGAGGCTTCAAGGACAACCCCCTGTTTAACGAGTCCAAAGTGATTTATTCCATCTATGACGACAGTTTCCAAGGAAACATCAGGGCGGGCTTCGAGAAAAAAGTGAAACTCCCTGGCATGACCACCAAAGATCTCAAGTACTACAAGGATCCATCCTATGTCGACTTGACCAAAGCCGCCATCGACTTCTCCGATGGCATCATTATTGGTAGTGAAAAGATCAACCCAGAGATTGCCGAATACCTGAAAACCTGCAACAAACCCACCCTCGAATATCAAGCGTCGGAAAACTACGCCGATGTTTACAACGATTTCTACGATACTATTCTCAATACCAAGTGATTAAAAAATTGAAAACATATTATTCTAAAATAAGTTTTAAAGCGCTACTTTTCAGCGCTTTAGCTTTATTATCTATCTCCTGTAGCAAAACCACAGAGAAAATCGGCAATGGCCTGCTGTCAGAAGGCGACCTCATCGGGGTTTATTTCACCGATACATTGGAGATCGAGTGCTTCTCTGAAATCATCGACGAGATGAGCACCAAAGGGATAGGAACCGTATTGTTCGGCTCGATGGTAGATCCTGTCATGGGACGTACCGATGCCAGCATTTTCACCCAGCTGCACCTCTCCTCAACCAACCAAAACTTCGGTTCTGAGGTCGTTGTCGACTCCATCGTGCTGCAACTTGGTCTTATTGGCTATTACGGAGAT
Source organism: Bacteroidales bacterium (assembly GCA_017531225.1). Classification (GTDB taxonomy): domain Bacteria; phylum Bacteroidota; class Bacteroidia; order Bacteroidales; family F082; genus Limimorpha. The sequence continues at coordinate 151,595 of JAFXLL010000014.1, read as the reverse complement.
ACAACAACTGTGCAAACGGTACACATTTACGAACTTGACGAAAGCTTAAGCCTTGACAGCAGCTACCGCCAATTCGACGATGTTGCCGTCAAGAGTTTTGATTTGGCCAACGGCTACCAATTCCAGCCTCATCCCAAATCCACTCCTACTATCCTTCAATCCGTCATCGGCGACGTAACTTACACCGACACCATCACCCAGCCAGTGATCCGCATCCCGTTGGATAACAGCTTTGGCCAGTATCTCGCCACCCTCGACCCCTCAGCGTATGACACTCCAGACGCCTTCAAAGAAGCCTGCTACGGCTTGAAGATCAGCTGCGAGAGCGTCGCACAGGACGGTGCCATCTGCTACCTCACTCCTACCTCCAACAACCTCACTCAGTTGCAGATCTATTATCGCGAATCGCCGACTTCTACCAAGCCGATGCGCTATTACTTCTATATCACTTCTGAAGACGCTTATTTCGACCAATATCTGCACGATTACACGTTGGGAAGTACCGAGTTCACCCAGCAAGTGGTTGATGGCGATACCACCTTGGGTCAAGACCAAGTGTATCTCCAATCCATGGGCGGCGTGAGAACAGTGTTGCGTTTCCCCAACATTAAACAATGGACCAACACCTTGGAACCCAACACCCACATCGTCATCAACGAAGCCAAGCTTATCTTCCCCGCTGCGGAAAATTTTGACGACACCAGCAACTTCACCCCTCCCACTTCGTTGGCGTTGCTCAATATCGTTGACGACGACAACACTTCCTTATTGCAAGACTATTACGAAGGTTCCTCCTATTACGGTGGAAGCTACTCAAGCACCTACAATAACGTCACCTTCCGCATTGGCGAACACCTCCAAAGAGTCATCATGGGCCAACAGGAAAGCCAAGGTTTGTATGTCAGCATTGCTGGAGCAGCCATCAACGCCCAGCGCTGGATCATCGCAGGACCCAATGCTGAAAACGGGCTACGGTGCCATGTCAAATATTCTATTGTCAGTGAATAAATTATTATCATAATGAAAAAGCTTATCCTTATGTCTATCATCCTTGCCGGACTGACTTGTCAGGCTCAACAGAAAGAAACCACCGTGGTCATCGAGACCTCCATGGGCACCATTAAAGCCGTCTTGTATAACGACACTCCGCTGCACCGCGACAATTTCATCAAATTGGTGAACGAAGGCTGGTACAACGGCTCTCCTTTCCACCGTGTCATCAAGAACTTCATGATCCAAGGCGGTCAAAACGCTGATGGACGCATGGATCCCGGTTATAAAGTCCCTGCCGAGTTCCGCGAGAACCATTTCCACAAGAAAGGTGCACTCTGCGCTGCCCGCCAAGGCGACCAGGTTAACCCTCAGAAGGCATCCAGCGGATCGCAATTCTACATTGTTCAAGGCGAGGTGTTCGACGAAAGAAAACTTAGTTTTTACGAAGAACGCTTAGGCAAAATCTTCAGCGCCAAGCAACGCCAGGCCTACATGACCGTGGGCGGCACCCCGCATCTCGACGGCGACTACACCGTATTTGGCGAGGTGATTGAAGGACTCGACATCGTCGATAAAATTGCTGGCGTCAAGACTGGCTACATGGATGTACCCGTAGAACCGGTAACTATCAACAAGATCACTATTGAGAAATAAGATGAAAGAGAAAATCGAACAAATACTGAACGAAGTCAAGAACTTCCAAGCCGACAACAAAGAGGCTTTGGAGAACTTCCGTATTACATACTTGAGCAAGAAAGGTGTTATTCCTGCCTTGTTCGCTGATTTCAAAAACGTGGCTCCCGAACTCCGTAAGGAGATGGGCATGCGCCTCAACGAGCTAAAAAACACCGTCACCGAGAAGGTCGAGGAACAACTCTCACGTTTCGAAACGCAAGGCAGCTCCGATGCCGGTTTCGATCTGACCATGCCTGCTGGTGAGATGCGTGGCTCACGCCACCCGCTCTCCATCGTGCGCCGCGACATCAACGAGATTTTCTCACATCTTGGCTTCACCATCGCTGAAGGACCTGAAATCGAAGACGATTATCACGTGTTCACCGCCTTGAACTTCGCCCTCGACCATCCGGCACGCGACATGCAGGACACCTTCTTCATCCAGAAGGATCCCAACGAGAACAAGAGTACCGACATCCTGCTGCGTACCCACACCTCCAGTGTTCAGGTTCGTGCCATGGAGAAACAACAGCCGCCCATCCGCATCATCGCTCCTGGACGCGTGTTCCGCAACGAGGCTATCTCAGCCCGTGCTCACTGCATCTTCCATCAGATTGAAGGCTTGTATATTGACGAAAATGTGTCGTTTGCCGACCTCAAACAGACGCTCTATCACTTTGTTCAGGAGTTCTTTGGCGAAGGCACCAAGGTGCGTTTCCGTCCCTCCTACTTCCCCTTCACCGAGACTTCAGCAGAGATGGACATCTCATGCAACATCTGCGGCGGCAAAGGCTGCAACATTTGTAAACACACCGGTTGGGTGGAGATCTTAGGCTGCGGCATGTGCGACCCCAATATTTTAATCGCCAGTGGCATCGATCCAGAGAAATACACAGGATTTGCTTTCGGCATGGGCGTGGAACGTATCGCCATGCTGAAATACGGCATCAACGACTTGAGATTGTTCTTTGAAAACGACCTGAAGTTCCTCGAACAGTTCGAACTAGCGTAACACGTCATTGCGAGCGAAGCGAAGCAATCCAGTTTGAGTCAAGTTGGATTGCTTCGTCGCTAGCGCTCCTCGCAATGACGGACTCATTCTTTTTTCTCTTCTTTGATCTCTTCCTCGTCCTTGCCGTCCAGTCCGTCTTTAAAACTCTTGACACCTTTGCCTAATCCGCGCATCAACTTGGGAATTTGCGTACCGCCAAACAATAAGAGCACAACCAATGCGATGATAAGGAGTTCCTGGGTGCCGATGAATAATACTGTCATAATTTGAATGTTTATTTTGATGCAAAAATAACAAATCTATGAAAAACAAGGTCTTATTTCTTTCTTTTCTCTTGCTGATGGGTGTTAATCTTATGGCACAAAAGCCCTTTACCCTGCAGTCGCCCAACGGAAAAATCACTGTCACCGTCAACACAGGCGAACGTTTGAGCTATGCTGTAACACATGAAAACACAGTGGTTTTGGATGAGTCACCCATCGCCATGAACCTTGACAATAACATCGTGTTGGGCGTTCCAGCCAAAGTGAAATCGACCAAAACAAAAAGCATCGATCAAGTCATTCAAGCTAATTTTTACAAAAGAAATAAGATTCAAGATCAGTATAACGAACTGGTGATCAACTTTAAAGGAAATTATAGTGTAGTTTTCCGTGCTTATAACGAAGGTGTGGCCTATCGATTTGAAACCAGCTATAAGAAACCCTTTAACGTGATTTCCGAGACGGCTGACTTCAACTTCGACGAAGACTATACCGCTTGGATTCCATACGTGAATGCCCGTAAAGGCGAAGGCGACTTCATCCAACAACAGTTTTTCACTTCATTCGAAAACACCTACACCGTTACGCCTTTGAGCAAGATGGAGCCCGAAAGACTGGTATTTCTGCCTGCTTTGGTAGCATTGAAAGACGGTAAGAAAGCCGTGATCACCGAAGCCGATTTGGAAGATTTCCCTGGCTTGTTGTTAAGGAATGAAAAAGGCTTGAAAGGCTTTACGGCTGTCCATGCTGGCTATCCCAAAGTGGAGGAGCAAGGCGGTCACAACAACTTGCAATACGTGGTGAAGGAACGTGAGAACTACATTGCCAAAGTCAATGGAAAACGCACTTTCCCTTGGCGTTGCATCGTGATCTCGGAGAATGACAAGGATCTAGCCAATAGCGATATGGTCTACAAACTCGCCTCGCCATGCCGTGTCGATGACCTCAGCTGGATCAAGCCTGGCAAGGTAGCTTGGGACTGGTGGAACAACTGGAACATCTATGGCGTGCCGTTCAAGGCCGGCATTAACAATGATACGTATAAATATTACATTGATTTTGCTTCCAAATACGGCATCGAATATGTGATTTTGGACGAAGGCTGGGCCGTGAACAAAAAAGCCGACCTCTTCCAAGTGGTACCTGAAATTGACTTGCAAGAGTTGGTCAACTACGGCAAGGAACGCAATGTAGGTATCGTCCTTTGGGCTGGTTATGCGGCCATTGACAAGGATATGGAGCATGTGTGCCAGCACTATTCTGAGATGGGCGTGAAAGGCTTTAAGGTCGACTTCATGGACCGCGACGACCAAAAGGTGGTGGACTTCTACTATCGTATGGCAGCTATGGCAGCAAAATACCATCTGTTCGTCGACTTCCACGGAGCATACAAGCCTACGGGACTGAGCCGCACCTATCCCAATGTGCTCAACTATGAAGGCGTATATGGCTTGGAACAGGCTAAATGGGACAACGAAGGCGATCTGGCCTTAAACGAAGTCACCATCCCATTTATCCGTATGGTGGCCGGCTCGTTCGACTACACTCAGGGAGCCATGCATAATGCCCAACGAGGCAGCTTCTCCGCCAATTGGGGAGAGCCGATGAGCCAAGGCACGCGCTGCAGACAATTGGCTGAATACATCATCTTTGAGTCGCCGTTCAACATGCTGTGCGACAGTCCGAGCAACTACCTGAAGGAAGACGAATGTACCCAATTCATCGCCAGCGTACCTACCACTTGGGATGAGACCGTGGTGCTAGATGGTAAGGTTGGTGAATATTTGGTGATCGCCCGTAAGAAAGGTTATCAGTGGTACATCGGTGCCATTACCAACTGGGAAGAGCGTGATTTAGAATTGGACCTCTCTGCATTGCCTGGCTTTGGTGCCAAATCGGGAAGGATCTTCCGCGACGGTCCCAACGCCAACCGCGTGGCTAAAGACTACGTCTCCGAGCAAATTCAAGTTTGGGGTAATACCGTCAAAGTGCATCTCGCCAAAGGCGGTGGTGCGGTCATGGTTTTCTAAACGACGGCCACGGCTCTGCTTTAGGCAAGGGTGCCACAATCTCTATCTGGGTCTTCTGCACTGGATGTTCAAACAAAATCCGATAGGCGTGTAAACATATCGAAGCGTCTGGATTACTCCGAGGATAACCGTATTTTAAATCCCCTTTAATGGGACATCCAATATGCGCTAACTGGCAGCGGATCTGATGATGACGACCCGTGAAAAGCTCCACTTCCAGCAGATAATAATTTTCGGATTTTCCTACCAAACGATAGCTCAAACGGGCCAACTTAGCCTCTTTCGTGCCTTCTGGAACGACATACGATTTGTTTTGTTTCTCGTTCTTCACGAGGTAATTTTCCAACACGTCGGCATCTTTCGGGGGACGGTTTTTAACGATGGCAAGATATACCTTATGAAAATCGCGGTCTTTCACTTTTACCGTCATCCGCGAGAGTGCCTTGCTCGTCTTGGCGAACACCACCGCACCGCTTACTGGGCGGTCGATACGATGTACCAAACCTGCAAAAACGTTACCGGGCTTGTCGTATTTCTCCTTGATATAGTCCTTGACATCATCCAGAAGGCATTTGTCTCCCGTTTTGTCGCCTTGGACAATCTCTGAAGGCAACTTGTTCACCACAATCAGGTGGTTGTCTTCGTATAATATTCTATCGTTAATCTTCATGCTACAGAGCGGGCATCCTACGGATGCTCTATGATTATTCCGCTACCAAGAACGAAAGGTTCGGTTTCGTGATACATCACCCCAAACTGTCCCGGAGCGATGCCTGAGATGGCTACATCTGAAATGATGTCTGCGCCTTGTTCCGTAATATGGATTGTGCCCATGGTGAACTCGGGTTGATGACGGATCTTGTAACGCACACGCATGCCTTCGGTGAGATGCAATGTTGGATTCATCATCTGGAGATCGCCCAAGGGGATGATATCAGTGTATTGCGCCACGGGATCGTAGCCCTGAGAAACATAAACGATGTTGTTCGGGATGTCCTTTTTCACCACAAACCAAGGACCGCCGCCTAAACCAAGACCTCTACGCTGCCCGATCGTATGGAACCAGAAGCCTTTATGACGACCTAATTTTTTACCCGTCTCCAGCTCTACAATGTCGCCAGGCATCTCGCCCAAATACTCACGGATATAGTCATTGTAATTGATCTTGCCCAAGAAACAAATTCCTTGGCTGTCGTGGCGTTCCGCCGACGGAAGCTTATATTTTGCTGCTAATTCACGGACTTGGGGCTTAGGGATATCGCCTATCGGGAAGATCACCTTGCTTAACTGGGCGTAAGTGATTCTACCAAGAAAATACGTCTGATCCTTAAAGGTGTCGGCTGCGGTACCAAGCCAAAAGATACCATTTTGATCCTCCCAAGAGCGGGCGTAGTGTCCGGTAGCAATCTTGTCAAAGTTATGGCCTTCCTTTTCTTCAAAGGCGCCCAACTTGATCCAGCGATTGCACATCACGTCAGGATTCGGTGTCAAGCCTTTGCGCACCATCTCCATGGTGTAGCGGCCCACCGTCTCGAAATACTCATGCTGCAAATCCACGATATCGAACCTGCAGCCGTATTTTTTGGCGATATAGGTAGTGATCTCGATATCCTCTTCCGACGGACAGCTCGACAGGTCTTCTTTCCCTTCCATCCCAATCTTGATGTAGAAGATGTGTGGATCGTAGCCCTGTTCTTTGAGCAGCGGCACTACCACGGAGCTGTCAACTCCACCCGATACCAATGCGGCGATGTTCACTGGTCAGTCAATTATGCGAATCTGTTTTGAATGATTTCACACAAGAAATCAACGGCCTTGCCGGGCTCAATATCTGTGACGTTTAGCACTATGTCATAGTTATGGGCATCGAAACGTGACGTGCTGGCGACATTGTTCACAAAAGTATCGCGTTCTTTATCGATACGATCAATGACTTTGGCTGCTTCTTCGTTGCTCAGGTTTTGCTTTTTGGCAATACGAGCAATGCGTTTGTCACGATCGGCCATGATGAGTACATGAAACGCATTGGGGTCATCACGGAAGATGTTGAATGCAGCGCGACCGATAATGATACAGCTTTCCTCTTCGGCGAGTTCACGTAACAAGCGTGCTTCGGCGTAATAGAGCGTCATCGGGGTGGCCTCAGGCTTTTCGCCTGGATTGTAGCTCGCTGCCCCAAATCCCTGGTAGAACCGGCAAAAATCGTCCCACCATACGTTTTTCTTCGCTTTGATACGATCCATAGCCTCAGGAGTGATGTCGAACTGTTTGGCAACTTCCTCCAACATGATTCGGTTATAAACCTTAAAACCCAACTTCTCAGCAAGCAGGCGAGCTATTTCTCCACCACCGCTACCACATTCACGATTGATGGTTATAATGACTTTCTTTTGATCCATATTATTACAATTTACTGCAAAGATACAACTTTTTCTGAAATCTTATTCTGTCAACGAATAAGGTTTATCTTTAGCGTTTAGACCTCGGGTAAGATTTGGCTCTGAACCCATTTCAAAAACCAACTCCCCGCCTTGCATCAGTTCTTCATGAGTGAGGTAAAGCTTCGAGATATCTTGGCCGTTGAAAGAGACTTTTTGCACATAGCGGTTTTCGTCGCTTACTCCGGGTGCCTTGATTTCCAAAGTCTTGCCATTGCCTAAACGCACTTTCAACTCAGGCAGGTAAGGCGCACCCAACACATATTGGTCGCTACCAGGACAAACGGGATAGAATCCCATAGCGGAGAAGATGTACCAAGCCGACATCTGGCCACAGTCGTCGTTGCCACAAAGACCGTCGATATTGTTTTTGTAGAAACGATTCATGATTTCACGAAGCCAATACTGAGTCTTGTAAGGCTGTGAGGTCCAGTTGTAAAGATAGGCGATATGATGCGCCGGCTCGTTGCCATGGTTATAACAACCCATCAGCCCTTCCTCAGTCACATCTTCAGTGTTTTCGAAGAACTCTTTAGGCAGTTGCATCACAAACAAGGTGTCGAGGTTGTGGATAAACTGCTCATCGCCACCCATGGCTTCAATCAAGCCCTTCACATCTTGTGGCACATAGAACGAATACACCCAGGAATTGCCTTCCACAAAGCCTTCACCTTCGGTGTCCATCAGACTGAACGGCTCTTTCCAGGTGCCATCGCTCAAGCGTGGACGGGCAAAACCCAGCTCCGTGTCGAAGGTGTTGCGCCAGTTAGCTGCTCGTTGCTTGTATTCAGAGGCCATCACGGTATCACTGGCTTTCAAGGCCGTTTGATAGATAGCCCAATCGTCGTAAGAATATTCCATAGTGACCGACACACAGCCGCTATTACGATCAAAGGGCACATAACCCAAGCGTTGGTAATCCACTAAGTTCACGTAATAGGGGCAGGTGGAGCTGCGGCGCATGGCGTCCAAGCCGCAATGACGGATGGCGCCTTTGATGTAAGCGTCAGCCAATACTGAAACAGCGTGATAGCCAATCATACACCAGTTCTCATTACCCATGTGCGACCAAACGGGGAGCAATCCGTGGACGCTCTGCTCGCTGTGTTTCAGCATGGATTGCACCATGTCGGCGTTGCGTTTGGGCTGCAACACATTGAACAGCGGATGTAGAGCGCGATAGGTATCCCATAACGAAAACACCGTGTAATTCGTAAAGCCTTCTGCCTGATGGATGTTATGGTCGAGGCCTCGATACTGCCCGTCCACATCCATGTACACCGATGGATTAATCATTGTGTGATACAGTGAGGTGTAAAGCATCGCCTTTTGATCTTCAGTGCCTTCGGCTTGAAGTACTGCCAATTCTTTATTCCACTTGGCTTGGGTTTCAGCCAACAATTGATCAAAATTACGGCCGTCGGTCTCAGCATGAAGGTTTCTCAAGGCTCCTTCAGTACTCGTAGCAGAAAGCGCCACTTTCATCTCCAAGGTTTCCGGATTCGCAAAGCTGAAATAAGCCACAATCTTGCGACCCGTCATCTCCGGGAAATTCCGATTGACTTGGAACTTACCCCACATGCCATTGTATTTTGGCTTCTGCAACTCACGATAGCCATAATCGACGATGGGCTGATTAAAACTGATGGCAAAATAGGTGTAATTTGTCCTGGCCCAGCCATTGGTGATGCGGTAGCCCGTCAACAGCGTGTCGTTCTCCACGCGAAGGTTGGCCCAAAGTGTCTTGCCGTCATAATTATAAATGGCATGTTGCAAATCAAGGATGATGCTGCCGTTTTGGCCTTCGGGATAGGTGTAACGATGTACTCCGACATGCTCTGTAGCCGTGAGTTCAGCCTTGATGTTGTAATCGTCAAGAACCACGGTGTAATAGCCTGGATGAGCCTCTTCTGCGTCATGGCTATAGCGCGAGCGGTAACCCGCATCAGGATCGGTTTGCGTTCCAGGATTGAACTTGATGGCACCTGTAACAGGCATCACCAAAATATCGCCTAAATCGGAGTGACCTGTGCCGCTGAAATGCGTGTGGCTGAAACCCACAATAGTACTATCTTTATGCTGATAACCAGCACAATACTCATATACTCTTGGCTGATACTCGCCGTCAATGTCATGCGGCACCGTGTCGGTATCAGGACTCAGCTGAACAATACCAAACGGAGCACAAGCGCCAGGAAAGGTATGACCCATGCCGTTTGTTCCGATGATGGGATTGACATAATGGATATAGTCGACTGTGTCTATGGTTTCTTGTTGATGATTTGCACAACCGAAAAACAACACGCTTAAGGCTATCAGTAAAAATAATCTCTTCATAAGATAGGATTTTGCCACAAAAATACAAAAAAATATTTATCTTTGTGAAAAATAATTAGTATGATCGAACCGCACGAACTCGGAAAAATTGGCGAAGAACTCGCCGTGGAATACTTGACCGATAAAGGATATCAAATCCTTGAACGTAATTGGCATTCAGGGCATAAGGAAATTGACATCATTGCACTTGACGACACCACCTTGGTGGTTGTAGAAGTGAAGACACGCAAATCTGACGACTATGGTGAGCCAGACATTGCCGTAGGTATAACCAAACAGAAAATGCTCATCTGGGCGGCAGATGCATACGTTCGGTATAAGAATTTAGATGTGGATGTCAGGTTTGACATCATCTCAATAGTGATCTCCGACGCTGAGCCGGAGATCGAACATATTGAGGATGCTTTTGTTTGTACTTCGCGTTAACCCACAGAGCAACCTGGAGCAACCAAATCGCTGGGGGTAAGCAGCACCAAGCGGCCGTCCTTATCCTCAGCGGAGAGGATCATGCCCTCACTAACTACACCTTTCAGTTTACGCGGCTCGAAGTTGGCGATGAAGCACACCTGCTTGCCCACCAGCTTCTCAGGCTCGGTGTAGTACTTGGCGATGCCACTGACGATCGTACGCTTCTGCATACCGTCGTCGATGAGGAACTGTAACAGCTTATCGGCTTTCGGCACCTTTTGGCACTCAAGGATGGTACCCACGCGGATGTCGACCTTCATGTAGTCGTCGAAGCTCACCACAGGCTTCACATCAGCGGGTTTCCAAGCATTCAGTTGGTTGGCTTTCTTGGTGTCTTCCAACTTCTGCAGTTGGGCAGCCACCACGCTGTCTTCGACCTTCTCGAACAGCAGCTCAGGTTGACCTATCGTGTGGCCTTCAGGCAGCAAAACCGTCTTTCCAGCGTCTTCCCAACCCTTGAACAACAAATGGAGCATACGCTGCAACTTCCTTGCGCTGAAAGGCAGGAATGGCTCGCTCAAAATAGCCAGATGGGATACGATTTGCAGCGATAGAGCCATCACGGTCTTCACACGTTCAGGATCCGTCTTGATTTGCTTCCAAGGCTCGTTGTCGGTGAGGTATTTGTTACCCAGACGGGCCAGGTTCATCAATTCTGACAGCGCTTCGCGGAACTTGTAATTCTCAATGAGACGGCCGATCTTAGAGGCATAGCCATCCATCTCGGAAACCACAGCCTGATCGGTATCGTTCATACCCATCAAAGCAGGCACCACGCCATTATAAAACTTATGTGTCAGCACGAGGGTGCGGTTCACGAAGTTGCCGAAGATAGCTAACAACTCGTTGTTGTTGCGGTCCTGGTAGTCCTTCCAAGTGAAGTTGTTGTCCTTGGTTTCAGGAGCATTGGCGGTCAAGACATAGCGCAACACGTCTTGCTTACCAGGGAACTCCTGCAGGTATTCGTGCAACCACACAGCCCAGTTGCGTGAGGTTGAAATCTTGTCGTTTTCAAGGTTCAGGAACTCATTGGCGGGCACATTGTCAGGCATGATAAAGTCACCGTAGGCTTTCATCATGCAAGGGAAGATGATGCAATGGAACACGATATTGTCCTTGCCGATGAAGTGTACCAGCTTGGTCTCAGGGTCTTTCCACCATTTTTCCCAGTCTTCGCCACGTTGTTCGCAGATCTCTTTGGTATTGCTGATGTAGCCGATAGGTGCGTCGAACCACACATACAGCACTTTGCCGTCAGCACCCTCAATCGGGACAGGTACGCCCCAGTCGAGGTCACGGGTGACAGCACGAGGTTGCAGGCCACCGTCGAGCCAGCTCTTCACTTGGCCGTAGACATTGACTTTCCACTCTTTGTGGCCTTCGAGAATCCACTCACGGAGCCAGCCTTCATATTGATCTAAGGGCAGGTACCAGTGCTTGGTCGGCTTCTTCACCAAAGCTGCACCGCTCAACTGTGAATGAGGATTGATCAATTCATCAGGGCTCAATGAAGAACCGCATTTCTCGCATTGGTCGCCGTAGGCGCCATCGGCACCGCATTTCGGGCAGGTACCCACGATATATCTATCGGAAAGGAACTTCTGACGTTCTGGATCGAAGTATTGCTCAGTCTCCTTTTCGATGAACTTCCCTTCGTCGTAGAGTTTCTTGAAGAACTCCTGAGCCGTAGCACGATGCATCTTTGAAGAGGTACGGGAGTAGATGTCGTAGCTGATGCCTAACTCCTCGAACGACTTCTTGATGATGCCGTGGTAACGATCCACGATATCCTGAGGCGTGCAGCCTTCTTTCTCAGCCTTGATGGTAATCGGCACGCCGTGCTCGTCGGAACCACCGACAAACAGCACTTCCTGGCCGCACATTCGCAGATAGCGGACGTAAGTGTCGGCGGGGATATAGACGCCGGCAAGATGACCGATGTGGACGGGGCCGTTGGCGTATGGCAAGGCCGTAGTTACCGTGTAACGTTTGAAGTGTTTGTTAGTTGATTCCATAATTTGAGTGTTTTTTAAAACAAAGTGCAAAAATAATGCTTTCAATCAAAAAAAATATAAATTTGCACTTTAAACCTTAAAAAAATGGATATTGTCATTGCTGGAGACGGTGAAGTTGGTCTGCACTTGGCTGAAGCCCTGGTGCGCGACAACCATAATATCACTATCGTCGATCCTCACGAAGAGTTGCTGAAAATGGTGGAGTCACATTCCGACTTGATGACCATCACGGGCGACTCAACTTCAACCTCGGTGTTACGCCGTGCCAACGTGTCGAGGGCTGACTTGGTCATCGCCGTGTTGCACGACGAGCACATCAACCTTCTCACAGGCATCATCGCCAAGAAACTTGGAGCCAAAAAAGTCATCGCCCGCGTCAACACCATGGAGAACCTCAGTCCCGAGGTGTGGCGTATGTATCAAGACCTTGGCATCGACGGACTGCTCTCACCTGAAGATATTGCCGCCCAAGAGATCATCTCATTGCTGAAAAAGAACGCGTCGCTTGAGACCTATGACTTCTCGGGAGGCAAGTTGCAGCTGTTTATGGTGAAGCTCGAGTCAGAGGCAGAGATCATCGGCAAGAGCGTCAGCGAAGTCGTGGAGCAATACCAGCATATTGACTTCCGTATTGCTGCAATCCACCGCAGACAAAACACCTTCATCCCGCAGGACGACACCGTATTCCAGCTGGCCGACATGGTTTATGTGGTCACCAAACCGCATGCCGTGAAAGACATCATCAAGCTCAGCGGCAAAAAGCAGATTAGCATCCACAACGTTATGATCGTGGGTGGCGGTCGTGTGGGACGCATCACTGCTAAGCGTCTTGAGAACGATCTGAATATCAAGATTTTGGAAATCAGCAAGGAACGCTGCAACGAACTCACCAACCAACTTACCAATGCTTTGGTGGTCAATGCCGATGCCCGTAACCTCGACATTCTTGAAGAGGAAGGCATCGCCAATGTGGACGCTTTCATTGCTGTCACTGAAAACACTGAGACCAATATTCTCACCTGCCTACAGGCCAAGGCTTTCGGCGTAAAGAAGACCATCGCCTTGGTAGAGAACATCGACTATATCGACATCTCACAGAACATCGGCATCGACAGTATCATCAACAAGAAACTCATCGCTGCCAGCTACATGGTACGTTACACCCTCGGCGCCAAAGTGTCTTCCATGAAATGCCTGAGCGGCATTGACGCCGACATCGTGGAGTTTGAAGTCCGCCAAGGCTCTGCGGTCACCCGAAAGATGATCGGCCGACTCCCGATGCCATCGGATGCCATCATCTGCGGTATCGTACGCGATGGTGAGAGCTATATCGCCACCGATGAGTTCGAGATTCAAACCGACGACCGCGTGGTGGTGCTGGCGTTGCCCAATGCCATCCCCGCAGTTGAACGTCTGTTCCATTAACATCGACTTACGATGAGCGCCAGTAGCAAAATCAGTCTCGCCGTACTACTTCGTGTCCAGGGATTCCTGTTGATCATCGAAGGAGTGTTTATGTTGTTGGTGCTTCCCGTCTCTTATTTCCATCATGGCATCAATGCGTTCAGCATGCCTATTGCCGCCCTCATCACAGCGATGACGGGTTTTGTGCTGTGTTTCTCCACTCGGAAAAAACGTGGCCAACGCCTCAACCACCGCGAAGGCGTCATTACTATCTGCCTCTCGTGGCTGGTGCTCTCGGTGTTCGGAGGGTTGCCTTTCCTCCTCAGCAAGAGCGTTCCTAACTTTACTGACGCATTTTTCGAGGCCTTGTCTGGTTTCACCACCACTGGCGCCACCATCCTCACCAACATTGAGGCGGTGCCTAAGGACATCCTGCTTTGGCGTAGCATGACGCAATGGATTGGCGGCTTGGCCATCATTGTATTTGCTGTGGCCCTCATCCCTTTCTTAAGCGTTGGCGGCATGCAGCTGTTTATGACCGAGATGAACGGCATCAACTACGACAAACTGCATCCCCGCATCATGCACACAGCTAAGCGTCTTTGGGGGCTTTACATCTTCTTTACCCTGCTTGAAACCCTGCTTTTGTATTGGGGCGACATGGACTGGTTCGACGCCCTATGCCATTCCCTGACTACGATCTCGTCAGGCGGCTTCTCCACACGGACAAGCAGCATTGCAAGCTATTCCAATTATTCCCAGATCGTGGTGACCTTTTTCATGATCCTCTCGGGATGCAACTTCACCTTACTACTGATCACCTTGGTGCGTAACCCCATGGCACTATTCAAAAACGAGGAGTTCCAACACTTCATCATCATGATTGTCGGCATCAGCGCTCTGCTGGCTACCGCGTTGTATTTCATGGAAGACATGAATGTGGGTGGGGCGCTTCGCTCAGCGTTCTTCAGTGTGGCTTCGGTACTGACTACCACGGGATTCGCCGTGAGCGATTACACGCTGTGGCCCATAGGTTTGTGGGTAGTGTTATTGCTGTTGATGTTTGTCGGAGCTTGCTCTGGCTCCACCTCAGGAGGCATCAAGATTATCCGGCACTTGATTTTCACCAAAAACGCTTTTTTAGAGTTGAAGCGCATCCTCCATCCCAATGCCGTCATCCCCGTGAAGATTAATGGCAAATCCGTCTCTAAGAGTGTGATTTACAAAACAATGACCTTTGTCTTCGTGTATTTCTTCATCTTCGTTCTTGGCACACTGATCTTGCTTTCGTTAGGCATCGATTTCAACACCTCGGTAGGTGCTTCGGTTGCCACGCTTAGCAACCTCGGTACCGGCGTAGGCGAAGTTGGACCTTTCGGCACCTACGCTTTCTTGCCACAAGTAGCCAAATGGGTACTGGCCATCTTCATGCTGTTAGGCCGAGTGGAGTTGTTTACCTTGATTGCTATCTTTTCAAGGAATTTCTGGAAATAACATCATTCCTTGATGAACCTGCAATAAAAAAACAAAATACTTGCTATATTTGCAAAGTAAACAACTTTATCAATCCTTCTATGATTTTTTATTTCTCCGGATGCGGCAATAGCCGCCACGTGGCTGAAACACTGGCCCAAGGACTCAATGATACCCTGATTTTCATGCCTGAAGCAACTCGTGAAGACCATTATAACTATACCCTGGCTGAAGGCGAACGGCTCGGCTTTGTGTTCCCAATATACTCTTGGGCTCCTCCCCAATTGGTGCTCGATTTCGTTAAAAAACTCCAGTTGGCTGCCAAGCCTGAATACGTGTACTTTGCCTGCACCTGTGGTGACGAATGTGGCCATACCGAGAAGTTCTTCCGCAAGGCTATCCAGGAAAAAGGTTGGGAACTATCGGCGTGTTTTAGCCTGATTATGCCCGAGACCTACGTAGGCATGCCTGGTTTCAAGCTCGACACCGAAGAGAATGCCAAGAAAAAAATCGACAACGCTGACGCCACTTTAGAGAGAAATATACCCCGACTGATCAATAAAGAACAATTTTCAGAAATCACCGTAGGCAGTTTTGCTTGGATAAAAAGCCATGTGATTCAATCGAGTTTTAGCAAATTCGCTTTGGATGACAGCAAATACCGCGTCACCGAAAAGTGCATCAGTTGCGGTAAATGCGTGGAAGCCTGCCCATTAAAGAACATCACCCTCGACGACGGCCATCCGAAATGGCATGGTCATTGCACTATGTGTATGGGATGCTACCACCATTGTCCCGTGAATGCCATCCACTACGGTAAAGCCACAGAAGGGAAAGGCCAGTATTATTTTAGAAAAAGCTAAACGTAAAAATCTATAAGCCATGAAAAAAGTCTTTTTGTATCTGCTCTTGCTCATCGCTGTCCCCGCTACAGCTCAGCCTGGCCTCTTCGGAAGAGGTCCTCACTCCCATTCACGCGCCATCTCTGGACAACCTTGCCGTGGCCCGTTGATCAAGCCTGGTCATTCCGCTCACATGGAAGCACAGGGCATGAGACCTAATGATTTCAACCTGGCACTTAGAGTGATCAGCGCAGATAACTTTGACGATAAACGTTTGGAATCAGCCAAGTATATCATCCAATCAAACCCAATGAGTACCAGACAGATAGCCCGTGTCTGCACACTGTTTAATTTCGAAGCCAACAAATTGGAATTCGCCAAATTCGCTTATCCCTATTGTGTGGATAGAAATAGATATTTCATTGTGGATGAGGTATTTAACTTTAGTGCCTCAAGGGATGAACTGCACAAATACATTCAAAACTGGCAATAACTAAATATCTGAAAATATGAAAAACCGACTTTTTACACTTCTTGCCTTACTCTTGGCTTTTGGCACTACTCATGCTTTTGCGCAATGCGAATTTACAGTTACCAGTAACCAGCCTTACATTGAAGATTTCGAAGGAACAACCTTTGAGTGTTGGACGGTAGAGACCGTCGGTGCTGGCAACTGGACCACTATGGCCGGCAGCGGAACCACCTTGGCAGCCTTCTCGTTCACCAACGTGGGCGATGAGGCACGCTTGATTTCTCCCGTTATAGATCTTTCGGGGGTAAGCGGTGCCACCTTTAGTTTCACCTACGCCATGATGGGTTTTTATGATATGGATGAACTTGTGGTGAGCTATCGCTCTTCGGAAACGGACGCTTGGCATACCTTAGGTACCTACAGCATCAGCGACTATCAGAACTTTTTCGAGGAATCCTTCACCCTGTCAGACCTGTCGTCGACCTACCAAGTTTCGTTTTTGGGTCGCGGACTGGGAGGCTATATGATCTTCGTAGATAACATCGAAATCATGGGCGAAGGCGGTTGCGCCCGTCCAGTGAATCTCCAAGCCACCGAAATCACAGCGTTTTCAGCTCTTTTAGGATGGTCAACCGCAGGAAACGAAGAGAGTTGGGTGATTGAGACAAATGGAAACGAAAAACCCGTTGACGTCCAGCCTTATCTGATGGAGTTTTTGGAACCCCAAACCGCGTACACTTTCCGTGTAAAGGCCATCTGTGGAGATGGCAATGAATCCGAATGGTCGGTTCCCATCACTATCGAAACCCACTGCGATGTCATTGTGGTGACCGACGAAGAGCCTTATTTCGACGACTTTGAGGCCTCTGAAGACTTCGTTTGCTGGCATAATGAAATCATCTCTGGTATTGACGAGTGGGTGGTGGATCCCGGCTACACGATCCTCAACAACACCGCCTTCTTCATCTGGTTGGGCGGCGAAGCCATGCTCATTTCCGCTCCGTTGGACATCACAGCCGTCACCAATCCCACATTGAGTTTCCGTCACAAACAAAAGTTAGGTTTAAACTATGCCACCGTCGACCAGTTGATCGTGGGATATCGTACCAGTGAAAACGACAACTGGCATACGCTGTTGAACTTTACGGATGCCACCGACGATTGGGAAGATGTGACCGTTGCACTGCCTGATCCCTCTGCCACCTATCAAATCACCTTTGAAGGCATTGGTCATGATGCCGAAGGCGTTTATGTTGACGACGTGAGGGTTGGCTGTGGCAGTAATGTAGGCATCAGCGAAGTTGATACCGATATTGTTTATGGAGAAGTTGAGTATTACGATTTATTGGGAAGAAAAATGACTGGATCACAGCTTTGCTCTGGCGTTTATATCATGAAAATCAAGAGCGAAAAAGGGGTCGTCATTAAGAAAATCTTTAAGGACTAATCCATGAAAAAAACGAATAGCCTATTGGCAGCACTTTTACTGCTGCCACTGTTCTTAAATGCACAACATTTCAACGATTACACCCAATATGTGAACCCTTTTATCGGTACCCAGACCGATGAGACGGGGGCGTTGAGCGGAAGTACTTTCCCTGGAGCTACAATGCCACAAGGCATGGTGCAACTGAGTCCCGAGACGGAACAAATGGTCACCTGGGACCCCTGCTCGGGCTATGACTACAACAAAGATGTCATTTATGGCTTCACCCACACCCATCTCAGCGGCACCGGATGTACGGATTTGATTGATGTGAGCCTGATGCCCGTGTCGAAAGCCGTGAGTCCAGAGGATTTGAAAGCTTCTGATTTTGGACAGCATTACAACCATTCGAAAGAATCTGCTCAACCAGGGTATTATCAAGTGTTTTTGCAGGAAAGCGGTGTGAACGTAGAACTTTCAGCCACCACCCGCACAGGCATCCACCGCTATACTTTTCCCGAAGGTAAGCCACAGACCGTTGTCCTTGACCTTGATAGGATGACTTTTCGCGGCGATGCTTATTATTCTGGTCGCCGTTATTACGACATCATCCAAGCTCAAATTCGCATCGTCGATGATCATACCATTGAAGGTTATCGTGTTGTTTGCGGATGGGCCAAGTTGCGCAAGATCTATTTCCGAGCTGAGTTTTCCAAGCCGATTGTGAATCACCTCCTGATGAACGGCGGACTGAATGTCGGCAACAGCGATGTGGTGAACGGTCGTACCTTGAGAGCCGCTCTAAGCTTTGATCCTGCTGATGGTCAAGAACTGATGGTGAAGGTCGCCATCTCGCCTGTCGACAACGAAGGCGCAAGGAAAAACATGCTGGCCGAAGCCCAAAGTTGGAACTTCGACGAATATGTTCAAGCCGCCCACGATGTTTGGCAGCGTGAACTTAGCCGCATCGACGTCGAAGGCACTGACGAGCAGAAAACCATTTTTTACACTGGTCTTTATCACGTTTTGATGCAACCCAACACCATGAGCGACGTGGATGGTCGTTACATGACCACCAACTTCGAGATCAAGCAGATGCCCAAGGGACAGGTGTATCACAGCACTTTCAGCCTTTGGGATACCTTCCGCGCTGCACATCCGCTTTATACTTTGATTGCTCCCAATATCGCTGCGCAGTTTGTCCGCGACATGGTCTTGCACCATCAGACCTACGGCTACCTGCCTATATGGGACCTTTGGGGTCAGGACAACTATTGCATGATTGGCAACCACGCCATCCCTGTACTCGCCGATGCCATCCTTGCCGAGATTCCTGGAATCGATGTTGAGGAAGCGTATCAGGCTATGGTCGAAAGTAGCACGCGGAGCCATTTCAATTCGCCATTCGAGGTGTGGGAACAATACGGCTACATGCCGCAGACACTTCAAGAAGAAAGCGTTAGCATCACCATGGAACAGGCTTTTGATGACGCTTGTGTGGCTATGGTTGCCAAGAAACTTGGTAAGACGGAAGATTATGAGCGTTTCTATCGCCGCAGCATGTTCTACAAAAACCTCTTCGACCTAGAAACGGGCTTTTTCCGCCCGAAAGACGAAAAAGGCAATTGGATTAAAGACTTCGATCCATTGTCGTACGAGCAACCCTGCTTCGTTGAAGGCAACGCTTGGCAATACATGTGGTTTGTACCTCATGATCCTCAGGGTTTGATCGACCTGTTTGGTAGCAAAAAAGCTTTCTTGAAGAAGCTTGACGAGAACTTCAGCCTCACTGCTACTTCAGGCGAGGTCAATGGCAACGCCAGCGGTTTCATCGGGCAGTACGCCCACGGCAACGAACCTAGCCATCACACCGTGTATCTCTATAACTTCGCAGGCAAGCCTGAACGCACGCAGGAGCTGGTGGAGCAAGTGCGCAGCGAGTTCTATCGTGCCACGCCATGCGGCTATGCCGGCAACGACGACTGCGGCCAGATGTCGGCTTGGTACATCTTCTCTGCTTTGGGCTTCTATCCTTTCCACGCTGGCTCAGCGGAATATATCATCGGCACGCCTCTGTTCACCAAAGCAACCTTACATTTGGAAAACGGCAAGGACTTCGTCATCAGTGCACCCAATAAAACTCCTAAGCGCATCCATGTAAAAAGTGTGAAGCTGAACGGCAAGCCTATAAAAGACTGGAAGATCACCCACCAACAAATCATGGAAGGCGGAATTTTGGAATTTATTCAGCATGGATGACAAGCGTTATCTTCTCGGTCTCATCGGCGAAGGCGAGCATCAGCAGCAGGACTTCAAGTACCGTGTTGATGATGCCCGCAAGCTGGCCAAGTCGGTTTCGGCCTTTGCCAATACCGACGGCGGTCGGCTGCTCATCGGCGTGCGCGACGATGGATTCATCGCCGGTGTGCGTAAAGAGGGAGAGATCTATGTGATGCATCAAGCGGCTTATAAATACTGTCAGCCTGAGGCAAGCGTCAGGTTCGACACTTACCATGCCGAGGGACGTACCGTCGTCATTGCCACCGTGCCACCATCCGATAAAAAGCCTATTTGTGCTCAAGACGAAGATGGACAAATGCGAGCCTATATCCGCATCAAGGATGAGAACATAGTGGCTTCGCCAGTTCTGTTCGCCCTCTGGAAGGAGTCACAGAAGTCACAAGGGGCTTTGATCACTTACAATGACGACATTCGTCAACTGCTTGGCGTGATGCAAGGCCAACTAACGCTAAAACAAATTGTGCAGCTGTCAAAACTTCCTCGTTACAAGGTGATCAACTTGTTGGCCAACCTCATCCGTTTTGGCACGGTGAAATGGGAGTATTTGGAGCAGGAGTTTTTCTTTAGCTTGGTTTGACTTCACACTGGAAAAAGTGTTTTTTCGATAGCTAATAATTGCTGTTTGATGTCTAGGCCAGAAGCGTAGCCTGTGAGGGAGCCGTCAGCGCCAATTACACGGTGGCATGGAATGATAATGGCAATAGGATTGTGGTGGATGGCTTGGCCGACCGCTTGTGCTGAGCGACAATTGATGTGTTTGGCAATGGCACCGTAGGTGGTAGTTTGTCCATATGGAATAGCCAACAACTCACGCCAGACTTTTTGCTGAAATAATGAACCTTGAGGGTTTAATGACGGAGTGAAATATGGTTTTTCCCCACTGAAATACAAATCAAGCCAGCGGCAGGTTTCTTCAAATACTTGAAGGTTTTTGTTGTTTGACGTGTCTTGGATTAAAGGTTGTGCAAGCAGCAGTTCTGTCAGGGAATTCCCGTCGCTAACCAAGGTGATGACTCCGATGGGAGATTGGTATTGGACGGTTATCATGAGAAGAGGATTTTATGGAGTTCTTCGACGTTGTCCACATGTCCCCATTCGTTCATTTCACGATAGCCCCAGTTGACGGCGATGCCCTGGATGCCTCCGTTGGCAGCCGTTTCCATGTCGGTGTCGGAGTCGCCAACCATGACGGCTTGGTCTTGGGAAATACCTGCTTTGCGAAGCACTTCTCCTACCACTTCTGGATCTGGTTTCAACGGGAATCCTTGTCGGTTGCCCAAAACAGCCACAAAAGGAATCTCAGGGAAAAACTCCTTGATCAAATGCTCCGTTCCTTCTTGGAATTTGTTCGAGGCAACAGCCAGCATCACCCCTTTTTGATGTAGTGCGGCAATGAGTTCTTGTATTCCAGGAAAAGGCTTGGTGTAAACATCAATGTGAGCATTGTAATAGGTACGAAAGTCAGCAAGCGCAGCATCAATCAAGGCCTCGTCGTCCTTATGTTCCATTGGCAAGGCTTGACTCATTAAGTTTCGCGCTCCATGCCCGACCATCTTCATATATTCGCTGCGGGTATGCAAGGGGAAACCTCTTTGCTGCATGGCATGGTTGACTGCCGCACTGAGGTCGTCGAGCGTGTCGAGCAGGGTGCCGTCCAAATCGAATATCACTAGTTTGTACTTCATGACTTCACTATATTTCGCAAAAATACGAAAAACCCTTTGAATCCGGTCGAAACGGTATTTTTTCCTACTTTTGTCCCCCGTTAAACAAGACCATTAAAGCTATCGAATCCCAAAAACATTCGAGCATCCTGAATATGTTTTACAATCTCAAAAAGACAATCATTTGTAAATCAATAAATAAAAGGGTTAAACAAAATCCTTTTGATTACCAATATGCCGAGAACTTCTCACTCGAAGGTGAAACAGATCCGTGGATCAACAACTCCTATTATTTTTCTGCTCACGATGAAAACATGTCGTTTTTCGCACGTTTAGGCAAGCGTGTGAATGTCGATGAAACATGGTTTGCTATTTATTTGGAGGGCAAGATCTATTCTCTAAAACAGGAGTTTTTCCCCAATGGCAGCTCGCCTATCCTTGTTGAAAAAAGCGATGAAAATTGGGTGATTTCCTATCAGGGTAAATTAAATGAGAACGACGAAATCACCTTTCATGCGACCTTTATTGCCAATCAAAAGCCTATTGATTTTACAAGCAATATGCCTGCTGAAAGGATGGCCACTGGGATTGCCAACGAAAAATGGAACAAGACGTTTTTTGAGCAACTGCAAAACGTCAGCGGGCAGTGCCATTACGAACAGGAAGGAGTGCTTGAAGGCCAACTGACCTTGAATGACAAAACCATAGATTTCCGTTTGCCTTGTGTGCGTGATCATTCCTTCGGGAAACGGGATTGGAATTACATGAACAACCACCTGTGGCTGATGGCGGTTTCACCTTCCCGCCAATTCAATTATTCCTTGGTTTCTTACCCTGTGATGAGTGTGTTGGAGGTGGGCAATTATCGCGATGAGGCAGGGATGCATTATTTGACGCAGGCTGATTTGGACTTCCAGCAAATCAACCAAGGGACAATTCCTCACGAGCTGTCGTTCCAAGTGCAATTGGATCATTCCCAAAGCATCCATGTCACGGCTAAGAAGTTGGCGGGGGTGACCTACCGGTTTCAAGAGGGTCAATACATCTTGCATGAGAATATCGCAGAGTTTATGATTGATGGGAATGTGTGTCGCGGCATTTTGGAGATTGGCTTTAATGGCAACAGAGACCGTTGGTTTAATCAAAGAAAGTTGGAGAATATCAAAAGATGAAAATATACACACTGGGCGAATTGCCTGAGAGTTTATATCCAAAGGTAGGAGGAAAGGCAAAGGGGTTGAATTTGTTGATCAGACAGCACTTTAATGTCCCCAAAGGCTTTGTAATCACTGAAATTGACCAAATTGACGAAGAGGCTGTTTATCATGCTTTTGATGCCTTAAACGTTCAACAAGTATCAGTGCGCTCTTCAGCCTCCAATGAGGACCAATCAACGGCTTCCAATGCCGGACAATATGAGACCTGTCTGTTTGTGGATCGGCTTCATTTATTGGAAAGCATCCAAAAATGCCTGAACTCTCTGAACTCCCATCGTGTTAAGGATTATGTCGAGCATTTCGATTTAAGCCAAGGAATGATGAATATCGTCGTTCAGGAGATGGTGGACAGTGACAAAGCCGGGGTGCTTTTCACCGCCAGTCCGAATAATGGATCCGCCATCTTGATAGAAGCTGTAAAAGGGCAAGGCGAAAACTTGGTTTCCGGACAAGTCGCCGCTCATCAGTATGAGATTTCCCGCAAGAATTATCGTTCCTGTCCTGACGATTTGCTCAACGAAAGTGAGATAAAACAACTTTACGAAACAGGGAGAAAGATAAGAACGACTTTCGGTGAAGAGAAGGATGTTGAATGGGCCATCAAAGATGGGGATTTGTTTCTCTTGCAAATGCGTCCCATCACCACAGAAGTCATCGATATTGAAGAATTCGACCGTGACGATGATGTAAGCAACCATCTGTTTACCAAAAGAAACGTCGGCGAGATGATGCCAGGAGCCGTCACCCCGCTCACCTTATCCACTTCGGCGAAGGCCATCGACTATGGCATGCGTTATATGCTTTACATAGCGGGCGTGTACAAATCACCATACGAAGAAAAGCCGTTGAGGTTGATTTCCTCCATATCGGGACATCTGTTTTTTGATATGAATTTGCTGTACAACATGCACGCAAAAGTCGCCATCGCCAATCCACAGTCGATGAACCTGTCCATTATGGGTGAATACCACGATTATCCGCCCATCACCATTCCCTACGCCAATCCGTTTGTCCGCGCTATCAATTCTTTAAAGTTCTTGAAATATGTGTACTCGGGGCACGGTGCGATGAAGAAATTTAAAGAACTATTGACCAAAGTTCACTTCACGGAGAGTTCTTCCTACCAAGATTTGTATAAAAGCATCGATGCCAATCTCGCCTTTTTGGATGAAAGTCTGATCTACCACTATGCTTCTTCCGCTTACTCTGGTAGGACGACCAGCACCCTGTATATGATGCTTGATAAGGAATTCCCTGACAAAAAGGAGTATCAAGCCTTCCTATCGCATCTGCTGACCAATATCCCAAATATCGAAAGTGCCGATATTTTGTCACGCTTGCAGGACTTGGCGATCATGATTAAAAAACAGGAGCCTAAAGCTCTGGATTTCCGTCCCGATGAATTGTTGGCTTTCATCAAAAACAACGAGGAAATCCATGGAAAATATCAAGACTTTTTGGCTCATCATGGCCATCGCTGCATCAAAGAGGCAGAGCTGAGAAGCAAGCCTTGGCGAGCAGATGAAATGCCGTTGATCAACTATTTGCTATGCATCATTAAGTCGCCGATGAACCTGGTCCAAAAAGAGGATAAGATCGACTATCGGAAAGAGTTCGCCTTTATCAAGAATCCTCTGCTCAAATCAGCCTCTATATCCTTTGCCAAGAAAGCCCGTCAAGCCGTGGTGGATCGTGAATACACGAAATCGCAATTGATTACGATTATTGATTTGTTCAAGACACAATATGCCCGATTGGCCGAACTTCTGGTGGCTGACCACCTGCTTTCGGATACGGATTTGATTTATTTCTTAACGCATGAAGAGATTGGCCAACTCATCGAGGGTGATACCCGACTTCTTCCGCTGGCCATAAGGAGACGAAAAGCCCATGCTATCCAAGAAGAGTTGTCGTTTGACGACATCTATATCGGCAAACCCATAGCGGAAGTCTTTGATGTAGAAGAAAATGATGGCGTGATGAGAGGCGTCCCTGTTTCCAACGGAGAATGCGAAGGTATTGTGCATATCGTGTATTCTCCTGACGATGCGAACACCTTACAAAAGGGAGAAATCATGGTGGCCAGATTCACGGATATCGGTTGGTCGCCTTATTATTCCATCGTCAACGGTCTGATTACCGAGATTGGTTCATCCTTATCGCACGGAGCCGTCGTAGCAAGAGAATATGGCCTACCCACCATTGTCAACGTGAAAGGAGCCACGAAAATCTTGAAGAATGGAGATCGCATCAAGATGAATGCGGCTAAGGGAACTGTTGAGATGATAAGCGTTTCTTAGTAATGGCTTGTTATGCGGCCATCCTAATCTCCTCCACAAGAATCTCTTTGCCAGTGGAGATGATATAGACAGCTTTTTGCCCGTTTTCGCTATCGAGCCATCCGCCTACATAACCGTCGTGATTCAAGTTTCCTTATGGTCACACGATACCAGCGTGAGCGTTCCAATAACAATGACTACCAGCCAAAACACAGATTTCTTCATACCCTTGAGATTTTAATTCATGTTACCAGATATAGGGAATCACCTTGTGTTTTACCCGTTGTTTGTATTCGCTATAGCCCTCTAAGCCTTGTTCCAGCACAGTTTCTTCGTTGCGGATACGTTTAGCGATGAGGGGGATATAGAGCAGCATGATGCCGAAGGAGATAGGCGAGGCCAATACCAAAGGCATCATCATGAATAGAAGGGTTGTGGCCATGTACATCGGATGACGAACGATGCCATAAAGACCTGTGTCGATCACCTTCTGATGCTCCTGAACTTCGATGGTCCGCGAGAGGTAGGTGTTTTCGCGCAGCACCTCCGCATACAAGAGGTAGCACACCAAGAAAAGCGCCGCAGCTACCCACACCGCCCAGCTGGGCAGCACGCACCATTGGAAGCGCCAGTTGAGCCCAGCGACGACAAAGGCGGCGATGAACAGCAGTCCCGATAGTGCCACCACCGTCTTTTGCTCCTTCTCTTGTTCTTTGGCATTGAGTCTTTTTTGAAGCAATTCCGGGTTTTTGACCATCATGACGAGTCCCGCGATGAACATCGGAACGAACAGGATACCCATCAGCAGCCAACCCTGCCAATAGTGAACGGAACCTGCGGGCAAGAAAATGAGCAGGCCTAGGATGACGACACCCAGAAGGAATTTGGTGAGGGATTGGAGGAAGAGGTGGGGGTTCATAATTAAAGATTATTCCATTGTTGTCATTATGGTGCGAAGATACAACTTTATCCCTTATCTTTGCTTCCCATATCATTGCTAACTATTATAATGCTACTATGAAATATACCTACTATCCCAAAGGCACTTGCAGTCAAGCGATTGAGTTTGAAATCATTGACGGCAGCATTCACAATGTTCAGTTTTATGGAGGCTGTAGCGGCAACACCCAGGGTATAGGTTGTCTTGTTGAAGGCATGAGCGCCGAGAAAGTGGTTCAACGCCTGGAAGGTATCCGTTGTGGATATAAGTCCACCTCTTGTCCAGACCAGTTAGCGAAAGCTATCCGGCAGGCCATGGAGAAGGAATAGTGGGTTAGCATCCTGCGACCAAGACTTCACTTTAGTTCGTGTTATCATTGTCATAATCCAATGCTTCAGCGGCCATCGGAAGTGAACTTTCTTCTTCCGTGTTGTACTGGAAGGGTGTATGTTTGCTATACAAGGACAGCAGTTTGTTGTTCAGCAGCAGTTCCACTTCGTTCATGGTTTGTTCGATGCGTTTTGGGGTAAGCTGACATTCCCAGACTACGATCACCTGCCAGCCGTTGTCATAAAGCAGCTGGTAATTGCGTTGATCCCGTTCCTGGTTGCGACGGATCTTATTCACCCAAAACTCACGATTCGTCTGTGGAATCTTACAGCATTTTGAGCCATCTCTCAACTCTAAACTCTCACCTCTCAACTCAACAAAGTGTCCATGCCAGAAACACCCGTTGACGAAGATGGCCGTATGATATTTCCGCATGACGATATCTGGTTTCCCTGGCACGCTTTTCACGTTGAGCCGATAGCGGTAACCGTGTGCCCACAACCATTGCCGTACCTTCAGCTCGGGTTTGGTGTTCCGGCTGCGGATGTGTGACATCACGAGGTGGCGTTGGGCGGAGGTGAAAATATCGGTCATTTGCTATCTCAACTCTTTGAGATGCAAAGTACGGCTTTTTCCCAATAAAAACCAAAACCAGATGATGGGTTTACGCTCGACGGCTTGGCATTTGGTCGTAAAATGCCTGTAAAGATTCAACGAAGAATTGTTTATCCAAACGCAGACATTCTTGTTTTACACGCATGAGATCACCCCCGAATTCCTCATCTATCCATTTCCTATCACTCTCGGCTATTTCATCCCCCTCAAGGAATCTGAATAAAACACCGCTTCTTAACACGTCGTTTCTTGAGTAATAATTCGGCAAATACTCTCCTATAAAACTCCACAATTCGGAATACTTCATGTTGTTCATAATACTTTGTTTTGAAATTTATTTGCAATAAAGTATCAGAACAACATAAAATGTTTCTCTTCGCTTTGGTTTTTTTATTTAAAACGTATTTGAAGGTTTAGTTTATAATACAATTTACCATCATCGCCCTTGAATATCAAGCCAAAACCATAACGAGACGTGCTGGGTGTTTCCAATCTTGTATTCTTATACAAGTAATCCTCAAAATAGTTCCTGTCGTAAAAATGATAGCAAAGTACTTCGCCATCCTCCTTTACCACCAGATAACCACCATTGGCATCATATTTTCCATTCCAAGGCGTATGTGGTACCATTCCAAGAGCAGACGCTACTAAAAGATTTTTGATCTTATGTTCATAATATGCTTGGTTGTTGCTAATGTCGTAATTCATGGGGTTTTTCTTTGCAACTTCTTCTGTATTTTTCTTTAGATCATATTCACCCGTTGAATATCCTTGTAGAAGAATTTCGGCAACTATTTGAGGGAGCAAGCTGTCAATGAGAACAAGATTGTTATTGAATGTTGTATCATCCAAACCGACATATTGCAAAGTACCTTTTTTGAGAATCGCTTTAGTACGATCTAGGATTTTTTGTCTTGAATTTATTTCGTTAATGGATACTATTTCGGTTTCTAACAACTCACAATCGTCTATTCGATAGCAAACATTGGTTGTCTTTCCTGCATTGAGTAAAGTTGAATCATTACCGACCTGTGACTTAATACTGAAACCGAGTTTCGGTGTCATCCCTGTGCGAAGATCGTGAATAACAATCCGAATATCCGTTTTGTCTTGTGATTTCGCTTTCAATGTATTACAACGGATCTCCGACATAAACCTTTCTATCTCCGGCGCAGAAAACACTCCTCTAGAATTCTGAATAACAACGAGCAGTTGTCTTGCTTGCTCCAAAAAATCGACTACGTTTTTCCTTAACAATTCTTCTCCTTTTTCAGTTACAATTACAATATTATCATTTATTGAATACTCGTAATTGTTACCTTGTTCATTACGAAGCACCTTTAAAATCGGATAGAAAAGGTCTTCAATTCTATTAAGTTCGGCATCACCAGCATACACACGCTTCTCACCCAATAATTTGAGCAAAACGTATATTTCACTCCATTCTCCTTTGTTTCCAGTAAGTGACATTGCAATAATGTTTTATATAAGACCTAATAATTTTAATTCACGCTCTGCGGTTGCTTGAATGGCTGGAATCGCAACTGAATTACCAAACTGCTTGTATGCCGACGCGTCTGCAACAACAATTTTAAACTCGTCTGGAAAGCCTTGTAATCGTGCCCATTCTCTTGGGGTCATTCTACGAATACCCTCACGGTTGACCTCTCCTTTGATGTTTGTGACAGGAGTAAAATCTGTTAATCGATCGTCTAACACGAGGTTTCTTTCTCTTCCCATACCTCCAACTACGATAGCATTTGCAACACCGTCAGGATCGATGATTTCATATCCAAAACCATGTCCAGCGGCTTCATGACGTGCACGATGTCGCTTTAATGTGTCCACATAAACATCAGAAAGGTAGTACTTTACAGAAGGAACTTGTTTTTCCATCACATCTCTGAATTTGGGCCTGTTTTCTCCTGTAGTTTGTGGTTCAGGATACTTGAATTTCTTGATATTGATATGTAATCCTTTTCTGAAGCCGATAATATAGACTCTTTCACGATGTTGCGGAACACCGAAATCCATTGCATTTACAATTTGAGGCGGTACAACATCATATCCTGCATCATCCAAATGTTCTAAAATAGTCTTTAAGGTTCGTCCTCCATCATGAATAGCCAATCCTTTAACGTTTTCCAAAAAAATCGCCTTGGGCTGATGTTTTCTAAGAATGTCTTCTATTTCAAAAAACAAAGTACCTCTCGTTTCGTCGTTGAACCCCAACCTTCTTCCCGCCAAGGAAAATGCCTGACACGGAAAACCACCGCACAAAACATCAAAATGCTTAGGAATGTATTCCTTGGTTTCCTGCTTAGTTATATCGCCAAAAGGCATTTCGCCAAAATTGGCCGTGTAAGATTCCTGAGCCTTTGAATCAAACTCTGATGAATACACACACTTTCCACCCAAATTCTGTAAAGCAATCCTAAAACCACCAATACCAGCAAACAAGTCAATGAATGTAAAACGAGGTCTAGTGGGACCTGGGAAAGGCACATTAATAAACTCTTCAAAAAGACTGTTTTGTGTGGCATTTGCGGCCATCGCCAAAAGTTCTTTGTCGGTCATTTCTTCATAAATCTCCAATTGACCAGGTTGTTTTCTTCTCAAATACGCCCGAATTGCAGCGACAAGCTCTTGCCTTTTTTCTTTCGATAATTTAATAGGATTATGTAAATAATGGCTCAAAATAGCCATTTGTATCTCGTACGTCGTTGCCGTTGCAACCACAGCAGGAACTTCCTTTGATCGTTCCTTTCTCGATGCTTGTTTTTTTGTCATTGCACTCTTATTGCCAGTTGGCGGTTAGTTTTTCCATTTCTTTTTTAAAGTAGTCCTTGTCCAAAGAAGAGAGCATCTCTTACTTTTCCAGCCATTTATTCTGATCGATTATTCATATTTAACAATACTGCTAATCACCGCATTCACAGCTTCAGAGCATTCAGGTGCTATGATCATATCAGGAAGAAATATTTTTTCAATCGGATAATCAAGATACTTACAAATAGTATCTATCTGTTTTAAAGTGTATTTATGAGAATAACGGGGGTTCTCGATATTTCCTACCTGTCCTCTAGAAATACCCAATATTTCACTGAGCTTTGCTTGACTGATTCCTCTGTCAACACGAAGCTTTTTTATTGACAAGATTACCTTATCTTGATAATCAACACTAACTGCGTTCATTTTTTATACTCAATTTGAGTACAAAAATAACCGATGTGCTACGTTTAGTTGTACTCATTTTGAGTGCGTTATCTTATGTGATAAAATTAGTTGTGGACAAATAAAAAAGAAATCGACGAATTGACTCGCCCATAAGAGGTCTTTGCAAAATTCGTACGCTGAAAGGAAAAACAGGATTATCAATAGAGCTGGCCACAAAAAACAATTTCCTCTATTTTTGCACCCGGAAACCTTACCCCATGTCCTGGTTGGAAAGTCTCGGTCTGTTAGGCCTGTTTATCGGCACCTTTCTGGCGGCGACCATCGTGCCGATCAGCTCGAGTGCGCTGTATATCGCCGTGCTGGTAGCCACTAAAAATCCCGTCGCCTGCCTTATCGTTGGCACATTAGGCAACTGGCTCGGAAGCGTCTCCACCTATTGGATCGGCAGAATCGGCAAGTGGGAATGGATTGAGAAATGTTCAAGATACAGCCCGAAAGGCTGGAACAACAAAAAGAAAAAGTGGATCGCTACGGCATCTGGCTCGCCCTCCTTGCATGGGTACCTATCATCGGTGACTTGATCACCCTCGCACTGGGCTTCTACAAAGCCAAGCCCTTCGGCACCATGGTGCTGCTGCTCGTCGGAAAGTTTCTGAGGTTTCTTGTTTGGAATCTCCTTATTGGCGCATTGTGATGAACACCTCGCTGAACTCCATCACATCCAACATGTATGGTGAGTTTATTCCACGATGGTCATCTCATCCACCAAGTGCTTGGCACCGGCGAACTTGTCCATGATGAAAAGCACATAACGGATGTCCACCGAAATGTTGCGGCATATGTTGGGGTCGTAAACCAGGTCGCTCATGGTGCCTTCCCAGCAACGGTCGAAGTTCAGGCCCAGCAGCTGACCGTCGGCGTTCAAAATCGGGCTGCCCGAATTACCTCCAGTGGTGTGTACACTGGCGGTGAAAGCCACATGCATGGTGCCGTCCTTGTCGGCATAACGGCCATAGTCCTTATTATTGAAAAGCTCCTTCAGCTTGGGTTCTACCACATAGTCGTAGATATCTGGATTCTCCTTTTCCATGATGCCTTCGAGCGTGGTGAAATGACGGTAATTCTTGCCGTCCTGAGGCTTGAAGCCCTCCACCTTGCCGTAGGTGACGCGCAGTGTGAAGTTGGCGTCGGGTGAGAAATGCTTCTCGGGTTCCATCTGCATCTGGCCTTTCATGTAAAGACGTTGCAAGCGAGCCAACTCTTCGTTGATGGGCTTCATCTTCGGATTGACGTCCTCACGGTAGAAGTTGATCATGCTCTGATAAGCCACCAAAGCCGGATCTTTCTGCAGTTTCTTGACGCTGCTCAACCTGAATTTCTCCAAGAAATCATTGACTTTCTGCTCATCACAGAACATCGATTTGCTGAACAACATGGCCACATAGGCATCCACATCCTTGATCTCATTCAAGAACGAGGGACGGAAGTCGGCAGGTTGGTTTTCGAGGTATTCGTTCAACATGGTCTTGGCCACTTCCTCGTCAATAGGCTGATAGTAGTTTTTGAAGAATTCTTTCGAAGCCTCCTTCAGTGATACGATCATGTCATCAATTTCTTCCTTTGGAGTGTCCTTGGTGACTTGTGAAAGCTTAGCGAAATTGCCTGCAAAATCGATGAGTTCAATATTTAGACCAGCGTTGGTAAGGTAGGTGTATGCCACCTTGTAAGGTTCCAATTCCTTATACTTCTTATCGAACTGTTCCAGCAGATTAAAATAGAAAGACCGTTGGAAGGTGACGTAGCACCATTCTTCAAAGGACTTCTCGTAAAAACGCTTTTTCTCCACGCCGTGGAAATGGTTGATGCCTTCGGTGACACCCATCCATTTCTTCCAACCGTTGCCCAAGCCAGCATGTTTCGAGGCATACTGGATGCGTACCTTACGGTCTTGTTCCTGATACTTGTTGTAGATATCCAAAATCTCACCACGGAGTCTTACTGCGATGGGGTCTATCACGTTGGCTTCCTGGTCGACGGCCACTGCCGGAAGGTACTCATTGGTGCGGGCAGGATAACCGAACACAAAAGCAAAGTCGCCTTCTTCGGCACCTTTCAAAGAGATGTCAAGGTGTTTAGCAGGCTTGTAAGGAACATTGTCGGCACTGTAATCGGCAGGATGACCGTCTTTGTCGGCATACACGCGGAACACGCTGAAATCGCCTGTGTGACGAGGCCACACCCAGTTGTCGGTATCGCCGCCGAACTTACCGATGTTGCTCGGGGGACAGCCCACTAAACGCACATCGGTAAATACTTCATTCAGAAGCAGATAGTATTCATTGCCGCAAAAAAACGCTTTGATGGAAACCTTATAAGGCGTGGTCTTTTCCACCTCGGCAATGATACGTTTCGTGTTCTCATTAATGGTGGCTTGACGTTTTTCCTCTGTCATATCATCCGTCACCTGATCAAGCACCTGTGCCGTCACGTCGCGCATCTCCCTTAAAAAGACGACGGTCAGGCCTGGGCAAGGCAGCTCCTGTGAGCGGTCCATGGCCCAGAAACCGTCGGTGAGGTAATCATGATTCACCGAGCTGTGCTGCTGGATGTAGTCGTAACCACAGTGGTGGTTGGTGAGCAGCAGGCCGTAGTCGCTGACAATCTCGCCTGTGCAGCCGCCGCCAAAGAGCACGATGGCGTCTTTCAAGCTGCTGTGGTTGATGGAATAGATGTCGTCGGCAGTGATGCGCATACCCATCTCCTGCATCTCTTTTTCGTTGTACTGAAGGAGCATCGGAATCCACATTCCCTCTCCGGCGAAGGCCATCGCTGAAGACAGCAAGATGGCGAGTGATAGAAGAAGTCGTTTCATGGTAACTTTGTTGATTTTGAAATTTGGGCAAAGTTAAGGTTTTTTCTTATAACTCCAATTTCACTTGAAACAAAGCCTGCCGATGATTATTCCCAGTAGGATAAAGGAAATACAGCACCCTGTTGTGTACCCTTAGCATCTCTGCAAAGGGATAGCCGCTGAGATCCAGGACAGGCGTGGCGGTACCTGTAAGCAGATCAATACGCATCAAAGTATAGAGACCGTCATCAACAAAAAACGAGTAAAACTCCCGTTGTGCCCGGTCAACGATCATGCTTTTCTTCCAACGCCCGTCCTGCACCATAGTACCATCCCATCTTGTTTGTTCGTGATAAACGAGCGGATAGCGCTCCAATTCCTTGCCGACGGCATCGTAAACGATAGTTTCATCATCGGCGTAAGCAAAAAGGTAAAATTTGTTGTCGAGACAATAGATGGGATTGTAAATGTAAAACATCGTTGGATAGAAGTTGAGCGCATAATAATGAAACTTATCAACGCCGAATCGAAAGAGGTCTATTATATCGTCACGCATTTTCTCATCTACAATATGCTCCAGCAGATACATCGTGTCGGCGGTTGGGGTGACGCAGTAATAATACTGCTCTGTGCCATAAAAAGCATAACGTCCCGTGATGACCACGCTGTCCGACGCAGCCACGATGGGAGCAAAGTTCTTGTAAAAGAGGTTCAACGACAGGGGCGCACATAAGAACATGTCTTTTTTTCGTCCGTCGGTGGTCATTCTAAAGCCTAATTGGCAAGCATTCTCATCGCTAACCATATGGACAAAGCCATAGAAATCTTTGTACAAATTCTTATAGGCCGACGAAAGGATCAGCTCGTGCAAGGTATCCATCTCAAATGAAAGGTGAAGCACCGAGGTGTTGCGACTACGGTAAGCAAGAAGGTAGATGCCATCGTCTGCGATCACGTAGTCGAGCACGCTGCGCACGGGGTTGTCAAAGGCGATGTGAGGCGCATTGGCGGTAACTTCCACTTCAAGCAACTCGTGGCTTTTGGTTTCCATCTCGATTTTGAGTTCCTGCCCTATCAAGTCTTTTTCCTTGATCGTATAAGTCATCGGCTCATAAACGATATGGGCAAAGCGGATCTTCTGTCCCACCACGGGTCGCGACAAAGCAAAATGGCCGTTTTCATCCGTTATGGAAACCAGCAGTGAGTCATTCACATAAACGCTCACGTTTTCGATGGCACGGCCTTTTTCGTTGACACATACGCCTTGGAGGTAGAGCTGGTCTTGAGCCATCATCGACAGCGTCAACAACAGAAAGATCAAAAGAAAGTATAATCGAAGGCTTTTCATAGAAGAAAAAAAAATTATTTCACTTTTACCCGACTGATCGTCCCTTGATTCCGATAGCTATCATAAAACACGCTGTAGGCATAGCCATTATGCACCTTGAAAGCCCGTGGGTAGATGTTGTTGCTGGCTTTTTGCCCCATTCCAACCGTGCCTTTGGTTGGGTCGTAGCAACCCAGATAATTGATTCCGTTTTGGACGAAAAGACCGTAAATCTTTCCCGTGGCTTCATCAGTAAGGAACTGATTGGCAAAATAGTTCTTCCCTGTAGCAATCGTAAGTGGCCGTTTGTTGGATAGTTGGAACGTCTTATCAAACTCCACGATTTCAAAGTTTTCCAAATCAACAAGTTGAATGAAATCATCGAATTTCAAGGCTATGGTATGGTACTCGGTGGCCAACACTTGGCAATACCAGCCAATTCTCTTGTGTACCTTGTAATTGACAGCCAAACGGAGCAGGTTGCCATTCCAAACGCCCAAGGCAAGTTCATTTTCATTCTCCGGCACCTCACTGTTATAGATGGCAAATATCTCATTCAGATAGGATTGGCACACATTGACTGCCACCGTATCGATAAAACGGTAGAGAAAATGCCGTTGCTTCAAAGTGTCGTTTTTCAGCACATAGTTGTATGTCTGCGCTTGGCCATGAAACTCCTTCACATAATAATCGTGCTTCTCATAGGCTGTGTTGCGTAGCAGATAGGCATCATTGAACTCAAACACGATTTTTATGATTTTGTCGCGGAACAGGTCTTTTGTAAAGGTGGAAACGGGCAATACTTTATCCGTGGTGTCGAGATACACCTGCAAACAAGTGTCCTGACCCAAAAGAAGAAAGTCGCCGAAAGCGTCAATGTACAATTCGTCATAGAAATTATCAAAATCGGTGGAAGCCAAGTTGTTGCCATCAAGGTCAAGTATGCGCAACGAAGAGGATTTTGCCCTGTTTTCAAGCACCAAGATTCTGTCATCGGCAAAGGCTATGTCGGCAATGTTGGTACCCCGAGGACTTCGGTAAAAGTCGCTGTAAGCCGTAACACCCACTTCCTGAAGGTCATAGCTCATCTTCCGCAATCTGAAGCTGATGTTGATGGTATCACGCTGCAACTGCTTCGGTGTAAGGCTCACCAAGGTATCTGGATAGCCGATGCAAGAATAATAAAGGTTGATAGTTTTGGTACGGTCATAAAGCGGCAACTCATAATGCCCTTTGGCATCGGTGCTGGTGCCGTATTGCGTGTTCGCGATGCTGATGTTCACGTTTTCCACGCCGAGGTTGCCGAAAACGATGGTTTTGGTTTGGGCAGAAAGCGAAAAGGCCAGAAAAAGCAAAAGCAAAGCAAGAATAGAGTTCCTTTTCATAACAGCCTTATTTCACAGTGATTGTCGCATATTTATATTCTTTCCCGTCATCAAACCGCAGCAGATACTCACCCTTGTAAAGTGCCAATTTGAACTCACTCTCATCTTTACCGTACATATATTGGTCGACAGGAACACATTGCTCGCCTTCCGATTTCAGGAATGCGCTCACGCAACCTTCAGGGAAACCGTTTTTGTTGATGAAGCGACGGTCAATAGTGTAAAGCACCTTGCCGTTGAAGAGTTTCCAGTCAGGGATGTTGTCTTCGATGAAGCGTGTGCGCGGCAAGCAGCAGGTAACATCCATGCCTGAGTTGTTTGGATAAATGTGTTTCACAGTGTCATAACAGATAATCGGCTCTCGTTTGGGCATGGCATCAATGCGGTCAAAAAATGCGGTACGTAGCGAGTCCATGCTTTCGTATTGTTCAGAGAAAGTCATGACGCTGCAATCCATCGTGAACGGATCAATACCTGTTTTTTCCTTGAAAAATCCTCCCATCATCGACCACCCTTTGCGGTCAGCGATATGCCCCATACCTCCATAGACCAAAAATTTCGCTTCAGGGTCTTTGTCAAGAATGTTCTTGATCAGGTTGTCTGCTTCATTCCTCTCGCGGTCAACACCCCAACCATCGGCCTCGTATGGCACCAGTGTATAGCCTATGTGGAGTGCCGTTCTTAATAGGTCTCCGAAAACAGGTTCATCGCTATAGAATCCCGTCTTGCCAAGTAGCACGGTGCGCCGCTCGTTTATCAAGGAGTCCTTCGCAAATAAGGTTTCTGCGGCAAAGTATCGGTAACCGTTTTGGTAACATTTTTCCAACCAACTGATGACAAAAGCCCTGCTATGGGGATTAAAATGCATCTCGTTAAGCATGATGACACGATTGTTTTCGATGATGCTGTCCATCACTTCCGACAAAGGTATTGTTATCACATTTTCGTAGGTCCTAGCCAAACGCGTCTTGTCTGAAAACAATTTGCCTTTTTCAGCCTTTTGCATGGCTTCTTTGTAATGTCCAACTCTAGAATACAGAATACTAAGCAAATCATTATAACTATCTTCGAATTGAGTGCCGATATACAGACTGTCCAGACAAAGAAGTTTATTCAATGAACGATAGCTGTATCCATCTTCTTTGGCTACCATATAAGGGTGTTTCAGGTCATTGTTTTGGGCCATTGCCTTCAGGAGAAAAAGAAAGAATGCCAGCAGCAAGTAAAATCGAATGTTTTTCATAGCGATGTGGTATTAGGATTTCATCACTACAAAATTAAGTTACGATTTTTTTGTTTTTTACGGTCTATTTGGGTGATATAGATTTTTCTTGATGAAAACCAATTGCATCTAAGTGAAAATCATTATAATATCTGTTATCTCTGTATAGAATAATATAAAATGTATCCAAAATTTCAACAGCAAAACTATTGATATTTTTAAAAATGATCGTATTTTTGCAGCATTAATAAAAGATACATTTTTATGAAAAAAGATTTGATAAAAGAGGCAAGACGTTATGTTGACAATGCGGAGAAGACGCTTTCGGAAAACGGACGTTACAATCCCGAGCTGAAACTGTATGAAGATGAAAAATACGTACGGGCGGCGGGACATTACCTGTGGCATGCGGTGCTGATGGCCTTGGATGCGGTATTCCATGTAAGGGCTGACCGACGCACCCGTGTGGCCGTTGACGACTATTACGAAGCGGTAAGAAAAAGGGACCGCAAGTTACTTGCTTTGGTAAACAGTAGTTATAACACAATGCACCTATCAATGGACTACGATGGCAACCCGAGCAAAAACGTATGTAGCGAAGGAATACGTCTCGCCAACGATATCATCGACCGTTGCGCTAAGATGTTGGCATAGCATTCAAAACCGCTGAAACAGGGTCTTTCCCAACCTTTTTTAGCAAATTGGAGCGATATTTCATCACCGTGTTTTGGCTCAACTCCAAGATTTCAGCCTCTTCTTTGATGCGGAATTCGAGGAAGTTAAGGATCAGTAGGTCGTATTCCTGCTCGCTCAAGTCGGGATAAGTGGTTTTTAACCGCTCGTAGGCTTTGGGGTAAGTGGCATTGAAGGCTTCGAGGATGCGCTTGCGCTGGCTGCCTCGTGACAATACTTCCCTGGCCTGCCGTTGGAGGTTCTCGAAAGTTTGGCGTTCAATGGCGGATTGCGCCTCGTTCAATTGTTGGCCAAAAACCTCACGTTCTTGGTCGTACGCCTTGCGTTGCTGGTTGTTGGTTTTGCGCAACCGAAGCAACACCCATCCCATTACCAAAAGCCCCAACAAGGCTCCTGCACCGATAAGCAGGTATCGCTGGCGGGCATGCTTCCGTTCTTGGTTAAGGGAAAGGTCGTAGTTATCCGCCAAGAACAGCGCATATTCGTTGATTTTCGGCGTGTCGCCTTGAGCAATGGCGATATCGAGCAGATATCTTGCTGCGGTCATCTTCTCATCTGTGTCGGTTAAAAACACTTGTTCCAGATAGACTTTGGCGGAATCCTGTTGTCCGTCAAAATAAAACTCCGTGCCCTTGTTCAACCATTGTTCTTCCTTAGGATTGGATTTGGCCACAGCGTTCAAAGCCATCATACAAACGATGACCATGATGAAAAGCCGTATAGAACTCAACCGTTGACGCATTGACCAAATCATTCTTTAATCTTTACCCTTTGAAGCACTCCTTGACTCCGCCCAGCGTCAAAATAGACACTATAGGCAAATCCGCCGTGCACCTTGAAAACCCTCGGATAGATGCTGGAGCAGGCTTTGTGAATGAGGCCAACGGAGCCTTTTGCCGGGTTGTATAGCCCAAGGTAATACATGCCATCCTTCACAAAAAGTCCGTAAGTCTTACCCGTGAGCTCATCGGTGAGGAATTGGTTTTTAAAAGAAGACTCTCCCGACAGGATTTTCAACGGCCGTGGATCGGACACCTTGAAATCCTTGTCAACTTCCACGATCTTGAGTCCCTGTAGGTCGATCAATTGCAGAAGACCGTTGTATTTCAATGCCGCTGTATGGTATTCTTTGGCAACGTTTTGTCGGTACCAAAGGATCTGAAGATGGATGTTTAAGGTCTTATTCAGGCGTCGCAAGTCACCATCCCAGGTGCCCATTCGCAGCTCATTGGCCCCGAGAGGAACCGCATGGTCATACATGGCGATGATCCTGTTCAATTGATCCTGGCACATCTCAACAGCAGCCGTATTGATAAAACGGCACAAAGGACGGTTTTTCTTTTCGGGATCGTTTTTCAGGATGTACGAATAAGTTTGTGTTTGTCCGTGAAACTCTTGAACGTGGTAGTCGTGTTTGTCGTAAACCATGCTGCGGAGCACGTTGGCCCCGTTGAACTCCATCACAAACCTAGACACTTTGTCGTTGAATTGTTGTTTGGAGAAGGTCGTCAAAGGCAAGGCGTTCCTCTGATGGTCGAAATACACTTGTAGGCAGCTGTCGCGGTTCATCAGCAGGAAATGACCGAAGCAGTCGATGTACAACTCATCGTAAAGCTGTTGGAACTCGGTCTCGCCCAGCTTGTTTCCTTCAAGGTCAAGCAGACTCAATACCGAGTTGTGGTTACGGTTCTCCAGCACAAGGACCTGGTTCCCCGAAAAAGCCACGTCGGCGATATAGCGGTTGCTTTTTGTCCGATAGAACTCCTGTGCTTGGAAGCCTCCAACCAGGCATAGCAACACAACGATGATCAAGTATCTTTTCATGGGAACAAAGGTATTGAATAAATCATCAAGAAAAGCGTCCCTGATGGACAACT
Organism: Bacteroidales bacterium; assembly: GCA_017531225.1. Lineage (GTDB taxonomy): Bacteria > Bacteroidota > Bacteroidia > Bacteroidales > F082 > Limimorpha. Next base: position 111,869 of record JAFXLL010000014.1, on the reverse strand, counting down.
ACAGATTTATCCAGAGATAAACCATCCTTAATCCATTGAATCACTGAACTTTTCCAATGGAAGAAGTATAGATTTTATTGTCTCAAACACCGCACTTCACCACCCAGTTCATACTCGACGGGGCCGTAATGCTTGGCGTAGTACAGCTCCGTGGGGAAGGTGTTGCGAGTGATGGCATCTTGGTCGGTAATCCTGAAGTGCAACACGTCGTGATAGACATGGCCGTTGAACTCGAAAGACTCGTGTACCTTGAACAGGTCGGTAGGCTCCCCAATGAAAGGGATGGAGGCATACATTTGATGACAGCTCAGCTGGGCATACTTGTGCCGGGCTGGTTGCCTTGGGACTTCACTCGGTAGCGCATCACCTTAAAAGGAATGACCACCCGGTCGCTTTCGTGTTGGAGATAAAAGGTCTGGCCGTCCTCGTAAGGCACAGTGGCGAGATATTGTTTCGGGATGGTCCCGAGGTCGATATACTCGGGCTCTTTGTTCGGGCATCCCGTAAAGCCGATGACCGCTACAAAGGATGTCAGCAAAAACAAGATTCTTTTCTTGGTTCGATGATGCTAAATGTTAAATTTCGGCAAAGTTAATCATTTTCCTTTTTATTCCACCTTTGAAGGCTACATATAATCCGCCCAACGAGCTTGTAGCTTTTCCTCGGCTACTTCGATGGCGTCTTTCAAATGTTTGCCATAGGAGCGGTAATACACCAGCCAAGCCGTGAAAGCATAGAAAGCAGTCTGTATCCACAATCCGATCAACTCGGGCCTTACATCGCGTAATACAGCGCCCATATTGTTGATTTTCACGAAACCGTTGATGCCAAATGTCGAAGGGAAGAGCCATGAGACCACCTTCCAGAAGTGGGGTATCGAGCATGAAGGCCAGGAAATGCCGGAAATGAACAGCAGCGGCACGGAGACGAAAACGAACATGATGATGAATACCTCTCGGTTGTGGGCTATGCCTGAAATGGTCAGACTGAAGAAGATGCACGCCAACAAATAAGGGAACAAAAAAGCCACCATATCCTGCCATTGCCCGATTTGAATCAGGTGGAACAAACGCGGTACCACGCAGAACACATAGGCTGACATCACGAGATAGATGGCCAGATAAGCCAAGCTTTTACCCAACAGCATCTCCATAGGCTTTTTGTCGAGTACATGCGGCTCAAGTATGCCACGACGCTTTTTTTCGCTTTCCTCGCCAGCCATCATGCCGATGCCTAACACCATGGTCTGCTGTATTAGCAGCACCAATACGGCAGGAATCAAAAAGGTGGCAAAGCCGCTTTGGGTATTGAACATGGGCACGTATTCGTATTCGATGGGATAACAGAATGTGGAAGCCTGCTTGTCGGTAGCGCCCACCAAACGTTGGGTCTTGATGTCGCGGTTCATGTCCAAGGAGACCTCGGTGCAAGAGGCCAACACCGCCTTGTAATAGAGCATGCTGCCCATGTCGGAATACAGCTCCACAACAGCCTGTTGTCCGCTCATCAAGGCGTAGTCGAACTCTTCAGGGATGTAGATCAAACAATGAGCCTTACGGTGATGAACTAAGCTCACGGCTTCCTGCATATCGGCACAATGGCCAACGATGTCGACATCGGCCGTAGCGTCCACCTTGCGCAAAAACTCACGGCTGGTGGCTGAATTGGCGTTGTCGACCACCACCGTAGCCACTTCACGGACATTCTCATTGCCGTAAAGATAGGCGTAAAGCAGCGGATAGAGTAACGGCACAATGAAGAAGAACACGATGACACCTTCATCGAAAATTGAATTGTGGAGTTCTTCACGAAAGACTTCCAATATATTGTGAATCCATTTCATCTTATCGGGTATATTGATATTCCAACAAACACTTTTTCAATCGGTTAGGCAGTAACATCGGCAGAGCCAAGAAGGCCAGCAATGCCGCAAAGTTCATCCAAGAATAATATATTGGAAGACCGTTCAAGGCTTGATCGACATAAATCAAGTAATAATGCCGCAGGGGAAATAGGTATGACAGCGCTTTCAACGGAGCTGGAAACGCTATCTGGGGAAAAGAAAAGCCTGAGATTGGAAACGACAGCACGCCCCATAAGGTAGCTATACTCAAGGCCCAGCGCAACGAAGGTAGCAGTTCACAAAGAAACACTCCGAAGGCCTGCGACACCAATATAAGCAACAGCGCCGCCAAAGCCATTGGCCAAAGACCGCATTTTAATGGGAAGTCCCAATAGGCGTAAAGCACCACCATATAAACGGCACCCATTACCAGCCATATGGCCAATTGGGGTAAAAGCTTGCCAGCCAAAGCCTTGTAGATATTGCCATTCGCCATTGCCAGCCAATGCTTTGAGGTGCCTTCCTTAACTTCGCTGTGGATGGAATAGATGGTCACTTGAAAGATGAGCAACATCAGCATGGCTGGCAGCAAAATGTTCGAGAGGTAGATGGAATAGTTCAGTCCCGGGTTACCGATGGCGTGCATCTCCATCTTGATGGGTTGAAGTATGCCCATCACCTGCTCGTCGGCATAGCCTTTTGCATACAGAGTCTCTCGGGCGATGGCTCCTGAGGCCAGTTCCGCCATCATTTTCATGTCGCGATATTCCAATGAAGCCGGCACCAGATAGGCGGCATTGGTATAGAATGAAACCTTGGGCTGTTTGCTTGACAGCGCCAACTCTGTGGTGCCTTTAGGAATGTAGTAGAAAGCGTAAATTTTGCCCTGTTGCATGGCTTCTCGTGCCTCGCCGAAGTTAGGGTATTGCGCCACGATTTCCGACTGCTGGAAGGCATCCAAGTTGCGCAGCACTTGACGTGTGATGGCGGTATTATCCTCGTCGACCACCCCGATGGGGATGTCCATGGGTAACCCCTGGCCCATCAAGGTCGTGAAGAAAAGATAACCCACCAAGGGTGCAACAACCATGCAAAAGACGTACACTGGCTGCGAGAACATCCTGAGCACCTCACGGCGCATCAAACGCATTAAAGCACTTTTATGTTCTTTGTTCGGGTTCATCTTCTATGTTCCCTTTTCACCACCACGCTCATGCCAGGACGAAGGTCTCTTGATATTGATAGCGGGGTTGCACGTACTTCGAAGGTCTTCAAGTCATATTGTCCCGTCTCCTTGGTGGCTTTCCAAGCAGCATAATCACCGAGATCCTTCATGTAACTGACCTTCATCCGGATAGTCCTGTCAATCGCGGGGACGTAGCCGTCGAATTCCGTGCCGATGCTGAAGTCCTTCAAACAATCCTCGCGCACGTTGAAGCTCACCCATTGCTGATCCATCTGTGCGATGTTCATGATGGGGGCGCCTGTGCCGACCAGTTCACCGACATGTGGGAAAATCTCAGCCACCTCACCGTCGGAATAAGCCGTCAGAACGGTCTCATGGATATAGGAGTTGACTTCAGCCACCACGCCTTGTGCCTGCAAGACCTTGGCAGCGGCCATCTCCTTATCCTCTTGCTGAGCACCGGCCAGCGCTAAGTTATACTGGGATTTGGCGGCTTTTTCGGTAGCGATGGCGGCATCACGCTGTGCCTTTACCTCGTCGTATTTCTGCTCGCTTACGACGCCTTCTTGGTAAAGGTTGCTGACACGATTGAACGACTTCTCGGCGATCTCCACGCCGACTTTTGCCTTTTGCCACATCTCGTAGGCGCCTTCTATCTGCTGCGACCTGGCGCCGTGTTGGGCTTTGTCGCTCAAGGCGATGGCTGCCTGCTCTACAGCCTCCGCTTGAGCCCGTTTGGCTTCCACTTCGGGAGCTTCAAGGATGGCAAGGGTGTCTCCCTTCCTCACCATCTGTCCTTCATGGACCTTGTATTCCAAAATACGTCCCGGGACTTTGCTCGACACGCGGTACTCCGTCACTTCCGCCTGTCCTTGAAGGTATTCCGTTTCTTTGTGGAAGGTAAGTATGCCAATGATGCACACCACCGCTATCACACCACCCAGCACTCCCAAAGCCAGGTAGGTGTTAATTCTTTGTTCTCTTAATGTTGTAGCCATATTTGTTTGTTTTTTAATTATTTCAAAACACCGGCGGCCTTGCGTAAATTTACGTCAGCCATAATACAATCGATTTTGGCGTCGATATACTCGGAATGGGCTTGCAGCCATGCGGTTTGGGCAAGGTCAAGCACCGACGATGCCACAACACCCTCTCGGAAGCCGGCGTTGGCCATTCGAAGGTTTTCGTCGGCATCGTTGAGTTTTTCTTGCGTCTGTTTCAATCGCGAGTTGGCTTCGCTGAGCTTGGTCTCACATTGGCGGACCTGCAACATGATCATCTCCTTGGTGTCGTCGTAGGTATATTGCTGTATTTTCGCTTCGGCTTTGGCCATGCGTATCTTGTTGTAACCTTCTCCCCAGTGGAAGATCGGTATCTTGGCCATCACGCCGAAGTTCCACATGCCGCCGAACTCGTTCTGGAAGCCGTTGAAACACGACGGGTTGCTGACCACATAATTGCCAAACGCTCCGATGGTAGGCAGATAATCGGCACGGGTGATCCATACCTTTTTGGCGTAGATGTCGTTGGCCAGGCTTAGGCATCTCAGTTCAGGACGGTTAATTTCGATTTCGCTTTCCGAATACGAAGGTTTTTTGCTGATAAGCAGTACATCGTCGAGCTCTTCGTCGGCCAGGACGATGTCTGTGTCAAGCGGCAATCCACAAATCTGACAAAGCAGCATTTTTGAGAGTGCCAAACCGTTTTGCGCTTTCAGCAAGGCAGTCTCCGCTTCGTTGAGTTTCACCTTTACGGCCAACTGGTCAGAATGGGTGGCTACACCTGCGGCAACCATTTTCTCCACATCGGCATTAAGGATACGAAGTGATTCGGTATAGCTCTCGGCCAGTTTCAGCTTGTTGGCGATGCTGACAATCTGCCAATAAGCCTGTTCTGTGGTCACCGCCACCTCTTGCTGCTGCATTTCCAGCTTTGATTCGGCTAATCCTTTCAGGTCCTTGGTAATCTGGTTGTAGGCCACAATCTTGCCACCGGCAAAAATCGGCTGTTGTATGGAGACTATGCCTGCGTAGATGTTCTTCGTGTCAATTTTGAAAGCATCTGACACTTCTTCGCCGATTTGGTTGAGGGCTTCCTCTACGTTAAGTCCCATCAAGTCGGTGACAAGTTTATTAATCAGGGGATCATGTTGCAACAATGCCCAAGATACAACCGCAAAGGGATCATTTTGATAGATGGCCAGCAGCTCCTCACGATAGGCGTCTATCTGGTTTTGCGCCATGGTGCCAATGTGGTTGAGTTTGTCAATGTTTTCATTGCTCAACAGCTGCAAGCTCTTGCTGTTATGCATATAAGTGCCTGTTGCTGATACCTTGGGAAGATAGTTGGCGTATGAGGAATACAACTCATAGCGGGCTTTGTTCACCTCTTCTTCAGCCACTTTCAGTTTCTTGTTGTTTTCCAAGGCCAACTGGTGACACTCATCCAAGGTCAGCACTCTTTGTGCTTCAGCAGTCAGCGAAATCAGGCTGAGAGCCAATAGTAACATTGTGTTTTTCAATACTTTATTCATTATTCTATTCCATTTTGTTCGATGGCGCAAAGTAAAGACATCATTTTCGACCAAAAGGAATCCAAATTACCCCTAAAACTGTCAAAAAGTCGAATTTTCGATAATTTGTAATCAATAATCCATCAAAACAATCTACTTTTGCCGAAATTTTGAACGAATGGAGACGAAAAAACTGAACAGTTTCAGCATTGCCAAGGTCAAGGAGCTATTCTTGACCGATGATATCATTAATATCGACGATGACTTCATCATGGCTGACCGCACCAACGAGGCCAATTACAACCTGTTGCGCTATCCTTGCCGCATCAACGCTTATATGGTGGCATTCTGCAAGAAAGGCAGTTTCAAGGGCAGTATGAACTTGAAGGAATACGAGATCCACGAAGGCATGATGGTGCTCAACTTGCCTCAAAACATCATCCGCATTGAGCCCAACGAGACCGAGGATGCTCCCGAGTTGACCATAATCGCGGTCACTGAGCAGTTTTTGTCGAATTTCCGTTCCGACATCACCAAGATGCTCAACGAAGCCATGTTGATCCTCGACAATCCGTGCATTACTTTGCAGCCCGACGAACTCGCCTTGGTACAGCAGCACATCCAACTCATCAATGCGGCTATCCATTCCAACTATGCCTACGCCCGTGAAGGTATCAGCCACTTAATCTCCTCAGTGTTCTTCTTGTTTGGCAGTTTCCTCAACCAACGCATGCTTAACCATAGCGAAGCGGAACAGCCCGTCTCAACCCGACACAAAATCGTTTTTGAACGATTCTTGGACTTGGTCACGCGGTACCACATCAGGGAACGAAACGTAGGGTTTTATGCTGACAAGCTTTGCATCACGCCAAAGTACCTCTCCAAAATCGTGAAGGAAACCAGCGGTGAGTCGGCACCTTATTGGATTGACCAATACGTTATCTTGGAGGCCAAGCAATTGCTGAAGCACAGCGACTGCGGTATCAAGGAAATCGCCGACGAATTGAATTTTCCAAATTCTTCTTTCTTTTTCAAGTATTTCAAGAAACACACAGGGATGACACCGAATCAGTATCGGAATAGTTAATTCATCGATTTTCACCTGATGATTTCAAAAATTCAACAACTTATCTATTGACTTTTTTTGAATTAATAGTATTTTTGCAGCGAATTAATAAAATACATTATACTATGAAGAAAAATCCCATAGAAGAAGCACGGAAACACCTGCGATGATGGTTTCCGTCTCGCTAATGACATCATTGACCGATGTGAGAAGCTGTTGGCTTCCTAAAAAGCGAAGAACGTATTATTCCCTTAAACAACGGACTTTTCCGCCTAATTCATACTCAATGGGACCATAATGCTTGGCGTAATACAGCTCTGATGGGAAGGTGTTTCGAGAGGAAATGGCATCAAAATCGGTAATCTTGAAGTGCATGACGTCTTGATAAGTCTTGCCGTTGACCTCATGGAAATCAAGCATCTCCATGGTGCAAGGCACTGTCCCGCCAAGTGCCCTGTCGTCCAAACATTCCGAGCATGAGAACTGGTCATCCGCCACTTCTATCGTGAAACACACGTCGTAGAAATACAAGGAAAAATGCGAACTTGTTTCGTAATAGTTGGTGATACTCAGCCTGAGGGCGTCGCCAACAAAGTAGGAGACACGACCGTTTTGGTGAATGTTTTCGCAAAAGTCGTCGTCGGTCTCGAAGCATAGAAAATAGGAACCACTGGGAATCATATCCACCACAGTGTCGTCGACATGGAAAACTTGGGCGATGTCATTCTGGTCACGCACCATGAAATCGGCTTTGTCTTGGTCTACAAACCAGACCTTAAGGTCGTTGTCTACATAATGATATTCTGTTTTCACACACGAGGTAAAGGCCAACAACAACATGAAGGCCATCCAAATGCTATTTCTCTTCATAAAGCAAATATTTTTCACCGTTCGACATGAAGATGGCGATGACGCCTTTTTCGTAATTGTAATAAAACGACTTGATGTCAATGTCTTGTGAGCTTCCCTCTTCGACAAATTCAAACACATCGAAATAGGTGTGACCGTTGACTTCGATAGAATCGAGCACGGTAATCTGGTCCGTAGGTTCGCCGATCAGCGGGAACAGGGTGTACAAGTTATGGCAGTTCAGTTGAGCGGTTTTTTGCTGAATAGGCTGGTGATAATACATGCTGTCAGCCATATAAGCATTGGAGAACTGGAGTTTAATGTCAAATATCGGGTAGTCGGGTTTACAGGTGGTGACATCAACTTCATAGTCGAAATAAACAGAAGGAGCCGGTTTGTATTTCCCGTAATACTCGAACCCCCAAGCATCGTTGCCTTGACTCAGAATGCGATGGCGGCTGACTTTGAAAGGGATAATGTTTCGGTCGCTCTCGTGCTGAAGATAGAAGGTCTGTCCATCCTCGTAAGGCACGGTGGCAAGATATTTTTCGGGAATGGTACCCAAGTCAATAACCTCTGGCTCTTTGCACCCTATCAGGAAGATGACCGAGACAAAGGCTATCAATAAAAAAACTAATTTTTTCATGGCGGATTGTTTCTTTTGTTTTACTTGGGCAAAATTACAATAATTTTTTCTTAATAATTCCAAAATTTCAACAACTTAACTATTGACTTTTTTTGAATTAATATTATTTTTGCACCGTGAATTTATTAATACGATAGCATTATGAAAAAAGAGAAACTGATAGAAGAATCGAGGCGATATGTTGACAATGCCGAAAAAATATTGCGAGAAAACGGACGTTACAACTCGGAGTTAAAACAATATGAAGACGACAAGTATGTGAGAGCCGCAGGCCATTATCTTTGGCATTCAGTACTATTGGCGTTGGATGCCGTGTTCGAGGTCAGAAAAGACCGCCGCACAAGAGTTGATATCAATGATTATTATGATGCGGTAAGGAAAAGAGACAAGAAGTTATTAGCTTTGGTGAATAACAGCTATAACACCATGCACCTTTCCATGGATTATGATGGTAATTCCAGAAAAAGTATTTGTGACGATGGTTTCGCCTTGGCCAACGACATCATTGACCGATGTGCCATGATGCTTATAAAAGAATAGTTTTTAAAAAAATTTTCGTTTTCTTTGATTAAGAATAGTAAAGAATCAACCAACGTCAACTTGGACATTATATTTGTGGCAAAAGCAAACCACGTAAACCACAAAGCGAAAAGATTGTGAATGCTTTACACGCCTTGGGAAAAGAGCTTCAAGCCATCACCACATGATTCTTATCGCTTAAAAAGCACAATATCTACCGTATCAGTCCATGATGCGAAGGTAGTGTCGAAAACCACGTAATCATCGGCAACGAAAGTGAATCTGTTCGTTCGGGACTCATGGTCGAAAGCGGCATCAGTAATGGTGGCTATCCCATTGAAATCCGTAAAAACACTTCTTGTTCGGTTGATGATGGGGTCATTGTCGAAACTATCCAGTTCTTCGGCTTTGACCTCAACGTTCGAGATGGGATTGCCGTTATCAGCACTCACGTGAAATGTCACTGGTTTTCTGTTTACAAAGACATCGCCGTAAGCATCACCTTTGCAGGCGGATATCGCCACCAAAACCATCATGGTGAGCGCAATTAAAAGAAGTTTTTTCATATTTAGTTGCTTAATGCTTTATGAATTTCCGGGTTGATCCGGCAAAGGTAATGAAAAACATCCCATCGGATAATGCCGATATATTGATTTGTTGGTTTTCGCTCTCGATCTGACCCGTCATCAGGGTTTGACCCATAAGATTGGTGATGCGGTATTCGCCAGTTTGTCTACCTGAAATGGTGATCATGCCATCGGTAGGATTGGGGAAGATGCTGAATTCTTCCGATCCATTGAGGTCATCCACGCTGTAATCATGGAATTCTTCATAGACCTCGTCACATTCCTTCTCGCCATATTTGAAAACCAATTCACCGTCTTGCCAGAAGCAGCGAATACCTTCCACACGGTAGCCTTTACTGAGAAGTCTTTCAGGGAAGAAACTTGTCAAATGGCCGATACCGCGAACTATCGTACCGCTGAAAAGGTTTTCTGCATCGCTCACTTGAAGCATCTTGTACTGACGTCCTTCGTATTCGTACAGTTCCACAGCATCCACATGCATCAACAAGCTTTCCAAACCCACATTGATCTCCCATTCGTCACCAACTTGGGCGTTGTAATCGTAAAGCACGGTGAACTCTTCCAGAGTCTTATTCCACCAATAGACCTTATCGTCTCTTTCATAGATGTATTCGTGACTCTTCTCTACATGTTTGCCTTTGTCGTAAAGCGTATTGATCTTCACGATGATTTGAACCGGTTCGTCATTGATCGTGGTGTCACCGCTGTGTTGCAAATACTGATAGGTGATGCTGCCGTCATCGTTCAGGATTTCGTAGTACCACTCGGAACCGGAAACCAGATTGGTTGGCTCAATATAAACGAAAACAGGGAAGCCGTCGTTGGTATTATTGCCATCTTCGAGCCAGAGGTAATTGTCGTGCGGGCCGAGATTCAGTGCTTCGAGCAAATCGGTAGTGCCGTACTGTGCTTCGTCGAGAACCCAAGTCTTTGGTGTAGCACCTTGATGGAACGATGTCGAGCCTGTCATTATCGTATTAGGCGCACCTGGATAACCTTCTCCAGGAAGTCCGTTTTCAAGCCAATAGCAGCTGTGAGGCCCAGCTGCTTGAATGAATCCAACGATATTTCCCAAATATGAACCCGATTCTTCTGCGGTAATTTCGCCTGTATTATACACATTGTGGACATCGCCCATCGAAAATCCGACAATTCCTCCTGCGTAACCATAGTCGGTGACGACACTGCCGCGATTGTACGAATTGGAAATCACGCCGCCAGATAAATTGCTTCCTACGATACCACCAACACACAAAGAGCCGCCATATCCTGTTCCGGTACCATATACTATAGAATTGTTGACGCATCCTTCAACGGTGCAATAATTCATTCCACCGACGATTCCACCAACCCTCATACCTTTTACATGGAAATACTGCGAATTGTCGGAGCTGCAGTTCGAAATATGATATTGCGCATTATCCGATTCGTCATTGACACATCCAACGATGCCGCCGGCATATAATGAGCTTTCAACAATCACAGTTTCAATTTTACAATTTGAAATTCGAAAAACAGGTTCGTCGATTTGGGATACCCCGATCGGCGTGCCTGCATACCCCACGATGCCACCTGCATAGGTATAGCTTCCTGTTGTCCTGATATAACTGTCGTATGCGGTGCAGTTCAACACGTCGGTGCGGCTTGCAAATCCGACCACGCTACCGATATTTCCGCCGATTCCATTGATAGAGCATTGATGCATGCGAATATTCTTGATCTCTGCACCGTCGGTACAACCGAAAAGACCTCCAAAATAATCCAATCCATTGTCAATATTCTGATACAAGCCATAAATAGTATGTCCGACACCATCGAAATGCCCTGTAAAATAGTGGATATTATCGTTCTTATCATGGATATGATTGCCGATGGGGATCCACTGGATGTTTCCTCCTGAACAATTTTTCAGGCTCACGTTTTGGGTAAGCACATAATAAGCATCGCCACCAGTACCGTCGTTGGTTTGCTGGGCAAGCAAAGCCAATTGCTCTGATGTCGCAATCTGATATGGATTATCTTCAGTTCCGTCGCCACCAGCGTATGTTTCGGCCACGGTGCCATCCCAGCAATATCCCATCTCCTCACAATCATAAACACCTGAATGGTAAAGCATTTCTCCGTTAACCAAATAGCAGCGCAGGTAATCGGGATAGGGACCATCATAAATGGAATAGCTACAAGCATAAGGATATGGGAACAAGCCGCTGATTTCACCAATGCCATCGATGATGGTACCTCCGCCATAATAACCCAATTCTCCATCGTAGGTGACCCGTTGGACCCTAAAATCGGTATCCTCCCAAGTGAAATTGGTGATTTCCGTGACTGTGACCTGATAAGCACAAGAATCAATCTCGCAAATCCATGAGTCGCCCGCTTCGGCGTTGAAGTCATAAAGCGTAGTGAACGCTTGCAGTGTCTGGTTAAACCAATAAACCTTGCGATCTTGCTCATAAACAAACTGCTCGTTGCCGTTACCGCCCAAAAACTGCGGTGTGATGATGCTGCAATGGTGCCCTTGGATGACGGTGTCGCCCAGGACTTCCATGTGATAATAAGAAATAGGGCTACCCATGAATGAACTTCTATTAAAGTACCACTCTGCTCCTTGTGGTGCGAAACCTATTGGTGCTTGATAGGTTGGTTGTGGATAATGGTATTCCATACGCCAGATACAATCGTTTGATGAGCCCATATTCAACGCATCAATCAAAACAGAAGTACCGTACTGAGGCTCATTGAGAATACCCCAATTTAATGTTGAAGTGTCTTTAATAAATGATGTCGAGCATGGTAATGTTGGTAAATCAGGATTTCCACAAGCTGGTAGACCGCTGTTGTTTTGCTTCCAATAGCAATTCAAGAAATGGCTTGATTCCGTGTCGTAGCCGACAATTTCACCGCAGTTCTGGTCGGATGCACTACTGACAGAAGCTGCGTTATAAACATTGTGGACACTTCCTGTGGAAGCACCTACAATGCCACCAATATTCAAAACCGATTTTCCTGTTTCCTCTAATAAACCAGTAACACTGCCTAGATTATAAGAATCTGAGATAACTCCATTCATCAAATTACCAACAATTCCACCTGCGGCAACGGAAGCGTTTTCATCGGATTGGATTTTTGTCTGCACTTGTGCATGATTGGAACTGATATGGATGATTCCATTGACCAACGAACCCACAATTCCGCCCACAATTCCATACTTGGAATAAACATGGCTTTGATCGCCAACATGGCAATTACAAATGTCGGTTTGATTAGCGTATCCAACCAACGCACCTGCATATTCCGATTCAAACCCAATTTCACATAAAGCCATCTCTACATTACTGATTTTAGCACCATCCGTATAACCAAACAAACCCTTATAAGCTGTGTTTTGACATTGGTATAAATTCAATACATAGTTTTCATTCCCATCGAAATGGCCGGTAAAAGGATGCTCCGGGGTTCCAATGGAAGTCCAAACGTTATAACCTCCACTGCATTTTTCAAGGTTGATGTTGGCTGTAAGCTTATAATAGGCATCGCCACTCGTGCCGTTGTTTGTTTCGTAAGCGAGCAATGCCAACTGTTTGCCGTTGGAAATCCGGTATGGATTTTCTTCGGTTCCGTTGCCACCAGCGTATGAATCAGCAATAGTGCCGTCCCAACAATTACCTGTAACTCCAGGGATATAATCACAATCGTAATCGCCTTCATGGTAAAGCATCTCTCCGTCTTCGAGATAGCATCTCATATAGCTGATGTAATCGCAGTCAACACAGTCATAACAAGCCATTTCGTCAGGGAAAAGGCCTTTTTCATATCCTATACCTTCAAAAATTCTGCCATCAAAGAAAGGCATACTCCCGTCGCCCCAAGCTTCCACATATTGGGTGCGATAAGTATGGCCGTTCCAGATAACACTACCAACACCTGTCACAGTGACAAGACAGGTACATTCAGCGACGTCGCAATACCAGGTGTCGCCTGTTTCAGCGTTGAAATCATACAATACGGTGAACGCGTCATTTAGCTGATTGTACCAGTAAACAACGTTATTCTCCTCATAAACGTAATACTGATTATTAATAACGCTACAAACGTGCCCTTGAATTTCAGCTTCACCAGTCACAGCATACGCAAGGTAACCGAACGATGGCTGAGTGATCGGAACACTGTTGTATTCAACCTGGAAATACCATTCCGCGCCTTGGGGAGCGAAACTTTGGGTCATGCCACTGAGAGTGAAAGCCATCAAGAAAAATGTAGTAAATAAGAGTTTTTTCATATCGTTGATTTTTAATTATTCACACAGCGTTAACAATTTCCTCGAAGCTTCGGTTATCGTCGCCGAGGTTCATTTTCATTTGCTTGATTCGGGTTTTACGTTTGTAGTAAGAATCGGTTTGGGTATCTAATAAGATTGAAATCACCTGATTGGAGAAGCCGTTTTTGGAGAGGCAACAGATGCGAACATCCCACTTGCCAAGCTTGGGATAAAGCTGGAGCAGCCGTTGCGAGAAACCATCGAAGATCAAGTCGGTGAGATTGACAAAATCGGTCCAATCGTTGTCACTAAGCTCAAAATTAAGGGTGTCCGGACTGATCTGCTCACTGAGCGCCTGAGCCGTTGCCATCACCTTGTTGCGGGCCATGATCTTTTGCGTCATCATCAACTCTTTCTGCGAGAGGGTCTGCTGGTTGCGTCGTAACTCGTCATTGGTGCGGATCAAGGTCTCCATATCGCTCACCAACTCGTGGATGCGGTTTTGGTCACGCTCCACTTGTCTCCCAAATTGCTCCATCTCCAACCTGTGGTCGCTGATTTTCTTTCTCACAATCAGGATGATAACAAGCAAAGCAATAACCACCAAGGAAATGATCAGATAAAGCCTCAACGCTTGGTTGCGGTGTATACTTTCCAGTTCGTTTTTTTGTGCCTTCAGCTCATATTCCGCCTTGATGCGTTGCATGGCTTCGCTGGAATGCTCTGTTTCTGTTTCCAACAAATTGGCTGCGTATAGTTTATGGTATTGGATGGCTTGTCGGTAGTCTTTTTCGACACAGGCAATGGCGAAAAGCGTTTGATAGACCGACATTTTCAGGCCTGGACGGTCGCTGCGCAAGGCTTCGTTCAAGTGGGATTTGGCTTGTTCGATGTCTTTCGTATAATAAAAGAGGATGCCCAATGTCATGTGGGCGATGTCGGTGTCGTTGTCGTTGAGACCTCCCTCTAGAGCCATGTTGACATTTTCGATGCCCTTGGCCAAGTTGCCTGTATGCAAATAATAGTCGCGACCCATTTCCATGTAAAGGTCGCTCAACATGGCTTGATCATTCATCATTGAGGCGATGAGGAAAGCCGAATCGTAGTATTGTTTGCCTTGGGTGTATTGTTCTTGGGCGCACACTGCGCGGCCACTGTTGCGGTAGGCGTTCATCATGCCCATGGAGTCGGCAATTTGGCGAAAGCAAATCAACGCTTGCTGATGCTGGACAAAGGCATCCTCAAAAAGTCCGTGTTTGAGGTACATGGCGCCGAGGTTGTCGCAAAGCTGGCCTTCCAACAGAAGAACCTTTTCGGTCTTTTCACAACCACGTAATTGTTCCAATCCTTTTAGGAAGCACTCGGCGGCTTCCTCTGAAAGGCGTTGCTCACGCAGACGCACGCCTTCCATAAAGAGGGTCTTGGCCTCATCCTCTCGTTTGGTCTGGGTGTTGCACGAGGCCCATACGAGGCAACACAATATTAGTATTAGCGGGCGAGACATGTGACAATGAGTTTTTGGGTCTTATTACCGATGGTGATAAAATACATTCCGGCGGGTAACGCCGACAAATTAAGGGTTGTGCCGACAATGGTCCCCGACATCACGGTTTGACCCTTGACATTGGTGATGCGGTATGTCACAGATTGGTGTCCCGAAACGGTAATCATGCCGTCAGTGGGGTTGGGATAAATCAGGAATCCATGTGTTGTAGTGGGTTCGTCAATGTCATAATGGTATTCCTCGTACACCTCGTCGCAATCCTTATCACCGTATTTGAACAACAGCTGTTCGTCTTTCCAGAAGCAGCGGATGCCTTCTATGCGGTAATCCTTACTGCTATTCATCAGCCGTTCAGGGAAGAAACTCGTAAGATGGCCAATGCCACTGACGATGGTGCCACTGAATAAATCGGATGCATCGCTCACGTGCAGCATTTTGAAGACATGGTCCTCGTATTCATACTGCTCCACGGCATCTACGTGCATCACGAGGCTTGTTGTGCCTACCTTGATTTCCCATTCGTCGCCGGCTTTAGCACCGAAATCGTAAAGCACGGTGAATTCACCTAGGGTCTTGTTCCACCAGTAAACTACATTGTTTCTTTCAAAGATGTATTCATGGGTTTTCTCGATATGCTCATCCTTGTCGTAAAGCGTGTTGATACGGATGATGATATAAGGCTCTTCGCCGTTCACAAGGGTGTCGCCTGCCTGCATCAAATATTGATAGGTGACACTGCCATTTTCGTTCAGGATTTCGTAATACCATTCCGCACCGGGGTCTTCCAACGAAAGCGGCAAGAAATGCGCTTTCACCACTACATCGAAGTTGGGCATCACGAATTTGTTATCTTTTACTGGAATCTTAATCGTTTCATTATCATATTTAAACACTTCTATGGATTCCAGCATATAACCCGATTCAAGAGCGACTGAATATTGGACTTCGTCGCCCAACTTGGCCGAAGTGGTGGATAAGTTGATTTGATTTCCAGCTATGTTGCCTGCAACATCGATTTGGTAGGAATTGCAGTCGCCTATGATATCACCATTCCAATAGGGCCACACAGCGGCATAGTCCGATTCTAATCCACAAGGCACAATCAATGCTTCTTGATAGGGAGTGGCGTACTCGTAGTATGACACGGGCGTCGTTCGGCAACACACCAAGGTAAGCTTTGCCGGTTCCTCAGGATTGAGCGCAGAATAGGTGCTAAAAGCGCCTTGTCCTATTGACCGAACGGAACTACCCAACACAACCAATGAAAGTTGCTGACAGCGATAAAATGCATCCTCGTCAATGATTTCTACAGACGATCCCATCGTAACTGTTTGCAATTCAAGGCACTCAGCAAAAGTCCACGGGTGTATTGCTGTTACATTATTGGGGACGACAAAAGAACGTAACCCGCTGCATCGATAAAAAGCATGTTGTCCGATTACTGATACCGAGTTGGGGACATCCACATGTTGCAGGTGCGCTGCACCGGCAAAAGAACTTCTATCCAAAACAGTCACCGAGCCAGGCACTTGATACGATTCATCCTCCTTGCCAGCGGGATATTGCATTAGCAGGGTCTTTGAAGCATTGAACAACACCCCGTTCACCGACTTGTAATAAGCGTTGTCATGGTCCACGTCGATGGATTTCAAGCTGCAGCACTCAGCAAAGGCTGCATTGCCGATGTCGCTCACATGGCGAGAAACGGATACTTGTTTTAAACTGTCGCACCGATAGAAAGCGTCCTCGCCAATGGAAACGACGCTTTCCGGAATCGATATGGAGGAAAGACTGTGACAAGAGCTGAACAAAGCTAAGGCAATGGTATCAAGTCTGTCTGGCAACGCCACGGAAATCAAATTGCTACAATCCATAAAGGCACATCTTTCTATCGAAGTCACCGTGTTGGGAATGGTCGCTTTTGTAATATGATGACAACTTTCAAATGCACTTCCTCCAATTTTAACCAATCCGTCATGGAGTGTCAAATCTCCCTCGATGATACAATTTGTAAAAGCACAGGCTTCGATGGTCCTCACGGTAGTTGGAATGTTGACGGAGCGTAGCTTCTCGCAACCATTAAACAAATAACCGTTGATGCATTCCAGAGAATCGGGGAGCTGAACCATTTCCAAATCCTTACAATTACTGAACGCTCCATTTCCAATTGTTTTGACTGAATTCGGAATCACTGCTGAAGTCAAAGCCGTATTTGCAAAAGCATAATCTCCAATATGAGTTATCGTCTCGGGGATTTCCATTGCTGACAGCGACGAACACTCGCCAAACAGATAATCAGGCAAATAAGTCATGGCTTGTGGAATGTTTACCGAAGTCAGTTGCTCGCAGTACCGAAATACTTCGCTACCCATTTCGGCAATATTATCCGATAAAACCACGGACTGCAAAGAAGGACAATAGTAGAATGCCCGGTAATCAATGTAAGTCACCGTAGATGGAACAACCACCGAAGTCAACAGTTGACAAGCGTTAAATGCTCGTTCACCTATTCCAGTAATCGTATATGTTCTGCCTTCAAAATCAACAGTTTCAGGGATGATGATATCGCCTTCATAAGAATACGGTTCGAGGTTTTCTGTTTTTATACGTGACACCTCAACGGTGTTGGCGCCTGTGACGATGTAAAACAAGCCGCTGCCTTCGTCAAAGAAACGCGTTTCGTAACCCAACACGATTTCCTTTGTTTGGCTTTCATCCTGCAAGCGAACGATGCTGGGGCCTTGCGTTCCGATTTGTTTCCAATAACTATGTGCCGTTAGGTTGGTAATGAAGCCGATACAAAGAAGGGTGATTGATACTAACTTTTTCATAGAGATTTTCATTGTCTAATCGTTTTATGCAAAATTAGACAGAAAATCCGTTTGTCAAGGGGGTTCGGTCGAACAACCGAAAATTGTCCTTGTTTTTATCGAAATGTCAAGGACGTTTCTTGTTGAGAACCAACGAAATATTGATTCTCAACAAGATTTTTTGTCCTTATTTTTATTGCTTCACAAACAGACTTGAAACTCCACCAATCGTAATAAAATACACGCCTTCCTGCAATGAACGGACATCGATTTGCTGGTTTTCGCTATTAATTCTGCCAGTCATTAGGGTTTGACCCATCATATTGGTGATACGGTATTCGTTTTGTCCTTGTAGAGACGCGCCATGGCACGTCTCTACGATGTAGATCATGCCATCGGTGGGATTGGGATAAACTATCAACAATTGATCATAGATGGATTCGTTTAAGCCGGTATGGTATTGTTCATATACCTCGTCGCAGTCTGCGTCGCTCCATTGTTGGATGAGCTCCTCATCGTTCCAATAGCAGCGGATGCTTTCCACACGGTAGTTTTTGTTCAACAGGCTCTCAGGGAAGAAGCTGGTGGTGTGGCCTATCCCACAAAGGATATCGCCACTAAACACACCGTCCTGATCGCTGACGACCATCATCTTACGATAGGTTTCACCATCATGGTCAACAAAGGCAACGCTATCAACGTGCATCAAAACGGTTTCATCTCCAACATTAATTTCCCATTCATCACCAGCCACGGCACCAAAGTCATAAAGCACAGTGAAGTCGTCTTCGCTCTTATTGTACCAATACACCACATTGCCTTCCTGATAGATGTATTCGTGCGTAACTTCTTGGTACTTAATCCCTTTGTCGTAAAGCGTATTGGTCTTGATGATGATGACCACGTCCTTGTGGTGGATGGTAGTATCGTTGGCGGCAAACTCCAGATGCTGATAGGTGATGCTTCCGTCGCTATTCACGATTTCATAATACCATTCGTTACCGTACAATGGATAAACGACTTCACCTGCGGTTGGAATCGGCAGGCCTCCATTGATGCCGTCCACGTCTTCCACCCAAAGACATTCGCCCATCGAGCCTCTGTTCAAGGCTTCAAGAAGGTCCGTGGTGCCGTATTGGGCTTCCTCCAATGTCCAGCTTGTGCTGGTAGTGCCTGGTCCAAAAGGACCCGATGTCGGAAGCGCAACATTATTTTGAAATGTGGGCGGAACTACGAAATCGCCATACCAATAACAATGATTGACCTCTGTTGTTCCTACAAGAGCGGGTAAAACAATACCCGCCATAGCACTAGGAGTAGGTTTGATGACTGCTCCAGTATTATATACATTGCGGATATACCCAGGCTCACTCAAACTGCCAGAAATGCCGCCTATCTGGTAACCTTTGGCTTCATTACTCATGTCAATACTAACTTCACCGCTATTGTAACAGTTTGAGATGCGCCCTCCGCTTGACGTAATACCCCCAACCAGAGCTGTCATCCCACCAACAGAATATTGCCTACCCCTGCCTTTGATCGGTGCCTTGTTCCCACATCTGGATATGATGGCTTCACCGGCATTGCCAACAATACCACCAGCCAAATTGGCTTTGATTTCGCCTGATTCACGGTTAATGCAATCCTCGATTACCGATGTATTTGTCGTTTGACCCGCAATTCCTCCTGCTGCAGTCGGTCCATCATAAGTAGTAATGATTGCACCGTAATTGCAACAATTTTTAATGTGAATGGAACCTTCTCCAAAGATACCGCCATTGATCCCGTAAACATTCAGGTTTCCATAATTCGCACAGTTTTCGACAAGTGCTTGACCATTTGTAATCGTTGTTTGGCCTACGACACCACCTCCACGAATGGCTTGGCTTGTGATTTCGGCGTAGTTGACACAATCCTTGATGATAAACGTCTCGTCAGCAGCGTCTGCTGCAAACAGCCCCACTATGCCACCGCAAGCTTCATCGCAATCACCCACAAAACCACTGGCAGAACAATTGAAAACATTGGTATTCAACGCCTTGCCAACAACCAATCCAATACAGGAATACATATACATTGTATGGGGTATATTCGCTTCTTCTATGCGAATATCCTTGATCGTCGCCCCTTGAGTAAATCCGAACAGCCCCGAATAGGTCTGTTGAGTCATATACATGTCACTAATACTATGCTCATTGCCGTTAAACACTCCAGTAAACGGATTTTCAGGATCTCCGATGGGTATCCACTCATACTCTTCCAATCCATTCAAACACAGATCTTCCGTGAGAAGGTAATAGGCATTGCCACCAGTACCGTTGTTGGTTTGCTCCGCCAGCAAAGCCAACTGCTCAGGAGTGGCAATTTGATAAGGGTTTTCCAAGGTGCCGTCGCCGCCAGCATAGGCTTCGGCAACCGTTCCGTCCCAGCAAGGGACTTGTGCTCCGCCCCATAGTGCGGACGCAAGGATGATGATGGTAAACAATAACTTTTTCATTGTAATAATAATTTGATTGTTAATGATTTATATTTCGTTGATGATCTCCTCCAGACTACGGTTGTCGTTCGGAAGATCCATTTTCTGTTGCTTGATTCGAACCTTGCGTTTGTAATACGATTCGGTTTGGGTGTCCAACAAAATGGAAATCACCACATTGGAGAAACCGTTCTTGGCAAGACAGCAAATGCGCACGTCCCATGGACCAAGTTTGGGATAGCGTGAACGCAACCGTTGCGAGAATCCATCGTACACCAAGTCGGTAAGGCTGACGAAGTCGTCCCAATCCTCTTCGCTCAACTGGAATTTCATGGTGGCTGCTGAGACCTGTTCACCAAGGCTTTTGGCCGTCACAAATACTTTGTTGCTCAACATCACCTTGTTTTGCATCCGCAATTCCTTTTCAAGTGACTTGATTTTGTTTTCGTTTACTTTCTTTCTGATAATCAATAGGATAATTAAAAACGCAATCACTGAAATGGCGATGATCAGGTACAGTTTCAGGCTTTTATTGCGATGTTGGCTCTCCATCTCGCTTTTTTGTGTCTTCAACTCATATTCCGCCTTAAGTCGTTGCATGTTTTCGCTGCTATGCTCTTTTTGCACCTTCAACATATACTCTGTGAAAAGATCCTGATAATCAATGGCATTTTCCAAGTCATCCTCGTTGTAGGCGATAGCGTGAAGTGTTTGATAGACCGACATCTTCACCCCTACTCTTTCGCTTCGCAAGGCTGCGTTGAGGTGTTGTTTCGCCAAAGCGTAATTATTGATGTAGTAATAAATCGCTCCCAAGGTCAAGTGGGCGATATCGAGATCGTTGCCTTCCAAACCGCCTTTCATAGCTTGATTAATGCATTCGATGGCCTTATCGTAATTGCCCATGGGCAGATAGCAGTCGCGGGCCATTTCCAAATAAAGGTCATTCACCATGGCCTGATCATGAACTAAGGTGGCTATGTTGAAAGCCGTGTCGTAATAGCGTTTGGCTTGGGTGAACTGCTCCAGCGAGTTAGCTACACGACCGCAATTGCGCATGGCGGTCATCAGGTGGGTAGAGTCGTTGATTTGGCGGAAACAGGCGATGGCTTCGCTATGCATGTTGAGGGCTTCCTCAAAGAGTTCGTGCTTGTTGTACATGGCACCAAGATTGTCTTTCAACAGACCTTTCAATAGCAGGGTTTGGTCGTTGTTTTCACAGCCTTGCAATGCGGCAAGTCCTTGCAGAAAACACTTGGCGGCTTCTTCTGAAAGACGTTGTTCACGCAGAAGTGTTCCTTTTTCATAGAGCGTTTGGGCCTGTTCCAAGCGTTTGGCTTGGCTGCTGCAACCTACCAAGGCAATGCAAAACAGAATCGATAACAGAAAATAATGTTTCATTGTTCAATTGTTTGAAGCAAAATTAGGTAGAAAAAAAGCTTGTCAAGAGGGAGTTCGGCTTCAAGAGGGTTGATGTCCCTGTGGTTTCAAGGTGTCCCTATATATAAACATTGATAATCAACGATTTAAAAACTATTAAAAACCGCTTTTGTCCATGTCGTTTTTCGTCACAAAACGAAAAAAACACTATTTTTGTCCAGTCAAAAACAGATAAAAATGGAAGAAATCATCACTTTTCTCACCAATGTGCTCCACAATAACAACCGCGAATGGTTCCACGAGCACAAACAGGAATACCAAAGCGCTCAAGCTAAGTTCAACGCCATTGCCGAGCAAATCATCGCTGGAGTTGCTCAGTTCGACCCCGACATGCAGGGACTGACGCTGAAAGACTGCACCTATCGTTTCTATCGCGATACCCGTTTTTCGTCAGATAAACGGCCTTACAAGACCCATTTCGGGGTGTTCGTCTGCAAAGGCGGCAAGAAATCGATGCTCAGCGGATACTATTTCCAAGTACAGCCTCGTGAGTCGGAGGACTATTTCAGCGGTAACATGCTCTGCACAGGGATGTATATGCCCTATCCCGAGACCCTGAAGAGCGTCCGCGAAGAGATCCTTTACAACGGCGAGCCGTTAGAGAAAGCCATCAAGAAAGCTCGTGGTTTTTCATTGGATACCCACAGTGCCCTGAAACGGGTGCCCAACGGTTATCCCAAGGACCATCCTTATGCTGAATATTTCAAGCAACGCGACTGGCTGTTAGTGAAAGAGGTTGATGACAAACACCTCTACAGCCCTGATCTGGTGGATTGGGTATTGGAGGAGTTCAAGAAAACCAAGGATTTTTGCCAATGGTTAAATAAACCCTGTTATTAAAAAATCTCATTTCTCAATATCTTACAAATCTCACTAACGGTTTTCTTATACCCGTCTCGGGCGGCATCTTCATAGTTTACTGTATGTATGCCTTTTATTGAGATCTCATCATTGTAAATACGTTGATTTACAACATTGTTATCGATGGTAAGCGCAACATCCACGTATGAAGTATAAAAATCTTTACCCTCAACTTCAGCCTTTTGGTGTTCACGTACTGAAGCCTTAACATCTATCACATAATCGGCAGCAACGGCATTATCTGTAAAACGACAACCCCATGTTGAAAGTTCGTTTTTGATGTCCGTTTCCAACTTGGAATACGGCTTGCCAAAAAAGTCGGCCGTACAAAGCACACAATAGAAAGTACTCTGCTCCAATTCGGTAATCTTGGTTTTCAAATTATGTTCGGCTTGTTGAACATTATTGCGATGCTGTTGCACTTGCGTTGTAGGCATCTCATAAACATTGAACCAAAAGAAGATTTCTTCCGATAAATCCAAATCCGCTAAAGCCTGTTTTAACACAGTGATCGCCTTCGGCTTGAAACCTTGTTGCTCATAATCATTGGCTATCTGAAAGGCTTTCTCAACCTTGTTTTGAATGCGTTGTAATTCCTTTTCGTAATACTGACAAGCTTCTCGTTTATTAATGTATGCAATCACGTAAGTGTCTTGTTTTGCCGTATTGGTATAGCTTTCGGTTTTGATAAGATTCTTTTCAATCTCTACATCTCCTGCTTTAGTCTGAACCTGTTTCTTAAGACCCTCTAAAGCCCAGTCCAAGAGCATTTTTTCGAATTGTGCTTGCTCTATGTTTTGATTATTGGTTCCGCTTTTGATGTCAAAATAATGGTATTCATTGTCGTATTTTGCCCATTCCTTCGGATAAACTGTCGATTTCTTACTACCACAGGAAACCAACATAAGAGCGATAAGAATAACCGTATTGATAATGAGGTATTTTTTCATAACAATTTGGTTAACTTTTATTTAGAATTAAAAATTAATGGAACAGCCAACACCTATGCCTTGAGTGGCGGGGCCAAAACTCAATGATACAGATGATTGTTGAGAACAATATTGGTTATAGGTTTTGTAAGCGTTGTCTTTTTTGTGCTTGCCTGAAATAAAACAGGGTATGGAAGCAATAATACAAGGAATACCGCCATAAAAAGCTCCCATTCCAATACCCGCAGGAACACTTTCCAATAAAACACCTGGAATAATGCCTAATACAGCACATACCACAGGACCTCCAAATAATAATAACCTACCTGTTTTTCTTAGCTTTCCTCCTCTTTCATATTCCAACCACGCCTCAGGGCAGCTTTGGATTATTTCTACATATCGTTCATCTGTAATTCTTTGTCCATCAAGATAATAAAAATCTTGTCCTTTAGTAAGCACCCCTGTCTTCGTTGTCGTTACAACAGTCCCTCCCAAAAGCATATTCGCAACATTCATACACGATTCCCGCATTTCCTTCGGGTTGGTGCTTGCTATTTCACCTGGAACCGTACTTTCCAAGCGTGCCGTCTCCGCATTGAGAATCTTGGCTGTAATGACAACATGATTGATGTCGTAGTTGGCAACCTCGGCAATAAGGAGGTAGTCTACCCCGTTCAGCTTACCCAGTTCCTTGATTTGGTCATCACTCACCAAACCCGTGCGTTGGAAATCCAATTCATCTATGATTTTGCCCATATCCACTCGGTCATAACCCTCATAACCAGGTTTCTGGGTAACAGCGTAAGCCAATTGGCTTTGCAGGATCAAACAAACGCCTTCATTTACGTTGCCCTTGCGATTCACGGTAGGAAGCACACCCACTTTTTTGGTCTCTTGAGCCATGGCCATCGTTGAAAACGCCATCAGCAGAATAAAGAAAAGAATGTGTTTTTTCATAAGATTAGTATTTTCTTGTTTTGTATTTCCAGTTATTGAACAAACGACATAAAAAAAGAACCGCGAACTTCATGTTGAGATTCGAGGTCCTAGACTACCTATGCACACCAACAAGAAAGCTCACGGTTTCCCGTGAGCATTCCCGCTTTCTCGGTGTGCATAATTCAAAATTGTCTAGGTTTCGAATCATCCAAGAAAAGCGAAAACGCTTTTATGTCATTATATGTCGTTTAAAATCTGTTTATTATTTCATTCCATCAAGGTTGGTAAAACATGTTTGAATTGGCAAATATCGGAATTTTCGATTTATCAATCAAATTTTTTAAAAAAAGCTCCAAAAATTCAAAAAGCCGCCCGATGGACGGATTTTTTCTATTTCTATATATTTAATTAATGGTTTTTTACATTATTTTTATTGACAACGCTTCAAATTAGTTGTATATTTGCAACAAAAATTATGGCTGGAAAGAAACAACAGATCGTCATCCCTGAAACAAGTACCTCTGGTTTCACTGGAATGAGTAAAAAGGAATTAAGAGTGTGGTGTCGGGCATACTATAAAAACCATTTTATTGGTGAAAAGGTGGTGAATCTCGACATGGGAATTGAGATTTCATTTAAGCGCTTGGGAAACAAAAAGACTTCATATGGAGCAGCAATGTATCCCAAGAAAGCCGCTGCTATATTAGTTTTGGACGAGATGCTTAAATACGCCATTCACACTAATTGGGGAGAACGGAAGCTCGATGACCCAGAGAATGTTATCGCCTACTGTAATTATAAATGCAAATTGTTAGTTGACAATGAATTGTGCTTCTTTGCCATCAATGTTCAAATCTGTAATGACGGAAAATTCCATTACAGTTTGGATGAGTGTCGCTTCAAATACAAAACGAGCCGGAATAATCCAGCTCGTTAATGTAAGTTCAACAGATTTTACCCTGCAAATAAAACTTCCTTGCAAATATAGGTGTTTTTTTTTATCCCAAATCGTTTTTGTTATTTTTTTCAAATAACTAGATGTATTTTTAATTATTGGAATTCCGTTCCTTCACGATCTCTTCCTGCTTATCCTTCGGGGTAGGCGTGTACTGGAAGAACTCCATCGAGTAGTTGGCGCGGCCAGAAGTGAGGTTGCGCAAGGCCGTGGCGTAGCCAAACATCTCCATGAGCGGGATGAAGGCATCCAACTTTTGTGAGCCTTTGCGGAAACGACGCATGTTCTCAATGCGGCCACGACGTTTGTTGACGTCGCCTGTCACGTTGCCAATGTAATCGTCAGGAGTGTTGATCTCCACCTTCATCATAGGCTCAAGCAACACAGGGCTGGCTTTCATGAAGGCCTGCTTGAAACACATCTGGGCGCAGAGCTGGAAAGCCATATCGCTTGAATCCACGGGGTGTGAGCTACCATCCACAAGGACGCATTTCACATCCACCACGGGATAGCCGGCGAATGGACCCTTGTTCATGGCTGCAGCCAGACCTTTTTCCACTGATGGGATGTATTCCTTAGGAATGACGCCGCCCTTGGTAATGTCGACAAACTCGAAGCCCTTGCCTGGATTCGGCTCAAAACGGATGACGGTGTGGGCGTACTGGCCCTTACCACCTGTCTGTTTCGAGAATTTGTAGTTGCACTCGAATGGGGCAGTGATGGTCTCACGGAACGACACCGAAGGAGCACCTACCGAGACCGGCACCTTGAACTCTGTATTGATACGGTCAACGATGATCTCTAGATGCAGTTCACCCATGCCTGCGATGATGGTCTCTTCCGTTTCTTCATCGAAATGCGCGCGGAACGAAGGATCTTCATTGCAGAGCTTGGCCAAAGCCTCGGAAAGCTTACTGCGGTTCTTCTTATCCTCGAGGTTCACCTTCATCTCGATGACCGCCGGAGGGATATGGATATTTTCGAGCATCAGCGGGGCTTTTTCGTCGCAAAGGGTGTCGCCGGTGCGGGTGTATTTCATGCCCACGAGAGCCACGATTTCACCTGGACCAGCCTCGGCAATCTCTTCACGCTCCTTGGCCTTGATGCGGAAGATACGGCCTACACGCTCGCTCTTGGTCTTGTTGGTGTTATACACGCTCATGCCGTTCACCAGCTTACCGCTGAAGATACGGATGAAGGTCTGCTGACCTACGTATGGATCGTTGATGAGCTTGAAAGCCAAAGCGGCAAAAGGTTCATTTTCAGAGGGGTTACGCTGACAGGTCTTCTCCTCGTTGTAAGGATCGTGAGCGATGATGGCACCCAAATCCTTCGGTGAAGGCAGGTAATCGACGACGGCATCGAGCAGCAGCTGGATACCTTTATTCTTATAAGCGGCGCCGCAAAGCACTGGCACCATCATCAGCTTGATGGTGGCTTGACGGATAGCTGCCATGAGCATATCGGTCGGGATCTCCTTGTCTTCGAGGTACAGCTCGGCTATGTTATCATCTAGGTCTGCAACTTTTTCGATGAGGTTGTGACGGGCCGCCTGGGCTTGTTCCATGAGGTTTTCCGGAATGGGACCTACAATGCGTTTCTTGTCGATGAATCGAACCGAGTTCATCTGCACCAAGTCGACCATACCTTCAAACGTCGACTCTGATCCGATAGGCAGGTGTAACGGCACGGCATTAGCGCCCAAATACTTCTGCATTTGGCTGACCACTTCGTTGAAGTCGGCACCGGTGCGGTCCATCTTATTGACAAAAGCGATACGAGGCACACGGTATTTATCTGCCTGGTTCCAAACGGTTTCCGACTGGGGTTCCACACCGCCTACGGCGCAAAACACAGCGACCATGCCGTCAATGACACGCAGCGAACGTTCCACCTCGACGGTGAAGTCGACGTGACCGGGAGTATCGATCAAGTTGATTTGATGGTCATTCCAATGTGCGGTGATGGCTGCTGAAGCGATGGTGATGCCACGCTCTTGCTCCTGTTTCATAAAGTCCATGGTGGCCTGACCGTCGTGGGTCTCACCCACTTTACGGTTGACACCCGTGAAGAAAAGGATGCGTTCCGAGACCGTAGTTTTGCCGGCGTCGATGTGCGCCGCGATGCCAATATTGCGGAGTTTTGAAATATTTTGACTCATAATGGTGTGTTGGAATAATTTTTGATGTATTTTTGGGCGACAAAATTACGAAAAAATGGCAGAACAAAAGAAACTTTACCGTTCAAACGACAAAAAACTGTGCGGTGTGTGCGGTGGCATCGCTGAATATTTCGACATGGATCCCACGATCATGAGAATCATTTGGGTCATTTTCGCCCTGGCTGGAGGTTGTGGTATCTTAGCCTACCTCATCTGTGCTTTGTTGATGCCTCAGCAGCCTTAAGAATCAGTATTTTACCAAATGTCCGACCACGTGATACTGATCACGTGGTTGGTTGATTTTCCCTCTTCCTTGAACACGTTGGAGAGGCCATAGGTGTATCGTACCTCCACGTACCAGTAGCTGATAGCGGCTGTAATGCCATAATCGATCCTATTGAATGTACCTTCTTTCCAAGGAATGATTTGCTGCACGGTTTTATTGGGATATTTGGTTGAGATCACCTCATCGCCCTGAAGACAAAAACCGATTTGAGGTCCCACCCGAAACCTAATCAACTTGCTTTCATCCTCATCGTCTTCATTCCACTTTCTGAAATAAATGTTCAGAAGTAACGGAATATTGATGTAGGATGACCTCTCAAACCACGTGTGTTTTTCCCCGCTTTCGGAAACAAACGCTTTTGCTCCTGTGCCCTGTCGCGAATAGATGACGTCAAGCTCAAAACCGAATACTGAGTGTTGCGGTATCAAAGCGATGCGGGCGCCAAAGCATAGATTAGGGCGGAAACGAGTGCTGTCGACCTTACTGAGACTCATCGTCGATAAGGTAGGACCTAAAATCAAGCCTCCGCCTAACTTCTGGGCGAACCCAGGCAAGGCAAGGACGATGATCATCAACAGAATTAAAAGGCAACGTTTCACAGCGTGTTAATTATCTTGTGCAAAAGTAATAATTTTCTTATTTTTGCACCATTAAAATTGAATTGGAATTATGGCTTCTCCCTTATTTGGAACTATAGTCAAGACTGCCGCGGAACTGAAAAACATTCCCGTGCAGATCAAGCAGAAGACCATCAGGCCCGTGAAAGCCCAGGAACGCGAGCTGAAGAAACTGCTCCGCAAGGCACAATTCACCGAATTTGGCAGACATTACCACTTTACTGATATTTTGTTGTCGAAAAACGTCACCGAGGCATTCCGTCAGAACGTTCCGGTGTTCGACTACAACAAGATGCATGACGAGTGGTGGTATCGCTCCCTCAACGGCGAGTCCAATGTGGCTTGGCCAGGCAAGATCAAGTATTTTGCATTGAGTAGCGGTACCTCCGAGGCCTCCAGCAAATACATCCCGATTACCAAGGAGCTCAATTCGAAGATCACCAAGGCAAGCATCCGTCAGCTCGTGTCAGCGGTGCGTTACGACTTTCCCAAGGAGTTCTACAACCGTGGCGTGCTGATGATTGGCGGTAGCACCGACCTGTCGTATAGCCGCGAAGGAGGCTATTATGCCGGCGATCTTTCGGGCATCTCTGCGGGACGTATCCCTAAGTGGTTTGAGTTCTTCTATAAGCCCGGACAGCGCATCTCCAAGATTAAGGATTGGTCGGAGAAGCTTGACGAGATGGTGAAAGCCGCTCCCACATGGGACATCGGCGTCATCGTGGGAGTGCCTGCTTGGGTGCAGATCCTATTAGAACGCATCATCAAGGAATATAACCTGAAGACCATCCACGACCTTTGGCCTAATTTGATGGTTTACGTCCATAGCGGCGTAGCCTTCGCGCCTTATGAGAAGAGCTTCGAGCGCCTGTTTGGCAAAAAGGTGATCTATATTGAAAGCTACCTCGCCTCCGAAGGTTATATCGCCTACCAGGTCGACTTGAAGAAACGCGTGATGCAGCTGCTGGTCGACAACGGCATCTATTTCGAGTTTGTGCCTTTCAACGAGGAAAACTTCGACGAGAATGGCAATATCGTGGAACATCCCAAGACATTAACCTTAAGCGAAGTGGAGACAAACATCGACTATGCCCTGTTGCTCTCCACCTGTGCTGGAACTTGGCGTTACCTCATTGGCGACACCATCAAGTTCATCCCACCGGAAGGTCCGCTCTATGGCGATCGTCCAAGAGAAGTCAACATCGCAATCACAGGACGTACCAAGCAGTTCCTAAGCATCACCGGAGAACACCTCTCGCAGGACAACATGACACAGGCCGTGGAGATGTTAGCCGATGATTTAGGCGTCAACATCACCGAGTTCACCGTGGCGGGCATCAAGCACGACACGATGTATGCGCACCACTGGTATTTGGGCTGTGACGAAAAGATCGACCCTCAAGTGGCTATCAAGAAGATTGACGAATACCTCTGCAAACTCAACGACGACTACGCCGTGGAACGTACCGAAGCCATCAAGGAACTGTTTATCGACGTGTTGCCCACCCAGGTGTTTTACAAATTCATGGAGGAAAAAATTGGCAAATGGGGCGGCGCCACCAAGTTCCCTCGCGTGCTGAAAGGAAAGCGTTACGAGATGTGGGAAGAATATTTAAAAAGTCAGAAGTAAGAAGATAAAGCATGATACGATTCATATTTGATGCCATCGTTTTAGGTTTGACCCTGTCCATCGTATTCGGATTTGGACCGGCGTTCATCACCTTGATACAGACCAGTATACACCGAGGGTTCCGATCGGCGGCATGGTTCTCATTTGGGGTCTTCCTCAATGACTTACTGATGGTTTCTTTGTGTGTGCTGACCTCCATCCAAGTGGTGGCTGAAGGAGATAAGGAAATGTTCTTTTTCAGCCTTGGAGCGGGCATCATCCTGATTCTTTTCGGCATATTCACTTATACCCGAAAGGTGAAAGAAGACAACTTCAAAGGCATCAAGGAGCGAACAGATGAAATCATTGACGAGAACAAAGAACGCTTCAAGAAAGATGACGACACGCCAAAGTGGTTTGTTTTCGTTGGCAAAGGCTTTGTTTTGAACATCCTGAATCCTTTTGTCTGGATCTTCTGGTTCAGCACCGTAGCGGTCACAGCAGGATCCATGGGAGGCAACAAGCTGAAACTCATGATTTTCTTCGGCATCGTGTTGGCAACCTGCTTGGGTTGCGACATATTGAAGGCTAAAGGCGCCTCGTTCCTGAAGCAATTCTTCAACGCCAAACGCATCCGCATCATGAACAACGTGATCGGTGTGGGATTGGTACTATTCGGCCTCTATTTCATTGTCAGTGGCCTGATAAAATTCCTTTAAATATTCTCTTTGAACTTAATGTCCTTGACATTGAGTTGCAGCGTGGTCTTGCCCTGCCAGTAGTTGTACTCCAGGTGGTAACAGATGCTGAAAGGCTCGCCGCTATGGATGCGTGCGAAGAGGTCGCCTTTCTGGAAAGCGATACCTGATAATACGGTATGTTCCTCATCGCCAAGCTGTCTCATGGTGAGTTTCAGGTGCTTATGACCACCTACAGGACGTGAGCCGCCGGCATCGACGATGTTGTCAGACCAGAACACTGGAGCGGTGTTACCCGGACCGAATGGTGCAAACTGGTTGAGGATGCGCATGAACTTCGCCGTGATGTCGCGGAACTGGATCTTAAGGTCGACTTCCAACTCGGGCACCAGATCCTCAAGGGTGAGGTGTTCGCGGATATACGTCTCAAAACGTTGGCGGAACTCTTCCACATTCTCGGGTTTCATGGAGAGACCAGCAGCATATTTATGGCCACCAAAGTGTTCTAACAAATCGGAGCAATGGTCGATGGCGTCATAGATGTCAAAATTCTTGATGGAGCGAGCCGAACCTGTGATAAGGTCGTTGGCGCGAGTCAGGACGATGGTGGGGCGATAATAATAATCGGTGAGGCGTGAAGCCACGATACCGATGACGCCCTTGTGCCAGTTCTCGTTGAAGATGACCGTACTGCGAGCGTTGCGAAGCTCCTCGTCGTCGGCAATCATGTTGAGCGCCTCTTCGGTAATGCCGTTATCAAGCTCACGACGGGTATCGTTGAGTTCATTGATGTTGGCAGCAAGTTTGAGGGCGTGTTCGCGTTGTTCAGCCAGCAGCAGACGGACTGAGTCGGAAGCCTTGTCGATACGTCCAGCAGCATTGATGCGAGGGCCGATCAAAAAGACCAAGTCACTGATGGTGAGTTCACGAGTGAGCACGTTGGTGGTTTCGCCATCCACGCGGTCGGGGTCGCCCTCGCGGCGATAGACGTTGGCATGTTGCAGGATGGCTTCGATGCCTGGACGAGGCTTTTTGTTGAGCTGTTTCAAGCCATAATAGGCCAACACACGGTTTTCACCAGTGATTGGAACGATGTCGGCAGCAATGCTCACCGCCAACAAGTCGAGCAGTTCATAAACCTCATCGATGGGGAGGTTGAGCCTCATGGAGATGGCCGTGATGAGTTTGAAACCTACGCCGCAGCCCGACAACTCCTTGTAAGGATATTCGCAGTCGGGACGTTTCGGGTCGAGCACAGCCACCGCAGCAGGCAACTCATCGCCAGCACGGTGATGGTCGCAGATAATGAAGTCCACGCCTTTTTCGTTGGCATATTGAATACGCTCCACAGCCTTGATACCGCAGTCCAAGGCAATGACCAACTTGAAGTCGTTGTCAGCGGCATAGTCGATGCCTTTGAAGGAGATGCCATAACCCTCGTCGTAACGGTCAGGGATATAGAACTCAATCTTCTTTTTCTTGAAGAATTTCTTCAGATAGGTGTAGACCAAAGCCACGGCAGTGGTACCATCCACATCGTAGTCGCCATAAATTAGGATCTTCTCGCCATTGTCGATGGCTTTCACCACACGGTCGACAGCACGGTCCATATCCTTCATCAGGAACGGATCGTGAAGCTGTGTAAGAGAGGGGCGGAAGAAGATCTTGGCCTCGTTATAGTTGGTAATGCCACGCTGGACGAGCAAAGTGGCAAGGTTCTCATCAATGTTGAGAGCCTTAACGATCTCTGCAACCTGTTGGTTGTCAACCGTTTTATTTAAAATCCACTTTGTCTCCATTATCGTAATTTTGAATTTGTAAAAATAAGAAATATTTGAATTTCCAAAGAAACTATGAAAAAAATTTTTTTTTGGATGTCAAACTTGCATGGTGTCTCTATTTTTAATAATCTTGCAATATCATTTTTCCAAAAATTTTTAATCTTGAAAAAAATCAGAACTGCCTTAATATCAGTTTTTTATAAAAACGGAATAGATACCGTTGTTGCTTTGTTGAAGGCGCAAGGCGTGCAGATTTATTCCACCGGCGGAACATACGACTACATCCGCAATCTCGATCCCGCCGTGAAGACCGTGGAGTCACTGACCAGCTATCCCTCCATTTTGGGCGGCCGAGTGAAGACTTTGCATCCCAAAGTATTTGGCGGCATCCTAGGCAGAACCCAGTTGGAATCAGACCAGCGCGAGATGGCTCAGTATGAAATCCCCGCTTTTGACTTAGTAATTGTGGACCTCTATCCTTTCGAGGAGACCGTGGCCAGCACGACTGACGAGAGTGCTATCATCGAGAAGATCGACATCGGCGGCATCTCGCTGATCCGTGCCGGAGCCAAAAACTTCAACGACGTGCTCATCGTGCCTTCAAGGAGATACTACGATGAGTTGATCCACCTGTTGGAGACGCAAAACTGTGAGACTTCGTTGGAAGACCGCCGTCGTTTTGCCTGCTATGCCTTCGCTGAGAGCTCGCATTACGACACCGCCATTCACAACTGGTTTGCTCCCGCCATGGCCTTGCGTTATGGTGAGAACCCCCACCAGAAAGGCTGGTTCAACGGCGATTTGGATGCCTTGTTCGAGAAACTGCATGGCAAAGAGTTGTCTTACAACAACTTGCTTGACCTCGACGCTGGGCTGAACCTGATCCGTGAATTCAACGAGCCCACATTTGCTGTCCTCAAACACAACAACCCCTGCGGCATCGCCTGCCGTTCCACAGTGAAAGAGGCTTATTTGGCCGCTTTGGCCGGTGATCCCGTTTCTGCTTTCGGTGGTGTGTTGGTATGCAACCGTCCTATCGACATGGCCGCTGCCGAGGAGATCAACAAGCTCTTCATTGAGGTCATCGTCGCCCCTGGCTACGAACCCGGTGTGCTCGACCTGCTCTTTTCCAAGAAAAACAGGGTCGTCCTGAGGTTAAAGCAGGATTTATACGAAAAAGTGATGGTGAGAACCGCTTTGAACGGCTTCTTGATGGAAGACCGCGACCTCCACACAGAGAGTCCTGAGGACTTCAAGGTGGTCACCAAAGCCACACCTTCACCAAAGGAAATCGAAGACATGGTCTTCGCCAACAAGGTGGTCAAGCATTGCAAATCCAACGCCATCACCTTGGCTAAAGACGGACAGCTTTGCGCTTCTGGCATCGGCCAAACTTCAAGAGTCGACTCTTTACGCCAAGCCATTGAAAAGGCCAAGTTGTTCGGTTTCGATCTTCACGGAGCCGTGTTGGCTTCCGATGCTTTCTTCCCCTTCGACGACTGCGTGAAACTCGCCCACGAAGCCGGCATCACCGCTATCGTGCAGCCAGGTGGCTCAGTCCGCGACCAAGACTCTATAGATTGCTGCGACCAATGTGGAATCAGCATGGTATTCACTGGCTTCCGCCATTTCAAACATTGATAATTTTTATCTCATAACTTTTAACTTTTATCTAAAAAATGGGTGCTTTTTCATTCCTTAACAAAGAAATCGCTATTGACTTAGGCACGGCCAATACCGTCATCATATACAACGACAAGGTAGTCGTTGACGAGCCCTCCATCGTGGCCATCCAACGCGACACGAAGAAAATCATCGCTGTCGGTAAGAAAGCCATGATGATGCACGGCAAAACCCATGAGAACATTAAGACTATCCGCCCGTTGAGAGACGGTGTGATCGCCGATTTCCAAGCCGCAGAGCACATGATGCGCGAGATGATCAAGATGATCAACTTCAAGAACACTTTCTTCCCACCCAGCCTGAAGATGGTGATCTGCATCCCTTCGGGTATCACCGAGGTGGAGGAACGCGCCGTGAAGGATTCCGCTGAACAAGCTGGCGCTAAGGAAGTACGTCTGATCCACGAGCCTATGGCCGCCGCCATCGGTATCGGCATCGACGTGCTTGAACCTACTGGCAACATGATCATCGACATCGGAGGTGGTACTTCCGAAATCGCTGTCATCGCCTTGGGCGGTATCGTCAACAACAAGTCCATCCGTATCGCCGGTGACGACTTCAATGCCGACATCGAGGAATATATGCGTAAACAGCATAACATCATCGTGGGTGAGCGTTCCGCCGAGCGTATCAAGATTGAGGTGGGTGCTGCCATTCCTCAGCTCGACAACCCGCCTGAGGACTTCGCCGTGCAAGGCCGCGACATGCTGAGCGGTATCCCGAAGGAGATCAAGGTGAGCTACTCCGAGATCGCCCACTGCCTCGATAAGAGCATCATGAAGATCGAGACCGCCGTGCTCAACGCATTGGAACTCACACCTCCTGAGCTGGCTGCCGATATCTTCCGCACGGGTATCTACCTCACCGGTGGTGGTGCTTTGCTCCGTGGCCTCGACAAGCGTCTGGCTGCCAAGACCAAGCTGCCTATCCATGTGGCTGAGGACCCGCTCCGCGCCGTGGCAAGAGGCACCGGCATCGCCCTGAAGAACTTCGACCGCTTCACCTTCCTCATCAAGTAAGGAATGTACAACCTCTTACGATTCATACAAAAACATCATTTCGTGCTGCTCTTTTTGGTGCTCGAAGTACTGTGCATCGTGTTCATGACGATGACACAGAACTACCATCGCCAGAAGCGGATCAACACGACCAATGAGCTCGTGGGCAGAATCTATGAGACCGGCACGGGAATAGGTGATTACTTCCGCTTGGGCAAAATCAATCGGGAGTTAGCCGAAGAGAATGCCCTGTTACGCCGACAGTTGGCTGTCACCACTGATACCACCAAAAGTTATATTGGGGTGATCAACGCCGACACCGTTTACGAGTTCATCCCCGCCCGAGTGGTCAATAACACGGTGAACCGTCCCAACAACTATATCCTGATCAACAAAGGCGAAGCCGATGGCATTAAGAAAGATATGGGCGTCATCTCCAGCAGCGGCATCGTAGGCATCGTGTCAGACGTCAGTCAACATTACGCCTCGGTGATGAGCCTGCTGCACAGCTATACCACCATCAGCGTGCGTTTCAAGGACAGTGAACAGTTGGCCAACTTACGCTGGGAAACCACCAACTACCGTTACGGCATGGTCGACGACATCCCGACCCATTTGAGGCTTCAAAAGGGCGACACCATCGTCACCAGCTCCTATTCCTACATCTTCCCTGAAAACCTGATGGCCGGCACCGTGATGGAACTCATCCCCTCGCCCAGCGGCACACTTAACAAGGCTAAGATTAGATTTGCCACCGACTTCTCCTCCTTGAAAAACGTGTATGTGATTCACCATACCAGCAAGGCGGAAATTGATTCACTCATCCAAAACCAACCAAAGCTATGAACAGAAGTTTGCTAAATATCCTACGGTTTGTGGTGTTGGTGGTTGCTCAAGTACTGATTGTCAACCATATCCGCCTCGGCGGTTATGTGCATCCCTATATTTACCTCATCTTCGTGATGTTGCTGCCTATCAACATTCCAAACTGGCAACTGTTGATCTCGGGTTTCGGCATCGGGTTGGTGATCGACTTATTCATGGGCACCTTAGGCATGCATGCCGGTGCCACTACCATGATGGCCTTCTTACGACCCGGTATCATCAAACTCGTTTCAGGCACCCAAAAGTTCGAGAACATTAAAGAGCCCAATGTCAACCAATTGGGGTTCCCTTGGTTTGTGCGCTACACGATCTGCATGGTCGCGGTTCACAATTTCACGCTGTTTATGTTTGAAGGTTTCAGTTTCCACCTTGTGGGACAAGCTTTCTTGCGCATCCTGATCAGCGTTCCTGTGTCCGTGTTCCTGATTCTTTTGATTCTTTATCTATTCTCATCAACAACTAAGAAAAAAGAATTCTCGTAAATGGCAACCAAGGAAAAAAGCGTGTTCTTTTGCAAATCATGCGGTAATGAATCGCCGAAATGGTTCGGAAAATGTCCGGCCTGTGGCGAATGGAATACCTGTGTAGAAGAAAAAGAAGTAAAAAGTAAGAAGCAAGAAGACAGGAGGCAGAATACAGATGTTATACCGCTTCCGATCAAAGAGATAACCAACGCAGAAGAACAGCGTATCGTGCTGCCTTACGCGGAGTTTAACCGTGTGCTCGGCGGAGGTTTGGTATTGGGTTCGTTGGTGCTGGTTGGCGGTGAGCCAGGCATCGGCAAGTCCACTTTGCTGCTGCAGACAGCCTTACAACTCAACAAGAAAGTGCTATACATCTCCGGTGAGGAGAGCCAGACCCAGATCAAGATGCGCGCCGACCGTGTGGGCATCAAAAACGAGAACTGCCTCATCCTTACTGAGACCGACACCAAGGAAATCCTGAAACATTTCAAGGATGTACAGCCCGATATCGTCATCGTCGACTCCATTCAGACGCTGAGCTCGCCTTACGTGGATGCCACCGCAGGCACCATCTCACAGATCCGTGAAACCGCCGCTGAGATGAACAAGATCGCCAAGTCGTACCAAGTACCCGTGTTCCTCATCGGCCATATCACCAAGGACGGCAGCATCGCAGGTCCTAAGATTTTGGAACACATTGTCGATACCGTCTTGCAGTTCGAGGGCGACAGGCATTACGGTTTCCGCATCCTACGGACCATCAAAAACCGCTTCGGATCCGCTTCGGAATTAGGCATCTTCGAGATGAACGCCACTGGCCTGCGCGAGGTCAACAACCCCAGCGAGTTCCTTTTGTCGCAGCGCGACGAGGAGGTGAGTGGTATCGCCATCGCCGCCACTATGGAGGGACAACGTCCTATGCTCATTGAGACCCAGGCTTTGGTGAGCACCGCCGCCTACGGCACACCGCAACGCTCAGCTACAGGTTTCGACACTCGACGGATGAACATGCTGTTGGCAGTATTAGAGAAACGTGCGGGCTTCAAATTGGGCATGAAGGACGTATTTTTGAATATCGCTGGAGGCATCCGCAGCGACGATCCCGCCTTAGACCTTTCGGTGGTCGCCGCAGTGCTGTCATCCAATGCCGACATCCCTATCGACAACCGTACAACCTTTGCAGCTGAAGTAGGTCTGTCGGGCGAAATACGCGCCGTCACCCGCATCGAGGCACGCATTGCCGAAGCCGACAAATTAGGATTTGAAAAGATCTTCATTTCAAAATATAACGCCAAAGGATTGGATACCAAGCGTTTCCATATCGAAGTGATCCCAGTGGCCACAGTTTATGACTTGGCAACGGAACTGTTCGGATAAACCATCACACCATGAACGACTGGCTGGCCTATTTCAGAAAAGACGGTAGTTTTTCGATCACGGAATCGGGAAAATGCCGTTTTGAACATGACCATCTAAACGTGAACAACGAGGATTATGCCATCGTGGTAGATGGCTTGATCCTCAACCAGCATGGGCTTCGTGACCAATACCGAACCTTTGATTTTTTTACTGAATTTAGAGGGCCTTTCACGGGGTTGTATTACGACAAACACGCTCAAAAAGCTGTAGTCTTCACGAATCAAACTGGCGATTCCGCCGTGTTTTATTACCTCTCCGAAACCCTTCAAGCGTTCTCTTCAAACTTCAACATGCTGTTGGACTTTCTCCATCATCAGCAGATTCCTATCCATTTGGATGAGAAAGCCGCCCATTGGATGCTCACCTTCGGGTATCTCATTGACGAGGCCACTTTTGCCCATGAAATCAAGCGGCTGAGAGCAGGCAAGGCTTTATATCTGGAGCAAGGACAATGGACCGAACAACGTTATCACCTGTTTGATTCCAACTTGTTGGACATTACCGAAGATGAAGCTATCGAGCGCATTGACGTGTTGTTCCGTCAAGCAGTGAAACGCTGTTTCGACAAGGATTTGGAATATGGCTACACCCAGCATCTGGTGGATATGAGTGCCGGCATGGACTCAAGGATGGTCAACTGCGTGGCCAAGGCCATGGGCTACGGTCCCATCACCAACATCAGCTACAGCCAGACAGGCAGCGAGGAAGAGCTGCTTTCCAAACAAGCTTCGAAACTGTTTGGTAATGAAATAATCTTTGAGCCATTGGACAATCATGAGTTCATCTTTGACATCGACGAGTTACTGAAAGGACATTTCGGAACCTATCTTTACAGTGGCATCACGGGCGGAGCGCGGTTGTTGGCAAAACTGGATTTCAACCAGTTTGGCACAGAGCAAACCGGCCAATTGGGTGACATAGCCATTGGCACATTCGTGAAGACCCCTTCCATTGCCGTAGATCCAGAAGCGGTGAGGCTTTCGCATCGGTTGCCCTTGCAATATGATCCCAATCCAGAAGGCTTTGAAAATCAAGATCTCTACAGCCTTTACACCCGTGGATTCATGGGAGCTATGTCGTCATGGTTCATCCGAAAACAATACACCTTCGCTCTCTCACCCTTCACGGATGTCGATTTCATGAATTTCTGCTATTCGCTGCCCATCGCCATGCGGCGAAACCACAACCTTTATTGGAAATGGGTGGAGCGCTACTATCCAGAGGCATTAAGCGTACCTACCAGCCGCAAACGTGTGCCAACTACCACGACTCAAAAGACAGTGGCTTTGGCCTCAAAGGCTTTCCATAAAGGACAGAAAATCGGCCGAAAAATGCTATTCAAAGCAGGCTTGGTCCCGTCACGTGTCAACCCAAAATCTTCGATGAACCCATACGAGTACTGGTACGACACCGACCCAAGAATGCGGGAGTTTTTCGATACCTATTATAAAAATCACATCGACCTGCTCAGCGACAAATCCGAGCTGAGACGTGATGTGGAAACGCTATTCCAAAGCAATGTAATGTTGGAAAAACTGATGGCACTCACCGTGTTAGGCATGGCCTCACGGCTTTGACAGCCTGTCGGGGTTCTGTTGCACAAACTGGGCCCATTGCGAACTGGCCGATTTGCGGCTATGTTTCGGCTTAGTGTAGTTGACGTCCTTGCCTCGGTCGAGGTAATGACAGACGGCAGCAGCCAGAGCGTCAGTGGCATCGAAATACTTCGGCATCTCGCCAAAATGCAACATGGCTTGAAGCATCTTTGAAACCTGTTCTTTCGAGGCGCTACCGTTGCCTGTGATGGTTTGCTTGATGGTACGTGGGGCATACTCGAAGATGGGAATGTCGCGATACAAAGCGGCAGCCATAGCCACGCCCTGAGCCCTTCCTAACTTCAACATAGACTGGACATTTTTGCCGAAAAACGGTGCCTCAATGGCCAATTCATCAGGGTGATATTCGTCGATGAGCTCCAACATTTTTTCGAAAATCATCTTCAGCTTCATAGCTTGGTTGGGCAGTTTGTTGAGCTTGATGACATCCATACGAATGATACTCAGCTCCTTGCATTTTTGTTGCACCAAGCCAAAACCCATCACCATAGTGCCTGGGTCGATGCCTAATATGATTTTCTCGACTTCCACCATAATTGGATGGATTACATCAGTTTCTGATAGAACTGCCACCATTTGTCGG
Organism: Bacteroidales bacterium; assembly: GCA_017531225.1. GTDB lineage: Bacteria > Bacteroidota > Bacteroidia > Bacteroidales > F082 > Limimorpha. Next base: position 71,686 of record JAFXLL010000014.1, on the reverse strand, counting down.
GCAGCTCATTGCGCATGGCTTGCTCGTAATCCTCCACGGAACATGGAATGTAGTGATGCCGCTCATAACGAGGGTCGTCGGCATGCATAAACGACATGTCGATCCACCATTTTCCAGTGACTTTATGGCAAAGGAAAATGACGTTTTCTTCGCCATCGCCAATCTGAACGTTATAGCGCTTAAAGTCCTCACTGTCTTGGGTCGGGATGTCATCCTGACGGCTGCTGAAGCCTTCAATGAAATACCAAATCATCTCAGCAATCAGGTTGGCAGTGCGTGAGTTGATGTCGTAATGCGGGTTGTATTCGAAGAAACCGATGGATGAAAGCTTGAAGTTCAAGCCGGCATAGCGAGTCATCTGGCAAGCATCGTCACCGTTGAAGCCGTTGGGCGAGGCGTTTTTCACGCCTGGAGCGTCGGCGGCACGGATGGCACCCATGTCGAAACTCACGATGTTGGCATTGCGGATCAGTGGCTCGGTTAACTCGATATGTTGTTTCAGAATACCTAAGCGATAGGTGTCGAACAACAACTGCTTCATCAAGTCAATGCTTTCATTGTCAACATAATACGACTGATAGCCGATATTAGTGAAGTTGAAAAGGAAGTTTGGCTGATGCAGTATGATGTGGCTTAAATAAGAATGGGAGTTAAGCCTTTCGTTGTCGTTGCCCAGGTCGAAAATCGGGTCTACCGTGGCGATATTGATCAATTTACCGGTGGGTTCATACACCTGATACATGGTGTATGTCATGTCCTGACTACCCCCGATGATGATAGGCAGGATATGCTCTTTCAGCAGCTCAGTGAGCACCTGATTGAGCGCATAATAGGTGTCGCTGATCTCTTTTCCTGTCTTGATATTGCCGAGATCAACGATTTTGAGGTCTTCCCAGTGGTTGAAAAGTTTGTAAAATGCCTTTCTGATGTAATCGGCACCGTCGGCGCAGCCGTGGTTGTCGACAGCGCCGCGTTCTTCCTTGACGCCAACCAGCGCCAGTTGAAAGCCCTCAAGGGCGGGGAAATCCTCCTCATCGCGGAAGATGGTGAGGGTTTCCCCGAAGGTGTTTTTACCGGGACGGACGTTGGCGGTGAAGCACTTGTCCGACACCGGCTCAAGGAACATGCTGATGTCCATTATTTGTAGAGCTTCTGCCAGTTCTTGTACTCACGCTTTTGCCAAGGAGCGTTGTGGTAGGCATAGCTGACGATAGCGGGGATGACGGTAGTACCTTCGGCATAGACCATCTGTTGCAGCTCTTCGCTCACCTTACCCCAGCTACCAGCTTCAAGCAGTGTTGAGGATGAGCAAGCGCCGTCACGTACGTCGGCCACAGTGATCTGGATGGCATATTTGTGCATGGGCACCTCGTGACCGAGGATCTCAGCGCAAACCACGGTGTCCTGAGCGAAGTTCTTAGGAGTACCGCCACCGACCATGAAGAGGCCGCTCTCGGGGCTGTTCATCTTGATCTCAGTGAGTTCGAGGAAGTCGGCCACTGAATCGATGCTGACGTAAGGCTTACCAGCTTTCTTGCGGAGCCACTGGTGCTTACCGATACCGAAACCAGCTGAGCTGTCGCTGAAGGCGGGGCAGAAAATCGGCACGCCGCATTCGTAGCAGGTCTGGATAAGGCTTTCTTTCTTCACACCGTGACCGTTGGCCAGCCATTTGCCCACTTCATAGAGGAACTCACGGCTGCTGTAAGGACGGCACTCGAGGGTGTCGGCCACGTCGCAAGTAGCTTGGTCGCAGGCCTGCAGCTCTTCCTCATCAATGAAGGTATCATAGATACGGTCGATGTAGAGTTCACGCAGCTTGGTGTCGGGGATGACGTTTTCCTTGGTGCCAATGTAATGCTTGTAACCGAGGGCTTCGAAGAGGTCCATGTCGATGATGCTGGCACCGGTGCTGACCACGGCGTCAACCATCTTGTTCTTGACCATCTCCACGTACACCTGCATGCAGCCGGCAGCTGAAGTTGAACCAGCGATGGTGAGGATGTTGGTGCAATCCTTCTCGGCAATCATCTGGCAGAGGATGTCAGCGGCGCGGGCCGTATCACGTGAGGTGAACGACATCTTGCGCATAGCGTTGATCAATTCGGTTGAGTCGTACTTCTTAATGTCGATGTGTTCGACAACGTCTTTCAGAAGGTCTTTTTTCTCCATGTTATTTAGTTTTTAAATGATTATTTTTTCTTGGTTGTCGTTTTCCGTTTGGGAGCCGCTTTCTTCGGTGCAGCCTTGGGGTCGGCTTCCACCAACTTCAGGCAGTCATCGTATGTCAACGACTTGGGATCCACATCCTTGGCGATGCGGTAATTCTTCTTCTTATAAGAAACGTAGGGACCGAAGCGGCCGTTCAGCACCTTCATTTCGGGATCATTTTCAAAAGTCAAAATGGTGTTTTCAACATCCTTCTGGCGTTTCTCACCGATAATCTCAATGGCACGCTCAATGTCGATCGTAGCCGGATTGTCAGTCTTGGCCAAGCTGTAGAACGTATTGTTGTGCTTCACGTATGGACCGAAACGACCCACAGAAACGCTCACTTCCTTGTCTTCGAACTGTCCCAAGATACGTGGGAACTCGAACAGTTTCAGCACCTCTTCCAAAGTGATGCTATCGATGCTCTGATCCTTGCGGAGGCCTGCGAAACGGGGCTTTTCCTCCGACTCGGTGTCGCCAATCTGAGCCACCGGACCGAAACGACCCACCTTCACGTAGACGTTCTTGCCTGTTGCGGGATCCACGCCCAACAGCTTCTCGCCGCTGAACTTGCCTGAATTCTCGGTAGTGCTCACCACTTGCTTATGGAACACGCCGTAGAAGTCCTTGATCATCTTATTCCAAGCGCGTTGGCCTTCGGAAATCTGGTCGAATTCCTTCTCCACGTTGGCGGTGAAGTTATAGTCGATGATATTCTCGAAATATTGCAGGAGGAAACGGTTGACCAACACGCCAATGTCGGTTGGCAACAGCTTGCCTTTTTCGGCGCCATAGTTTTCCTTACCCGTCTTCTCGGTGATCTTGTTGTTTTTCAAAGTGATCACGTTGAAAGTCTGGGTGACACCCGGGATGTCGCCACGGGTAACGTATTCGCGTTTCTGGATGGTGGAGATGGTCGGTGCGTAGGTTGAAGGACGGCCGATGCCAAGTTCTTCCATCTTCTTTACCAAGCTAGCCTCGGTGTAACGCAATGGGTGACGGGTATAGCGCTGCTGAGCTTCCATCTTCTCGAGGTCGAGGTTCATGCCGACTTCGATTGGGGGCAACACGCTCATTTTGTCCTCGGCGCGATCGTCATCGTAGCTCTCCATATAGACCTTCAGGAATCCATCGAAGAGGATAACCTCACCGGTAGCCGTAAATTTCTTGTCGGACGATGAGATACCGATATTGACGTTGGTACGTTCAAGCTGAGCGTCAGCCATTTGCGATGCGATGGTACGTTTCCAGATGAGTTCGTAGAGACGGCGCTCATCGGCGGTACCTTTAATAGTATGTTGGTCCAAGTAGGTGGGACGGATAGCTTCGTGAGCTTCCTGAGCACCCTTGGTCTTAGTCTGGTATTGACGTGTTTTGACGTATTCGGCACCGTAGTTTTCGGTGATTTCCTTCTTGGCCATGCCGAGAGCAAGCGAAGAGAGGTTCACAGAGTCGGTACGCATATAGGTGATTTTACCTGATTCGTAGAGCTGTTGGGCGAGACGCATGGTATTGGCTACCGAAAATCCCAACTTACGGGCGGCTTCCTGTTGTAAGGTGGAGGTGGTGAAAGGAGGTGCCGGATATCTTGAAGCCGGTTTCTTTTCAATGTTTTCCACTTTATAGTTAGCGTCGATGCACGATTCTACAAAAGCGCGAGCTTCTTTTTCGGTATCGAAACGGGTGGGCATCTCAGCGGCAATAGTATGTTCCTGTCCGTTTTGGATGAACGAGAACTGGGCCGTCACACGATAGGAGCTGGTTTGCTGGAAGTTCTTGATTTCTTCCTCACGTTCCACGATCAGACGCACGGCAACGGATTGCACACGGCCAGCGGAAAGTGATGGCTTCACCTTCTTCCAAAGCAACGGCGACAGTTCGTAACCGACCAAACGGTCGAGCACGCGACGGGCCTGCTGAGCAGCCACCAAGTCCATGTCGATGGTACGAGGATTCTCAATGGCGTTAAGGATAGCCGTCTTAGTAATCTCGTGAAATACAATACGTTTCGTGTCTTTATTTTTCAGATCCAAAGCCTCATAAAGATGCCATGAAATGGATTCTCCTTCGCGGTCCTCATCGGATGCGAGCCAAATGGTTTGGGCTTGGTTAGAGAGTTTTTTCAGCTCGGCGACTAATGCTTTTTTGTCGTCACTAATTTCATATTCAGGCTCAAAATCCTTTTCTATGTTAACACTGAGTGTGTTTTTGTTCAGATCGCGGACGTGTCCGTAGCTTGACTTAACGGTATATTCCTTTCCTAAAAATCCTTCAATAGTCTTGGCTTTTGCTGGAGACTCGACGATCACTAAGTTTTTTGTCATATCGTTTCTTCATTTCAACAAGGAGGGCTTTCCTCCCAAATTCGGCCGCAAAATTAGTAGAATAAAATCGTATGGCGTGAATTTTTTTGAATTTTTTTATTTTTGCGTTATGAACAAATTGGTTTTAACGGCTATTGAAGCGGCTCGCAAGGCGGGTCGAGCCATTATGGAAATTTATGCCCATCCTTTTGAGGTTTACACGAAAGATGACCAGTCGCCAGTGACCCAAGCTGACCTTCGGGCGAGTAATATAATTAAGGAGTGTTTGAAGCCGACGGGGATCCCTTTTGTCAGCGAGGAGGACTTGCCGTCTGATCGTTCCCAGTTTGGGCGTTATTGGTTGGTGGATCCCTTGGATGGCACCGCCGAATTCGTGAAACGCAATGATGAATTCACAGTAAATATCGCCTTGATTGAGAACAAACGACCTGTTATCGGCGTCATCTATGCACCAGTGCTGGATAAGTTATGGGCAGCAGAAAACGGCAAATTATTACAAGCAAACCTCTCACCTTTCAACTCTCAACTCTCACCTTTCACCGTTTTAGTCAGTCGTTCCCATAGAACTCCCGAAGTAGATGAATATATTGATAAGGTGTTGCGGCCAGAACATCCCGATTTGGTGATCGACACCCAGGGCAGCAGCTTGAAATTTGCCCGTTTAGCTGAAGGCACCGCCGATGTATACGTCTGCTACAGTAAGACCAAAGAATGGGACACCGCCGCCGCTGATGCCATACTTACCGCCGCCGGCGGAAAAGTTCTAAAAATCAGCGATGGGAAACCTTTGGAATACGACAAAAAAGACTATCCTAACCCGCCTTTTGTAGCTTGGGCACCAAATAAACAATAACTTTGTAGCCATGAAAAGATACTTAATCATCATTGCACTTTTATATCAGGTGAAAATAGAACCTGACTAATCACCGCCGTGTTCCTGCTTCCATTCCGAAGGGGTAACTCCACACGAGGTCTTGAAGGTGCGTAAAAAAGTCTTTTCATTGGTGAAACCCGCCTCCTTTGCCACCTGCGAAAGACGCATCGTGGGCACTTTGCGCATCAATTCTTGGGCATAACGGATACGGTAACCGGTCACAAAGGCGGGGAAGGTCGTGTTCAACTCACCGTTCAGGCAAGCCGAAAGGTAGGTGATGTTGGTTCCCAGGGCAGCGGCCACGTCGGCAATTCGCAAATCCTTGTTCCGGAAGAGCTGCTTTTCTTCCATCAATGCCTTGAGTTTTTCTCCCAAGTCTGTCTTTTCCTGTATCGGCAGATCTTCCTCTTTGACCTTGGGAGTTGTCTCTTTCTGATGTTTTCTCTTTTTAACTACAATGGCCAAACACAAACCGATTAAGACCATCAAGCCTATGATCATGGCAAACAAAACCCTGTTTTGTTGGGGTTGTGTATTGGGATAAAAGGCATACACCGTAGCACTGCTTATGAAATTGGAGCAATTCCTGCCACCAACGATCACAAAACTACCGTCGGGAAGCAGCAATTCATAGGGATCGCTTGGTAGGTCTTCCAAAGGCCGTGTGTAATGCATGGAAAGCTTTGCCTTTCCGCCTTGAAGCGCTGGTTGATAGGCGATTTCAGCCAAATAAACACGCTGCCCATCCAAACCCATGAGCCATGCGGTTCCTGTTTCGGGATCCGTCCAAAACGAGCCCGTATATTGGATGGAACCCCAGGGTCCCTCTTTTGGCAACGCTTGTTCCATGGACAACAGCGAGAAGCCTGTGCTGTCAACAAGCATGGGAGCCCATTGTCTTTCGGCGTTTATAGCGGGTATCAGGAAGGTGTGTTCCGCTAAGCGATAGGCATCGGCCTGTACGTTGCGGTCCGTTGGAGTTTGGGGAAGCCATGCTGCCAACAAATCCACCGAAAAAGGCTCTCCTTTGGTCTGGTCAACAACATTTTGGGTGCTCATTCCATAACTCCCGTAAGTGCCACCAATAATCCATACGTTGTCGTTGGTGACAGGTAGGAGAAAGGGGTAGCTGCGATTGTCCGCTGCCGTGTCAATCCATTGGGCTTCCACGGAATCAATATAGATTTCGGTGACATCGGTGGTGTACCAGTTTCCGCTGATCACAATCTCGCCATGCTCCAACTCCAAAGCACTGGCATGTGCCCGTTTTCGGTCCATGATGGATTTTGGCGCAAAGCTGTGTGTGGCGGGATGATAACATTCCACTCCCCAAGTCTGCCCTACCCCGAAATCCTTTTCATAACCACCGCCTATCAATACATCACCGTCTTTCAGCACAAGGGCAAAGGGGGTGTCGTGCAGATAGAGCGTGAGTATCTGATGCCATTTTCCGTTTTTATAATACTCTGCCGTTGGGGTGGGCACAAATCCTGTGGTATGTCCTCCCACGACTAAGATATGGTCATCGGCCCACACTAAGGCATGGCCCGCGCGAGGCGTGTTCATTTCAGGCAACGATTCCGTTTCCATTGGAACAAAGGGAATGTCACCCACAAAAAGCGTTTCGGGTTGCTGTTGGCAGGAACACAGCAACAGGAGCCAAACAAAAGAAAGCAAGTGTCGTTTCATGTCACAAAGATAGGTGTTTTAACCCTCCGTAATTGCTTTTTGGGGAAATTGTCACCTTTTTTTAGAAATTGTCACCTAAATTTATTGAAATCGTCACCTTTGGAAAATAACAAGTTAGCGGCGGCATCCTTAAATTTGCACAAAACTAAAAATTTATTTGCCATGCCTAAGTTTTGTAATCAATGCGGAGCCCCGTTACAAGAGGGCGTACGTTTTTGCACCAATTGTGGAGCCCAAGTTGCTGTACCAACACAACAACCTAAACCCCAACAAGAGTACAAACAACCTCAACAACCTCAGCAACCAAAACAACCGAAAAAGCAAACCCTGCATGAGTTTGTTGATGCTGCCGATGAAAAACCAACCAATGGCATTGATTGGAAGCAATTCAAACCAAAAATTGAAATCGGAAAACCGCAAATCACATTCATCAGCAAGGGCAAGTTGATCGCTTTTGCCATCATTCTTGCCATCTTTATTTTAATTGCGTTGTTAACGAAATAATGGTCTTATGAACCGAAATCTCCTCAAATGGATTCTCATCGCGGTTGTCATCCTCGGTGCCGCCGCTTATTTGATTCTTAGCGAAATGCCCTCAGGCAAGAAGAGTTCGCGCCCTAAAGGCAAAAAAGAGCAAATCGTAGTAGGCCACAGCAAGCCTTTCAAGATTGTGCCCGTTGAAGGCATCACCATCAGTGCGCCCAAGAACGCCTTGGATAAGGACAGGGAGTTTAAGCTCACGGCGGTGGATGACAAAACCTACGAAAAGGTGACAAAGGCTTACGACAACACGTACATCAAGCCGCTTTTTGTCTTCGAATTCGATGCTGGACTACAATCCGATGAGCATTTGCCGGGAGATGTCGATGTCGTGTGGGACTTGGATAAGATGGGCATACCCAGAGAGCTCCAAGACCAATTTGTCGTGTATCGTGCCGTGGACTCTGACAAATCATTTGAATTTCTCCGATACAAAACGCATCTTGACCATGGAAAACTCTCATTCAAGAGCAATCAAAATTCCATTATCATCGGAGCACTTGCGACCTTGGGCGGAATTACCATGGCTATTCAAGTTGGGAGACGCATTTTTGAGTATGCACCAGCCTCTAATGGCACCACTTCCATAAGAAAGTTCTTTTCCGGTAACTCCACTTCTTTGGCTGTTCCAATCCAAGACACCAGTGGTGATTTTGTCCTTCATTTCCGTTTTTCCGACACCGAACGCCCCGATGGCTACCAAGCTTTCATAGACAACGAGAAAGCGGCTTTTGATCGTTTGGAGGAGTTGGAAAAACTGGCGAATGCCAAATATGAGGCAAAAGTGGATCAGGAGGTGAAGGATCAGCAAAAGGGATACTCCTTCTGGCAAAAACTATTCTCCAAAAAACAAGTCGAAGCCATCAGGGAAAGCATCTCCAAGGAAGAAATCCTCGAGAACTTAATCAAAAAAGACACGGTTTTGACCCGTTTGAATACTGACCCAGCAGGCAGCCTCCCGCCAAGTATCCAGAAAATTAAGGAACAGGTTATCAGGGCTAATGAATACCTGAACAGCATAGGGCTTCATCCGTTTAACTACGAAATGCCAATCTACTTAGTGAATGGTTCCGTTATAGGCGACAAAATCTGTGGGGTGGCGCAAAAGTATTATTTCTGCGGGAATGCCTTCCTTTTGCTGAATTATAAACACAGTCAAACCGACGAACTATGGGAAAAGTTCCAGTGTACCATCGTTCATGAGCTTTTTCATGCCCGGCAGCAAAGTTATTATGCGCTTGTCGCGATGAATTCCGCACCAGCGGAATCGACGGCTGCGACATTGGAAGACGATGCCGCCATTCAGTGGTACAAAAACAAAGTCTTCAAGACAGATGCCTCCACTGTGCAAGGCGCAAGGAAAATATGCACTGACCGTGACCAGAATTATGTCTTTGCATACCCACTGGAAAAAGCCATGTCGCTCGTTCCGTCAGGCGACGCTGTCGATGCCGCTTATTCCTTGTCTTATGCCATTGAGGGCATCCGGAAACGGTCCAACAAGGAATTCATGACCATGTACTTCTTTGCCGCCAATTATTCTCTGTTCGGACCCCACACTTCAGGTTGGAAAGGTTGGATAAAAAAGTCTCTTGACATCGATGACCAACAATTTGACGACGGTTGGTTCTATTTTGGAGAAACCAACCTGAACAGGATTTACAATAGCCAAATGGCGGGAACCACTCCGAAGGACGCGGCCACAACCATCATAGAGCTCTCCAAAGACCATCCCATCTCGAAATTGGAAAAACTCGAGAAGCCGAAAGACTATACTATCAACACCTTTAGAATAGACTTGAAATCGGAAAGGACACCCGGCAAAGGTTTCCACACCGAGCCCGCCAATGTGTTTGTAAGCCCTTCAAACAGAAAAGGCCAACAGGCTTGGAATCCCTATTTGAAGTTTTATCTTTACCCCTATGATTTTTCGGGAACGGTAGATGCAAGTGACCACTTGGTTCCGCTGAAGCCAAACCTATATTGTACGAAACACAGCACATTCCCACTTGCAGCCATAGCAACGACCATGTCACAGGGAGAGAACAACGACTATTTCATCGTTGCCCTCTACGCACCCGATGCGCCCAAAAAACTCACAGCCAAAAAAGACGCACTCGGTTTCATCATGCCCAAGGCTCCAACCAAAATCATGAAGGAAAAATTGCTGAGCGGAGCTGTGGCGACCCTCAAGTTTGCCGACGGGAGCACCAAGACCTATGACATTGAACCCAAGTATTTCGGCAAGAAATACAGCATCAACAATCTGCCGGGAATCCAAGAAAAGGACTTTAAAATAACCCTACACTGGTACTTCAAGCCAGATGCGGAGACCACCTACATTTCCCCCGAATCCAAGCCTGTCGTGCATGGTGCGATGAAAGTCGAGGAGAAAAAGAAAGAAGAACCCGTCAAGATTGACGAGAAGGAAGGCTACTGGAAGCAGGTGAGTGCCACCGGCAAGGTGGAAGGGCAGAAAATAGATGAAAGCGAACTCGACAGCGATGGTTTCGCCACTCATGATGTGCGCGGCATCACGATGAAGTTCGCGAGCGGTGCAAACGAAGCTGAATTCACGGGCATGGCCTCCAGGAAAGTCAAAGAGAACGGTAAGACCCTCTTCAAACCGGAGACTTGCTTAGACGGCTACGTCAGCTTCACCGAGCCGCCCAAGCAATGGCCCGCCAACACCAACTATACTTGCGAGTGGTACACCGAGCAAGATCCCTTCGTTGACAAGATGAATCACCCCTTCACCTTCTCCGTGGAAAACACCACCTCCGAACCCAAAGCTTGCCAAAAGGGCAAAGACAAGGTGACGGAAATGAACTCCAAGACCGCTGATGCCAAGTGGCTCCATCAGGTGAAGACCGTCTACAAGACCAACAAACCAGGGAAAAACGACCCCAAAGAGTTCACCATCGAGCAGAAATACACCATCAGCGGAGGCTCCGGCCTTAACGCTGTCGCTTACATCACCTATTACTATGAATGGGTAGAGGGCGAGCCTGAAAAAGAAGAGAAGGAAGAGGAAACCGCTCCAGAAGGCGGGTATTGGCAACTGGTCAAGACCGAAGCGGATGACTCACATACGACCTATAAGGATAAAAACGGGTCCAACCATGTCATTAGTGGTGGTGCAGGACAGTGTCATCTGCACATGGACATCGTGGGGGGAATTACCGAAAAAGGGAGTGACGGTATCAATCGTGAAGTGGGCAGAGGGGTGATTTATACCGTTGACCGCGACTACACCTTCGAGACTCCAAAACAATACTATAAGGAAAATGAACCAGGGCCCTCCATGACAGAAAGCGAAGCGACCATAACTACAAAAAACAGGGGTGTGGGCGACAATTCAACGCCGTATCTATGGGGAACGGGAAGCTTTAGTCTAGAAAAGTTGGATTTTGAAACTGAATTCCCAAAACGGTTAAGGGCCCTCAATCATTATGAATTTGATGAACGCAAGAGGAGTCATGAAGGAAGCGCTTTCTCCATTCCCGATCATGACCTATTCTATCCAGATGGTTTCAAAATCATACAGCGAGTCATCATCTCAGAAAACTGTTATTTCCAAAAAGTTTATACCTACGAATGGGTGTCTCCCAAAACAGAAAAGTAACAACTCAACCGATAAACATCATGAACAAGAACCTCCTCAAATGGATCCTCATCGCGACCGTCATCCTCGGAGCCGCAGGCTATTTGATTCTGAGCGAAACCTCATCCAACAGCAAGAAAGAACAAATCGTTGTCGGGCACAGCAAGCCTTTCAAGATAGAGCCTGTCGAAGGCATCACCATCAGCGCGCCCAAGAACGCCTTGGATAAGAACCGGGAGTTCAAGCTGACACCCGTAGACGACAAGACTTATGACAAGGTAGTAGAACTGTTGGAAACAGAAGATCTAACACCTTTTATGGTCTTTGACCTCGATGCAGGCATGAAACCAGGCGAATTTCTCCCTGGCGACTACGATGTGGTGATAGACCTGAACAAGATGGGCATTCCTGAAAACCTGCAAGAGAATATATGCGTGTACCGTGTTGCCAAAAACGGAAAGAAAATGGGAGCTTACCGATACAACACACAGTTAGCCGACGGAAAACTCTCTTTCAAGAGCAATCAGAACTCTTTTGTTTCAATCGTAATCAATTGTGTGGGAGATCCGTTATACTTGATTAATCATCAAGTGAAGCCCTATTGGAAGTTTTTGGCCAAGATAGTTGCTTCAGAATTTCACACTATTATTGATTATTATTATTTTGATAATACGGCTTTTGTGCTTCCTGTTTCCGATAAAAGTGGAAATTTTGTGTTGCATTTCCGGTTTCGGGATACAGAGAATCCTGATGGCTATACTGAATTTGCAAAACGGAGAGAAAAGTATCAGAAGCAATATGCCAAGTTGGAAAAGCAGGCCAAAAAAGATTTTGAAGACCGTGTCCAAAAAGAACTTGAGAAGGAGCATATCAAACCCTATTTTTGGGAAGACTGGTTTCCAGGAAAACAGGTTCGGGCAATCAAGGAGAAAATCGGCTATAATAGCATCTTAAAAAAATTGATTAAAGACGATGCTGTCATGAAAGAATTGAACGCCGATCCTGCGGCCCAACTCCCGAAAAGCATAGAGACCATCAAAAACCAAATCATTCGGGCAAACCGATATTTGGACAGTATTGGACTTCACAAACTGAATAAGGAAATACCCTTCTTTTTGTTGGAAGAACCTTCAGTAAAATCGGAGACATACGGTGCTGCAGCATCGCTTTGGGTTGATGGACATTGTGTTGTCCTCAATTATTCCAAAGCAAAAATAGACAAAGAGAGCTCTGACCACACTCAAGTTACCCTTGTCCATGAATTGTTCCACGTCAGACAGCAAAGTTATTACACCCTTACCAAAATGGGTTCGGCAGCAGCCGAAGCAACGGCCACCGTCCTGGAAAGGGATGCTGCCAAAAAGTGGTATAAAGACGGCATCATTACGGAACAAGACCCGACTTCCACGAATGCCGAAGGCAAATTGATAACCGACCGTGACGAAAAGCATATATTCGGCTACCCTTTCAATACACATATCACGAAACTTAGACCTGAAAGGATAAAGGAACGATCTATATTCTCCCCTTTGCCTGAAGAATACACTTATGGTGATGCCATAGAAGGTATTCGGGAAGGTGTTGGGAAAGAGTCTGTGACCATGAAGCCTTTCATGGATAGCTATTCTCTGCATGGGCCTCACATGTCCAAGCTTGGCAAAGAAGCTGAATACTCTACAGACGGTGGATGGATCGGCTGGATAAAGTTCTCCTTGGGTATTGATGGCGAGCAATTCAACAAAGGATGGAGGTATTTTGGAGAAAAATACTTGCCGGTAATCATAGATAGTCAAACACACTATAAATGCCCTGAGGACGTGGCTACAAAAAATATACTTTTAAAACCTACCAACCCGATTGAAAAAATAGACAAGTTGTCGAAACCCCAGGACTACACGGTAAACACTTTCCATTTGGAGATAGGAAAAGGGCTCCCTTCCAGTATTGCACACATATTTGTCGTGTGCAAGCCGAAGGACAAAAAACATAAAGGTGACAATCCCTACGTGTCGTTCTATATGTCCGATTACAAGTTTCAAGAGTATGTCATAATGCATCATTTGACCAATGTAAAACCTACTCTCTATTATGAGGGAAACCCCAAGACTGATTATAACGGAAAAGACGTTAATGGGAACTTGGTTTTGAATAAGAAAAAAAACAACGGATATTATTTAGGTGTCGTCACTACGTCACAATCCAAGGGCCCCTTGTGCGATTACTACGCGGTAGCCCTATTTAAACCTGAGGCCCCAGAAATCCGCAAAGTGAAAGACGACAAAATCACCTTTATCGTGCCCAAACCAGCCCGTGCGCTAACCAAGGAAAAACTCATCACCGGCGTTGTGGTGACCTATAAGGACAAAAACGGAGAAGAATACACCCGCGAAATCGAACCCAAGAATTTCGGCAAAAAGGCAACATGGACAATACCTGATTGCAGCAAAAAGGGCAATAGCTTCACGCTTTCACTGCAATGGTACTACAAGCCCGATGAACAAACCACCTACGTGTCGCCCATAGGTGAACCTGCACAATGGGGCGCCAAAGGCGACCAGCCCGAAGAAGAAGTGGTGCAGACCAAGGAACCCGAAACCAACTACTGGAAACAAGTGAGCAGTAGGATGACGATGAAAAACACTTCCATCGATGTTGACCAAAGCAACGACGACGAGGTGAGCAGCGACTACCGCAGCATCGATCTGCAGGAAGCCAAAACGGGCCGCAGCCTTGAATTCACCGGCATGGGCGCCACCGAGGAAAAAACGAAGGAAAACGGACGCGTCTATGTGCAAGACATTTTCATCGAAGGAACACTCACTTACACGGAGCCTCCAAAGTTCTGGATTCCCACACAGCAATACAAAGCCCATTGGGAAATCGCCGATGATCCCTACCTGACGAAAGTCAGTGATCCGTTTGTATTTGAGGCGAAAAACACCAGCTCCGACCAAGCCGCCTGCGCGCAGTCGAAAAAAGACAAGATAGACAACGGCCGCTCATCGGTAGGCAAGGTGAACTGGCCCCGCGGCAGTACCACTACCTTCGAAGCCCGTCATCCGGAAAAGAACGGCCCCAAATCGTTCACGCTGACGCAAACCTACTCCATCAAAGAACGACAAGGCTCCGACCTGATGGCCACCGTCACCTTCGTGTATAATTACGAATGGGTAGGCGAAGAGGAACCGGAACCAGAATTGGAAACAGAAAACGTTCCTGAAGGCGGATATTGGCAGCTCGTGAAAACCGAAGTGGATGACAGTAAAATATCAGCCCAAGGGGTCGATAAAAACCTGACTTACAACAACTACATAGAAGGGAAAGATGGTGTATATCTCGTACATGGTGAGTGCGGGTATGAAAAATATTGGAAGAAACCTCTTATAAAAGTCACCCACGAGCGTACAATAAAGACGGAGCGACCAAAAAAGATTTATACCCCAGGGGAAAATATCCGTTTAAAAATCCAATATGGTGCCACAAAGATTACCCCTACCGATGAACCAAATGCTAAAAATGTAATTCACGGGCATTCAGTGGCTAACTTTGATTACGGCTGTACCGACGTTCCGAGCTATCAAGGTTCCTTTGGGTGGGAACAGGAGGGTGCTACCTATACAGGACCAGGCACGACTGGTACGGCTGGTGAAGATTGTAGAACCAGGATCGCTCCCACCAAGGGATATGGCTGGACTGGAAACACCTTCCTAATCATTGAAACAGTGCGCAGCAGCACCGGCAACACCGTTGAGTTGAAAATTACCTATCATTACGAATGGGTGGACGGCGGCAAAAAAGCCAAGCCCGTCAAGGAAAAACCCGTCACCGGCGGCCACTGGAAACTGATCCATACTGGAGTTTCTACCGAACAAGGTATGATCACCGGCTCGGCTAAAGGCATCACTATTCAGGGTAGCAATGGACACTACACAGCCCATGTTGAGAGAGACGGTATGATCAGCGACCGCGAAATCAACTTCGAAAAGCCCAAATCCGTGTATATGCCCGGAGAGGAAATCACCCTGAAGGTGACCAATGAGAAACCAAAGATCAAAGGCGGTAAAGAAGGCATGTCTTACGGTGACATTGTGTTTTCAACAGGCCAATGGGACGGCTGTGTCGAATACGAAGGTGATTGGGATGATAAACCTTCCTATAGCAACAAAAAGGTTGTGGGTGTAGCCAAAGGTTCCGCCCCATCTAAACCAGGAACACCCGGCGCGGTGGGCTTTTTCATAACAGAATACATCAAGGTTTATGGAAGTATGTCTAAAATAAGCACCACTTATAATTATGCATGGGAGGAATAAATAATGAACAAACTCAAAATATCCATTATGCTGCCGATCATCGGTCTTGGCTTGCTCACGGCTTGTGGCCTTTGGCATCCCAAGCCGCCTGTCGATAACGACCCCTGGCTCACGCCTGACGAGGCCTACGAGGACGAAACCGCCCGCACGGGCATGGACGGCGGCGCCTTCGTTACAAGGGGCCTCAAAATCCGAAATCCCGACAGCCTTGCCGCCTTGGAAGATTACACACCCAATACCTACGTCCTTTCCAACGGCGGCTTCGATACACTTCCTGACGGCCACATTGTCTATCGTCGCTACGACGACGGCCTGCTGCGCTGCCGTGTCTGGGTCCTGGGTCCCCGTCCCGAATACAAGCTCTTTTATTTCGACGAACAAGGCTTCCTCGCCCCTGACACCATCGCCTTCGACGGCTACAGCACCGCTGCCGACGGCTCATGGGATGAAACCAAACCCCGCGTCAAAAGAAATTAAAAACGAAAGCATATACCATGAAACTGAATCTGAAAAAAAGTCTTTTAACCGCGCTGATGCTTTGCTGCGCCCTCCAAATGGCTTGGGCCGATGGTTGGAAACTCATAGGAACCAAGGTGAACGGCACCGGTGGACGCTGGGAAAACGGCCAAAAAGTCCGTATCGACTGTTCCTATAAAAAAGGCGTGTTCCAATACGAACGCAAAGTCACCAACGGCACCCAGATGGATGTCTATTCCTCCAAGGCCACATTCAACGAACCCCAAAAGAGCTATGCCCCTGGTGAGGATATCTCGGTGCGTATCGTTTTTTCCGAAAAAGGACCACGGCTCAACTATTCACCATACGCCAAAGTGACGGTGAATGGCTATCCGGCGACTGATGCTGCCGGACGCAACCAAGTAACCCCACCTGAGACTGCGACCCTGATGTCGAAGACCCCCTCAAGCGGTGCGGAAATGACGATCGTGTACACTTGCAACGGCATGGAAGCCATTTATACTTACGCATGGGACGGCGAAATGGTGGCCTCTGCTTCCAACACTGCTTCCAATGATTCTCAAGACATCGAATCCACCGAAACAACCCCATTGGAAGAGGTATCAACTTGGGAAGAAGAAAGTGTAGCGACGGAATCTAACGAAGCATGGGAGACGTTTGAAGACACTGGTTTTGAAGACATTGATGAAGTATCTGCCGAAGATTCTGAAGTTTCCGAAGCAACCTATGACGACTATGAAAACGATGAAGATACTGAAGACTCGTACGATGAAACTCTTGACGAAGAAGAGGAAGCGGACTATGAGGAGTGGGTTGATAATGATGAAAAGAGTCCGGTGGTCAAATACATTATCGTCATCGGCATAGCAGCCATTCTTATTGCGCTGATACTCTTTGTATTCAATAAGAAAAACAAAAAAACCGTAAACAAAGAAATATTCATAGATGAGGAGGAGGAACCCGTTATGGAAACACCGAAACAACATGTATGCCCCAATTGTGGCGCATCAATCACTGAAGGCAGCCGCTTCTGCGAAGAGTGCGGCACACCGCTACAAGGACCTAAATCCACTATAACCTATGGTCTCACCATTTTGATGCTGGTGGCACTGCTGCAAGGTTGCGGCCTGATTAAAAATACCGAATCGCCAAACTATTCCGTTTCCACCAGTTCCATGTTGAAAAACACCAACACCAAAGGTGTAAAGACCTACACGCTTTCCAATGTGGACAGCAAGACGCTATCGAAGGAGGATACCAAGCAACTTGATGCCTTGGCTAAAGAAATCAAGGGAATTGGCTCCTGTCAAGTGACTGTGATCGGCCATGCCGACAATACCGGCACCTCCGAGGTAAACGAGGCTGTGGCCGTCAATCGTGCCCGAATGGTAGCTGACTACTTGAAAAAGAAAGGCGTTAACAACATCACCACCAGCGGAGAATCTTACAACCATCCCGTGGCCGGCAACGACACCGCATCTGGCCGCGCCAAAAACCGCCGAGTGGAGATTTACGTATCCACCGTCGGAAGGTATAATCCATACAGGTAAGACCTCTTAGGTCAAGATTAATCTGCGATACTTTTTATTCGGGAGAAATAAATCATTAAGAATCATTTTTTTATATTTGTCCCGTAAAAAAGTGGATTATATCTTAATAAAAAGATAAATTTTATATATTTATGAATAAAAAGTATTTACTATTCTTTTTGCTTGCCATGTTGTTTATTCCTCTGGGTTTGAAAGCCCAGAACATCATGGTTACAGGTAAAGTGATCTCCAGCGACGACGGATTGGGGCTCCCTGGTGTCAACGTCACCGTAAAAGGTGTCAGTGGTGGCACCGTCACCGACATTGACGGTAACTACAGCATTAACGTAAATCCCAAAGGAACCCTGGTATTCGGCTTTGTGGGCTTTACCCCCCAAGAGATCCCAGTGAACGGCCGCAACAAAATCAACGTCACCCTTGAACAAGACGCACAAATGTTGGATGACGTGGTGGTGACTGCCTTGGGCATCAAACGTCAAAAACGAGAACTCGGCTATGCCACTGAAGAAATCGGAGGCGACCTAGTTGCGCGATCAGGTTCGGGTAGCGTGATTAGCGCTCTTAGCGGTCGTTCCGCTGGTGTGCAAATCATCAATCCTACTGGTGTCGACGGCGGCTCCTCTCGTATCGTCATCCGTGGTAACAATAGCATCTTCGGTGACAACCAGCCGCTAATTGTGGTAGACGGAGTACCGATGAGCAACGAAGGCGGCATTACCGAATGGAGCGGCGGACGCGACTGGGGTACTGCCCTCAACAACATCAACCAAGAAGACATCGAGAACATCGACATTCTCAAGGGCCCTACTGCGGCAGCTCTTTACGGCTCACGAGGCGGTAATGGCGTGTTGCTCATCACCACCAAGAAAGGTAGCAAACAACGTGGTTTGGGCATCTCCTATTCCGTCGGCTATAAGGTAACACAGCCTTATCTCTATCGTTCGGTCCAAAACAAATACGGCGCCGGAGGTCCTATCACCTTCCACACGCCAACCCTCACCCCCATTGATGGAATGGTTGACGACAATGGAAACCAGGTGTATGAATACCCAGGTATTTACAGCGTCGACGACGGTCCGGCGGGTGAACCTACCAACACCACCTTCGGTTATTACGGCGCTGCCCAAAGCTGGGGTCCCGCAATGAACGGCGAAAGC
Organism: Bacteroidales bacterium; assembly: GCA_017531225.1. GTDB lineage: Bacteria > Bacteroidota > Bacteroidia > Bacteroidales > F082 > Limimorpha. Next base: position 52,950 of record JAFXLL010000014.1, on the reverse strand, counting down.
GTGCTTTGGTGGGACGGCGTAGTGCGTGACTATTCACCACAGCCCGACAACCTCAGTATGCTCTACAAATATGGTCACACTTTGAACAACAACATCGCACTGCAAAATGCAGGCGACTTTGGAAGCATCCGCGTGTCGTTCACCGACTCGAGAACCGATGCCATCATCGACAACTGCAACCTGCGCCAAACCACAGTTAATGTAGGATCATTGCTCAATGTATCCGACAAGATCAAAGTCGATGTAGCCTTCACTTATTTGGACTACTTCCGTCTGAATTCTCCTGAAATCGGTGAATCGCAGAGTAACTTCAATAAAGGCTTGCTCTACAGCTGGCCTCGTAGCTGGAAAGGAATTGAATCCGCCTCCTACGAGAACCCTGACGGCACAATGAACCATTTTGACGGTTATCCTTACCAATATATCAGCAGCAGCCTATTCTGGTCATTCTACAATAACAACACGACCCTCGATCGTGACAAGATGTTCGGTTCTGTACGGTTGTTCTACGATATCACACCCTGGCTCACCGCCTCTGCTAAGGTAGCTTTGGACTGGACGGCCGACAACTACACCACCAAGAATAAACCCACAGAAGCTAATGGTATGACTGGGGGCTATTATTCAAAGAACAAATCGACCAGCCTTACCCGCGATATGGACTTCCTGATCACGGCTCACAAGGAAAAGATGTTCGGATCCAAGTTCAACGGACGCATCTCTTTCGGTGGTGAACAATACTATGGCTACCGCGATGGTTTGAACACCACTTCCGGCACCTGGGCTTATGCCAACCTTTATACCATCTATAACTACTCGTCGGCCACGGAAATCAATTTCGGCGAGTCGAAATGGGAAAAACAAGTGAATTCGCTCTATGCTTTCCTCAACTTAAGCTATAGCGACTGGCTGTTTTTGGATGTGACAGGCCGTAACGACTGGTCGTCGACCCTTCCTATCAACAACAACAGCTACTTCTATCCTTCCGCAACCTTGAGTTTTGTGCCTACTTCGGCATTCAAGGACTGGAACTGGGGTATCGTCAGTTTCCTGAAGTTAAGAGGTTCTTGGGCACAGACTGCAAGCGACACTGATCCTTATCAACTCAACTATACCTATTCGACGGGTTCATTTGGACATCAGTTATCATCAACACTTCCCACCACGGTGCCTCCCTTGGAGCTGAAACCCCAGCGCCAGCGTGCCTTTGAGGTCGGTCTCGACTTAGGCTTAGGTGCCCGTTTCAACATGGACTTCACCTACTACGACATCTATTCGTGGGATCAGATCCTATCGTCGCCAGTGGCTCCGTCATCAGGAGCATCAAACGTGACCATCAACACTGGTGTGGTGACCAACAAAGGTATCGAGGCCATCATGACCTACGACATTACCAGCGGAAAAGACTATGGCGTACAAGTGGGATTGAACCTGGCCCGCAACAAGAACAAGATCGTGGATTTGGCTGGCGCCAACATGTATATGCTATCCGAAATCTGGGGCTCTAACGGTCCCGCTATCGCGGTAGAAGAAGGCGACGAATACGGCACTATCTACGGTTGGGACTACGTGTATGAATACACTATGGCCGACGGTACAGTAGTGGGTCCATTCTACGATGCCAAAGGTAATCCCATGCCATTGATCAATGAAACCGGTACGGAATACCTGAAGACTGCCAACCGTGTGCCTGTAGGTAACTGCGCTCCTGTAGTTACTGGCGGTATCAACCTGAGGGCTTCATACAAAAACTGGTCGCTCTACGCCTTAGTGGATGCCAAGTTAGGAGGCCAAATCTATTGCGCTTCCTACGTGGTTGGCATGCAAACAGGTCAAAGTCCCGCGACGCTCTATGAACGTGAGGGCAACGGCCTGCCGTATTACGAAAACGGAGAGTTCCTTGGCAATTATGGCGTGGTTTTGCCCGGCTATTGCATCAACACCGAGACTGGCGAAGCTCATGAAAACGAAAACGTGGTGCATTATCTTTACAAATACATGCCCAACTACGGTGGCTGGGGTAACATCCTCACCACCCCAGGTATTGTCAACAACACTTGGATTAAGATGCGTGAAATCTCTTTGACCTACGACTTCCCACGTAAATTGCTTGACAAGCAAAAATTTTTCAAGCAGATCTCCCTCTCGCTGGTGGGTCGCGACCTATTCTACTTCTACAAAACCTTACCCGACAACATCAATCCCGAGGGAACCCTCGGATCGGGCAACGCCCAAGGTCTGGAATATGCCTCCTATCCAGGAACTCGGTCGGTCATGTTATCTTTAAAGATTAATCTATAAAGTTTTGAGCTATGAGAAAGAATAATATATGGATTGCTTCGTCGTTCATCCTCGCAATGACGATTTTGCTGTCGGTTTCATCATGCACCAAAAACTTCGAGGAGATGAACCAAAACCCGTTCCTGCCAACGGGAACAACCACAGAAGCCTTGTTTAACGGCGTGGTGAAAGCTATGCAACAAAACATGAACGAGCAGTTTTACCTGCAAAACGAGATATGGTACCCTGAAACGGAACTCGGTGCTTTGATCTCTGATGCTTGGGGTAACTCACAGATTGGCACAGCGTCTGTTTGGTCAGATTACTACAATATGCTGACCAATATCAGGGCTTTGGAACAGCGTTTCACCGAACAAGGCAAAGAAGTGGATGATGACGCTATTTGCGATAAAGTGCGTGCCCAACTGAATGTTTTGAAAGCCTATCAGACTTTTAAAGTATCTGATATCTTTGGAGACATTCCTTACTCTCAAGCCAGTTTGATTTGGCAAGAAGGCACGACCCAAGAGACCATGAAACCCGAATGGGATACTCAGGAGAGCATCTACAAATCATTGTTGGAAGAATTGGTTTGGTCGCGTAATGTCTTACATGCCGATTCGTTAACTACGCCATCGGGCAACGAGTATTACAAGTTACCATACGATGTGTTGCTCAGCAATAATTACACCCTTTGGGCCGAATTCGCCAACTCGCTCATCCTGCGTCACGGCTTGCGCATGTACGACAAGGATCCTAATTTCGCTACGCCTATTTTGGTGGACGCTTACAACTTCATTTATACCGCAATGAGTTCTTCTGGCGGTATGGCTTTAGGTGGTGGCATCTGCTTGTGGCCCAGCGTATTGGGAACCAACTGGGATAATAACTGGTCGTTCCGTGAACACAAGAACCTTCGCATGGGTGAAACCGTGTGGAGTTGTCTCTCTTCCACTGACGACATGGATGGCAGCGGCATCTACGACTATCGCACTTTCCTGTTCTTCGATACGAACCATAAGACTGACAGTTTCCCCGATGGCGCTTGGAGGGCCTATCCACAGATACGTACCGCTGAAACACCTGTTGAAGGCGGCTCACCTTACGCTCAGTCGCGTGACGGCAACTATACCTTCAAAGGACCATCGTGCCTGTTCTCTTCTTTCAACTATTACCTGACCCGTGATGAAAAATACGTCCCACAAATCTTCGTCACCTATGCCGATGTCCTGTTCATGAAAGCAGAAATCGAAGTCAGAAACATTGGTGGTATCACACCTCCTTTGAATCCCGATGAATCCATTCGTCAGGGTGTCTACCAGTCGTTCCTCTTCTGGACTCATATGCCAGGAAATACAAGCCGTTGGACCTATTTTTATCCACAATACACCAGCTTCATCGGCGATTTGGATATTTGGTCGTACTGTAACAACATGGCAGCCAATGTGATGAATTATGCCATTTGGATGAATCCCGATTATGACGGCAGCCAGGAGTTTTACCTGAAGATGATCTATCAGCAGCGTTGGCTGAATCTCTTCCGTCAACCTTGGGAAGCTTGGGCTCTGGCTCGTCGTACCAAGATGACACCTACCACCACCAATCACACCAAGCTGACTTCCTACAGGATGGAATATCCTCAAACCGAGATCGAATATAACTATGATAACTACGTCACACAGTTAGCCAGAATGTTGCATGGCGACACCAGGCAAACTCCTGTGTGGTGGATGACAAATTATTGATATGAAAAAAATCCTATTAATCCTTTGTTTGGCGATTTCATTGGTGGCAACAGCCCAAGTGGAATACCTTTATGATTTCAATAATCTGACGACAGGTTCACAAAACCTCAACGGTCAGGATGGTTGGATGACACATTACCAAACAGCGGCTTCTTCGCAAGACTTTGATGTGGATTATGTGAATGGTTCCGACATGTCGCCTGACGAGAGCATCGCCGTGTGGTATCCTTATGGGGGTTCCGGCGTAGGTCGCACAGCCACCCGCAAAGCTTCTGCCAATTTCAACTTCAACTTCCAGCAAGGCGGCATCATGGACCTAGAGATGGACATGCTCCGTACTTGGTGGGGTAACTTCTTTGGCGTTGGCTTCGACGGCAATGGCGACGGACACATCCTCCCTGGTATGAACGACGAGGACGGTGGTGTGTATCTGTCCTGCAAAGGCCAAGGTGACAGCGGCCATGCCAAACTGTATCTGCCCAACGGCACCTCGGTGGAGTTTGCCTTCGACGAGGGCGGCTGGAACCGTTACAAGATGTCGTTTGACTTTACGGCATACGACGGTGAAGGCGCGGTGACCGTGTTCGTCAAACCTGGCTGCACTGGTGAGTGGATTCAGCAGGCAGCGGCCACCAACGTTAATATGCATCTTACTCCTGGTTCAGGTGATAAGAACGACTATCAGGTATGGGATGCACTCTTCTTCCATTCACAAGGCAGCACTGGCGGTTTCGACAATCTGTTGGTGCGCCAACAACCCGATGGCAACGCCCAACTCATCGAGATGGAAGACATCCCCAACCAATTGGTGTTTAACGATCCCATCACCTTGCAAGCTACCGCTTCATCAGGTTTGCCTGTCTCATTTGAGATGATCGAGGGTCCGGCTACCATCAGCGGCAATATCCTTACGCTGACTGGCGCTGAAGGTGTGGTGCGTTTCAAAGCCTCCCAAGCCGGCAATGACATTTGGCTTCCCGCCCCTGATGTGGTGAAGACATTCGAAGTGGTTGATCCCGATGCTTATGATCCCGAAGTTATCATTCGTCGTCCTTATGACGGAACCAAGGTCTATTTGGATGGTAGCCATCCCGTGATGATTGTTGTCTCCGCTTATATTGACCATCCTGAAGTTATTAAGTTTACTGAAGTTGTTGCTAACGTCGACGGTGTGGATATCCCGTTGACAACCGACTATCCCGACGATCCTGACAATGGCTATTATTACGGTTTCTTTACCCCATCGGGCTTTACCAACCATAACTTGACCGTCAGCGTCACCCAAAGCGGCGGTAAGGTAACGACTCGTAACACCAGCTTTGAGGTGACCGATCAGGTTGACAACCAACTGGATGTGGTGACCATGCACGGTGACTTGGTTTGCACCCCGACTCAGCATAGCGATCGCGGCGAATACATCTTCCCCTCACACGTAGGTGTGTTCAACAATATCATGGCCCATTTCGATTATAACTGCATCGATGGCCACTGCGATACATACGACCGCGTTGGTGGTGTGAAAGTGCGCAACTATCGTGGCGAATGGGTGGAGTTGTTCCGTTACCTCACGCCTTTCGGCGTGCAGTGCGACGACGATGTGGATGTGAGCGATTACACCTCATTGCTTCAAGGTCTGGTGGAAATAGAGCTCTATATGGAGCTTTGGAACGGCAGCGGCACCAATCCAAATTTGATCTTTACCTTCACCAAGGGAACGCCTGATTATCTCTATGTCGATGTGAACGAGATTTGGTTTGGCACCTTTAGCTTCGGCGATTATGCCAATCAACAGCCCGTGCCCACAATAGATTATCATTATAGCTCACAAGCCGTGGCTGCCAAGTTGAAAATCACCACCACAGGCCATAACTGGAGCAGCGGTACCAACAATAGCTTCAACACCGGCAATGCCGCCGAGTTCCTTGAGGCCACACATCATATTTTTGTCAATGGACAAAACAAGTTTGAACAACACCTTTGGCGTGCCTGTAACCCTAATCCGGCGGGCTGTCAGCCACAAAGCGGCACATGGACCTATCATCGTAGCGGATGGTGTCCTGGATCCATTGGCATGGTGTGGGACTTCGACCTCACGGAATACATTAATGCAGGCCATTCGGAATTATTCTATGAGTTTGATCCAAGTTACATAGACCAATGCCACCCGAACTATCCCGATTGTGTTGATGGCGTTACCTGCACTGAATGTGCCGCTCCCGACAACCCAATCCTGAAAGTGGCAGGCAAGGTGATCTCCTACAGCAACGACGAAAATGTGCTGACCGAGGTACAGGCTTTCAAGCCAGAACAGCCTTTCGAAGCACAGCTTTATCCCAATCCAGCCGTCAACCAGTTGACCGTCAGCACCGATTACGAAAAAGGCGCTGTCAGTGTCTTGGTGCTCAACATGCAAGGCCAGGAAGTGATGTATTTCACCGTGGAAGGCAAACGCACCATTGACATCAGTACGCTCTCTCCGGGTATTTACGTTGTGAAGATGCTCGGTGGCGGAATGGTAACTAAAAAATTGATTATCAAATAATTAAAATATAAATCTATGAAAAAGCTATCTATTATTCTCGTTTTGTTGGCTTTTGCCTTTGGAGCACAAGCCCAAGTTGAAAAAGTATTTGACTTCAACAATTATCAAGTTGGAAGTGGCCAACCTTATCCTCCGTTGAACGGACAAGACGGTTGGTACGTCAGGGCACACAGCGCCGGCAACGGTGGCAGCAACATGGGACCCATGTATACGGATTACATGGGTCATTACTGGGGCGATACGCCTGTAACACCAACTGCCGACGAAACGTTAGGTGTATTCTCGCATGCCTCGGGTACGGGCTTTGGCGACATTGCCACGCACGACATCAGTCAATACGGTTTCGACTTTTCCAATGGAGGCATTATTGAAATTGAATGTGACATGTTGCGCCAATGGTGGGGTACATTGTTTGGTATCGGCTACGATGGCAATGGCGACGGCTCTGTTCTGCCTCCTATCAAGAAAGCACCCAACCATCCTAACATCTACGAACCCATTACCCCCGACCCCACCAGTACTTCACCCGATGGTGGTGTGTACATGATGCTCACAGGAAGCAATACCGAAATCGATTTTTTGAACGGTGTGGTATTGCCCAGCAACACTATGGCTTGCGATTATGACATTCCTATTGGAGGTACGGTTTGGGGACGTTGGAAAATCTCCATCGACCTGGATGCCAACAATGGTGCTGGTGCCGTCACGCTCTATGAGATGTATGAAAACATCCCCAACGGTGAATGGGAATCTGTGCCTGAATGTCAGGGCATCAATGCAGGATTGACTCCTGGCAGTGGAGATAAAAACGACCCTGCCACTTGGGACAAGATTTTCATGCTCAACAGTGGTTGGTGCGGCTTTGACAACTTCGTTATCCGTTATATTCCTGGTGGTTTGGCTGCGCAGTTCCTTAGCTTTACCGAAATTCCCGACCAGTTAGTCTATAACGAACCCATTACGCTGCAAGCCACTGCAACTTCCGGACTCCCTGTGAACTTTGAACTCATCCAAGGTCCCGCTACTTTGGACGGCAATATCCTTACCCTTACCGGCCAGGAAGGAACCGTAAAGGTTCGTGCCACACAGCCCGGTGACGGCACCAACTGGCAACCCGCTCCATCAGTAACCCGTACTTTCACGGTGGTTGATCCCGAGAATTACACTCCTTCCATCACCATTCGCCGTCCTTACGAAGGTACCCAAGTGTATATGCCTAATTTTGAGAATCCTGTGATGATTGTATTGAGCGCTTACATTGATCATGGCAATGTCCTCAAATTTGAAGAAGTGAAATGCGAAGTCGATGGACAGGAATTATTCTTAAAGACCGATTATCCCAACAATCCAGAAAACGGTTATTGGTATACCACCTGGACACCTTCAGGCTCTGGCACTTACAATATGACCGTAAGCATCACTCAAACTGGCGGCAAGGTGACCTCTGCTTCAAACTCTTTTGAGGTAACCACCAACTATGACGACATCACTGTTTCTGCGCTCAACGGCGAGGTGGTGGTGACTACCCAAGAGTTTACCGACTATGGTGAATTCCCCTTCCCGACCCATGTCAACGCTTTTAACAACATCAACTTGCATTATCTGCATAACTGTGTGAATGGCCAATGCAATACCTTCGACCATGTGAGTTACCTACGTGTAAAGAACTACCGCGGTGAATGGATAGAACTCTGCCGTTACATCACCCCGTTTGGTGTGGAATGTGTAGACGATCTCGATGTAACCGATTTCACCACCGTGCTGCAAGGACTTGTTGAGTTTGAATACTATAGTGAGCAGTATCAAAATGGTCAAGGCTACAACCCCACCGCCATCTTTGAATATACCAAGGGTACTCCTGAATACCCCTATGTGGACTTGCAAGAACTGTGGTACGGTATCTACTCCTTTGGCGATTATGAGAACCTTTGTCCTCTTCCAACCCGTTCAATCATGTTTGAGCCCTGTGTTGAAAAGGCCAAATTGCAAATCACCACTTCGGGACACAATTGGAGCGATACCGGTAACGGAGCTTACAATACGGGCAACGCTGCGGAGTTCTATCATGCCGTACACAACATCAAGTTCAACGGCGCCGTAACTGCAACTCAGGATCTTTGGGAGGCTTGTTCACCAAATCCCGCTGGCTGTCAGCCTCAAAATGGTACCTGGACTTACAGCCGTGCTGGCTGGTGCCCAGGCAGCATGTCGATGGTGTGGGACTACAGTCTCGACAACTATTTGACCGCTGGCAACGTTGATGTGCTCTATGAGTTCGACCCAACCTATGTTGACCAATGTCACCCCAACTATCCCGATTGTGTGAGTGGACAAAATAGTTGCCCAGATTGCAACAACTCCAGCAATCCTATCCTAAGAGTTTCTGGAAAATTAGTGACTTACAGCCATAACACCGCTATCATCACGGATGTTCCTGAATTAACCGATCCCAACGATGACTCATTTAATGTGACCCTCACACCAAACCCGGTGAAGGACCGTTTGACCATCACCACCGACTACAACAAAGGCCGCGCTGGTGTCCATATCATCAATGCCCAAGGCATGATTGTCAGAAATTTCAACATGATAGGTTCAACAACGATTGATGTAAGCGATTTACCAGCTGGCATTTATGTTGTGCAAGTCCTTGGAGGCAAAATGGTCACCAAGAAAGTGATTGTTCAATAACTTTGAACAACTCCTCACCTTCAAGGTTGCGGGCAATGATCACGCCGTCTTTAATCAAAGCATTCTGCGGAATAAACGCAATGCTGTATAAGGCACCGGCGGCGTTGTTCCAACCTTGAAGGTCGGAGACCTGAGTCCAAGTCAAACCATCTTTTTCAACGGCTGCGAGCCAGGCTTCCTTGTTGGTATCAAACGAAACGCCAAGCACATCAAAACCTTGGTTGTGATACTTTTGATAAGCTGCCACCACATCGGGATTGGCTTTGCGGCAATCAGGGCACCAAGAGGCCCAGAAATCCACCAAAAGCAGCTTTCCTTCGGCTAATTGCGACAAGGTCACAGGGTTGCCGTCAGGGTCGTTTTGGCTGAAATCAATGATGGGTTGACCCGCCTGTACACGCTCCAGTTTTTCCACATATTCCTCAGCCATCGTCAAGGTGCTCGAAGTGAGGGTGCTGTCGGCATGATGGATGTTGTCGATCATAGTGCGCAACTCGCATGGACCGAAAGCCCATTTATAGCGATACATCACGTAATGCGCCACAGGGTCGGTGGGGTTGTCCCAAACATAGTCGAAACAATGCATTTTAAGGATTTCCTCAGCATCGGCTTGAGCGGTTTCATCAGCTTCAAGCTTGGCTTCAAGTTCGTTATAACTCTTGTTGAAAGCATCCAGACGCGCTTGGCTTTCAGAGCCTTTGACCAAGATGGCATTGGGGTTTTGGGCGTCGCCTTCAAGGGTCATGTCCTGATGGTCGGTGAAGAACGTGAACGGACGGCGCCAGCCTTTCAGCATGATGGCATACATCTCATTGTCGTCACATACGGGTGTTTTGAATACGGCATCCCAATTGTTAATCACGGCTGAATCAAGTGTTTGGCCCGCTTTTTGTAAATAAACCGTTTGTCCGTCGGCATTGGCCAGGTTCACGTTGATGTTGAAAGTTTGTTGTTGATTGCATGAGGCTAGCGTCAAAAGTGCCGCCATAAAAAGTAGCATTTGTTTTTTCATAATGTTCGATGATTATATGTGCAAAGATAAAGTTTTTTTGTAAGTTTGCACTCTCAATACACGAAAGGATAATATGGACGTTCCCTTAGATGACGTGAACTCGCAGTTCACATTTACCTACGACGACATTAAAGGCACCGTACACGTCGTAGATCACCTCACCGGTGAAGAATACGATTTATTGAAAGAAGATACGGGCTGGTTTGATGCCGAATTTAAGTTCGACGTGTAAACAACGGAGAACAGAAAACTAAAAACGGAGAGTGGAATTCCACCCTCCGTTTTTTTTCGTCATTGCGAGCGAAGCGAAGCAATCCACACTCGACGACAGTGGATTGCTTCGTCGCTTACGCTCCTCGCAATGACGATGGGCATATTACTTAACTACTAATTTCTTAGTTTCAACAGCACCGTTTTGCATGGTGATATTTACCAGATAAATACCCTTGTTCCAATCGTTAGCGTTGATGTTGATCATCTGGCCTTGCTCAGCATAGATCATCTGTCCAACAAGGTTATAAACCTCCACCTTGGCCACGTTAGCGCCTTCCACGGTGAAGCTGCCGTTGGTCGGGTTGGGATAGAGTTTGGTTTCTGCAGCAACCTCGGTGACACTCAACAACTCTCCGTTGACCATGACCACTTCTTTAAGTTCACCCAATGAAGTGTAAATGAAGATCTCCGACACGTCATATCCTTTCTCGCCAGGAGGAGTAGGCAGGAGGACGTATTGGACTTTGAAATCAATGCTGCCCCCTGGAGACAATGTATAGGGAAGCTCAACATCGGTCCCTACCATTACAGTACCGTCCTTCTTAAAATCAAAATAGTTGACAACCACGTTTTCGTTGGTTTCATTGATGATAGAGAACAATTGCTCTTGATCATCATCCAACCACAGGGTGTCGGGGGTGATGACCAACTCCCCTACTGGCTGATGGTCGCCTACGGTGAAATGGTGAGGATCCAACTCGGCAAACACCGGCTGGGTGTAACGGTGACCTGATTCGTCAGCACCAAACACATAGTAGTCGATTTCATCACCACCTTGGAAACCGGTGATATTGCCTACATACTCATCGGGGTTGCCAGTAGCCGTCATGTGAGCCACCTGGTATTCACCGCCATTGATGCTATAATAAACAAGGAGTGAATCCTGCTTCAGATCCATGCCGCTGTAAGCGATGAATTTGCTCACCACAGGATATTCCTCCTGCCATTCCTGCTCGCCATGCAGCACCTCACGGTGATCCACAAAGAGCATGTTGAAGTCCATCACGCCACGGGTGCGGCAGTGCAGAGCGTCGGTGTTTTCCCAACTGATGTAGTAGTCGTTGTTGTAGACGGGAACGATGTTGTAGCCAGGCATGGCGGCTTGGTAGACATCGATAGCACCTTGGTTGTAGGATGCGTTATCACCCATCGGAACATACACTGACTTATTGAGAATCAAGCTATTGGTATAAGGAGCAAGAGTGTAGCCACCTGGTTCCGGAACACGGTACACTTGATAGGGATAACCCCAGCAGCAGTTGGTGGTGGCAAAATAGTTGGCCACTTGCTCATACAGGGCGTATTGCGAATTGCTTTGTGGCAGTTGGGCGATCAAAATCTTGTCAGGAGCGAGGTACTTGCCCCAGCAGTCCACGTGGGCGATGTAGTCGCCTTGTGGGTCGATGGTGACGTGATAAGGATCGATGCCCAAGTAGTCGCGCATTTTTTGACGGACATTTTCTTCGTTATTGCTGTTTTCCTGGAACACCAACTCGTCGCTCACACCGTGACCACGGCCGTCTTCCATCATGTTGCCGCCCGTATGTTCAAGGTTCATGCCGTACATGGGGATGTTCCAGAAGTTGGCAAATACCTGCGACATGTTGTCATCGTTGGGACGGGGACGATTGTAGCGGTTATCTACAATGGCGGGGGTACGGTCTTCGAAAATGTACCACGGGCCATAGTCGCGAATCCAATAAGAATCGGTGGGGGCGTTGATAAAGGTGACGTTGTTCATGTTGACACCTGCGTTTTGGAAGCTGCTTTGTGCACTGCTTTGCTGCTGGGTGACGCAATAAACGTGGCAATTGTTGGCCAAATCAACAACAAGGCTGGTAGGGATACCCAGAGGGTAACGGATCATGACGCCTTGCATTGGCTCGAACTCGCCCACGAAGCGTGGTGTACCCGTCGGTGGATCCGTCTCAACGAAATTTTCGTTGCGGACCGGGGTGTTCATCTCTTCCTCGGAGAGGTAGTGCCAACGCGCCCAGTCGGGTTTGCGTTCTTGGGCTTGTACAGTCATCACAGCGGTCAGGGCGATGATGGCCATCAGGGAGAAAATCTTTTTCATGGTATCTGTTTTAAACTTTTTTTCTGGAGCGGCAAAGATACTATTTTTTTATTTTTGTATGTGTTATTTACGATCATTATGAAAGCATCGGTATCCTATCAAGAACTGCAAAAACTCGTCACAGAACAAACCAAGCAGCCCATCAGCTTTGAGTTTGTTGATTCAAAAACAATTAAAGTGTTGTATAAACTCAACCTCGGCATCATGAAGAAGAAGGTTGGTATTGACTTGAGGGTGCTTGACCTTGTAGGCACCGACTTACGGGTGCGGTATTCGGCCGGGTTCGGGATGGATGGCATGGTGGGGATGGCGCTCAACATGGTGAGGGACAAGATCCCCGCGGGTTTGCTTGAGGAGCGGCCTGATCATGTGCTTCTCGTTCATCTAGACAAGATTGACAAGCTCAAGCCCGTGTTTGATCGGATTGACGTGAAGGATGTGAACATGTTGGCTGAAGCCCTGGAGGTGGTTGGGGATTTCAGATAAGGGTTTTCAGCAAGCCCTCACAGCCTTCCAACACGTCGTTCCAGGTGGCCTCGAAGTTGCCGGTGTACCAAGGGTCGGCCACTTCGCCGGGACGGTTGGAGTAATCCATCAGGAGGCTGATTTTGTGGTCTTTGTCCTCGCCGAACATCCTTTTCAGGTTTCTCAGGTTGTTGTGGTCCATGGCGACAATATGGTCATAATGGCGATAGTCGTCGATGGTCATCTGGCGAGCGGTCTTGCCTTGGCAGTCGATGCCGTGTTCTGCCAGTTTACGCTTCGCCGGGGGATACACGGGGTTGCCTATTTCCTCGGTGGAGGTTGCCGCTGAGGCAATCTCAAACTGGTTGCTCAGCCCAGCTTGTTCCACGAGGTGTTTCATGACGAACTCCGCCATGGGGCTTCGGCAGATGTTGCCGTGACAGATGAAGAGGACTTTTGTTTTCAAGACTTTATTTACTAGCCCAACATTTCCTTGACGATTTGCGAGACTTTGGCGTTGTCGGCTTTGCCAGCCACCTGTTTGGTGGCCATGCCCATCACCTTGCCCATGTCTTTGATGGAGGTGGCTCCGACCTGGGCGATGACTTGCTTGATCACGTTGCGGAGTTGCTCTTCGCTCAGGGGTTGGGGAAGATAGGCTTCGATGACCGAGGCTTGGAACAACTCCTCGTTGGCGAGTTCCTGGCGGCCGTTCTGTTCGTAGATGGCGGCCGACTCCTTGCGTTGTTTCACCAATTTCTGGAGGATGCCCAGCTCGACGGCTTCGGTCAGTTCGGTGTTGCCGCCTTTGGTTTTTTCCAATAAGATCTGGGCTTTGATGGCCCTAAGGGCTTCAAGTTTCTTTTGGTCACGGGCCAGCATGGCGGCCTTGATGTCGGCCATTAAGGTGGTTTCTAATGACATGGCGTTTGATGTTGATTTGTTTCGATGGCAAAGATAGCAAAGATTTTGAAATTTCAGGTGGGGTACAATTTGTACCCCTGATGATCACATAGATAGTTTTCTGACCAAGCTTTCATATTTCAGAGATTATATATATCTTTGCAGGTATAAAACAAACTCCTATGACCAACGCAGACTTTTGGAAATATATCAACATCATCATTGATGGCGGATTCACTTCTGAGGGTCTGCAAAAGCTTGACTATTATGCAGAACTATTTATCAATGGACGGATTGTATATCAACGATTTTCACCGTTCGAACAGCATGGCTGCGCAACGGGAGGTGCAACGCATGTCATTGCATCCATACTCGCGGCAGCAAAAGCTCGATCAGATAGCGGAACTGCACCTTATGGCGATGACTTCAAAAGAGAAGTCGAATGCGGAGCGAAGCAAGAAGAATGCATAGAGCAATGGGCTCGTCACACGGGTTGTTGGACGGATTGCGTTGACAAAACCCTTACTCATTCACTCGGTGAGATGATTGCTGAGGGCGGCGAAGCCAAGGTTTATGACCATGGGGCAACGCTTGTCAAGACCATTGGCCTTGATTATTTTGTGCAACCCATTCTCGCGCTTGATCGTATTTCACTTCACAACGCCTATTTCCCCGAAACCCGTCTTACTGTTCTTGGCTTTGGACGCACTGAAGATGGTGATTTCAAAATTGTTGTGGAACAACCCTTTGTTGAAGGCAAACATGTGGAAAACAGCCAGATTGTGAACTATATGCGGCAAATGGGATTCGAGTTGCGTAATCCGCGTAATTGGACGTATGCCACTTCCGACATCTATCTCAGCGACATGCACGATGAGAATATTCTCCAAACCGCCGATGGGACAATCGTTGTTGTGGACTGCGATATTCGCATTAATGTGCCTGAGTTAAAAGCTGGGGGCACAAGATCATTATTAACAGACATAGAGATTATTTAACCTATACAAAATCACAAAACGAAAACTATAACATAAAAAAGAAATAACTAATATGACATATTGAGCTTGATGCTCTTGTTTCTCTGTAGGAAAAGTCTGGAAAACAAATTCTTTGAAGTGAGAACAAGATGCGAAGAGTTTGCGCATAGGCGTAAACCTTTTGCACTTATTCACTTCAAGGTATTCCAGACACCTTCCTACGGAATAAGTGGTAACAACGAAAGGATTTGCGCCTTTTTCTGTGCCCAAAGTAAAACAGCGTTTCCTGCTCGCAAAAAAAACCTAACATTAATAAAAACACTATGGAATTAATAATTATCAGAGGCCGACAAAATGACGGCAAAACCACGACGGCAACCTTGTTGCACAACATGTTAGTTGAGCGTAGTAGCGCGGTAAGATTATTAAAAACAAATGGAGACCATTTGTCGGTAGGGCAACCTCTCTGCGATTTCAAATCCGTAATTGATCTTGGAAGGAAACGTGTCGCCATTATCTCGGCTGGCGATGTCGATGATACGCTGAACGAAGAAATGGAAGATTTAATTGTGTTGTACCGGCCTGATATTCTAGTTGTTTGTGCCAGAGCAAGAGACTATCCAGGTTCGTCTTATAGGATGTTGAACGATAAGTATAGAGACAATATGCATCCTGAAAATGAGTTTTGGGTTGTTTATACAGATGATCCGGCACTAATGTTAGAGGCAAAAAGAACTGCAGCTGAAAAAATAGTAAACAGAATTGAAGAATTAAAAATTGATCCGAGATGAAAAAGACAAACACCTTCAGATGGCTTGTTGCTTTGTTTGTAGTAATATTTATAGTGAGCAACTCCGCAATGGCACAAATCAAAATTGTTGGAGATGATTATTCTAACGAATTAACCGGTTCAAAAGAATTTTATGACCGGGATGTGGACTTTGAAAAGTATTTTCCTTCTGTCTCATATGGTCAAAATTATCCATTTTCAAGTATGTATCGCTCTATTGCTCATGAATATAAGACTAATTTAGTTGGTGATACTATTTATTTGTGTGAACCATTAAGTTGGGAGAATACAAACTGTAATACGTCACATTCTTTCAAATTACAAAATGGTAAAGCTACATGTGAAAGTTTTGTGATACCCTCGGGCTATTATTTGATATCAGGTTATGTTTTTTGCGATGATAATGAAGATACTCTTCGATTGAATGTTGGTTTAAAGCCGTTTAATGGCACAAAGACCTGTCGTGAACTGAAAAAAGAAATATTAAAATATGGGAATGGGTTTGATTTTTATAAGGATTTTTTAGAATACCAAAGACTCTTGGCGCTTAAACCTTTAAATGGTGATACTGTTACAACATACTATTTGTATTTCAATACAGGTAGATATGGAAACATCAATAGCACACCACAGACATTATTATACCATTATTCAGTGCTTCAGAGGTTTTACAATCAAATTACAAACTTCATTGGCAAAGAAGTTTATCGGGTTAAACACGGTAGCACCACAAGTGGTAATTATGGAAAATTAGAAATAATCGATGAGGATATTATAGATGATGGCATTACCGGAGACCCCGTGAAACTTGAAGATATTAAATTTACTGTTCAAGATGTTGTATTGAAGAAAGATATGTCTGGGAAATATAATACTTATATTGTTCTGAAGGGTGAAAAAACAGGCACTTTTACACAGATAATATCTAGCATTCGCTATGCTTTTTATGAAGAAGATCTTGATTATTATGACCGAGATGAGCCCAACATAATAAAAGATATTCCTATTTTAGATTGGGGTTGGAGTATAAATATCATTAAATGCAGCGATTTGAAAAAAATAAAGCAACGCACAAAAGAACTTCAGGCTCAAAAAGAACGAGAAATCAAACAACAAAAAGCGAAGAAAGAAGCAGAATTATCACGGCAGATGGTTGCCTTATACGGTGCTGAGTTTGGGGGATTAATCGCAAAGAAACAAGTTTCGGTTGGTATGACAAGAGAGATGTGTAAGGCGGCTTGGGGTTTCCCCATGAACACTTACCGTACCACAACCAGATTTGGTCAAAGCGAGGTCTGGTGTTATAATTACAAAACAAAAGTTTATTTCTTTGAAGGGAAAGTAGTTAAAATAGATGACTAATTGAAAAAAACAGATAAAAAATCCCGCCATCGCTGACGGGATTTTTCTTTGGTCTATGTAGAGACGTGGCGTGCCGCGTCTCTATCAATTTATGCCTGCTTGCGAGCGGCGATCAGCAACTCCAGCATCTTGATGGCTGACTCGCTGACGGGGGTGCCGGGACCGAAGATAGCCACAGCGCCAGCGTCATACAGGAACTGGTAGTCCTGTGCGGGAATCACACCACCAACGGTGACCATGATGTCAGGACGACCGAGCTTCTCCAGCTCTTCGATCACCTGAGGTACTAAGGTCTTGTGGCCAGCGGCCAAAGAACTCACGCCCATGATGTGGACGTCGTTCTCCACGGCCTGTTTAGCGGCCTCAGCGGGTGTCTGGAACAAAGGTCCCATATCCACATCGAAACCGATGTCGGCGTAACCGGTAGCAACTACCTTAGCGCCACGGTCGTGGCCGTCTTGACCCATCTTGGCGACCATGATACGCGGACGGCGGCCTTCCATCTTGGCGAATTCGTCGGCCATCTTGCAGGCCTCTTCAAATCTTGCGTCGTTTTTCGTTTCCATTGAATATACTCCTGAAATTGAACGGATCACTGCTTTGTAACGGCCTGCGACTTTCTCGCATGCCATGGAGATTTCACCCAACGAAGCGCGCACCTTGGCGGCTTCGATGGCCAAGGCCAAGAGGTTGCCCTCGTGGGTCTCAGCGCACTTGGTGATGGCGTCAAGGCAACGTTGCACGTCGGCTTCGTTACGGTTGGCACGGAGCTCCTTCAGACGCTTGATCTGTGATTCACGCACAGCGGTGTTGTCGATCTCCAAGGTCTCGATGGGGTCTTCGTGGTCGAGGCGGTACTTGTTGATACCGACGATGGTCTCGCGGCCTGAGTCGATCTGAGCCTGCTTGCGGGCCGAAGCCTCTTCGATACGCATCTTCGGCAGACCGGTCTCGATGGCCTTGGCCATACCACCCATGGCTTCCACCTCCTGGATGTGACCCCAAGCACGGTGGGCAATTTCGTGTGTCAGGCTCTCCACGTAGTAGGAACCTGCCCACGGGTCAACCACACGGCAAACGTTGGTCTCTTCCTGGATGTAGATCTGGGTGTTACGTGCGATACGGGCACTGAAGTCGGTCGGCAGAGCGATGGCTTCGTCCAAGGCGTTGGTGTGCAACGACTGGGTGTGACCCAGGGCGGCGCCCATAGCCTCGATGCAGGTACGGGCCACGTTGTTGAACGGGTCTTGCTCGGTGAGCGACCAACCAGAAGTCTGCGTGTGCGTACGCAAGGCCAACGACTTGGGATTCTTCGGGTTGAAGGTGCGTACAATCTTGGCCCACAGCATACGGGCGGCGCGCATCTTGGCAATCTCCATGAAGTGGTTCATGCCCGAGCACCAGAAGAACGACAGACGCGGCGCGAAGGCGTCGATGTCCAAGCCAGCCTTGACACCGGTGCGGAGGTAGTCCCAACCGTCAGCCAAGGTGTAAGCCATCTCAATGTCGGAGGTAGCACCGGCTTCCTGCATGTGATAGCCAGAGATGGAGATCGAGTTGAACTTCGGCATGTTCTGTGAGGTGAACTCGAAGATGTCGGCGATGATGCGCATCGAGAACTCAGGTGGATAAATATAGGTGTTACGCACCATGAACTCCTTCAGGATGTCGTTCTGGATGGTACCTTGCAGCTCTTCGTACTTGGCACCCTGCTCCAAGGCAGCGACGATATAGAAGGCCAGAATCGGCAACACGGCGCCGTTCATGGTCATGGAGACTGACATTTTGTTCAGCGGGATTTGGTCAAACAGGACCTTCATGTCCTCGACGGAGCAGATGCTCACGCCAGCCTTACCCACGTCGCCCATCACACGCTCGTGGTCGGCATCGTAGCCACGGTGGGTGGCCAAGTCGAAGGCCACTGACAGACCTTTCTGACCGGCAGCGATGTTACGGCGGTAGAAGGCGTTGGATTCCTCAGCGGTGGAGAAACCGGCGTACTGACGGATGGTCCAGGGACGCATCACATACATCGTCGAGTAAGGTCCACGGAGGAAGGGGGCGATGCCTGCGGCATAGTTGAGGTGCTCCATGCCTTCGAGGTCTTTCTCGGTGTAGGCAGGCTTCACCATGATGTGTTCGTGGGTCTCCCAAAGCTCGCCATTCGGCAGAATGAGACCATTATGCTTAGGTATAGCGTTGATATTGATATCTTTATAATTGGGTTTCATTGTGATGCTCCTTTCTTATTTCGTTATACCTAATTGTTTCTGGAACTCTTGCAGAGTCTCGAGCACGTTGCTCTTGACGTGGATGAAATACTTCAAGCCAGCCTCTTTGAGGATGTCAGCAGTGCCTTCGGGGTTACCGGCCAGCACCACGATAGTTTCGTTCTTCAACTCCTCGAAGATCTTGAGGGCGTTGCCTTCGCCATATTCCTCGTCGGATGAGCAGATTACCAAGATCTCTGGCTTCACCTCACGAGCAGCAGCAATGCCTTCGTCCAAGGTCTTGAAGCCAGGATTATCGACGACTTGGAAGCCTGCACAAGCAAAGAAGTTGGAAGCGAAGTTAGCACGTGCCTTACGCATTGCGAGGTTACCGTAGGTGAACATCCAAGCCACAGGACGCTTGTGGTCTTGTGCATAGACGTCGGTAGCGTAGCGCAGCTTCTCGAACTGCTGAGCGGCACGGAAAGTAACGATAGTCTCAACCTCGGCTTTTTCGTCACGGCGGTTGTCAGCTTCCATCACCCAAGCCTCAGGTGTGAACTTCATGGTTTCGGTGAAGTTCGGGAACTGGTTGGTACCCAAGATGGTCTCGCGGCGGGTAGCCACATTGCTGAACTTCTTGGCAGCGCTCTCCTTGATGAGGCCTTGGATCATGCCTTTGCGGACGGCTTCGAGATAGCCACCTTCATCCTGGATCTTGTTGAAGAGATCCCAAGCGGCAGCGGCGAGGCTCTCGGTGAGGTTCTCGATGTAATAGGAACCTGCAGCGGGGTCGGCTACCTTGTCGAAGTGCGACTCTTCCTTGAGGATGAGCTGCTGGTTGCGTGCGATACGGTCAGCAAAGTCGGTGGGCAGCTCAAATGGCTGGTCGAACGGCATCACGGTGAACGAGTCGACGCCACCGAGGACGGCTGACATCGTGCCCGTGGTGGTACGGAGCATGTTGACGTAAGCGTCATACAAGCTCATGCCCAACTCGGCATTGGTGGCGTGGATGTGCATCTTGGCATTCTCTTCCTTGCCGCCGTATGCCTTCACGATGTTGGCCCACAGCAGACGGTAAGCGCGCATCTTGGCCATCTCCATGAAGTAGTTCTGTCCGACAGCCATGTTGAAACGCATCTTAGGAGCGATCTCGTCGATGGTCAAGCCTTTCTCGGTGAGTTTGTCGAGATACTCGGCACCCACAGCCAAGCTGAAGGCCATCTCCTGAACGATGGTGGCACCGGCATTGGTGAACACATGGCTATTGATGCCGATGGTCTGGAAGTCAGGCATCTCGGCTTTCACCATGATGTAAGCCAGCTCCATATCGGTGTTTTCGGTCACGTACCACACACCGCGACGGATGTAGCGAGTCAAAGGATCGTAATTCAATGAACCCTTGATGCCCGGAATCTTGGAGAGCATCTCTAAAAGCGGCAGGTGGTATTTGTTGTTGTAAAGGTTAATCTCCACAGCCTTTTGGTCAATGCCGTTGAGCAGGGTGGAAATCTCGATGGCGGTGTAGGCCTTATCCATCTCGAGCTTGAAGCCAATGGAGTTGACACCACGGCTAAGAGCGTTGAGGGCCACCTTGTTGGCTTCGTTGACATCCTTCACGGTGATGTCTTGACGGACGAGCCATTCGTTGCCTTCGGGCTTGTTACCACGGACATAAGGAAATTCGTTAGGGTTTTGCCCCGTCCACGGGATGTCCGCTAAGTTTTCAGCGCGGTAGTAGGGCTTCACTTGGAAACCTTCAGCCGTGCGCCAAACCAGTTTCTTGTTGTAATCAGCTCCTTTAAGGTCCTTCTCAATGATAGCTTCCCATTCCTGGGTGCTCACCGGTGGAAATTCCTCAAAGAGTTTTTTATTTTCTTCCATATTATTTAGTTAGTTAGTGTTAATTCTCAATTATTCAATCTGTCGGAAACCCCATTTGGTAATGTCGTAAATGCTGTTAAACCTAACCTTTTTCTCTTTCAAGGTACGGGAGGCAAACACGCCATAACCGCCTTTGACATTGGTATATTCCGGGATGCTTTGAACGATGCTGCTTGAGGGAGCGTTGACGGAAATGAAGTTATATAATTCCTCGTTTCCAGCGGCGATGGAGATACAGATGGCAGGATTGGCAACAAGACGATCAACACCTATCGTATCGCCTTGCAACTTCTCGGCAAGTTTAGTGTAGAACGCTTCCGACTTGTGAGAAACAACGTACATGTTATGATCCAACTCCAAAGAGGTTTCAGGGTAGGTTCCCAACGACCATTCAATGCTTTGAGGCACTGAATCGAAACCATGCAGTTCCAAATAGTTGAATTTCAAAACAACCTCATAGATTGAAGCGTTGGGACATGGATTCCATTTGATTGGTGTTCCCGATTCGCCTGAGAAACTCATACCGGCTGTATTGATATTGAAACCATAGCCGCCCGCCATGTCGGTCTCAGCACTTAAAATAGTATCGCCTCTGTCAACCAACAATTCATATTTGTACTTGTATCGTTCTGAATTGGTGTAAACAGGCTCTGTTGTATAGTACACCAATTGGTCAGGAGCATAGAAGAAACCTTCTGTATCCTTGTTGTGAATAGTCATGGTGTCCAGCACCAATTCTCTACCGCTTTTTTGGTAATTATTGCCTCCAGGGGTAGCTCTATATTCCACAATTTTTGCATCCAGTTTTGATGAATAGTTGCACGAATCGGCGATCATAGCGATTTCCAAAGCATTGCCGGGACCCAAAAAAGCCCTGTTAATTTTGACATAATTGGTATCCTTATCACTGTCGAGCAGTCCATAAATAACCGTAATATCTTTATAACCAGCGTATAAATCAACGTCAGTACTACAAGCATTAAACAGCATCACCAGTGTAAACAGCGATAAAAACAGTAAGCAATTTTTCTTCATTTTTTTTAGTTCATATTTAAAGCGTCAAAGATACAACAATTATTCTTATCTTTGGAGCAAATTTTTTGGAAACAGATTTATGCAAGATAAAAACAATAAATGGTTGATTGTTGTCAATCCGGCTGCTGCCATCGGAAAATGCAAAAAAGACTGGCCGGAAATCGAAAAGATCTTCATTAAGGAAGGGTTCGATTATGACGCTATATTGACCACCCACCCTGGCCATGCTATTGATATTGTCAGGGATAATATCACAGAAAAAGGATATCAAAAAATCATTTCGATTGGAGGCGACGGCACCAATAATGAGGTGATCAACGGTATTTTCTCGCAACAACGTTTTGCCACCACTGAGATCACTATGGGTGTCGTTCCTGTAGGCACAGGCAACGATTGGATTAGAACGTTCGATATTCCCATGGAATATGAAAAGAACATTCAAATCATCAAGGCGGGACATACCTTTGCCCATGATATTGGAAAACTGACTTATTATAATGACGGCGACCCTAAGATACGCTATTTTTTGAACGCTTCCGGAACGGGTCTGGACGAGATGGTGTGCAACACCACCAACACCATGAAACGCAACGGCAAAGGCGGCACCATCCGTTATTTAATTAGCTTAGTCAAGTGTATCTTGACTTATAAAATCACGCATATCCAACTCACCATCGACGATGAGTTGGTTTTTGACGACAGTATTTTGAACCTCTCCATCGGCAACTGCCGATTCAATGGCGGTGGCATGATGACAATGCCCAAAGCCATCCCCAATGATGGGTTGTTTGATGTCACAGTCATCAAGAAAGTGTCCATTTTCAAGTTTGCCGCTAATGTAAAAAACCTTTACGATGGCACTTTCATCAACAAAATCAACGAAGTGAAGACCTTTCGAGGAAGCAGAATTCGGATCGTATCCATTCCACCCCATTCCCTGTTGGTGGAAACGGAAGGCGAAAACCTCAACAACTCGCCTTTTGACTTCGAGATGCTTCCGAAAGCCATCAATATGATTGTCCCTGAAAATCACAATTTTAAATCATAAAAATCATGGTAAACATCGATCAAGTAAAGTTTGAAAACAAACGTGTGGTTATCCGCGTGGATTTCAACGTCCCTTTGGATGACAATTTCAACATCACTGACGACACCCGTATGCGTGCCGCTTTGCCAACTATTAATAAGGTCTTGAACGACAAGGGAATGGTGGTGCTGATGTCGCACCTCGGTCGCCCAAAGAAAAACCCTGATCCGAAATTCTCCATCAAACCCATCATCGCTCATCTCTCAGAGCTGCTGAACCGTCCTGTTCAGTTCGCCCCTGACTGCATGAAAGCCGCCGACCAAGTCGCCGCCTTGAAACCCGGTGAAGTGTTGGTGCTCGAGAACCTCCGTTTCTATGCTGAGGAAGAAGGCAAGCCGCGTGGCATTGAGAAAGGCGAAGAAGGCTATGATGAAGCGAAGAAGGCTATTAAGGCTTCACAGAAGGAATTCACCAAGACCTTGGCCGGCTATGGCGAGTATTACATTAACGACGCTTTCGGCACCGCCCACCGCGCCCATGCTTCCACCGCTTTAATCGCCGATTATTTCGATGCTGAACACAAGATGTTCGGCTACCTGATGGGCAAGGAAGTGGCCGCTGTGAACAAGGTGATGAACGAGATCCAGCATCCTTTCACCGCTATTATGGGTGGCTCGAAAGTCTCCACTAAGATCGAGATTATCGAGAACCTGCTCACTAAGGTTGACAACCTCATCCTCTGTGGTGGCATGACCTACACCTTCAAGCGCGCCTTGGGTGGCAAGATTGGCAACTCCATCTGTGAAGAAGATAAGCTCGACCTCGCTCTCGATATCCTGGCCAAAGCCAAGGAAAAAGGCGTCAATCTGGTGCTCGCCGTGGATTGCGTGGTTGGTGACAAGTTTGGCAACGACGCCAATACCCAGGTGGTCGACCCAATGAACATCCCCGAGGGTTGGGAAGGCATGGACATCGGTCCGAAGACCCGTGAGCTGTTTGCCAACGTCATCAAAGGCTCCAAGACCATCCTCTGGAACGGTCCTTGCGGCGTGTTTGAGTTCGACACCTTCGCTGTGGGCTCCAAAGCCATCGCTGAAGCCATCGCTGCCGCTACCAAAGACGGCGCCTTCTCGCTCATTGGTGGTGGCGACTCCGTGGCTTGCATCAACAAGTTCGGTTTGGCCGATCAAGTGAGCTACGTCAGCACCGGTGGTGGCGCCTTGCTCGAAGCCATCGAAGGCAAGGAATTGCCAGGCATCGCAGCCATCAAGAAGTGAAGACGATAGTCAACATTATCAGCCGCGAACATCCGCTTGCCGCCTACCTCTTTATTAAGGAATACTATGAGGTGGGCGACAAGCTGTTGTTTATTTCAGCCAACGAAAACTTCGACTGCATCACCCCGTTGGTCAACACGCTTAAAGTTGACAAGGCCATCGTGCAACGTATCGTGTTACGGCGCGATTCTGACAAATATACTTACGAACGCATTTGCCGCACCATCAACAACGCTATCGATAAGAACGCCGAATATTGCGTAAACTTAGCTGGCGGCACCCGTTACATGGCGCTCTCGGTGCAACACGTTTTTTCCAATTACAACACCAAGTTTTATTACATCCAAACCCACGAAAACCTTGTCGTCAAAACGATTTTCGACAATAGCATCTTCGATAACGACGACGAAGTTTATCCCATCAAATACAGAATCACCCTTGATGAGTATTTCAGGGTTTATGGCTTGACACACGACCTCGACACGCCAAAGACCATCATTTCCGATGAGCAACAGGCGCAACAGATGTTTGACCTGTTCGCACAAAGAAAACTGAATAATAGTGATTACAAGGTTTTGGATGTGCTTCGTGAAAAATATCGCAACTGGAAATACATCGATATCAACGAAGTTGAACATGCAGTGAACGATAGCATGATTCCCATCCCAAACCTTAGCAAGTTCTTGAACTACATCAAGTTCACTCCTTCACAAAAAGGCATGCTGATCCATGAGGAATTGGATTACCTGACGGGAGGATGGTTTGAGGAATACGTCTATCACCTTATTAAAAATAATGTGGCACCTGATGACATTGCCATTGGTGTGCATATCGACGGTGTCACCGAGATCAAGCACAACAACGAGCTGGACGTGTGTTTCATCAAGAACAACCAGCTTTATGTGATCGAGTGCAAAAGTGGCATCAAGTCAGACAGCATGTTCAACGAAATCGTCTATAAGGTCAGTGCCTTGAAGGAGGTTTTATTGGGCCTCGATTGCCATTCTTACATCTTCTCATTAAAGAAAGATCCCACCGGCGATTTGAAGAAGATCGCCAAATACATGGATGTCACTTTCTGTGATTACGACGTGCTTACTAAAGAAATAAAATTAATGAAGCAGTTGAAGAAAATGACATCCGTCGTTGCTCGCTGATAACTCCACTGTTTTTCCAAGTACAATAGCTCTATTGTCGGGCTGATGACCCGATGGGAAGCCGAAACAAATCGGATAATCATAGTCCTTCACCACATCGAAAATGGCTTGCTCCACGGTTTTTCCGAAAGGATCGGGGTTGTCGTGAATCTCAGTCAAACCTCCTACTATTAAAGCTTTCAGATGATCGAGCTTGCCAGCGCGTTTGAGGCCATACATCATGCGTTCCACGTGATAAATGTACTCATCCACTTCCTCAATAAACAATATATTTCCGTCGGTCTCAGGAAAGGAGTTGGAACCCATCATGCCATATAAAACGGAAAGGTTTCCTCCAACCATCTCACCTTTGACTGAACCCAATTTATTCAAAGGATGCGTCGCCCATTCATAATGCAATGGTTTTCCCATTAATGCATCATACAACGACAGCTTCGACTCGGCAGTTCGACGGTCAAAATAACCGGCAAGAGGTCCATGGATACTGGGGATTCCCAGACGTTGCATCTTGCCATGAAACACCGTCGTGTCGCTGAAACCGACAAATACTTTGGGATGTTTCACAAAATAAGTAAAATCGAGTTTATCGATAATTCGAATGCTGCCATAACCACCACGAGCCAGCCAAATCACATCGATGTCATCACGATCCATGTATTCCTGGATGACAGCGGCACGAAAATCGTCAGAACCGGCAAAGATATAATCTTGTGCAAACAAACGATCATCATACACGGGTTCAAAGTCATTGGCTTTTAACCATTGAATGGCACACTCAACATCAGCAGGAGTGATCCAACGGGCCGGAGCTGCTATGGCAATTTTCATTGATCTAAAAGAATCTCGTCTTTATCTTGTTCATATTTTTCCTCAAAGAAGAGCTCACCTGTGTCAAGGAACTTCTTCCAAACCCCATTGCGAATGCCGCCTGAATAGGACTGGATTTCACGCAAACGGCCGTTACGGTAGTAAAAATATTGTTCCCCGTCAGGGTAACCAGCTTTGAAAGTACCTTTGAAAGCCATTTTTCCATTGCTGTAATACGACGTCCACTCCCCTACCTGACGATCGTTGCGATACTCGCCTTCCGACAACACATCGCCCGATTGTTCCTTCCATTTGCCCGACTTCATACCTTCAAAATAGCTTCCCGACGCAATGACGTTGCCTTTCTCATCATATTCCACATACCTTCCTTCAGGCACACCAGCCATAAAGTCCTCTTGTTTTTGAATCTTTCCATTCGGATAATACCAAATCCAAGTGCCTTCGAGCTGACCGTTGCGGTACTCGCCTTCCTGTTCCAACACTTCACCAGGATAATAGAACTTCCACGTCCCTGAACGCTTGCCATTCAGGTAAAGTCCCTGGGCACGCAAAGTGCTGTCAGGATAGAGCTCCACCCATTCACCTCGACGGGTGCCATCAGTATCCATCACACCTGACTGAACTAACCTGCCGTTTTGGTAAATTTGCGAACTGATCACATTGCCATTTTCATCAAACTCACGCCAAGTGCCTTCACGCTTGCCACCACGGAATGAAGCCTCTCTTTTTATCCGTCCGTTAGGATAATACTCATGTTGCATCTGGAGCGGCTTGGTCTCACTTTCAACAATTTGCTCTACATCGTTGACATATTTCTTTATGACTTTCAAGTTGCCTTTTTCGTCATACTCCTTGTAATAGCCTTCACGAAGTCCATGTCTGTAATACTGCTCCCATTTCAGCTCAAAATTGTCATAAAACGCTTTCCAATAGCCGTTTTTCTGACCTTGGGCATCATAGCGGTTAATTACTTCACGGCTGTTTAAGAATCCCTTTTTGTAGGTAATAATCTCTATCAATAAACCTCTAGTGTCATAAACTGGCGAAACTCCATGTTCATAACCATCTTTAATAGGAATCACCTGCAGTAGATGGTAACGCCTGTCAAAACGTCGACTAACACCGCTACGAATGTTATTTTCAAAATAATCCTCTTGGATTTCATCCGATAGATAGGTCTTTCGCAAACCATTTTTAAGATCATGGTGATAGGTAACAGTCAACGTAGTGTCACCTTCTTCAGAGTAGAAAACCCATAAGCCTTCCAGCAGGAAATTTTCACGATTGCCTTCCGACTTCAAACGACCGTTCTCATAATAGGTCTTCCAATAGCCGTCTGGCTTGCCGTCACGCAAGGTTCCTTCGCTCGAAACGCTGTCGTTGTCATACCTGAATACTTTGTATTCAGTCTGGCTCAAACAAAGCTTGACTGACAAAAACAGCAATGAAAACAATATGGTTTGGCGTAAAAATTTCATAATGCAAAACTAATAAAATACCGGGTGCCACGACCACCATTTTTTCAACCGCCTATCATTAATCAACCGTCAAATTTTAATTAAAATTTTTGATGAATGAATAATTAACAGGTTGGTGAATTGTTGCATAACTTTTTTTTCGGTGTCATTATCCCTTGTTTTAGAGCAAATTATTAATCTCAATTTTTGAGTTTTGGTTGTTCATAAATCTGAAATTTTAGTTTGAAAAAATGGTTTAAAACAGAAATGAACACCCAATGAAATCCCTGTGCCATTTTATCAGAATTTATCAACAATTATTCTGTTGATAAGTTTTTAAAGTATTGAAAATCAATTTAATATTTAAAGATTCAAGATCATTGAAAAAGGTTAATCAATTCATAAATAGCAGGTTAATATTGCATGCCATGAGATAAAAAAGTACCTTTGCGAAATAATTATGAACAGAGGTAAAATGAACCAAATTATTCCTATAGCATCAGATCACGGTGGTTACGAAATGAAGCAGTTTTTAATTGAAAGACTGAAAGATGCGGGTTATGAAGTGATGGATTTTGGTACACATAGTGCCGACAGCGTGGATTATCCCGACATGATTCATCCTTTGGCCAAAGCAATCGAAAAAGGTGAATATCCCATCGGAATCATTCTATGTGGCAGCGGCAACGGTGCCCAAATGACAGCCAACAAGCATCCTCATGTGAGAGCCGCTTTATGTTGGAACGAAGAACTTGCTAAGCTGGCGCGTCAACATAACGATGCCAATATTTTGGCCTTACCTGGACGTTTCATTCCGTTTGACCAAGCTTGGCGAATGGTTCAACTATTTTTGACCACCCCATTCGAAGGAGGACGTCATGTACGCAGAGTTGAGAAAATTGAACAGATAGATTGATGCTTATGAGCGAACAAAGTATCAAATTCAAGAGCGACAGCAACATTGCTTTCAACGAAGAGCATTGGCAAAAAATGAATTATAACACCGGGTGTTATGAAAAACGTTTTGCCAATAGCCAGGATCATTACGATAATTTAGAGCTTGAACGCCAGCGTGCTTATCAATTAAGAAACAAGTCGCTCCTGAACATGGAGAAACTGCTTGTCGACTTTGAGACGCATTTCAAAGAAAACGGTGGCAATGTGCTTTGGGCTCGTGACGTAAACGATGCTCAAGAAATGATTTTGGAGATTGTGAACAAACGCGACAACCAAGGTGTAATCCGTTCCAATTCAGCTGTTCTCGATGAAATCAAGCTTGATGCGTTGTTCGCTGATAAAAAATTCCCTTATTACGAAGGTTCCATTGCCCGCTACATACTAAAAGCAGCCAGTCAGGCTCCGTATCATCCCGTTTATCACACCTTGAATTTTTCAAAGGAAGAAATCAATGGCGTGTTAAATGAACACTATAAGTTGAAGTTGGGCAGTACTTCAAAACAGATGATCAGTTTCATCCGTTATCAAATCAATCAAGATTTGAAGAAGATTGATATATGTATCACCGGTGCCAACTTCTTGCTTTCTGACGTAGGTGGAGTTGTCTTGGTTGAAAACGAAGGCAATATCTTAAAGTCATGTACTTCAGCAAAGATCCATATTGTGGTGGCTGGAATTGATAAAGTCATTTCATCGGTTGAAGACCTCAGTATCGTGTTGCCTTTGCTGTCTGCTTATGCCAATGGCCATGGTATGACGGCCGTTAATTCCATTACTGTGGGTCCGTCGAAAAACCGTCAGGGTCCTGAGCAGATGTACGTCATCTTATTGGATAATAACCGTACCAATATCCTTGAGAATGAGGTGATACGTCAATCGCTTTCGTGCATCCATTGTGGCGCATGCATTAGTGTTTGCCCAATTTATAAGAACATCGGCGGAAATACCTACAATGCGCCATATATCGGCCCTATCGGTTCGGTGATGGCTCCTTTGATGTTTGGATTGGAAGAGTATCAACATCTCGCTTCATTGTGTTCGCTTTGCGGACGTTGCACAGAAGTGTGTCCAGTGAAGATCCCGATTGAGAATCTAATTATTGAGAATCGATGTCTCATCACTGAAAAGCGCGTAGGCAATGCCAAATATGAGGCTTTGGTGAAATCCATGATCAGTCATTGTAAATCCAGAAAAAAGATGGATTGTCCACAATGGCTTAAAAAATTGGAAATCAAACAAATGGTAAGCAAGAGTGCGTTTACCAAACGTACCATGCCTGAACTTGCCCCCAAGTCGTTCAACCAATTGAGCAAGGAATAGTCTTTTTAGCCGTTCAATGCTATCAAGCCCCAGATGATTCCTGCTGCCAATAGGATGGCTATAATCACCCTGAAGGCTGAAATAGGTGTCTTGCCGCCGACTTTTCCTGTTTGTCCATTCACAGCAAACTGGTAAGTCTTGTCTTTATATTGGAACGACGAAATCCAAACTGGAACAAGGATATATTTATAGGTGATGTCTGCGTATTTTGTGTTGAATTTGACCCTGTCGACACGATCGCAGCTCCAGTGGTGTTTTACATAGTCTCTAATATTCCTATCCAATTTGTCATGGATTTGTTTTTGAGCTATTTCCCAACCGTCTTGCAAACCGATTGAATAACGTTCGGCTACGAAGCCTGCCAACACTTTTGGGTTGTAAGGTATGACTTTTGATAACTGAAAAGGCTCGCATTTCTTTACACCGGATTCTTCATGGCGTTTGGATGCCATCACGGTTTCGTCATCAATGAACTCATAATAATCGCCATATACACGGCGCCATGTGGTGGTAGTTGTGGTTTTGCCGTCCCTGTCTCTTTCTGTACTGTCATAACCAGCCCGTGCCGTAAACTCGGAGGAGGTGTTGGTATCGAAGGTCCAATAAGGCAGATAGGCGCCTTTAAACGCTTCAGGACTGGCGGTTTTTTTTGCTTTACGTGGCGCAAACAATTGCCTTTTTAGCCATTTTGTGAAGTTTTCGACAGCAGTTTCCTTCGTGACGGTAAACGGACACACACCGCCAGGAGAGATGGTGTTTTCAGTGGCAGCCGGCATTACATGGGTAGATCCACAGAAAGGACAAACAGCAGCCGTTTCAAGGGCGTCGTAGATGGATACAGCGCCGCAGTTCTTACATTCCACTGACTTTTTCTCAACACCCCACTCGCAGCTTTGCCTATTGACAGCTGCTTCAAAATCAAGTTCAACGACATCTTTTTGAGCATCGTCAATGGTAATCTCGCCTTCGTAGCCGCAGTATTCGCAATACATTTTTCTCAATGCGGGATTATACACTACCGTGGCTCCGCAATTCGGGCATTTCTTGTCGGTTTCCTTTTCGGTAACCTCTTTTTGTAAGTCCTGAAAGTTATCAAATTCTGGCATATATTCTGATTATTGGTTTTCGTAAATGAAATGCATCAACACGTTACCGACCATACCTAAGGTATTCACATCAATATTTTCGATATTGTCATTGAGGGTGTGCCAATTCTCTGGGAATGAAAGATTGGAACTTTCAGGGCGTAAGTCGATGATATCGATGGTAGGAATACCTGCAATCTCATTCATGGGTAAATGATCGTCGCTAATCGGATCGCCTAACTCGTTGACGAAATATTGCCTATAACCAAGATCTTGCGCCACATGCCATACTTTATTGCTCAACCAGGCCGCATAACCTTGTGAATAGTACTCTTTCATGAAGTTAGGTTCACTGGCGCCTACCATGTCAAGTAAGATTCCAAAATTGGCTTTATAACCTGCTACGTGAGGCTGAGCTGACCAGTATTGTGATCCCAAAGCCCAATAATTGCGTCTGTCATCATAATACTGTTCTGCCTGATCTTGCCGTGGACCATAGTCTTCAAGGTCGAAAAGCACGATATCCACGCCTACTTTTTCAGGCAATGGCTGGTTGTGGAAGCAGCGGGCACTCTCGATGAGTACACCTACCCCACTGGCGCCGTCGTTAGCGCCATCGATGGGATGGTTCCAGTTGGCTTCGTCAGGATCGTGATCGGCAAAGGGACGAGAATCCCAGTGTGAGCACAAAACAATGCGCTTGGTGGCCTTGGGATTAAAGCTGGCGATGATGTTCTTTCCATCGATGCCTTGGTTGTTGTAAAGCCTGGTGCGGAACTGTTGTACCATGACGGTGTCGGCATATTCCGAAAGCTTTTCAACCATCCATTCGCAGCATTGTTCATGAGCGGATGATAACGGTACCCTCGGACCAAAATCAGTTTGAGC
Source organism: Bacteroidales bacterium (assembly GCA_017531225.1). Taxonomy (GTDB): domain Bacteria; phylum Bacteroidota; class Bacteroidia; order Bacteroidales; family F082; genus Limimorpha. The sequence goes on along the minus strand of JAFXLL010000014.1, from coordinate 20,705 downwards.
CTTCACAAAGGTAAAAGCGGAATCAGCGTTAAAATCCGGGACGATCACCTTAGCTCTCGGCTGAGTTTCTGTTTTCGGTTCAGCCGGTTTTTTGCCTTCGCAAGCCACTAAAAATACCAATAGAATATATAAAAAAACTCTTCTCATTCTTACTTCTATCTTATGTCTTCTTTTAATAGTAAACGATATTCAAATCGAAGCGTTTTTGCTGCAATTTTTCTATCTTTTTCTTGTTCACCTTGGTGTTGTAGATCTTCAACAGCTTTAACGATGGTATATTTTCGATAGGTGTAATGTTATTGACCTTGGTATTGTTGATGAACAACTCTTCCAATTCAGTCATCTTTGCCAATGGTTTAAGCGATTTGACACCCGTTCCGCTTGCGTTGAGCGTATGGAGGTGCTTCATCTTCTCTAGTTTTGACAGATCTGAAACCTGTGTGTTTTCAATGTTCAGCACCGTGATCAAGGTGTCGTTGACCAATGGCTCCAGGTCATTGATGGGGTTGTTTTGGAGATGCAACTCTTTCAGATATTTCTTGTTGGCTAACGGCTCAATGTTACGGATGCCTTGGTTGGCGATGTTGACGGATTCCAGCCAATAGAAATACCATAGCGGATCGAGGTTCTGAATCTGATTCTCACGTTCTACCTGGAATTCGGTGATGTCGCGAATCTGTTGGAGTTCCAAGTCGGATGGATCGTATTCTGTACAGGTGATTTGTGCTTTTAGCAGGCTTTGCCAGGAAGCGTCAAGCATGTCCCACCAGCTGCGGAGACCAGAGGTTTGGTAAACCACGGTAACCTTAGGCTGTGCGGTTTTCAAGAGAATCGCCTGTTCCTTGCCAATACCACTATCATCAGCCCAAACCACTTCAAGATGATCATTATTGATCAGAGGTTCTAAATTCTCTATAGGAGTATTGCTGATATTCAGCGTCTTAAGGCTCTTTGTATCAGCCAATGGCTCCAAGCTGTTGACAAAGGTATTGGACAGATTAAGGTTTTCGAGATAAGTCATTCCAGCCAAAGCGCCTAAATGGGTGATCTCTGTATTGGAGATGTTGAGATTAACCAAATTAGTGAGACGGCTCACCGGGATCAAGTTTTGGATAAATTGGTTACCAGAAATGTCGAGGTCGGTCATGTTGATCACCTCGTGAAGTTGTTCCGTGGTAGGGGTTCCTTCGATATTGATCTGTTTTGCGAAGACAGCGGTCCAATAAATAGGAAGGCTGTTCCACCATTCGCTGAGGGCGTTGGTGTCATAAATCACTAAGGTGAAAGGATTTTCTTTACTGAACTCACTGGCTTGATTGACTGAGATGCGAGTATTGTCGCAGTAAATCTTGCTTAAACGACGGTGATTCTTAAGCGGTGTCAGGTCGCTGATGGAGGTGTTGCTGCAATACAGTTCCTTAAGGTTTTCCATCTCACCAAGCACATTCAAATTACTGATGGCCGTGTTGGAAATATTGAGGCTTTGTAGCGATGTCAGGTTTTGAATGGGTAAAAGGTCGCGAACAGCGGTGCTGCTGATGTTGAGTCCGGTTATTTTCTCCAGTCCGCTAATGAATTGGATGTTACTGATCGGACAGCCTTCAATTGACAGATACTCCAGATTTGGGCAATTCACAAGCGGTTGCAGGTTGCTCACTTTAGTGTGGCCGATATTCAATTTCACCAGTTTGTTGAGGATTTCGGTCACCTCGATATTGTTGACATCGGTGAAGGCAACGTCGAGCTCTTCAAGCATGATGTCATATTTCAGCGGGCTCAGGTCTTCGATACGGGTATTGGAAGCCTTGAGAACTTTGAGTTTATTGGCGTTACGAAGCGGAGAAAGGTCATTAACGTTGGTGCCGCTGATGTTAAGTACGCTCAGTTCCGACAGTTCACCCAGGGGTTCCAGCGTGGTGATGGTTCTGATGTTCGACACATCCACATTTTGCATCATCACTAAGCCTTTCAACTTGGCATAGAACTCATCCAAACCGTTTGTCACAACGAGCTCTTTCCAGTCGGAGGCAATGGTGTCGCCGTCGATGACGGTGGTGATGGGATAGAAATAGATGAAGTCTTTTTCGTTGACTTGGATGATGGAATGCAAGGGAATGGTATCGTTGATTCTGAGTTCTTTTCCAAAGTAGTTTTTCCATGGGCTCGGCATGGAGTTCCACCAGTAGCGCAGCGATTCCCGTTCATTTACCTTGGTGGTATAGATACTGGCGATCTTGAGGTCGTTGTTTTTCTTGTCGAAGTTGACCTCCATGTAACGGATCTTCACATCGTTGATGGTGTCGTTGGTGACAGTCACGCCGGTGAGTTTTCTGTTCATGGTGACCTTGAAATAGGTCTCGCCTGTTTCCTTGCTGAGGTTGGCTACGCTTTGTACGTCGAAAGTAAATGTCGCATACTGGAAGAAAAAGTCGATGTCTTTAAGATAGGCCTGGACGTCCTTGCTGAGATTGGTGTTGCGCTTGGTGTCGAGGTCGTCTTCAATTTGCACTTTGTCATCCTGGAAGATCTTGGCGTATGTTTGTGAGAAGATGATTTCCTTCTCTTGAGCCGTTTGCGTGGGATCGCCGATGAAGTTCAGCGTTTCCTGCAAATAGTTCACCATCTTATGGATTTCCACTTCGTAAGTGGCTAATTCTTCCTTGGTCAAGCCTCCAGTGTTTTGTTTTTTCTTTTGGGCTGTGCCATTGACGATGATGCAGCACAGCATAATGGCCAGTGCGACAGTTTTTTTCATGGTTCGTAGAATTTAATGAGGTCTTTTTTGTCCTTTTCAGGGAGGTAAATCAAGTTGGAGATGAGCCATCCGGCATTGCTGCCATTACGGTTGAACCACGACACTTCGAAATACCAGTCCTTGATTTGGAAGACGTGGAACTTCACCGAGTCCACGTGTTGGAAAACAAGATTTCCTTTTTTGATTTCGTAAAAGAATAGGGTGAGATAATCGGGCTCGAACCGTTTGGAGGCGTAATATTCGATAATTTCGGGCTCCTTGAAGATCTTGTAGATGTTCATGAAGTCGAGCTCGTGACTCATGGGATGCAAAAAATGCTTTTCCTTTTCGGTGATTTCACCAGTGGGGAAAAGCTTGTTGAATTCAGAGAAATAAATGTTGTTAAGCACCCATTTCGACCCCAACCCCTCTTGTTCCACACCGAGGATCATGATCAGGTTGACGAGTTTTCCGTTGTATTTGAAAGTGGCTGACACTTCGGAGTACCAACGGCCGCCGAGGAAGGTCATGAAGGTGGAGTCGGTAGCGGTGACGTCTTCGATAAAGAAGCGTTGAAGATCGGGCTGATTGCCGTAGGTCTCTTGGTCGAAGAGGATACCCAACGACTGTTGTCTTTTCTGTTTGTTGCGATAGTCGGGGCTTTTCGGGTTGATTTTGTAGCCGAATTGATCCTCTTCGTAGTTGAAACGACGGATAAACTGGCCCATCTGCTTGGTCATGGCGTAGAGGTTGGCTTCATCCATGTGGACGTCGCCGATGGACTGTGCCATTATGGGCGTTGACAGGAAAGACAGCATCAAGACAAAAGCAAGAAGAACAGAAAACTTTCTGTCTTCTGTCTTCTTGCTTCTTACTTCTTGCTTCTTACTTCTCATTTATTTGTTGTCTCCTTCACTCTCATGTCGCCAAGCATCACATCCCAGAAGCCGATCATGCGGCCACCGATCTGGGTTTCCTTACGTTTCACGTAGACGGTGATGTCTTTCTTGGTGGTGTCTTTGTAGGCCAGGTTGCCTTCTTTGTCGTAGCCACGGAAGGTCTGGAAGATGGTGATGACACCCACATAGGTGCCGTCGGGTTGGCGCTGGAGGTCGCTAACGTATTCGATGTTGTACCATTCAATTTCTACGCGGTCGTAGTTGAGGCGCATCAGGTGCTCCATATAGGGGCGTACTTTGTAGTACTTGATGTTGTTTGAAGCCACTGAGGAAACGCCGATTTCAGCGTTGCTCATGAACAGCTCTTCGGCGCGGTCGATCACGCGGTTGGCTTCGCTCCAAGCGGTTTCCTTTGATCCTACGATCTTGATGTATTTGCTGAGGTCGCGGACTTTCTCGAGTGCGAGACTGTCGATGGCCTGTTTGCGTTCAAAACTGATTTCTTCTTGTTGTGCCATTGCAGTACCTGCGAACAGGACGATGGCGAGCATAACCAATATCTTTTTCATGTTACTTGCTTATTTTTTGATGAGTTCTACTTCGGTGATTTTTCCGTTGTCGTTGGTTTTCAGGTTATAGACCTTGTTGCGGTTGACCTTTTGATCCTTGATGTAATTCAAGTAGTTTTCGATGGTCGTTGGGCGGTCATAATCGTTGAATCCACCGGCTTGGCTGATGATGATGAGCACAGGGACGTTGTTGGATTCGAAAAGATTCAATGTCTCGTTGATGATGCGGTTGGCTTGAGTGGTGCTTGAGGCGTTGCAGATGCTTGCGAAGTTCTTCTCAAGCACGTTTTTGGGTTGTCTAGCCTCTTCGGCGGCTCTGGCTGCCTCGGCTTCTTCTCTTGCCCTTTGTTCGGCCTGGGCGCGTTCGCGGGCCAATTTTTTCTCAACTTGGAAGAGCAGGTCGTCCACTTCAGCGTTCTGCAGGTTCCAATCCTTGATGGTCTGCACGCGGTTTTCCTTTTCTTCGAGTGTCCAAACTACTTCGTCGTTAAGGATGGCGGTAAGGTCTCTGACGGCTTCGCTCACTCTGGCCTTGTATTCAGCTTCAGCGGCTTCTTTAGCCAATTGTTTCTTGCTTTTGCAGCTGGTGGTGCCGCCCAAGGTGATGAAGGTAGCCAGAAGCACCAGCATGATGGTTGTGATTTTGTGTTTCATAGTGATATAATATTGCTTTTTAATGGCGTTTTAATAACTCTAAATATTCAATTTAATTGCAAAAGTAGAAAAAAAACAACAATCCCGCCCGATAAGGCAGGATTGTTGATAACTATTGTTTCTTTTGTTTCTTTGTTCTTTTGCCTTGATGCAAAAGAACCAAAAGATCAAGGCCGACAGTATCGGACCCACCGCACAGTCGTTCTAAAGGCCTGAGCGGTCAGCTCGCGGAGTGCCTTCGTACCGAAGGCAAACGCTTCACTTCGTTCCGCGCCGCTCCCTGACGCTCAAGCCTTTAGTCCTCCCTTAGGCCGGCGCTGAAAATATTTCATATATTTTTCGTCAACACTTTTGAATTAATGAAATTTTCACTATTATATTTGTTGGCGAATGGCCATGAAACATCTCGCCAACATAGAAAAATCCAGAAAGGAATACCACGCCCTCCCCGACAGCGAGTGGCGGAAGGATTACTTTGACGAAAACACTGGAGGATATCTAGTGACAAGTTGGAAAAGATTGGAGGAAGCTGGCAAAAACCATAATGAGCAGCAAAAGTTCGATAAAGAACATGGGATCTGTTTAGTGTTCGTCAAATCAGGTCTGAAGATTCAACATTTGGAGGACAACAAACCAGATGGAACCTATGACATCGTTTGTAATGGTCGCAGGGGAGATCTTAAGCGGACCAAAGGCTCCGGAAACATTGTGCGATATGCCAAATACGCAACAAAGGAACAAGGTGCTGAAATCGTATTATTTGAATTTGATGAGTGGAAAAATGAAATCCGTGATGCCGTTTCAGAACTAATACGAAAGAACCTTCATGGATATTATTATGTCTCAGGTGAACTCGTTGTCCACAGCTTCTAAAAGTCAACCGCCAGACCGATTGACACCGATCTGGCGGGGGGCGGTACGGGATGCGCTGGGCGCACCACCGTCCCTATTTGCCTGCAAAGATACAACACTTTTTCTTTCCCCGCAAGGGGTTGCGATGGTTTTATTTCTCCTTCCTTCGCCCGTTTTCGTCGGTGATGGTTGTCCAGCTGCCGAGATTGTCCTTGAGACCATAAGCCACATACTCGCAGTTGCCCACATAGCGCTTGGTGCGAACCTTGTTGCCCACATGCTCCTCCATGAAGACGCGCTGCCTGTCGTAACCGTATTTCCTCATAGAGCACCTCGATTCATTTTTATTTTAATAAAGATTTCAATATTTAATATGATAAAAGCAATAAAGGGGAATAATATAGCTCCTAAGTGTTTTTTTCCTGTCCATTCCTTTTTGTATTTCTCCATAATTCGAATATCTTTCCCGTTTGTAACAAGAAGAAAATACAATATAAAAAAATAATATAAAAACAATTATGAATAAATATTTATTGTTTAAAAAATCACCATTGGAAGCAAGAAAAAAGAAATAGAACATAATAATATCGACAAAATATAAGGTAAAAGAAAAGGAAATGAATAATACAGATAGAAACGAAGACATGTCTCCATTACCTACTTTAATTTGCCAATTATAATATTTAAAAAATAGATACTCTAAAAAACGCATAATGTTAAACCTCTAAATGAATAATCCTATATATAATAAAACAAAGGGAACAACAACGAAAAGAATTACTCCTAAATTATTCTTGCCTTTCCATTCCTTTTCGTGGGCTATTAAAATAGATACGTATTTTTTTTATTAAACACTAAGGGATACATGATGATAAATACTATCAAGAATACAAGTAAAAATACATACCAAGGCGGAAGAGGTTTGTCTGAAAAAAACGGAATAAAACGATAACAAAATAACACTATGTCATGATAGATAAACCCAAAAACAACACTAATGATCAAGACAGATGAAAAAGGGGCGATATCCTCATTTCCAACTTTTACTTGAAAACTGTAAAACTTAAAAAACAAATACTCTAAAAACCTCATGATCAATTATGTTATAGCTGATTCATTAATTCGTTTTTTTTCGAAATAATTCGGAATCCTCAGGCTCATTTTCAATCATATTTTTTAATCCGACTATTATGTCGTCATTTGGATATTCTTTTATATAGTTGTTGATTTCTTTGATAGCTACTGTTTTCCCTTTATAATAAGCTGTAAAACCTATTCTTGATATTATAAAACTAATGCTATCCGGATAGCAATAAATCCATTGAGAATACAGCCTTTCAGCCGATTCCAATACGTTATCTGCTTCTTCAGCCATGCCAAGATGGTCCAACGCCCTCGCTTTAAAAAACAACATATTGGGATCTGTGTAAGAATATTTTATGGCAGAATCCACTGTAATTATAATTGATCCATAGTCACCTTTGGCTTCATACACTATTGATTTAAAATAATAAGCAGGAAATAACGTATGAGAAATCTCAATAGCTTGATTCAAAATCATGATCGCAGAATCTAAATATTCGGTTTCTCCATTTGAATAATACATTCCAAGATAATTGAATGTTGCTCGGTTGACCTTGTTCTTGTATTCGGTAGGAAGTTTGGTTTTTAATGCTTTGTCTATACATTCACATTCTTTATTTGAACATGAAAACAATAGTGGAAGTATAGATAATAAAAATAAATTTTTTTTAATCATGATTACGTAAATTAAAACATGTATTCGAATTTATTCCAATTCCCATAAAAGTAGGAGTATAATAACCGCAAGGATAAAAACAAATGCAAACTAATTACCAGAAATGTAATAAAAAATAAGCACAGCTAATCAAAGAAAAGAGTAAAAATATTACGATTAATAATTCCTTTAATAGTTTATGTTTTTCATTAACTCTTTCCTTTTCAAATTCATTAAATTCATTTCTTACATTAGGAAATAAATCGTCGAAGCGTACTATTTCAATGATCAGAGGAATACACAATACAATTATAAATATCTTATGTAGTTTTTGGCCTAATTGACAGGATACTACATGAACAATCGTTAGCAGATAACATGTTAATGAAAAGGACAACAAAAAGAATCCTTGTGCTAAATAATCAGAGGATAGTCGTGTTCGTTTATAGAAACTCGCTATTCTAAATGCGCAATATTTAATCAACTCTTTCATTCAATTAAAACATTTTATACAATTCCCTCCATAATACAGGTGATAATAATAATAATAATATCAAAGCCGCGACCATCCATATCTTAAACCATCTATTACAAGGATTTTTTTTGTGCTTATTCAAGATTTGTCGATGAATTCTCTTAAAACGCATATAATCATAGTTAATTAAGGCGATAAAAGCAAGTATAAAAACCACAGAACCTCCAGTACGGTTATAATTAAGGTTTAAAATGGCTAATTTGCTTCCAGAGAAAACAATCAACAACATAATGATTGAATAAAACAAAGAGAGTCGAAGCACAGAAATAAAAATAGAAGAGGAAAAAATGGAATCGCCGCCCTTTTCTCTTTTTTCATAAAACTGGTATAATCTTGTAAAAATATAGTCGAACATGTTTTAAGGTTTATTGAAATCAATTACTGGTTCACAGATCCATTCGTCTAGATGTTCTCCTATTGATTAGCCCGAAGGCGGATAAATGTTCGTGTCCGGTGTATCCTCTGTCGAACAGAGGTTTTTCATACGTGTCATTGACGGTGTAGTTCGCCCAAGTACTCGGGTTACGCAGGTTGCCCCAGGCGTCATAATTCAGGCGTTGCTGCACCTCGCCGTTTTCGTCGGTGATGGTTGTCCAACACACCCTCTTCAGGCGGTTCTGGCTATCGTATTGAAAATTCTCCTCTACTTTTTTCATATGGTTCTTTCTCAAGGCTAGATTAAAATAATCAGTACTCTTCTATTTTATATAGATTTCCATTCAAATCCCAAAAGCGCCAAGTCCCAGTTGGCCGTCCATTTTTATAGTAGAATTCGGATTCTTTGATTCCATTTGGAAACCATGCTTCATTTGCTCCATCAAACAAACAATCTTTATAATTGGTGATACTTTGCAATGAACCATCAGGGTAGTATTTAATAAAGGTTCCTGTGCCATCTTTTATCACTTGTTTGCCATTCTCGTCCCATGCGTTCACATTAGTATGTTTCCCTTTTCTACCGTACGATTCAATAACCATGATTTTTCCATTAGGATAATAAGTGTACCATTCTCCAACGGGATACCCCCTGCGAAACGCACCTCTACCATGGAGTTGTCCATTTTCATAGTACGAGCTGTAATCGCCTGATAACTTGCCATTTCGCAAGAAACATGTTTCTTCTACCTGACCATTCGAATAGTATTTAGTTTGAGGTATTTCTTTATGACAAGAACAAAGAACAAAAGTAATTATGAAGAAAACTAATGGAATTAAAGAATGAACTTTCATTGTTTAATATTTTATACATATGTTATTATCTACGACTTGGAGGCATGCCAGGCGTCCAATTAATTCAAATTGCCATGTATACGGGAATTCTCCAAAATGATAAAAATCAAATGGTTAGAAACCACGACCTTAACATGTTGACCTCCTTGCATGGTGTGTATCATAGGTGTTGTCCTCCACTGCCCATCGTAACGAAAGGAATTAGAAGAGTTAAAAAACAATTCTGCTTTATTATTGTACATTTCCAATGGTAAATTGGAAACAGTAAACACCCCGTTGGCGTTTCCTCCCACATAGTCATACAAAGCCGCCTCCGTGTGCGTGTTGGTGTAGATGTAGTCCAAACGACCGTTAGTAGTATGAGTGATAGAATATGATAATCTATTGTTCATAGGACGCGGAAACAAAAATGACTTTTCCTAATTCGAGATTATAGTTAGACGTTCAATCATTTTATACGGTAGCTTGTGATCATACTGACAACAGACCCAACTAAAAACAAAAATACCAACATCCCTTTAAACCATTTACATCGTTCATTATTATAGTTCTTTCTCTTTTCTTCAAATAATTGTTCCGAATTAGGGAAAAAACGGTTATTGAAAAAAATAATAATACAAAAAGGTATTAAGACGAGGAATATTATCTCTTTTGTCAGCTTTATTCCCAATAGATGCAACAGTATATTAACCAAGGCAATGGCGTATAAACCGAGCGCGCTGACCAACAGTGTGTGACCTTGAGTTATGTAATCCTCAAAGGGCATACGTTTCTTGTAAAACAATGCAATCCGAAAAAAACAATAATCAAAAAGCCGTTTCATAATTGTTTATTTAAATGGTTGATTCTCCATTAGCCCAGGGTTTATTCCATTCTCAATCATTGGAATGATTGTAGTCCGTGAATACCAAAAAGTAACTTGTTTACCTCCTAAAAACCAGATAGTTGCTGGCAGTCCAAAAAAATCTGGTGCTACTACTCCTGCAAAACCAATAAATGTATCAAAACCATATTCAAGTTTTTCTTCCGTTGTTGTAGCTTGGTCAAATTGATAATATGATAAGCCAACACCGACAAGTCCTAAAACTCTTCCAGCATTAGTATACCTTTTGCTCATCATTTTTCCAAAACTATTTTTCCCTCCTGTATATTGGTTCCCATTAAAGTCAAGATCTCTCATGACCCCAAACTTATCTTGCCATTGCCGTGTGAATTCATTGTAGTAGGATGTTGCCATTGTTGTAGTGTATAAATTGGCTGGGATCAATAGTTTGGATCCAATTTCAACATTGACATTTTGGCTTGTCGTGGTATTGTTTGAGTATCCTCCATGGTTCCCATTTCCGCCCCCACTGCCGCTTTTATACCCAGTGGGTTGTCCGTTATTGGCCTCGTTCCAGGGGTTGTCGCTGCCTCCACCTGCGTTATAATGTGAAGTGTAGTCTATTTCAAAATTAAAAATGCGAGAATCTACTATAGTAACTTCATCAATCAGATATCCGCTCCAACCATCCATATAAACATAATGCGGCGGATTGTCAGGACTATGACCTCCGCCACTTCCCGAACGCCACCCCGTGGGATCCACATACCTCAGCGGGTTGTACATGCAATAGGCATAGCGGTTGAAGCCCTGGGCGCTCATCGGGTTCTGCACGAAGCGGTCCACCGAGAGAAACGACGACATCACGGGGTCGTACATTCGGCCGTTCATGTTGATGAGGCCGAAGGCGGATAAATGTTCGTGTCCGGTGTAGCCACGGTCGAACATCGGCTTGTTGAAAACGTCATTGGGGGTGTAGTTCGCCCAGGTGTCGGGGTCGCGTAGGTTGCCCCAGGGGTCATAGCTCAGCCGTTGTTCAACATTGCCGTGCTCATCCGTTATCGTGGTCCACGAGCCGAGGTTGTCCTTGAGGATGTAAAATACTTGGCTGGAACCGCTTTTTGTCAGTACTACGGCATACACGCCCATAGGCCCGCTTAGATAGGTGAGCCAGTGCTCTGAATCGGAACCACCTTCAGATTCGGTCACGTACTCACAATTACCAACGTAACGCTTGGTGCGATGCCTGTTGCCCACATGCTCCTCCATGAAGACGCGCTGGCGGTCGTATCCATAGGTATAACACAGGCTGTCGTTGCCCAGCTTGATCTTGCTGACTTTATCGAAACCAGTGTAGGTAATCGTTTGCGGATCATCAGGGAAAACTCCCGAAGAGGTTGTGGCGCCGTCCATCGCGTGGGGTTTGGCCACAGAAAACGTCGCATCGAAAAACACGGGGATTCCATCAGCAATCTTGGTTGTCATGCGGCCATAGCTGTCGTAGACCGACGCACCCGTCAGCGTCGGTCTCAGCCTTATCTCCGTCAAACGGTTCTGGCTATCGTATTCAAAAGTCTCTTCCAAGTTTCGTATGTTGTCCTTTCGTGCTGCTAAGTTACCAAATTTATCGTAACTATACGACAGGTTTTGTAGATTATTTGTCGTTACGATGCTTTCCAAACGGCGCATCACAGTGTCGTAGGCGTATCGCGTGACGGCTCCGTTGCCCAACTCGGCCTCAAGAAGCTGTCCACTGGCATCAATGTCGTTGGTTTTCCATAACAAATGATTTTCATCGTCAGTTATTTTTCGCAAACGACCGCGTCGATAGTCGTATCGCACAGCGAAACCCGACGGATAAACTTGACGGCTCACCTGGGACTGGCCGTTGTATTCCATGGTGGTTGTGTAGGTGCCGTTTGCCCGTTGTTCGGTAAGGGATATAGGTCTGGCGAGGTTGTCGTAACCATATTTGATATCCTGTATATTGGCACCTTCCGCTTCCCTGAAGAGCACTTCTTCCAAAGTGCCTTTCGCCACCCCCGACTCGTTGTAGCTGTATCTCGCAACCGTACCGTCAAGTCCATCCGCCACGAGTACGACCCTGTCAAAGCCGTCGTAAACATATTCCGTCTGTGTTTGTCCTGCGGATTCCATCGGCGTGGTGCTGCTGGTCAGGCGGCCATAGGCATCATACCTGGTTGCCAGAATCCCATAGTCGGGGTCGGTGAGCGAAGTCCTGTGACGGGCATCGTCGTAAACAGCCGTGACCGTTGTGGAAGGGTTCTCATCTATGGTAACCGTAGCGACAAGGCCGTCGGCGTAATGGTCGAACACGAGGTAGGATCCACTTGCGTCCTCACTACGCACTGTCCAACCCATGGCGTTTACCACCGCGGCGCTTTCTTGTGCCAGGCCTTGAGGTGTGGTCACCGTGGTTTCCGTCCTGAATCCGTCATGGACGATGCTTGTGACGGTAGTGTCAGGAGTGCTGAGGGTGGTCAAACGGTCAAGGTTGTCGTATCCGTATATGGTCCAACGCGGCGTCTCGCTTTCCTTGTAGGGGTTCGAAACGGCCGACAATCTTCCTCTGTGGTCATAGCGCTTGTCAGTAATAATGGGCTCGCCATGGATTCCGTATGCAACGCTTCGCAGTTCTGTTCCTGTCTTGTGGTAGAAAACCAGGTTTTGCTTTCCGTCGGAAGACCGTTCCCAAGTGTAATACAAAGCGCCCTGGGGTTTCAGGGGATGCCCCGATGCCCATCGCTGTACGATGCAGGTTCTTGTTCCGTCGGCATTTTGAGTCCATGAAGTAATCCCTAAGGCATCATTGTCGAATGTTGTGGCAAGCCCGTTGGCCCCCGTCAGCGTGTCAATACGGTCGTATTGGTCATAAGCGTATGAGGTTGCGTAGCTCAAGCCACCGCTACTGACGGTCTCTTTGGTGACAAGCCGTTGCTGGTCACCGGGTCCGTATTCGTATTCGTAGTTTTTTTGCTGCTCGTCCCGCTGGCCGTATGGCACTTTTACCGTTTTCTTTTTCAGGTTTCCGTCTGGATAGTACTCGAAATCGGTCTGCACCAAGAACGGGCTTTGGATGAAGCCAACGCTCGGCAACTCACAGACGCGGCTCACCGCATAGGAATTCCCGGAGACATAGTTATACCATAGGCTTTTCTCCACGTCGGGCTTTCCCCTTTTCGATTGAACCTGTTTCTGGCAATGAGGCCTGTTGATGGTCCATGTCCCGTAATTATCAGGATAGTAAGTGTTTGTTTCCACCGTTCTGTATTCACATCTCGAAAAGTCGATGCCGGTGGCGTCGTCCACACCTGTCCGGGTAGAATCGCAATGGTACGTTTCGTCATATAGTCCGTCGGAATAGTTGAAGTGGTTCTCGACGAAAGACTTTGAGAGGACTGTGTTTGGGTTGTCAGGATCGTATTTCACGACATTCTTTCTGATCAACGCCGGACAAGTCACCAGACGTTTTTGAGCCAAGTTGCTGCAAACCTTTTCGAAGCCGTAGGTGGTCACTGACGACAGCACCTTTGTTCCGTGAGGAAAGACGTAGACGGTGTCGGCTTCCGGGAGTAGCATGGCGTGCGTCGTCATCGCTCCCAACGACCTGATGCTTACTGTCCGGCTGGTTTCAGTCCCGTCTTCGAAGGATCTTCTGGTTTGTTTTTTGAATCCAAGCCAGCCATGGCCGTCGCGGTGGTAGCAAGGATCGGTAAAGACCAGGAGTTCGCGCATTTGATTATCAGTAGCGTTGTATGTAGTTATCGTGGTTAGCACTCTAACGGGGACAGGCATGCGTCTGACTCCGTGATTAAAGTCCAAGTACGGCTGTTGGACATAGCCGTAACCAAACCCTACAGGATTATCCTTGCCATCAATTACAACACTCACACTATTCAATGCGCTTGCCGGTTTTAAGGAAAAAATTGCGGGTCTCCTTCTTTCTACAATCCAGTCACTTTCGCGGTATTCGAGTCCAAGAAAACATATGTTTTCTCTGCCTAAATAATTACCCAAATGGAAATATTGGGTCCTACAATTAATATAGCAATAATTGGGATCATTGTTATGGCTTCCGTTGTATCCACTTCCGTCAAAAAATGATTGGAAACTATTGCGAGATGGAAGGTAATGGAAGTAAATGTCGATATCGGAAGAATAACTCGTCATCCTGATGACAGCAATGTCTGACGTGCCGTCTCCATCGAAATCACTCACACATGCGCTATAGTATAAGTGGCTTTTATTGTTTGGCAGGTTCATAACGTCAATTACTTTCCGTAGTGAATTTGAATACAGGTTGGACTCTGGCATTTTATACACTCCAAGAGATGTTATGCTTTCCGTCGCTGAAAATGAGTGCCCCTGAGAATAGAATATCCTCCATCTCGATTGGACGATGTTGTTATTGTTCCTTATGGTGTCGTTGTAAAGTAGATCGGTCATTCCATCACCGTTGAAGTCACCAGTGAAAACGTGGTTCCATCGCCCGTTGGCGTGGTTGATGTCGATAATGCCGAATTGTTCTTGGCAAGACAAGGTGCTGCCAGAGAGCACAAGGGAATAAACAATGGATCCGCTTTCCTTGATCACCATCACATCGGTTCGGCAGTCACCGTTGAAATCGCCCGTGGCAATGTCGCACACGTCCCAAAAAACGTCGGTGGGCATTTTTTTGACAAGGTTGTTACCGTCGTAATAAACCAACATAAGAAAGGCTAAAGTGGGGAACAAGTTGTTGGATATTACTGGCATCAAAAGAAGTTGAATTTTCCCGTTTCCCAGAAAATCTCCAGCGCGGACAAGGAAACGTCCCCCTCCCAATGTGATGGAGTCTCTGAAGTGGAAGTGTGTTCCCCCCTCATTTTCGAAGATCCTTATGCTCATGGTATCCCTGTGGCTATCCGTGAGCGAGTCATAGAAACAAGCTATCAAGTCATCAAGACCGTCATCGTTCAGATCTACGGGATAGATCCAGTCCAGATTCTTGTCGACATTAGTCAACGCCATGGTGGGCGAAGCAATGAAATGCCCCGGATTGGTGGAATTGTTCAAGAAAAATTCTACGTCAACGTTATGGGCGTAAACAGAGTCCATAAACGGCACCACAGCCAAATCTGAGTATCCATCGCCATTGAAGTCACCAACAAAAGGGAAGTTGTTGTATATGACCGAATCATATATGCGTTCACTGACCAATACGTTGTTGTCATAATTTGTCGTGCTTGTCCATATTATCCTTGTTGGATTCAAAGCTGTTCCTTCCTTCTCAAGTCGTATTTCCATCAAACGGCTATGCATCCTCTCATAGCCATAAAGAACTCCTATAGAGTCCATGGTGTACTTGAAGGAATAACGTTCCATCTCGGTATCGAGACCGCTCCTGATAACGGAGACGTGGTCAATCAGTTTCCTGCTTTGTACGATATTCTCTTCTATATATTGGAAGTCGTAGTCTTTCTTGTAGCCTGGACGGTAATGGAAAACCACTGAAAACTCAGGCTCAACAATGGTTTGTCCGTTTTCTGAATGTTTTGTGTAGTCGATGGAACTGATGTAATATTCTCCCGAATCATGATGAGTGTCGTAGTGATAGGTCACCGAATTGCCGTTGCGATCCGATTCAATTTTCAAAAGCCAACACAAGACCTGTTCTCCGTTTGTCTGGGACATGAGTTTGGAATCCAAGGAACAGCCGTATTCGAGAATGAGCCCGTCACTTTTCCATATCTTGAAACGCTCCAGGATTTTGATTGTGCCGTATCCGAACATACCTCCTCCGACATATTCAGTCCTGAAATACCCCATGATCTTGGACATCCCGTCCTGCTCGGTTTTGTATTCCACGCTGTCGGTGTAGTCAGCCACAGCTATGAGCCGCACGCCGTCCAGGAGGAATCGGTCTGTCACGTCGTTTATTGTTACGGCACCGGCAACGCCGTCGTGATAACGCGTCATGCCCGTCCGTTCGATGGATGACAGCCCTGTAATGTCCCATCCCCAGCCCAGTAGGCCGTTTCCTGCCTGGCTGTTGTAGGTAATCGAAAGGCTGGGCTGCATCCCGTTGATGCCTTGGGGCACCTCGATGGGGATGGAATAGACTGCGGCTCCCATCAACCCGACATCGACCGTGCCGCCAATGGTTCCGACCACTCCGGTGTCCGCTGGGTTAGGACCTCCTGTGAGACCTGACTCGGGTGGGTATATGCCGTATGGGTCGAGTTGCAGTAAAGTATGCTTGTGATTCTTCGGCTCGGAATGGAACCCTGGGTTCAGGCTGATGTGGCTGTTGGCATAGTATTCATGGCTCTTACTCGGGTGTAGGGTGTCGTTAAGGTCAAAGCTCTCCCCAAAATGTACGATCTGCGCTTGCAAGGTGGGTGTGTACAGGGAGAGTGCGACCGTCAACAGAGCCGCTGCAAAGGATATGGATGTTCTCATGGATCGGCAGGTTTAGTTACACTTGACGATTTTCCAAACCTTTGTTTGATTCGCCATGGTGAGGCGGAGCAGATACACTCCGGCGGGTTTTCCACTGAGATCGAATTCCTCTGTGAAGCCAACCAACGTCCGATTTTCCATGACCTTCCCGTCCAATGTGCTCAGAATGGCGATGCATCCCTGCGGGTCTTCCTCTCCTGTCAGCGACAATACGAAGCCCCTGTCCGTGGGATTGGGAAAGAGCGCCACTGACATACCGGCAAAGCCACTCTCCAAAACCTCCAGCCATGCGTTTTTGTCCTCATTCGCAGATGATTCCATCCTGTTGGGCTCCTGGAACATGATCATTCTACTAATCCTGTTACCGCAGGCATCGTAACCGAAATGTACCGTCACCATCTCCCTTAGCGAGTCTATCTCCTTTTGCTGCCTAATGACGTACAGCATCAATTCCTCGATCTTTCCCAACAGAGCCGCATGCATCGCGGCCACATCGTAGCCTTCGGCTTTCACCTCTGACTCCGACGGAATCCCAGGAAGGTGCTTGTTGGATGACACATAGGATTCCAACTCACCTAGGGACATCAGCTGATAATCATCTCCGAACACCTCGTCGCGCCAGTCTTCCACGTCTTGTATATATACCTTGGTGGTGATCACTCCGCCATCTACGGCAAGGGCGTAACCGTCGATGTCGTTTGTTGTGTTGACCCCCACCTTGCCGTCAAGCGTCAGTGTCGAGCCCACAAGTCTTATTGGTGACTGATGAGATCGAATGTCCATCGTGCCTTTGGAATTCACTTCGATGTAATGGTTTTCGTCCCACAACTTGATGAAGGCGTCGCTGTTGGCGGTGTCGGCTGGGACTAGGATGATGCCGGCATCCTCGTCGGCATCGGAACGGATATGCAGCTTGGCTTGCGGCGACACGTCACCGATGGCGATACGACCGGTCTTGTTTGCCGTTGAAGCCCTTGACAAGAATAGTGTCGGATGTGTGCTGCCCATTCCCATCGTGATGCCGGCCACGGTAGCTGTCAAAGGACTTGAGGAACTGCTTCCTGAGCCGATCACGATGCTTGAATTTTGGCTTGCCGTGACATAGAATCCAAGCGACATAGTCGTTGAGGCGTTAGCCAATGCTGCGCCCCCCAAGGCGAATGAACCAGCCTGGGTGGCTTGTGCCATGTTGCCAAAAGCGAATGAACCCGCCCCTTGGGCCAGCGATTGCCAACCGCCGGCAAATGAGTTCAAACCTGTGGCATTGCATGATGTGCCGATATTGGAGGATACTATGGTATCGTTAGAATAACCTCCGGAATAATGGATCCCATAACGAGGCGTTTGGGATCTCACCTGTATGCTAAAGGAGAGGAACATGAACAGAAGAATGGATATTTTCTTGGTCATAATACTGTGGTGTTAATGGTTTTTATTCCTTGACAATTTTCCCGGAAATAGTGGCGTTTTTCCCTTCATAAACAACATAGCTATATATTCCAGAAGGCAAGTTGGCCAAACAAAGAGTGAGCAAGTTGCCCTCGCCGTGGACGATGCGATCCAAGCATGGACGGCCCGATGTGTCGGTGATTCGGATACGGCGCACCTCGTTTCCAGAAAGACCGGTAAGGTCTATGTTCAACTCATCCTTGGCGGGGTTGGGAAAGGCATTGGCGTGTAGATCCGACAAAGGTGTCTCCTTGACGCTGATGGATATGGGATGGAAGTCATCGCGGTTGAAACGCCTGAAAATTGGATCCCAATGGATCCAGTCCTCACCGCTGATTTCCAACAGAACGCAACCCCCGTCGGAAGTCGCAATAACCTCGCCCTCATAATTCAGATCGTCCCATAGCTCAACACGGCCCAATATCTCCAAATCCGTACTCAATAGATAAACATGGGGGTAATACGGGAAAGACCAGTTCACGGTATGGCATCTTGTGATGACATACACCGTGGTATCGTCAACGTAGGACATTCCCTCATAAGCGTAAAACAGCGTATCTTGCTTCGTGATATCGACCTTTTCGGTGATTTCACCGTTTAGGTTCATGCGCCCTACCAGTACATGCGGATGGTTGTGAACACCACTGGTAGTGTCGTGTTGATGCGCTGATATGAGTATCTCGTTTTCGTTGTACCAATAATCAGACCTGCAATTCTCAACTCGATAGCAACAGGTTAGGTAATGAATAACAGTGTCTGGAATGGAGATGTCCGCTATCATATGGTCTTCGATCAGATTGAACTCACTATCGAATAGCAAGACTGACTCAATACCGTTTTTCCCATGGCCCAAGACCACGATACGATCTGAATATGGGTCATTCAGTATTTGAAAACTAAACATTGAGTACATGTAGGCAATAGGATCAGGAGGATCGGCCACAAGATAGCGGCATTGGAGCATCTCGCCTTCCTGAGTGAAACGAAACAGCACTCCATTATAGTCAATGCGACCCATAGGACCGGGTCTTCGAGCCGTTGCCATCACGACAATGGTTCCATCGTCGTCAATAACGGAACGGCTTCCGTCAAAACCGTCAAAATCTTCTGCTTGGAAGGCTTGTTCACTCAACATGTTCAAGTCTTCGTCCAGGATAATGATAAGAAGATCTCCCAACTTTGAGGGATAGTCTACGATATACCGTTCTCCAACAACAAAATATCCACCATTAGGAAGAGGAAACACGGTTTCAAATGCAACGTTTTTGTCCTCTTCCCTAGGGAAACTCGTCAATTCATACTGTCCGTCACTGAATAGTTTAACCAAAGCTGCCCGTGCAAAAGGATTCTCATCCGTGGTGATTGATCCTGCCAACAACACGGTGTTGTCATCGGTAATGAAGCTGCCCTTCATCCTAAAGTTTTCAGCAGGCACAGTTGTCCACTGTTGGGCACAAAGACTATTGACACACAAAAGCACGCCAACGGCAATGCCGATTGTCGCAAGAAAACGATGTTTCATCTTAGTTTGTGTTTTGGTCAATTAACAGGTCTTCCACTTCACCAATAACATTCAAATCGGCGATCACGCGCCATGAATATGTGACACGATTGTTGTGAGCGATAAAATCATAATTGGCTCTATGTTCGGGATAAACAAATATTCCAATAGGTGTCATACCATAAACATCTGATTGAGGATCGCAAGGAAGGGTTTCAGTAACTAATGCTTTTTCCGTGTTGTACAGGCGGTTCATGTTGTTGAAGTCTATGCAAGTGGCATTGGTATTAGTTCGGAAGAAAAGGTCGTTTGTATAAACACAGCCATAGAGTATAATATCTATTGTATTGATGTAAACTGCCCTCATTCCTACAGGCGGTGTCGTTAAACGCGATGCGATATAATGACCGACATGATAGGTAAGCATTTCGTCTGCGCCGTCAACACCTGTTCCATCACACTTACCATAATCATAGTGATAATTATCATCTGTTCCAAACGGTCCAAAATACAGACAAGTATCTTGGTAAGGTTGCCATGGAGTTTCGTTTCGTTCACCAGTCCTTCCTTTAAAAACAAGCCTGGCTTCATGTTCATTTAAGCCTTCGGTTTCTATCGTCATGTATCGAAATACTTTATTAGTAAAGCCACTATTGGAATATGCATATCGTGCTTCAACCACCGCTTGGTCATAAAGGTCGAACAAGTCGCTCAAAAGCACGTTTCCATCCGTATCGATAGCCAAATACAAGCTAAAAGTGAACTCTGACGTTTCCGAACAGCGTATCTCAGGCTGTGAATAAGTGGCGTTAAAGACGTTCTCAATGTTCCATAAAGCATCTTCAAGACTAATAGTTTCCGATGATCTCGCCAATGAATTGTTCCTGTGATCTTTCACTTTGTTCTTGAACTCTGAAATCCGTTCCAAGGCTCTCTCTGTTTCCGGATCCTGTTGTACGATGGGCTTTTCTTCTGTTTTCTCTTTCTGGCAGGATACAACACCCAACAAAGCAATGGCTGCCAACGACAGTACTGTCAACGTAATTGGTAATCTTTTCATATAACATAGTTTTAGTTTTAATTAATCCATCACCTCGAACTCTCCGTAATACTCGTCACCATTGGGTAGGGTGAAGGTGACGATGTAGCTGCCGGTGTCGTAGATGTAGAACAACACGCCGTTGGGCGTGGGGGTGGATTCCACCTGGGTCTCACCACCAGAGGTTCGAGAAACCTCCACAGTGACCTGACCGAGGTTT
>JAFXLL010000013.1 GCA_017531225.1 Bacteroidales bacterium | reverse complement strand
TGATGTGACCCCCAGAAGTTGGACGGTTTAACATTAAATCAGGCCCCAGAGAAAAGAGCTCGGTACTGCGCCGGGCTCTTTCCATTTAGCCTCAGTTTGATTCTGTCGTTGTTGTAGTATTGGATGTACCTTCTGAGCGCATCCTTGAACTGTTCGACAGAGTTCCAGTTGTGCAAATATAGCAATTCGTTTTTCATCAGGCCGAAAAAGTTTTCCATCATCGCATTGTCAAGGCAGTTTCCCTTTCTCGACATGCTTTGTGTCACGCCTCTGTCTTCCAATGCTTTCTGGTATCTTTTGTGCTGATAATGCCAGCCTTGGTCAGAGTGGAGAATCAGGTCTCCGTGTACGTCTCTTGTCTTGAAGGCCTTGTCCAACATCCCCATGACCATCTTTAGGTTGGGGCTGTCGGATATGGTATAGGAGACGATCTCACCGTTGAACATGTCCAGGATAGGGGAAAGGTAGATCCACCTGTCCTTGATCTTCACCTGCGTTACGTCAGTGGCCCATTTCCGATCAGGCCCCGGGGCCTTGAAGTCCCTGTTGAGCACATTTGGGACGATTTTCCCGAGTTCGCCCTTGTAGGATCGGTAGTGCTGCCTCTTTCTTTTGGCTTTCAAGGACATCTGTCCCATCAGCTTCTGGACGGTCTTGTGGTTGATGTCAACGCCCTCGTTGCGGAGTTGTGCTGTGATGCGACGGTAGCCGTATCGCCCATGGTGCTCCTCATATATCAGGCGTATGCGCTTTCTGGCGGCATCATACCCGTCGGGCTGCCCCATGCGCTTGGTGTGGTAATAGAAGGTGGAACGAGCCATCCCCTTGATTTCCAGAAGAAGGTCAAGGGTGTGTTCTGGCCTCAGTCCTTCGATGGCTTCCGCCCAGTCCCTTTGAGACGGACTTCTCTTTCCTCGACTAAGGCCTTCACTTTTTTTAGCAGGGCGTTCTCGGCGCGAAGGTACTCGTTCTCATAGCGGAGTCGTTCAAGCTCCGTCATCTCCTCCGGCTTCTTTTTCTTCGGTCTACCCATGTCTTTCCTCGGTCTTCCCAAGGGCTTGCGTAACGCTTCTTTTCCACCCGCGGCATAACACTTACACCAGTTTAGTATGGCGGATCCGCTCACCCCGTATTTTAACATAATGTCTGGCAAAGTTAGACCTTTCCCTTCATAATCCGATATTACTATCAACTTTTCTTCTGCCGTGAAGCGACAGTTCTTCTTCTTGACAAGGGCTGACGATCCCTCAGTCTGGTATTTCTCCCAGAGTGTAGTCAGCAACCTGTGGCTGATGCCATAATGCTTGTGAATGTAGTTGATACTGTAGCCTCGCTCCAGCATCTTCATGTACTTCAGCCGATCCTCATACGTGTGTTTTTTCCTCTTTCTTGACATAAAAAACCCCGAAAGTTTTTTGTCCAACTTTCGGGGTTCAGGTCATTTGAGGGCTGCCTTATCTTTTACAGTTCAAAATACCCAAAGCCCGCAATGGCCTCCAGCATCTGGTCCACATAATCCCACGAAGTGCTCGACCAACGGAATCCAAGGCGATACAGCACTTGTGAGGTGTACTGGTTGTCGGCGGGAATCATCACGGCTTTTTGTCCGTGTGCCATGTCTTGGTAGGCAATCAGGCTGGAGAGGCGCTTGGCCTTTTCGGGGTCTTGCTTGGCGGCTTCCAAAGCCTCGCCGAAGGCCTCGGCCTCCACCTGACGCGGTGCCTCGCCGATTTTCGCCAACTCTGCCAACACATCACCGAAATGCACAAAGTGGTCGTTGTAGGGATGGAACAGACAACACTGTTGCGGCGTCTCCGAAAGCATCACAATGGCCTTCGCGACCTCGTTGATGGGGGAGAACTCCATCGGGGCATTGGTCAACTCGTAAGGATAACAACCCAACATCTGATAGACACGGATGCGGCCCATCGCACTGTTCGTATTGAAGTTGATTTGGAACTCACCGTCAGTGGAACGGGGAGCCAAGTTGCCAACACGCATTACCTTGGCGTTCAGCTTGTGCAAGGCGATGGCATCGAGAACGATGCGCTCAGAGATGAATTTGGAGTGAATGTATTGGTTGTTGAGGCTCTGACCGAAATAGAGTTTCTGCTCGGTGTAGACTGTATGCTCCGGTGGCATCCCATTGATGGACATGCCAGCAGTGCTGTAAGTGGATACATGGATGAGTCGGGCATGGTTCAGCAGGCAGAACTGGACGCAATGCGATGCACCGCCTACGTTGACGTCTTCAATCTCGGTTCCTTTGGAGAAGTGTTTCACCACAGCGGCGCAATTGAAAACGGTATCCACCTTGCCGTCCACCTTGATTTCATGGGTTACGTCACCATTGACGATGCGTATGCGGTTGCCAAACAGTTCGTTATAGTTGTTGCTGAAGTAGTAATACAGCATCCCCTTCAAGCGGCGTTCGGCCTTTTCCTCGTTCTCGGCCCTGACCATGCACCAGATGACAGACACATCCTTGCGGTCGATGAGTTCCTTGAGGATATGGATGCCCAAGAAGCCCGTGGCTCCCGTAACAAGCGCGTTGCCAATTGGTTGCTTCTCGCCATTGCGGAAGGCGTCAAGCGTGTTGCTTTGCAGAACTTTTTCGATGGGGCCGTAGTTGTGGTTGCGAACCTCGTCATCCTCCTCGGCAATGCCTCCTTTGAGGAAGTTGGCCAACATTCGCGGTGTCGGGTTGGCGAACACGTCACCGTAGGCGATATGATGACCAGCTTTGTCGGCCTCGATGATGACACGGGTCACCATGAGCGAAGTGCCACCCAGTTCGAAGAAGTTGTCAGTCGCGCCAATCTTGTCCATCGCCAAAATGTCGCTGAAAATCTTGCAGAACTGTCTCTCGACCTCATTGGCAGGCTCCACATATTCGTGGTCTGCCGCCTGGATGACGGGAGCGGGCAAGGCCTTGCGGTTCACCTTCTGGTTCTGGTTGAGAGGGATGCTGTCGATTTGCATCGTGGCCGCAGGAATCATATAAGGTGGCTTCTGCTGCCCGATGAAGGCGTTCAATTGCTTGATGTCAATCTTTTCGTCGCTGACTATGTAAGCAGCTATGTACTTGCCACCGTTCTCATACTCAAAGGCTTGCACGGTAACGTCCTTGATGCCAGGGAATTGGCGAATCACAGCCTCGACCTCCTTCAATTCGATGCGGAAACCGCGAATCTTCACCTGACCGTCCTTACGTCCCGCAAACTGGATGTTGCCGTCAGGAAGGTAGCGCACGATATCACCAGTACGATAAATGCGGGCAAAGCGTGGGTCATCGCTGAACGGGTTGTTGATATAAACCTCGGCGGTCTTTTCAGGACGGTTGAGGTAACTCCTCGTGACATGTGGGCCGCTGATCCACAACTCGCCCATTGCCCCAGGAGGCA
Organism: Bacteroidales bacterium; assembly: GCA_017531225.1. Taxonomy (GTDB): domain Bacteria; phylum Bacteroidota; class Bacteroidia; order Bacteroidales; family F082; genus Limimorpha. Next base: position 10,467 of record JAFXLL010000013.1, on the reverse strand, counting down.
AACGATTAAACTGTTTGTCAACGACATAGAGACGCGAATTGTCGAGCGGCTTACCCACGGGAATATCCTTCAGTTCCTCGTCCACTTCATACTCTGTGATGAGAATGGTGCCCTCCGTCGGACCATAGCCGTTGTGCAACTTGAAGTTTTTCGGAGGAACCAACGATGCCAACTTTTCGCCCGCCGCAATCAAATGCAGCAGTGAGTGGTTGTCCATGTTGGTGGCAAACTGGTAAGCCACCTGTGTGGTCATGAACGAGTGGGTGATGTGGTTTTCATTGAAGTAATCGTTCACCTCAGGCAGGGTCAGACGGATGTCGTCACCTATGATATAAACGCAAGCGCCGCAGGTTAGGGCAGGGTAGAGGTCCATCATGCAGCAGTCGAAGCCGTAACTGGCATAACACGACACATGATGCTCGGCCTTCAGTTCGAAACGACGCTTATACCAATGGCAGAACGCGGCCAAGTTGCCATGCTCCAACTGGCAGCCCTTTGGCAAACCCGTTGAGCCAGAGGTATATAGCAGGATGAATAAGTCGGCTGGATTGACGGTAACATCAACGGGCTGGCTAACTGCCGGCAACTGCTTGATGTCTTTCGTCAGCAGCACGTTGCCATCGTATTCATTCACGATGTCGCGCAACGATTCATCGGCGATGAGCAGTTTGGCGGAAGCGTCTTTAATCATGAAGTTCAGACGTTCAGCAGGATAACTTGGGTCGAGCGGCTGATAGGCGCAACCGGCTTTCAGCACGCCGAGTGCGGCGATGGGCATCCATTCGCAGCGCGGGATGAGAATTGAGACAACATCCTCTCTTCCAAGACCTTTCGCAACGAGATAGGCTGCCATACGCTCCGTAATGTCATCCACCTCACGGTAGGTGTATTTGTTGTCATGATACACCACCGCCATGTTGTCGGGTGTTTCAGCCACTTGCTTACGGAACAGCGAAACGATGGTCTGCGTGTTGTCGTAAGGCACCTCGGTTTGGTTGAAGCTGTCAAGGAGGGTGGTCTGTTCGGCATCCAGCAGCGATACTTGCTGCAACTTCATCTCCGGCTGACGGATGAAAGCCTCCACCGCATTGCCGACCGATTGGGCCAAATGCTGCATCAGTTCACGGCTGTAGCGGCCGTTATCATATTGTATGCAGACACAAGGCTTGCCCGTTTCGTCATTGATGATGTAGAAGGCGATGCGGAACTTCGGCACATCCAATTCAAGGTTCTCCACCTCAAGCGTTTGGCCTTTACAAACATAATTGCTGACCACACCCACTTGGTAGGCGAACATGATTTCAGCCGAAATATCGTAGTCGTTGGCGATTTGTGCGAAGGGATAGTATTCGTGCCGCAAGGTCTCATCGAAGTTCTTGCTGGTCTCGTTCAGGAACTCCATCACGCTTTGTTCTCCAATCTCGGCACTCAATGCCAGCGTATTAACGAACATGCCAACGGTGTTGCTGATACGGAGGTCGGAACGGCCGTTGCTGATGGTGGTGATGCACAGTTGCTCGTTGTTGGTGAAGCGCGAAAGTGCGTAGAATGTTGCGGCAAGGGTGAGGTGTGCCGGCGAGAGGTTGTGCTGACGGCAGAAACGCTCAGCCGCATCGAAATCCAACTTGCCGATGACCGTATCAATGACACCCTGCTCTTTAGGATTGGTCAGGTCTGACGGGATCTCAGTCGCGCCTTCCAAATTGCCGAGACGTTCTTGGAAGAAGTCTTTGGCGGCAGCGTGTTCTGCACTGCTTTCGGCGGCTTTCTCGGCAGCGACGAAATCGGCGTAACTATAGGCTTCAGCTTCAATCTCCTTACCATTCATCAAGTCGCACAACTGGTTCATGAACAGGTCGAAGGAGCCACCATCGAAGACGAGGTGATGCACATCGTGCAAGAGATAGACCCACTGCTCAGTGGTAACGATTTCCATGCGGTAAAGCAGCCCTTGCCTCAAGTTGAACGGCTTGACGAACTCGCGCTTGTACTGTTCCATCTCCGCTTCGCTACGCTGGCTTTGTGCGACTTCAATAGGCTGTTCCAAATCGACGGTTTGGATGATTTCAGACCCTAAGCTCCCGAAATGCGCTCTCATCTGCGGATGCGCCTTGATGACGGCCTCCACTGCATGGGCGAGAAGGGTAGTGTCGGTATCCTTCGGGAACCGCACTAACGAAGGAATATTGTATAAAGTGGATTCGGGCTTCTTCATGCATTCCACATAAACGCCCATCTGTGCGTACGACAGCGGAATGTTGCTCATGTCGGCATGTGCCTCCTCAGTAGCCTCTTGTTTCACCATTTCTCCGCTGATCAGTCGGGTCAGAATCTCATTTTCGATGCTTTGGATGGTGCCCGTCTTGGCCAAAGACTTGGAGTCCAAAGTCACGCCAAAACGCTTGTTGATCTGGATGGCCAATTTGATGGCCATGATGGAGGTGAGGCCGGCATAGCCCAACACGGTGGTCACGCCGAAGTCTTGGTTTCCAATGATTTCAGCGATGATGTCGTGGATTTTCTGCTCCAGCACATTCATCGGGACATGGACATCGTCTTGAGCGGCACTATCGGCTGGTTTCTCGGGTTTTGGCAGTGCTTTCTTATCCACTTTTTGGTTTTGGTTCAGCGGAATACGCTCAATCTGCATGGTCACGGCAGGCACCATGTAAGGCGGCTTTTCGTCCATGATGAAGTTGTTCAGCGCATTGATGTCAACGGTTTCATCAGAAACGACGTAAGCGGCGATGAACTTGCCACCGTTGGCCTCATCGAAGGCCTGTACCGTCACGTCCTTGATGCCTGGGAATTGGCGGATTACGCTCTCCACTTCCTTCAGTTCGACGCGGAAGCCGCGGATCTTCACCTGACCGTCCTTGCGTCCCACAAACTCGATATCGCCCGAAGGCAGGTAACGCACGATGTCGCCTGAACGATAGACACGTTCGTATTTCTCGCCTTGGTCGAAAGGATTGGTCAGATAAACCTCGGCAGTCTTTTCCGGACGGTTGAGGTAGCCGCGAGTCACCTGAGGACTAGCCACCCAAAGCTCACCGGTAGCACCCACAGGAAGCCTATGACCGAATTTGTCCACAATATAGCACTTCACGTTGCGTTGCGCCTTGCCGATTGGGATGTTCTTGCATTCTTCGGTTACATCAAAGTTGGTCACATAACAGATGGATTCCGAGGGGCCATAGCCATTGGCAACGACAAAACCCTTTGGAGGGATGAACGATGCCAGTTTCTCACCACCGGTCAACAGGCGTTGCAATGACTTGCTTTCGAAGTTGGTGGCAAACTGGAAGGCCACCTGTGTAGTCATGAAGGAATGGGTGATATGGTTGGCCTCGAAGTAATCGTTCAAGGCCATCAGGTCGAGGCGAATCTCCTCTGGAATGATATGCAATTCGGCTCCGATGGTGAGTGCACCAAATAGTTCCTCAATGGAAGCATCAAAACCAAAACTTGCGTAGGCGGCGATGCAACTATTTTCCGTGATGTTGTGGCAATGTTGGTGCATGTGGCAGAAAGCCACTACGTTACGATGCTCTATTTGACAACCTTTGGGAACTCCAGTTGTGCCCGAAGTATAAATCATGGTCATCAGGCTGTGCGGCTCGGGGCCAATCAACTCCACAGGATTGGCGAGGCTCGGGGTGATGTCTTTGGTGAGCAACACATCGCCTTTGTAGAATTCTACAAGAGGAAGCAAGGTCTCATCAGCAATGAGTAGTTTGGTGCCAGAGTCTTGCAGCATGAATTCAAGGCGCTCCTTGGGATAGGAGGGGTCAAGGGGTTGATAGGCGCAACCGGCTTTCATCACGCCGAGTGAGGCGATGGCCATCCACTCGCTGCGAGGGATCAAAATGGCGACTACGTCTTCGCGGCCCAAACCCTTGGCGGCCAGATAGTATGCAATAAGGTCGCTTATCGTGTCAACTTCGCGATAGGTGTATTTCTTGTCTTGGTAAACCACGGCCACCTTATCAGGATGCAGTTCCACTTGTTTCTTGAACAATGAAACGATGGTCTGGCTTTCATCGTATTCAGAATCCGTATCATTGAAACTGTCCAAAAGGCGTTGCTGTTCCTCAGAAATGATTTGGATTTCCTTCAAGGGCTTGTCCAAATCCATCATTTGGCTGATAATGGTTTCATAACTCTGCATCAACTGCTCGACGAAATCCTCTGAATAGCGGTGCGCATGGTGCGAAAGTATGGCTATGTATTGCTCCTCCGTTTGGAAAACCTGAACTTCAAGCGGATCACTGGTGCTGTTGTCAGTCAGTTGCTCAATAGCTACCGACTTATTATCCAATTTCAAGTCACTGAACAGTTTTCCTTGATACACAAACATCTGGTGTGTTTCAATACCTTGCTCGCTGCAGAAGTCGGCGTAGGAGTAGAGGCTATGCTTGCGTGCTTCTGTGTCGAGGTCGCCTTGCTTGAACAAATCATCCACCGTCATATCGTCTTTGACGCTGTAGAAGGCAGGCACTGTACTCACAAACATTCCGAAGCTTCTGGTCAAATGGAAGTCACTGCGACCATGCCAGATGGTGGAGAACAATACTTGTTCATCGCCCGTGTAGCGTGACATCAGCAAGGCGTATGCTGAGGTGAAGAAACTGCTCAAATTCACCTTTTTTTCTTTGCAGAAACGGTTGATGGCATCCGTATCCACCTTCAACGGCCTGAAGATGGTATGGCTGCGAAACTCTTTCTCGTCAAGGTCAGGCTGTAAGAGGGTGTCTACATCGTCGCAAACATAGTGCTCCCGAAACCATTGTTGGTCGTTTTTCCATAGCTCACCTTGGCGTTGCTCAAACTGCTTCAAAGCGAAGTCAATGGACGAAATCTCCTCGTTATCAACCTTCTTTCCCTGATAGGCATTGTCCATGTCGCGCAACAGGACTCGCAGCGAAGCCCCATCGAAAATGATGTGGTGGAACTGGAAATAGAGATAGTTGGCCTCGGGTCCACTCATTAGCTTGAAATAGAGCAGTTGGCTGCCATCAAGGGCCATCTTCTTGAAGAGATGCGGTTTTTCAGCTTCGATGTCCTTGATTTCCTCTATTTGGATGTCAAAAGGTGCTTCTTCGATGTATTGTTCGGCGACGCCTTCTTCGTTCACTTTCACGCGGCAGTTGGCGTAGGGATGAGCCTCCAAAGCCTTGAGAATAGACGATTTAAGCCGTTCCAAATCAATGTCTTTCCCAAAGGTAAGAAGATTCAAAGGTTGGTATATGTTACTTCCGGGGTTTTGCATACACTCTGCAAAAACGCCGACCTGCGATTGGGTCAAGGGAGCAGTTTTCATATTTGTTTGAGGTTAATTTTTATCTTGCCAAATGGTGTTGAATAATGTGGGTTTGACGGAAAGCATCAACCAACCCCAATGCAAATTGCGCTGTTCGGTAACTTCTTGGATTTGCTGGAGTATGACCATAGTCTCTGTGCCATGCATGTAAGTATAACCTGCCGACACTGTAACTGCCTTGCTGAAATCGTATGATGCTGAAAAATCAATTTCATGTCCTAATGTCTTGCTGTCCAAGTAAGAGAGGTCGGTAGCGATGGCATAGTAATGGTATGCCGCATTGAGACTCAGACCGTCGACAGGATTTACATTGCCACCAACATAGAGGTTTTGGAGGCCAGGGGTAAAGCCGTGGTAATAGTTTTTCAGATAGAAAAAGTCCATCGCGCCATAAAACTCATGGTGCGATCCGAAAATGGCACTGAAACCTCTGATTTTGTCGTGTTGAACCATGCCAAAGTGCCCATCAGCTGGTATGGCAAAATACTTGTCGCCGCTCAAATAGTCGTATCCGGCAGAGAAACCGTATTTCTCACTTGGATTCACATTGGCTTTCACGCTACCCATGAAAGCATCAACGGGCAAACCGTGCTCTTGTTTACCCATCTGGTAGTAGAACTCGCCTTCCAACGACCAATATTTCGGACGGAAGGCCATATAGGTGCCCACCAACTGTTGGAAGTAGGTGACATCGGTTTCTTCTTGCCTGACGCTTTGCATTCCGATGTTCATGCCCACCAACGAAATGCCAAACATTTTCTTGGGCGTATCAAAGTGATACCAGAGGGTTTGCATGGTCTTGTAAGGTTGCAGGCCGCCCGAATAATACTGGTTTCCGTTTTCCATGTTATCTGAATCTTGGTTGTAGGCTGCCATCAGATGTACCTTGTGGCTTTCACCATCATAACCAAGCTTCAACACATCATGGGTGGGTGCGGTCATGGTCCAATCGTCGTTGCCGATGATACGTCCGTTGTCATAGTCCAGTTCCTGACGGCCAATTTTCGCGAAAAAGCCGTTTTTCGACTGTAGGTTGGCCCAGCCTTCGTAAAGGCTAATGGTGGCAGCCCCTTGTCCCCAAATGCCGGAGAACTGAGGGGAGAGCTTCACCTCCAACCAGGAGCGCTTGTAATCAGCAGTGATGCGGTATTTGCCCAATATGAATTGCGACCTGCGGTACTTGTCGAGGCTGTCGGCCTTGAAACCGCCCGCACGTAACTCACCACGGGTCACCAATTGGGCATCCAAACTGAATTCATTGGTCTTCTCGGTTTGTGCATAGAGTCCCATCGCAGTCATCAAGATGATGAATGTGAAGACATGTCTTAAATTATTGGCTTTCATTTTGATAACTTCATTCGATGGTAAAGATGTCAATAAATCCAGTTGCTTTGAAGATGTCGGTGATTTCCTCATTGAGGTTCTTTAAAACGAGTTTGTTGCCGTTGGCTTTGGCGTTTTTCTGTAATCCGAGCAGGATACGCAATCCACTGGATGCAATGTATTCCAATTTAGAACAATCGATAAGTATGTCTTTTCCTGTGACTTTGTGCAAAGCTTGCAGTTGTTGGTCGACTTCGATGGCGCTGGCAGTGTCGAGCTCACCTTCTAATGTGACTATATAGCCACTGTTCACTTCATTAACGGTTGTTTTCATGGTTGATGTTTTTTATTAATGTTAATATATTTTTTCCTTCTTTACGTTCGTAATTAATGCTGTCTAACATATTGCGCACCAGAAAGATTCCCAATCCTCCGATGGGACGCTCATCCAGAGAGAGTGTGGTATCGGCTTTGCTGGCCTCGGTGGGGTCGAACTCTGCACCTGAATCAATGAGGATGAATCGTAGTTGGGAATCGTCTGCTTCGGCTTTGATTTCCACAGTACCTTCTGTGTTGGCGGGATAGGCGTACTCCATGATGTTGACTACGGCCTCTTCAACTGCTAGTTTGATTTGATGTGCCATTTCGTGATTCAGTTGAAGGGCTTGGGTCGCAGATCGTGTGAATTCGTTGAGCTGACCGATTTGGCGAACGTCGTTTTTCAGTGTGATGGATTGTTGCAATATGAGCTCTTTCTCATAGCATGTGTATTTGACAGCCAACATTGTCAGATCATCGCTTTGTTCAGCTTTGTCCACAAAGGCTTTGACGCTTTCATTTACTTTTTTGATAGTCTGTTCTGTCGACAGGGAGGTGCAATTGGTCAGCGTGGCGGTGGTACGCTCCAAGCCAAACAGTTTGCGTTTATCGTTCATTGCTTCGGTCAGGCCGTCGGTGTAGAGGAAGAGTGTCTCGTTGGGCATCAGCGTCGTCTCTTGCGTCATGTAGCGGTAGTTGTCCATCACGCCTAAAGGCAGGTTGGCGTTGACGGGGAATCGTTTGAGCGACTGGCCGATGACCCAAGGTGCATCGTGTCCTGCATTACAATAACGCAGTCGGCCAGTGGGGAGATCGAGCACGCCGATGAACATGGTGAGGAACATGTTGTGTTTGTTGTTTCGGCATGCGGCTTCGTTTAGGGTGCGCATGATGCGTGCTGGGTCGCTATCGTGGCCCGATGCCGATCGGAACAGCGTGATGCCCGACGACATGATGAGGGCTGCAGGTACGCCTTTGCCGCTGACATCACCTATGCAGAAATACAGCTTCTCGTCTCTGATAAAGAAGTCGAAGAGATCGCCGCCCACCATTTTGGCGGGTTCCAACATGCCATAGATGTCGATGTCATCGCGTTCAGGAAAAGGGGGATAAGTCTTGGGTAGCATCTCCATCTGTATGCTGCGGGCGACGTTGAGCTCACTGTTGAGGTGCTCGCTTTCCACTTCGGCCTTCTGGAGTTTGTTGATGTTCGATGCCGAGCGATGGAGGATGAAAGCCATCACCAGCAAGCCTGTCAGCATTAGCAACATGATGCGAAGTTGCAGTTTGAGGAGGGGTTCAAACACCTCGTCGTCGTAATTGACCACGGCGATATGCCAACGGTCCATGGTCTTGGGGGTAAAATAATACACCGTTCCTTCGGAATGGTCTTCCCAGTCGATGAATGAAAGCTGTGTGATGCGCCCTGAAACGCTGGTTGTGCGTTTGACGGTGCTGTCGTTTATCAAGGTCATGATTTGCTCCACGTCCTTATGCCTGTTCTTGCTAACGGGACCGCAAATCAGTTTGCCCTCACCTGAGAGTAGGAGGTTATATGAAGAGGGGAACATGTGCTGCCTGTTCAGCGTGTAGCTTAGCAGGGTCGCCGAGATGTCCACGGCAATTGCGGCCACCGCGCGTTCTGTCTCGTCGTGGATGGGGCAGGTGTAGGTAATCAAGGTGATCGCTGGGTTTTCTGGGTCGGGGTAGGGCTCGCTCCAATAGGACTGGTCGTTGTTCACCGTGTTGAGAAACAGGTCGCGTTGGCTATAGTCGTGGTCTTCCGAAGCCAGTTGGGTGGTGATGAGTGTCGAGTCGCGTCGGACGGTATAAGGCTCGAAGAGGCGTCCTTTTTCAGGATAGTAGTCGGGGATCATAGCCATGCTGCAGCCGACAATGGCGCTGTTGTATTCGACGATCCTTTGTGTGAGGGAGAACAACGAGTCGGGAAACGGCAGCAACTGCTCAGCCTCCCATACGTGGTTTTGCAAGGCTGTTTTCACCGAGGTCAAAGTATCGTCTAAGGTCAAAGACTTCACAAACAACTCCATCTCGGCATGGCGTTCCAAACTCTTCTCCATTTCACGACGGACATCGTAAAATTGGATGACTGCAATCAGTAGCATCAATGCCGCTGCCGTGATGAGGATGGCTATTTGTGAGGTTCTGGTTGCCGATATCTTAGGATTTTTCATACAGTCTGAGTGAAAATAAACTACAAAAGTAGTAAATATTAGTGATTATCTGCAGTTTTTTGTAGGGAAAAGAAAAAAATCTTTCGGGGAACTCGCTTTATTTGAAAAAATGATTAGATTTACGGCAAAAAATATGATTAAAAACTAATCAAATTATGGAAAGAACGGTGTTGCATCTGGATTTGGACACGTTTTTTGTGTCGGTAGAACGGCTGATCAACCCGCAATTGGAGGGCAAGCCGGTGATTGTGGGAGGCATGGGCGACCGAGGGGTGGTGTCGACGTGCAGTTACGAGGCGCGGCGCTTCGGGGTGCACTCGGCCATGCCGATGCGAATGGCGAAACGGCTATGCGCTCAGGCGGTGTTCATCCGTGGCGATATGGAGCTCTATAGCCGTTATTCGCGCCTGGTGACGGACATCATCGCCGATGCGGCGCCCGTTTACGAAAAGATGTCGATTGATGAGCATTACCTCGACCTCACAGGGATGGACCGCTTCCACGACTGTCAGCTGTGGTCGCACGAGCTGCGGCAAAAGATCATCCGTGAGACAGGACTGCCCATCTCGTTTGGCCTCTCAGAAAACAAGACGGTGGCCAAGATCGCCACGGGTGAAGCCAAGCCTAACGGCGAAAAACAGGTTCCCATACCTTACATCAACAGCTTCCTTGATCCGCTTTCGATCAACAAGATTCCGATGGTGGGCGAGAAGACCTACGCACTGCTGAGCTCGATGGGGGTGGAGCTTATCGGCACGCTGCGTCGCATCCCGCCAGAGGCGATGGAGCAGGTATTAGGTAAACACGGCATCGATATCTGGAAGAAGGCCAACGGGCACGACAGCACGCCGGTGTGTCCTTATCAGGAACGGAAGTCGATCAGCAAGGAACATACCTTTGAGCAGGACACTATCGATGTGGCGGGTGTCCGCCATTGCCTGTCGCACATGGTGGAGAGCCTGGGTTTCGACTTGCGATCGCAGCATAAGCTGACGGGCTGTGTGACGGTGAAGATCCGCTATGCCGACTTCAACACGCACGACATGCAGCAGCGCATCCCTTACACCGCCTTCGACCATGTGTTGCGCCAAATTGTCAACGGCATTTTTGACCGGCTCTACAATCGCCGATTGATGATCCGTTTGGTGGGTGTTCGCTTGAGTGAATTGGTCAACGGCATGCCGCAGTTGAACCTGTTTGACGACAATATCGAGTTGACGCAACTCTACGCCGCGATGGATAAGATCAAACGGCGGTTTGGAGAAAAAGCCATCCATCATAGCTAACTTTTATCTTTTATCTTTTATC
>JAFXLL010000012.1 GCA_017531225.1 Bacteroidales bacterium | reverse complement strand
TGCGCTCAGAAGGTACATCCAATACTACAACAACGACAGAATCAAACTGAGGCTAAATGGAAAGAGCCCGGCGCAGTACCGAGCTCTTTTCTCTGGGGCCTGATTTAATGTTAAACCGTCCAACTTCTGGGGGTCACATCAGTCGCTTCGTTTTTTTTATCTTCTTCCCTTCCCCTTCCCTGTCAAATAGCCGAAAACTTCAACAATAGTCATCAGAAGAATAGCAATCGTCATCATTTCAATTTCCTCCTCTTTTTTTGCAAAAATAAACCACGCCTGTTTCAAAACATGAAACATCTTGAGAATAATTCTTACTTTTGCATAAAAAACATACTAAACCATGAAAAATACCGACTCCTTCCGGCAATTCTGCTGGCTGATCAACTCCTTACTCCAAGCCAAGAAGATGGGGCTCGAAAAGATTCAACAACGATGGATTGACGATGACCTCAATGACCGGAAACCTCTCTCCAGAACCACTTTCTACCGCTTGCGGCAAGCCATTGAAGACATGTTTGGCATCATCATCGAATGTGATGCCAACGATAATTACCAATACTACATCAGCAATCCTGAAGTGCTCAAGGACAACTCCACACAAAACTGGATGCTGCAAACCCTAACCGTCAACAACATTCTTTATGACAGCCTTTCCATCAAGGACCGGCTCGTTTTGGAAGAAATACCCGAAGGAGTACAATACCTCCAAACTATCATAAAAGCCATCAAGGAGAACCACCAACTAAACATAACCCATCAAAGTTTCGATGCGCCAAAAGCCAAATCCATGCTCATTGAGCCATACTGCCTCAAACTATTCCGCCAAAGATGGTACTTACTTGGAAAAACAGCACCTAACTACGATGAATTACGCATCTATGCCCTCGACCGAATCCTTGAACTCAAAGAAACTGACTTAACCTTCGAGGTGGATCCAAAATTCCAAGCCGAAGCATTCTTCCGACACTATTTCGGAACATTCATCAGCGAAAAACCACAACGCATCATCCTACGCGCCTACGGGAAGATGATTCCCCTGCTTAGAACACTTCCCAAACATCCTTCTCAAAAAGAGATCGCCACGACAAAGAAATACGCTGACTTTGAGTATTTCATGGCACCAACCTTCGACCTTCGACAAGAAATTCTCCGAGAAGGCTCCGAATTGGAAGTATTGGAACCTGAATCATTTAGGAAAGAACTCTTTGAGGAAACTAAGAAGGCCTATTCACGATACCAGAGTCATTAACTCTTTTAATTTTTTGGCAAATCTCTGAATATCCTCTTCGGTGGTGTCGAAGGCACACATCCAGCGGACCACGTTGGCGTCCTCGTCCCAATCGTAGAAGAAGCAGTACTCCTGCAGGGTTTTCCAAACCTCGCGAGGCAACTTGGCAAACACGCCATTGGCCTGCACAGGATAAACCACCTCCACGCCTGGGATGTCCTTCACAGCTTTGTAGAGCAGTTGAGCCATCTTGTTGGAATGCTCAGCATTGCGACGCCATAAGTCATTGGCAAAATACGCATCAAACTGGGCAGCAATGAAACGCATCTTCGAGCAGAGCTGCATGGCCTGCTTGCGGCGGTATTTGAAGTCGGGACAGATGTCGGGATTCAGAAGCACGACAGCCTCACCCATCATCAAGCCGTTCTTGGTGCCGCCAAACGACACGGCATCCACACCCAAGTCAGTGGTCATCTCCTTGAAGGTGCAGCCCAACGCCACCGCAGCATTGCCCAATCGGGCACCGTCGATATGGACGTACATATTGTATTCCCGAGCTAAAGCCACCAATGCCTTGATCTCATCGAGGGTGTAAAGCGTGCCAAGCTCCGTAGGCTGGGTGATGGAAATCAGCTTAGGCTGGCTATGGTGCTCAAAGCCAAAGCCATGCAAGCGGGTCTTCACCAACGCTGGTGTCAGTTTGCCATCCGGGGTATCGACTGTCAGCAGACGGCAACCCACCACACGCTGAGGAGCGCCACACTCATCGACGTTGATATGGGCCGTCTCAGCGCAGACCACAGCCTCGTGGGAGTGCACCATGGCATCGATGCAAAGGGTGTTACACCCCGTGCCGTTGAAGGCGAAAAACACTCTCGCCTGCTCACCGAACTGCTCACGGAACCTTGCCTCAGTAGCAGCGCAATATTCATCATCACCGTAAGCCAAAGCGTGATCCTGATTGACACGCACGATGGCATCTAACACCTCCGGACAAACACCCGAGTGGTTGTCACTTCCAAATCCTCTTTTCATGGAATACAATTGTTTTGTTGACGCAAAGATAAGAATTTATTTATCTTTGCCCCATCAAAAAAAATCGCCATGAAAAAAAGCCTCTCCTACCCTGCTATCATGGGCATCCTCAACGTCACTCCCGACTCGTTCTCCGACGGAGGCAAGTATAACGAACTTGACAATGCGCTGTTACACTGCGAAGAGATGCTCACGCAAGGGGCTGACATCATCGACATCGGCGGATGCTCCACCCGACCCAACAACGCCATCGCCACCGAGCAAGAGGAACTCCGAAGGGTGATTCCTGTACTGAAAGCCATCCGAAAAAAGTTCCCTGAAGCCGTCATCTCCATCGATACCTTCCGGAAAAACGTGGCCGAGGCTTGCATGGGCGAAGGCGCCGACATCATCAACGACATCTCCGGTGGGCTCTTTGACGCTGAAATGCTGCACTACATCGGACAAAACCGCGTCCCCTATATCTTGATGCACTGCATCGGGACACCAGAGACCATGCATCAATACAGCCTTGACGGCGACATCCATCAAACCGTCATGGACTTCTTCCAGCAACAATGCGCTGTGCTGGAAAGCTATGGCCATACCGACATCATCCTCGACCCAGGCATCGGCTTCGGCAAAAGCTTACAATCCAACTACGCCCTGCTGAATGACTTGGATCGTTATCGTTACCACGACTATCCCATCCTCATCGGCATCTCACGTAAATCGATGATCCGAAAGCTGTTGGGTGACCAGGCGGATTCTGAGAACTGCACCACCATCCTCAACACCGTCGCCTTGCTGCATGGCGCGGATATTTTAAGGGTTCACAACGTGAAAAACGCTGTGGAATTGAAAAAAACATGTATTTTTGCATCATATTAATCAAGAGAAATGCTGGACTTATTCATTCAGATTAGGATTGTAGATATCATTGATATCGCGTTGGTTGCGTTGCTACTGTTCGGTCTATACCGTCTGTTGAAAGGCACCGCCGCCATCAGCATCTTCATCGGTATTGTTTCCATCTTTCTCATCTGGCAACTCGTCAGAGCCCTTCAGATGGAGCTGCTTACAGCCATCTTAGGTGCTTTCGTCAGTGTGGGCTTCATCGCGCTCATCATCATTTTCCAACCCGAAATACGCCGTTTCCTGTTCACCATCGGCGCCAAGACGAGCAATGGTGATATCAAGTTGCTGCATCTGTTCAGCAGGAGAAGGAAATCGGACATCGCCCTTGACACGGACAGCATTTGCCAGGCCTGCATCTCCATGTCGAACATCAAGCAAGGAGCACTCATCGTCCTCACTCGCAAAAACACTTTGGCCGACATTGTGTTGACAGGCGTGACCATCGAAGCAGAGATCAGCAAACCATTGATTGAGAATATCTTCTTTAAAAACAGCCCATTGCACGACGGTGCCATGATCATCACTGACAACAAGATTGCGGCTGCCAGATGCATCCTGCCTGTCACCAACAACAGCGAGATCCCGGGACATTACGGACTGCGCCACCGTGCCGCCGTGGGCGTCAGCGAGAGCAACGACTGCATCGTGCTCGTGGTCTCCGAGGAGACCGGCGCCATCAGCTTGGTGAAAGAGGGTAAAATCACTACCCTACAAGCGGCAACCATGAAAGAAACAGTGGAAAAAGAAATGAGGAATTAATCCTTATTCTTCAGCTTTCAGCTCAATAAACTCCTCGCCTTCCAACAAATACTCGTATGTCTTCTCACTTGGATTCCAATGAATCTGGAAGCGGGGATACAGGCTCTTTTTCGCCAAATCTGACTCAATGTATCGGTTCATCATGTAGTCGTAGGTAAACTCGGCGTAACGCTTCCCTAGATACACGGCGTAGTTGTACACGTCATCAGCCTTCAGCGGCGTGATGTTGTAATGATACTGCGTACCGTTCTCCCGACTGCGGGTGACGTATGAGCTGAAGTCATCCATAAGGTTGTGTTCATCGAACAATGTCGGATGCCATTCGCCATCGTTGATATCAAACCATGAAGCCACATTCACCGTGTTCAACGCAAACGAGTAGTCGTATTCATTCAAGAAATCAAAGAGATGATCGACGTAATCGGTGTATAGACCCTGGATCTCCATTTTCGAAAGGATGACCAGCCAATGCGTGGAGTCGACTTGAATATGATCTTGGTCGTCAGGAATATAGACATCCAAACCTTGTTGCCTCAAAGCATCAGCGTATGAGGCATACATGATATCAAGAAACATGTTCTGGTTCACCGAATCGAGCGTTTTGGAATAGTCGCCCTCTTTGTCCTGAATCAAGGTAACCTGCACCGTTTCAGGGAAATATACGGCCACACGGGTGTGTTGCGACTGCTCTGCGAACGACTTAGCCAACTTGAACTCTGTGCCGCAACTGGCAAGCGTCATGGCCATGACGACACCTATGATGATTCTACTGATTTTCATGATTTAAAACAATTCCATCTGGACACCTTCTGATCCAGTTTTTTCTTGCTCAGGGTCTTCTTCCCGAAACTCGGGTTCTTCAATGTCTTCAGGCTCCTCGGGCTTCTCCTGAACCTCGGGGACTTCAGGGACTTCTGGATCAATAGGCTCCAGCCATTGATAGCTCTCAATCTCCCTATTGGACAAGCGTTTACCTTTGGCCTTGAAGCTCTTGATGCCAATGAATTCCTCCACGTTGATCTCATCGTCGGGGAAGCTGTTGCCTGCATCGCTCACACAGTAACTCAGCTGCAAGCGAGGCATCACATCGATACTATGAGAGAGGTATTTAGCCGCCTCATGCTCGCCGATGAAAGAGAAACGGGTGTTCATCTTGATGTCCGTCTCAATGCAGAAGCGCTTCAGATACATCTTCTGGGTCTCGCCTTCGATATAAACCACCGAGAAGATCTCGTCGGGATCGAACTTACGGATTTCCACCATATCGTCGTCGAAGTGAGTGGAAAGATCGTAACCAGTAACCTTGAATTCTCCGTTGGAGAAGAGTTGCAAGATGCGGTCGTCACCTTCAAAGGCACCGAGATACTGGCCTCGCTTGTCGGCGTTGAGACGGCGTACCGTGTCGTCGTACCAAAGGTCGCGTGCCGTCAGCGTGGAGACGCCGTCGTCGTGCTTGAACACCACCTTAATGGCATATTTCGTAAGCAAGTTGCCTCGTGCAGAACGGCCTTTGACGGCAAGTTGGGCAAAGTCGTAGTCGAACGTAGTCTTCTTGATCTTTGGAGCGGGACGCAGTTGCACCTTGATGACCTCGGCCTCGCCATTGGGGTTGGCAGTGAAATACACCACCTTCGAGTCGGGCTTGCCTTGGGTGAGGTCGTATTCCTTGTCGCGGGTGACACCCGTCACAGCGAAACGCTTCACATAGAACTGTGATCCGGGCTTACCGTCGCGATACACAACGTTATAGGTAGTGCGGTCGTCGTTCTTATGGAAGATATCTACATGAATCACATTGGCGCCCACAAACAGCTTCGACTGGAGTTTGGTCACCATGTAGGTGCCGTTTTCGTGGAACACAATGATGTCGTCCATATCGGAGCAGTCAGCCACAAAGGTGTAAGCCTCCTTGTTCTTCTCACGCTTGAGGCCTTCCATGGTGCACACAAAGCCTTCTTGGGTGTTGACATACAGCTTTTCGTTGTTGGCAGCCACCGCCTGGGCCGAGATGTTGTCGAAGTTGCGAATCTCAGTCTTACGGTTGCGGCCCTCGCCGTATTTCTCCTTGATATGGGTATAGTAATTGATGGTATAATCAACGATATGGTCGAGGTTGTAGCGTGCCTCTTCCATCTTGGCTTCGATGTCGGCAAGTTGCTCGTCAGCTTTCTTAAGGTCGAACTTGGAGATCTTACGCACAGGCTTGTCGCACAGCTTCAGCACGTCGTCACGGGTAATCTCGCGTTTCAGTTTCTTGCGGTAAGGATCGAAACGACGTTCGATGCCCGTCACTTGATCGTCCCATGTCTCATAGTCCTTCTTCTCCAACTCCTTGTAGATGCCCTTCTCAAAGAAGATCTTCTCCAAAGAGATCCAGTGCCAGTCTGACTCCAGTTCATCCAATAGGATGCGGAGTTCCCAGCTGAGCAGTTCCATGGTACGGTCGGTGCATTCCTTCAAGATGTCGCTAACGCCCATGAACACAGGATGATCCTTGACGATGACGCAAGCGTTGGGCGAGATTGAAACCTCACAATCAGTGAAAGCATAGAGTGCATCGATGGTCTGGTCGGGTGAAACTCCGGGGTTAAGGTAGATAACGATTTCGCATTGCTCAGCCGTGTTGTCATCAATCTTCTTGATCTTGATCTTGCCTTTGTCGTTGCATTTGACAATGCTTTCAATCAAACCACCCGTGGTAGTTCCATACGGAATCTCATTGATCACCAGCGTCTTCTTATCAAGCTGGCTGATACGGGCACGCACCCTGATACGTCCACCGCGGAGGCCGTCGTTATAACTGCTCACATCCATCAGACCTCCAGTGGGGAAGTCGGGATAGAGGGTGAATGGCTCATCACGGAGATAGGCCACAGAGGCGTCGATCAATTCGTTGAAGTTATGAGGCAGGAACTTGGAAGCTAAGCCAACGGCAATACCTTCAGTACCTTGCGCCAACAGCAACGGGAACTTCACGGGAAGCGACACAGGCTCTTGGTTTCGGCCGTCATACGAAGGACTCCAGTCAGTAGTCTTTTTGTTGAAAACCACCTCTTTGGCGAACTTCGAGAGACGAGCCTCGATGTAACGGGGAGCAGCGGCACTGTCACCAGTAAGAATGTTACCGAAGTTACCTTGGGTCTCGATGAGTAGGTCTTTCTGTGCCATTTGCACCAAGGCATCGCCGATGGAGGCATCGCCGTGAGGATGGTATTTCATGGTGTTACCCACGATGTTGGCCACCTTGTTGAAACGCCCGTCATCGAGTTCGCTCATGGAATGGAGGATGCGGCGCTGCACCGGTTTCAATCCATCTTCAATGGCAGGCACAGCACGTTCCAAGATCACATACGAGGCATAGTCGAGAAACCAATTCTCGAACATCCCCTTGATCGGAATCACATGAAAAGACTCGTCTTTTTCCTCAATATCCATAAAGCTACATTAGAAGAGGCAAAGATAAGGATTATTCTTCTTTTTCAAACGAAAAAAAAATGCAAAATCACTTCCAGAAGCGGAGCACCGCCACTTCACCCACCAAAGCGATGAGCGCCAACAGTACAAACCACTTCCAAATGGACGATTGGCGAGCCATGGCCAAAACCACATCGCGGTTGGAGAAATCGTCGGGACGGAGCACTGTAACCGTCTCAAAACCAGCTTCCTTAAAGGATTTGACCACCGTTTCACGATCTGCAAAATCCAGTTCCGATTCCACTCGACTGTCGTTCCATGCCATGACGTGGTACACGGAATCATGCATGGCCAATTCATAGAATCCTGCCTCAGGCAAATCGTCATGGAAAAAGACAATCATCCTATTGTTGCGGATTTCATGGGCTGGCATCATCATAAAGGATCCGTCCTCATTTCTGACCTCAAGCGACCCTTCGCCTTCAAGATTCAGATCGTTAAACACCAAGGTTTTATCTACGCCGAGGGTATACGACATCCGGCCGACGCCGCCACCGAGGAGCGCCATTTTCAGCATCATCGGGACAAAGAGCGAGTTATCAGTGAGATTGCTCCAGTCTGGATCAAGCGTTGTGGCCACGTCATATACACGGCCCTTCCCTACCGTTGTCTCCATCAGCATGGGATCGCCATTGTCGAGATTCATCAACACTGTGGCGTTCAATGACGGCATCAGCCGTACATGGCGTTTCACCTTGGGCATGTCGGCATGCTGGGGCAGGTCAAGAATCATATCACTGAAAAAGTCATGCTTGACAGTCAGGTCTTGCACCGCCATCGCATTGGTATCAACAGGGTTACCTTCGTCATGGAACAGCACCACACTGGCTCCCTCGACGGCATCAGCAAGCAGGTTCTGACGCACGGTCTCGTTGATTGAGGAGGTCTCAGCGACAATGATTAGTTGAGCCGATGAGAGCGCATTGAGGTCGATTCCATTAGGATCCATCAAAGTGAAATCATATTGTGGATCATCGTCAAAGATCATGGAGGTGAAGGAGGTGTTCGAAGGACGGTTCAGCTCAACGACTTTCAGCATAGGTCTGGTCTCTATAACGAAGTCGTATGCATCATCGAAGGTAATGGGATAATCCATTAACGATACGGCACAGCGGGTACTTCCTGGTTCCTTCAGCATGAATTGCATAACGAGTTCAGCTTGCGCTTCCCCTTCCACATCGACCGTAGCCGATGCCGTAACCTTGCCGTCCATGCTGAGGTTGACTGGCAAGCCTTTAACCGCCTTGCTGCCATGGTTTGAAACCAACATATAGATCTCATTGCTCAGCCCAGGCTGCATCACAGGCGATCCAAGCCACACCGTATCGATGGAGAGATTGGCCCGCATCTCGGCTTGAACGGGCACCGCAACGATCCGCAAGGCCGTGTCAGGCTGCACATCCGTCAAATCAAACATATTCTTCTGGAAATCAGAATACACAAACAATGACGCTTGCTCATACCCATGACGTTTCCTGAGCATCTCAAAGCGGTCAATCACCTCATTGATTTTCGCTGGTCGACCATCAAGGTTCATTCTGTCGAGCTGATCCAGCATTTCTTCTTGGTTCATGGGGTACTCGTTCTGCACCTCAAAGCTATTGGTAAGCAGCAGATAGCGTGTTGACGGCGGCAGCTGCAGCACTAAGTCTCGAGCCGACTCACGCGCATCTTCCAGCAGCGTGGTCTTGTCCGACTGGGCTTTCATGCTCATGGAGTTATCGAGATAAATGCCTACAAAGCCCTCGTCAGCATTAAGATCTACGGCTTCATCAGGTTTGTAGGGGAAAGCGAATGCCAGCACCAACGCGATGATGAAAAGGCACCGCAGGCATAGCGTGACAAGGTATTTCAGCTTCTTGGTCTTGGCGTTCTCCTGCTCGATGGTCTTCAGCAGAGCGGTATTGCTGAAATACACCTGTTTATGCCTCCTGAAATTGAAGAGGTGGACGGCGATAGGTATCAGCAGCGCCGTCAGTGCCCAAAACACGGATGGATAAAGGAATCTCATTTAAGAAGATGCAGTTAGAAGCCAAATGCTCCCCTATTTTTATTTTTCTTCTTTTCCACTTGGGACCAATAGAAGCAATCGTCAGCTGGGTGGAAGTCCAGAGGAATGGCAATGGTGAGCGCCGCTTCAAAGCCTCGGTTTTGACGAATATAGTCGATGTTATAGGCATTGACATTTTGAGCCACTACCTGATCCGAAGCCTCTTTCCCCGTAAAGGTATCACGGAAGCCATTATAGTATCCACCTTCGAGCTTCAAAAGCATTGAGAAACCAGGAAAGTTAAGCTTGAAACGGAAACCAACGCCCAACAACACACCGTAATCATACGATGCCATGTTGCTTGAGTCGACCGCAACCTGATAATTAAAGCCTTGGGGATCCTGTGTAAACTGTTTTATTTCGCTTTTGAATGGTCCAAAAGAAGGCAATGTCAAGCTGAACGTTGGCGCTGCAAACAGATAAGGTCTAAAGGTTTTGGATACAGGAATGGCAACCGCAATGGGAAGGCGTGCCTCAAGGTAGTTGACCTTAGCGCGATAAACGACCCTGGTTTTCCATGTGCTACTGTTGAATACACGTGAATCACCACGGACATTAAACAAGACTTCAGGTGAGATGAGGACCACCCCATTTAGCAAAGGTATCTCAACATTTAATCCGAACATAGGATTAAGGCGTTTGCCGATGCTATCAAACCCTAAACTGTTAAGCGCATAGGGATCTGGATAATAATGATATTGGGGCAAGTTACCGCCCACCTTGATACCAATGGCGATCTTCTCTCCCTGTTTCTCGTTACGTTTCTGCGCTGAAACGCCCAAAGCCAGCGCCAAAACCAATATGGTCAATATTGTCTTTTTCATCACGTTCAGTTTTTAGGATACCAATTCTTTCTGCTTGCCGTGCCAAATGGATTTGCCGGGTCATCAGTTTCCACACGATACACAAATATTTTGTTAACCAGGTCAGTAAGACTTGATTCAATATTCACACATGCCATCCGAGCACATTCAATGCCAGCATTGGTAATGCTTCCTGTCAAAACATATCCTCTCTTTAACGAGTATCTTCCTCCCGTGGCGGGATTCTCCACATTGTCATAGGTTACATCAAAATAAACCGTAAATTGATTACCGGTTCCCATGATGAAGGCATCGACCGACATTGGTGGCAAGCCGGGTTCTTTAATGTCGCAAAGCACCATCATATTATGTTGACCTTGTGGATAATATGAATTGAGAACGGTATCCGGATTACCTCCGAACCTGATGTAAAGTGTATCCAAATTTCCATGATATGTTTCATTATAACTGAACAACTCCCTAGGACCAAAAACGAATTCACCTTGGATATTAGGAGGCATATTCCCTGCAGGAGGAACTATCGCATTTTCGCCCATCACTGCCGAATCACCAATATACCTCAACAGAGTATCAGGGATAATGGAATCTATAGGTTTGACATACGATTCCGTGCCCATCAGCACGATGGTTTCATTCATTTCATCCTTTAGGCAACTTGTCACTAGCAACACCAGTGAAATAGGTAGCAGCCAAATCAGTCTTTTCATTTTTCTCATTATGGTTAAACTATTTGATAACGGAAACAAGTCGGGTATTATTGCCATATTTTGTTCGGGCTTCCAAGATATATAACGCCTGGGGCAGATTCTCGACATTCACATTCACTTCGGCATCACCCATGGCAGAGACTCTTTTCACCCGTTGACCCAACATATTATAAAGATTCACCTCCATCAGTCCCTGCCCTTTCACAACCAGTTCATCCTTGACTGGATTGGGATAGACTTCCAGGGCGACCTCATACTCGTCGACGGCATATCCAGTGCTATTGATGGTTTTGAACGCCTCTTTGTCGCAATGTCCCTCGTCAGTGAAAACCTTAAGCACTCGCTCTCCTTTTGAATAAGCGGTAACGGTGCAGGAAGCTCCATGTGGACTCAGCTCCCATTGTCCCTGTCCTGGGGGATTATCCAGCAACTCCCAATGGATATGACTGGTATTCATCCCCGTGCTGTCGTCGAGGTAATATACATAGCGACCCGTCCAGAAATTGGTAACCTCAGCCACATAGCTCAAGCCAACAATCTCATCAAAAGGCGGTTCATAATAGCGCGTAAAATGCAGCACACTGTCATATTCGCAATAGTCTTCGGTCGTAAATGACAGGTAGTAGGTGCCTGTAGTATCGCAAATCACACGGTTATCCCAATTATAGGGTCTACAGGAGGATTTATACCTAACAGGATTCTCGGGCGGCTTGCCGATGGTCAGATTAAGGATATAGAGACTATCGCAACCTCCCGGCTGATTCAAAATCACGATATAGGTACCGCTTTCGTACCTGATGGTATCGAACCATTCGTATTCCAAGCAGGCCGTATCGTACGTCACAAAGGATTGCGACGAGCCTTCCGTGATGTTCATGTGATAAATCGACTCGCAGCCCCCCATGTTGGTGATAATCGTATCACCAAAGAAAGGAACCGGGAATGCTATGCCTTGAAAATAATAGACTGGATTGCAGGTAGAATCCACACAGGTCAGTTCGACTTTGGGATTCACGTGAATTGTCATTTCCAACGTATCTGTCCGGGGTTCCCCGTTGACGACGTGATCCACCGTCACTTCCACCTCATAGTCGTTCGCAACCGAATAGGCATGCGATGTTTCGGTGCCGTATTCTATCGAACTTCCATCGCCGAAGTTCCATTTCACAAGGTCAGGCTCATAGTTGGTTTCCAGCCTAAACTCGAGCATTTCCGACTGACAGGTAGAATAATCATCCGTTACGAGTTCGTCATTCACATACAACTGGTTGGTTAGGACTCGGGCGCTGGAGCCTACGGTGTAGGCGTAGCCTTCATTCGGGCCAATGCCATAGACATAGGCAACAAAACCACCTGGACAACGAATGGTATGTGCACCCGCATTCACATCATCTAAACGTGCATAGGAATATTCTGGCGCTGAAGGAACAACTGTGAAAGAAGACGTAATCGGGGTATTGTCAAATGTCAATTCTTCCACAAAGTTCGTATAACACACCACGTTCACAAAATGTTCCAGACCATTGGAGGCCTGAAAAGTTGAAAAGGTGATTTCCTGAATGGTTTGCTCCACAGGCGAAATCCAAACCATAGAGGGGTCACCGTATGTACTTTCACTACCAGTAGCCTGCCGATGTGAATGATGATACAGATACACAGCAATAGGATTATCCGATGACAGAAAAGAGCAAGGATCCATGTTCAAGTCCATCTCGAACAAACAACTTTCGCCTGCGTTAAGTCTTTGTGATAACGCTATTCCGTCACGCCATACCGTTGTATTGTCGTAAAGCGCAGTGATTTTCACTTGGTCATTCAGCAAATGGAAGTTGGCAGGAGCATTGGTGCTGGTCACCACAAAATGCTTTCCCCAGTGTTCTATAGGCATAGCCTGTTCAAACACATGATCAAAACCCGAAGTGGTTCCTCCAGGGATAGAGGTGATGCAGTTGCCGTTGAACACTGCGATGGGTTTCCCGTCTACGCTTTCTATAATGGTCCCTGAGAAATCTCCCTCAGTGTTGTACGTGGAGCCTTGGTTTTTGTTTAGAATATGATAACATTCACCGGTTTGCAGGGAAACTGAATAAGTGTTGCCCGCGGCATGATTGTCCCAAGTTTCACAAATCGGAGTGATTTGCACTTGCGTATCGTCCTCGGTAGCAACAATCAGGAAGGATGCTCTATTCTCATTCTGATGGCCGCTTTGGTCTCCGATAGACTTGTTGCTTTGGATAATGTATTGGCTCCCCAAGGCATTGGATGGGAGGACATTGGCCGCGTCGTACGAGTTCTCTGCTTCGTTGGCGATGTACAATGATATGGTGTCAGTCGACGTCACCAGCAGGCCCTTATTGGATTTGCCATACTGGTCATTGTACCCACGTGTGTCTGGCACAATGAAAGTAGTGACGCCATTGTTTTCAACATTGAAGCTTTCCTCCCAATTCTGATTTGGATTACGCACAGTTACCGTACAGGCTCGTTTTGCACTGGCAATCATAATCAACTTTTCCTTTTGGAGGTTGGGGTTTTGGACATTTCTATACCCGTTTCTCATGAAAGAGAGCCAGAACTCCTTGCCTTGCGTGGTCGGGACTTGCTGGGCATGACCCATGATGGCCAGAGCAAATGCGAAAAGAAAGAAGCAAAGGAGTCTTTTTTGCATGATGATCAGGATTTGATGCTTTTTCCGTTCAAAACGGCTTCTTGGAGTTCATCGCCTTTATAGGTGAGTTTCAGAGAAAAGAAGGGGGCTTTTTCGTCAATCAGTTTGAGAAAGATTTTGTCGCCTTCCCACATGGGGAGTTCGAGAAGGCGTTTTTTCTCGATCCATTCGAGGTCACCCTCGTCGCATACGATCTCTTTGCCAGTCCATTCGGTGCATACGAAGAGGTGCATGTGCTCTGCCTCCCAGATGTCGGAGATGAAGGTGACGATGCCGCAGTAGCGCCATTGTGTCACCGTGTAGCCTGTCTCCTCCCAAACCTCGCGCAGCATGCAGTCTTCAGGGCTCTCCCCTTCCTCGAACTTACCGCCTACGCCGAGCCATTTGTCGTGGTTGAGGTCATTCTCTTTCTTGGTGCGGTGCAGCATCAGGTATTGGGAGCCGTGTTCCAGATAGCAGAGGGTGGTTTGTTTCATTTATTGGTTGGAATTAAAAGCAAAGGCGGCCCTATGGCCGCCTTTGCGAAAACCTTTGAACTTAAGGATTAGATGATACCTTGAGCGAGCATAGCGTTGGCAACGCGCATGAAGCCAGCGATGTTAGCACCCTTAACATAGTTGATGGTGCCGTCAGCTTGTGTACCATACTTCACGCACATGTCATAGATGTCGTTCATGATCTTGTGGAGCTTCTGGTCAACTTCAGGAGCAGTCCAGTTGATGTGACCAGCGTTCTGGCAGATTTCCAGACCTGAGGTAGCAACGCCACCAGCGTTGACAGCCTTACCAGGACCGAACGGGATCTTAGCAGCTTGGAATGCAGCAATTGCACCAGGCTGGCAGCCCATGTTAGAAACCTCAGCAACGTACTTCACGCCATTGGCGATCAGTTCCTTAGCGTCTTCTTCAGCGAGTTCGTTCTGGAAAGCGCAAGGGCATGCGATATCGCACTTCACCATCCAAGCCTTCTTACCAGCGGTGAACTTAGCCTTACCTGGGAACTTGGTAGCCATGTCCTCAACCTTGTTACGGTTGGAGTTACGCATTTCGAGCATGTAGTCGATCATTTCCTTGTCGATACCGTTAGGCAGTTCGCAAACACCGTCAGGACCTGACAGAGCGACGACCTTAGCGCCGAGTTCAGTAGCCTTGGTGGCAGCGCCCCAAGCCACGTTACCGAAGCCTGAGAGGGCGATACGCTTGCCTTCCATCTTGTCACCAGTCTGTTTCACCATGCGTTCCACATAGTAGATAGCACCGAAACCGGTAGCCTCAGGACGGATCAAAGAACCACCCCAACCATAGCTCTTACCAGTCAGAGCGCCAGTGCTGTGTTCACGAGCGAGCTTCTTGTAAGCGCCATAGAGGTAACCGATCTCACGGCCGCCAACACCGACGTCACCAGCAGGTGAGTCTTGGTCAGGACCGATGTTTCTCCAAAGTTCATACATGAAAGCTTGGCAGAAACGCATGATTTCTTCGTCAGTCTTGCCAACTGGGTCGAAATCGGAACCACCCTTACCACCGCCGAGAGGCAGGTTGGTCAGTGAGTTCTTGAAGATCTGCTCGAAGCCCAAGAACTTCAGCATGGAAACGTTCACAGCCTTGTGGAAACGCAAGCCGCCTTTGTAAGCGCCGAGAGCGGCGTTGTACTGAACACGGTAGCCCAGGTTGGTCTGAACTTCACCATTGCGGTCAACCCAAGTCACACGGAATGTGAAGATACGATCAGGCTCAACAAGTCTTTCGACGATCTTGGCCTTCTCGAACTCAGGATGCTGGTTGTAAACTTCTTCGATTGATTCGAGCACTTCGCGTACTGCCTGTAAATACTCTTTTTCGCCTGGATGTTTGGCCTCCAGAGCGGTCATGATTTCATTTACTTTCATTTTAGTAACTTGATTATTAAAAGGTTTTATTAAAAAATGTATGTTTTTCTTCTGTTTTTCGGTGCAAAGGTAGCACTTTAAATTCAATAATTGTAATTAAAGCCAAAATATTTTTAGCCTAAAACTCATCCCCTATCCATTCCCCTTGATCGTACACCGCAATACGTGTCACAGCACCATCGGGATTGTAATAGGTTTCCTTTCCATGTTTCTGATTATCAACGTAATTGGTGACCAGACATTTGTAACCGGAATTCGCGTAACTCGTTTGGACACCCGTCCCCCTGTCGAAGTCAGCCTTGGACGCCAAGTGACCGTCAGAATAAAACACCAACCAACTGCCATCCATCATGCCGTCGACATACTGTCCTTCCTGATAAATCTGACCATTATCATACCACCGCTTGACCTCGCCGTTCAACTCTCCGTTAACGTAATACGTCTCCTCAATCAAGCTGCCGCTCAACGAGTAAATCCTGCTGACACTGTCCTGGATGCCGTCCTTATACCACGACTCCTCCATGATGTTACCATTCTCATGCCAGCGACGCAGCTGACCGTTCATCTTATTGTTCTCGTAAGTCACCTCCATTTGGGGTTTCCCACTCATCTGATACCACTTGCAAGGGCCATTCAGTTTGCCGTCCTCGTAACACAATTCCGACTTCAGGTTACCATTGTCCCAATAATCCTTTTTTACCGTAACGGAGTTATCACACGAAATCATGCCGAGCAGCATGGCAATCCAAATCACAAACCAACTTGTTTTCATCTCACTCCTCCTCTTCAGAATGAATCATTATCGGCTTTAACTCAATAAGCTGATTGTCGTATTGATATATATTCCAGTAACGATTCTCAAGTCCGTCGTTATTCCTGCTCTTGCCAAAATAATAGCGAGTGCTGAGCAATGGCAAATGATAGTATGGCAGACAATCTAAGGCGTGTGAACCGTAACGCATCAGGGCGTTCATAAAATACCAGCCCACATCAAAACCCTCAAAAGCGTATGGCAAGGGATCGCAATCGTATTTTTCGCGGAAACTATCCACAAAATCCATAACAACCGAATCGTTATAATTCACGAAATGGTCATCAAAATAAAGTGCGTTCATGTTCAACAAATTCTCTACCAAGAGATTATCATGCTCTGTCCAATTTGGAAGTCCCACCAAAGTAATTGGGTATTTCTGCGCCGATTTATTGACATTATTCAATATTGTAGTGGCAAAAACAATATCGCTTCCGTAGGCTATCAAAACATTATCACGCGCCGATGAAAGCCCGTTTTTGAAGGTGCTGATATCGCTCTCAGAAGACGAAAGACGGAGCATCGGGTTATTGAAATAGATCACGCCATTGGGGTTTTCCTCAAGAACTCTAGTGGAAAAGATCTGGCCTTCGACCTCCAATGTAGAGAGCATCTTCTTCCCCATATTGCGGCGACGGCTTTCCTTTCCGATCATCTCTAGCATCTCTGCGTTCGACAATTGCACTTCTGGTGCCACAGCTTCTCTCAAGGCACGTTCAATGGCATTCACAACCGCACTATCACCCAGGCTATTCTCAACAAGCAACGTCACCTTGGCTTTAGGATAATGCATCTTGATCATGTCGGCAAGCTCTGTAGCCATTGCTTGTGCGCTGGGCTTCAGTTTCAACACATTGGGTGCTCCCGCCAAGATGCTTTCACGCTCCGACATCGGGTTGACAATCATAATGTTATGCTGTTGAGCATATTCCTGAACCACAGCGAACGACCTGCTAAAGAATGGTCCCACAATCAGATCGACAGGTTCACTCCTCAGCTGATTCACAGCCTCTTGTGCTCCCGCCACGTTTTCGTTGACATCGATCACCGTCAGTTCCAGTCGCATGCCATAGTATTCCGTCAACGAATCAGCGGCCATCATAAAGCCTTCGTAGAATTGGAGGAACTTCAGTACGCGAGCGCTCTTGGTCTTTTCAATCCTTTCTTTGGATAAGTCAAGTTTCTCAATATCATTAAGATAGAGAGGAACCAACAAAGCCACTCGGTACATTTTATTAGCGTTAGCCGATGAAGGATAACACTCCAAAGGCATCTCTGAAGGCAGTACAAAAGGCCTCGTGTCAGGATTCTCAGCGATCACCGTATCCTCCTCCACCACCGAAATCGGGGAAACAGGAATCAGGGTATCGCCAGCATGTACACCTGGCATGGGGATCAACACTTTTTGACCTTCAAAAATGCGTGAGCCTACTGAAGGATTGAGCATCCTGAACTCATCCTCGTCAATGCCCCATTCTCTGACGAAACGCTTGGTTTTCCATATCTCTTTTGCTGTATGGATGATATAGCCATCGCCAACTTCATCGTCTTCAGAAATCGGGAGCGCTGACAGTGATGGCTTCTCCGGTTGAGGCTCGTCGACGATCACCACTGGTATTCCTATGACCATATCGGCTTGAAGTCCAAGCTCGTTGATCTCAGGATTCAGCTTAATGATTTCAGCCTCAGTGACATGATACGCTTTTGAGAGGCTATACAGCGTCTCTCCACGTTTCACATGGTGCATGTAATACTGCTTGCCGCTGATGGAGACGATCTCCGTCGATCGCTCTATCACCACCTGGGCCTGCGCTACCATGGGCAGCACAAGGAACAACCCAACCAGCAAACTGAGTATGATCAACTTCCTTTTCATAACGCTAAACTCTCAATTCTAAACACTCAACTCCTTATTCCCATTCGATTGTCGCTGGCGGTTTCGACGAAATGTCATAGCACACGCGGTTGACACCTTTTACCTTATTAATAATGTCGTTCGACACCTTGGCAAGGAACTCGTATGGCAGATGTACCCAGTCGGCGGTCATGCCGTCGGTAGAGATCACCGCACGCAAAGCGATAGTGTATTCATAGCTGCGTTCATCACCCATCACGCCTACCGACTTCACAGGAAGCAGGATGGTGCCGGCCTGCCAGATGCTGTCATAAAGATTGTCGGCCATCTCGTTAGGATACGAAGCGCTCGGCAATTCGCAAGGCCAGTTTCTCAATCCCTTGATGAAGATATCGTCTGCGTCACGCAGGATACGGAGTTTCTCCTCGGTGACTTCGCCAAGAATACGGATACCAAGGCTTGGTCCCGGGAAAGGATGACGACCAATCAACTCACGCTTGATGCCCAACGAACGGCCCACACGGCGCACCTCGTCCTTGAACAGGGTACGCAAGGGTTCCACAATCTTCAGGTTCATCTTCTCAGGAAGTCCACCCACGTTATGGTGTGACTTGATTTTGCAACTCGGTCCGTTGACGCTCACGCTCTCGATGACATCGGGATAGATGGTGCCTTGAGCCAGCCAGCGGGCACCTTCGATCTTCTGCGCTTCAGCGTCAAACACATCGATAAACGTGGAACCAATGGCTTTGCGCTTGGCTTCAGGATCGGTGACGCCCTTCAATTTTTCAAGGAACAGATGGCCAGAATGGACGCCAATCACATTCAATCCCATCTCTTTGTAAGAGTCAAGCACATCCTCAAACTCGTTCTTGCGAAGCAAGCCGTTGTCGACGAAGATGCAAGTCAAGTTCTTGCCAATGGCTTTGTTGAGCAAAACCGCTGCCACGGTGCTATCTACGCCTCCTGAAAGGCCCAGAATGACCTTGTCGTTGCCAAGCTGCTGCTGCAGGCTGGCCACAGTATTTTCCACAAACGATGCCGGAGTCCAGTCGCCTTTGCAGCCGCAGATGCCCAAGGCAAAGTTAGCCAGGATCTGTGGACCTTCCTTGGTGTGGAACACCTCTGGATGGAACTGCACGGCGTAGGTCTCTTCCCCATCGATCTTATAAGCTGCGTTCTCCACGTCGTCAGTCGAAGCGATGACTCGAGCTCCTTTAGGCAGCTTCGCGATGGTATCGCCATGGCTCATCCACACTTGACTGGTTTGGCTCACCTTGGCGAACAACGGTGACTGTGAGTCCACCACCTTCAACATGGCACGGCCATATTCACGGGCAATGGAGCCGTTGACCTCACCACCGAAGTGATGCGCCATGAACTGGGCGCCGTAGCAGATGCCCAACAAAGGCAACTTCCCTTTAATGCCAGTTAAGTCGACATAAGGGGCCTTCTCGTCACGAACCGAGAACGGACTGCCGCTCAGAATCACACCTTTAACATTATCGCCAATGGTAGGAACCTTATTGTACGGATGAATTTCGCAGTAGACATTCAGCTCGCGGAGGCGACGGCCAATCAGTTGGGTCACCTGTGAGCCAAAGTCAAGAATGAGGATCATTTCTTGCATGACTTTTTTTTGCAAAATTAGATTTTTTCGGCAAAACCGAGCCAAGATTTCTTAATTTTGCCTAAAAATAACAAAAACAGATTTATTATGGGTATTGTTTTATTAGCGCTATCAGTACTTCCCGTGATCATTTTGATGGTCTACATCTACCGTCAGGACAAGTATGAGAAAGAACCTATAGGCCTTTTGATCAGGGCTTTCATCGGTGGTATGATTGCCATTCCGCTGGATTTGTTAATAGTAAGTCTGATCAACAGTATTTTCTATTCCGAGACCGTGTTTTATTCAGCCTTTATGGAAGCTGGATTCCCTGAAGAATTGAGCAAGTTCATCATCCTTTTCCTTACCATTTGGTGGAACCGCAACTTCAACGAATACATGGACGGCATCGTCTATGCAGCTTTCGTGGGCCTTGGATTTGCCTGTGTCGAAAACATCATGTATGTCTATGAAGGAGGCATCGGCACTGGCATCATAAGAGCCTTACTGTCGGTTCCCGGGCATTTCCTCTTCGCAGTGATTATGGGTTACTTCTTCTCCTTGGCCAAATTCAGTAAAAAAGGCAAATTCGGTTACTTGATGACCGCCTTGTTCGGTGCCGCGTTGGCTCACGGGCTGTTCGACTGGCTGCTGATGATCACCGACCATATCCCTGAAGCATTGGCTTTCATCATCTTCGGTCTCTTCCTCTGGGGTGACATCAAGCTTTGGAGAATCGGCCTCAAGTACATCCGTCGTCATCAGGAGAACTCACAATTCAAGGATCCTGATCCCAAACAAATCAATTGGGGGGCTGGAGATAAGTTTTAATTTCATACCTTTGCAAAAATTTTTTCATTATGGCACTCAATTGCGGAATCATAGGCTTGTCAAGCACAGGCAAAACCACCATATTCAACTGTATATCAAATACTAAAGCGGAGATTGGATTCGCCTCGAAATCAAACATCGGCATGTGTGAAGTCGTTGATGACCGATTGAAACTCATCGACAACATTTCGCACTCCAAGCGCATCGTGCCTGCCACGGTGGAGATTGTGGACCTGCCTGGCTTGAGCAAAGGCGGACAAGGCGTTGGCAACAAGCTGCTCGCCGAGGTGCAGACCATGGATGCCTTGATCCATGTGTTACGCTGCTTCGACGATCCCAACATCCCCCACAGCGAAGGCAGTGTGGATCCTGTCCGCGACATGGAGCTGGTTGACCTTGAGCTGCAAGTGCGCGACCTCGACTTGGTCACCCGTAAGTTGGAACGCGTGCAGAAGCTGCTGAAGAATGGCGAAAAGGACAACAAAAAAGCCTTTGACGTACTCAGTGTTTACAAGGAAGTGCTTGAAAACATGGGCAACGCACGTGATGCCAAGGTGGATCCTGATGACAAGAAGTATATCCAAGACCTTCAATTGTTGACCGCCAAACCTATCATCTACGTCTGCAACGTCGATGATGCCTCCGCCACCACGGGTAATAAATATTCTGAGGCCGTGAAGGCTGCTTTGAAAGAAGGTCAGGACATGTTGATCATTGCCGGTAAACTCGAGGCTGAGATCGCCGAGTTGGATGCTGACGACCGTCAGCTCTTCATGGAGGATGCTGGATTGAGCGAACCTGGCGTCAACAAGTTGGTGCGCACTGCTTACCATACTTTGAACCTGCACTCATTCTTCACCACCGGTCCTGACGAGACCCGTGCCTGGACCATCCATGTGGGCGACACCGCACCTATTGCTGCCGGTGCCATCCACAGCGACTTGCAGCGTGGATTCATCCGCGCCGAGGTGATGAGCACCGAGGACTTCCTGAAGTACGGCAGCGAAGCTGCCGTGAAGGAAGCCGGCAAGTTCCGCGTGGAAGGCAAGACTTACGTCGTTCAGGACGGCGATATCCTTAACATCAGATTCAACGTATAATGGAACACGTAGTCTTAGTCGACGAAAAAGATACCCAGATTGGCATCATGGAGAAGATGGCCGCCCACATCGTGCCACGACTCCACCGTGCCTTCTCGGTGTTTATCTTCAACAGCAAAGGCGAGCTGCTGCTCCAGCAGCGAGCCTTGTCAAAGTACCACTCCCCCGGTCTGTGGACCAACACCTGCTGCAGCCATCCCCGACAGGGCGAGTCTCTGGCAGAAGCCACCGCACGCCGACTCCAGGAAGAGATGGGAATGACCTGCGACATGCACGAAGTCTTCACCTTTATATATAAGGCTCCTGTCGGCCTCGGTCTAATCGAACATGAATTTGACCACGTGTGGTTCGGCCAAAGCGACGCCACCCCTATCATTAACACCGACGAGGTGGAGTCATGGAAATACATGAACCTCGACGATATCGCCGACGACATGAAGGCCCATCCAGAGACCTATACCGAGTGGTTTAAGATCTCATTTAACGAAGTCAGAAGTCATATCTGACTTTTTTTTCAGAAATTAGTAAATATATTTACTATCTAAGTCTATACTATCAATAATTTTACTATTTTTGCCGAGTAATTATTGAAAACAACAAAACTACATTTTATCATGAAACGTAACTTCCTATTAATCATTGGAATTATTGCTATTTTATTTCCAATGAGCATCAACGCGCAAGAAGGTCCGAAGATTTCGGGCTTTGTGCAAGGCCTTTATCAAGCCAACCTCGACAAGGACGGCAAACTTGAAGACAACACGCTGCGTATGCGCCGTGTCCGTCTGTCGGTTGACGGTAAGTTCACCAAGTCCCTCTCCTACAAGATCCAAGGCGACTTCATCAACTCACCCATGCTTGTAGACGCCTACATTAAGTATAAACCATGCAACGAATTTGCCATCCAATTCGGTCAGTTCAAGCTCCCTTTCACGCTGGAGAACCCCATTAATCCGCTCAACCTCGAGATCTTTGACTACGGCGAGAGCATCCAGAAACTCGTTGGATATTCTGACGTTTGCGGTGTCGGCGGCTTGGGCCGTGACATTGGCGTGATGGTCAGCGGCGATTTGTTCAAAGTGAAAGGCAAGGATTTCTTCATCGTCAACTATAGCATCGGCGTGTTCAACGGCAACGGCCCTATCAACTTCAAAAAGAACGAGAAAGGCCTTGACAACAACAACCGCAAGGACATCGTGGGCCGCTTGGAAATTCACCCCATGCTGAAAGCCCTCACCTTAACCGCCTCCTATTATCACGGCTATTATTTCAAGGACACCATCAACACTGGCCTTCGTGACCGTTGGAGCGCTGGCGTGCAATACAACGACGGCGACCTCGTGATCCGTGGCGAATACATCGAAGGCACCACGGGCTACAACGACTATACTTGGGGCAACCACGCTGGCTATTCCATGAATGTCAGCGAAGAATCCTTCTATAGCAGAGGTTTTTATGCTGTAGCCGGTTACTACTTCCACTTCGGCAAGGACAACAGCCAAAAGCTAATGCCCGTTCTACGTTATGAACA
This sequence comes from Bacteroidales bacterium, assembly GCA_017531225.1. Classification (GTDB taxonomy): domain Bacteria; phylum Bacteroidota; class Bacteroidia; order Bacteroidales; family F082; genus Limimorpha. Next base: position 316,596 of record JAFXLL010000012.1, on the reverse strand, counting down.
ATTCAAGAATGACGGTTTCGCCACCGACTATTACACTGTCGGCATTAACTACTGGCCTGTGAAGTCAGTGAACTTCAAACTCGACTACTCCCTGATCAGACCTCAAACCGGCATCAACTCAAACCGTATCGTCGCTATTCTCAGCTATAAATTCTAATCAAGATGAAGAACATTTCAAATCTTTGGAAAAAAGAGGACTGGTTAGCCGTTTGGATCGGCTTCATCGTCATCGCCGTGGCTTGCTTCGCTGTCCTAACTGGCAGTTTTGACTTTTCCGCCGCCAAGTTCGGCACATGGCACTGGTGGGAAAATATCGAGGAAAAGAAAAACCTGGCTGCACAATTCACAGGCGAGTTTTGGATTAAACTGCTCCGCACCTTCTTGGTGACAGGCATCCTGTTCGGCATCGGCATCAAGCTGCAAGGCGAGAAGATTACCAAGTTCATTCCTGCCTACATTGTGCTGTTCATCATCTGCATCGTTGTCAGGATGATCAGCGCTGAATACACCCTTAAGATGTATCTCGAATGGGCCTTCTGGGCCTTGCTCATCGGCCTGCTCATCTCCAACACCGTCGGCACGCCCGAATGGCTGAAACCTGCCATCCGCACAGAGTTCTACATCAAGACGGGCTTGGTCATCATGGGCTTCTCGGTACTGTTCTCGAACATTGCCAAGTTCGGCCTCTACGGACTCGGCATCGCATGGATTGTCACACCCATTGTCATTATCTTCATGTGGTGGTTTGGCACCAAGGTGCTGAAAATCGACAACAAGCCTTTGGTCATCACGTTGGCATCGGCCACCTCGGTGTGCGGTACCAGCGCCGCCATCGCCACGGGTGCGGCAGCCAAGGCCAAGAAAGAAGACCTCTCGTTGGCCATCAGCATCTCCATCATCTTCACCATCCTGATGATGGTATTCGAGCCCATGATCATCCGCGCCTGCGGCATGAACCAGTTGATGGGTGGCGCCCTCATCGGCGGCACCGTTGACTCGACAGGTGCTGTGGTGCTGGCCGGTAACGCCCTCGGCGAGGAAGCCGAGCAGGCCGCTGTCCTCGTGAAGTCCATCCAGAACATCCTCATCGGCTTCATCGCCTTCTTCGTGGCCATCTTCTTTGCCACCAAGGTCGACAAGACCGGCGATACCAAAGTCGGTGCAGGCGAAATCTGGAACCGCTTCCCGAAATTCATCATCGGTTTCTTCGTGGCTTCACTGGTCGCTTCCTTCATCGTCCTGCCACTCACTGATGGCGCTACCGTGAAGGCCATCAACGGCATCCTCGACCAATACAAGAACTGGGCCTTCGTGCTGGCTTTCACCAGCATCGGCCTCGACACCAACTTCAAGAGCCTCTTCAAGCAGATGCAAGGCGGCAAGGTGCTCTGGCTTTACATCATCGGCCAGCTCTTCAACATCGCCCTCACGCTATTTGCCGTGTGGCTCCTGCTGTCGGGTGTCATCTTTGAGGTTCCCGTCCTCGACATGTTCAAATGATGAACAAAAACCACAAGATATTCAAAGTGATTACCATCATCGTGGTGGTAGTCACTTTGTTTTTGGCAGGCTGGATCATGGCCAACAAGTTCGGTCTGGTGGAAGGTTACGACTTCGGCGCAGGTGCCTATTATTACGCCGACATCCCTACCGAGCAATTTAGCGAGATCGTCAACGAGGACGCTTATCAGACCTCAGTGCCTAAATGGGTTTTCTACGTTTTTTTCTTTGCTTGGGGCTGGCTAATGTGGCGACTCTGGTGTAAAATTGAAAATTGAAAGTTGAAAATTGAAAATTGAGAGGTCAATTATCACCTTTCAATTTTTCAATTTTCAATTTTCAACTTTCACCTAAACTCAGGGTGTAATTCCGCAAATTTCCTTTCGTATTGCCTAATCCGATTCAAGGTGCGTCGCGACCATTCAAGGCGTACCATTTGTTTTTCATCTTCGCTGAGATGCCAATCTACATCCTGAATATCATGGAGACGATGCGTCAAGGTATAGACCATCAGAGCCGCTGACACGCTAATGTTGTAGCTTTCAGTGAAGCCGAACATCGGGATGCGCACAAAACGGTCGGCATGATCCATCACATAATCGGTGATTCCCGTCTTCTCTGTACCGAAAACCAAGGCAATGGGCTTGTCCAAAGGCAGTGCCTCAGGCGTAAAGTCATCACGATGCGGACAGGTAGCCACAATCTGATAGCCCTGCTCCTTCAGCCGATTGATGGCCGTAGATGTATTGAATTCCTGTTCATTATAGCGATGGATATCAAGCCACTTGGTGCTACCCATCACCACGTCGGGATTAATATCAAAGGTATAGTTATTCTCAATGATGTGGACGTCTTGAATGCCGGTAAGATCGCAGCTGCGTAAGACGGCACTGGCATTGTGCGGTTGAAAAATGTCTTCCAACACCACGGTGATATGCCGTGTACGGTAGGCCAGCACCTCTTCGAAACGCTCCTTTCGCTCGTCGGTAATGAATTGGTACAAAAAATCAAGATAAGCCTTGTCTCTTGGGGTCATGTCGTATGATTTGGTTTGCAAAAATAAAAAAAACATGAATTTTGTTGATACAAACATAGAATTTCCTATTTTTGCAGTCCGAAATTTTTTGAATTAAATTAACATTGAATAGATATGGCTACTAAGAAAGAACAAGAAGTTAAAGGCGAAGAAAGACTGGAAAACGTCGAATCCGCATTAAGCAAGACTGAACTTTGGATTGAAGAGCATCAGAAGCTCATTTATGGCGTTATCGCTGCTATCCTCATCCTCGCAGGTATCATCTGGGGTGTCAAGGCTTTGAACGATAAGAAAAACGCCAATGCAAGCAAAGAGATCTTCACCGCTCAGAAATATTTCGAGAAAGAGATGTACGAAGAGGCTCTGGTCGGCGACGGCAACTACATGGGCTTCACTGAAGTCTACGACTCATACAGCAGCACCAAGACCGGTAAGCTGGCTGCCTACTACGCTGGCATCAGCAACATGAAGCTTGGTCACTACGAAGAGGCTATCGACTATCTGAAGAAGTTCAACGGCAACGACGAAATCCTCGCCCCTATGGCATTGGGTGCTATCGGCGACTGCTATATGGAGCTTGACGACATGAACAGCGCTGTCTCATATTACGAGAAGGCCGCCAACAAGTCAAAGAACGAATTCACTGGTCCTTTGTTCCTCAACAAGGCTGCCATGACCTATGAAATCATGGGTAACTATGCTGAAGCTCTGAAGTGCTACAAAGCCCTCAAGGCTGACTATCCGCTGAGCAATGAAGCTTACGAGGTTAGCAAGAACATTGCTAACATGGAAGAGAAGCTGAAATAATAATGCGCCTCGTTTATTTCGGGACACCTGAGTTCGCCGCCTCACAACTGGAAGCTATTCTTAAAGCCGGTTATGAGGTGGCGGCTGTTGTTACTATGCCCGACAAACCAGCAGGTCGAGGCAAAAAAATACAGTTTTCCGACGTAAAGAAGACTGCCTTGGAGCACCAGTTGCCCCTACTCCAACCCGAAAAACTGAAAGACCCTGAGTTTCTCAAAGCCCTTGAGTCCTATCACGCTGACCTATTCATCGTGGTGGCATTCAGGATGCTGCCAGAAGTAGTTTGGAAGATGCCCCCGCTTGGCACTTTCAACCTGCACGCCTCCCTCCTGCCCCAATACCGCGGCGCAGCCCCCATCAACCATGCCATCATCAACGGTGAGACCGAAACAGGACTTACCACTTTCTTCCTCAACGAAGAGATCGACAAAGGCAAGGTCATCATGCGTGAAAGCGTTGCCATTCGTCCCGATGAGACCGCTGGCGAGCTTCATGATGAATTGATGCTCCTCGGTAACAAACTGGTGGTAGAAACCATCAAAAAAATCGAAAACAACGACATCCAACCAGTAACCCAAGAAGAACTTGCCGCTGGAGCTGTTTTAAAGGACGCGCCGAAGATCTTCAAGGATTTCTGCTACATCCGATGGAACCAGAGCTGCAAAACCATTTACGACCATATTAGAGGGCTCTCGCCCTATCCTGCAGCACATACCTGCCTCAAGTCGAGCGAAGGGGAAACTGTCGATTTAAAGGTCTATAAAACCGAAATTGAGTTGACTCAACCCTCCGAGCAACCCGGAACCGTCGTCACTGACAACAAAAACTACTTAAAAATTGCCGTCAATGACGGTTTTATCCATCTGACCATGCTCCAACAGGCAGGTAAAAAGTCCATGAGTATCAGCGAATTTTTAAGAGGATTCCGCTTTATAGGCGACTGGAAAGCTGAAATTTGAAATTTTTACTACACAAAATTTCAAAAATCACAAAAAAAATTTGAAAAAAAGTGCAAAAACGCTTGCAAATTAGATTTTTACACTATCTTTGTGTCGGTAAAAATCATTACTAACCTTTAAATCTACTAACATGAATAAAGCTGAATTAATCGATGCCATTGCTGCAAAAGCCGGCATGACAAAAGTTGACACCAAGAAAGCTCTTGACGCAACCATCGCTGTTGCCAAGGCAGAACTGAAGAAGGGCGGCAAGATCGCTCTCGTTGGCTTCGGCACCCTCGCCACCGCCACTCGTCCTGCAAGAAAGGGCCACAACCCAAGAACTGGCAAGGCTATCAAGATCGCTGCCAAGAAGGTTGTCAAATTTAAAGCAGCTGCTAACATTCTGAAGTAATTTTCAGGATTTTACCAACAATAAGTAGGGTCGCAGTGATGCGCCCCTACTTTTTTTATGCCAATCGTAAAACGTCATCGGCTTCCTTCACGATGACACCTCCGTCAATCATCCAACGTATGGCTTCAACAACTTCCTCCTCGTCGAAATCCTGACACGAGGCCAGCACCTCTACAATGGGCATCGGCTTGACCCACAGCAATTCCATAATGCTACGGCTGATGGCATCATATTCACGGTTACCCATTGCATGATCAGTGTGGCTGACGCACACATCGCAACGCCCACAAGCTTTATCGCTGTCCTCGTTAAAATATCGGAGTAGCTGAATGCTGCGGCACTCTTGGTTGTTGTTCACGAAATCAACCACAGCCTTCACCCGCTCAGCGGCATCGCGTTTGCGGTCTGCGTAGTTCTCGTTCGACAGCGTGAAGTATTTCGTGTCAAGCAGCTCCGTCATCAGCTGGATCTGAGGCTTGTCTTTACGAGGAATATAGGTCAAGAAGTTATAATGCTCCATCTTTTGCAGTTGGGCAATCACCTGATCTACCGTCAGCCCCATCTTCTGTGCCGCCGTTTCCTCGCTGAACTTCACAAAATCACTCAGCACGCCAGGCATATTGCGTAACATGTATTTTATGAGAGTGTCAAACGCAGGAAAAGCCACCTGGAACCGATATAAATCCTCCCTTGGCGCCTTGATCCACACTTTCGACGGCTCTTCAAAACTCTCTGAAAGTGCCAACAGGCCTTCTTTTTCAAGGATTTTCAAAGTGCTGAACACTTCCATGACGCTGAATCCGTATGACTTGGCAAAATCGGCCATGACGAAAGGATACATCTCCCCCTTCCCTGCCCCAATCGGAATCTGCAAGTAATTGCCCAAGGTCCGGTAGATCAACTTTATTCGATCCATCGCTGGGAACGACTGCTGTAAGTTATCTTCAAGTTGCTTGACATCGGCGCTGGAGACCAGCAGAAATGCCTCGGCGGGTTTTAGGTCACGACCAGCACGTCCAGCCTCTTGGAAATAGGCCTCGATGCTATCAGGCAAATCCATGTGGATCACCAAACGAACGTCAGGCTTGTCAATGCCCATGCCGAAAGCGTTGGTCGCCGCCATCACCTTGACCTTGCCTTTCATCCATAAATCCTGGCGCTCATCACGCGTCTTGGAGTCCAATCCGGCATGATAGAATGTGGCTGAGATGCCCACGGATTGCAGCCATTCGGCAATAACCTGCGTCTTCTTACGATTACGGACATACACGATGGCACTGCCCTCCTTCAAAGCTTGAAGCTTGCGGAAAAGCACCCCAAACTTATCGGGTTCGTGATACACATTATAGGTGACGTTCTTACGCTCGAAACTGCTTTGGAAGACGTTACGTTGCTTGAAGCCCAAACGGAACTGGATGTCGTCCACCACCTTGGCTGTAGCTGTGGCCGTCAATGCCAACACAGGCGTCTTGGGAATATACGGTCGGATCTCTGCAATCTTCAAGTACGGCGGGCGGAAGTCATAGCCCCATTGCGAGATGCAGTGAGACTCATCCACTGCCAACAGGTTGACCTTCATCCGCTTGATGGCTTCCAAAAACTGCTCCGTCTGCAAACGCTCAGGCGAGACGTAAAGGAATTTAAGCCGTCCGTACACCGCCTGGTTATAAGTCAAGGCCACCTGATCGGGATGCATGCCAGTGTAGATCGCCGAAGCAGGAATCCTTTTAGCCAGCAGATGCGCCACCTGGTCTTTCATCAAGGCAATGAGTGGTGTCACCACCACACAAACGCCCTCCATGGCCATGGCTGGCACCTGGAAGCAGATGGACTTGCCTCCACCTGTAGGCAACAACGCCAACGTATCACGGCCAGCTACCACAGCATCCACGATATCCTCCTGCAATGGACGGAACGATGGATAGCCCCAGTATTTCATCAACACCGACCGTGTGAGCCTACTCATAACTTCGTGAATAATTTTCTCCAAAGATAAGAAGAAAAATCAACATGACAAGATTTTTTTGAAAAATCAGTTTTTTTAGTATTTTTGTCCCTTTAAAATATAAATAGGAGTAATCAATACAAAATGCAGAGTATTAGAAACATAGCTATCATCGCTCACGTTGACCACGGTAAAACCACACTCGTGGACCGTATCCTTTACCAATCTAAACTGTTCAAGGAATCAGACGAAGCTCCGGGTGAGCTCATCCTCGACAACAACGATTTGGAGCGCGAGCGTGGCATCACCATTCTTTCGAAAAACGTTTCCGTCCGTTACAAGGACGTGAAGATTAATATTATCGACACTCCCGGCCACGCCGACTTCGGTGGCGAGGTGGAACGCGTGCTCAACATGGCCGACGGCGTACTGTTGTTGGTCGATGCATTTGAAGGCCCCATGCCCCAGACCCGTTTCGTCTTGCAGAAGGCCATCGAGTTGAAGTTGAAACCCATCGTGGTGATCAACAAGGTCGACAAGCCCAACTGCCGTCCCGACGAGGTGCAGGAAGCCGTGTTCGACCTGATGTTCAACCTTGGCGCCAGCGAGGACCAGCTCGACTTCCCAACGGTTTACGGTTCCTCAAAGCAAGGCTGGATGTCTGACGATCCCAACCATGTGACCAGCGATGTTTCATACCTGCTTGACACCATCATCGAGACCATCCCCGAAGCCAAGTTCGAAGAAGGCACCCCGCAGATGCTCATCACCTCGTTGGACTACAGTTCCTACGTGGGACGTATCGCCGTAGGCCGTCTGAAACGCGGCACCCTGCAAGCCGGACAGAACGTGTCGTTGGTGAAGCACGACGGTAGCGTAGTGAAGTCGACCATCAAAGAGCTCTACACCTTTGAAGGACTGGGTAAGGAACGCACCAAGAAGCCCGTCCAGGCTGGCGACATCGTGGCACTGATGGGTTTGGAAGACTTTGAGATTGGCGACACCGTGGCCGACTACGAGAATCCTGAGGCATTGCCGCCCATCAAGGTCGACGAGCCTACCATGAGCATGCTTTTCACCATCAACAACTCACCTTTCTTCGGCAAGGAAGGCAAATACGTCACCTCACGCCACATTCGCGAGCGTCTTTACAAAGAGACCGAGAAGAACCTCGCCTTGAAGGTCGAAGACACTGATTCGCCTGACTCGTTGATGGTTTATGGCCGTGGCATCCTGCACCTTAGCATCTTGGTGGAGACCATGCGCCGCGAAGGCTATGAGTTCCAACTGGGACAGCCTAAGGTCATCGTCAAATACATCGATGATGTGAAGTGCGAGCCTATTGAGGCCCTCACCGTCCTCGTCCCTGAAGACTTTGCTGGCCGTGTCATCGAACAAGTCAGCACACGCAAGGGCGAGATGACCCAGATGCAACCTAAGGGTGACCGCATGTGCCTCGATTTCGATATTCCGTCACGCGGCCTTATCGGCTTGAGAAACACCCTGCTCACCGCCACTGAAGGCGAAGCCATCATCTCCCACCGCTTCAAGGACTACGAACCTTGGAAAGGCGAGATGCCTAGCCGCAACACCGGTGCGCTCATCTCTATGGAGACCGGCCAAGCCATCCCCTACGCCATCTGGAAGCTGCAAGACCGCGGCACCTTCTTCGTCAACCCCAATGAAGACGTTTACGCCGGCGAGGTCATAGGCGAGAACACCCGTTCCAACGACATCGTCATCAACGTCTGCAAGACCAAACACCTCACCAACGTGCGCGCCTCTGGTAGCGACGAGGCCATCCGCCTTATCCCGCCCGTACGCTTCTCGCTTGAGGAATACATGGAATACATCCGTGATGACGAGTACCTCGAAGTCACTCCGAAGAGCCTCCGCCTGCGCAAGATCATCCTCGATGAGTTGGAGCGCAAGAGAGCTAATAGGAATTATGAAGGTTAAAAGATAAAAGATATGAAAAGAATTAGAAGAATTGTGGCTGTTCTATTTTTATTGATGACGGTCACGGCCTGCAATGAGTTCCAGCAGATTGCCAACCAGGCGCAACAGATGGTCAACCTAAAGAACTGCACCTTCAGCGTCAATGGCATCAACCAAATCAAGATGATGGGCATCGACCTCAGCAAAGGTATGAATAAAAACAACCTGAGCGCCGTACAGTTGCTCAGCGTCACCAACTCTCTATTGAACAAGAAACTGCCTGTTTCCTTCAACGTTAACCTTGATGTAAACAACCCCAACGGCATCGCTGCTTCATTGGGCAAGATGGACTACATCATCTCATTGAACAACAAGGAGGTTATCAGCAGCACCTTCACCGATGGCTTCAGCATCCCTGCCAATTCCAAGGGCCAAGTTGCCATCCCGATCACCACTGACCTGTTCCAACTGTTCAGTGGCGAAACCGCCGATGCCATCCTGAACCTCGCCTTTAAGCTTGCCGGAGCACAAAGCAGCCCCGTCAACCTCGGCGTCAAGGTGAAGCCTTACATCAAAGTGAACAACACATCATTAGCATATCCAGATTATATCACAATTAATAAAGTATTACAATGATTAAAAACAACTTCATCAAACGTCACAACGGCCCTACCGCATCGGATGCTGAAAAGATGCTCAAGGTCATCGGCGTGAAATCGCAAGAACAACTTGTCGATGAAATCATCGCTCCTGAAATCCGTCTTCCCAAGCCGCTCAACATCGGCGAAGGCATGAGCGAATACGAAGTCATCAGCCACCTCAAGGCTCTCGGTGCCAAGAACAAACAGTTCCGTACCTACATCGGATTGGGTTATTACAACACCATCACCCCCGGTGTCATCATGCGCAACATCCTTGAGAACCCAGGTTGGTACACTTCTTACACTCCTTATCAGGCTGAGATTTCACAAGGCCGTCTCGAGGCCCTGCTGAACTTCCAGACTGTGATCAGCGACCTCACAGCTATGCCTCTGGCCAATGCTTCATTGCTGGATGAAGGCACCGCTGCTGCCGAGGCCATGCTGATGTTCTGGCATGCTCGTAGCCGCGCTCAGGTGAAGGCTGGCGTGAAGAAGTTCTTCGTCGCCAACGACGTGTTCCCACAGAGCATCGAGGTCATCAAGACCCGCGCCCACTTCCAGGGCATCGAGGTTGTGGTTGACGACATCAACAAGTTCGAAGCCGGTGAAGACTTCTTCGGCGTGTTGATCCAGTGCCCCAACCAATTTGGTGAGATCGTTGACAACCGCGCCAAGGTCGCCGCATGGAAAGAAAAAGGCATGCAAGTAGCCGTTGCTGCTGACCTGCTCAGCCTCACCCTCATCACCCCTCCAGGCGAATGGGGTGCTGACGTAGTGCTCGGTTCCAACCAGCGTTTCGGTCTGCCGATGGGATTCGGCGGTCCTCATGCCGGTTACTTCGCTACTACCGAGGCTTACAAGCGTGAGATGCCTGGCCGTATCATCGGTATCAGCGTAGATGCTTTAGGCAATCCTGCCTTCCGTCTGGCTCTGCAAACCCGTGAACAGCACATCAAGCGCGAAAAAGCCACGTCAAACATTTGCACGGCTCAGGCATTGCTCGCCATCATGTCAGGCTTCTACGCCCTCTATCATGGTCCGGAAGGCTTGACCGAGATTGCACATCATATCAACTGCCTCGCCGGCAAGCTGAGCTCTGAACTGGCTAAGCTTGGCGTGAAGCAGCTCAACAAATACTTCTTCGACACCCTGTTGTTCGAACTGCCCGAAGGCGCTTGCACCTGCAAGGTGAAGGAAGCTGCAGAGAAACATTGCATGAACTTTCGTATCATCGACAAGCAGCACTTTGGCATCAGCCTTGACGAGACCACAGCTCGCGAAGACATCAACGAGATTGGCCAAGTCGTCGCCGAAGCCCTCGGCAAACAACACGAGGAGTTGGTCTGCGACCCGAACTGCCAGAAGTTCAGCGGCATCCCTGCTGAGATGCAACGTACCTCTAAGTTTATGCAGGCCCCGATGTTCTTCAAGTACCGCAGCGAGACCGACATGATGCGTTACATGAAGAAGCTCGAGAACCGCGACCTCAGCCTCAACCGCTGCATGATTCCGCTCGGAAGCTGCACGATGAAGCTGAACCCCGCCACTTCGATGTATGCCCTCAGCTGGCCTGAGTTTGGCAACATCCACCCCTTCGTCCCCGCCGACCAAGTGGAAGGTTATCTCGAACTTATCAACGAGATGGAGAAAGACCTCTGCGAAATCACGGGCTTCAAGGGCATGAGCTTTATGCCTAACTCCGGCGCCAGCGGCGAATATGCCGGTCTGCTCACCATCCGTCGTTACCAAGAGGCCAACGGTCAGGGTCACCGCAACATCTGCTTGATCCCCGCTTCAGCCCACGGTACCAACCCCGCTTCCGCCGCTATGGCTGGCATGCAGGTGGTGGTGGTCGCTTGCGACGAGCACGGCAACATCAACCTTGAGGACGCTAAAGCTAAGGCTGAACAATACAAGGATAACCTGGCCGCATTCATGGTCACCTACCCTTCCACCCACGGCATCTATGAGGACGGCATCCGCACCCTCGTGAAGATCGTCCACGACAACGGCGGTCAGGTCTACATGGACGGTGCCAACATGAACGCCCAGGTCGGTTTGACCAGCCCAGGCTTCATCGGTGCTGACGTGTGCCACCTCAACCTGCACAAGACCTTCGCCATCCCGCACGGCGGTGGCGGTCCTGGCGTAGGCCCCATCGGCGTGGCCGAACATTTGAAACCCTACCTGCCTTCGCACATTCTGTTCCACTGCGGTGGCGACAAGCAGGAAGGTGCCGTTTCAGCCGCCCCGTTTGGCAGTGCCCAAATCCTCACCATCACCTATTGCTACATCAAGATGCTGGGCGGTGAAGGCCTGAAGAAAGCCACCTTGGGTGCCATCATGAACGCCAACTACCTGAAGGAAAGACTGAAGGACTACTACCCGATCCTGTACACCGGAAACCACGGGCATGTGGCCCACGAGATGATCCTCGATATCAACGGCATTAATAAGACCGTTGGCGTGGCTGCCATCGACATCGCCAAGCGTTTGATGGACTTCGGTTTCCACGCTCCTACTGTGGCCTTCCCCGTACACGAGACCCTGATGGTGGAACCCACCGAGAGCGAGCCTATCGCCGAACTTGACCGCTTCGTCGACGCGATGATCCAAATCCGCAAGGAAATCAAGGACATCGAAGACGGCAAGGCCGAGAAGGGCAACAACATCATCAGCCACGCTCCTTACACCGCCGAGATGCTGATGGCCAACGAGTGGAACTTCCCCTTCACCCGTGAAGAGGCCGGCTTCCCGATGAAGAGCGACGTTCAGGACAAGTACTTCCCGCACGTCACCCGCATCGACGACGCCTACGGCGACAGAAACTTGGTTTGCAAGTTCAGCGCAGAATAAGCTGTAGGGATTTGCACAAAATTGTAGGGCTGCCACAATGATGTGGCGGCCCTACTTGTTTTATATAGATTCTAACAGTCGTTCCAAATCTCCTGTCAGGAAATCTTCGACTGGAATGCCACCACTACCCACAACAAACGAAAGCTTGGGCTGGAAGTTTTTCTGGAACAATGACAAACCTTTGTTGCCAGTCCTGCGTCCACTCTTGACTTCGATGGCCACACACTGCCTATTGTATTCGATGATGAAATCCACCTCATCATCACGTTCCCGCCAATAATACATCTTAAAACCCAATTCATCGGCTTGGTTGAGAAGGAATGCCCCAACGGCAGATTCCACCCAACGGCCCCATTCTCGTGGATTGCCGAAAGCCATTTCGAATTTCATTCCCGACTGAACCGAAAGCAATGCTGTGTTATAAACCATCAATTTGGGAACAGAGTTATACTTTCTTGCCGTGTCTTTGGCATACTTACGTAACCCACACAACAGCATCGCCTCGTCCAAGGTATTCAGATAATTGGCAAGAGTAGTCACGTTGCCAGCATCCTGCAATTGACCCAACATCTTGTTGAGTGAAAGTTCCTTGCCAGAATAGGCACAACCAAGATCGAAAAGCTGTCGCATAAGGGCTGGCTTATACACCTTCTTGGTCGAAAGGACATCGCGCTCAATGGCCGGTGCAACGATACTGTCCAAAATGTAGTGCCGCCATCTACGATTGTCCTTAATCAAAGAAGCTCCACCTGGATAGCCGCCATAGTAAACATATTGGTTGACATCAAAGCCAAAGGCTTCGCGCATTTCCGCAAGAGTCCAATGTGCCATGCGTATGAGTTCAAAACGCCCAGCGAGGGTTTCCGTCATGCCGTCTTTTAGCAACAAGCGCGACGAACCTAACAACACCACCTTCAACGGAATATCATGGAACGAGTCATCGTCCCATTCCTTTTTAACGGCTTCGCTCCAGTTTTCGATTTTATGAACCTCGTCGATGACCAACAAGAATTCTTTCGCCTGCATCAATTGCATACGGGTTCGAGCGGCAGCCCATACCTCATCAATCCATGCAGTGTTTTCGGGCAATACATTATCGGCCGTGAAAGCCAAATAAGGAATGGAGATTTCCTGTAGCACTTGCTTAACCAACGTGGACTTACCCACTTGACGGGGTCCTGCCAACACCTGAATAAAACGGCGTGGCTCTTCAATACGCGATTGTAATACTGAAAATTGTGGCCTTTTGAACATAACTATCTGATATTTTGGCTGCAAAAATATACAAAATTCTCAAATCTACACTACAAAATTCTCAAAAGTTTGTTACAAAATTCTCAAATCTCCTTTCCAAAATTCTCAAAAGTGCACAAAAAAGGCAGCCAATTCCCTCTTGGCCACCCCCTGAATTAGATCCCGATTGGGTTATCGGGTATTGCACATTGCACGCCGGTAGAGACGGTTCCGTCAAACGAGAAGTCTGAACTTGCCGACAAACTCATGTGGTGTCACGCCTTCAGAATGGAAACAGGAACTTCCCCTTCACCCGTGAAGAGGCTGGCTTCCCGATGAAGAGCGACGTTCAGGACAAGTACTGTATTATCTCAAAACGATGCGGAAGCCTAAAGTGGCGTTGCGGCCGTTGTGTTCAATCTCGCGACCATGATAGGAATAGGTGCAGGTGTAGGATTCGCTGTCGTAGCAACCACCGCAGCCTGCAATAATTTCGCCTGACTCTGGACCGGCATAGTCGAGGCCCTGGTCAGCAGGGAGGTTGGCCAGATCGGCATACCAGTCGTTGCAATATTCCCAGACGTTACCGCTCATATCGTAGAGGCCGAGTTCGTTGGGCTGCTTGGAGGCCACGAAGTGAGAGGCTTGTCCGCCGTTGGCAGCATACCAAGCCACATCGCCTAAGGTGTTTGAACCGGCGTAGGTGTAGCCCTGCGACTTGCGTCCGCCATGGGCAGCGTAGTGCCATTCGGCTTCTGTGGCGAGGGCAAAGTGCATCCCAGCTGGCAACTTGTCGGCGCACATCGCGTTCAACTTGTCGAGGAAGCCGTCGGGGCCAGTGATATCCTCGTAGTTGACCATCGTAACGGGATAGAGACCCTCGCTCTCAGTTTGGCCTTGGGGTATCGAGCCCATGACAGTTTCCCAGATGTAGTTCATCGTTTCGGTTTGGCAGATATAGAAATCTGACAGCGTTCCTCTGAAGGTTTTCTGTTCACCGACGCGCTCATAGACCAGTTCGTAGTCGCCCCCCTTCACTTCAACCATCGGGAGGTAGTAGCCTACTGTACCGTTGTTCACGGCGATGGAGAGGACATTGTCGGGCTCAATAGGTTCCACGAGTTTTTCTTCGGCGAAGTTATCCACGAGAGCAAGGCGCAGGCCACGGTTTACATAGGATTGGTGCATTCCCAGCCAGGTGTGGTAAGCGGTTTCGAGACCCATCTGTCTGGTGCCGTAGCTGCCACCGCGGGTGACGCGGTAGTTGTTCTCAGCGGTGCAGACATAGTTGAGCCCTTGGTCGAGCGTGAGCTTGTCAAAATAAACGAAATTGTCGCGGGTCCATTCCCAGATGTTGCCAGTCATGTCGTAAAGGCCGAGCTCATTGGGTTGCTTCTGGCCAACGGGGTGGGTCGTGCCTTCCGAGTTGTTGGCGTACCAGGCCACTTCGTCTAAGGTGTTGGATCCGGCATATTTGTAGCCCTTCGACTTTTGTCCGCCGCGGGCGGCATACTCCCACTGGGCTTCGGTAGGCAGCGCAAAGCGCTTGCCAGAGGGCAGCTGGTCGGCACATATCGTGTTCAACTTGTCGATAAAGCCGCCTTCCTTGACAATGTCGTAGTAGTTCAGATTGCTGACGGGGTACGCGTCGCCATTGTTCAACTGTCCTTCGGGTTTCCAGCCCATAACCTCGTTCCAAAGCTTGTTGGTCACCTCAAAGGGGCAGATGTAGAAGTCGGAGAGCGTTCCTTTGACGGTCTCCACTTGGCTTTCGTACATATACTCCATCGAGTAATCGCCACCTTCCACCTTATTCATTATAATCTCGTCAGAGGAATTGTTCACCTTGAAGGTAAGCGTCTCTGCGCCCCACTGGTTGTTGTTTGGATTGTCCTTCTTGCAGCCGGCGAGGGTCGCGGCACTGAATACAATGGTGGCGGCAAGCGCCCATGATAAGAGAGTTTTCATTGTGATAGGTTTACGCTAATTGTGCAAAGATACAATTTTTGATTAATAAGTCCAAATTGTCAATATTAGTAAATCTAAAATTTTATTATATTTGCCATTGCCAAATCTCTAAAAAACAAAAACATAAAACTCAAAACCAATGACCACCGAACAATACCGCGAAGAAGGCTTCCGCCTCTACGACGAGGACATCGAAAAAGCCGTAGAATGTCTGAAGAAAGCCGCCGAAGATAAAGACGTCCCCTCAGCCGTCGCCTTGGCAGGCTATTACTACGACGAGGAAGACGATTATGAAACCGCCAAAGAATGGCTTGAAAAGGCTTTCAAATGGAATAAAAAGAGCGAAAAGACTAAGGAGTTCAGCTCATATATCGCCCTCGCACACACGCTCATGGGCCAGATTCTGTATTATGACGAATTCGAGCCCTCCATGGCTTTCATTGAATTTGCTAGAGGCGCAGAACAAGGCCATGCCAATGCCTACGAATTCCTTGGATTACTCTTGTATGAAGGCGACTTCACCCATGATGGCAACCCCGACGTAAACGGTGCCCTTGACTATTGGCAAAAAGGCATGGAGGAAGGCGACGAGAGATGCGCCGAGCTCTACAAAGAGCATCAAAATGAAATCATGAACGACCCGCAGGAGATCGATTTCGAGAATGGCGACCATTATCATGGCGACGTGAACGCCAAAGGTCAACCACACGGCGGCGGTCACATGGACTACAACAAAAACGGCTATTACAGCACCTACGACGGCCAATGGAAAAACGGCAAACGCTGCGGCCAAGGACATTACCATGAGGTCAGCAAATCGGGGAGAAGATATGTTTACGACTACAAAGGGGAATGGCTCGACGATAAGGAACATGGCACAGGCACAGCCATGAACAGCAGCGAGAAAGGTGCGCATTGCGCCACCGTTACCGAGACCTATACAGGCGGCTTCCGTGAAGGCGAACGACACGGCTACGGCGTCATCGTCGAAGACAACTTCGACGGCAACTTTAAAGATGGACAAAACCGTTTTGAAGGTGAGTTTGAAGATGGGAAAACCATTGGTCACGGCAGATGGGAATATGCTAACGGCGACAGTTTCGAGGGTGAGTTCTCCGACTACGGCAACAAAAACGGCCACGGTGTTTACACCTTTGCCAATGGACTGAAGTTCGAAGGAGAATGGGAAAAAGGTCATTTCCTGACCGAGAGCTATCAAGCCGATCCGTCACAGGAAACCCCTACCCTCTTGATCACCGAGCATCATCATGGCTTCGACTACAATTACACTGGAACATTCCTGTTTGCAGCCAAGGTGGGACAGATGGACTATGAACAAGCTGCCGTTATCCACAAGGATCAAGATTTCCCCATGAAAGGTGCCTGTCTTAACATCATCGAGGTTACCTCAGATAGTGTGACTTACGAGGTGAAAGCTAAATTCACCAAAGGCACTAATCCTTTCAACGACACCATCCACAAAGGCGAGACCAAAGATTATCAGTTTTACAAGAACAGCACCGCCACCATCTACGATGAGGATTACGACTACTCCATCGAGAGCCGTCTGACGGTGATTTGCAAATAAGACGGAACGGCTTTAGCAGGCCTCTACTTCGATTTCAAAATTCTGAAAAACGATCACTTCGCCAGCGGTGATCTTCGCTCTTTTACGGAGCTCCACTTTGCCGTTACGAAGCACCATGCCTGCCGTGACCACGTCTTGGGCCTCGCTGCCCGACTCTACTACGCCAGTGGCTTTCAGCAGGGCGATCAAAGGAATAAAATCATCTCCTTCGCGAAGCGTAAATACAATTCTATTTAGTTTCTGTGCCATTATAGAGCTAGCATCCTTCGGATGCGAAAGGTTGGGGATTCTTGTTTTCTATTGAGCTAGCATCCCCTTCGGGGATGTAAAAAGCCGCCCCTATGAGGAGCGGCTTTTCATTAAACGCCTTAAGCGTTATTCTGCTTTAGGTTCATCCTTGGCAGCCTTTTCTTGCTTCTCAAGGTTTTCCTTCAGGCCAGCGAGGACTTCGAGGTCACCGAGGGTGCTGTGCTCGATAGTGTCGTTGATCTGCTTGACGGCGCGCTTAGCCTGCTTAGCAGCCTTGTCGGCAGCTTTTTCAGTAGCGTCCTTCACAGCGGCTTCCTTCTCTTCATAGATCTTTGAGTGAGCAAGGATGATCTTCTTGCTTTCCTTTGAGAACTCAATAACCTTGAAGTCGAGGGTTTCGTCGACCTTAGCGGTGGTGCCGTCTTCCTTCTTCAGGTAACGGTTCGGGCAGAAGCCTTCCACGCCGTAGGGCAGGGAGACCACAACGCCCTTATCAGCTGAGCTGATGATGGTGCCTTGGTGGACTGAACCAACGGTGAACACGGTTTCGAACACTTCCCAAGGATTCTCCTCGAGCTGCTTGTGGCCGAGGCTGAGACGGCGGTTCTCTTCGTCAACGTCGAGGACGACGACTTCGATGCTTTCGCCAACCTTGGTGAATTCAGCCGGATGCTTGATCTTCTTGCTCCAGCTGAGGTCGCTGATGTGGATGAGACCATCGACACCTTCTTCGAGTTCGACGAAGATGCCGAAGTTGGTGAAGTTACGGACAGTAGCAGTGTGCTTGGAGCCGACGGGATAACGATCTCTGATGTTAGCCCATGGATCTGGGATCAGCTGCTTCATGCCCAGTGACATCTTGCGCTCTTCACGGTCGAGGGTGAGAACCTTAGCTTCCACTTCGTCACCAACCTTCAGGAAGTCCTGAGCGGTGCGGAGGTGCTGTGACCATGACATTTCGGAGACGTGGATGAGACCTTCAACGCCAGGAGCGATCTCGATGAATGCGCCGTAGTCAGCGATGACCACCACTTTACCCTTAACGACGTCACCAACCTTAAGGTTAGGATCGAGAGCATCCCAAGGATGAGGAGTGAGCTGCTTCAGGCCGAGAGCAATACGCTTCTTGTTGTCGTCGAAGTCAAGGATAACGACCTTGATCTTTTCATCCAACTTGACGATCTCTTCGGGATGGTTGATACGTCCCCAGGAGAGGTCAGTGATGTGGATGAGACCGTCAACGCCGCCGAGGTCGATGAACACGCCGTATGAAGTGATGTTCTTCACGACGCCTTCAAGAACCTGACCCTTCTCGAGCTTGCTGATGATTTCAGCCTTCTGAGCTTCGAGTTCGTCTTCGATAAGAGCTTTGTGAGACACAACCACGTTCTTGTATTCCTGGTTGATCTTCACAACTTTGAATTCCATCACGCTGTCAACAAACACGTCGTAGTCGCGGATCGGCTTGACGTCGATCTGTGAGCCGGGAAGGAATGCATCGATGCCGAACACGTCGACGATGAGACCACCCTTGGTGCGGCTCTTGACGTAACCGTTGACGATCTCGCCGCTTTCGAAAGCTTCGTTAACGCGATCCCATGACTTGAGGATGCGAGCTTTCTTGTGGGAGAGAACGAGTTGGCCGTTGGAACCTTCTTGGCTCTCGACGTACACTTCAACTTTGTCGCCCACAGCGAGGTTAGGATTGGTGCGGAATTCCGCAATCGGAATAACACCGTCGGATTTGAAGCCGATATTGACAACAACCTCACGGTCGGTCTTGGCAACCACAACACCTTCGATGACCTCGTGGTCAGCGACTTGGTTCATGGTACCAGCATACTGCTCCTCGAGCTTAGCGCGCTCGGCGTCTGAGTAGTTGTCAAATTTCTTGTGAGAGGTGTTCCAATCGAAGTTTTCATCCGGAACAGGCTTCTGCTTCGGGGCTTGATTGACGATGTTTTCGTTTTCTGCCATTTGTTTTTGTTTTTTACTTGTACCCGCTTACGTTCCAGGACTCCGCAACCGAGGAGAGTTAAACTTTTGATAGCCAATCCGAACCGCTGATGTCGCCATCATCCTGGAGGGCGGTCCGAAATGGGCTGCAAAGATACAATAAATATTTGAATTACTTCTTTTTCCTCCCCGATTTTTTCAATGCCTCTGCGATGATCCACTGCAGCTGGCCGTTGACGGAACGAAATTCGTCAGCAGCCCACTTCTCAACGGCTTCCATCGTCTCAGCATCCACACGGAGCAGAAACGTCTTGTTATTGGCACTATTTTCTTTTTCTTTCGCCATAATTACCTCGCCAATGATTCACCTATGGTCTGAGAACAAATGCCTTCTTTCGAGATGTTTTTGTCATAAATCCAAATGCACAGGATGGTCAAAGCCATGACAATGAAACCTGACAGACCCGGCATTCCATTCAGGAAGTCGTTGCCTCCCAAGGTGAAATAGATGACCATGCCACTGACTGCGTTGATGGTGCCATGAAAGATCACCGCCACAAACATCGATTTGGCTTTCAAAACAAAATACAATTCGATGACTCCAAGCAAGATGCACATAACCACCATCAGCAGCACACCCCATAGTGGTTCGTTCGGGTAATTGTGCCCCATCAGGATTAGCGGGAAATGCCAAAGGCCCCACACCACGCCAATGAACAAAGCGGCTTTCCAGAACTTCACTTCACGCAAAGCTCCTACCAGATAGTTGCGCCAGCCATATTCCTCGCCAAACGTAGCCACAGCGTTGACAGTGATACCCGCCAACAAACCGCTGAAAACGACGGATACCACCATGAGCCATGCCGGCATCATCCCCATCTGCTCACGTAACATATCCTGCTGCTCTTCAGGAACATGGTATTGGTTGATCAATTGCTCAGCGTTATAGGTCAGCTCCACGCCCGGCATCAAGCCGTTGACGAAGATGCACAAGCCAACCATCACCACAGGCAACAGCCACACCACCAGCCATAACCAATTAAACTTGAAGTTGACCAGACCCGTGTGGTTGAATTTCTCCTTATCGATGGCCTGCAGCACAATGGCGATAAGCATTGGGAAGAACATATAAACGACCGAGAAGGTACCGAGCTTCATAGGAGTATCCGCTCCCATGCCAAAACCCCAATGGGCCACAGCTGCCATCGCCCAACTGAACAGACAGACAGCCATTGCATATCTTAATGCTTTTTTCATGGTTTCAATTGCTTGATTTGTTGGAATAATAATTCCGTTTCGTCTCTGTTAGCACCGTTAAGATAATACAAGTTGTCCACAGTGCGAATCTCGATATATGGAGCGTTCAAAAGAACAATCATGATGCACCTCTCACCATTTTTCAGGAGAAAATGGCCTTTGTTGTACTTGAATGTGCTTGAGCCATTGGTGCGCTGCCTGATGGACGGTAAGTTTTCCAACAACTCAACCGACACAATATCAACCACAGGGATATCCCTACCGTACATACCTGAAATGCTGATCGTTTCTTCGTTCACCTCAATTTTAGGAGCCCTATCGCAGAGCACAAAGAGAATAATAACAAAAGATACCGTCAAGCCCATACTGACCCATACCCATTTGGTAGGTCTCGTAATGATTGATGCAGCTTGTCCTGAATTATCACGTCCGAAACCGTTGTACTTCTTCATGGCGATAAACGTGGGAATGAGCGTAACGAGAAGCAATCCCGCCATCACAAGGCCGCTGGTATTTTCATCGAAGAACTTCTTATAGGAAAGCACTGCCGTCACAATAAGAAGCGCTCCCGTGATAGCCCAAGTAATGAACAGCGATTTCTTCAGGCCTACGATATCGACCAAAGCCTTGCGCTCAGGCGGCATGTTGCCGTAAGGATTGATGAGGTTCGGGTAGCGATAGCAAAGCCATCCCACCACAATCAAGAGCACACCTGATCCAATATTTACATAATCTATTAATTCCATAACTTTCACCTCTCACCTCAATAAAGGCTTCCTGTGTTCACCACCGGCTGAGCGGATTCATCGGCGCAGAGCACCACCATCAGGTTGCTCACCATAGCGGCTTTGCGTTCCTCGTCGAGCTCAACAACACCTTCAGCCTTCAGCTTATCCAAAGCCATTCTGACCATTGACACGGCACCTTCCACAATCTTTTCACGGGCTGAGATGATAGCGGCAGCCTGCTGACGGCGCAGCATCACAGCGGCAATCTCCGGTGAATAAGCCAAGTAGTTGATGCGGGCTTCAAGCACCTCAAGTCCCGACATGGCCAGACGTTCATTCAACTTGGCCTTCAGCACCTCGTTGATCTCAGCACCGCCAGAGCGCAATGTCAGTTCGCCGTCCACAGCCTCATTTTCGTCGTAGGCATACATGCCGGCCACCTCACGTAAAGCGGCGTCACTCTGTACCTGAATGAAGCTCTCAAAAGCCTTCATGCGGCTCGACACCGAAACACCAGCTGTGTTGCCCGTATTCCTAACCGCCATGGTCTGCGAGTCAATCTCAAACATAGCCTTGTAAGTATCCTTCAGCTTCCACACCAAAATCTGGCCAATCATGATGGGGTTACCCGTCTTGTCGTTCACCTTGATATTATCGGGATTGAGGTTACGGGCGCGCAACGAAACCTTTTTGGAAGTCATCAGGAAGAAAACCCAGTGAAAACCAGTCTTGGTGAAAGTGCCTTTGTACTTACCGAAAAACAGCATCACCATAGCCTCGTTCGGTTCCAGCTTACGGAAACCAATAGGAAAGATGCAAGCCATAAAGAAACCCACAGCCGCTAAAGCCGCAAACATCGCGTTTTCATCCACAAACGCTAAGCTCACAAAACACATGACAACAATGGCCAATTCAATGAATAAAGCGATGAATCCATTCATCGCAAAACCTTTAAATTCAAATTCTTTTGTTTCCATAGGTAATATTATTTTGATATCATTATGATGTTGCAAAAATACATTAATTTTGAAACATGCAAGCTTTTTTTTCGATTTTTTTTAATTTTGCAATGATAAAAAGAAAGGAGACCTTATGAAAAAAGTATTACTTGGAACCTTATGCCTTTTTATGATGGCAAGCTGCTCATCAATGAAAGTCGTTGACCAAAATGCAGCTTTGAACGCGGGCACCGCCGCCTTGCAGGCTTTGACCATTAGCGACAGCCAGATCGCACAATTGTGCACGGAATACATGGTTGAGATGGATGGCCAAAACACGATCGCTCCCACCAGCAGCGATTATCACCAAAGGCTGAAACGCATCATGGCCAAGTTTAAGAACATCAGTAATCTGAACCTTAATTATAAGGTATACCAGTCGAACGTAGTGAATGCTTTCGCCAGTGGCGACGGCAGTGTTCGCGTCTACACTGGACTGATGGACATTATGAATGACGACGAGCTGTTTGCCGTGATCGGGCATGAGTTAGGTCACCTTGTTAATAAAGACGTTCGCGACGCATATCGTGCTGCCTATCTTGTGGTAGCCGCCCGTTACGGCATTGCCGCTTACAGCCAGACCGCAGGAGCCCTGTCAACAGGATTTCTTGGCGACCTTGGACAACAGTTAGCCACTTCCGCTTACTCACGCAAGCAAGAGACCGAGGCTGACGAGGCTTCTTTCCAGTTCTGCGTGGCCAGCGGCGTGGATCCTTTTGCCATGTACCATGCGCTGAATGTGCTCATTAGGGTTGGCGGCGACACGGGCCAACAGGGCACCCTCACCGAGATGTTCTCCTCCCACCCTGACACTCAGAAGCGTGCCACACACATCAAGCAAGTGGCTGAAGCCGCAGGTTACAAACTTAACGGCACCAAAACCACGGGCGTGAAGGTCTCTGGATCCGACAATTCAGGCAACACCGGCTCTGGAAACAAAAAGACCATTCAGGTCAAACCTAAGAATTAATACGGAACAACTCCGCCAGCTGCTTGAATTTACGGCCCCGTTCCTCGAAGTTTTTATACTGGTCATAACTGGAGGCGGCAGGCGAAAGCAAGCATACATCACCTGGTTTTGAATGGCTTTTGAGATACTCGAAAGCCTCTTCCATGTTGGCATAACGAGCCTTATTCGTCTGAATCTTTTCCATCATAACCATCATCCGCTCTCCGGCTTTCCCAGTAAAGAGCAGATGCGGCACGGGATGATCCATCATGAAATCAACCAACGGCTGGTAGTCGATATCACGGTCAAAGCCGCCCAAAAGCAGGAAATCGACCTTGCCTAAAGTCTGACAAGCGGCAATGGCGGCCTGTGGAATGGTGGAAATGCTGTCATTCACAAAAGTAACACCACCGAAAGTACCTACGGGCTCTAGGCGATGCTCCAAAGGCTTAAAGGTATAGAGATATGGAATAACGTCCCTGACGTCTATACCATAGGCAGCACAAGCGCACAAAGCTGCTTTGGCATTCAAGAGGTTATGCGGACCGAGAATCGGTAAAGCTTCTTCATCAATGTCGAAATCCATCCGTGAGAACGTCACGTTGTTAACGCTCAACTCCAGAGTCTCCATCAGCAGCGATTCATGCACCACGGCATAATCATCGGCACCCATATAACGTAGCAGGTTGAACTTAGCGTGCTTATACCGCTCAAACGTTCCGAAATGATCCAGATGCTCTTCAAACACATTCAGCAACACCCCTACCCTCGGACTGTTATGCACATATTCCAACTGATGTGCCGATAGCTCATAAACCACAATGCTATCCTCATGGATCTGCTCCATGATGTCGAAACAAGGGATGCCGATATTGCCCGTCAGGATGGCATCATGGCCCGACGACTTCAACAAATGATAGATTAAGCTGGTAGTCGTGCTCTTGCCTTTGGTTCCTGAAATGCCGATGGTCTGGTTATGGAACTGGCTCAAAAACAGATCAGTCTGCGAGGTTATCTCAACCCCTTTAGCATCAAAGTCCTTCAAGGAAATCCCAGGGGTTTTGATGACGATGTCATACTCGTAAACCGCCTGCAAGTAATCCTCTCCCGAGTGTTTCACACCCTCCATGGGGTTCTTGTCAGCCACCGCAACTTGAGCCTCTGGCAGGTATTTCTTCAGAAAAGCCAACGACGACTTCCCCTCACGGCCAAAGCCAAGGATCAGGATGCGTTTGCCCCGAAGCCGATTCAAGATCAAGTCAAACATAAAGCTTGGATTTCAGGATGTTCACAAATTGTTCGGGAAGGAAATTCTCTTCATTAAAACGTTTCAAAATCTCCTCCACGGAAGCATCTCCCTTAGGTGAGTCTTCCACAATAGTATCCTTGCGGTCTTTCATAAAGTCGACGCAAGCCCTCACCTCTTCCACGGTACCCACACATTCGAAAGGCTTTACCGCCGAAGTGCCATTCAGTTCCTCAAAAGTAGGCTTAAGGTCGGTATCCGTCAACAGATCCTTACCGAAGATTTCCGTCAATCGCTTTCTGGAAAGGAACGGTGAAAGGATAATCCAGGTGAACAGACATTTGGGACATTTTCCGCACCACGAGTCGGTTTTGCTACCCGCATTGCAACTACGGAACACTTCGTGATAAGCCTTGTATTGACTGAATAGCGAAGCAATCTGCAACTCGTTTAGCGGTCTCAAGAAACTGAAATACTGCATCTCCTCGCTCAGGTGTTGCTGTACATAATCACGGAAATCCCTTTCAAAATCAATGGATTTGCTGTATTGGTGATTGATTTCGGTACCCGGCACTGTGCTTTCATTGGCGCTCGACTCATTGGAGAGCGCAATGTATTTCGAGCCAGTTCCTGCACTGATCATCAAGGTCAGGAAGGCCAACAGTGCTGAGAATGGAGTATGTCCATTAAGGAAACCCTCATTATTGAGCTTCAGCATGGTTGGATCGAGAGTGCGGTTGATGACAGCTACGTCGTCCATGGTATAACCAGCCGCAGAAACACAACTTACCGTAGCGCCACGGGGATTCAAGATCACCGGGATGACGGGCATGGCCTGACGTAGACACTCCAAGGTGACCACCGAGTCCTTGCCTCCGCCGACGGGGATCAACGCTGTTTCACGCAATGGCACATCTACGCGCTTGAAATCACGGTCGGTGCCTGATTCAATCCGTAAGAAGTCATGCTCCGAGCAGTCGATACCATTCAGGTAGCGGAACTCACCCAAGCCATTGTAATAAAGATGTCTCCACCATTTCTTTTGGCACAGCTTCAAGTCAAAAGGCTTCACCACGATGAGCTTGGGGCAGGCCAGTTTCCAATAGCTCACCAGCTCGACCATCCCAATGTGGAAAGCCAACGCCTCAAGTTGATCCTTTGGGATGGATTCCCAATGGTAAAACGGACGTGCGGGAATGGTCATGGTTGGATGAAAAAAATAGCGTTCGTCCAAGCTAAAATGAAAAGTCATGGATAGGACGCCATTTTCCAAACTCACCTCTTGCTGGTAAAAGGTAAATGTCTCAAACTCCTTTCGAAGGGAGTCGAACCGCTGTTGGTTTTCAATGCGTTTCAACGTCGTGCAATTTTTCCACAAAAATAAGAATTTTTTGTAAATTTGCGCTCGAAGAAAAAACAAATGGACATCAAGCAATTATTCCAGATACGTAGTAATTCGTTGGATCCCCAGCGTGGTGAAATCCTCATGTCGGAGCCCACGATGAATGACTTTTATTTCGGTCGCTCAGTGGTGTTGCTCATCGACCACACGGAGACCGACGGCTCGTTTGGCATCATCATGAACAAACCACTTGGCACCAAGCTGAACGAGATTGCCGACGTGTTTGAGGACTTCGATGCTCCTGTTTTTCTTGGCGGTCCCGTGGCTGAAAACCAGATCTTCTTCATGCATACCCTCGGCGACCTCATCCCCGACTCTTACCAAATCATGGACGGCCTTTATTGGGGCGGTGATACCGACACGCTCAACACCCTGATCGCCACTGGCATCGCCAACAAAGAAAACACTCGGTTCTTCTTAGGTTATTCCGGGTGGGAATCAGGCCAACTCATCGACGAGTTGGTGCGCAACTCATGGCTCGTCGGCAAGGCCAATAGCCATCTGCTGCTCAACACGCCCACCAAATCCATGTGGAAAGACTTCGTCACTCGCACTGGCAAGGAATACACGATGTGGAGCCGTTTCCCGAAAAACCCGGAAGACAATTGAGGTGCACCTCTCACCTAATAGGATAGGCTTGGTACAGAATATCATGCAGCAAAGTGCGGATGTTCTGGCGTGACAAGTTATTAGGCTCGGCGTAGGGATGCACTCTATTCGAGAGGAAGACGATCAAGAGATGGTTTTCAGGATCGTTCCAGAAGAAAGTTCCCGTGAAGCCTGTATGGCCGTAGCTGGCCATCGAAGCCGACTTTGAAGCCGTAGATGGGCCTTTCTTGTCCAAAGGCAACTTGTCGAAGCCCAAGCCGCGACGGTTGTTGTTATCTGAGAATGGGGCTGTAGTGAAATACTTGATGGTTTCAGGCTTCAGCAGTTGTTGGTCTTCAAACTTGCCTCCATCAAGCAACATCTGTGCAATCACCGCCAGATCATGTGAGTTGGCAAACAAGCCAGCGTGACCTGAAATGCCACCCATCAAAGCGGCCTGCTGGTCGTGCACATCGCCCCACAGCAGCTGCTTGCGGAACGCTGTGTCATTCTCAGTAGGAATGATGGTCTCACGAGTACGCCAATGCAAGGGGCAATAGCCAATGCTGGTCAGGTGCATGGGATCGTAGAAACACTCATGCAAATACTCTTCCAACGACTTGTTGGTAAGCTGCTTCACCAACTCCGGAACGAAGAAGAAGCCCATGTCACAATACACATACTTTTTCTCTTTCATCGGGCTCTTCATGACAGAGTCGATAATCCGCTCCTTATAGTCATTCACCACATACATATTCTCTGCAACACGCACCGTATGAGCCTCGTCGATATGATCACTGAAATACTCAGGCTTTGGTCCGTTCTCGTCATACGTCTCCAGATGGAAAGGAATCCATGACTTCATACCCGACTGGTGGGTCAGGACGTCAATGATCTTGATGGCTCCCTTGTCGGAAGCATTGAGATACGGGAAATAGTCACCCATGGTCTTGTTGACGTCGAGCAGGCCATCCTCATAGAGTTTCATGATGGCTAAAGTGGAAGCGAAGATCTTGGTCAGCGAGGCGATGTCGTACACATCCTCGGGAACCACCTTCGAACTACTGCTATAGGTAAACGTACCGAAGCACTTGTCATACACCGCTTTACCATCTTTCATCACCAAGATCTGGCATCCAGGATATGCGGCGTTCTCAATGCCCATCCTGGCTACTGAATCGAGCATGCGCTCATATTTTGCTTCCACGGTTCCCTTTGGCAATGGTGTCTGATCGATGGAGAGCGAGCCTTCCCTCAGCACAGGAGCTGAGGCTGGCATAGCCACAGGAAATTCGGAAGGCACAATGCCATCTCCACATTTGAACTTGGAGGCAGAAACCGACAGCGTACCGTGGGCAAAACGCTTACCCGTCAGGATATCAGTCACTGAGTTGAGTACAGCATCATTGTCCTGATAGCCTACCAACAAGCCTCTCACGCTATTGTTGATACGCAGCAGATCCAAGGCGTATGGGCAGGCAAACAGGTTCAGCACCACGTCATTCTGTGCCACCAATCTATTGAAGAAATCCACCGTAGCTTCGTTAATGCCGAAGTTTTTGGAGGCGCTGATGCTCGACTGCATGAGGTTCACCACCACCAAATTGTATTTCTCTAATTCAGGCAACCAGACTTTGGCTTCGGCTGCATTGTCCTTGCTGATCTGATAGGACTTCACCTTCACGCCAATGGCTTTCAGTGAATCCGCCATGTGCTTGGCATCTTCAGCCTTGCCGATAGTCACCAAAGCGATTTCCTGGCCTTCCTTCAGTGGCAGGACTTCGTCTTCGTTTTTCAGCAAGGTGATAGCTTCGTTATACAACATTTGACGCAATTCCAGGTAATCCTGATGATTCAGGTCGGCAATCAGATTTCTTGTCGAGGCTGGCATATAATGATTCAAGCCCGAGCGGTACTTATACTTCAATATCTTTTTGCAGCTCTCTTCTACCCTATCGGCAATCTCCTCGTCGCGCTCCGCGCCTTCCTTGATCTGTTGGATAGCCTTTGGAACGTCGTGAGGCAGGATCAGCACGTCGTTGCCTGCCAAAAACGCCACATACGGCACGCTGTCAGCCGACACCGTCTGCGACACGCCTTTCATATCGAGTCCGTCGGTGAAGATCAAGCCTTCAAAGCCCATCTCATTCTTCAGTAAATCCGTCACCACGCCTTTTGAGAGCGACGAAGAGGTATTCTCAACTTTCTCGATGGCCGGGAAATAAAGGTGACCCACCATGGCACCATTGACGCCACGCTCAATGAGATAACGGAATGGAGCCAACTCAATATCCTTGACTTCCTCGTACGACCGTGTCACCGTGGGCAAGGTCATGTGTGAATCGGTATCAGTGTTGCCGTGACCAGGGAAATGCTTCATCGAAGTGATCAAGCCTCTGCTCTGCATGCCCAAAGCGTATGCGGCGGCCTTCTCCCCTACGTTTCTCGGATCCTCGCCGAAGCTACGCACGCCAATGACAGGGTTCTTTGCGTTGGAGTTGACGTCGGCCACTGGTGCAAAGTTAACATGAACGCCCATGCGATGGCACTGCTCAGCCACTTGTTGACCCATCAGATAGATTAGTTCGTTATCGTTGATGGCGCCTAAAGTCATCTGGAATGGATAAGCCACCGTCTTTCTCAAACGCATTGCCAACCCCCATTCTGCGTCGACGGAGACCATCAAGGGAGTCTGGGCTATGGCTTGCCATGCATTGGTCTGTTCCACCTGCAGCACCTCGTCGTTCCTGAAGAAACACACGCCGCCGATGTTGTATTGCTGGATGTATTGGGCCACTTCTTCGTAATATGGCTTGTCTGGCTGGTTGGCACGCATGCAAATCAGCTGAGCCACACGCTGCTCAAGCGTCAAGCTGTTATAAACTGAGTCAACCCAACGGGTTTCAGCGTCCTGGGCAAAAAGGCCGCATGACAGGAATAATAATCCAATGGCGAGAGAGAAAGTCTTTTTATTCATGATGTATCAATGCTTCAAATTCATCAAAATCATAGGCTTCGCCTATAACGTTTTTATCTTTATCGATGAGTACCACCGTCGGGGTGATGTTCACGTCATAATCCATAAAAGGCTGACTATTCCAGCCTTCTGAGTCGAAGAAATGCCATCCAGGAAGGCGCATGCAACGTGTTTTTTTCCGCACCTGTTTGGCATCGTCGGCCAAGACAAACGTCACCAGCTCATAGTCGTTTTTTAGGTCGACGTGCTTACGGAGCGACTTCAGGAAGTCATGGCAATGGTCGCAATCGTATGACCAAAAGCACACGATGATGCGTTCGGCCTGGGACTCATACAGGTGATACGGCTTTCCGTCAACGGTAATGCCTTCAAAATCAACGGCCTTCTCCCCTGGCTGATGGAGATACTGCGCCGGCATCGTCGTTGCGACGAAAAGCATCATCAATAGCAGCAGCATCCCTTTATGTTTCATCATCAATAGATTACATAATTGAACAAAGCGTTGCCTACACCTGTCACCAGATTGATTTCCTGATCGTTATGCAAGCTACCCACGGCAAATGGGGTTTCGCCCACCAAACCCGAACTGACAATCATGTTGCCCTTTCGGTCGATGAGATAGATCTCACGGGCTTTCTCCGATACAATACCGAGCAGTCGTTTATTTCGGGTAATCTTGAAAAACACCGGACGTGTAACGATTTCCGTATCGAAATGATGTGAGAACAGCTCGGTCTTGAATTTATTGTAAACTCGTAAGTCGTTTTGATCCAGGTAGATAAAATCAACACTCTTATCGCCATCGAAATCTTCGTACAGGAAGAAGTGTTTGTCGGAATAGCTGCCGAAATCGGTTCTATTCAAGGCCCCGTCGGCTCCCACATACAGCAATTTACCTTCCTTGTCGGATGTCAGGAAAAGGCCTTTACTGCGGTTGGTGACATTCTCATAGATGTCTGACTTAGGCGACTTTTGCATGTCTGACGAGAGGGGAATGCGGATACGGCCCTGACGGTCGAGGATGCGGACGCCACCGCTGACATCCGACACGATCAGATAATCCTTGTCTTCCACCCTGATGTGTTGCAACGGCTGACGCACCCAATCCTCCGAACGGTGATGGTTCCAGCCCTCCACCTCAACGCCTTGGATGTTATAGTTATACACCAGTCTATCAGTACCACAAAGCAGGATGCGATAGTCGTGGTTGCCATTATAATCAAACGCCGCAAGTCCGTTCGTCGCCTCAAAAGGCAAACTCACGGGATAACCCGGCATGTTGTTGCCAGCACGGTCGATGAGTTGAATGGTATGCGCTGTGTTGAAGAGGAACTGTAGCTGGCCGTTATTGCGACTGTCGACCATAAACACTTCGCTCAGCGGCGCCTCGTCGAGCTGTCTTTTCCAGCAGATGGCACCTTCGCTATCGATGAGATACATCGTGTTTTGACGGTCGAAGACCACTACATTTCTGTTTTGCGATGTGTAGTCCTCAACGATATAGGGTTTGCCTTTCAGAGGTGCGTCGAGATTGGCTTTCCAGCGGACGCTGTTTTCACTCTTCGCCTCAGTGGCCTTGCTCATGCACACGTTTACGTAAACCAGATCCTTCGAGGAGGCCAGTTGCAAAGCCTCTTTTCGGTCTTCCTTAAGCTCAAAAAAAGTGATATTGGCCGATTCCAACATCTTCTGTTGGAAGGTTCTGAAGTCATCGTTCAAATCGAGCGTACGTCCCGAACGGTAGCAGGCAATCACGTTTTGGATGGTCTCTATGTTGGAAGCCATCACCAGATATTGGTCGACGATGGCATAGCAGCACTGCTTCATTGAACGGAAGTCCTCACCGAAGATATCTGAAACAAGGCCGCATTTGCCTAAGTCGAACAGCGAATAACCCTGGCAGGTTTGCGTGGCTGCGATGCCCGTTTTCGAAGCCAACCGTTCCATGAACTTGATCACCGCCGAGGGGTCGTTCATCCTTCCCACAAAAACGTCGGATTGGCCTTTGCCGAACTTGTTGAAGGAGACTTCGGAGAGGTAGTCCAACAGCTTCTTCTCCACATCGGTGCCGTATTTCTTGTTGAAAGCGGCTACTTTCTCCGCATCGCGGAATGACTCCCAGTAAGAGGCGTAGTCCGACATGCCAAGATGGTGCATGTAACGCGTATCGGAGGGCAAGATGTTGACCACGGAGTTCTTCACGGGCAGCTGGTATTTCAGCGGTCGCCAAGCCGAGATAGAGTCACCGGCTAAGGCGTAGCCATTCATCACCAAGTCGTTGCCTTCGGGTAGCACATCAAGCATGGCCCAGCCGTTGGGATGTTTGTAGTACACATGCGCTTTCACGTTTTGTCCCAGCGTTTTCTGAAGGCGTTGGAAGTCGGCGTCATCATAGATCTTCGGTGCTTGATCGTCCTTTTTATTCGGTCTCTTCACCAGCATGAACTCCTTGCGGTCCTCAACAGGAGCCATCACGATAGCCATGGGTTTGCCATTCTCAATCATTTGCTGATCGACATGCGAGCCCAGCAGGGAATCGAACATCATGATGACGGCAGAATCGGCCGACTCCACGATGATCTCCGCCTCGAGCGGCACCGCATCAAGCAGTGAGGCCTCTTCCCTTGAGCAAGAAAGGAGTGCCACAAAAGACCATAATACTATCCAAAGGATTCGTTTGCGCATAGCGCAAAAATATAACAAAAAAAGGGATTATCCCGAAGTTTTTTATCAACAATTTTGGCTCATCGGGAGATGTCGAAAAAAACTAAAACTCCAACCGCATCTGGATTGCCATATTAAAGCTCTTCCGATGCAATTCGGTGATGCCATATTCAGCAATGGCCTGCTTGTGTTCTGGAGTGGGATAGCCCTTGTTCTTTTTCCAATGATACATCGGGTATTTGGCGTCGTATTCCTCCATCAGGAGGTCACGGGTGGTCTTGGCCAAAATGGAAGCTGCCGCAATGGGCTGGTATTTAGCATCACCACCCACCACGCAAACGTGTTTCAGATCGTGGTATTTATTGAACCTATTGCCGTCAATCAAAAGGAACTCTGGTCTCGTCTGAAGCTGGTCGAGCGCCCTGTGCATCGCCAAAAACGAAGCGTTCAGGATATTAATCTCATCAATCTCCTCAGCCGTCACAATGCCAATGCCGTATGCCAAAGCCTCTTTCATGATCACCTCTCGCAACGCCATGCGCTTCTTCTCGGTCAGCTTCTTGGAGTCATCCAAATCAGGATAGTCGGCTCCCGGCCTCAGGATGACTGCGCCAGCCACCACAGGACCAGCCAAACAGCCTCGCCCAGCCTCGTCGCAGCCCGCCTCAATCAAATCGGAATAATGCGTCAGGAGATTCATCGTCAAACAAACAAAGGAACGTAATGCGTTGCCAACGCCAATAACATCAAGACGACAAAGGTGATGTTAGCCCATTTCAAACGCTCAAGCCATGCCATGTAATAGGAGAAAAGGATGCTTAAAGCCAAGAAGAGCACGCCTGACTGCATCGGATCGCCCTCGAAAAACAGCATCAAAATGCCACCCAGCATCAGATTATAGGACATGGCGATCTTGGTACGTACGGCGATTGTCTTTTCCAAGCTATAGATTTGCGGCATCACCATCGGGATGAACAACGTCAGCAGCATAAAGGCCATCAACCCAACCTTCAGCCAGCTGAAGCCTTGAATCGTAAGGTGGAAACCATTGAAAAAGTCGGCGTATGCCTGCCATACCGTAAGCAGATCCCCTTTCAGGAAATGGATGAAGAAATAGACAAAATATGGGAAAAATAGGCCGATGAAAGGTATCAGGTGAAGCCTGATCACACTCTTATGTACGATGCTCAACGCAACGACGCACCAAAGAGCTAGCAGCAAGGTAGGGAACCAACACATGGTGGCCAACGAGAGGAAAAGTCCTCCATTGAACAGATACAGCTCCGGACGAGGCGTTTGATAGATGGCAAACATCGTGTGAACAAGCATCAGCAGAAACACCGACGATAGCAAAAATGGGTAAAAAGTGGTCTGCGCCGGCACCAAGTTCATCATCAACAGAAATGTCACGGCGCCCAAGGTATTCACCCTACCGATGACTTGGTTCGAAACCAAGATGGAGTTGAAAAACAAGGTTTCGAAGCCCATCAGGACCATTGCAAAGATCAACATGGCGGGCGGCCAGAAGTCAAAGAGATTGGCCACTATGTTATAAAGCGGCGTCACTGGACTGCGCCATGCCGTATCCACATTGCCCGTGATGAACGATGGAATCCACAAGGCGATGAGTAGCAACGCGATGGTCACATACTGGACGAGGTAACTATTTCTGAAAAACTTAATCATTAAACCAAGTCTAAGCCGATATCGTGACGGTGGTTCTCACCTTCGAATTTGATCTTTTCCACATTTTGGTAAGCCTTTTCGCGGGCTTCCATGATGCTATTGCCATGTGCAGTGACAGCAATCACGCGACCGCCAGCGGTAATCACCTGACCATCCGCATTGAAGCCTGTACCTGCGTGGAACGCCACACAATCCTTCAGTTGATCCATACCCGTCATCACCTTGCCCTTCTGATAAGCCTCGGGATAACCGCCTGAGACCAGCATCACCGTGACGGCAGTCTTGGCGCTCTTGGCGTAATGCACCTTGTCAATGCATCCATCAGCACAGGCATAAAGCAAATCAGCGAAATCGCCTTCAATACGGGTCATCACGGCCTCGGTCTCAGGATCGCCCATGCGGACGTTATATTCAATCAC
The DNA here is from genome assembly GCA_017531225.1 of Bacteroidales bacterium. GTDB lineage: Bacteria > Bacteroidota > Bacteroidia > Bacteroidales > F082 > Limimorpha. The sequence continues at coordinate 282,612 of JAFXLL010000012.1, read as the reverse complement.
GTATGGATCGCCGCCGCAATTCATCAAGCCAAGGAAGATAAAGCCTTTATAATCAATCTTCTCTTTTTTCAGCCCATTCAGTGTTGGCTTCACGATGCGGTCCTCCACCTTCTGCAGGAACTCGGGCGAGCAGAACGGAACAGGTGAAACAGCACCCATGCCTCCGGTATTGAGGCCCTTATCGCCGTCGCCAATGCGTTTGTAGTCCTTGGCTTCGGGTAACAGCACGTAATGCTCACCGTCAGTAAGAACAAACACAGAGCACTCAATGCCGCTCAGGAACTCCTCGATGACCACGGTAGCCGAAGCGTCACCAAACTTGCCGCCGAGCATGTTGCCAAGCTCGTCGATGGCTTCATCCAGCGAATCCAAAATCAAAACGCCTTTGCCAGCAGCCAAGCCATCAGCCTTCAGCACGTATGGGGCTTTCAATGATTTCAGGAAAGCCACGCCGTCGTTCAAGTTGGCCTTGTTGACCGTCAGGCAACGTGCCGTCGGGATGCCGTTGTTGGCCATGAACTCCTTGGCGAAAGCCTTGCTGCCTTCGAGCTGGGCGCCTCTTTCGTCGGGACCGATGATGCGAATGGCTCTCAACTGTTCATCAGCCTTGAAATAGTCGACAATGCCGTCCACCAGCGGTTGTTCAGGACCCACCACCACCAAGGTGATGCCGTTGGTCAGGCAGAACTGCTTGATGCCTTCGAAGTCCCCGACTTTAATATTCACATTGGTACCCACCTCAGCAGTTCCGGCATTGCCTGGGGCAATGAACACCTTAGCGCCTTCGCCTTGCGCCAGCTTCCATGCCAACGCATGTTCGCGGCCACCTGAGCCAAGCACTAAGATATTTCTGACCACAGCCGTTACATGTTGGCCTTGAACTGCTTTATAATCGACAGCCTCCTTGGTGTTGTCTGCCGGATACATGATGATGTTTTCCATTATATCGATTTCATTAAACTATTCCAAATTACCTCTGCCGCTTGATTCCACGAGAAGTCCTCAGCACGTTTGCGGCCTTTCTCAACCAGCGTTTTTCGTACATCTTCATCCAATACTTTGACCATCGCGTCGGCAATGTCATCCTCGTTGAAGGGATCCACAAGCAATGCGGCATCCTGAGCCACCTCAGGCATAGAGGTCACGTTTGAAGTGATCACTGGAGTATCGCATTTGAAAGCCTCCAGGATCGGAATGCCAAAGCCCTCGAAATAGGAGACGTATACTGACGCCAATGCGGCAGCCGTCACTCGATGCAAATCTTCTGCACTCAGGCGACCTGCAAACACCACGTCTTCCTTGCAACTCATGGCATCGTAAGCCCGCTGGATGGGTTCCGTCCACCAGCGCTTCTCCCCTACGATTACCAACTTCACATCGTTCTGGCTACGTTTTTTGAACTTGTCGAATGCTGTAAACAATCTGGCAAGGTTCTTACGTGGATGCAGCGAACCCACAAACATAAAGTATGGATGGCCAAAACTATAATGGGCTCGCACGATCTTTTGTTCAGCCTCTGAAAGTGGCTTGAAGATCTCATTCACACCGTTGTATGCCACATCGATTTTATCGGGATTCACCTGATAGCAATCCACAATATCCTGTTTGGAGAACTCCGAAACCGTCACGATGCGTTTAGCCTTGCGGGCAAACTTCGGGAAGAACTTCTTATAGTGCCAAAGATGGATCTTAGGCATATCGCCAGGGAAATGCTCAAAGTTCAGGTCGTGGAACTCCACCACTTGTGGCACCTTTGAGCATAGACTCAGATAGCCGTCAGGCGAATAGAACAAGTCGGCCTTAATACGCCTTAAAAAAAGCGGGATTGACAGCTCGAAAAACCAGATGAACAGGAAGGGATGCCGTGCCTGAGGGAACAGCACCACCGGCTTCACGTTATCGGCAATGAGAAACGTCGTGTCCGGCTTACGGTCGAAGATGAAGTAAAACTCCACCTCGGGATGAGCGAGCACGATCCTTTTCAGGGTCTCGAAAGCCACCCAACCGATGCCTTCAAGCTTGCCTTTCAGCAGTAACCGAGTATTGACGGCGATCCGCATCTTAGTAGCGGTAAATATCTGATTTATAAGGACCTTCTACAGGAACACCGATGTAATCGGCCTGTTTCTGTGTGAGCTTGGTGAGCTTCACGCCGATCTTCTCGAGATGCAGGCGGGCCACTTCCTCGTCGAGGTACTTGGGCAAGCAGTACACGCCCACTTTATATTGGTCGCGTTTCTCCCAGAGGTCCATCTGAGCCAAGGTCTGGTTGGTGAACGAGTTGCTCATCACGAAGCTGGCGTGACCCGTGGCGCAACCCAAGTTGACCAAACGGCCTGATGCCAGCAAGAAGATGCAGTGACCATCTTCAAACACGTATTTGTCGACCTGTGGCTTGATGTTGATCTTTTCTTTCAATTCCTCAGCGCGTTCCAAACGATCCACCTGGATTTCATTGTCGAAGTGACCGATGTTGCACACGATGGCCTGATCTTTCATCTTCAGGATATGCTCAAGCGTGATCACATCGCAGTTACCAGTGGTGGTCACGAAGATATTGCCTTCCTTCACAGCTTCGTCCATCGTGGTGACTTCGAAGCCTTCCATGGCAGCTTGCAGGGCGCAAATTGGGTCGATTTCAGTGACGAGAACACGGGCACCGTAGCTCTTCATGGAGTGTGAGCAGCCTTTACCCACTTCACCATAGCCGCACACCACAACGACCTTACCAGCGATCATCACGTCGGTGGCACGCTTGATGCCATCGGCCAACGATTCGCGGCAGCCGTAGAGGTTGTCAAACTTCGACTTGGTGACTGAGTCGTTCACGTTGATGGCGGGAACCAGCAACTCGCCACGTTCCTGCATTTGATAGAGACGGTGAACACCAGTGGTGGTCTCTTCAGAGACGCCTTTCCAACCAGCCACAACGGTATGCCAGAATTTTGGATTCTCCTTGTAGGTGGCTTTGATAACGCTCATCAGGGCTTTCTCTTCCTCGCTACCGCAAGGGGTGTCCAACAGCTTAGGATCATTCTCGCAGGCATAGCCTTTATGGATGAGCAAGGTGGCATCACCACCATCATCCACGATCAAATCCGGACCTGTACCGTCAGGGAAAGTGATGGCGCGTTTGGTGCACCACCAGTAATCCTCAAGGGTCTCTCCTTTCCAAGCAAAGACTGAGGTACCTGTTTCAGCGATAGCTGCGGCAGCATGATCCTGAGTGGAATAGATGTTGCAGCTGCACCACCGCACTGAAGCGCCCAACTTCACAAGGGTCTCAATAAGGCAAGCTGTTTGGATGGTCATGTGGAGCGAACCCATGATCTTAGCGCCTTTCAGCGGCTTGGAATCGCCATATTTCTTACGCAGTGCCATAAGGCCTGGCATCTCGTGTTCTGAAACTTCAATCTCTTTTCTTCCCCAGTCGGCCAAGTTGATGTCAGCCACTAAATACTGGAGGTCTTTATTCAACAGTTTTTCGTTCATTTTGCTTGTTTTTAATCGCCTGCAAAGATATAAAAAATAAACTAATATTTGTAATTCAGCATCACCTCAAAACTCCTGCCCGGCATAGCACGCCAGAGCACGTTTTGGTAATCCACATTGGTGAAGTTATTACAGCGCAACTCGACGCGGAACCGGTGCCAATCCTTACCTACTGCCACATGATGCAACACGTATGGCGGCAAATCGAATTTGGTGGAATTGGCATACGAGGTATTGCGATAGCCCGTAACCTCCACAATGTAGCGCACGTCCCAACTCTTCCAACGGAGGTTCACAAACAGGTTGCCATGATGCCGAGGAATATAGATCAATTGCTTGCCAAGAATGCCGTACTGCTTGGCTTTTTCACTGATATCTGTCGTGTAAGTGAAGACATAATTACCTGAGACGTTCAGTTTCCAGTTGTTGTACGTATAGCCAAAATCAATATGGCTTTCTATGCCACGGGCGAAGACCCTTGCCACGTTTTCAGGCACCCAATAGCGGTAAGACGTCGGCACCCATTGAATCCAGTTTCTCACCAACGAGGCGTATGCACCTGTACGGATATCAAGTCTATAGTCATCCTTTTTTAGGTTAAAGCTGAGTGCCCAATCAATGGTGTGTCCGTTCTCAGGCAACAAATCTGGATTGCCTCCGGGATACCAATACAGGTCATTCAAAGTAGGATTTCGATAGTTATGGCTGTATCCCAATGACGTCACATAATAATCCAAAAAATGATAGGAAAACGTCGCCGTGGGAAACACGCCCATCGACTTGCCGTCGACAATATCGTAACGGGCTGTAAGGCTCAAGTCGGCCTTCTCAAAAGGATTTCCCTCCACAGCGGAATAGATGGAAACCGTATTACGGTGTTTCGTATCCTCATAATTGTTGGAGTTGACCTGTTCCCTATCCCACTGCACCTTGGCTTTCAGCTTCCAAGTGGCGAAAAGGTGTTGTTCCACGTCAGCAATCTGATGCAGCACCATGGCATTGTTGATGGAGTTGATCGAGGTAACGTCAATATGGGGCATGTTCAGCGGATGGGTCTTCAGATAATAATGTTGGTACTCGAAGAAGGCGCCAGACTTCAACTGCAATTTACCACCATCCCAGAAGAGTCTGTAGCTCAAGAAATTCCTTGAGAAACGATCCTCAGTCCACTCTTCTGTATTAATGTTGCTGACATTGGTCATGATAGGTGGCAGGTTGCGATTGTTCCACTGGTTCCATGAAGAGAACGACAGAATACCTTTCCCGAGCATCACACTGATCTCAGGCATGAAGCCGTAATCCACGTATTCGGCATTGGTTTGTCGCATCCATCGCTCATCCGGATTGAGAATCGCATGGTTGTAATACATGAAGTCGTTGTCGGACGAGTTGCGGTAAGCCTTCAACCTAAACGAGACCTTTTTGCCGCTATAGCCAGCCGTGACAAAGCTTCCCCAAGTGTTAAAGCTGCCGTATGTCTGCTTTAAATCCAAGATCAAGCCCTTGCCAAAAGTGGTCTTGTTGTCAATGTTGACGGCGCCACCCAAACCGCCGCTGTTGTTGGAGGTGCCACTACCCCACTTCAGGTCGATGTCGTCCACCAAGAACACGGGGATAGTGCTGAAATCGACTTGTCCCAACGTCGGCGCGTTGAGTTGAAATCCATTCCAAAGCACAAGGGTGTGGCTTGCCGTGGTACCACGGAACGAAGCAGTGGAGATCCCTCCAGGGCCGTAGGTCTTGATGAACACCGGGCTATGCTGAATCAATAACTCCGACATGGTCGCCGTGCTCTTGGCTTGGAGCACCAGCGTATCCATCTTCTTCATCATCAATGGATTCAAGGTCTCGGCCTTGATACGCTCAGCGGAGACATCGACAGCATTAAGCGTGATGGTGTCCTGGGCAAATACGCCACACGACAGCCCAAGCAGCCAAAACAACAGAATCAAACGGGTTTTCATCGACAAGCAAACGTAGCCTATTGCTTTTTGAAAGCTTTCATTTCCAATACTTCTTTGGTCTCCGCCTCAGGCTTAACATCCTCAAATTCCTTGACCTTGCCTACAATCTTTCCGTTTTTGTAGACGCTCTCCGACTTCACAGCACCTGACTTGTAATAGGTTTGCTGTTTGCCATCGAACTGACCAGCCTTGTATTCGATGGTCATCACCACATTGCCATTTTGTCCAAACCATGTGGTCAAGCCATCGCGAAGACCATCTTTATAGCTGGCGATTTCACGGTTTCCGCCCTGTTCGTAGCATGTGATTTGTTCGCCGTCAAGTTTGCCGTCCTTATAAGTGTTTTTTCCAGAAAGACGACCGCCTCGATACCAAGTGTACGATGAACCGCTTAACTGGTCATTGGTATATTCACACTTCTTCACCAAAGCACCTGTCTCGTCAATTTCGAGATAAAGACCGTCTTTTTTGCCTTCTTTATATTGCACGACCTTACGGATCAAGTTCTTATTGACATCGATCTCGTACCATGTACCTTCCTTAAGACCATTGCGGGTTTCACCCTCTTCCCTGATCTGTGCTGAAGCTACCATCGAAATGAGCATGGCGGCCAGAATAAACAAAGTTTTTCGCATAGTCATAATTTTTCTAAATTTGCATCAAAATTACAAAAATTACCAGACATGAAAGCTGTTGAAGTAAAGAATTTCAAGTTATACACCACTGCTGTGATCAGCATTGAGTGGAAGCAGGAGCTGCTCAACGTGAACCTCGACTTGGCGATGATGCTCAAGATGATGGAGATGGAAGGGCTCACCAAACAGGATATTGAGCGCTATAGCGCTGAAGGGAAGCCGATTCCTTTCAAGAAAGTGGTGCTGAAACTCTTCACCGACGATGATAAGCCGGGACAATATTACACGGATGAATCCTTCTGCGAGGATGATGATCCGACTGTTTTCTATGTAGAACTGTAAGACGCATCCCGCAGGGATGCCAGCTCTGTAGCCGAAAGATAATTGTATTGTTGTTTTTCGGCTACAGAGCTAACATCCGCCAAGGCGGATGGCTTTATAAGCTTCTGATATACTCGTCGATGGCCTTAGCGGCTTTCTTGCCGGCGCCCATGGCGAGGATAACGGTAGCTGCACCACTGACGGCGTCACCGCCAGCAAAGATGCCTGGACGTGAAGTGGCACCCACTTCGTCGGCTACGATGCAACCCTTCTTGTTCAAGTCGAGGTTACGTGTGGTGCTGCCGATCAGCGGGTTCGGCGAGGTACCCAATGCCATGATGATCATGTCGACATCGAGGACAAACTCTGAGCCTTTCACCGGGACGGGGCTGCGACGGCCAGAGGCATCGGGCTCGCCCAGTTCACAACGGACGCACTTGAAGCCCTTCACCCAGCCATTCTCGTCGCCCAAAACCTCCACAGGAGCTGTGAGCAGATCGAACTGCACACCTTCCTCCTTGGCATGATGCACTTCCTCCACACGGGCAGGAAGCTCAGACTCGGAACGACGATATACGATATGTACTTCTGAACCCAGACGCAATGCGGTACGAGCAGCATCCATAGCCACGTTGCCACCGCCCACGACAGCGACTTTCTTACCCACGAAGTTCGGGGTCTCGAAGCCTTCCTTATAGGAGAACAGCAAGTTGTTACGGGTCAGGAACTCGTTGGCTGAAACTACGCCGCAGAGGTTTTCACCAGGTACGTTGAGCATCATCGGGAAGCCAGCGCCAGAGCCTACAAACACAGCCTCGAAGCCCTCGCGGTGCATCAGCTCGTCGATGGTGATGGTACGACCGATGACCACGTCCTTCTCGAACTTGGCACCCAAGCGACGGACGCTCTCCACCTCTTTCTTCACAACGCTTTCCTTCGGCAGACGGAATGACGGGATACCGTACATCAACACGCCGCCGAGTTCATGCAATGCCTCGAAGATGGTGACGTCATAGCCCATGGAAAGCAGGTCCTTGGCACAAGTCAGGCCCGAAGGACCGGAACCGATGATGGCCACCTTATGGCCATTCGGGATGCTTTGGCTGTTGAAATGCAGGTCATGCTCGATGGCATAGTCGCCCACAAAGCGTTCCAGCTTACCAATGGCGATGGGTTCAAACTTCTTGCCCATGATGCAGCTACCCTCGCACTGGGTCTCCTGCGGGCACACACGACCACAAACAGCCGGCAATGCAGAGTCACAGCTGATAACACCAGCAGCACCTTCAAAATCACCCTTGGCCACGCGAGCGATGAAGCCCGGAATGTTGACGTTGACGGGGCAATGCTTCACGCACTGTGGGTCTTTACAATTCAAGCAACGCTGAGCCTCCATGATTGCCATGTCGGCTGAATAGCCCAAGCAAACTTCATCGAAGTTATGCGCACGGATCTCCGGTTTCTGTTCCGGCACGGGAACTCTATGTTTCTTATCGAAAGTCTCTTCGGAGATACCGCCGATATGGCACTCATGGCCTTCGGCTTTCTCTTCGGCCACCAGTTGTTTGCGGGTCACCACGTTGTTGTACATGGCCTGGCGTTTCATGGCCTCGTCGAAGTCCACATCCTTACCCAGGAACTCGGGACCATCGATACAGGTGAACTTGGTCTTGCCGGCGATGCTCACACGGCAAGCACCGCACATACCCGTGCCGTCAACCATGATTGAGTTGAGCGAGATGGTACAACGGATGCCCAACTCCTCACAGGTCTTGGTGACGAACTTCATCATGATCATCGGGCCGATTGCCACTGCCTCGTCATAGATTCTGCCGCTGGCCACCAGTTGGCGCAGCACGTCGGTCACCAAACCCTTACGGCCGGTGGAACCGTCATCGGAGGTCACATATAGATGGCAGTATTCGGAGAGTTCCTTTTCGTAAATGAGGAGGTCTTTTGTACGGGCGCCGATGATACAGTCGGCCACAGCACCATGTTCATACAACCATTTCACCTGCGGGAAGATAGGGGCGATGCCAACGCCGCCGCCGATGAACACAAAAGAACGTTTGCGGAGTTCCTCGGCCGTCATGGTAGCGAACTCTGAAGGCTTGCCAAGGGGACCCACCACGTCGTGGAAGCTGTCGCCCACTTTGTATTGAGCCATCTTCTTGGTGGATTCACCAATAGCTTTAAAAACGATGGTTACCGTGCCCTTAACACGCTGATAATCACTAATAGTCAGAGGGATACGCTCTGAGTTTTCTTCCATTTTAATGATCAGGAACTGGCCTGGCAAAGCTGAATGGGCAATTCTTGGGGCGTAAACGTCCATCAGGTAGGTTTCCGCCGCAAATTCTTTCTTTTGTACAATTTCAAACATGGTGATAAGATTTAAAAGATGCCCAAAGGTAATGATTATTTTCTTTTCTGTGAAAAAAAATTTTTTTTCCTCTTATGCATTCTTCCGTTTCTTCCAAGCGTAGGCCACTCCAAAGCCGATGAGGAACAAAGCGCCACTGCCCAAGGGAGCGCCATTCTGGTCATCGGTCTCTCCATGACTTCCAGGCAGGTTCAGGAGGCCGCCCGTAGTGCGGTCTTGATAGCCGTAGGTCGCACCGTAATAGTCTTCATCGCTGACAGCGCCGCGCTGGAAAAGGCCGCCACCCCATTGGGCGGAGGCACCGAGAGCCAAACCTAATACGATTGCTAAGGTTAAGATTGTTTTTTTCATATTATGATTGGTTTTATAATTATTTCACTACGATCTTCTGGGTTCTGACATTATCGCCATCGATCAGGCGCAATACGTAAATGCCGGCGGTGAGACCATCGATGTTAAAAGTTTGTTTTTTTTCATTTGTATATTATTATTTTTTTGATTATCAATCCATTATCATAATCCTCCCTTGGGGAAGGGCGTATTCTACGCCTACATTCCCATGAAGGGTATGGAGTACATAGTTGGTAAAGAGGTCGCAATACAGCACACTGGACGACAGAACTACGTTGCATTCATTGAAGACGTCTTGGAATCCGTCGCCTACGACGCAATAGTCAAGCACGGCTACCAAATAGGTTCTTTCTGGATCAATAGGTTCGTAGGTGCCGTCGCTGCGTTGGATTTGTACGCCGCTAAGGCTGTGGTTGCTTACCGTGGCGGTGTATTTCAGTCCTGAAACCTGCACAAAGTCGCCGTTTTCGTTGGGCAATAAGGAAATGCCATTTTGCAACACTTGGAGGATTTGTGCTCCAGTGGCTTCTATTTTCCATACACGGTCGTCATAGGGCAGCATGTCGATGACGTGAAAGAGTTTCACATCGCCAGGTTCGAGGTTGGTGCGCATGGATCCGCCGTTGATTAATGCTATGTCAGCGTCCAACTCGTGGCGCATGGCATCGGCCACGAGGTCGCCAGCGTTTGTCTCGGCCATCCACGACAAGGGTATGCCGTTGACGTCGGCGACGAGAAGCGGCACATCGCTATGGAAGATCACCTCTCCTGCCAGGGCGTCCACCATCGCTTTAACGCGTTCGGTGGCAGCGGTCACTTCAGGATTGGTGTAGTGAATCTCAGTGGTGGGGATGATTTTGGTGGTGATGGTTCCGTCTTTCGTGATTACCAACTCACCGATGTTGGCGAACTTTTTGCGGGTCTGGCAAAGCCGTACAGGCTTTCCAATGGCGTTGTCGAGCACTGTGTCAATCACACTATGGGTATGAGCATCGAGCACGACATCGATCCCTGTAGTATTAGCGATAAGGTCATTTGAGTTATAGATACTCTCAGGGATTCTCTCTCCAAGATGCGAAAGCAAGATCACATAGTCGGCACCTTCTGCACGTGCTTCTGTCACTGCCTGCTGTACCAACTCCGTATAAGTGTCTTTTCTCAGGTCGTAAATCTGGGTGCCAAGGGGGTTGTAAAAGGCATATTGCTGCGTCAACTCGGTGTCGGGGGTCAGTACACCGACAAATGCAATCCGTTTAGTGCCGTAGGTCTTGATGACGTAGGGTGAAAAAATCCGAAAGTCGTCTCTGTCGTAGAAGTTGCAGCACACTACAGGAGCATTGAGACTTTCAGTAAGTTCAAGTAACCTAGGTACTTGATAGTCAAATTCGTGGTTTCCGAGGGTAACGGCATCATATCCCACGGTGTTCATAATGTCGATGATGAATTGCCCTTGGGAGATGGCACCGACAGTGGCGCCTTGCACAAAGTCGCCGCTACTTACAACGGCAACGTAGGCTGTGTCGTCGATAGCATCACGCAAACCAGCGAGTTTGGTGTAACCGTCTATGGCACAATGAACATCGTTTTCAAAAAGCACCACGATGGTCGAGCGTTCGGCTTCGACCGGCTCTTTCCTGCATGAAGTGAAGCAAACGCAGAGGAAAAATAGGATTATTAAGTAGGCTTTTTTCATATTTTCAATCAGAAATCTATTTGATATTGAGCACATTATCTTCTTAATTTTGCGGGTGCAAAATTACAAAAAAAACCTTTCGGCAAAAAGGACAATCTTTTTTGTGTTTTTTTCATCTCGCAGGGGTTTTGATGAAAAAAACAAGGAAGCGCTAAAAAATATTCATAGCTATTACCGCACAAGCCTCGGCATCATCGAGGGCGTTATGATGATTTTTCATCTCGTAGCCGAAATATTTGGCCACCGTATGGAGCTTGTGGTTCTCCAAGTCAGGGAGATATTTCTTGGAGCCTTCATGAGTGCAATAGAATTTATAATTCGGATACGGGATCTTATAAAGCTCGTGTAAAGCCCTTAAAACATGCTGATCAAACAACATCCCATGCGCTACGAAAGGCAGTCCAGCCACCTTATCGACCACCTGATTCCAGAGAAATGGAAAGGTCGGGGCATTCTCGGTGTCGGATTTCTTAATGCCGTGAACCTTTGAGTTGTACCAGTCGTAATGGTTCGGAACTGGCTTCATCAAGCCATAGTAACGTTCAACGATCTCATTGTCGCGAACGATCACCAAGCCCATACTGCAGGCGCTGGTGAAAGCAGCATTGGCCGCTTCAAAGTCGATGGCCACAAAATCATCAAGATGGCCGTTCGGGAGGTACACCGGCTTCTCCTTGGGTTTGCTCTCCTTCTTGCGCCACCGCTTCTTCCGCGGCTTCTCTTGTTTCCCTATATCGGTCATATTTGTATCCATTTCGACTGCAAAGATAATTTTTTCTTGCGTTTCCAAAAAATATCGTATCTTTACATTCTGAATTCTAACTTCTAAATTCTATATTCTTATGAAAAAGTACGTTTGCGACGTCTGCGGTTACATCTACGACCCAGAGAAAGGCGATCCCGACAGCGGCATCGCTCCAGGAACCCCATTTGAAATGATCCCCGACAGCTGGAAATGCCCACTCTGTGGCATCGGCAAGGACAGTTTCTCAGTAATGGAATAATGGATACAAAAGCCTTGTTCAACATTGGTTACGGGCTTTACGTCCTGACCACCAATTACGACAACATCGACAACGGCTGCATCGTGAACACGGTGACTCAAGTCACCAGCAACCCATTGCAGATTGCCGTAACGGTCAACAAGGGCAACTACACGCACGAGCTCATCAAGGACTCGTGCGTGTTTAATGTGTCGATGCTGACCACTGAAACACCGATGAAAGTCTTTGAGCACTTCGGTTTCCAATCGGGCCGTAAGGTGAACAAATTCGCCGACTGCGAGGCTGAACACCGTGCGATGAACCACGTGCTCTACATCCCGAAATTCACTAATGCCTACTTAGCCTGTCGTGTCAACAAGAGCATCGATTTCGGCACCCACACCATGTTCATCGCCGACGTGCTCGACGCCCAGGTGCTTTCCGACAAGCCTTCGGTCACCTATGACTATTACCAGAAAATCATCAAACCCAAACCACAACCCCAAGCCGAGAAGCCAAAGGACGGCAAACGCCGCTGGGAATGTAAGGTTTGCGGCTACGTCTACGAAGGCGACTCACTTCCCGAAGATTTCGTGTGTCCGCTGTGTAAACATGGCGTTGAAGACTTCGAAGAAATTATGTGAAGGATGGCCCAACCCAAAAATATAGCATCAAAAATGAATCAGATCAATCTTACCGATAACATCTATTACGTCGGCGTCAACGACCGTCGCACCGACCTGTTTGAAAACCACATGGAACTGCCCAATGGCGTTTCCTATAATTCCTATCTCATTGTCGACGAGAAGGTGGCCCTGATCGACCCCGTCGAAGCCAACTTCCTAGAAGAATATCTCTTCAAGGTTAAGTCGGTGCTTCAAGACAGAAAAGTTGACTACCTTATTATTAATCACGACGAGCCCGACCACAGCAGTACCATTGCCGCAGTGCTTCGTGAATATCCCAATGTGCAAGTGGTTGGCAACGCCAAGACCTTCGCCCCGCTGGAAGCCTTTTACGGCCCTATCTCAAACAAAAAGACCGTTGCCGAAGGCGAGACCTTGAGCCTTGGAGCCCATACCCTTCAGTTCTTTATGGTGCCTATGGTTCACTGGCCAGAGTCGATGGTAACGTATGAACAAAGCAAAGGCATCTTGTTCAGCAACGACACTTTCGGTGGCTTCGGCGCCTTGAACGGCGGCATCTTCGACGACCAGGTCAATTTAGCATTTTACGAGGATGACATGCGCCGCTATTATGCCAACATCGTTGGTAAGATGGCCATGCAGGCCTTGAAAGCCATCGAGAAACTCGGTCCGCTCGACATCAAGATGATTGCCCCATCGCATGGCCTGGTATGGCGTTCGAATCCCGCCTGGGTGATTGGCAAATACACTCAATGGAGCAAGAACGAAGGCGAAGAGGGCATCGTCATCGCCTACGGATCCATGCACGGCAACACTGGCGTGATGGCCGATATCGTGGCCCGTGGCGCAGCAGAAGCTGGCATTAAAGAAATTAAGGTCTATGACGTAGCTAAGACTGAGATCAGCTTCATCTTGAGCGACATCTGGAAGTACAAAGGCGTGATCATCGGTGCCTGCGCCCATTATGCCAACATGTTCCCCAACATGAACCTCCTGACTCATGAAATCAACGAGTTCAAGCCTAAAAACAAGTGCTATGGCCTCTTCGGCGGTATGAGCTGGAGCGGTGGCGGTGTGAAAACCCTCGCCAAATATGCCGAGGAAGGCCAGTGGAATCTCGTTGCCGATAGCGTCGAAGTGAAAGGAGCTCCTATTCGCAAAGAAGACTGGGACAAGCTCTACAACCTCGGTAAAACCATTGCAGAAAATATCAAACTTTCATAATCTAATCAAAATGAAAAAACTTCTTTTCACTCTCATCGCAGCTACGCTCATCTTCAGCGGCTGCAACAAATCGGAGCAATTCAAGGTGACTGTCAACCTTGACAATTCCGACAATCACACCATCTATTTCTTCAAGGACGTTGAAGGCGTTCACCAATTCATCGACAGCGTCGCTTTCAAGAACAACCAAGTCGTGCTGAAAGCTGATTTCGACGATCCACAGACCTGCTACATCCTTAAATTCGATCCTGCTGCCAATTGTGGCATTTTCACATTCTTCACCGAAAACCAAAACACAACCATCACCGGTAATCTTGGAGAATTGGAGCGTTGGAAGGTGGAAGGCTGCCCCTCTATGACCATCCTCACCAAATACCAAGAGCGTAGCCTCAACGAATTCGGCGAACCGATTTTGGCTCTTTATGCTGAAATGGAAGAGGCTTACAAAGTCGACGACACTGTGAGAGCTGCCGAAATCGACGCTCAGATCGATCCACTCGTTGAAGCCTACTATGAGGATCAAAAGAATTTCATCCGCGACAATTCCGACAACTACATTGGCCATTACATGCTCAATGAGGCGAAGACGGACTATGATCTTGCAACAGTGAAAGAGTTGTATGAAGGCATCACCAATGAGTCGATGTACAGCAAACGAGTCAAAGAGTATATCGACAAGAACAGCCGAGTTGAGGTTGGACAACCCTTCATCGACTTCACGCTAAAGACTGCCGACGGCACCGAGGTCAACCTCGCTCAGGTCATTAATAATAATAAGGTGACTTTGGTTGATTTCTGGGCATCATGGTGCGGTCCCTGCCGTATGGAGAATCCCCATGTGAAGGCTGCCTACGAGAAATACCACGCTGCAGGCTTGGAGATCATCGGTATCAGTGTCGACCGCGACGAGGCTGCATGGCTCAAGGCTGTTGAAGCCGACGGTCTCGCTTGGACACAAGTCCGCGATGCCGACAACAGCGTCGCCATGGATTATATGGTGATGTACATCCCCTCCAACTTCCTCTTCGACGCTAACGGCGTAATGATTGCCAAAGGTCTCCGCGGCGAAGCCCTCGAAGCAAAGCTTGCCGAGGTGCTGCAATAAGCATGGCAATAGGACATTTTTTCAATGCGCTGCTTGCAGTGATCCATGCGATGAGTCCCTACCTGCTATTGGGCTTCCTCCTCGCAGGGATACTGCATGTGTTTGTGCCGAAACGGTTTTACGCCAAGTATCTCTCGCGAAACAACAAACTGTCGGTGCTGTGGGCAGCCCTGCTGGGTGTGCCGCTACCGCTCTGCTCGTGCGGTGTCATTCCCACCGCCGTGGGGCTGAAGAACGAGGGCGCCTCGAAAGGGGCTGTGGCCTCGTTCCTCATCGCCACGCCTCAGACGGGCATCGACTCCATCTTAGCCACCTTTTCGTTGATGGGTCTCGGTTTCGCCGTAGTGCGTCCTGTGGCCGCATTGGTCACGGGTGTTTGTGGCGGTTTTTTAGTCAATCGCTTAGTGAAAGACAACGAGGGAGCATACATTGCCGAGGCATCGTGCAATGTGGAAAGCGGCAACCGTATTTGGCGTGTCTTCAAGTATGCCTACTTCGACATGATTCAAGACATTGGCCTGCGGTTGGCCATCGGTTTACTGGTGGCCGCCCTCATCAATGTGGCCGTGCCTGACGAGTTCTTCCTCTCCTTCGGAAAGCAGCCCTTGCTCCAGATGCTGGTCATCCTCGTGGTGGCGGTGCCGATGTACATCTGCTCCACTGGCAGCATCCCCGTGGCGGCGGCATTGATGATGAAAGGCCTCTCACCTGGAGCCGCCTTGGTAATGCTAATGGCAGGCCCTGCGGTCAACATTGCCTCCATCCTCGTAGTGCGCAAGTCGATGGGCAGCCGCTTCACGTGGATTTACCTGCTCACCATCGTGGTTTTCTCCGTCCTCTTCGGGCTGCTGATCAACGCGCTTGGCATCAAGGCCATCGGAATGACGGAAGGCTGTGGGATGCATAGCGCCTGCTGTCCTTCAGAGACCGCCTCTCCTACCGTCTTTCAAATCATCTGCTCGTCGTTATTAATAATATTCATCATAAATGCACTTACCATGAAATTCTTAAGCAAATTCAAGAAAC
Organism: Bacteroidales bacterium; assembly: GCA_017531225.1. Classification (GTDB taxonomy): domain Bacteria; phylum Bacteroidota; class Bacteroidia; order Bacteroidales; family F082; genus Limimorpha. The sequence continues at coordinate 266,788 of JAFXLL010000012.1, read as the reverse complement.
AAGAAGTGGAAGCTGGGACGGTTGTCTATACCGTTGAGGGCATGCATTGCAACCATTGCAAGGCTGCCTGTGAGCAGTCGGTCGGCAAAGTGAAAGGCGTCGCCTCCTGCGAAGCCACTCCTGCTGCCAACACCCTCGTTGTCACCGGCACAGCTACCGAGGCCGACATCCGCACTGCTGTTGAGCAGGCGGGGTTTGAGTTTAAAGGCATCAAAGAATAACTATAATCTCACTCTTCTAAATAAGCATTTAGAAACTTCTCGGCAAGGCTGCCGGGGCGGATGTTCTTTCGAGCCTCATCGGGGGTGAACCATTGATAGGAGTCGATTTCACCATTGGGCGACAACTCGTTAACATCCTTCACGAAGGCTGTGAAATTGCACATCAGCGTGTTTGATGGCTCAAAGAAACTAGTGCGGTTGAACTTGATATGGCTGACGGTCATCCCCGTCTCTTCCTTTATCTCACGGACTACAGCCTGTTCCAACTGCTCACCACGGTTGACATAACCCGCCACAAGAATGAAGTGCGGTCTACCATATTGCTTGATTAGCAGAATCTCTCCCGTTTGCTCGTTGATGACAATCATACTTACCGCCACGTTATACATAGGAAAACGAAACTGTTGGCACTGTGGGCAATAAGACACAATGCCCTCCCCTTCCAGTTCCTTTTCGGTCAGTGCTGTTCCGCACTCGTGGCAATGTTTCTGGATCAAATTCATAGCGGCTGCAAAAGTATGTACTTTTTCGCGAGGATACCTATACGCCAAACATTTTTCCACTTTGCCTATTTTTGGCAAAGTAAGGTTGTTGTTTTGCACCGACATCAAAACAACACCGCTATGGACAAAAAGAAATCTCATTACCTCGTGCATGGGCTGTTCTGGAAAGAACAAATGCACAACGCGAACTATCACGAAGCAAAGAAAGACAACCTTTGCAGCATCAACAAAACCTTTGAGGATGCCGACCTCAGCAAGGCACGACAAGCAGCCTTTGCCTATTGTCAAAGTCTGATTGATGTGCTGTACGAAGCTTTGGGCGACTGTTACACCACAGACCAACTGGCGCGTATTGATCTTCAAACTTACTTTCACGCAGGCTGTAGCAAATCAAAATCGCGCATTGGGAAGATGATCTTTGACGATAACCTTTTCAACGAAATTGCTGTCTATTGGGTGAACGGCACGGAGAAAAGACTGATTCACGGCATCTGGTACCGAGCTAAAGACGAACAGCTTCAGCTTAATGAATGGCTTGCCACTATGGGCAGCAACCTCATCAAGGAACACGCTTATTATGAACGCCATCATCTACCCATCGAAGATGAAACGCTTTGCGACATGACCGACCTCAACCTTGGCTTCCAATTTGTTTTGCCCACGCCTTTCGATTGGGATGGCTTTGTTGAGGACAATTTAGTCAAAGAGACACAAGCAATGTATCAGTGCTTTCAATAATACTAACAATCATTAAAAACTATAGAAATGGAACAGAGAAACAAAAAACAAAAGACATTGGACAGATGGGAAATTCACTACGGAACTTTTACTATGCCTCCTGAGTTTTGGAAACAATACACACAAGTTCCGCAGCAAGTCGTCATTGTTGACGAACGTACCCACACGCATCAACTTTGTGCAACCAAATTCAACCGCGTCTTAGGATTGAGCAAGCTCTATGACCGTTATGAACTGAGACCGGGAGACACCATCAAGTACACGCTTGATATTGACAACACGGCGTTGCACCTCACATGCCCACGGAAACCACTATTGTGGTTGAGGAGAAAGAAAGCATTCGTTTGTCTTCTCTTTGTTCTTACTTTAGTCTTTTTCAGTTGCGCTGGAAACAAACGTCCTACCATGTCGCCACAGACTACAGAAATCACAGGTGACCTAAGCGGATATTTCGAGGTGGTCGAGAAAGAAATCATTGCCACAGAAGGAAGGTGGTCGCTCTGGAATGTGGAGTTGAAGCGTACTGACATGCCTTTCCCATGGGATGAAGGTGTGACAGTGGCAAAATTCAACGACACATACACCGATGGAAGAGCCTACTGTAAAGTTGGATTCGGGTTGGAGACCTTTGATAAGGATGGCAACTTGGTAGACAAACGCTCAGCGACAGCCACAGGGCTTCTGGGGCCATACAGCAGTAATGACATACTCGACCTTATGAAACTCCAACCAGGCGAAATCGGTATCATCCGTTGGGACACTAACCCATACGAAGATAAAGCTAAAGACAAGCTTACTTTCAAAATCACCTCTGCTTGCGAAATCATAGAAGGCAGAGGGCAAGTAACTGCCACAAACGATTGGGACAAAGTGCTCGATGCTTACGAAAACTATGTTGACAGATACATCGCTTGTTTGAAGAGGATTGCTGGTGGCGAAATGGATGCAATGTCGCAATATGCAAAGCTGTTGGAGAAAGCAGAGGAATTGGGTGAACAGCTGGAAAACGCTTCGGGCAGCATGACGACGAAGCAAGTGAACAGATACACGAGGATTAACAAGAAAATGCTGGAAGCAGCAGCAAACGGGTTTAACTGACATGAACACCAAAGAAGCATTTGAAGATCCGCGCATCGTGATGCTGGAAGGAATCATCTTGGACGAGTACGAGCACGGGAAACAAGTCGAAGAGGAAAGCATCATCAAGAATGCGCTGCACCATCGGTGGATGATACTGCGTGAGCTGATGCAGTACGATGAGGAAAGCAAAAGGCTGCTGTCGGATTTCAACGACAGGATAAAGGCAGCAGCCACTGCCCTTTTCAACAAGACGAAAGCCATACACGAGGGCATGATGAAACTTTATGACGGCATCGGTGACCTTGAAGTTGAAGGAAAGCTGAAGCTAGGTTATACCTACCCTACGGTGCATCCCGTCCAGACCGAGCGAGCGGAAACGATGTGGGAAGTGATGACCCAAGGCGGCTACGACCGCATTTATTCCACAGACGGCTGCTCTTGGAGCCTGAGATGGAACCAGACCGGAAACATGTCAGCGCACGACAGCCTTGAAGCGTGGCTCGGCATGGCAGACGAAAACGACAACTGGAACGAGGGCTTGGATTACGAATGGTCGAAAGACATGCACCTTGTTTATCCTTTCCACAACCTCTATGACAACCGACATTTCAGCCTCTATGATCTTGTTTATGTGAGCGAGTTTGAGTTTGAGATTTGTATCAGGATGGATGGAGGGCTAATCATTTAGAAAAGAGCATGTGCATCTAAAAACAGTATATTTGCCGCATAAACATTAGAATGATTAAGATTCGTAGTTATAAAAGACAATGAATCGACCAAATATGAGTTTTTCAAAGAATTAACACCAGAAGAATACATGAATAATGGAACAAAAGAAAAAAAATAAAAAATTAACAAACCAAAATAACGAATAAACATGAGTGATTACAAACGAAGGTTGACTTATAGTGAAGTCAAATATGGTTATCTGAGAATTGAAAAAGAGTATTCAAACAGATGCCCGAAACCAGGTGAAAAAATAACAATTCAAAACTATGAGGGCAATTTTAAGATGCATTCGACTCAAATCGGACGTATTGATGGATTGACTGCTCTATACAAGAATCACAAAATCGATGTAGGCAATATCGCGACAATCACTTTTCTCTCAAAAAATGTAATTTCCATAGGGTTCAGTGCTGGTGATGATTTATTAAAGCTCAGACAAGAATCAATAGAAAAAACGCCATTACTAACCATCATAGAAAATATTAGGGAATTAATTAGCAAGCACACGTATTTGTTTTGCCGAAATGAAATGAATGTTAGAATTGAAATCATAGAACCCATCTTCAACGCTCTTGGTTGGAATTTACCTGATTTAAACAGAGAAAAGACATGTCATAGGAGAAGGGCTGATTACGCTTTATATAAAAATGGGGAATGTGTTTTAGTTATTGAAGCCAAAGCTATTCAAACCAATCTAAATAAAAGTGAAGGAGACCAATTGCGCGACTATATGCAACCTGAGAATTTAAACACAAAATATGGGATTTTGACAAATGGTTATTTGTGGCAAATTCGTAGTCAAGAAAATGGAGATATAATCAAATCCATAGACATTATGAATACTGAAGAGGATGAAAAAATCGAATCCTTTTTCAACAGTTTTAGCAAAAACACGATTAGTAAACAGTTCTCAATTGAAAAAGAAACGGTACATTGTAAACCCAAAAATTGGGAGGAGTCTTTTTCTATCAAAGAAAACAATAGTATTATTAAAGGGAAAAACCCGACAGAAACTTTCCTACAGTTTATAGAAACGCACATTGATAGCGTTATCAGGCTTCAACAAAACAATCGTTTTATGATTACAGTTGTATCATCCCAAAAAGAGGATTTCATTACGGAACCCATAGAACCAAAAAAAATCGACTACCCCCAAGGGGCGAAAAAGAATCTTTTTATTACGAGATACCACAATACTTATTTGAAGAGGATGATTATTCAACAAATAATAGTTGAAGATAATATAAAAGCTACCATTGAGCCGCCATTATTTTAATATGGCAATTTATCGAAAACATAATTCTAACCTCTCTCTTTGTTATAAAATGAAGCGTATCTAATACTCCAACTACTCCAACTACTCCAACTATTTTCAAACAAATCAATCAACTCTGCCTGAAATTGGCAGAGTTTTGTTTTTGTTTTGCCGATGAAATCAACAAAACAAAAGCATCATGAAAGCAAAATCAACCTCATTGCTTGACATCGAAAAGATTGTCAATGCATCGGAAGACTGCAAAATGAGCAGCCTATTCATGGCCGAAAACGCCCAACCGCTTGAAAGGCTGGCAAAAAAACTGGGTGTCAGCAAGGCACAGACGACCTTGTTCGCCATCATCGCCAGCTCATCCTACAACGACGATTGTTCGCTCTCCGACATCAAACGGCATCTTGGCTGCGAAAACCTCGACATGCTTCGGCTCTCTCCTGACTTGAAAGCCCTGCAACGGGCGCGGCTCATCCGTGTCACCGGGAAAAAAGGACTGTTTAACGACGAAAGCTACTTTGTGCCAGATGAAATACTCAACTGCCTGCTGTATGACAAGGAGATTGAGCGGCAAGAAATAGGCAACCTTGACTTCGACGCATTCATTCTGCATTTGGACACGCTTTTCAAGGAAATGGAAGAGAAAGGCAGCAACTATGAGGGTTTCGTCTATGACATCCGCGAACTCATCATGGCAAACCCCCAGTTAGATTTTGCCAAAAAACTCGACAGGATGAACCTCGACGACAAAGAGCTGGTATTGCTGCTGAAGTTCTGTCTAAGTACGCTCATTGACCAAGAAGACAGTTTGGAGTATCGAGATATTGATGAACTTTTTGACAATGACAGACAAGCCAAAACGGAATTCAACCGACTGCGCAACGGGCAACACCGGCTTATCGTTGACAAGTTGGTGGAACCCGCTGGCCGAGAGCTATTTTCAGGAGACACTTTCCGACTGACTGACCACGCCAAAGAAACTTTATTGCCCCAAAAAAATCTCAAACAGACACCAATTGACCTTGACGAACTCACCTTGTCAACAAGCATTGCCGAGAAACGGCTGTACTATAACGCGAACGACCAAGCTCAAATAGAACGGTTGAAAAGCCTGCTGCAACCGACATCATTCAGCGACATCAGGCTCAGGATGAAGCAACAAGGGATGCGCTGCGGCTTTGCTTGCCTACTGTATGGCGCACCCGGCACGGGAAAGACTGAGACCGTGCTGCAAATTGCCCGCGCCACGGGTCGAAACATCATGCAAGTCAACCTTTCGGAGATGCGCAGCAAGTGGGTGGGCGAAAGCGAGAAAAGGGTGAAGGACGTCTTCGACCGTTATCGCAATTTCGTGGAGTTTTGTGACAAAGAGCCCATCCTGCTTTTCAATGAGGCAGACGGTATCATTGCGAAACGTTCCACCAACGCCATCCATGCCGTTGACCAAATGGAAAACACGCTGCAAAACATCATCCTACAAGAGATGGAAACTTTGGACGGCATTATGATGGCCACGACCAACTTGACACAAAACATGGACTCTGCCTTTGAACGACGTTTCCTCTACAAAATCAACTTCCACAAACCCGACTGCGCCACACGCCTCCAAATCTGGCAAAGCATGATGCCCGACCTTCCTGAAAGCGATGTGGCCATCCTTGCTGAACGTTACTACTTCAGCGGCGGACAGATGGAAAACATCACGAGAAAAGCCACCGTTGAGCATATCCTAACAGGTCAAATGCCTAACCTAGAAATGCTCATCGGCTTTTGCGAAGAGGAAAACATCGTTGAAAACAGACATAGAATCGGATATTAGTTCACAAAAACAGTAGCAACATGAAAGAAGAAAAACAAAAATTCACCCTGCAAATACCATCAGGCATCACAGATATAGGGGACTTTGCTTTCAGGTACGAAAGCTTTGAGGGCATCAAATCAATCGTGCTGCCTAATAGTGTTGAATACATTGGCGAAAGTGCCTTTGAAAACGCCAACAATGTCAAGTATATCGTCCTTTCTGGCGGCATTAAGCGGATTGGCATAAATGCCTTTGCGCGGTGCAAGCAATTGGACTCGATAGCTTTCAGGCAAGGGCCTCCGCATTGCCTCAACTATCTGACCCAAAATGGCGTGCTGTTTGAAAGGAACTACGACCGCTTTAGCAAAAGTCACGGCTACACCTTATTCCAATACCCAAGTGGCAGAGCCAACAAGGAATACACGATACCTGTAGTGGTGGATGATGGCGTGTCTGATGGCGGCGTGGAAGTCACGGAAATAGGCGAAAACGCCTTCATGGAGAGCCAATATCTGGAAGCGGTTTACTTCACTGCCTATCCTGGCACGAAGATGAAGATTGGAAGATGCGCTTTTGCCTGGTGCAGTAAGTTGGACACGGTAAGGCTTTCCAAAAACATCTCAAAGATTGACCCTACAGCATTTGAGGGTTGCCGAGAATTGAAAAGGATTCTCATACCCAAGGGGACGAGGAAAAAGTTTGAAGCGCTGTTTCCACTCAAACAGACGTGGGAGCTGCTGATGGAAGAATAATGTTGGGGTGATTGCATAAAACCATTATCTTTGCGAGCAAATATGAAGCACCTTATGGACAAACTCATCAAATGCATCTGGATTGCCAACACCATCGCCGACAGGCGGGATGCAGGCATCACCCTGAAGGAACTCAATGACAGGTGGACGAGGAATGATGACAACGACCCAATCCCTGAAAGATCGTTCCATAACTACCGCCAATACATTGCCGATGTATTCGGCATTGACATTGAGTGCGACAAAAGCCGCAATGCCTACTACATTCCCCAAGGCGAGCGCGAGGAAATGCTTGGCAACGACTTGAAGATGTGGCTGCTTCATAGCTTTGCCCTCAACAACAGACTTTCTTCAGACCTCAGTCTGCGCAAGCGGGTGCAATTTGAGCGCATACCAGGCGGCATTGAGCATTTAGAGCCGCTTATGGAAGCCTTGGAGAAGAGCCTTGAAATCGAGATGCAATACAGGCGGTATTATGGCAAGGATGACATCAAGCAATACAGTTGCAAGCCGCTTGCCCTGAAGCTGTTCAAGCAACGATGGTATTTGATAGCCTTAAACGAGAAGGAAGAAATTCGTTGCTATGCGTTAGACCGCATTGACACGCTCTGCCTCACAAAGGCCACCTTCAAGGCTCCAGGGAATTTTGATTTGCAGACACACTTTCAAGACGCTTTCGGCATCTATGTGGAGCTAGACCTGAAAACAGAAGAAATCCTCGTCAAGGCAGACAAAGACCAAAGCAACTTCCTGAAAGGCTTGCCTTTGCACCACAGCCAACGCATCGTAGAAGAGGCCGACGACTATACCATCTTCTCATGGCGGCTAAAGCCTTCTTATGACTTCATCCAGCAACTACTTACCATGAACGCGCATATTGAAGTGCTGGAACCGATTTCTCTAAGGGAAGGGATGAAAGGATTGCTGGAAGAGATGCTGGGGAAATATTGAAAAAAATTTCCAATTTTCAATATTTCCGCATGGTTTCACTTAATATGACTTATTTTTCAGTCATATCTTGCTTCTGACGGCTGCCATCAGTTCTAGACCGATGCTCCAAAGTGATGTACTTTTTCGGCTCGCACAGCAACCTCGATCACACCGCCAGTGGCACCGAAGATGACGGCACCACCTGTGGATTCGCCCAGCGGATCGCCGTAGTTTTCGCTCGGCATGTCCTTCAGGTCAAGGTTGAATCCCACCTAAATTCAGCCTAACCTCACCTAAATGCACTGAAAGACTTACAGAGCCGCATCGTCAGGTGTGGCTCTTGTTTTCGGTACTTTTTTTCATTTTCTCCTTGCGGTGTATCAAAAAATATCATATTTTTGCAGCGAGATACAAAGTGAGCTATGTTTTATCATCAAAACAACAAAATCAAACTTTAAAACCGTTAAAACATGGATCAACTTGAAATGAAAAGCTTAATTAAACTTACATCGGGGAAAGCCATCCAACATTCGGGAATCGCTAAAGTGCTTTGGCGCAGATTGGTTACTTCAGTTCCAAAGAGCGAGATTATCATTGGTGGCGTTGAATCAATAAAAGATTGATTCAATGGGAGCCTATACTCAACGACACGCCAATAATGTTGATTGTGTCGTAACCGAAAGCTATGTTTATTCTCCGACTAACATTTTATGGAAAGAAAAGGTTAAACGTGTTAAGGTGACAAAAACCCTATGGGACACGGGCGCCTCTGCTACGCTTATTTCCAAAAGAGTGGTGAATGTATTGAACCTAAAGAGTATCGGTAAATCGGGCGTTTCCGGTTATAATAACGGAGTTGATATTAAAGACACCTATTTGATTCATCTTGGCTTGCCAACGGGTGACGTTGTTACTAATGTCGTTGCCATGGAATTTGACAGTGATGATTATGATGTCGTGATCGGCATGGATGTTATTTGTCAGGGCGACATGGCTCTAACCAACAAGGATGGCAACACGACGTTTACCTATAGAATCCCATCGAAGGAAGAAATTGTATTCTGACAGAACAATTCAACTTTGTCCTCAGAAGCTAAATCAACGAAGCTGATAAACTACTCGAATCCTCTAACGAGAATGTCAGACTTGACGCACTGGCAATCCATTTGAAGAGAGTCATATAGAAAAAAGGAAGCCTCCCAAAAAGGAGGCTTCCCATAAAGAATTCCTAATTAATTATAGGATCATTTGTACTCTGCGAGCACGTCCTTCACTCTATCAGGAGTCATACGGCCGTACACCTTTTCACCGACTTCGATGACAGGAGCAAGACCGCAAGCGCCGACGCAACGGAGGCAATTCAGTGAGAACTTGCCATCGGGAGTTACCTCGCCGACGCCAATGCCCAGCTGACGCTTCAGCTCGTCCAACACCTTCTCGGCGCCACGCACGTAGCAAGCGGTACCCAAGCAAACGCTGATCGGGTGCTCGCCTTTAGGCGTCATGGTGAAGAACGAATAGAATGACACGATGCCGTACACTCTTGAAACCGGGATGCCCAGTTCCTTGGCTACAAGCTCTTGGATCTCAGCCGGCAGATAGCCGTACTCGCCCTGAACCTTGTGCAGCACGTTGATGACTTCACCAGCCTTGTTGCCGTGTTCCTTGCAAACATTCTTGATGAAGTTGATCTTCGATTCTGATAATTTAATAACTGCCATAGTATATTTCCTTTCTATTATTTACTGGTTATTAATCCTCGCTGATCTCAACATGTTCCGACTTGTCGAAATAGTGGGTGTGCAGCAGTTCGTGTGACTTGTGGCCGCAAGGTTCACCAAAGTACTCTTCGTAGATCTTCTTGATGGAAGGATTCTCGTGTGACTTACGGATCGGTTTGCCAGCATCCTCGCGGTAGATGGCTTCGGTACGCTTCTTGATGATCTCGCTGTTGCCATGGTGGTAGGGCTGACCAGCGCCGCCGACGCAACCGCCGGGGCAAGCCATCACCTCGATAGCATGGAACTGTTCCTTACCTTCGCGCACTCTTTCGAGGAGCTTGCGGGCGTTGCTCAGACCGTGAGCGATACCGATGTGGATAGGAGTACCGTCGAAGTCAACCCAAGCGTCGCGGATGCCCTCGATACCACGGAGTTCAGTGAAGTCGATCTTAGGCAGCGGTTTGCCGGTGAACACTTCGTAAGCGGTACGGGTAGCAGCCTCGATCACACCGCCGGTAGCACCGAAGATGACGGCAGCACCTGTGGATTCGCCGAGCGGATCGTCGTAATCCTCTGAAGGCATATCCTTCAGGTTGAGGTTGAACTGCTTGATCAAGCGAGCCAATTCGCGGGTGGTCAGCACGTAGTCGATATCCGGGTTGCCGTCCTTGTAGAATTCCTTACGCTTGCTTTCGTACTTCTTAGCCAAGCAAGGCATGATGGAGACGACGACGAGGTCTTCTCTCTTGATGCCCATCTTCTCAGCCCAGTAGTTCTTGGCGACAGCGCCGAACATCTGCATAGGTGACTTGGCGGTTGAAGGAACGTCAAGCATATCGGGGAAGTTGTGCTCGAAGAAGTTGACCCAACCTGGGCAGCATGAGGTCAGGATAGGCAGACGGACTGACTTGTCGCCTTCCATATATCTCTTGATACGGCCGAGGAGTTCGGTGCCTTCCTCCATGATGGTAAGGTCGGCAGCGAAGTCGGTGTCGAACACATAGTCGAAGCCGAGGCGACGCAGAGCGGCTGTCATCTGACCGGTAACGATAGTTCCGGCAGGCATTCCGAACTCTTCACCAAGGGCAACACGTGTTGCAGGAGCTGTGTTGACGATGACGGTCTTCTTAGGATTGTTGATGGCAGCCATGACGTTGCGGGTGTCGTCCACCTCGGTCAAAGCACCAACGGGGCAAACCTGGACGCACTGACCGCACATGACGCACGGTGAATCGACGAGGTCTTGCTCGAAGGCAGGAGCCACGACGGCGCTGAAGCCACGGTTGATGGCGCTCAGGGCACCGACAGTCTGGACGTTGTTACACATGTTCTCGCAGCGGCGGCACATGACGCACTTGTCCATGTCGCGCACGATGCTGGGCGACATGTCTTGGCGATAGTGGCTCTGTTCACCCTTGAACGGGATGTCGCGGATGCCGAGGTACTGGGCCAGGCTCTGCAGTTCGCAGTTGCCGCTCTTGGCGCAGGTGAGACAGTCGGTCGGGTGGTCGCTGAGGATCAGCTCGACGACGGTGCGACGGGCGTTGATGACGCGGGCGCTGTGGGTCAGCACTTCCATGCCTTCCACGCAGTCGGTGGCGCAAGCCGGGGCTAGGTTACGACGAGGACGACCGTTGAAGTCCTTCACGACTTCGACGACGCAAACGCGGCAGCCACCGGGTTTGTTTTCAAATTTCATTCCTGCCAGTTCAAAATAGCAAAGGGTAGGAATATGGATACCGGCCATGCGGGCGGCTTTAAGGATAGTAGTGCCTTCCGGGACCTGAATCTGTTTGTTATCAATTGTTACGTTAATCATACTTTTTCTCCTCCTCTATTTTATTTGACAGAAATAGCACCAAACTTACAACCAGCGATACAGGCACCGCACTTGATGCACTTGGTGGAATCGATCACCATCGACGGCAGCTTGTGGCCAGGAGCGATGTAATCGGTCTTCGAGATGGCGTCGCCAGGGCAGTTCTTTGCGCACTTGCCGCAGCCAATGCACTTTTCCTTGTCGATCTCATAGCTCATGAGCTTCTTGCAAACACCAGCGCGGCACTTCTTATCGACGACGTGTTCAACGTATTCGTCCCAGAAGTTGTCGAGGGTGGAGAGCACCGGGTTCGGTGAGGTCTGACCCAGACCGCAGAGGGCGGTATCCTTAATCACAGCGGCGAGGTTGCGGAGCTCTTGGAGGTCGTCCATCGTGCCTTCACCTCTTGTGATCTTGGTGAGGATCTCAAGCATACGCTTGTTACCGATACGGCAGGGTGAGCATTTACCGCAGCTCTCTTCGCAAGTGAACTCGAGGTAGAACTTAGCGATAGCAGGCATGCAGGAGGTTTCGTCCATGACAACCATACCGCCAGAGCCCATCATGGAGCCGGCAGCGGCGAGGCTTTCATAGTCGATAGCGGTATCGAGGTGCTTCTCAGTCAAGCAGCCGCCTGAAGGACCACCAGTCTGGACAGCCTTGAATTGACGGCCGCCCTTGATACCACCACCGATTTCGTAGATGATGTCGCGGAGGGTGGTGCCCATCGGGACCTCGATCAGACCGACGTTGTTGATCTGGCCGGCCAGAGCGAACACCTTGGTACCCTTTGACTTCTCGGAGCCGATGCTGGCGAACCAGTCAGCGCCCTTGGTGATGATGATCGGCACGTTAGCGAAGGTCTCCACGTTGTTCACGTTGGATGGCTTGGCCATATAGCCGCTGACAGCTGGGAACGGAGGTTTCAGGGTGGGTTCACCGCGCTTGCCTTCCATGGAGTGGATCAGAGCTGTCTCTTCACCGCAGACGAAAGCGCCGGCACCGTAGCGGAGCTCGATGTCGAAGTTGAAGCCCGAACCGAGGATGTCGTCGCCGAGGAGGCCGTATTCACGAGCCTGGGCGATGGCGATTTGCAGACGGTGGATAGCGAGGGGATACTCAGCACGGATGTAAACCAGACCGTGGGATGCACCGATGGCGTAGCCGCAGATGGCCATAGCCTCGACGATGCTGTGCGGGTCACCTTCCATGATGGAACGGTCCATGAACGCACCTGGGTCGCCTTCGTCAGCGTTGCAGATGACGTACATCTCATCGCATTTGTTCTTGGCGCAAAGGCCCCATTTCACACCGGTGGGGAAGCCAGCGCCGCCACGGCCGCGAAGGCCTGACTTGGTGACTTCGTCGATGACCTGTTGGGGAGTCATCTCAGTGAGGCACTTACCGAGAGCCTCGTAACCGCCGCGTGAAATGCACTCGTCGATGTTCTCGGGGTTGATGAAACCGCAGTTGCGGAGAGCGATACGGAGCTGTTTGCGATAGAAGCCCATGTGCTTCGAGTCGGAAACGTGTTCCTTGTTCTCTGGATCCAAGTAGAGCAGATCGGTGACCTTACGGCCCTTGATGATGTGTTCGTTGATGATCTTTTCGACATCTTCAGGCTTCACCTGGGTGTAGAAAGTGTTGTCAGGCATGATCTTCACGATAGGTCCCTTCTCGCAGAAGCCGAAGCAACCTGTTCTGACCACCTGAACTTCATCCTGCAAGCCCTTCTCAGCGAGGATGCGCTGGAAGTTCTCGATGATTTGAGCACTTGCCGATGCCTGGCAGCCAGTACCGCCGCAGACGAGCACGTGCATCTTGATTTTTGTCATATAATTTCCTCCAATTAAAGATTAACCAATTGTTTCGTAGTTCACGGGGATGACGCCCTCAACCATTTCGTTGTTCATGACATACTTGGTGAGGATCTCGTCAGCTCTGGTGTTGTCAACATGACCGAAGACGATCGGATCCTTGCCAGGGCACTTCACCTCGATGGTGGGTTCAGCGTGGCAGTAACCCATGCAACCGGTCTGAGTGAAGACGATGCTGAGCTTCAGCTCATCGGCCTTCTCCATCATGTGTTCCATCACTTGTTTGGCGCCAGCGGCGATACCGCAGGTAGCCATAGCAACCTTAATCTGCACGAGTGAGTCAGGATCGTTGCTCTTCTCGCGGATGTCGAGGTTGTTCGAAAGCTTTTCTCTCATAGCTTTCAGTTCTGCTAAAGACTTAACTTTTGCCATTTTAAATCTCCTTTTTTAGGGGTTATTACTTGAGTTTGTTTCTTTATTATTTTATTTAGAATAATGTTCAGAAAACCGGTGCAAAATTAAAAAATAAATGCTTCGTTTTCAACGAAAACAAAGGATTCTTAGGGGGTCAATCGTAAATTAGAATGATTCTAATTTAATGCATCGAAAATTCACATCCGCAGTACTGCTGATTGTAGAATCCGTACTCCTTGATAATCTGAATTCTGCGCTCGCTCAAGCCCCCTTTGCGCCAGTTTTGCGCCCAAAAGGTCACCTCTGGCACTTGCGACTCGGCAAAATGCCCCGCTTCTTCGATCTGCTCCAAACTCTTCCAACGGCTCGAAGCCAAAGTGGTGGTGATCACCGTGAAGCCATGCTCTTTGGCATATTTTGCAGTCCTCAAAAGTCGATACTTAAAACACATCAAACATCTTGGACCTCGCTCGGGTTCTTGTTCCAAACCTTTCATCTCATGAAGCCAACTCTCGTGATCGTAATCGTCGTCAATAATCTCCAAGCCCAACGACTTCGCATAACGGGAACATTCGTTTTTTCGAATCTCATATTCCTCCAAAGGATAAATGTTTGGGTTGCAATAATAGATGGTAGGCGTAATACCATGCTTCATCAGGCACTCGATGATGGCCGACGAACACGGCGCACAGCATGTGTGGAGCAACACTTTAGTCGCTCCGTCGGGGGCTACTATTTCAAAAGTCTTTTTCACAATGCAAAAATAAAAAAAGTATCTTTGCAACGTAATCAATCAAACAAAAATGAAAAAGCAAATCCTCACTGCCATCATAGCCCTGCTTGCCATAGCGGGAATGGCTCAAGAAAACTATTACTGGGTGTTCTTCACCGACAAAAACAACACCCAATTTGATCCTTACACTTACTTTGACGCCAAAGCCATCGAACGCTACCAGCAATGCGGCGCCGACCTCTACGACATCAGCAACTATCCATTGAACAACGAATACATCAATACCATTGATGGATACGCAACGGAATTATATGGAGAATCAAGATGGCTTAATGCCATTGGAATCAGCACAACACCAGAAAACGCATTGTTGATTGAACAGTTGCCATTTGTGGCAAAAATTCAGGAGATTGTTTCAAACGGCGCACTCGCTTCAGCCCCGTCATGGCAAGAAACGCCAGCGACGAAACAACCCGAAACCGTCGATATCCTAACCGACCAACTGAAACGCTTCGGAGGGCAATATTTCGTGGACAATGGCATTGACGGCAAAGGGCTCCGTATCTGTGTAATGGACGGCGGATTCCCAGGGGTAAACACCCACCCCGCTTTCAAGCATTTGCGCGAGAATCATCAGATCCTGAAAACCTATAACTTCCCCAACAAAAAAGAAGATGTGTATGGCTGGAGTTCCCATGGCACCATGGTGCTGAGCTGCATCGCCGGCATTAACGAAGAAGGTCAGAAAATAGGTCTTGCCACTGGTGCCGAATTCCTTTTGGCTCGTACCGAGATCGACCCAGAGCCCTTTATGGAAGAGGTGTGGTGGGCACAAGGCGCCGAGTGGGCCGACAAAAACGGGGTAGACATTATTAATAGTTCTTTGGGCTATGGCAAAGATCGTCACTGGACCAAGGACATGGATGGCACCTCATACGTGGCTAAAGCCGCCAACATAGCCGTTGAGAAAGGCATTTTGATCTGCAACTCTGCCGGTAACGAAGGCGACGACAAACGCTGGATGACCATCATCACCCCTGCCGATGCCGAGAATGTACTTACCGTGGGCGGTATTGAAGACGATCTGAAAGACTATCGACATATTGACTTCAGTTCCTACGGCCCTACTGCCGACAAACGTTTGAAGCCAAATATTGTGGCTTTTGGCACTGCAGAGGTCGCTGAACCTAAAGGCGGTTTCACCTATGCTTCAGGTACTTCATTCTCCAGCCCATTGTCTGCTGGTTTCGCAGCTTGTGCATGGCAGACCAAACGCGACCTGACCGCCCTTCAGATGAAGGCTGAGATCGAGAAATCTGCCGACCTCTACCCCTACTTCGACTATGCCTACGGCTACGGAGTGCCTCAAGCCGCCTATTTCACTGGCGACCTGAAGCCCGCCGAGCGTTCGTTCAATCTCGTTCAAGAAAAAGACGGCGTGCGCATTGCCATTCCAAAAGCCATCAAGAACCAGAATGTTTTCATCAGCGTAGAAGGTGCTGACGGCGTACTGCTCGGCTACTACAAAGCCTATCCCGACACAACGGGAATCCTAATGAAAAACAAAGATCTCGGCCAAGGCGTGAAGCTCAACGTCAGCTACAACGGCTACTACCAAACCTGCCCTATCAGCGGCATGGGAGGCGACATCACTGTAAAAGCCAACAATGGATTATCCGGCAATGACGGCACCTTTAAGAAAGTCAAGGGCGAAGGCTGGCAAAAGACCACTTTCTTCCAATACGACTATAACTTGGGCACCGAAAGATGGAACGGCTTCAACCGCCATTTTGCTATTGGTCGCCGCAGCTTTTACGGCAAGACCTACAAGGTTGGCTTTGGATGGGGCTTGGACTGGAACCGATTCGTAGCCAAAAACAGTCTGGGGATCAAAGACCGCACAACCACCATGCGTCAAATGCAATTCCGTCTTGAATTGCTTCAACGTGTCATGATCCGTCGCATCGGGGTCAATTGGGATTTAGGCGTTTATGGAGGCATCAACATCACACGTCGTGTGAAGACAACGGATCATTTACTGTTTGCCGAGCCAGACCCAACATACAATTACAATCCAAATGTAAACACTTATTATAGAGGCTGCAAAGCTATGAACCTCTTCGAATACGGTGCCACTACCCGACTTAGCTATTGCATTGACAATATGCTGAACATCGGCATTTACGGCAGCTATCGCCTTTCAAACATCATCACCAAGCAAGACTTCTTGATTGGCAACCCCGCCAACCAGCCTTCGCCCTGGAGCTTCGGTATTGAGTTTGAATTGTTGCCCTAATTACAAAACCCTTGACAATTCACATTTTTTTACTATATTTGCCTACCATTTTCAAAACAGAATAACAAAATGAAAGTTCAAGAATTAGTTGACAAACTCGGACTGAAAGTCCTCTCCGGTGCCAATGGCCTGGACCGTGAAATCGACGGATGCTATATATCAGACCTACTCAGCGACGTGATGGGTAACGCCATGGAAGGCAACATCTGGATCACCCTCCAGACCCACAAAAACGTGATGGCTGTGGCCTCACTGAAAGAGATGTCGTGCATCATCCTCGTCAAGAATCTCGTGCCTAACGACGAGACTATCGAGCAGAGTAACGACGAAGATCTGCCTATCCTGCAGACCAGCCTGCCCACTTACGAGATCGCCGGAAAAGTCTATAACCTTTTGAATGCCTGAGCTTAACGCATATAGAGCCGACCTACACATGCACACGGTGCTTTCGCCGTGTGGTGACCTCTATATGAGTCCATCAGCCATCGTAGAGCAAGCCAAAAAGCTGCACCTCGACGTGATCGCCATCTGCGACCACAACACGACACGACAGGTGAAGGTGACCCAGAAAATCGGACGCGAAAACGGCATCCTCGTCATCGGCGGTGTGGAGATCACCACTCAGGAAGAAGCCCACGCCCTCGCCTACTTCGAGACCGATGAGCAATTGGACAAGTTCCAAGAGTATCTCGATGAGCACCTCCCCCACATTCCGCTTGACGAAGAGAAGTTTGGCTATCAGCTCATCGTGGATGAAAACGAAGAAGTGGTTGGTGAAGAGGAATGGCTGTTGTGGTCGGCACTCGATGCGGATTTGGACCAGCTCTATGACGTGGTACATGAAATCGGCGGACTTTTTGTCCCTGCCCATGTAAACAAGCCCGCAAGCAGCTTGGTGAGCCAACTCGGCTTCGTTCCACCCGACATCAAGGCCGACGCTCTCGAGATCTCGAAACACGTGAAGAAAGAGGACTTCTTGAAGAAATACGCCTATCTGAAGAAATTCAACTTCACCAAGAGTAGCGACGCCCACTTCCTCCACATCATCGGCGAGGTACACTGCGTGCTCCACATGTACGACAAGACCTTTGACGAGTTCCGCAAGACACTGCACGGCGAAGACGGACGCTACATCGACACCGAACCCAACGAAAAACTGCAACTCCTTTTTGGATAAACGACTATGAAAGAATTAGCAATGCACGTATACGACCTGATGGAAAACTCGACCGCAGCCAACTCGACCTTGGTGGAGCTTACCATTAAGGACAGCCTGAAAGAGAACATCTACGCCTTCACCATCAAGGACAACGGCAAAGGCATGACACCCGAGTTTTTGGCCAAGGTGACCGATCCCTGGACCACCTCACGCACCACACGTAAAGTGGGACTGGGATTGCCTTTGATCAAGATGAACACCGAGAACGCTGGTGGCGGCATGAAGATTGAGAGTGAAGTCGGTAAAGGCACTGTGCTCAACTTCTGGTTCCAGCATGACCACATTGACCGTCCGCCCATGGGCGACTTGGCAGGCTCGTTGGTGATGCTGTTCTCAGCCCACGAAGACATCCATTTCATCTACACCCATATCACCGACGAAGGTGAGTTTGTGTTCGACACCGACGAAGTAAAGGAAGCCCTCGACGGCATGCCAATGAACGATGTCCACATCATGAAATATCTCAAGGAGATGATCCAAGAAAACCTGAAAGAAATCAAATATAACGATTAATAAAATGACACTCAAAGAAATTGCAGAATTATTGGAGGCCAAGGTCCTCTGCGGTCAAGACCGCCTGAACGAAGAACATGAAACGGCCTTCGCCTCCGACCTGATGAGCGACGTGCTCACCTTAGGAGACTACAACCCCGTCATCCTCACCGGATTGTGCAACATGCAAACCATCCGCACCTGCGAAATGGGCAACCTCGACATCATCGTCCTGGTGCGCCGCAAGAAAGCCTCCGAGGAGATGATTGAAGAAGCCGAGGACGAAGGCATGGTGGTCATGGAAAGCGACTTCTCCATGTTCAAAGCCTGCGGACTGCTCTTCAAGGCGGGCATGCAGCCCATTTTCTAAATGTCAAACCAACATGAAACGCCATGCACTTAGAATATCAAGTTTTTGAAGCGGACTTTGTGAACGCCGGAGCGGCATCAAGCTCCATCAAAAAGACCTTGAAGCAGCTTAACGTGAACCCCCAGATTGTGAAAAGGGTGGTTGTGGCCCTTTACGAAGCCGAAGTCAACGCCATCGCCCATGCCTATGGTGGCATGATCTACGCCGACATCGAAGCCGACAAAATCATCGTGAAGGTGGTCGACAAAGGTCCTGGCATCCCCGACATTGAATGGGCCATGCAGGAAGGCAACTCCACCGCCTCGCCTGAAGTCCGCAACATGGGATTCGGAGCCGGCATGGGTCTGCCCAATATTCGCAAAAACGTCGATCGCCTCGACGTCCAATCCACCGTCGGTGTCGGTACCACCGTCGAGATGGAAGTGAAGTTTAGTTAAGAGTTATTAGATAAAAGATAATAGTTATGGAGAAGGTCCCATTTTTTCACGCACTAACCATCGACGAGGACTCCTGCATCGGCTGCTCCCACTGCATGAAGGCCTGTCCCACTGAAGCACTCAGAGTCCGTGACGGCAAAGCCAAGTTGCAACCTGACCGTTGCATCGACTGCGGCAACTGCTTCAAAGTCTGTCCTACAAAGTCCATCTACATCAAACAGGACGACTTCGACAACATCTTCAACTACGCCTGTCGTGTAGCGTTGGTGCCATCCGTCTTCATGGGACAATTTCCTAACGACATCTCGGTGTCGAGAATCTACCAAATCCTAAAGGAAATCGGGTTCACCTATATCATTGAAACCGAAGCTACCGTACCGATCTACACCGAGGCCAAAAACTTATATGCCGCTGAACATCCCGACATCCGTCCGCTCATCTCCACCTATTGCCCCGCCATTGTGAGACTGATTCAAGTGAAGTTCCCCGGTCTTACCGAGAACCTCATTCCTTTAAGGGCTCCCATCGACTTGACGGCCATGTATATCCGTCGCAAACTGGAGAAAGAGGACTGGAACCCCGAAGACATCGGCATCTTCTATATCACCCCATGCGCTGCTAAGATCGCAGCCGTGAAGAGTCCCGTCGGCGAAGACAAATCGCTGGTGGACGGTGTGATCAACATGGACTCCCTCTACAACCGTGTGTTCAAGAGAATTAAGGAACAGGGCAAAGGCTTCAAGGAGCAGAAGCTGCCCGTGTCACAACTTTCAGCCGATGGCGTGCTGACCGCACTCACCAATGGCGAACGCCGACTTTCCAACGCCAAACACTCCTACTCCATTGACGAGATTCACAATGTGATTGAGTTCCTTGAGAAAGTGGAAAACGACGAGGTGGAAAACGTAGACTTCCTGGAGCTGCGTGCCTGCGACCAGAGCTGTCCCGGCGGCATCCTCACCTGCGACAACCGATTCATGATGTGCGAACGCATCTTTGCCCGTGCCCGCAAGATCGCTGAACGCGAGCGCAATGGCGAGCAGACCAAGGATCACGAGATTGAGGCCGAACGCAACTTCCTTGCACGCAACGTAAAATTAGGTGAGATCCACCCACGTTCCATGCTTGTCCTCGACGAGAACATCAACATGGCTTTGCTGAAAATGCAACAAATCAACGTTCTTAGAGCCAAGTTACCACAGAAAGACTGCGGCGTATGCGGCGCACCCACATGCGATGCCCTCGCTCGTGACGTCGTCATGGGCGAAGCACAGCTATCCGACTGTATCTTTATGAAAAACAAAGATTAAACGTCTTCTTCTTTGTTCATTTTTTCTTTCCGTTTCTGCCTTCTGGCAGCTGCCTTTTGTAACCTCACTTCCTCTCGCCGAGCATATACATTCAACATATAGACGGCCACAGCTCCAATGATGGCCATCAGCAAAGCCATGAAAAACTCCCCATTGATGGTGGGAAGATGGAATACATAGTCAAGCATAGTCTCTGACGGTTCCTTCCAAGGATACACCACCGGAAGGCTGCCTAACATGAAACCAGAAAGAGCCGACAATGTCTCGTTACGGAATTTCATCAGCAACCAAGAAAGCAGGTAAGAAAAAACTACGATACTGACGATAGATCCAAGGAAAAACGGGAACAGAATTCGGAAACCAAACATAAAGGTAGAGGCCTTGGTCATGGCTGGAATAGCCTGAGTGACAATCAACTCATAATTGCCCATTAGCAACATAAGGTGTGAGCCTGATATACCAGGAACCACCATGCCTGTAGCACCAACAACACCACACACAAACAAATACCAGAAACTGTCGTTCGATTCTGGATTCAGATGGATGGACAGCATAAAAGAAATGACAAATCCAATCAACAAAATGATGATATTCTTGACGTTGACTTTCTCAATGCTTTTCATCACATTGACAACAGAGGCAATGATCAAACCTATGAAAAACGCCCAAACATAGACCTCGTAGGATTTCAGCGCGGTTTTCAGAAAAATGGACGTAAACACCATGCCCACTATGACACCTGCCAAAATGGTAACAAAGAAACGAAAGTCCGTCCTGCGACTGAATTCAGAGACCTCTCCCTTGAAAAGATACTTGAAATTCTTAGGATTCAGCGCCTTGATGGCATTAATAAACCGCTCAAACACGCCCAACACCAACGCAATAGTCCCACTAGAAACCGGCACCACGTTGACGACTCCCATCAAAACACCTTTGACAAAAACCTTAAATCTATTCCACAAATACATTCAAAAATGCGCTCTTCTTTATATCAATTGCAAAAGTAGCATTTTATTCTAACACTTCGCCATAACAATCGAAGTAATCTGCCTGGGTAATCCTTACCAAATAGAAAACTCCGATCCGCAAGGCCTGGTTGGCGGGAATCAAAATCTCGTCATCCACTTCAGGAGAGTCATATTGAGAACGGCCAACGTAATACTCGCCTTCCAAACGGTCTATCAATACCTTCTCGACTTTACCGACTCTTTCGGCGTTGATCTCCAAAGAGATGTTCTGCTGGATCTCCATCAGTTTGTCGACACGTTCCTGCTTGACTTCATCTGGCACATCATCAGGCATTTCGTATGCTGGAGTACCTTCTTCGGGAGAAAAGGCGAACACCCCTGCCCTCTCGAAACGCATGTCTTTGATAAACTGGCATAATTCCTCGAAATCACCCTCAGTCTCGCCTGGGAAGCCCACAATAAACGTAGTACGGAAGGCGATGTCAGGCACATGCTTACGCACGTTTTTTACAAATCCGATAGTCTGCTCACGGTCTACGCCACGGCGCATGTCTTTTAGGATGTGTGTGCTGACGTGCTGCAAGGGTAAGTCAATGTAATGGCAGATTTTGGGATTTTCGCGCATCAGGTCAAGCAACTCATCGGGGAAGCCGAGCGGATAGCCATAATGCAAACGAATCCACTCAAAGCCGTCGATGTCGCAAAGCGCTTTCACCAGCTCCACAATATGTGATTTTCCGTCAATGTCGTGGCCATAGTAGGTCAGATCCTGAGCAATAAGGATCAGCTCTTTCACGCCTTGTTTGGCCAGCTGTCGGGCTTCTTCGATCAGATGATCCATCGGCACCGACACATGGCCGCCACGAATCAGCGGTATGGCACAAAAGGCGCAGCGACGGTTGCAACCTTCAGAAATCTTCAGATAAGCATAATGTCTTGGCGTTGACAATACTCGATGGCTGCAATAATCCTCTTTGGGAGTCTCTTTAAGGATATCAGCGGCAATCAGGTTGACGCTCTCCACGCCATAGAAGCCGTCCACTTCGTGGATCTCCTTTTGAAGATCCTTCTTAAACCGCTGAGAGAGGCATCCTGTGACATAGAGTTTCTTGATCTTGCCTTGCTTGCGCAGTTCAGCATATTCCAGGATGGTGTCCACCGACTCCTCCTGGGCATCGCCGATGAAACCGCAAGTATTGATGATGACCACATCCGACCTCTTGTCAGAATCGTGATGGATCAAATATTTATGTTCCAGCAAAGCTGCCAAATGCTCCGAATCCACTTTGTTTTTGGAGCAGCCAAGGGTAACGATGTTCAGTACGGGACGTCTCATCACTCAAACAGCGAATCCACAAAAGCCTTCCTGTCAAACACCTGCAGGTGGTCGATGCCTTCGCCGACGCCGATGTATTTTACCGGGATCTTAAACTGGTCGGAGATGCCGATGACCACGCCGCCTTTGGCAGTGCCGTCAAGTTTGGTAAGTGCAAGGGCGTTGACCTCGGTAGCGGCAGTGAACTGCTTGGCCTGTTCGATAGCGTTCTGACCCGTGGAGGCGTCGAGCACCAACAACACTTCGTGAGGTGCATCGGGAACCACTTTCTGCATCACCTGCTTGATCTTGGTGAGCTCACGCATCAGGTTCACCTTATTATGAAGACGTCCGGCGGTGTCGATCAGCACCACATCGGCATCCTGTGCCACTGCGGATTTCACTGTATCGAAAGCTACGGAAGCCGGGTCGGCACCCATGCCCTGCTGAACGATGGGCACATCCACACGTTCTGCCCAGATTTTAAGCTGTTCAACGGCAGCAGCGCGGAACGTGTCAGAAGCACCCAACAAAACCTTTTTACCTGCCTTTTTGAAGTTATGTGCCAACTTACCAATGGTCGTGGTCTTACCTACGCCATTGACGCCTACCACCATGATCACGTATGGCTTCTTCCCCGTAATGTCAAAGGTTGTGCCATCGCCTGACTGATTCTCCTGCAGCAGGGCCATGATCTCTTCCTTGAGGATGGTGTTCAACTCGTCGGTACCCACGTATTTGTCACGGGCAACACGGTTTTCGATGCGTTCGATGATCTTCAAGGTGGTGTCGACACCCACGTCAGAGGTGATCAGGATCTCCTCCAATTGGTCAAGCACCTCGTCATCGACTTTCGACTTACCTGCGATGGCGTGGGAGATGCGGCTGAAGACACTGGTCTTGGTCTTTTCCAGACCTTTGTCAAGGTCTTCTTTTTGCTCTTTCTTTTTGGTTAAAAACGAAAACAGGCCCATAACTTCACTTTTTTACACGAAAAAATAGCTCTTCCATTTGGTCATGGAAAAGCTATTGTAATTCCTTCTTAGAAACAAATCTTATCTCTTAGCGAGAAATTCCTGAACCTTATCAACAGGAACGATGGTTTCTTCGAAATAATAAGCGCCAGTCTTTTCAGAACGCTTCATTCTGATGACCTTGCTGTATTCTTTACCCAGGGTACGAAGGGTAGCAACTACTTTCTTTGCCATAACTCTTAATTATTTGATCTCCTTGTGGAGGGTCATTCTTTTCAAAATCGGGTTGTACTTCATCAACTCCAGACGGTCAGGAGTATTCTTCTTGTTCTTAAAGGTAAAGTACCTTGAGGTACCTGGCATACCGCTGGCCTTATGTTCCGTGCACTCGAGGATAACCTTGATACGTGCGTCTTTCTGTTTCTTTGACATGACTTATCTTCCTTTCAAATTTTCGGACTGCAAAATTAGAACATTTTTTTTAATCGACAAGGGCTTTTTGAAAAAATTTTCCAAAAAGCCCTATAGATCCTAATACCAGCTGTATTATCCGTAAATCACCTTATTGACTATTTCAAGAATCTCAGCCTCCTCTTTCAGAGCGGCAGCTTCGATTTCAGCGGCTTCTTTCAGGATTTGAGCCTTAAAGACTTCGTCCTTCAGTGAAGCGGCGTTGATCTTGACGTTCAGGTGAGCGCCCATGACGGCTGAACGAGCGCACAAAGCACCCACGCCAGCGTCGGTCACGGAGTTCGGATTGCCAGTCTCTGCCATGGCGCGAACTACCTCAAAGGCCTTGAAGGCAGCCTTCATTGTGTGGAAAGGCACCTCGGTGGCATACTTGGTAGCGTCTTGGATAGCCTGGGTACGGGCAGCCTTCTCTTCGTCGGTCTTCTTGGGCAGACCAAAAGCAGCCATGATGGTGTTGAAGGCATTGGTGTCTTCATCGACGAGTTCAAGCAGCTCATCCTTGATAGCTTGACCCTTGACAGCCCAGTTGGAGAACTCTTCCCAGCGCTCATCCCAGCCTGGCTTGTGCGATGACAGGTTGGCGACCATGGTAGCCAAAGAAGCGCCGAGAGCACCCATGTAAGCCGAGATGGAACCACCACCTGGAGCAGGGCTTTCAGAAGCGGTCTCGTTGGCAAAGCCTGTGCAGGTCATGTCAACCAGTTTCTTCTGGCTATGATCTTCAATAAGGTATTCGATAACCTTTTCCTTCGGATTGAAAGGCTTCAGGTCGTCCAAGCCCATCGACTTGACGGCGATCTTCATGATTTCCTCTTCGCTCACGCCAAGACTGCGCTGTTGTTTGGCTAAATAGAACTTGCCAGCGTCCGTCAGCACTTTCTTGGGGATAAGGCCAACGATTTCGCAACCTGTGACGCGCACGCCACGAGCAGCTGCCTTGGCGCAGACTTCCTCGAAGCAAACATGTACTGGTGATATGCTGATGTTGGTGATGTTCATCGACACTTGAGCAATGCCATAGTCCTCGATAAACCAACCGATAGCCTTAGTAGCCTTCAGGGTACCAGGAATCATGATCGTGTTGCCCTTCTCGTCCTTCATCGGCTTGCCGGTCACCTTACCGCCTTCACGCATCGGGCGGCCCTTTTCACGGACGTCGAAAGCAATGGCGTTGGCACGGCGGGTGGAAGTGGTATTCAGGTTATAGTTGATGGCCACAAGGAAATCGCGGGCACCCACTTGGGTAGC
Organism: Bacteroidales bacterium; assembly: GCA_017531225.1. Lineage (GTDB taxonomy): Bacteria > Bacteroidota > Bacteroidia > Bacteroidales > F082 > Limimorpha. The sequence goes on along the minus strand of JAFXLL010000012.1, from coordinate 241,163 downwards.
ACCGGTGTGAGCCACATGTTCGTTCCATTCATTCGGACCAAAGTCAGGCTTCCACTGTTCAGTACCAAGACGTGATGACAATGATTCATATTCACCAGTACGGCAGTAAGCGAGGTTACGGCGCTCCTTGATGAAGGCGGCATCTTCGTAGCAATAGATCGGGATGTTCAGCTCTTCACCGAGACGTTTGGCCAACTTGTGGGCATAGCCAACCACTTCTTCCATTGTGATGTTGCTCACGGGAATAAGAGGGCAAACGTCGGTAGCACCTTGGCGCGGGTGGGCACCGTGGTGCTGGCTCATGTCGATGAGTTCGGCGGCTTTCTTCACTACACGGTAGGCAGCTTCGCACACTGGCTCGGGCTCACCCACAAAGGTAATGACGGTACGGTTGGTGGTCATACCAGGATCCACGTCCAGCAATTTGACGCCTTCCACTTTTTCGATCTCAGCGGTTACTTGGTCTATAATGTTTTTGTCGCGGCCTTCGCTGATGTTAGGCACACATTCAATGAGTTGTTTCATTATACATTATTAATTTAATAAGATTCTAGTTTTCTTAAAGGCTTATCCGTCCTAAATTATTCTTCCTTCTCAGCTTCCTTAGCCTTAATGATCACCTTTTCACTGCGGCTTGTTGATTCGCCACTGGTGAACGAGATGCCAAGCTGAACATTCAACTGGCTACTATTCGCTGGGTTGAAGAAACCAATGATGTTATTGGAGGCTACATAAAGCAGGATTCCGCCAAAGTTAGCGCTCAAACCAACACCAAGATTATCGAAACGGCCATTCATGATGGTGTAAGTAGCCACGACATCATACTTGCCGCCAAAAGAGCCTGTATAAGCGAGCGTCAAAGCCGGTTTTATTCCCAAGCCGCAGTTGTAGCCTGAAAATTGAGCTGTGAAGCGATGCTCTGGCGTGATGTTGTAATAACCTCTAACCATAAAATTGGTATTCAATCCGGTATTGTATCGAGACAAAGGATTCACTGACAGCTGGTAGTAACCTGAGAGGGAATCCATCAGGCTGTTGACATAAGTTGAGTCAAAGAGCAATCCGTGCAATTGGTCAGAATTCAAGCCAGGAAACACAATCGAGCCATCCTCGTAGAACGAGCCGCCATCCTGAACCTCAGCCTTAAACTCCACTGAATAGTTATTCCAACTGATAAGACCTAAGTCGTTGATAGCTGCGGCAACGCCCCACTCATCGTTAATCTGATACGCAGCACCTAAGTCGAAACCAAAGCCATAGTTTCTAAACAGGTTCGCTGGATTGAAACGTCTATCGACGATTGACAACGCGTAATCATCCCCGATCTGGAACTGATAAGGGAACGTACCTCTAACAGTAATGGGATCAAGAGCCAGCTTCATAGCGTACGTGTCAGGGTCGGTGTACAGCTTAGCGCTCAAGGCATTTGCTTTCACATCGGCAAAGCCCATCAAGAACTTAGCGCGGATACCGATATCCAAGTGATCCGTCAATGCCATCTGATAGCCAAAGTCAAACTCCTGGTAGACTCTTGCGGCAACACTCAACTCGATATTGGCGGGGTTTGAATCTCCGAGGAAGGAAGCGTTACCTTGAGCTATCAGCTGCAATAAGTCTTTCGTAAAGGACAACGACTCTGTTTCACGCAAACGATGGGTGTAGGTGAAATATCCATGTTTGGTACGAAGACCACAGTTGAAAATGTCAAAGTTTAAATAGGTGTTCAGGTAATTCACGTTCTGAAGACTGGCAATACCTTTATCCAGGTCGAGTGTGGTCGGATAGCCGTTGCCATCAAATTTAAAGAACTTGTCGTACTTTAAACCGGAATTAATAAGGCCAAAGTTGATGCCGCCTATGGCTAAGTCAAAATAGCCGTTGTCTACGGTATACGTAGCAGGGTTGGCAAATGTAGCCCTTGGGTTGTTGCGCATGAAGTCAACGGGTGACAGTTGTGCCATTGACGAAGAGGTCAAAACTGCCACGAACATCAAAGTAATGTATAATCTAATGTTTTTCATCTTAGCGTCCTCCTATTTTTTATAAGTTCTCCTCCCCACCATAAATCACATCTGCTTTCAGACTAATGGTCAGACCACTGGTATTGGTCAGCACCGCATTTTGGCCTTCGGTGTCGATGTCGAAACGCATCATGAGCCCTTTCGACTTGAGAAGGTGTTCCAGACGTTTATGAGTTACGGAAATTTGTGCTTCTGAATGGACGGGCTTGCCAGTGAAGGAAGCGCCGATATGCAATGGATTCACGACCAATGAATCAGTAATCTGGTTTGTCACTGGATCAAGTGTATAGAACTGAGCGTTCAGATTGAGCGGCATCTCCGAGTCAAACGAAGCCGTCAACAGGATTTGCTTAAGGATATCAGGAGTTTCAATACTTGACATATTAAGGTTCATGGTATCCAGATAAGAAATGCCTGATGAGTTGAATTTCAACGGGATGGTAGCGTGCAACTTCAGACTCAGGGACGAGGTGTCAGTGATCGTAACTAAGCTGCTTTCTTGGTTAGGATTAAGATTAAACGCTGCATCGAAGCCAAATCTATCAAATTCGGTGTTAAGGCCAATCGTAACGGTCTCTCCAGCAGGTGTGATGTCAGTATAGGTTGGAGATTCCACCAAATTCAACACGTAGGGATAATGGCTGAACACTGATGAAGGTTGTGCGTTGCCGCCATAGAACTCTGCGCGGTCAATACGCAGTTGGGCGTTCAGGTTCCCAAAGGTATTCTTTTCCTCAACGCGCATCTGAGCATCAACAAATGCCAACTGTCCGTGGAGATTGCTCAACCCAAGGCTAAACGAAGAATCTTGCGAGTATTCGTAAACATACGAATTGATATAACCACTAAGCTCACTAAGTTTGAGATTCGAAATACCAATAATGGTAGTCAAATCATAAGAAGGCTCAGTGATTTCTTCGAGCCGACAATGGATGGCATAATTGAAATAAATCGTATCCATTGCTTCCTTGTCATGATTGAGGCTAAGTGAGGCTCCAGCAAGGTCGACGTATGAAGCGTCAGTACTCAGCGAGTCGCCATCAGCCATGATGATGTTGGGCGAAGAAATCCAAACACCAACAAGCATACTGGTAAGGTTGCCCTGATAGGTTTGAGTCAAGGTACCTTCCTTGATTTTTGCTGATACGATAGAGGCGCTGTCAGCGTCAACCGGGACTGCCTGTCTCACAACGAAAACTGTATCTATGATACTCTTTTCCCATTCAGGTTTATCAAAAGTAAACGTGGCAGAGCTGTTGAAAGTACCGAGATTCAGCATGGTATAGCCTTCAATAAGGTTTTCCATGGGGAAACTGTAGCGAATCAACAAGTTACCAGCTGCATCCTGTGAGATCAAATTATTCTCACCAAGCTGATTCAATACATCCATCGTCGAAACATTCATGGAGCCAATAGGCAATTTCCATTGACCTGATCCTTGAGCCGATTCGAGATGGTCAAGTTCAAAACGATTTTTGTTACAAGAGAACATAAGCATGACGATCAACGTCAATGCAGTTCCCAGAAATACGAACCTTTTCATATGGAATTATTTTAGATTGATTTTCAAACAAATTTCCCGTTCAGGATCATCTTGGCGACTTTGTTGGTGCCATAATAATAAGGCATGAACTCCAGTTGAGTCATCGGTTCGGTGACGATGAGGTTGGCGATCTTACCGCGAGTAACGCTGCCCAGTTCATCGCTGACGCCCATGGCGTATGCCGTGTTAAGCGTGGTGGCATTCAGTGCCTCCTCTGGGGTCAGGCGGTAGCGGATGCAAGCCATTGATAGGATGAGTTGCATGTTACCCGACGGCGAGGTACCTGGATTGAAGTCCGAAGCCATGGCCACCGGCAGGCCAGCATTGATCATCTCACGCGCCGGCGACAGTGGCAGGTTAAGGAAGAATGCGCATCCCGGGAGGATGGTCGGCATGGTCTCAGTACCTTTCAGGCACTCAATCTCCTCTTTCCCGATCTGCTCCAGATGGTCGACAGAGATAGCGCCATATTTCACGCCTACCTGAACACCACCTGAGATAGCCATCTCATTGGCATGAATCTTCGGTCTCATGCCATATTTGATGCCTGCCATCAAAATGCGTTCAGTGTCCTCGCAAGTGAAAAAGCCTTTATCACAGAATACGTCGATGAAATCAGCCAAATCTTCAGCCGCCACCAGCGGAATCATCTCGTTGATCACCAGATCCACGTAATCTTCCTGATGGCCACGGTATTCCATCGGGATGCCGTGAGCGCCGAGGAAATTCGACTTGATGGTCATCGGCGACGTCTCTTTCAGGCGACGGATGACACGCAACAACTTCAGCTCACTCTCGGTAGTAAGGCCGTAGCCACTCTTGATCTCAATGGCACCGGTACCCATGCGCATCACCTCATCGAGGCGCTTGCAAGCCATGTCGTAGAGCTCATTTTCCGAGGCTTTAGCCGTGGCCTTGGCGGAATTCAGGATACCTCCTCCCCGCTTGGCAATCTCCTCGTAGCTCAAACCACGAATCTTGTCGACAAACTCCATCTCACGCGAATTGGCATACACCAAATGCGTGTGCGAATCACAGAAAGCAGGCATAACCATGCTGCCACTGAGATCATAAACACGATGGTTTTCTTCGAGGTATTTCTTGCATTCGGGCGAGCCCATCTTACCATAGTCGACAATCTTTTTTCCCTTGGTCAAAAGGAAGGCGTTCTTGATCCTGCCCGTCTTCGACATTTCGGCACCGCGTTTCATCAGGAGACCCTTCTCCTCAATGCCAACAAGTTCCTTGATATTTACTAATAACATGTGTATAGTCTTAAAAATGTACAAAAATAAAAAAATTCTTTTTAATTTTGCGCAATAATCGTAAAAACATGAAGAAAAGCATCATTTTTGCCATTTTGGTCCTCATGACAGGTTTTGGCGCCATGGCTCAAGAGAAAGACAACGCATCAAAAGTCCAGCATATCACCTATCAAGATTTCCTCGATAAGATTTGGGATTTTGAGAAAAGCCCCGAAGAGTTTGTGTACAAAGGCAAGACCGCTGCCATCGTTGATTTCTATGCCGATTGGTGTGGTCCATGCCGCAAGATCGGTCCTGTCATGGAGAAGCTGGCTCAGGACTATGACGACCGTCTCACTGTCTACAAAGTGAACGTCGACAAAGAAAAAGAACTCGCCGCGGCTTTTCAAACTCGCAGCATCCCTATGGTGATCTTCATCCCATTGGAAGGTCAACCCATGATGCAAGTTGGCGCCTTGCCTGAAACGGAATACCGAAAAGTGGTTGAGGAAAGGCTGTTGAAATGACCCTTTTCAGCACAGCATATTTTCCGTGCATCAGCTACATAGCGCGTTTTCTTTCCGAAAGCGATCCCCTCATTGAGGTTTGCGACACCTACCATAAGCAGACCTACCGCAACCGTTGTAAGGTGATGACCGCCAATGGCGTGGAAAGTCTGAGCGTACCCGTAGTGAAGGTCAACGGCAACCATACCATGACCAAAGACGTAATCATTAGCTACAAAGAGCATTGGCAGCAAATCCATCGTCGTTGTCTGGAATCAGCCTACAAGGCTTCACCCTATTTTGATCACTATTACGATTACCTGAAGCCCATTCTTGAAACACGTTTCGAGCGTCTCATCGACTTGAATGATGCCGCTTTAAAGACGGTTTTAAAGCTATTGAAAGCTAACAAAGACCTCGTCCATACTGAAGATTACGCTCATGAAGCGGAGCATGACCTCCGAGAGGCTTTCAGCCCTAAAAACGAGCTTGAAGCAATTGCTTTACCTGAATACTATCAAGTTTTCAGTGCGAAGTTCCCATTCGCACCGGATCTAAGCATTCTGGACCTACTCTTCAACGAAGGACCAAATTCCTCCTCTTACCTCTCACCTACTTATCCGGATACGCTATCCTAACGTGATAGATGCTCATCAGCTTTTTCTTAAGCACCTTCTTGATCGTGGTGAAATCCCTCATGGTGAGATCCACGTTGTGGAACTGACCATCATCCACCTGCTTCTGAATAATCGAGTCAACCAGCTTGCTGATACTGTCTTCGTTAGGCTCTTTCAAGCTTCTTGACGCTGCCTCCACCGAGTCACAGATCATCAACACGGCCGTCTCCTTCGAGAAAGGCTCCGGCCCATGATAGGTGAAATCAGCGGGATCGACCTCCTCGTCAGGATGTTCGCGTTTTTCCATGATGTAGAAATACTCCGTCCGACGAGTGCCGTGGTGGGTACGGATAAACTCAATGATCTGCTCGGGAAGCCGTTCCTTCTGTGCTAATTTAATGCCATCAAGCACATGCGATATGATGATCTGAGCACTCTCTACATTCGAGATGTCGTTATGCGAGTTGTAGCCGCCATGCTGGTTCTCCGTGAAATACATCGGATTCTTCATCTTACCGATGTCGTGATACAAGGCACCGGTACGCGCCAGTAATGCATCACCGCCGATGGCATACAGCACCTCGTCACAAAGGTTGGCCACCTGAATGGAATGTTGGAAAGTACCAGGAGCCGTAGCTGCGAGCTGACGAAGCAGCGGTGTATTGGTGTTGTTCAACTCCATCAAAGTCAACGAGGTGGTCATACCAAACATCTTCTCGAACAGGAAAATCAAAGGTAGCGACAGCATGGTAAACAGCGCATTGAGAGCCAACACACCTACCACATTCCAGTTGATATCAGCTGACGAAAGCAACGTAAACAAGAGATATACAACGAAATAAGCGACAAACAGTAATAACGAGCTGATGAAATAATGCCGTCTTGACCTATGGTGCGACAAAATGAAAATCACGATCATGCTGGCCACCAACTGCATGAAGATGTATTGGAACGGGTTAGGCACCGCCATGGAAATCAGCAATACCGAGATTACCTGAATGGTAAAGGTCAAGCCCGGAGTGAAAAAGGTCACCATGATCATGGTAAGCATCACCACCGGCATCATCAGAATGAACGAGGGATGAAGCTTCATGATCCAATACGATGGGATGATCATCACCACCATCAGGAGCAGCACCAGATTGATCTTTCTCAATTCATGAAACACATCCTTATTATGAAGGGCTTTCAGGTAGAGCGCCACCATCGTAAACATCAGAAGAACCAAGAAAAACTGACTTATTTCCACCACTCTGGAATCGCTTCTCGCAAACGCTCCCGTAGTAGACTCACGCTGTAGCGAGTTCAACACCGCGAAATCGTTATCGTCCACAATTTCGCCTTCGGCGATGATGAGTTCATCCTTCTGCACCATGCCGTAGGTCAATGAGATCTTCGACAGGGCCTTGTCTTGTTCCATTTTAGTCATGGAAGCGTCGTAAATCACATTGGGATGCAAGGCATTCAGCAACAATGACGACAAACGATGGCAATCTACTCCAGGCTGTCCTTTGCGCGTCCACCCCTCTACCGCTTCACGGGCAGTGCTCATAGTGTACAACGACCCATAGTTTACGGCAGTGACCGTCTTATTCTTAACCAAGCTAATCAAAGTGGATGATGAAAGGTTGTCCAAAGCCTTATCGTGTGCCACCACACCCCGAATCTGGATCTTATCAAACATCTCCATCAAAGCGGCTTTGTTCACCTCTTTCTTGCCTTCAAGAGACTTCCATTGGGTTTCAAAAGCCTCCTCCAGCTTGACACGCGCCTGCTTGGTGGCTTCCAAATCGTAATTAAAGACAGGCCTCACCGACTTCAGAGCCTCCTCGCTCTCCACTTTCAGCATTTCGGCATCCTTGTAGATGGGGAAATCGAAAGGCGCATAAAGCGATTCATGCTGCCAAGGCTTGTAAAGCTGGAACTCATAACGGAACTTGCCCACCCTGGGCAGCTGCCAATACACCAGTGCCATGGCTAAAACAAACATAAGGTATTTGGCGAATTCGTAGTAACGATGACGGATAATATTGAAAAAATTTCCGAGTTTGCTCATATTGATGAAAACTTGTCAAGTTGCAAAAATAAGAAAAAGTTGAGAGTTAATAGTTTAGAGTTGAAAGTTATTTTTTATTTTTGCTTCATCAAAACAAACAAAAACCATGAGTTACGGAATTTGCGACCTGTCGGTCATGCCCATCAGGAAAGAAGCAAGCCACACCAGTGAGATGGTAAGCCAGCTTCTCTACAACGAGCTTTACGAAGTATTGGACGAGAAGCCCGGATGGTATCAGATCAAAACTGTTGAAGACCAATATGAAGGATGGATTCAGGGAATCCAGCATCACGAAATCAGCGAACAGGAATTCTTGGATTTCAAGGGGAAACAACGCTACCTTGTTGACCGTCCCACGCTCGAATACGACGGTCAGATACTCTCTATCGGCACGGCGGTGTATGAACCCGTAACAGGCACCATGACCATCCCCGACTGCTTCACTCCCACCTTGATGCTCGACTTCGCCCAGAAGTTACTTCAGGCTCCATATCTCTGGGGCGGCCGCAGCATCTTCGGCATCGACTGCAGCGGCTTCGTACAACTCTGTTCCCGTGCGGCAGGCAAGCTCCTTCCCCGCGACGCATCCCAACAAGTCAACGAAGGCGAGTTGGTGTATTTCCTGCCTGAAATCCAACCCGGTGACTTGGCATTTTTCGGCAACGAGGAAAGCCGCATCGTTCATGTAGGCATGATGCTCGACACAGAACGCATCATTCACGCCTCGGGCAAGGTTCGCATCGATTACCTCGACCAGACTGGCATATTCAATAAGGAACGAAACGAGCATACCCACCGGCTTCAAGTCATCAAACGGCTGAATTAGCGTGTGCCGAAGGCACACCATCTAATTAACCCCACACTAAGCGTAGCGCAGTGTGGGGCACAAGACTCCCCTATCGTCAACGGCGTGTCGGAGACACGCTATTTCACTGGAACAAGAACGCTGTAGCGTGCCTTCAGCACGCAGATTCCTATCTCACCGTCACACCCCACACTGCGCTACGCTTAGTGTGGGGTTACTAAAATATCGTGCCTCCGGCACGTCCCAAAAACAACACTTCATTTTTTTTGAAAATTAAAACCGTTTTTTTACCTTTGCGGTACTTTTCACAAACCCTTCCGACTATGAAAAAAAACCTCATCTTTCTGTTAGTTGTGCTGATGGTAGGTCTTATTATCTCATGCCATAAGGAACCTCAACCCAACAACGAACAAACTATCGACAGCATTACTTTTGGGGATTATGAAGGGATGGATGTATGCACCTACGATAGCATCGATTGGGAAATTATTGATAATGAAAACATGGGGAATATTTTGTATTATGGAGGTTTTGATGTGAATGGGAAAGGTGTTGGATTGAGGACTTTGCTCACATATAGTCCCGGCTTTTGGATACCTGGTGAACCATTGAACTATTACGAAATAGGACTTTATTCGGATGACTTGGCTTTTCATTTTCAAACAGTCTCCAACGATGTTTTCCATCATTTCGATTCCACCGTTATTCAAACTGACAGCGTTACTTTGATTTATATCGACGGAATCTCATCATGCACTCAAATAAGCGAATCAGACCAGCTCGACCACTCTTACCAAATCAATGTCCTTGTTCAACATAACAAAAACGAGACGTTGAACAAAAAGGATTCTTTTAAAAACTCTCTATGCTGGGACTGGGACTCTCATTATATACCTTTGTTCATTTCCAACGCAGAATACCCCTATGTAACTGCTTTAGACACAACAGATGTCATCGTATATCAATCCTATATCAACGCAGCTGAGGAATGTTTGTGGCCCCCTCTAAACGAGCCATTTTTCCTCGGCTTCAAGACCAGTGACGAAAAGGGAGACCGTCTCGGTTGGATAAAGTTTATCATCGAGCCTAATGCCAACGGACATTATATTCCCAAACCTTTGGAAGCAGCAATCCAGAAATAGAATAACGTGCCTCCGGCACGTCCCAAAAACAACACTTCAATAATTTTTTGAAATTTAAATCCGATTGCTTATTTTTGCGGTTCGTTAAATTCATTCGGATCATGAAAAGATTGTTTTTATTTCCAATTCTGGTAATGATTTTGGTAAGTATTGTGTCATGCGTAAAGGAACCAAACGATAACCCTGGCAGCGAAACCTCCAATTCAATTACTATAGGTAAATACGACGGAATGACCGTTATGACATTCGATAGTATCCATTGGGAATATGAATGGAATAATTTAATAGATACTTACCAGGCTTCTTTTGATATTAACCATGATGGAAGTCCCGATTTCTATTTGGAAACAGTTGCGACAACAAGTTTTGAGGGCTCTGATGACGATCCTAAGGATCATTTCGATGTAGTTATTTTTTCAGATTATTCAGACTACTTTGAATTCCACAACGAAATCATTAAAACTATTGTATATACAGAAGAGGACACTACCATCGTCCATACAGATAGTATCCCTTTAATCTATATTGAGGTAGTACATCATTGTGAACTGGCAACTGAATCAGAGCAACCAGAGTCCTATTCAAATACAGTTCTCTTTCAGCATAACAAAGGAGATGTTTTAGACAACAACGATAAATTTTTAGGGGGTTCTTGTGATCTCATCAAATTCAACAGAGACTACAATCTATCCTATTACTCAGAGACAGAAGGAGCCTACATTTATGAATCTGACATTACGGCCACTTGGGATTGCCTCAATTTTCCAATAGGAGAAGAGTTTTACATCGGTTTTAAACACACTGACAAAGACAAGGAACACCTCGGTTGGATAAAACTAATTATTGAGCCAGACTCCAACGGCATTTTATTAGCCAGACCTTTGGAAACCGCCTATCAAGAATAAAAACTCAAAAACATAAAACTTAATAAACATCGTAATGAACAACGCACTGATTACATTTGCGAAGCCGGACAACGAGCCTGTAAAAGCTTACAGACCAGGCAGTCCGGAGAGAATCGAACTCCAGAAGGAACTTGAACGTCAATCCAATGAAGTGGTGGAAATCCCCGCCATCATCAACGGCCAGGAAGTCCGCACGGGCGACATGGGCGAGGTTGTGATGCCCCACGACCACAAGCACGTCATCGCCCGCTACCATAAGGTAGGCGAAAAGGAAGTCCGCACGGCCATCGATGCCGCCCAAGCAGCCAAGCACGACTGGGAGAACACACCTTGGGACGAGCGCGCCGCCATCATGGCACGCATCGGCGAGATGCTGGCCACCAAGTACCGTGCCCGCATCAACGCCGCAACGATGCTCGGCCAGTCGAAGAACTGCTTCCAAGCCGAAATCGACAGCGCCTGCGAGACCATAGACTTCTTCCGTTACAACAACTACTACGCCAGCAAGCTCTACGCCGAGCAGCCTGCTTCGGCCAACGACCAGCTGAACCGCGTGGAATATCGTCCATTGGAAGGCTTCGTCTTCGCCATCACTCCTTTCAACTTCACCTCCATCGCTTCCAACTTGAACATGACTCCTGCCCTGATGGGTAACACCACCATCTGGAAGCCCTCAACGACCGCCCTGCTGTCAAACTACACCGACATGCGTATCTTCATGGAAGCTGGACTTCCGAATGGCGTCGTCAACTTCCTGCCTGGCAAGGGCAGCGTGATCAGCAGCGTGGCCTTGAAGGACAAGAACTTCAACGCCATCCATTTCACCGGCAGCACCGCCACCTTCAAGAACCTGTGGAAAACCACTGGCCAGAACCTCGACATGTACAAGGCCTATCCTCGTCTCGTGGGTGAGACCGGCGGCAAGGACTTCATCTTCGTCCACAACAGCGCCGACCCACAAGAAGTAGCCGTGGCTATCGTCCGTGGCGCCTTCGAATTCCAAGGCCAGAAGTGTTCTGCTGCTTCACGTGCTTACATCCCCGCTTCGATGTGGAACGATGTGAAGAACCGCGTAGGCGACATGATGAGCACCATCAAGATGGGTGATGTGAAAGACTTCACCAACTACGTCAACGCCGTCATCGACGAGGCTTCGTTCGACAATTGCAAGGGTTACATCGACCGCGCCAAAGCCAGCAAAGACGCTGAAATCGTCTTCGGAGGCAACTGCGACAAGAGCGTTGGTTACTTCGTGGAGCCAACCGTCATCCTCGCCAAGGTCCCGAACTACGAGAGCATGGTTGAAGAGATCTTCGGACCTATCATCACCATCTACGTCTACGACGACAACAAGTTCGAGGAGATGCTGGATGTGTGCGATCAGAGCTCGCCTTACGCCCTCACCGGTGCCTTCTTCGGCAACTGCCTGAAGGCTCAGAAGATCGCCAACGACAAGCTGCGTCATGCTGCAGGCAACTACTACGTGAACGACAAGCCCACAGGTGCTGTGGTCGGCATGCAGCCCTTCGGTGGCGCCCGCGCCAGCGGCACCAACGACAAGGCCGGCGGTCTGTGGAACCTCATCCGCTGGACCAGCCCACGCGCCATCAAGAACACTTTCGTTCCTGCTGCCGCTTACGGCTATCCATTCCTGGCTAAGGATTAAGACTAAGCCCAAAAAACTTTTGAAAAAATCCGTCAAGTATTTGGCGGATTTTTTTATTTTTGCAGTCTTAATATTCATAAAATGAAGCATCTACACCAACTTATTCTTGCTTTGGCTCTGCTCTCAGGGCTTTCTCTGAACGCTCAAACCGAGTATCGGTTCAACGAAAAGCAAAACGGATTCAGCATCGGCAGCCGCAGCAACACTACGACTACCATCGTACATAACGTTAGCTCTGTCACTATCGAGGACGCCAATCGCGATGGGCTTGAGGGGCAATTCATCACCCTCTCCGGCATCCATATCGCCAACCAAGCGGGCGCTCCCGATCTGCCCAGTGGCAGCGCTTTTGTAGCCATTCCCAATGGTGCGACGCCATCCATCAAAATCGCTTCAGCAAAGACCAAGATGATCGAGAATGTAGATCTCATCCCAGCGCCACAGCCGCAGTTGGACAACGACAACTCACCTGCGGTGTATCAAAAAGACATGAACATTTATAGCCGTGATGCCTTCTACCCTGCCACTCCTTATAATATGTCGGAAGTGACAACTGTCCGTGGTGTGGAGATGGTTCAAGTTGGCGTGATGCCTTTCCAATACAATCCCGTCACAAAGCAACTCATTGTGTATGAAGATCTTGAATTGGAATTAACCATTAAAGGCGGAGACGGCACCTATGGCAATCTTCGTTACCGCACACCTGAATGGGATCAAATCCTCAGCGACATGCTCCTCAACAGAGAGGTGCTGCCTGCAGTGGATTATGGCGAGATGCTTCGCAAACACTATGAAAACCGCGAGACTGGCTGTGAATACCTTATCATCACACCTGACAATGCTGAGTTTATGCATTTAGCAGACAGCATCAAACAATTCAGGACCGAGCAAGGCATCCCTACCGAGATATACAACGTGGCGCAATGCGGTGGAAACAATGGAACCAGCATACGTAATTTCATCCGCAATGCATACAACAACTGGGACATGCCTCCTGCGGCCGTGTTGATTCTTGGCGACCACAACACCGACCCCACCCAAGGCGTAGTTTCATTCTCCATGAACAACCACCCCAACGAGGGCTACAATCCATACATTTCCGACCATGCGTATGCCATCATGGGCAACAACAAGATGCCTGACATCATTATTGGCCGCATCACGGGACGCAACTACGATGAGATGTACCACATGATCAAGAAGGACCTCGATTATGAGCGTACTCCTCCCACCAATCCTAACTTCTACGACAAACCCATCACCGCCATGGGATTCCAGCTGGAACGCTGGTTCCAACTCTGCTCAGAGGTCGTCAACGGTTTCTGGGAATATGGATTGGACAAGCATCCAGTACGCATCAACGCCATCTACGAAGGTACTCCTGGCAGCCGATGGTCATCAGCCGAGCGCACTAACACGATTGTCAACTTTTTCGGACCTAACGGATTAGGCTATATCCCACAGAATATGTCGCACCTCACCGAATGGAACGGCACAGGCAACGATGTCAACGCAGCCATCAATAGCGGAGCATTCCTCTTACAGCACCGCGACCATGGCGCTGAAGAGCTATGGGGCGAACCGAGCTATAGCGTCAGTTACATCAAACGACTGACCAACAACGACTTGACCTACGTCATGTCGAACAACTGCCTCACCGGACGTTTCAATTACGGTGGCCTTAACAGTGACGGTTGTTTCGCCGAGGTCTTCCACCGCCATCAACATGGCGCCTTGGGACTTATCGCCGCTACTCAGGTATCCTATTCATTCGTAAACGACGTGTACGTTTGGGGTGCTTACGATAACATGTGGCCTGACTTCATGCCAACCTACGGCACCGAACATCCTACCAGCTTCATCCTTCCCGCCTTTGGCAATGCAGCTGGAAAATACTTCCTCCGCCAGTCATCATGGACTGACGACTACGTAAAAGAAATTACGTATTACCTTTTCCACCAACACGGCGACGCCTACATGAACCTTTACAGCGAGATGCCGCAACAGCTTGACGTTGAAATGCTTCCAGTTCTTGTAGCTGGCAGCAATCAATACCAAATCAAGGTTGACGAAGGTGCTACCATCTGCCTTACCGCCAATGGACAAATCATCGGTTTCGGCGAAAGCACAGGAGCGACACAAAACATCACCGTTACTCCACAAGTACCAGGAACCACCGTTAAACTGACCATCAAAAAGCAGAACTACTACCGCTACGAACACTTATTAACTACCATTCCTGCCGAAGGGCCCTATCTGATCTTCAACGCAGTGCAAGTCGATGATATATCTGGCAACAATAACCAAGTTGTCGACTACAATGAGACATGTAACCTCAATGTCAGCATCCATAACGTTGGTTCGGAGGGAATTGGCGATATCACCGCAACGATATCATGCAACAATCCTAACGTTCAGATCCAACAAGATCACGTTACCTTCAGGATGATCAACAGCAATGAAACTCTTCAAGCCAACAACGCCTTCACCGTCCGTTTCGACGAGTCATTGGAGGATGGAGAGATTGTTCGCTTGTTCCTCCAAATGAGCAACAACAGCTACAACTATACCGATAGTATCGATATCATTGTCAACGCCCCTGTTCTCAACTGCACCAAGGTCAGTTTCAGCAATCTCGACGGCGAGCCTACCGACCGATTCATCAAGGGAGAATCCTCCTTGATGACCTTTGATATCACCAATTTAGGCCATAGCAAGTCGTTCGACCTAACCAACCAACTGGCTATCAATGTCCCATTCTTGGACATCACCGAGAACAAGCTTACGACTGAAGCCATCGAAGCTGGAGAGACCGCCCAAGTGACCTTCCAAGTCAACATACATGACGACGCACCCAAAGGCAATATTCTCAACTATTCCCTTGAGACCCAATGTGGTATTAGGACTGCTCTGTATGAAAGCAGAGTCTTATTGGGATATACCACTGAAGACTTTGAAGACAACGAATTGAACCCGAATTTCCAGTGGAGTATAGGAACAGGAAGCAAGAAGTGGACGATTATGGAAGATCCAACAGCCACTGAAGGTTATTGCATGCGTTCTCCCAATCTCAACGACAACAGCAGTGCCAAATTAGCTATCGGCATTAGTTGCGATCAACCAGAGACCTTCACTTTCAACCATAAGACTTCGACCGAAGCTGGCGACGAACTGCAACTAAAGCTAAACTCAGAAACCATTGGCACCTGGAGTGGAGAATCCGACTGGGAGACCACAACGATTGACCTTAACCAAGGCAGCAATTTACTCATCTTCACCTTTAAAAAGGACGGACAAAACGCCGGTGGTGACGATTGCGTTATGATTGACCATCTGCTCTTCCCGCCAAAAGAAGAACTCTATGTATTCGCAGGTGACAACACTGGAGTCTGTTTTGAAGATCCATTCACACCCAATAGCTGTGTGCTCTATTACGATGAAATCTTCTGGACCACTGACGGTGACGGTAGCTTCGACGATCCAAGACTGGAAAAGCCAACCTATACATTTGGTGCCAATGACATGGCCAATCGCCATGTAACGCTCAGCATCACCGCCAATCGCGATGGTTCAGAGCAAAGCGACGATATCTTAATCACCAGCATAAGCGCTATCAGCGAAATCAACGTCAACGGAATCCAGGTCTACCCGAACCCAGCACAAGGCACCATCCATGTTCAATCTGACAACGTTGAATCAGGACGTGTGGTGATTCGACTGATCGACTGCTTAGGCAGGACCGTTTACATGACAGAGCAAACTATCGACGACAATACCTTGGAAGAGCACCTCAACACCTCGAGCCTGCGTAGCGGACTGTATGACCTCCAAGTCATCCAAGAGAACCAGGTGTTCAATACAAGGGTCGTTATACGCTAAAAACAGCCCATTTTAAAGCGTATTTTTGTCACTGATTTTTTAAAATCCATCCCAAATCGCCTGTTTTTTATCCCAAAAACAGGCGATTTCGTCCCTAAACCTCCGTTTTTTGTCACAATCAAGCGGGATAAATAACATTTATTATTTTTAAATTAACCATAGGGCTAATTTTGCACATCAATTTTTAAACCACGCAAAAATCATGTGTAAAGAAACGAGAATTTTCGACATCCTCACAGTCTACACCGAGAAATGGCCCGAACAACAAGTGGCCTTAGCCAAAAAAGAAAATGGAACTTGGAGGAAATACAGCCCAAAAGAATACCAAGACTTGACCCGCAAGGTTGCCTATGCTCTGATTGAGCTCGGCATTGCGCCCAAGGACAAAGTTGCCATCATCAGCAGCAACCGTCCCGAGTGGAACATCCTCGACATGGCCATCACTATGATCGGCGCCATCGACGTACCGATTTACCCCACCATCAGCAAGGAAGACTATCGCTACATTTTGGATAACTGCGATGCCAAGATGGTTATCCTTGAAGGAGCCGCCGTGCTGAACAAAGTTGAGGAAGTGCGTGTTGACATTCCGAAGTTACAAATGCTCTATACTTTCCAGGACCGTCAGAAATATCCTTATTTTGCCCAACTCGTTGAACTGGGCGAGCAACATCCCCACGAGGAAGAGCTGAAGCAACGCATGGACGCCGTCCGTCCTGAGCACTGCGCTACCATCGTTTACACCTCGGGCACCACTGGCGAACCCAAGGGCGTGATGCTTTCGCACAGCAATATTATGCATCAGATCTACGGCATTCAGCATACTCCCGCTCCATGGTCAAAGACCGCTTTCAGTTTCCTGCCTATCTGCCACGCCTACGAGCGTTTGTTGGTTTACATGTACCAATACCTCGGCATGTCAGTGTATTACGCAGAGAGCCTGGCTACCATCGGTTCCGACATGAAGGAAGTCCATCCTTCCATGATGACTGCTGTGCCACGTGTCTTGGAAAAGGTTCACGAAAAAGTCCTTCAGGGTGGTGCGAAGCAGAAAGGCATCAAGAAAAAAATCTTCAAATGGGCCGTCAATCTGGCTGAACAATACAAGATTGAGGACGACAAGCGCACTTGGTGGTACAACTGCAAGTTGGCCATTGCTGACAAGTTGGTATTCTCAGCCATCAGAGCCAATTTGGGTGCCGAGCATTTCGACATCGTCGTTTCCGGTGCTGCAAGCATCTCACAAAAGGTCGCCTCGTTCTTCTCTGCTATCAAGATGCCTGTGTATGAGGGCTATGGCATGACCGAGACCTCTCCCGTTATCGCTGTGAGCAATAACCATCCTCACGGCCGTGAAGTCGGCTCCGTGGGTCAGGCGCTGCCAGGCGTTGAAATCAAGATCATGCCTAACGGCGAGCTCTGCTGCCGTGGTCACAACGTGATGATGGGTTACTATAAGAATCCCGAGCTCACCAAGGAAATCATCGACCCAGAAGGTTGGCTGCATACCGGTGACCTCGGTTACGTCAACGAATACGGTCAGGTGTTCATCACCGGCCGCTTAAAGAGCCTCTTCAAGACCTCCATGGGTAAATACGTCAACCCACAAGTCATTGAGGATAAGTTCATTGAAAGCGACTTCATCGAGAACATGGTGGTATTCGGCGAAGGTCAGAAATACGCTGCCGCCATCATCCTCCCCGATTTCGCTTACCTCAAGGAATGGTGCAAGAAAGAGCAGATCGCTTATACCACACCTGCTGAAATGATCAACCTGAAGGAAGTGAAAGACCGTATTGGACAAGAGGTTCAGAAATACAACAAGCTCTTCGGCGAGACCGAGCAAGTCAAGCGCTTCACCTTGGTGGCCGACGAATGGAATTCCGGCAACGGCATTCTCACTCCTACCCTGAAGGTACGCCGTAAGGTTGTAGGTGAAAAATACAAGAATCTGATTGACGCGATGTTCAATTAACAAAATTTTCCTACTTTTGCGCTGTAAAAATCCAATTCAGATAAAACTATGGAAAATACAGAATTAAAAAAGACCCCTTACAACCAGATCCATCATGACCTGGGCGCTAAAATGGCTGAATTTGCCGGTTACGACATGCCTATCCAATACACAGGCTTGGTCGAGGAACACAACAACGTCCGCAACAACGTCGGCGTGTTCGACGTGAGCCACATGGGCGAGTTCCGCGCAAAAGGCCCCATGGCTAAGCAGTTCATGCAATATTGCACCGTCAACGACGTGGCCGCTCTGACTGACGGCAAGGTTCAATACACCTGCCTGCCAAACGGTAAAGGTGGTATCGTGGACGATATGCTCGTTTATCGTATTGCCGACGACCATTATTTCATGGTGCCCAACGCCGCCAACATCGACAAGGACTGGGCTTGGATGAGCCAGATCGCTGAGAAGTTCGGCATGAAGCTCGGCGAAGACTTCAAGAACGAGAGCGAAGAATGGGCTCAGCTCGCCGTCCAGGGACCAAACGCTCTGAAGGCCATGCAGAAGCTCACTAAGGCTAACGTGGTGGACATGGAATACTACACCTTCCAGATCATCAACTTCGCTGGTGTTGACAACATCATCTTCTCAACCACAGGTTACACTGGTTCAGGCGGTTGCGAGATCTACATCCCCGTTGCACATGCCAAGAAAGTTTGGGACGCTGTGTTTGAAGCTGGCAAGGAGTTCGGCATCATGCCTGCAGGCTTAGGCTGCCGCGACACCCTCCGTCTGGAGAAGGGCTTCTGCCTCTACGGTCACGAGATCGATGACACCATCAGCCCCATCGAGGCTGGTCTCGGCTGGATCACCAAGTTCGTTGATGGCAACGACTTCCTCAACCGCGAAATCTTCGCTGCACAGAAGGCTAATGGCGTGAGCCAAAAGATCGTTGGTTTCGAGATGATCGACCGTGGCATTCCACGTAACGGTTACGAAGTGTGCGACGCTGAAGGCAACGTGATCGGCATGGTCCGCTCAGGTAGCCCCTCACCTTCAACTGGAAAGAACATCGGTACCGCTTTGGTAAAGAAAGACTTCAGCAAGAAGGACACTGAGATCTACATCAAGATCCGTAACAAGCTTATCAAGGCTATCGTGGTCAAGATGCCGTTCTTAGCTTGATGAACGACAAGCAGGAACAGAAAAAGTTCTTTGGCAGTCTCGCCATTCCCGCCTTACTAGCTGCTATCATGCTGACTGTTAAGGTTATCGAGACCGCTTATGGATTCAACATGAGCCGTTGGGGGTTGATGCCCCAAACGGCTCATGGTCTTTTAGGCATATTAACCCTTCCCTTTCTTCATGGCGACTGGGAGCATCTACTCGCCAACATCCCTGCCGTTTTGGTACTTGGCACAGCATTGTATTATTGCTACCCTACCCTTGCCCACCCTGTCATGATCATCAGCTGGCTTGCCAGCGGCTTCCTTACCTGGTGCATCGGCAATCCAGGATCCATCCATGTGGGTGCCAGCGCCTTGATTTACAGCCTCAACCTCTTCCTCATCCTAAGCGGTTTCATCAGGGGCAACCGCCAACTCATCGTGATCTCACTGATTATGGTGTTTCTTTACGGCGGCTTCGTTTGGGGTATGATACCAGCTTTAGCCAAGCTACAGAACATCTCATGGGAAGGCCATCTCAGCGGAGCTATTATAGGAATTGTTTTGGCATTGATACTGCGTAAGAAAGGACCTCAGAAAGAGGAACACCACTGGGAAGAGGATGACGACAACGACGACTCCGACGAAGGAGATAATCCAGGTGAGAAGCCCTATTGGGATGTGCCTATGCCTTCCGACGAGGATTTAAAGATAGAATACCGATTTAGGCATTAACGCTTCTCGTTCAGGATATAATCCATCACTTGGTCCGCTATACTCTTTTGGCCAATGACATCAGGATGCATGCTTCTCGTATGAAGATCATACAGGTCAATGCAATTCACCTTATAATGATAGGCGATACGATGTACTGACTCCGCAAGATTCAAGCGTGTTTCCGCATCAGTACGATTGCGCCATGGATAGGTTTCCAGCAGAAAATACAGTTTGGCTTTAGGATAGAGCCGTTTCAAATTATCAAATAAATAAGCCAATGCCGGACGGAAAGTACAGAGTTGCTCTTCGGTCCAGTCGGAATACACATAATCGCCAAAAGGGACCTCGAAACGCACGTCGTTGGCACCTCCAAGAATGAAAATCACATCAGGATTACCCAAATTGTCCATACGCCGAATAAAGGAAAACGGGCCATAGTAATCAGAGGCATTCACGTTGGAAATCAAAGAACCTGAGAAAGAATTGTTCTTTTCGAGCAACCAGCCTGCCGAGTCAGCCACTTGGTGCCACCACATCTGCTCCTGCTCAGTAATGCCAATTTCAGGATAGCCCTGCCAAAAATCGTTTGAATCAGGATCGGTGGTACCTTCAAAAGCCGAGTAGCTATCACCCAAAACCGAGAATTTAACCGGCGGCCTATTACAAGCCGACAATATGATTAATACCGCAGAAAATAAAAACAACTTTCTCATATTCAATGTTTTAAATAATCATTATCCTTCAAAAACGCATCCAAGATTTGTGTAGCAATGCTTTGTTGACCATCGACATTAGGATGCCATTTTTGTTTTATGATGAAATTAAGATCAATGCATTTCACATGGTAATGATTAGCGACAACATGCATCGACTCGATGAACGCATCTCGAACCGATACGTCAACGCCACCTGAACAAAGATCCATATCAATCAACATACACAGTTTCGCATCAGGATAGATCTGCTGCATTTGATCAAGGAGATAGGCCAACGCTGGACGGAACATGCAGAGCTGTTCTTCGGTCCAGTTGGCATAAATGTAGTCCCCTAAGGGTACTTCATCGAACACATCGTTGGTGCCTCCAAAAATAAAGATCACATCAGGGTTCCCAAGATTATTCATGCGTCGGATGTACGAATGTTCACTGTAACCATCGTGTTCCATATTACAAATCAATGAGGCGGAGTATGAGTTGTTTTTCTCCAGTGTCCACCCCGTCTCATCAGCCACCAATGACCACCACATCAGTTCCGGTCCTGTAACACCAATTGTAGGGAAGCCCCACCATACCTTATTCGAATCAGGATCGACGTAGCCTTCAAAAGCCGAATAGCTGTCGCCTAACACAGAAAAACGAGCCTTAATAAACACGGAATCCTTGCCGCAAGAAGCAAGGAAAACCAAGAGCAATATGGCGACGACAGTCTTTTTCATTCTACAATGATCATTTCAGTCCTACGGTTCATAGCTCGATGCTCATCAGTATCATTAGGTACAATAGGCTTCATTGATCCATAGCCTTTTGCCGAGAGACGTTCCTCTTCAATTCCTTTGCTTATCAATGCTTGCCTCACCACGGCAGCACGCTCTTCCGAGAGTTTTACATTATACGTTTCAGATCCAACATTATCGGTATGGCCACCCAGTTCCACGTGAATGTCGGGATGGCTTTCCAAAAAGGCGGCAAGCATATTGATGCCTTCGTCGGAATCCTGGGTAAGAGCGGCGCTACCAAACTCAAACTGGATGTTCACCAACCGCATCACTGTACCAGGCTTCAAGTCTTCCACGAAGTGGTCGTACACATTGACGGATTCCGGTTTCAGGTCGTCGTCCTTCAGCTGGAAAGCATAGATGTCGTAACCGCCAAAGCCGCCTTCACGGATAGAAGAAATCAGCGCTGTGTGTCCGTCAGCAGCAACAATAAAGTTAATCTCATCGCCAGGAGTGTTAATAGGATAACCTAAGTTGACAGGTTCCGACCACCCCCCTTTTTCGTTGCGGCGACTCACAAAGAGGTCATATCCGCCCATACCCGTATGGGTATCCGACGAAAAGTACAATGTTTTGCCATCAGGATGGATAAAAGGCGCCATCTCAGTGCCCTTTGTATTGATCACTGGGCCAAGGCTTTCAGGTTCCGACCAACGGCCGTTTTCATCTCTATAGCAATGATATAAATCAGCATTGCCATTACGACGTGAGGCAAAGAAAAGCTCTTTCCCGTCAAGGCTTAAGCAGGGTTGCGAATCCCAAGCGGGATCATTAACGGACTCGCCAAGGTTATCCAGTTTATTCCATGCCTCACTCTTTACGTCACGTATGACCCGATACAAGTCGCAGCCCGAATTATGCCGATCCATACCGCATACGGTGAAAAACAGCTCATCGCCCTTGTAGGAAAGGAATGCAGCGCCCATTCTATCGTTAATCTCAGGATGTACATGTAATTGTGTGGCAGGAAACCATTGTCCATCAGCAGCATGAGCTAAGAACAGCCCTTCTCGCTGATAGGCTGCTCCCTCAACGGAATAGCGACGGGTAAACAGCAGTTCTTCACCCGTGAGTTCCAGAGCATTGACATATTCGTCGTTCAAGGTATTGACATTGCTGCCCAGACTGACGGGATTGAAATCCACCGGATAACTGACGGCCTCTTTCCTAAACCTTGCGGTGACCAACATTCGGGCGGCCTTCTCGTCGTTGGCTTTGTTGCCTGGTGCTTGTTTTTGGAACCATTCCAGCATAGCGACTTCTTCGGCGTACCGCATTTTTTTGTCATAAAGGCCTGCCAAGGTGAGTGCAGCGGGAGGAAACAGCATGGGATTGGCTTTGAGCGATTGTTCATAGCCTTCCATAGCCAAGTCGTAATCTCGGGTCTCCATACCGATTTCCCCTTGCAGCAGCCAAGCTTCGGCATACTCAGGATCCTTTTCCAAAGCCTTTTGTAGCTGTTCCAATGCCTTCTGGTAATCGCGTTCCGAATAGGCTTTTTGCGCCGCTTCATAGGCTTTCACAGCCTTCTTTGGATGCTCTTTGGCAATCCGTTTTTGGAAATCGGCGGTAAACACGCGGGCTGAAAACGCTGGAGAAGTCTCTGCTGACAGATAGCACTTGCCTTTGCCGTAAAAGCAGACGCCTTCGGCCTGGGTGCCAATGTAATTGTGCAGCTCAAAACGATGATTGGACAGCTTCACGCCAGCATCGTCAAAGTCGTAAATCAAATAAAGGAACGGAAGCCATACTTTATTTACATAGCCCACAACCACTAAGGTGCCATTCTCACGGTTATAATCGGCGCCGGTGATCATTCCTTGCGAATCGAAATTGTTGACCACTTCGGCTACCTGCTTGCCAGGCGTTTTAGAGAGCCGATAGAGCCGTGTGGTGCCTGTAGCCCAGCCTTTGCTAAACAGGTAAAGATACTCGTCAGTGGCGAACATAGCTTCGCAATCATAGTCATGTTCGTGCTTTTTATGATCGAATGAGGTTTGGTCGGCAAAGCTAAAGCGGATGGAGTCAACGGTAATACTGGCATCGCCTTCCGATGGGATGGCCGATAGCGGGAACACGAGGATTCTCAGGTTTTTGCGTTTGCCTTTGTTATTGCCGAAGTCGCCAACATAAACGTTTTTCCCATCGGTGCACACATCTTCCCAATCTTTGTTTTTAGCATTCGCCAGAGTGATTCTCTGAACTACTTCAAAGGTAGCAGTGTCAAGTCCATAAAGAATCGGTTTGCCACCACTATCGTTATGGGTCCACAACCGTCCATTATGAAAGAAAAGACCTGAAGTTTCATTGACCTCCGATGGCAGTTCCGCCTTGAATTCCGGAGAGAACAGGGGCGTGTAACCTGCATAGCCTTCCTCCTGAGCCATGGCGAATGGCGCGAAGAAAAACGTCATTGCGAGGAACATTAGCAACGAAGCAACCCTCATTCGACGATCGAAGGGTTGCTTCGCTACGCTCGCAATGACGTTCAGCCGAAACATCATTTATTCTTTTGGATAGATCTCGCCTTTGGCGGCCTTCAGGGTATTCTGAAGCAGTGAAACGATGGTCATCGGGCCCACGCCACCGGGGACGGGTGTGATCTTAGAAGCCACTTTATAGACCTCGTCGTAGTCCACATCGCCAAGAATCTTGTAACCCTTCGGGCTTTCAGGATCGTCGATGCGATGGATGCCCACGTCGATGACCACGGCACCGGGTTTCACCATGTCGGCAGTCACAAAGCCCTGTTTACCAATGGCGGCCACAAGGATGTCAGCTCTACGGCAGATGTCAGCGAGGTTCTTGGTGCGGCTATGGCAAAGTGTCACAGTGGAATCGATGCCCTTGCGCGACATCAGGATAGCCATTGGCGTACCCACAATGTTGGAACGGCCTAACACCACAACGTCCTTACCAACAGTCTCAATGCCTGAACGCTTGATCAGTTCCATGATGCCATTAGGTGTAGCGGGAACGAAGCAAGGCAGGCCGAGTTGCAAACGACCCACGTTGATACTGGTGAAGCCGTCCACATCCTTTGAAGGTTTGATGGCGTTGATGATCTTATCCTCGTCGATATGCTTTGGCAGAGGCAGCTGGATGATATAACCGTCGATCTCGGGATCCTCGTTGAGGAACTTCACTGTGTCGAGCAGTTCTTGCTCAGTGGTTGAGGCTGGGAGGCGATACACCGAAGAAGTCATACCCACCGAGTGGCAGGCTTTCTCCTTAGAGGCCACGTAGGTCTTACTGGCGCCGTCATCACCGACGATGACTGCGGCAAGATGCGGGGCAGGTTTGCCATGATCGATCATATCAGCCACCTCAGCGGCGATCTCTTTTTTAATCTGGTCGGAAATCAGCTTTCCATCAATAATTTTAGTATCCATAATGTCTAAATTTGTCAAGGTTTAAAGTTGATTGGAAGCATAAAATACACTCGAATAGGTTTGCCGCGCTGTTCACCAGGTATCCATTTCGGCATGGCCTTCACCACTCGGATAGCTTCTTCATCACAGCCGCCACCAAGAGAACGCATCACTTTCACTTCGTCCAAAGAACCGTCTTTTTCAACAAAAAAGCTAACGAACACACGCCCTTGTATTCCAACCTCACGGGCTTTCTCAGGATACTTGACATTTTTAGCCAAATAATCGGAAAGCGCAGTCATACCACCTGGAAATTCAGGCATCTTCTCAACAGTCATTATCATTTCAAACTCTTCAGTAGAAACATGGTCTGCCGACTTTTCATCTAAACAACTCCAAGATTTCTGTAATAGTTCCACTTTTTTTTGGATTCGCTCCAGTTGAGAATCCAGCTCACTTTGTTCTTCTTGGGTCAACTTGTCATCATCAGAATAGACGACTACTGATATGGCATCAAGATTTGATAAAAAGACTTCTCTTGCCTTATCCAAATCTTCGCATGAGTTTGCTTTCTCAAGACTTTGCTCGTATTGATCGTAAAAATACTTAGTAAACTGATACTCTTGTGTAAACTGTTTGACGTTGCCAGCATACGAAGCCCATGACATCGTAACAACTGTAATCAAAGAAAATATCAGCCTTTTCATCATTTTATATATTATTATCTGCGTCTCATCGCTCCTGCCATACGCATGAGTTTCTTGCCACCACCTGAGGTCATCATGCGCATCATCTTGGCGGTCTCCTCAAACTGTTTCACCAGACGGTTCACCTCGACGATGGAGGTGCCGCTACCCATGGCGATACGTTTGCGGCGGGTGCCGTTAAGCAGCGATGGATTCTCGCGCTCAGCAGGGGTCATGCTATAGATGATGGCCTCAATGCTCTTGAAGGCGTCGTCGTCAATTTCTTCACCTTTAAGAGCCTTATCCATGCCTGGAATCATGCTTGCCAACTCCTTGATGTTACCCATCTTCTTGATCTGCTGGATCTGCTTCAGGAAGTCGTTGTAGTTGAATTCGTTCTTAGCCAGTTTACGTTGCAGTTTACGAGCTTCTTCCTCGTCGAACTGTTCCTGGGCGCGTTCCACCAAAGAGACGATATCACCCATGCCGAGGATACGGTCGGCCATACGTTTCGGGTAGAACACGTCAAGTGCATCCATCTTCTCGCCGATACCGACGAACTTAATAGGTTTCTCCACCACGGTGCGGATGGTCAAAGCAGCACCACCGCGGGTGTCACCGTCGAGTTTGGTAAGCACCACACCGTCGAAATCGAGGCGGTCGTTGAAGGCCTTAGCGGTATTCACGGCATCCTGACCCGTCATGGCATCCACCACAAACAAGGTCTCATGAGGATTCACCGTTTCCTTGATCTTTGCGATCTCGTTCATCATCTCTTCGTCAACGGCCAAACGACCGGCGGTATCGATGATGACCACGTTCTTGCTCTGAGCCTTGGCGTGCTCGATGGCGTGCTGGGCGATCTCCACAGGGTTCTTGTTGCCATCTTCGCTATAGACCTCAACCTCAACCTGCTGACCCAAGACCTTCAACTGGTCGATAGCGGCCGGACGGTAGACGTCGCCAGCCACCAGCAGCACCTGCTTGCCTTTCTTGCGTTTCAGGTAATTGGCCAATTTCGCTGAAAAAGTGGTCTTACCAGAACCTTGCAGACCTGCAATCAGGATGATGCTCGGTTGACCTTTCAGGTTGATGTCGACATGCTCGCCGCCCATCAGTTCGGCCAACTCGTCATGTACGATCTTAACCATCATCTCGCCAGGCTTCACGGTAGTCAGAATCTGCTGACCCAAAGCCTTCTCCTTGATGGTATTGGTGACATCTTTAGCGATTTTGTAGCTGACATCCGCATCGAGCAACGCACGGCGAATCTCCTTCATGGTGTCGGCCACATTGACTTCAGTGATATATCCTTGTCCCTTAAGGACCTTGAACGAACGTTCTAATTTTTCGGTTAAGCCTTCAAACATATCTTCAAAAAATTTGGGTGCAAAGATAGAAAAAATGTTAATTTTGCGCAACTGAAAATTTATGGATCATGATTAAAGAAAACTTGGAGAAAATCAGGGCAACGGTGCCCGAAGGCGTCACCTTGGTGGCGGTTTCTAAAACCAAGCCTATCAGCGATTTACAAGAAGCATACGATGCCGGTCAGCGTATCTTTGGAGAGAACTACCCGCAGGAGATGCGCGACAAGCACGAGGTACTGCCTCAGGATATCCAGTGGCACTTTATCGGCCATTTGCAAACCAACAAGATCAAATACATCATCCCATACGTCACCCTCATCCATAGCATTGATACGGCTAACCTGCTTGAGGCCGTCAACAAGGAGGCCAAGAAACACGACCGTGTGGTGGATTGCCTGCTGCAATTCCACATCGCCTTGGAGGAAACCAAGTTTGGTCTTGACTTGGACGAAGCCCGTCAGTTGCTTGATTCCGAAGTCTTTAAGCAGATGGAAAACGTCTGCATTTGCGGCGTGATGGGCATGGGCACTTTCACCGACAACATGGACGAAGTGCGCAAGGAGTTCAAGCATCTGAAGTCGATTTTTGAGACTTTAAAGAAGGACTATTTCGCCAACCAGCCTCAGTTTAAGGAGATTTCGATGGGCATGTCGGAGGATTATCCAATCGCTATTGAAGAAGGAGCTACTTTAATCAGAGTGGGAAGCAAGATTTTTGGAGCGAGAGTGTATAACAAGTGAGAGGTGAAAGGTAAGAGGTGATAGGTTATGACAATTCCTATTTTATTATTGGTTGTCGGTTTTGTGGCATTGATTCTGGGTGCCAATTGGCTCGTTGACGGCGCCACCAGCGTCGGCATCCGCGCCAAGCTATCGCCATTGATCATCGGTCTGACCATTGTAGCCTTCGGCACCTCATTGCCCGAGTTGATCATCAATGTGTTCTCTTGTGTCAAAGGCAACTCAGGACTGGCCATCGGCAACATCGTGGGCAGCAATATCATGAATATCCTGCTCATTCTTGGCGTAGCCTCCATCATCTACCCTATCGATGTAAGCCGGATCTCCATCCGGAGGGACATTCCCGCAGGTTTCGTGGCCACCACAGCATTGTTTTTGATGGCTAACAACTTCTTTACCGGCGGCAACAACACCATCAACTGGATCGAGGGATTGGTTTTATTATTATTAGCATGCGCTTACCTCTATCTTACCATGGTGAAAAACGAATCGCCAAGCTCTGAAGTGGAGGCCATCCAGATTCCGATGCCATGGGGAAAGACGATACTATTACTTATTTTGGGCATCATCGGCCTTTACGCCGGTGGCGAGCTGGTATCCAACAATGCCCAGACGATTGCCAAGGCTTGGGGCATGAGCGATGCCATGATAGGTTTGACCGTGGTAGCCATGGCCACTTCGCTGCCCGAACTCATCACATCGATTGTGGCTGCCACCAAAAAGAATTCCGGCATCGCCATCGGTAACGTCTTAGGGTCTAACATTTTGAACATCTGCGTTGTATTGGGCATCAGCGGATTGATCACTCCGCTTCAGTTTGACGCACAGATGAACAAGACCTTGTTTTTCCTCTTTGGCGCCAATGCATTGATGTTGCTCTTCGTATTTACGGGAAAAGGCAGGAAGCTTTCCCGTTTCGAGGGATTTTTGATGCTTCTTGCCTATTCGGGGTTCATGGCCTATACGGTCATGACACGATAAACTTGGTCCGTATCAATCAGCCAATTCAAAGGTTTTCTTGAGTACTTCGTAATTGCTATAATCGATCTCTGGGTGGGCGTTATAGTAACCAGCCGAGATGGCCACAATGCGGAAGCGGTGCTCCTCAGGGCGATAGCCGTCATAGAAATCGCTTTCGGTCCAGAAAACGCTCACGCCACCTACATAGAACGAGGTCTCGAGCGACGAGGAATAGTAGACCGTTTCACCTGTCTCAGTCGTTTCTGAATAATAGAAGGTCATAGGGATCTGACGCCAAGTGTTTTCGGTTTCCATATACACAAGCACCACGCCGCTGTTGTAGATATCGGAATTGACGGCCGGATAATCAAAATCGACGCGCCACGAAGTATTGTTATCCCAATACCAATCGTTCGGATATACCGTAAGTGTGCTCGAAGCTACATTGACATAACCATCCTGACCATCTTGACCTGCAGGGCCTTGTGGACCTGTTGGACCTGTTGGACCTTGAGGGCCCATCGGACCCATGGGGCCTTCCTTAGCGCATGAAACCATCAGGACAAATGCCATCAAGGCTATAGCGAAACTGAATACCTTTTTCATTTCTCATCCTCCTTAATTTGGAAGGCTCTCTTCACAGCCTCATAGTCACTGTAGTCCACATCGGGACGTGCATTGTAATAGCTGGCGGCGATGACCACAATCTTGAAGTAGTGTTCATCAGGACGGTTGCCATCGTAGAAATCGTTCTCCGTCCAGAAGATGCTCACCCCATTGCGATAGGTGGAGACTTCGAGCGATGAAGAGCAATAAAGCGTGTTTCCGCTATTATCTGTGGCGGTGTAATAGAATGTCATCGGGAGCTGACGCCAGGTGTTGCCAACGCTCATGTAAACGAGCACAGCACCATAATCGTCGATATCGGCATTGATAGCGCCGTAATCAATATCCACACGCCATGAGGTATTGTCCCAATACCAATCTCTACTTACGACCTTAACCGTGGAAGAGCCCACATTGGCATTGCCCGGGTCGCCTTTCGGGCCGCGGCAGGAGGCCATAACAAGCACTGACATGACAGCAAGAACTATTACTGATAACTTTTTCATTTGATTAGGTTTTTAAATATTAGACTTAGATTATTTTCCTTTTTATTTGCAAATTTACAAAAATCTTGCCGAAATCTTTAATTTTGCGCCATGAAAGACAAAAATTACATCGTTCATATCGCAGGCATCGTCGCCATGATCTTTTGGGGCATGTCATTTGTGTGGTCCACACAGGTTTATGAGAGCCTCAATCCCACAGCAACCATCTTTTTGCGCTTGGTGGTAGCCACCATTTTCCTGACAGCGATACTTTTCGTCTTCCGTCTCAACGAGAAGATCCAGAAGCAACATCTTGGCCTTTTTGCCATTGCCGCCCTGTTTGAGCCCTTCCTTTATTTTATTTTCGAGGGCTACGGATTGAAGAACTCCTCCCCTGTCATCGGCGCCGGCATCATCGCCTTGATCCCATTGGTGACTCCCATTGCGGCGCGAATCTTCTTGAAGGAACGACTCACCCCGATGAACATCGTGGGCTTCATCATCTCGTTTGTCGGCGTCATCGTGATGCTGCTCAACAAGAACCTTGAGCTCACCGCCTCGCCCAAGGGCATTATGTTCCTTTGTGGCTCGGTGATTGTGGCGGTAGGCTATTCCATCGCCCTCATACGGCTCACCAAGCTCTACAAACCCCTCACCATCACTTGGATGCAGAACATCCTCGGCATGATTTATTTCATCCCGATGGTCTTCATCATAGAGCACTTTGAGCCATCCAATTTCGCCAATGTGAGCGCCTACATCGTTCCACTGGTCTGCTTAGGCATCTTCTGCAGTGCCGGTGCTTACGCCTTGTGGGCTTTCGCTTTCAGCAAGCTTGGCGCCTCACGGGCCAACGTCTATAGCAACCTCATCCCTGTTTTCACCGCGATATTCAGTTATCTTCTCGCCATCGAGGACATGACCGCGTTTAAGGTGATCGGCATCGCCATCGTAGTCGCCGGATTGATTCTTTCCCAACTCAAACCTCATTCAAAATGATTACCAGCAAGACCAACCCCAAGATAAAGAATTTAGTGAAGCTTCAGAAGGCTTCTGAACGCCGTGATCAAAACCGTATTTTGATTGAGGGTCAGCGTGAGATTGAGCGTGCCCAGAAATGCGGTTTCCAGATTGAGCAGCTCTACGTCTGCGAGCCGCTGTTGCGTGAGCCGTTGAGCATCAGGGCTGATTTTGTGGAGACGGTCACAGAAGAGGTTTTTGACAAGATCGCATACCGTGAAGGCAGCGATGGATTACTGGCAGTTGCCATACCTAAATACAAGAACCTCAACGAGTTCAAGTCCAAGAAAGACGCTTTGATTATTGTTTTGGAGACTGTGGAGAAGCCTGGCAACCTCGGTGCCGTGATGCGCACTGCCGATGCCGCAGGAGTGGATGCCGTCATCGTGGCCGACCCCGCCACTGACCTCTACAACCCCAACGCCATTCGCGCCAGCATTGGCTGCATCTTCAGCGTGCCGGTGTATGCCTGCTCCACCGAGGAATGTATCCATTGGCTGAAACAGAACGGCATCACCATCTATTGCACCTACCTGAAGGCTTCCATTGATTATCTTGACGCTGACTTCAGGAAGGCTTCCGCTTTGGTGATGGGCACTGAGGCCACGGGCATTTCCCAGGCTTGGGTCGATGCCGCTGACCAGAACATCATCATCCCGATGAACGGCATTGCCGACTCTTTGAATGTGTCAGTAACTACCGCCATTGTCACTTTTGAGGCAGTGAGGCAGAGAAGGAAACGTTAAAATCAGAATTTCACCTTCACGAACACAGGATAATGGTCGGAAGGATTGCGACGGATATATTTGTCGAACGAGATTTCCTGGGGTGCGTCGAAAGCCTTGAGCGTGTCGATGGTTTCATCGGGGGTCCAATAGCTGTTGGTGAGCACGCCGTATGACTCCACTTGGATTTCGGGTGAGACGAAAACGTGGTCGATACGACTGGTGGTGTAATACTCAGTTTTGAAGGCGTTGAAGGTGCCATTTTCCGCGAAGCGGATACGAGCAGCATCGTAAGAGTCTTTCAGCAATCCCGATTCGGTGAAGATGGCATAAATCTCATTGGTTTGATCAACGTTGAAATCGCCGGTGAGGACTACAGGAGCACCCTGAGCGATCTCACGAATACGAGCTACAACAAGTTTAGCTGCCTCACGACGGGCAATTACACCCACATGATCCATGTGCAAGTTGAAGTAATAAAAGACCGTTTCATCCAAAGAGAACTTGCCCCAGGTGCAGATGCGGATGCATACGGCATCCCAGCCCAAGCCCGGTTTCTCAGGCGTCTCGCTGAGCCAGAAATCGCCATGATCAAGCAACTTGATTTTATCCGTTTTATAAAAAATCGCCTCATGTTCGCCTGCACGTTCACCGTCGTCGCGGCCGATGCCGATGTAATCGTAACCATCAAGCGCCTCTTTCATGTCTTGAAGTTGACCATACAACACTTCCTGTGTCCCAAAAACATCTGGTGCCATAAAGTTCAACTGGTCGCAAATCACCTGGCAGCGTTTGTTCCACACATTGCCCTGGACGCTATCGTTCCAGTTTTTGTAACGGATGTTGTAGGAGCCCACCGTCAGCTGCTGGGCAGAAAGTTGAAATGACAATAGCAGTAGAGCGAAGAGAAGCAGTCTTTTCATAGTTTAGCGTATTTTATTCCGTTGATAATGTGGTGTCACCACAAGGATGAAGAATATTAACGAGACCAAAACAGAGCCCGAAGCCACCAGATAGGCTGTGGAGAAGGAAAAATGCTCAGCCAGCATGCCGCCTGAGAAGATGCCGATACCCAATCCCAGATCCCAGGTGGTCAGATATGTGGACGTAGCCGTGCCTCGCTGGGCGTTGGTTCCAAGGTTGATAAACAGGGTGTTGAACGAAGGGAAAGCTGCCCCGAAGCCCAAACCGCAACAGAGGGCAATCAGCAGGAAAGCGATGGCTGTGTAAACGGAGCCAAAGGCGTTAAGGTAATGGCACAACCCCAGTCCCAACAAGGCAAAGACGGTGATTCCCAAGCCCAAGGCGATAGTTTGGGTAACCTTGCCATGGTCGATTCTTTTGCCGGCAATAAGACGCGAAGCTATCAGCCCGACGGCATAGACAGTGAAGAACAGGCCACTGCTGATGGTCAAATCCATCTCCTTGGCATAGAGGGCTATATAATTGGAAATCTGTCCATAGGCGAAAGCCAGCAAAGTGAATGAGACACCTGCCAACAGGCCTTTGATCAGGATGAAACGGTCCAACGAAATCGGGGGACGTTTTACCGGGGGACGCACTTTGGTTTGGATGCGGGAGGCGAACAGCGCAGCCAGGAAACTGCAACCCATGCAGCCTAAGAAGATGGCGTTGAAGCTCAGATGCTCATAGACAAACAGCCCCACCATCGGTCCCACAGCCATGGCGATATTATTGGCCACTCCATAGTAGCCGATGCCCTCTCCCCTATGTTCCGACGGCACCACATCGATCACCAAGGTGTTACCGCCCACGGAAGTCAAGCCAAACGCCAAGCCGTGAATGACGCGGATGACGATGAGCATGGTAATAGTAGTGGCAAATGGATAGCCGCAGAACACGGCAGTGAAAATGGCAAGGGCCAACAAATACAGAGGCTTGCGCTTGAAGGTATCCATCATATAACCCGAAAAAGGACGCACCACCAAGGTTGCCAAGGTGTAGCACGAAATCACCGTGCCGATGATGGCATTACTCCCCTGAAACTGCTCAATGATGAAGAAAGGCAGAACGGGTAATAAAAGATAGAACGAAAAGAAAAACAGAAAGTTAGCTGCACATAGGCAGAGGTAATTCTTGTTAAACAACTTTTCTTCCATGATGACTTTTCGTTTTCGGGCGCAAAATTAACAAAGAAGTCGTTAAAGTAACAAGGAATTTCGTATTTTTGCCGTATTGAGATACAAGCATGGAATTATTGGATTTATACAACAGCGACTTGAGGCCTACTGGTCAGACTGTGGAGCGCGGACAGCTTATTCCTCAGGGACTTATGATCCCCATCGTGGCCGTGTTCATCCATAATAACGAAGGAAAATACCTCATCCAAAAGGTCTCCGAATCGAAGGGAGGTTACTACGCCACAACGGCAGGCCATGTGCAATCGGGCGAGATGGACTTCACTATTTCCATGCAGCGCGAGCTCAAGGAAGAGCTTGGTCTCTCCATCACACAAAGCGAACTTAAATTACTGAGGATCAGAAGATACGGATACAAATTTACCTTGCTTTACATGCTCAAGAGCAATGTCCCCGTGGAGATGCTGCGTCTGCAAAAGGAAGAAGTGGAGTCGGTGCAGTGGATGAGCCGCGAGGAGATTGAGAAGCTATGCGATGATGGGAAGTTCAACAAGATCCATTATCAACTGCTTCTTGACTGTGAAGAACGGCTGACAAGCCTACATTTGAAGGTAAAAGATAAGAGATAAAAGATAAAAGTTTAAAACATTTAGAAATGATTGCAAAAGAATTACTCAATCCTCGCAGTATCGTCATCTGCGGTGCATCAAGTGACATTCATAAACCCGGCGGCAAATCGCTGAAGAACCTTTTAGAGAGCCCCTTCAAAGGACAGATCTACGCCGTCAACCCAAAAGAGACCGAAGTGCAAGGCGTGAAGTGCTATGCCAAGGTCGAAGACCTGCCACAGGTGGACTGCGCCCTGCTGTGTATCGCCGCCAAGTTCTGCGCCCAGACGGTCGACGTGCTGGCCAAGGAGAAAGGCTGCAAGGGCTTCATCATCATCAGTGCCGGCTTCTCGGAGGAGAACGCTGAAGGCGCCGCCATTGAGAAGCATATCGTGGAAACCATTAACAGCGTTGGCGGCTCGCTCATCGGCCCCAACTGCACCGGCTTCCTCAACGTGAACTACGCCGGATGCTTCGACACCCCCATCCCGACGTTGGATCCCAAGGGCGTGGACTTCATCACCGGTTCTGGTGCCACCGCTGTGTTCATCAAAGAGTACGGCATGAGCAATGGCCTGAAGTTCAACAGCGTTTGGGCTGTGGGCAACAGCGCCCAGCTGGGTATTGAAGACGTGCTGGAGCATCTCGATGAGACTTTCGACCCTGAGAAGTCGAGCCATGTCATCATGCTTTATATGGAAAAGATCGGCGACCCGCAGCGTTTGCTGAAGCATAGTCGCAGCCTTATCAACAAAGGTTGCCACATCGCCGCCATCAAGAGTGGCGGTAGCGCTGCTGGTTCACGTGCCGCTTCATCACATACTGGCGCCTTGGCCACCAACGACGCCGCTGTGGACGCATTGTTCCGCAAGGCAGGCATCGTGCGTTGCCATAACCGTCAGGAGCTGACCACCGTTTGCGGCGTGTTCATGCATCCTGAAATCAAAGGCAAGCGTTGCGCTGTGATCACCCACGCCGGCGGTCCCGCCGTGATGCTTACCGACGTGCTCAGCAACGGTGGCATGGAAGTTCCTCCATTGAAGGATCATCCTGCCAGCCCCGCCCTGCTTGCCAAACTCTTCGGAGGGTCCTCTGTGGGCAACCCCATCGACTTCCTCGCTACCGGCACCGCCGAGCAGTTAGGCTATATCATCGACACCGTCGAAAACGAATACGACGAGATCGACTTCTCCGTGGTCATCTTCGGTTCACCCGGCTTGTTCAGCAACAAAGAGGTCTACGACCTGCTGGATGAGAAGATGAAGACCTGCAAGAAACCTATCTTCCCTGTGCTGCCATCCATCATCAACGTGAAGGACGAAATCGAGGACTTTATCGCCAAGGGACGCATCAACTTCCCAGAAGAATGCGTGTTGGGTAACGCCATTTGCAAGGTCTACAACACCCCAAAACCTCAGCCAGAACATGTGGAACTGCCGAAGATCGACGTGGCTCGCATCCGCAAGACCGTGGAACGCTGCGAGGACGGTTATATGGAGATTGCCGACTACAACGAACTGCTCGACGCCGCTGGCATCAGCCGCAAGAAGAGCGTTGAGGTGAGCAAGAAAGAAGACGCTTTGGCCTTCGCCAAGGAAGTGGGCTGCTCCAAGGATGTGCCGTTGGTGATGAAGGTCGTTGGTCCGCTGCACAAGAGCGACGTGGGCGGTGTGACCCTGAATGTCAAAGACATGGACACTGTAAGCAAGGAATTCGACCGCTTGATGGCCATCAAGGACACTTACGCTGTGGAGATGTATCCCATGCTTGACGGCACTGATGTCTATATCGGCGCCATCAAGGACCCGAAGTTCGGTCATCAGATCTTCTTCGGCTTAGGAGGCATCTTCATCGAGGTGCTGAAGGACGTCCAATCGGCCCTTGCCCCCATCACTGCCGACGAGGCGAAAGAAATGCTCAAGCAGCTCAAGGGTTACAAGATCCTGCAAGGTGTCCGTGGCCAAGAGGGTGTCAACATCGACCTCTACGCCGACCAAATCGCCCGCGTGAGCGCCCTCGTGCAGGCTGCTCCCGAGATCGCCGAAATGGACCTCAACCCGCTGCTCGGCAATCCGCGCTATGTGACAGCCGTAGACGCTCGTATCAGAATCGAAAAATAAACGCTCATGATTACCAGCCGTTCCACCATCTACCTGATTTATGCCGTCTTGGTGCTGTTCACCTATTTCGGCGACAAGCTGCTTAAAAAAACCGACAAGCGTTCCCGAACCATAGGCTATGTAATCTGCATCCTCGGCGACTTGGGTATCTTGGCCAACGGACTATGGACTTATTTCAAATACAAAGAAACCAACTAT
This sequence comes from Bacteroidales bacterium, assembly GCA_017531225.1. Classification (GTDB taxonomy): domain Bacteria; phylum Bacteroidota; class Bacteroidia; order Bacteroidales; family F082; genus Limimorpha. The sequence goes on along the minus strand of JAFXLL010000012.1, from coordinate 204,459 downwards.
GAGATTGCCTCCCAGACCGGCTTTGTGCTGGGAGGCATCATCTTTGGTGTGTGCGCGCTTTGCCTTTTAGGCAGGTATTGGCAAAATAAGGAACAGGATAAACGTAGAAGACAAGACCAAGAAGAATCATGAAAAAAGCCGATTTCATCACCATACTGATTGTTGCTGCCGTCATTTGCGGCTTCGCTTTCATCCCAGGCGCTTGGGACTGGTTTAATACCACCACCGCCAAACACGGACTGCTGATGAGTTTCTTCAAGTTTGCCATCCTCGGCACCTTTGGTGAGATGCTCGCCTTGCGCATCCGTGAAGGCGTTTACATTAAAAAAGGCTTCGGCTTGTTGCCCAAGATGCTGATTTGGGGAGTTTTGGGTGTGGTGATTGCATCGGCCATGACCATCTTCAAAAGTGGCACCTTGGCCTTGCTGGACGGCGGTTTCCATCTTAACGGACGAGCCGCAGAGTGTTTCAAAGCCGATCTCAACTGGGGCAAAGTCGGGGTTGCGCTGTGCATCAGCGTGCTGATGAACACCCTATTCGCGCCAGTATTCATGACTTTCCACAAGATCACCGACATCCACATTGCCGAGACTGGCGGAACCCTGAAAGGCTTCTTCAGCAGCCCACTTGGCATTCAAAAAGCGCTGTCGGGAAAGATCAACTGGGATATCCAGTATGGTTTTGTCTTCGCCAAGACCATCCCGCTGTTCTGGTATCCAGCACACACCATCACTTTCTTGCTGCCTCCGACCCTGCAAGTGCTGTTTGCCGCTTTCCTCGGCGTGGTTCTCGGCGTGTTATTGAGCATCAAAAAATAAAAACAATCGATTATGAAGACTTACAAATGGCTTAGAGGCATCCTGAAAGCATCAGCGTTCACCACGGTGATGTTCGTAATGCAGGCCTGCTACGGCACACCGCAGCAGTACAAGGATCCTTCTTACTACGAAGACGAAGAAGATACCACCCAGATGGTTGACTCCCTGCAAGTCAACCCAGAGCTCCCTGTAGAAGCTGAGGCAGAATAATCCATGCTTCAAGCCTTTCACAACTACTTTCGAAAAAAAGAGACCCAGCTCCATGAGCTGAACTATCTTTTTTGGGAATGTACCCAACGCTGCAACTTGAATTGCCAGCACTGTGGTTCGGATTGTACAGCATCATCCTGGTACAAGGATATGCCTTTCGAAGATTTTCTGAAAGCCATCCAACCGCTGGAGACCAAATTCAAACGCAATTCCATTTTGATCGTTATTACCGGCGGAGAGCCTTTGGTGAGAAAAGACCTCGCTGACTGCGGACGGCAGTTAAGACAACACGGCTTCCCTTGGGGCATTGTCAGCAACGGCTGGACTTACAACGAGGCTCGGCACAAAGAACTGATGAATGCTGGATTGTGCAGTGTCACTTTCAGTTTGGACGGATTGAAAGACACCCACGATGCCTTCCGCAAACGTCAGGGCAGCTTCGAGCATACCTTAAACGCCATCGATCTAGTAGTTAACGAAAAAAGGAAACTAGCATACGACGTGGTTACTTGCGTCAGTCCAATGAATCTGAACGAGTTAGAGGATTTGAAGGCTTTGCTCATTGAGCATCATGTAAAGGCATGGCGTTTTTTTACCATTGAACCCATTGGACGAGCCGCCAACGATCCCAACTTACAGCTTAGCAACAGTCAATTCAAGCAACTGATGGACTTCATCGCAGCCACCCGAAAAGAAGGTAAAATTGACGCCAAGTTCAGCTGCGAGGCATACGTCGGACCCTACGAGCGCAAGGTGCGCGATTGGCTCTACTTCTGCCGCGCGGGTATCACTATTGGCTCCATACTTGTCGACGGCAGCATCTCTGCCTGCCCTAACATTGACAGGCGTTTTGCTCAAGGAAACATTTACCAAGATGATTTCCTTGATGTTTGGGAAAACCGTTTCCAGCCCTTCCGCGACCGCCAATGGATGAAAACGGGTCAATGCGCCAATTGTAAGGTCTACAAAAACTGCTTAGGTGGCGCCATGCACTTGCATCGTAAGGATTCTGAAGACATTCTTCTTTGCCATTACAAAAAACTTTTTTAAAAAAAATCTCATTTTTTCTTGACAAAATCAAAATAAGTTGTACTTTTGCAGTGTACTACATCACTAATACACTACAGAAACACAACTTAAAATCAATTTAAAATGATAGAAATCAAGAATTTAGACTTCGGTTACAAGAACCAAAACGTCTTCAAGAACATCAGCCTGAACTTTGAAAAAGGCAACATTTACGGATTATTGGGTGAAAATGGCGTTGGTAAGACCACCCTGTTGAAGCTCATCAGTGGATTACAAAAATCCAGCGCTGGCGAGTGCATCGTGGACGGTATCGAGCCTTTCAACCGCCTGCCTGAAACCCTGCAGAAGATCTTCTTCATCTCGGAAGATTTCGCCATCCCCGAAGGTACACCTATTAATAATATAAAAGAGCTAGCTCCCTTCTACCCCAACTACGATGAGGCCCAATTCATGGAACTTTGCAAGGAGATGGAAGTGGATCCCACACGCAAATACGCTGAGCTTTCTTTCGGCCAGCAGAAAAAATGCTTGATCGCCACAGCCTTGGCGCTTAACACCGACTACCTGCTCCTCGACGAGCCCACCAACGGATTGGACATTCCTTCCAAGACCCTCTTCCGTCAGGTCATCGCCAAGCACTCCAACGAAAACCGCACCATCATCATCTCCACCCATCAGGTGAAGGACGTGGAAAACCTGATCGATCCCATCATCATCCTCGACCACGACGAGGTGCTGCTGAAAGCCACCTTCCGCACCATTACCGAGAAGCTTTACTTCGACTACGGCATGGAAAAGGATGACAGCGCTTTGTACAGCGAGATGATCCCCGGCGGCTACGTCAACGTGACCCGCAATCCCGAGGGTGTGGACAGCAAAGTCAGCGTGGAGATTCTCTTCAACACGGTGATGAAGAATAAGGAAACCATCAAGCAACTCTTTGGATAAGAAAGGGCATGGTCATGAATAACACATTTGATTTCAAACGTTTCGGTCAAGTGCTGGCGAAGGACTGGAAGAACTATTTCAGGAACTTCGGCATCTCGCTGATTGTTTGGTCATGCATTCCAGTCTTATTCTGGATTGTGACCCTGATCTTCGACGTCAAGATGGATGCCGACGCAAGAATTGCCATCATCGCCAGCTTGGTCTATTCCGTGCTGGTCTTTGTCCCCTCCAAGGTCTATGGCAAAGCCAACCTCTCACGCGACGGAGTCAGCTTCGCCATTTTGCCAGCAACCAATGCAGAGAAGTTCTTCAGCATGTTGATTTACTGCTCCGTCCTCACTCCTATTCTCGTTGGATTGGGCAGTTGGGCTGTCGATACGCTTCTCAGCATATTGCCATTTGGCGGTTTCATAGGCATTGTTGCCCTGCCCAAGAGCGATTTAGGAATGCTTATAGTCACTATTGCCTGTGCCGCAGCACTACTTTCATCGATCTTCATGTTTGGCAACATGGTCTTCAAGAATCGCAAAGCAGGAAAAACCATTGCATGGGGCTTGCTCATCATTTTCGTCATTACCATGGCGTTGCAGCTGTTTGACTTTTGGGAAACCTTTGATAATTGGCTAAGTAAGATTTCAAACCCTTACACAATTCCAAAGCTTTACGATGCTTTCATATCCCTCCTCGCCATTATGTTTTACATCTTCACTTATCGTAGAATCAAGAACCAAAAATACTAATATATATGAATAACACATTCAATATCAATCGTTTCGGAAGTCTCCTCGCCTTTGACGGCAAGAAATACATCCGTAGCTTCGGCCTCAGCTTAGCCATCCTTTGCGGATTGAACTTAGTGCTATGGCTGTTGACCCTCATCTTCAACTTCACCATGCCCACCTTTCCCCGTTGGGGAGTCATCTATTTCGCCGTATTTTTAGGAATCATTATGGTTCCCTCCAAGGCTTTCGGTGACATCAACCTTTCCCGCGAAGGCGTGCGTTTCGCCATGCTGCCCGTCTCCAACCTTGAGAAATACTTGAGCTATGTGTTTTTCTGCCTGCTGACTCCAGTGGCCATTATCCTTGGTTCCTGGGCCATCGACTCTCTTCTGACGCTGTTGCCTTTCGGTGGCTTCGAGCATTACATTAAACACTTTGGAATGTTCAGCATGATGCAGGACTTTTTGACGGAGGTTGGCGCATTAAATGACTCAGGTGTTGTTGGCGATGCCGATGTGGACATCCAAGCTGTCTTTGACAAATTCGGGTCCAGTTACGAGTGGGGCACAATCATTGGCACCATCTTCTCTGTGGGCATCTTTATGTTCGGCAACTTGTTGTTCAAGACCCATAAGACCGCCAAGACCTTAGCTTGCATGATCGGCATTTCCTATATCATTTCCTTGTTCATGCAATCCTTCTTCTTCGCAAAAGGGATTTATCCCTGGTTGGACGGCGACACCATGGGCATCTCAAGCGACATTGATTCCATCACCGGTTTCATCAATGGAGCAATGGCCTACAATATTATCATTAACCTCATCCTAACCATTGGCCTCTTTATTGGCATATACTACAAACTAAAAACCCAAAAATACTAAACCATGGAATTCAACGCTCATAAACCCATATACTTACAGATCTGTTCACAGATTTACGAGAAGATCTTAGGCGGAGATCTGAAAGCAGACGATCGTCTGCTTTCCGTCCGCGAACTTGGCATCGAACTCGGTGTCAACCCAAACACCATCATGCGTTCATACGAGGTCATGCAAAACGCTGGCATCATCTACAACAAGCGCGGCATTGGCTATTTCATCTCCAACGAAGCCAAGGAATTGGTACTCAAACAGATGAAAGAAGAATTTATCAATGAGGAATTGCCCCAGGTGATCAAGAAGATGAAACTCTTGGGAATCACCCCTGAAGAATTTCTTAAATTCGCCAACTGAACCACTACAAACTGAATAACTGATCAACTATGAAAAAAACACTATTGTTCCTTATTGCCTTGCTGGGCTGTACCACGCTGTTTGCCCAGTCAGGACTGAAAACCAAGACCTATCATCTCGACAATGGCCTGAAGGTCGTATTGTGCGAAAACCATGACCAGCCAGAGATCTACGGTGCCGTCTACGTCCACGCAGGCAGCAAAAACGACCCTGTGGAAGCCACTGGTATGGCCCACTATTTTGAACACATCATGTTCAAGGGCACTGACCGCATCGGCACCATCAATTGGGAGAAAGAAAAAGTGTATCTCGATAGCATCAGTCTGATGTATGATAAGCTTCATGAGACAACCGACGAGGCTACACGTAAAGCCATCCAGATGAAGATCAACGAGTTGAGCATTGCTAGCACCGACTATGCCATCCCGAATGAAGTCGATGTGATCCTCACCCAGATGGGCGGCAAGGGCCTGAACGCAGGGACCAGCTACGACCAGACCATGTACTTCAACACCTTCCCCTCGAACCAGCTCTCCAAGTGGATGGACGTGTATGTGGAGCGCTTCCGTAATCCCGTGTTCCGCCTGTTCCAGAGCGAGTTAGAGGCCGTCTACGAGGAGAAGAACATGTACGGCGACGGACCCATCAACGCTTTCCAGGAATTGCTGTTCAAGGAGGCCTTTGGTGAACATCCTTATGGTCGTCCAGTGATTGGCTATACCGAACACCTGAAGAACCCGCAACCCGCCAAGATGCGTGAGTTCTACAACACCTATTACGTAGCCAACAACATGACCCTTATTCTCGTCGGCGACTTCAACACCGAGGAGATTGAGCCGATGATTGCTGAGAAATTCGGCACTTGGCGTAGCGGTGAAATCCCGCCCATGCCCAAGTACAACCTACCCAAGTTCAATGGCCCTACCGTTAAGGAGGTTCGCATGACCCCCGTGAAGATGGGAGCTCTCGTTTTCCCTGGCGTCAAGAACTCTGATCCCGACATGATTCCGCTCACGATGGCTTGCACTATCTTCTTCAACGGCGAGACAGGTCTGGCCGACAAGCTGACGCTGGACGGCGACATTATGATGGCAGCCCTCTTGCCCCTATCGCTTGAAGACGAAGGCGCCAACCTCATGCTTTACATTCCCAAACTCCTCGGCCAGTCACACGAGCAAGCCGAAGCATTAATCTTCGGTTGCCTCGACAAGCTGAAGAAAGGTGAGTTCAGCGATGACCTCTTTGAGGCCACACGCATGAGCATGCTCACTGAGCGAATCAACGCGACTGAAAACCTCAATCAATTAGCCAACCTTTTCCTTGAGATGGAAACCAGCGGTCAAACCTACGAGGAGTTCCTCGCTGAGACCGAACGCATCAAAAACATCACCAAAGATGAGGTCGTAGCTATTGCTAACAAATATTTCGGCAACGACTATTTGGATATCCGCTCCAGGATGGGATTCCCCGATAAAGACAAGGTGGAAAAGCCCAACTGGAAGCCTCTCGAGGCTAAAAACACCAATATGAAGTCAGACTTCGCCAAGATGATCGAGGCTCAGAATGTTCCTGAGGTCACCCCTCAAGTCATCAAGTTTGGCGAGGATGTAAAAATCACCAACATCACTGACGGTTTCAAGCTATATTCCTCAAATAACACCGCCAACGACATCTTTGAGTTGAAGTTCTTCTTCAACTTTGGCACTCTTGACGACCCAGATCTGGAAAGAGCCTCCGACTATTTCAGCTTGCAAGGTACCGAGGAGAAACCTTACCAAGAGTTTGCCCTTGAACTTCAAAAAATGGGAGCGAGCATTTACACCACGACTGACGAGAACTGTTTCGTCGTTGTCGTCACCGGATTCGAGAAAGATCAAGCGAAACTGATGAACCTTTGCTATCAGAAGCTATACCATCCATCGAACGACGAGAGCCAGATCAAGACATTGGCTGACAGCGAGAACCTAAATATCCAGACTCAAAAAGAAGACGCTTCCACTTGGGCAAGAGCCGTACGTGCCTATGCTTTGCATGGCGACAAATCATATTACCTGAACCGCAGCAGTATCAAGGAATGGTCGAAACGTAGCGGCAATGAGCTTTTAGCCGAGGTCGCCGAAGCTTTGAAGTACGATGGCTATGTCACTTACAGCGGCAACCAGAATCCAGAAACGATTATCCAATCCATCAAGGACCATCGCATCCTGCCTCCGAAACCTCTCAAAGGTGAAGAAAAGGTGTTGGCAGAGAAGCAATTCACCGGACCAAAGGTGTTTTTCGCGCCTAACAAGAAGTTCCGCCAAAGCAATATCTGGTTCTATGTTTCTGGCGAGAAACTGAGCCTTGAGGATGAAGCCATGTCCGGACTATTCAGCAAATATTTCGGCACCGATATGTATTCCATCGTGTTCCAAGAAATTCGCGAGTTCCGTTCGCTGGGTTATACCGCCTACGCCACATACTATTATGACGACTTACAACGCAAGCCTGCTTATCTGTTCGGTTTCTTAGGTACGCAGGGCGACAAGACTTTTGATGGCATCGATGCTTTCAGTGACTTGATCAAGAACATGCCTGAACGTGAGGAGAAATTCAATGCCTCAAAGGAAGCGCTGCTCAAGTCAAGATCCAGTCAGTACTACACTTTCCGCAGCATACCCGGCGTTGTTCGGAATTGGATTAGGGAAGGTTACGATCACGATCCCCGCGCTGAAGTTACTGAACGCCTCAGAAAGGCCGAGTTCAAGGATGTGATAAGCTTCTACAACCGCATGATCAAGGACCGTCCGGTCATCATCATGATGTCGGGGCCGAAGAATATCAGCAAAAAAGAGCTTGGCAAGTACGGAACGGTTACCCAGTTGAAATATAAAGAGATCTTTAAAGACTAATAAAAAAAGCGCCCCGCGGGGCGCTTTTTTCATATCTACTAACATCGATTATTATGGTTTTTGAGCGCCATAGCCTCTGACGGCACCAAACATTTTCAAAGCCTCCTCAAAAGGATAGCGGTTGGCAAACATGGAAGCCGATGAAGTCATCGTACCCGTTTGATTCATGCCCATAGCCTGACGGAATTGGTTCTCAGGTGAGTTGGGATTGCTACTGAGGGTTTCCTTGTAGGATGCGTTGATAAAACCGTTAAGGTAAGCCTCATTGATCTTACCCTTCAGGATTGAAGGATCAGTCAGGCGAACGCAACCTGCAACTTCAGTCAGCCGTTCCACGTCATCGAAGTCTTCGCAGTTGACCATCATAAACATGCCACCACCGGGAAGAGCCAGGTCGCCACGTTTGTTGAGGAAGAACATATTATGCTCCGAAGTCGTGACCTTCATGGCTTCTCTTTCTTTCGGAGTGTCGGTGCGAGCGCGGTCGAGACCGGCAAATGCGCTGCAACCAATGATATTGTGATGCACATAACTATCCGTGCGGTTGTTGTAACGGAAAGCGTAGCCCATGTCGCCAAAGTCCTTTAGGCGGGTCCAAGTAAAGAGCACTGTATTGTAGCTAAACTGCACTTCCATATTGGTTTTGCCATCGCCACCGAACACATCGCAAGCAATCATTCGGGTATTGATGAAAATATTGTTGTCAATGATGAGCTTGCAGCGGAACTGTCCGGCAATGCCGTAATTGGGAGCATTCACAAAGGCGCAGTTACGGATTGTAACTTGATTGCAGTTAGGATTGTCCAGATAGATTTCACGTGTTTCGGTTGTCAGCACGTTGGTTTCATCAAGGTTGACACCGCCTTTGCCTGACGTGCCGATGGGGTTCATCATGGGGCATTCCACGCCTTCGGGCTTGCCTTCTCCACGGACATTGTAGGAAATGCTATTGCCACGGTCGAACAGCAGACCGTCGATCACTACTTCACCATCAGGGTTGTTCACCTTGATGATCATGGTGCCCAAGCCGCTGGCAGTGCCATTGGAAGCAGCATTAGGCTGCACCATGGTACGGTATTTCAACACATCGCGATTGCTGAAGTCGGTGCTGTAGCCGCCATAGATCTTCACACATTTGGTCACAGGGATATTACCCTTATCGAGTGTACCAAAATAGTTGCCTTCCGCTACATAGATAGTTGATCCTTCAGGAACGGCATCAATAGCTTTTTGGAGGTTCTTGAACGGAGCATTCTTGCTACCGTCATTACGGTTACTACCTGTGCTCTTCGACACATAGTAGGTTTGGGCACTTGCTGCCACTGTAAACAGCATAGCCACAGCAATCAATAAAAGATTCTTTTTCATAAGCATTGTTTTATAGGTAATAATTAGAAGATCAACGCGAGCAGGACATAGAGCCAGTGTGCGGCGATACCAGCGACCAATCCGCCAACGGTGTGAGCGCCAATGGCTTTACCAATGAGTTTGCGGTAGCCAAGGCTGTCGAGCATGGCGGTATGGGTGGAGAGATAACCGCTCCAGCACATGCCCATAGCGGTGAACACGGCAATAGCGTTATTGTCGATGATGCCTTCGGAAACAAAGCGAGGCACCAGCCCCAGGGCGGCACCCACAGCGCCCAAGGCAGTGATCGGGAATGAAATCAAAGCACCGAACTTAAAGCCAAAGAGCCAATTGAAGACGAAGTTAATCTTATCTGCCAGCATAGTGATGACCGGCACGCCTTCGTAAGCGGCACCTGTATATTCGCCATTGGCACCTGAAGGACCAAAAGTAAGCATCATAACCACAGTCGAGATACAAAGCACACCCGGGATGATGGCCAATCCGATAGTGACACCGTCTTTTCCTCCGTCGAGAATACCGTTAAGAAAACGCTGAAGCACCGTACCTTCGCTCTTGTATGTAATGGCCTGCTCATCGCCGTCAACAGATCCTTCAATCACTGGTGTATCCATCTCTGGATAGGTCTTCAACGTTGAACGCTGCATCAATCGAGTGGAAACGATGCTACCGATAAAAGCACCCACGAGACCGACAGCAGCTCCACTGCCGAAGCCCTTGCCGATCATGAAAGCGATGACCACCAGACCCATACCGAAAGCCGTGCCGAAGTTGGTAAGCGACACCAACTGGTATTTCTTGAAGTATTGGGCGAAGTTCTTGTCATGAGCCAACGAGATGATGGCAGGATTGTCACTCAGGAAGGTCATCACAGCACCTAAAGCAGCCACACCAGGTAGATTGTAAAGAGGCTTCATCAACGGACGAAGGATGTTCTCCATCAAACGGACGACGCCAAACTCAATGAGCAGCTTGCTGATACCGCCCATCAACACGCAGATGGCCATGATGTAGAACACCGTCTCAAGCAGCAACTGGTATGCCGTCTGCATAAAGGTGTTCAGCATCATCGGCAAGGTCATCTTATAGGCCAGGAAGCCAAAGAAACCAAAAAACACGATGAGGAACAAAAGAGCCTCGAAACTACGTTTGGTAGTGAAACGCAATGGGCGCTTGATGATGTCTTCAAACTTCTTGAAGATCTTCTCTACCCTATCATGATAGGATAAAGTGCTACGTTTGGGCGTGTTGTATTTTGTTCTTGCCATGATATGTTATTTTTTCAGATGAAGCAAATCGACTTTCCATGTCAGGCCAAGGTTGCCTTGAAACATGTCGACACCATCCACGTTGGTGTGCGAGCCACAGAGATGAAGACGCAGGCTACGGTCGCCCATGGGATAGAACTCAAAGCCAACGCTCTCGAAATCAACCTTCTTGCCCGGTGTGACATATTGGTCATAAGCCTCAGTATTGGGCAGTTGGGCTTGGTTGAAGTCCAAGCCCGCCTTGGCAAATACAATCCATTTCTTGCCAATATCAACACCAATGCCGAAAATGGCCGTGATGTCCTGACCGAAGAACTTCTCCTGTTCGAACGAAGCGCGGTTGATGATATCAAGGTAGGTCTCCACACCTTTGAACTGGAACTTGTTGCCCAAGGCGATATAGTTGATGAACTTGCCAGGTTGGTATTCAATCATGTTGACCGAGTAGGCGGTCTTGAAGACACCGAAGTTGCCGTACCACATCAGGTTGTAGGCATAAATGCTCTGCATGGCCTTGTTGATGAAAGGCGAGTTGGTCATCTGGAGAATCACGTGGTTCTTACCGGATTTGTCCTTGAAATTCAATGAAGCGCCTACTTCGTAGCAGCACACGGTATTCCAGAATTCAGTGCCATAGTAGATGTCAATGGGGTCGGAATCGTATTCCCAGCCTCCGATGGCCACCACCTGCTTACCGGCGGAGAGGTAAAAATTATCGGAAAAGTTCCAATCGAGATAAGCCCAGTCGGTACCTTGGAAAAAGGTGTTGGCAAAATTGATGTTAGGTGCGTTAAGCCGCTGACGTAGATGATAGGAGAACTTGCGGCCAATGGTGCCTTCCAAGGCTACCACCAAATACTTTCCAGCAAAGCCGTGGTCGGTACTGGGTGCCACCGTGTCGTGTCCGGGATGGTAATTGAAGGTGTAGTCGACACGGGTGTTCAGATTGAGTTTATCAAGCGTGATAAACGGCTTCTTGTCTTGGGTATAGGCTTGCGACATCAACAAGATGCCGATGACTAAAAGGATGATCTTTCTCATAGGATTAATAAAAAAACCGCGCAAAGATACGGGATTTTTGCGCGGTTTCCTAATCCTATAAGGAAAATGTTATTGCACTTCAATGTTCTGTACAAGGGCCTTCTTCTCTTCCACGGTCACTCTTGGCAAGGTGACCTCGAGGATGCCGTTCTCGACTTTAGCCGAGATTTGGTTGCGGCGGATGTCATCAGGCAGCACCAAGGTGTTACGGAACTGTTCGGTGGTGAACTCGCGACGCAGGTAACGCACGCCGTTGTCCTTCTTTTCATCCTTGTGATTGTTTTCCTTGCTCATCTCCACTACGAGGTTGCCCTCAGCGTCGATGCTAATCTTCAGGTCTTCTTTCTTCAAGCCTGGCACTGAATACTGAATCAGGTAGTTTTCTTTGTTTTCGATGATGTTCATCTTCGGTTCTGAATAGGACACGGTGTCCATGTTCATCAGTTCATTGAATAAGGTAGGAATGAAATCCTGAGTTCTTCTGGTTAAATACATAGTTTTGATCTCCTATTTTTAATTTGTTTGTATTTTCAGTTTGTTTCGTCGTTTGTTTTATCAACGACACTTCGGCATTAGTCAAATAGTAGACCAAAACAAAAAAGCGGCCTTTTCGAGCCGCTTTGATGATAAAATATGACAATTTGTCTGATTTTAACGAAAATTTTGCAAAAATTTATGTCATTTTATCACTTACCTTCTTGCATCCCGAAAGGGATGCCAGCTCTGTAGGGGGATGTCGTCTTTCCTACAGAGCTAGCATCCGCCAAAGGCGGATGCCTTATTTAGTTTGAAACAAGTCCTTGATACCTCCAATGGAACCCAACATATTGGTAGCTTCGTAAGGCAGGTAGACAGTCTTGTTGTCCTGGCCGGAAGCGATTTCCTTCAAGGTTTCGATATACTTCACAGCCAGCAAGTAGTTCACTGGATCAGCGCCACCATTGGCGACAGCTTCCGTAATGTTACGGATGGCGGTAGCCTCAGCTTCGGCTTGGAGGATCTTGGCGCGAGCCTCACCCTCGGCCTTCAGTATATTCGCCTGCTTATCGGCTTCAGCGGCATTGATCTCTGCCTGCTTCTCACCTTCTGAGTTCAAGATTTGAGCTTGCTTCTCACCTTCAGCCTTCAAGATCTCAGCACGACGGTTACGTTCAGCCTGCATCTGAAGTTCCATGGTACGACGGATGCTTTCAGGAGGTGTAATATCTTGGAGCTCAACACGATTCACCTTAACACCCCATTTATTGGTAGCGTCATCAAGCACCGAACGTAGCTTGGAGTTGATGGTGTCACGTGAAGTCAAGGTCTCATCGAGTTCCATCTCACCCACCACGTTACGAAGGGTGGTCTGGGTCAGCTTTTCAATAGCCACTGGCAGGTTCTGGATTTCGTAAACTGCCTTCATGGGATCAACGATCTGGAAATAAAGCAGTGCATTGATCTCCGTCATAACGTTATCTTTGGTAATCACGCTTTGTTTGTCGAAGTCATAGACTTGCTCACGCATGTCGATACGCGAAACACGCATCAAGGCACCGCTCTGGCGACGAGCGATAGTATCCTTGGCCTTCTCCACGATAGGCAGGATAACATTGATGCCCGCAGTCAAGGTACGGTTGTACTTGCCAAGGCGTTCGATGATCATAGTTTCCGATTGAGAAACAATTTTAATCCCGCTGAGCACATAGAGCACAACGAGAGCAATGAGGATGATTAATACTGTGGTTCCCATATTTTAAAGTTAAGAGTTAAAAGATACAAGATAATAGTTATTTCTTTACAGTGAGGATGATGCTGTCGCGAGAAATAATCTCCACTTTTTCTCCTTTGTTAATCACCGAGCCATCGGCTGAAACGGCTTTCCAGTCATCACCATCCACGGCCACACGACCTTGATTAGCTGAGGAATCTATGGTTTCAGAAACCATCGCCGTCTTACCAATCAAGGCATCTGCATTGGTCTTCACGTCCTTCGATTTCTTATCCAGGAATCGCAGCACCACTGGACGGAGAAAGATGAAGCACAGTACCGAGGCCACCGCAAATATCAGAAGTTGCCACACGAGGCTATCCACGCCAAGAAACGCCGCCAAAGCGGAAAACAGCGCGCCTACAGCGAAACAAATCACTCCAAAACCGGCGGTGAGAAGTTCGATGATCACCAGTACGATAGCGGCAATCAGCCAAATTTGATAGTATTCCATTTTTGATTTAGTTGTAATGTTGTTTGTTGCAAAGTTAATAATTTCTTACCTTTGCCACAACAATTTTTAAAACTTTTTTATATGAACAAAAAACTCATTCCAATGATAGCTTTAAGCGTTATCGTAATGGCATCCTGTGGCCACAATAACAAGCAGGAATCACCTAATCCCTTCCTATCGGAATACCAGACTCCATTTAAGGTTGTGCCGTTCGATCAAATCAAGACCGAGCACTACATGCCCGCATTTGAAGCCGGCATGAAGGAACAGCTCGAAGAGATTGACGCCATCGTCAACAACGAGGAAACACCCACATTCCAGAACACCATCCTGCCCTACGACAAATCAGGCCAAACCCTGAGCCGCGTCAGCAGCGTGTTCTTCAACATCCTCGAGTGTAACAGCGACGATGAATTGCTGGCACTTGCTGAAGAAGTGATGCCCATGCTTTCGAAACACGGCGACGCCATTGCCATGAATCCGAAACTCTTCGAAAAAATCGACTATGTGTATCAGCACCGCAACGAGATGGGCTTGGATGACCAGCAGATCCGCGTAGTGGAGAAGTATCACGACGACTTCGTTCGCAGCGGCGCCGCCCTCGATGCTGAAAAACAAGCAGAACTGAGTCAGATCAACGAGCAGCTCTCCACCCTGAGCCTCCAATTCGGCAATAACCTGCTGAAAGAAAACAGTGGTTACAAACTCGTTATCGAAGACGAAAAAGACCTCGCTGGTCTGCCACAGGGCAGCATCGAAGCTGCAGCCCAGAAAGCCAAGGAAGAAGGCCTGGAAGGCAAATGGGTATTCACCCTCTCAAAGCCAAGCCTCATCCCCTTCCTGCAGTATGCCGACAACCGTGATCTCCGCAAACAAATGTACACCGCATATTACAACCGCTGCGACAATGGCAATGAGTACGACAACAAGGAGCTCATCAAGCAGATGCTGAAGCTGCGTCAACAAAAGGCCCAACTGTTGGGTTACGACAACCACGCCAACTACGTATTGGCCGTCAACATGGCACACGATGCCGCCACCGTCGACAAGTTCCTTGCCGACATCTTCACCCCCGCTCAAGAGCTGGCCAAAAAGGAACTGGCCGAGATGCAGGCCATCGCCAAATCCGAAGGTGCCGACTACAAACTCGAAGGCTGGGACTGGTGGTACTATGCTGAGAAGCTCCGCAAGGAGAAATACGACTTCGACGAAAACCAAATCAAGCCATACCTCACCGTTGACAACGTTCGCAACGGCATGTTCAATGCCGCCAACAAACTCTACGGCGTGACCTTTACTCCCAATAACACTATCCCTGTTTATTATCCAGGCGTGGAGACCTACGAAGTCAAGGAAGCCAATGGCGACTTCCTCGGCATCCTTTATCTCGACTACTATCCGCGTGCTTCAAAGAGCGGTGGCGCTTGGTGCACCGAGTTCCGCAATGCCGGCCACGACATCAACGGCAATAAGGTATATCCGTTGGTTTCATTGGTGATGAACTTCACACCTCCTACCGACAGTGTTCCCGCATTACTCAATTGGGACGAAACCGAGACCATGTGGCACGAGTTCGGTCACTCGCTGCATGCCTTCTTCTCCGATGGACTTTATGACCGCACCTGCGGCGCCGTGCCTCACGACTTCGTGGAACTGCCCTCGCAGATCATGGAAAACTGGGTAGCTGAGCCTGAAGTCATCCGCATGTATGCCAAGCACTACATCACTGGCGAAGTCATGCCCGACAGCTTGATCGAGAAGATCGAAAACAGCGCCTTATTCAACCAAGGCTTCATGACCACTGAGCTTATCGCCGCCTCCATCCTCGACATGAAGTTCCATGAGCTCACCGATGTGGAAAACCTCGACGTGGATGCCTTCGAAAAGCAACAGATGGATGCCATCAAGTTGATGCCTGAAATCCTGCCTCGTTACCGTGCCACCAACTTCTCTCACATCTTCAACGGCGGCTATAGCGCTGGCTACTATGGCTACACTTGGGCCGAGGTGTTGGACAAGGATGCCTTCAACTACTTCAAGTCATCAGGCGACCTCTTCAATCCTGAGATTGCCGCAGCATTCCGCAAACATTGCTTGCAGGATGGCGGCAACGACGAAGGTATGGTCCAATACCGCAAGTTCCGCGGTCAGGATCCTGACAACGAGCCCTATCTCAGAGCTCGCGGACTGAAATAATTAGTTTTAGAAACTAAAAGCAAACTTGTGATGAAAGGCTGGGGATCTATAATCAGAAGTGCTTTTTGTTGCACAGTGTTGTGCCTTCTCGTTGTTTTCGCGGAGGCTCAGGAAAAGAAAAATGTAGCCATCAACGCACCGCGCCCCAAGGTGGGCGTGGTGCTGGGCGGTGGCGGCGCCAAAGGCGCCGCTCACATCGGAGTGCTGAAATACATTGAAGAAATGGGCATCCCCGTCGATTACGTGGCCGGAACCAGCATGGGCGCCATCATCGGCGGACTCTACTCCATGGGCTACTCCCCTGACGAACTCTCCCAACTCATCGCCAACATGAATTGGTCGGAATACGTCGGCAACACCATCGAGCGCTCTGCCATGTCGCCCGAGATGCGCCAGCGAAACAGCACCATGTTCATGAACATCCCCTTCAGCCTCTCGGGAATCACTAATAATACAAATAAAAGCAAGGGCAACAGCCTCGCCAACTATTTGCCAAGCGCATACGTCAACAACACCGCCTTGATCAATCTTTTCAACGACCTTTGCATTGGTTATCAGGAAGAGATCGACTTCAACGACCTGCCCATCCCCTTCGCCTGTGTCGCCACTGACATCGCTACCGGTAAGGAAATCGACATACGTCACGGCAGCGTACCTAATGCCATGCGTGCCAGTATGGCTATCCCCGGCGTGTTCTCTCCCGTCAAGATTGATGGCAGAGTACTCGTAGACGGCGGCCTCGTCAACAACTTCCCGGCCGACGTGCTTCACCACATGGGCGCCGACATCATCATTGGCGTGGAAGTCTCCGACAAGAATGAGAAAACTCTTGAAGAAATCCCTTCCCTACCCGATGTCTTAGACTATGTGGTAACCAACGCCGTAAGCATGAAACGAGAAGCAAATCAGAAACTCTGCACCGTCTATCTGGACCCTGACATCACTGGCTACGGCACGCTGAGTTTCACGCCCGACGCCATCGACACCTTGGTGAGACGAGGTTATGAGCGAGCAGCCCAAAACCATGAACAATTGCTCCGCATCAAGCAATACGTCGACGAACAGGCAGGACATAGTGTCAGCAAGACGCTGCAAGCTCCAAAAGCAAAGAAACTGGAAGACAACCCCGTCTTTGTCAGCACCATCACCATCAACCAAGTAGGATCGGTACAAACCCAATGGCTTATCAAAAAAGGCGGATTGGAAGTCGGCAAGTACATCTCGTTAGAAGACATTGAGAAAGCCATCGATATCTACCGAGGCACAGGCGCTTTCAACGATATTACCTACAATCTCTATGAGAGCGACATGAAAATTCCTGGCGAAGACACTAAGACCTATCGGCTTGTACTCGACTTCAAGCCAACGCTTCCCCACATGATTGGCATTGGCACTCGATTTGATACTGAAGAAGGCGCCGCCATGCAGATCAATCTCGGCATCAATGAAAAACGCCTCTCAGGTTTCAAACTCAATCTTACCGGAAGACTCAGCTACAGTCCACGATTCAACTTAACCGCCACCTACTCCTTGATCCCAGTAGCCAACTTCAACATTGCCTACGATTACCGAAGCCAGAACTTCAAAATGATGATCAAAGACACACGGAAAAACGCCAATTTGTATTATTCGCAAAACCGCTTTGCTTTCTACATCTCCCAGTTCCAAATTCTAAACATGAATACAGAACTTGGATTCTCCTATTCCGCCACCAACTTCGACCAAGCCTCTTCTACATTTTACGACAACCAGCTGTATGGACCTTTCATCAACCTCAAGTACGACAATCTTGACCACAGCTATTTCGCGCGCAAAGGCTTAAGAACAACAATCAGTGCCCACATGCAATTTGACCCGAATCAGAACAATGCTTCTGCAAAAGATATTGGGATTTCCTATGAGCACTATATCACTCCCGGTAATGGCCGATTCACCATCAGTCCACAGCTATACAGCCGTCTGGCCGTTGGATGCGATTCCTACGCCAATCTACTCAATTTCATTGGAGGCGATATCCCAGGACGTCATTTCGACCAACAGATACCATTCATCGGGGTGAGTCATTTGGAAGAGACCAGCGAATTCGCCACCGTGTTGCGTTTCGACTTGCGTTACAATTTCTTAGGCAAGCATTACATAACGGGAACCTACAACATTTTGTGCGCATGTGATTTTCTGGACAAAAAAATAACCCCACAAGCCCGATTTTTCTCGGGTGCGGGGCTTCGTTATGCCTACAACAGTGTCATTGGTCCCATCGCCTTGACGGCTCAATGGTCAAATATCACGAATCAATTCAGTGTGTATTTCTCGTTAGGCTACAGCTTCTAATCCAGCTGTTTGTTGTTTTCAAACAATTGCAGCAACCGATCCGTTTCCTTGGTTGACAAGCGGATTGCGGATATCATACGGTCCACATTCTCAATCCTGTGAAGGTCGCTACCCACATAGTCATACAAGCCTTCATTCAGTAACTCATGCGCCTTCATTTTTGCGGGATCGCCATAAGCACCAGCCAATGATAGCAGGTTCAGCTGAAACAGGTAATCTTTCTCTTTCCATCGATTATAGAGAGGCATGGAGGCGTAATTATACCGTTCAGGATGCGCCATCACCGGCTGGTATCCTTTCAGCATAACCTCATAAATCATTTCCTTCATTTGGGGATCGGCCATCATGTATGACGTCTCACACAGCACCAACGTCTTCTCCTTGTCAAGCGTAAGAAAGCCTTCAGCACACCGATCCAAGAAACATGAATCCAACATATACTCTCCACCAAGCGAAAGCTCGACACCGACATTGTTCCCATGATCCTGGCAAAACGCCTTGAACTTTTCCTCAATAACCAGCTTTGTGTTTTGAGGATAGTCTTTCATAAAATGAGGCGTCATTTTCAATTTCTTGAAACCATAACGCTCCATCAAAGCCAAGCCTTCCAAAGTTTTCTCAACAGTCGGGAAACCATCGTCCACTCCTGGCAGAAGGTGCGAATGCATATCGCACGCACCTTCGAAAAAGCCTTCGGGTAAGGTTGCCCTACAAATAAACAGCGATCGTAATACCATTGCAATCAATCGTCTTGGCTGGGTTCAATATGATGGTGATGATGGTGCCGACGGTGCTTCGAGCCATGTTTTTTCTTCTTTTCACCTTCCTCCTCTTCATTACCATAGCCATAGCCGCCATAACCATAACCTCCGTAGCCGTAGCCGCCGTAGCCGTAGCCGTATCCGTAGCCATAACCATAGCCGTATCCGTAGCCATAACCATAGCCGTATCCGTAACCGCCATAGCCGTATGATCTACGTTTCTTGTACTTCACAGAATTAAGGACCACTGAAAGGTTCGGGAACTTATCGGCCTTATAAATCCTGTCAAGCTCCGAAACCAGGCGTTTGTCGGTCTTATTTGCCCTAATCACAAACACGGTGGTATCCACGACACGTTTTACAATCTCCGGGTCTGCAACAATGCCAAGAGGCACATTATCAAGGAATACATAATCATAATGTTGGCGCAGATAGTCGACCATCTCTTCCAACCTGTTGCTCATCAACAATTCAGCGGGGTTGGGAGGCACGGGACCAGAGAACACCACATCCATGTTCTGCACAATCAGGTCTGGGTTGATCAGTTCCTCCACTGAATCCACCGCACCTGAGAGGAAGTTCGACACACCTGTCCGAGGCTTCACGCCAAACACCTTATTGATGGTACCTTTACGAATGTCAAGGTCAACCAATACTACTTTTTTGTTGGCCAAAGCAAAGCTGGTAGCAAGATTGGTGGAGATAAAAGTCTTACCAGATGCCACCACAAACGAGGTAAACATCACCACCTGCCCTCCTTTGATATCCTGTTTTTTCATATATTCCAGATTGGAACGTACCAAACGGAAAGCCTCCGATATTGAGTCACGACCATTTTCCCTAACCACGATAGCATGGTCCTTGGCATCCTCCTTCAAAGGAATTTCTCCCAAGAACGTCGTCTTTGTCAGCCTTTCCACATCGCCGCGGAAATGAACTCTGGTATCAAGTAGACGCTTCAGAACAATCACTATGATTGGAATCAGCAACCCGATCATGATACCTCTGGTCACCGCTTTCTTTGGCTGTGGTGCAATGGGCGAATAGTTCGGCCACGCCTGGTCAATCACCTTGGCCGAGGCTTCAATCTTTGGTTCATTCATAAGGAGCTCTTCACGTTTGGTGAGCATGGCAAGCAACAGTCCTTCCTTGATTTGTTTCTTACTTTCAATGTCCTTCACACGCAATTGTTCCACAGGAACTGACTGCACCTGCGCATTAGCCATCTGACGGCCTCTGGATGCCGATGCAATACGGGTATTCAATTCACCTAGATAGGACCGTAACGATTCTTCCACGCTGCTCTCCAGTGTTATCAGTTCCGTCAATTTGGCCTGGGCGTTGGGGTTGTTCATCGTGCCCGCTTGCTTGTACCTATTCAGCTGGAGCACCATCTCATTGTATTTGTCGATCATCTCGGCCGACTTTCCCGACAAACCCATATTACTGGGAATCAAATCGTGTTCCTCATTGCTAACGACATAATCCAACAAATACTCGGTCAATCCCTTTTGGAATTCCAGATTCTTCAACTCTTCGGAAAACTCCACGCTCGATGCCAGATACGATTCGCCAAAGGCATGTACGTCGATGATATTGTGACGTTGCTGGAAACTGACCATTTGTTGTGAGATGGAATCCAAATCGCTATCGAGGTAAGCAATACGTTCATCGATATACTTCGAAGAGTATTTCAGAATGCGCTTTTGGTCCTCCATAGAGTCTTCGTTATACACTTCGATCAGGGTGTTAAGCACGTCAGCGGCACGGGTCGGTGACGTATCGGACAGCGAGAGGTTTAAGATCGTGTTTTTACGTTCATCATCGGCACCTACGTAGATGGCATTGCGGTATCTTGCTGCCACAATTGCTACTGGCAAACGCTGTACATGAATAGATATCCCATTGAAACCATCATTGTAATACCATGTGTATTCAACTTTCACCTTACCCACCGGGGTGTTGACCACATCACCCACATGAACAGTCATTTTGGGCAATTCCTCATTCCCTTGGAAAGCTGAAAGAATCACTGTAGCAGTATCTTGGGGCGTCACGATTAAGGTAGCCGAGAGCTGTTCGTTCGCTTCCGGGAATGACACCTCCACTGGCGAATCCTTATACAGCACCTTGTTACGCTTGGCCAAACGGGTGTTGTAGGAATACATGGTATTGAGGTTCAACCTTCTCACAACGCTTTCCATCAAGGTTTGCGACTTGATGATGATCATCTCATTGCTAATGGAAGTCAAGGCCACTCCTTGTCCCGAGAACTCATTGATGAGGGCAGATGAGCGCAACGATTCAGAACCACCGCTACTGCCCGACTTGAGCATAATAGTGGCCGAACTGGAGTAGATTCGCTCCTCACCCTTCACCTTGTAATAGGCAATGCCTGCACCGATTGCAGCACAGATGATGAACCACGGAAGGTTGCGGATAAGAAGGACCAACACATCCTTAAATTGGATGCCAGTGTTGGCACCTTCCTCAAGGAACGTAAGATCCTCCGAGTTGTTGGGCGATATATTTGCAATGTTTTTTTCCATGACAATTCTATTGTTTACTGAGGCCAAAAATAGTTAATACCAGTGCAATGGCTGATAACAGTGAGGCTACAGACGTTACAACGGCGAGCGTTGTCGATATACCCTCCTGAGTATAGGTTCTTCTGAACGATTGGGTTACAATGATGTCGTTTTGTTGCAACAAGAAGAACGGATCGTTGAACACTTCCGACGACCTCGGGTCGAGGAAACGAGTCACCATCTTCCCGTCAATCTCGCGCATTACGGCAATCTTATCACGCTTGGTAAACTTGTTCAGGCCACCAATCATGGCAAGTGCCTCCAAGAATGTGCAGCGTTCATTGCTAATATTCAACACCGTGCCCCCATCAGCGGTTCCCAGCACAAACACCCTAAAATTATTGAACCTCACATCCACCATGGGATCATTCATATGTCCCCCTTGAATCAAGAGGCTCTTAATGGTGTCTTGCAGCTGCAGGCGTGTCATTCCCTGAACATGAATCTCTCCCAAAGTGGGGAACTGGATATTTCCATTTACGTCAACCAAATACCCAGCATACGCCTGCTGATTACCACCCTGTATGGTTCCAAAGGGATTGAACGGTTCAGCCAGCTCCTTCTCGACACCGAACCCGATCACAGTGATACGCAGTTCATCGTAGGGAGTGATCACAGCTTCAAACTTGCTGTTTAACGGGATGGCCCCATCTTGTGTTAAATCTTGAAGATAGCTCACCTCTTTCGGCGTAACACACGACGAGGCGATGGTGAGCAAAAACGCTGAAACAATGAGTAATTTGAAATATTTCATGCTTTTCAAATAAAATGCTTCTATGACAATTTGCAAAATTACAATTTTTTCTTGACAATGATGGCTTTCACCATGTTCTTCACCCATTGGACTCCCATCTCGCAGCACCACTGCCACGGATTGTCGGTCCATCGTTGAGGATGGGTGGTAACCATGGCTTTCCGTGGAAAGTGCCCCTCCTTAATAGCTTTGATGATATCGTCGGTATGATGGTACACCCAGCCTTTTTGTGACCATTGTTCTTGATATTCAGGAATCTTATCACGCACACTAACCTTGAAGCCATCCCAACAACGGCCTGTGTCAGTAAGGTAAAACACCTCGGAGAAGTCCGTATCCAGATAAGGTTCTGTCTTAATGCCAAGCTGATGATAGTCATAGTGTTTCCACAAATCGCGGCTATCCCATTGGGATGTTGGACTGCCATGCATGCAGATGCTAGTGACCGGAACTAGTTTCCTGAGGCTTTCCAGATGATCACAAAAGTCACGGTATGCCAGTTCCATATCCCCATCACAGGTGGACAGCGACTCATAGTGATAACCTATTTCATGTCCCATAGCGGCAATCTCACGGATGGCCTCTTCTTCCCAACCGTAAGGCTTGGCACGAAAATAATAGACGGCCTTCCATCCCAACTCTTGCTCAATTCGAGCGGTTTTCACACTGTTTTGAGGCTTTTTGTCCACATCGTGGCGCAACGTCACCTCGCCATAGCCCTGAAGTGCGAGTAATAGTTCTCTATATTTCTTTAACGTGAAGTCCATGGATAATTCTCAATAAAGTCAATGAAAAAGTCAGTGACATCAATATGATCCAACAAAAAGCGATCTCTTTTGGCCTGCCATTCGGCTTGTAACGCCTTGTGGTCCATTTCCAACAACGACTTGACCTGCAGGCACATCTTATTGAAATCACTTGGCTGATAGGCATAGCAGAGGCCGTATTTGTCTTCCATCATGTTTGGTACTGATAGCCTACCGGCAAATGTATTGCACTTCAATGCAGGAACGCCCAGCACAGCCGCTTCGGATGTCATGGTCTGACTGTCGCCCACAAACAAGGAACAATACGCCATAAGCGAATGTATTTCCTCAGGTGGCACCGGAAGACGATAGGGTTCAAACTCAGGCTCCACAGCACGTTCTGACGTGATGATCACACGTCCTTTGGCTTGCAACAGGTTGAAAAGCGTCCGCTTTTGTTCCATCGAAAGACCAGACTGACCCACGTCATGATGCCCCTTCATGGCCACAAAACGCATGATAAAAAAGCGTTCATCCTCTTTCAGACCCGCTTTCTCAAGCACCGATCGGTCAGGTTTGAAGCGGTTGGGATGCAGGTAGGCCAACTCATGAGTCCCGGCATAATACACAGCATGTTTCGTCTTGCGGTTGATGCAATCAGGTGTCAGCACCGCATCGCATAGCGGATGGCCATATTTCACCAACAACGGCTCAGCCTCATCGTCATCATCGTCAAACATAAACGACTTCATCCGGGTCAGCTTGGAGATGTGGCTCAGTACCAAACCGCTGCTCAAGCCTAAATCAATCTTGTTTTTCCTGACAAAGTGCAGTAATCGGGCATCTTGGGAGGCAATGGTCAACGCTTTCCCGAAGAGGCTGTCCCTTTTCCCTCCTAAGTTCACACAGGGGGTCATACCATAATGTTCCATCAGCCTGATGGTCACCGAATCGTTGCGTACCGAATAAAACAGCTGATGTCCATGGCTTTTCAGCGCCTCTGAGAGATGCCGAAAAAGATGCACATGCGCTGGATGTCCTATGTCAATCAAGATGTTCATATTTTCCGCAACCAATAGTATGTTTTTTTAGCTAGGCCTTTCGCCTGACGAATCCATTGGCGTTTGGTAAAAACCAACCGAGGAACAAAGGCGTAAACAGTACCGAACTTCAACTTATAGTCGGCCATCCCACAAAAGTTCAAATCACCGCCCCCCCTTTCACGCATCATCCGCATGGCTTCCCAAACCATCAGTTCATTGGGACAATATTTCTGGTATCTCTGGTAGCTCGCCCCTGTCCAATAGCTACATTCGCCTTTGTCGAGACAAAAGATACCTGACGACATGACTTGTTGCCTGCATTCCTCATCTTTTCCAACAACCTGGATCATGATCACCCTGTCGGGAAACAGCGACTCACACAGCGCCAACATTCTATCCTTCTTTTGGGATGCTTTGGGTTTCATGCCTTGTTTTGCACACACATCGCGCAATTGGTCATAGTGGATCCTTACAAATTCGGCTATATCCTCAAACCGATCTACCGTACGGACTTGCAGGCCCAGCTTTTCAGCCTTATGAATGCTGTATTTGCACGACTTGTAATGCAATCCCGCCCACAGTTCCTCTTCGGTCTTTCGCAAATCAACATGCAATGTGGGCCTAATCTCATAACGTACGCCAGCCTTTTCCAGCACCTCATTGTACCACGTCTTGTCGCTAACCCACTCCTGACTATCTTCTCTCAATTGCCAATCATCAACTTGGAAATAGCTTGAAATACCAGTATCAAACAACCACTGCGCCAGCGACTTATAAATCTCAACACGATCCTCTTTCGAAACCATTTTTGTCAAGGATAGCCCTTGCGTATAGGTTCCTATTCCCTCGTATGGGGCCGTCACCAAGGTAGCAGCTCTCCAAAGCTTCTCACCCAAGAAATAGCCGATGTTTTCGTCGTCTGAAAACACCTCGGCTACAAAAGGCTTGTAATGAATCCAATCCAGATAGGCCATCCATTTTCGAGTTTGAAAACAGGTGCTGTCATAGGCGGATTCGATCCGTTCCCAGTCTTCCTCGTTAGGCTTTATTTCTTGAAAGCGATAATAGCTCATAATACTTCTTGCCGCAGTAATACAACCATGGGTGGCACTCATGGATAAACCTACCATGTTCCACCAACTCACCTCCGAATTCCGCCTTGAAGTCGCGGACTCCATACGGTTCGTTGGGCTTGCCTGCGCCCATGAAATCATACACCTTACACCCGTTTTCGGCCGCATGCTTGATACCCAACCATGTCGCCACCGATGACGGACGTATATTCTTATGGGAATGGTCATCTCCACATTTCATCCATTCATACACAGCCTTTCCTTCAAGGCATACGCACACCGAACCTCCCACAATCTCCCCTTCATACTCAATTAAGAAAAACCTTGCGCTTTCCAATGCATACAGCTTCTCGAAGAATTCCATTGGAAACAGCGGCTTCTTTACTTTTGTCCGATATAGTTCCATCAAAAGCGAATAGAACTTATCCAGCTGATCTTTGGTGGGTTGCTCCACCAGTTGGGCACCATCACGCAAGGAGAGTCGGATGTATCTCCAACGGTGCTTTCCAATTCTGGCTTGGGCCTCTTCCACCGATTCGGTTCCCACATGGAAATTCAAGTGCGGTTCATACCTAAAGCCACATTCCTCGAACACCCGTCTCCAACGACCATAATCGTTAAAATTACGTGTTTCTATATAAATCGCCTTTTTTCGAAGGCTTTCGTTGAGCGATCTTAACAGCACCGTCAATTCTTCATCCGTGACGTCCTCTGCCAATAAGGGACCGCCTATAATGATGGCTCTTCTGGAAAGATATTGCTTGACCTTGCCTCCGTCACGCTGAATGTATCCGACAGCAACTCCCTTCAATCGGTTCTCTCCTTCAACCCCAAAAGCGAAAGGCTCAAGAAACGACAAACTGGAGAAGAAATCGTACGCTTCCATGGTTTGGAACCATGTAACCACAGGAGACGACTTTACCAAATCGCTCCATTCTTCCTTGTTTATCCCATCAATCCCGATTACCCTACACATACCTTTTCGTATAAACTAATCAGTTGTTCTGCCACTTGACGGTTGTCGAGGCCGTCGGTAACCAACTTGTTCCTTCCCTGGGTTTTTCCTTTAAAAGCCAAAGCCTTGCGAAGCAGTTCCGCCAGTTCATTCGGCTCACGAGTCAATGCTACATAACAGCCATCTACGCCTTCCACACGCTCACGCACATCCCCCACGTCAACACTAACGATGGGGCAACCGCAAGCCATAGCTTCCTTGACCACCTGTGGTGATCCTTCGGAGAGCGAAGTCATCATCATGGCATCGGCTGCACACAACAGCAGCATTGCCTTTTCTCGCGAATAGCCTTTCATTTCATGCAACTCCACTTGACTATCGCCCAACAATGCAACGGCTTCCTTAGCCAAAGAGACATTTTTAACCTTGTTGTCGAAAGCTCCCGGAAAGACGACAATGCGTTTCTCCACATTCAAGTCCAAACGACGCCTCGCCTCAGCTTTATCGATCAATTGTAAATCCGACAGGTCGATGCCACAAGGCAACAGCGTGTATTTCTTTTTCAGACCAGACTTCTCAAGCGCTCTTCGCGAAACGAGAATGTTCCATGCCGAAAGACTCATCGCTACTCTTGACAGTGGTAACACTTTCCCATCGTTAATGTCTGATCCATGATAAGTGGTCACCACAGGCACCTTGCGCTGCATGTTAGCCAATAGGCCACACAGGCCATAATGCGCATGCAGCAAATCGGGACGGCACTCCTTAATCTTATTTTTCAAGGCTTTCAGATGACTGAAATAACCTATAATACCATTGCCTTTTATCAAGAAATACTCACAGTCCACGCCATGTGAACTTACCGCGTCAACCTGTTCCTTCACAAAAGGAGCGACATCACCCTCATACCCTTCCTTGTAACGACAAACCACCAGCACTTTCATCACAGCATCCCCCTTCCTGCCAGCTTGAACCAGGCCCATGCTATATTGGCCACCACAATGCCATACATCCAATAGTCGATCCACTTCACATGCTTCTTCTTCAGCATCGAGATTCCCACAGCGGCAAACATAAGCTCGAATGGTAACGCTGGTTGATGGAAGCGCTCCGAGTGCGCAAAATTGCTGAAGGCAATCACTGTCAAGTAACCGAGCATTAACGCCAAAGGCATAGTGTGTTTTCTCCAATCCCCGTTCAGCAAAAGCATTACCAAGGCAAAGATTACAAAGCCCGACATAATATTCTTAACATAGTTGCCGCCATGCAACATCTGTTGGTTTTCTTGACCGGGAGTATTGACCATGGTGGGGAATGGAATGGTGAAAATCAAGGGGGCGAATACCGTTTTGGAGGCGTATCGCGCAAAGGCATTGCCACCTTCACGTTCTGCCCTCCATTCCATTCCAGCACGCTGATTCATTACCCTTCCCTCCCAAACTTCTTCAAACTCGCCTATGATTCTGTTACCAATCACAGTAACCGACATGGCAATAGCTACAACCACGATGATGGCCACTCTTTTCCACCAGTTGTTGAGAGGTCCCTTGTTAAATACCAAGGCAACAAAAGTCGCTATCAATTCAATGGCTCCCAGCACCGTCCTGAAAGTAAATATGGCCAAGAAAGAGAGCAATGCCCAAATAAAATACTTCGTATTAAACTTACCACTTACTATCATGCGGTCAATACTGTCAACGAACAGGACCGTCAGAAACACCAAATCGGCTTCCTTCAGGTGAATACCGCAGTAATACACCAAGTTGGGCATCAGCATGCAGAAGATGGCCGACATACGTCCTACACCTTCACCGAAATGCCGTTTTGCCAATTGGTAGATCAGCACGCAGGTGGTCGCGCCGACCAAACAATGGAAGAATCGAACACCCAAAATGTTCGGTCCCATGATTTTGCACAGGAAAGCGTCCCAATAAATCTCCCCGGAATCACTGAAGGCCGTAGTTGCTATTGCTTTCTGGAAAGCCGTCAGACCCTGTTCACTCCACATCTTGCTCATGTCATAGTACCACAACTCGTCAGCGGCATGGAACATGAAGGGTTGTCCCGTCATGATATCATAAAAGAAATAGGCGAATATGGCGTACACCAACCTGATGGATAATGCCGTCCAGAACAGTTTCCTAACAAAGACATTGGGATGGAACGTCCGCCATTGCTTGGTCAGCACATTGCCGAAATAAAAAAACGAGCACACCTCCACCGTGCCGAACAGGACCCAAACCAGAGGAAGGATTTGGTTCACAAACAGCACCGAAACCAAGGCCAATGTAACAAAATAGAACGTTATGGCCTTTCTGGAAACCAGTTTCGGGAGGAAGGTAATCATATCAAATAATCATCCAAAAAGTTTACGTTTCAATTTAATGATACGGATCATGTTTCGTTGCCCGACAAGACGGCCGATCCATTGTTTCCATCCGCCGTCATCCTCTTCCCACGAGCCTAGTCCGAGATGGTCACAATAAGTATTCTCTGTACGCAGGTATTCTCCTGTGGTTTGCCTTGGACAGAAATACTCCACAGGGAAGATATGTAAATCCTTATAATCCTGCTCCTTACCATTCTGAATAAAGCCTTGTTCGCGCATCTTTTCATTCACAAACAGGACATTCGTCATCAAGTCAAGAGAGCCATCAGGTTTGACAAAGTGCCTTTCCTGATAATAACCCAGCTGTTCCTTTACCCAGATGCCATCAGGGCGGCTTGCCAACACGCCCATCATCACTGGACTGTGCTTGCTACCTTCAAAACCCGCAAAGGCATCCCAGTGCATGAGATTGTCAAATGGCTTAAAGACCTCAAAATCCACATCAAGATATACGCCCCCTTCGTTGCACAGAGCCCAAAGGCGTACATAATCGCTCACAAAAGCGAACTTTCGTGCCTTATATGCCTCATTTGTATAAGCTACAGCAGTCACATCGAAGTTGTCCTCGTTCCACAACTTGTATTCCCAATCGGGCATAAACTCATGCCACGAGGCGATGCATCTTTGCGCCAACTCAGGCATCTCGCCGTGACCGAACCAACAATAATGTATCTTTTTGGGTATCATTTCTTATGCTCCCATCCGAGGAACAATTTCTTTATGGCAAGGATCGATTTAACCGTCAATGCATGGTTCCACCCCCTGACATCAACGGCCACTACTCCTTTGTAACAATTCAAAGTATGCATCCCCACATCAAGTGAAGCGTGGTTAGAACAGAGCGTTTTGTATGGAATAAAACAAAAGTTATCATCATCACCTCGAACCACTTTCTGTATCTCTATGGCCTCACCATAACGGTTAATACATACCTGTGCCGGACGGTATACCTCTCCTTCGAACTCGAAGAAATCGCCGGCATTTCGAGCCGTTGCCTTATTAAAAAACTTTACGTGAGATATCGTAAATCGCTGTTTTTCATAATTATAATTATAAACCAACAGTTTATCATTGTCACGAACCGAAAAGAGTTGCCTTTTGCCAAATCGCTCCGTCATCACAGCATCAGCCATAGACTCTTCACAAATCACCGTTTTCGAATTCGGATCACAATGTCCGTCCTTAAACTCATAAAGGCTCAACTCGCCCGATTTCCAGCTCTCAGGATAAACGAACACCCGCCCTTCCTCTCTCCATATAGCCGGAAAGCTAAGATGGGTCTGAAGCTCCAGAACCAGGTTGAGCGACCTCAATTCATACGTTTTCCGATCAACCTTCAGGAGAACGATTCTGCCTTTCTCAGTTTCGTATTGGACTTCCTCAGCCAACACCTGAATCTCGTCCTCCGTAACTTCAAGCACAAACGGGTCGGCGAACCAACGGTCACGATAATCATGTTTCAGCCATTGAATTTGCAATGGTGCCACACCCATCACGGCTGGCAATCCACCTTCAACGAAGCCGATTTCCCATCGGTCTCGCGTAATCATGTCAACAATTCTCATATAGCATCAATTTTCCAATAAGGTATTTCCTTGTTTGGTCCGTTGCATACTAATGGAATTGATTTGTTCTTATTGTAAATCGACGATTTCGTTTGAAAGTGCTTCAACAGCCATGTTCCTTTCATTTCGGGAAACAACTGGGCTGTTTGGGCGTCAACCTCACCAATCAGAGTGGCTACAGGCGTTTTATCATTTTTTCTTATCAGATAATAGTTCCCATTTTTATGTAGATGCCTAATGTCTGGTTGAGTTTTCAACCACCATGCGGCATAATCGGATGGTATCACCTCTCCTCGGCTTAGTCGGCACAGTGTTTTAAATAGGCGCTGCACCTGCCATCCCATTTTCACATAGCCCGGATAGGAGTTTGCATTGGGAAAACCGTATACAAGAGTATCAGAGCCAAGAATGTCCAACTCATAATTTGTCATTTTCCTAAACAGGCCCATTCCCCTGTATTTTTCGAGCACGCAGGTATCTACTGTTTGATAGGCTTTCTCTCCTGCCAGATCGTTTCGCCACATTACATCCGCACCGGCAGGATATCCATCCACGTAAGCCACCGTAACCATTGAAGGCCCGTAGATATTGTCCATGAACTTTGACTTGTAATAGTCATCCGTCACGAACATACCAAAAACGGCATTGGCAAGACCCATGAAATCCTTCTTCAGATCTACAAGGTCCTCATTGGTCCAACCATGTACGATGTCTACATGCGGTTCCATCCTAATTTATCTCATTTTACATAAATGCATCCATGTTTTCGGCATGCATCCTGCAATGTATTTCTTTGTTCTTCGCCAAAATTCGGATCACGCAACGTGAATTGCTCATCAAACACATTTTCTGAATTCATCTTTTGCCTTTCAGCATCAAGGAACTCCTCGATGGGTTTGATTACACGGGCTGGACAGCCAACGGCAACCACATTTTCGGGAATGTCGCTGGCAACCACACTGCCCGCGCCAACCACCACATTATTTCCTATGGTCACTCCAGGCAACACTATCGTCCCAGCCCCCACGAACACATTGTTACCGATGCTTACATCAGACACCTTGGTATAATTGAGAAATACTTTTGTAGAGGCATCATGAGCTAAAATATGCACACGTGGAGCCAGTGTGACGTTGTCACCAATCTTGATATGCCAGCAATGGGACGGATCGATGATTACCTCCCCCATACACTTAAAATCTTTACCCACTACCAATCCACGCTTGATAAGTTTATTCAAGTCCTGTTCGCCACGCAGTCGCGCCAGCAGTTTCTTCATCACTTTATTCATCTCAATGCGTCTTTTGTTTTCCTCAGTATTTCTTGTACTTTCAGGCAGATCCACGCCAACGGATAGGGAACCGTGTAATAGAACCGATAGACGTCTTCAACGTTCCTAAAATCAACTTTACAGATTTCTTCTTTGACACGTTGCCTAAAGGCGTTTTCCGACCAAAATCGCAACAAAGAATAAACTCTAATCCGATCCAGCAAGATTTTCAAGTCTGGATTCTTCCTCTCATCGTCCTCAAATTGATCAAAACGGAACGTCATAAAGCTTTCAGGATCGAATCCTTTATCTTTCACTCCCCTATTGTCCAACTCCACATCCTGATTGTAATTGGATAAAGCCTTGTTCAAGAACGCCACTTGATATTTTAAGGCGATGCGGAGCCAAAGCAGGAAATCCTCACCAAGTTTGATGCCTTCGGGAAAGCCAATCATCTCTTCAAACACCCGTCTCGGAATGCATACTGCACCAGTCCATAGTGGCATATACATCGTCTTGGCATAGACTTGGCAATAATTGATATAGCCATGTTCAAAGCCTTGTTCAACACCAATTTGAGCTACGCGTGTCTTATGTTTGGTTTCATTCACTATCGTATAGTTGGTGCCATAAATACCGGCATCAGGCAAAGCTACTACCAGCCTTGACATCTCCTCCAAAAACATTGGTTCCCACCAATCGTCAGCATCAAGGAAGCAGAGGTAATCGCCTTGCGAAGCCTTCACGCCGTTGTTGCGAGCCACACTCACCCCCGCGTTTTCCTGCTTAATCAATCGGCAATTTTCATGGCCTGAAATGGCGTCAGTGGCTATCCGGGCCGATTCATCCAGGCTGCCGTCATCCACAATCACCAACTCATAGTCGGTGAAGGTCTGAGCCAGCACGCTATCGATGGCTTTAGCAATGTATGCTGCCTTGTTATAGAGCGGTATGATGACTGAGAATCTCATTTTTTCAGTTTCTCCAGCTTAAACAGGCATCGTTCAAGGAACCAAACCAATTTATAGACCCAAGGATGCCTTTTCAGTCGTTTGATTTGATCCAGTGGGAAGGCATATTTCTCATAATCAGCCAAAACCATTTTCGGGAACAGTTGTTCCAGCACCTGCTTACGTTCCGCACTCACCAAGTCCTTGTTGGTCTCGCTTATGCCATTCATATCGAAAACAGTCACATTCTGATCGACATATTGGGGTTTTTCTCCTCCGAAGATGATGGCTTGAATGTACCATTTCCAGTCGGAAACGATCCTCAGTTGCTCATCATAACAACCATATTTCGAGAACAAGTCACGGCTAATCAAGGCCGAACTATGATTCAGTGTGCCTTCAAACATGTCCAACATAGTTATTTCCTGCCCCTCAGGGCCCTTGTCAACCAGTCTTCGCCCATCGGGGAAACACTTCACCATGTTGCCATAGAGGATGGTCGGATAGGCAGCCTTTTCGAGTGCGGCCAGCATCCGTTCTGTCACGTCATCCGCTGCAAGGCAATCACCAGAATTGAGAATCTGGATATAGTCGCCAGAGGCCATTTGGATGCCTTTGTTCATAGCGTTGTAGATGCCCGAATCCGGTTCCGAGACCCATTTCAGTTGGGTGAACTCCGATTGGTAGCGTTTAATCATCTCAACGCTATCATCCCTAGAAGCGCCATCAACGATGATATACTCAAACTCCTTAAAGGTTTGAGTGGCCACGCTTTTCAAGGTCCTTTCAAGACCAGTAGCGTTATTGCGGTTGATGGTAATGATGGAGAGTTTCATTTGTTTATTGTTTTAGGAACGACTCAACATCCCAAAAGTATCGTTCCACATTCTTTAAGTCTTCTTCAGGTCCGTTCCACCATTGCTTTTCCAACAAGGATTTGATGGTTTGTTCATCAAAGCGATATTTGACCACTTTGGCTGGAACGCCAACAGCTATTGCATAAGGCGGAATATCGTTAATGACAACAGCACCCGCTCCAATCACAGCACCATCCCCAATCTTCACGCCGTCAAGCACTGTTACGTTGGCACCTACAAAGACATCATTCCCGATGATTGATTGTCTAAACTCCCCTACTTTGTTCTCCTGGCTCAGCGACATTCCGTTTTGTTTTTCAACGGAATAAAACATCGGGGCCGTGGATATCCCGTTCATCGGATGAATACCCAATCCACAGCAGAAATTGGGACCAATGGAGCAGAACTTACCAATGATGCAATTCGAAACGCTTGAATTTTTTGCAATGTAAGAATAATCGCCCAAACGCACGTCATGCAGAAAAAAAGGTGCATACACCTTCGTGTTATTCCCCAATTCGGTATTGGCTTTTTCCGACCGAACTAACGAATAGCTCGTAGTTTTCCCTTTGGGAATAAGTGGTTGATCGAACCATCGACCCAATAATTTTTGTATGTAGTATTTGATTCTCATTGTTTCTTTTTAAGCCAAGGGCCTTGGTGCCCCAGTAACCTCTTTAGTCTTTTATTCAAGAGATAGTAGCAGGTTTTGGACGTACTCCAACTTGCTTTATCTGGTTCGAAATAGCGAAAATGGAACTGACGATCGGCTTCGTCTTGGATTTCACATGATGAAGGATGAGTCAAAGGCATAATAGGTTGTGTTGGCACATTGTCAATCAAACTTCCAGAGCTCAGCGTATGAGTAGCTTCATCGCCAATACCGATATTGCTTGAGAGATTCACATTCGGGACTATTCCCTTACCATGATTCAGCCAGATCGACATCAGGAACTGCATATCCCAGCTTTGGCCTCCACAGCCATCTTTATGTACTTCATCGAGGCGGTCACACCAGTACTCACATTCCAATGTGTCGCAGCCATACTCACGGAGAGCCTTCTTTAGCTGTTGGCGTGACACGTTCGACATACGGATATCAAAACGTTCCCATGCACGGCGCCAGGTAGCCCAAGCGCAGAGGTTACGGTTCATCATGCTGAAGTAATATGAGCCGTCGCCCCAAGACCGAGCATCTACATTCATACTACCGATGGCACAAACCGACTCATCATCCTTGAATTTGACCAGCAGTTCCTCCGCATATCGGAAAAAGTCAGGATGAGGAATTGCGTCATCTTCGATAACGATTCCCATTTCGTTTTCTGAAAAGAACCAATTAAGTGCCATCATCGGTCCCGGGCCACAACCAAGGTTATCCTCTTCGTAAAGAGTATGTAGTCGGGTCTCGCTCTTATCTACAAGTTCTTCTATCACCTGTTTTACTTCGGCAATTCTCAACTTATCATTGTCATTCCCCTTTCGGGGGCCATCCTGAAACACATACAAATCTGTCGGCTGGGCAGCCAAAATAGCTTCCAGCGATCGCCGTGTGTGTGTTGGGCGGTTGAAAGTGATAAGGAGAATGGGGATGGTCATTTCATCAATAGTTCTCTATGGATCATTGTGGGATCATTATAGTTTCCTTGCCCATCCATCAGCACAGGTATCAAATCATAACCTTTTAACAATCCATCAGTGGTAACATTGTGTCTACCCCATGGGTATGCATAGTACGGAATAACACTATGGAACCTTTCCAACTCCTTAGCAGCATTCTCAATTTCTTTTTTAATCTCATTTGAAGAAAGCTGGGTATTATTCACATGCCTCCAACCATGTGATGCTACACTAACGTTATTGCCTGACCTTTCAAAGCTATCTATTTCCTCATAAGTCAAATATTTCTCTGAATCCCTTTTTCTATAATGTTTACCATCCAAGTACGAAGGATTTAGGAATAAAGCGATCGAAATATTCTGCTCTG
The DNA here is from genome assembly GCA_017531225.1 of Bacteroidales bacterium. Classification (GTDB taxonomy): domain Bacteria; phylum Bacteroidota; class Bacteroidia; order Bacteroidales; family F082; genus Limimorpha. The sequence goes on along the minus strand of JAFXLL010000012.1, from coordinate 169,263 downwards.
CTAACCAAGGTAATATATTTTTCATCGATGCCCAGCCATCATCTGCAGTAAGGACGACGTAACGTTTCAAGCGGAAACAATCATGCTTTAGATGGTATGTTGCTTCTGGAAGTGAAATGAAAGTATAGCTTCGTTTCAACATCAGGATATTTTTTTTAAAGACCTCCGTATGCATCCAATCGCATAGTTCCATCGTATCAGGTTCAAACTCATCACTTACCTGATGGAAGCAAAACACCCTGATGGGTTGAAAGCGCATCCGTATTAAACGGCGATTTATTTTATCCAATAACCTTCTCATTTTCAACTACCAATACAAGCCGTTTTCTACCTTTTCATAGTTTTTTGGAGTCTCTTCTATTGAAGGGCGGACCCAGTTTTCATTAATATAGCGAGCAAAGTTTGAGTCCTTTTCCACGCCATGTGACAAGATCCCAAACAAATTCTGCACCGCGCCTCCCAAATGCACAGCCTTCTTGCCCATTCGCTTTATATGTGCTGCCAACGGAAAGCCATAAGCTCCACATCCAATGATAGCAATATCAAAATTGCGCTTGTCAATTTCGCCCTTCATCCAATCTAAAGCTTGAAACCAATTGTCAAACTCTTCCGGTTTGTTCCCTGCAATAGACTGGACCGCCTTCAAGGTTTGTAACTCGTATTTCGGAGTCAACCGCTTATCAGCGAAAAGCAGTTCATACCGCTCATGCTGCTTACGGATAGTATCCTCAAAAGGATGCACCACCAACACTTTTCTCCCTTCAAGAGCGGTTGTCCATGGGTTGTCAAAGTAATATGGTTCCAATGCAAATAACGGAACACGTGCCGTATTTGGCATATAATTCATAACCAAAGCCTCCTCTTGTCTCCAACTACCCAGCATGTCCACCATTGGCATGCAATCCAGCATCAACTTCCCAAAACGATCAAGCATCGGTTTTGAAGCAGGAAAGAAACCTGCATTGATACGCATGGTGCGTATGGTACTCGGAGCATAACCCCATGAGGGAATCTCGCCTTTCACAAAACGCTTGACATTTTTCATGGTAGGCGGATACAAATAATCCACTACAGCCTGCAACTCAACCGAGCCAAAACGAGCTATCATGCATGGTTTATCAGAAATGAGCATATCATGGATCATGTGCTGAGTTTCAGACGGTTCAACCAACGGAACGGAAACCGGCGAATAGTTATACCAATTCTTCCCTCTCAATGCAACCAATATTTTCCTATTAAAGCCCATACTCGTTACAGCCAATTAGCTCCCACGGTTTTATTCTTATTCCTAGAATATTCAATACATGTTCTATTTCTCTTGAGGAAACGATAGGCTTCCCAATTCTCCTTAAAAGTGGCTTTATGGAAAGTTAACAATTTCATTATTGCCGTTCGACGGTATTGCCGTATCATATCTTCAACCTGCGTATCAGGATACAAAATATCGGTAGCTCTCAGAAGCAACCATTTGTCAAAATCCATCTCATAACCTTTGGGGCGATCCACTTGTTCCAAACAATCATGCACTACTTGAATATGAGGCGTTAGGCCTACTTTCATCCCATGGTATAGCACTCGACTTAGATAGTTCCAGTCCTCACCATAATGTAAAAAGATCGGGTCAAAACCGCCCACTGTTTCAAGCGTATTTCGGGGGATCAGCCATGCTGCGGCATTGATTTCTGCCACTGGATATACTTCATCTATGGTGCCCATCATGAAGTCACTGAACATTTGTCTATTTACATTGTCAGGATTAATAAGAAATTGAATCACACCATCAAGCACCTTTGTTTTTTCAGCATTTACCTGAACCGGACCAAGAATCCCATACTCAGGATGTCTATTATGAATTCCCACTAGTTTCTCCAACGTATCCGTTTCCACCCATGCATCTTGATTAAGCAAAAACATATAATCGCAGCCTTGATCAAGCGCATAACGCATAGCTAAATTGTTAGCTTGACCAAAACCAAGATTATCTTTTGACTCAACCAGATGAATCTCAGGAAAACGCTCTTTGATGTATTCAACCGAGCCGTCGTTAGAGGCATTGTCCACCACTATGGTCTGCACAGGAAGAGCGGAATTGCGCAACGAAGTGAAGCATTGGTCATACCAATGCTTCCCTTTGAAAGTTACGACAATCACGGATATTTTCTTTTTTCCTTGCTCCATAGTGCTTTATCTCATATGGTTCCAATACCATTCACACGCCCGTGCGAAACCTTCCTGTGCCGAGTATTTTGGGGCATACCCCAAAATGCGCTGTGCTTTGATAATGGAAGCCTGGCTGTGAGGAATGTCGCCTGCTCGAACCTCACGGAAAACGGGTCTAACCTCTCTGATTTTCTTATCAAATTTGGCTAAGTTTTCACGCAAACACTCAAACAATTCGTTCAAGGTCGTACTACCCCCATATGCGACGTTAAATACCAAGTCAACTGGAGCATTCTGAGGCAGGTTCATATTATAGAGCTCCGCTCGTTTCACGATCTCATCATGCGATATGGTGGCAGCCAACTCATTGGCTTGAATCACATTATCAATATAAGTAAAATCACGGGAATAGGAACCGTCGCCATTGATGTGGGGCGATTGATGCTGAATGAGCGCTTTTACCCACAAGGGAATGACAGCAGCGTACGCTCCATTTGGATCCTGCCGACGACCAAATACGTTGAAGTAACGAAGGCCTATCGTCTCTATACCATATAACGACGAAAATACGTTGGCATACAACTCATTGACATATTTAGTAATCGCATAAGGAGACATCGGGCGTCCAATATTATGTTCAATTTTGGGCAATTCTTTACTATCACCATAGGTAGAAGATGATGCGGCATACACAAATCGTTTTACACCCTCGTCACGTGATGCAACCAATATATTCAAGAACCCGTTTATATTATTGTCATTTGTCGCGATAGGATTGGCGATGCTACGAGGTACTGAGCCCAAGGCTGCTTCCTGTAACACGACATCACAGCCTTTCACGGCTTCCCTGCAGGTATCGAGATTCCTGATATCTCCTATGATAAACCTGAAATTTGGTTTATCTAACAAAGGCTCAATATTATGCCTAAACCCTGTGCTCAGATTGTCAAGACAAACTACTTCATACTGTTTACCAACAAAAAATTCACAAAGGTTGCTTCCAATAAAGCCAGCCCCTCCCGTAATCAAAATCTTCATTTTATCTTTTTTTATGTCGTTGGACCTTAAAGAATTGGTTATGCCACACATTCCCATCCATCACCACAAGTCCTTCGAAACGAAGACGACTAACACATGGCATCAACAATAGCTGATCACGCCTGATCCCTCCTTTAAACTCCTCAAACCACGTTTGCATCAACTCCCGAAGCTTCTGGTCGCCATGCCTTATAACCAAGCAACCACATTCAAGCAATGGCTGGTCATCACGAAAGCCTTCCCGTAAATATCTTTCATATTGTTTATCCGCCATATCCTTATCCACTCCAATCAGACTCACACAAGCTTCAATCTCTTCTTTCACGTTGTTTCTTTCTGCATGTCTGCTCACAGCGAATGTCTTCTCTTCACTCAAATACTTTGTCAACTCCGATAGCTCCCCATAAATCACCATGTTCGCATCAACATAAATGCTCATGTCATAGGATGAGCCTAAATATTTGTCAGGAAACATCTTGATCTCTCGGCTCAAGAGCACATCGTCTAAATCACTCTCTAACAGCACTACCTGCCAAGTCTTGCTTTTCACAGAAGGATTGTTGGTGAATAAAATGTAATCAATATCATTTTCCTTATACAAGATTTCATGTACCTCATCGTAATCACCAGTCAAAGCGGTGTAAACCGCAAGACGTCCCTGTGGCTTTTCTACCTCCGGCAGATGATAAGGCTTTATTGGCGAATGGAATTCCTCAAACCAAAACTCAACACCGTTACCGAAATAAGGCTGAATACCCAATTCGCGCATCAATTTATGGCCTCTCTCGTCTTTAAGCAGCCCTATCTTGATACATTTCATTAGAAAAGCCACTCGTAATCCCAAACATCCCATATAGCCATTGACATTGAGCTTTTCACCAAAAACAATCGATGGATGAACGCAAAGTGCCAAATGGCAACCTTTCTCACGCAAGGCTATTTTCAGTTTCTTATTCTCCGAAAGAAACAATGATTTCATGCCAAACAAATTTCTCTTCACGAGAAAGAGCAGTAAAGGCCTCAACATGGCCAAAAGTGTTTCTTTTAATTTAAACATTATTTGCATTTTTTGTCAGCAGGCAGTTCGATCCAATCGCCCAAAACAGCATCCCAATCTCCTGGTTGAATCTTACAGAAACCTGCCCAATCGAAGAAAGTAAACTCTCCAAAAAGCACCTGTCCTTCTACCTGATTAAAATCAACCCTAACAAAAGGAATCCCTTCGGAAAGCAAACTTGCATTCCTTTTCATTGTTTCAAATCCAGAAGGCTTTATCATCTCTGGATCAAATCTTCGAAATCCATGACTTATATTTACTGGATTAAAGTTCATATCATAAAAACTCTCATAAATATCGACTCCTTTGTTTGTACAATACATTATTCTAGGAGTTCCATTGAAACAATAAAACTTATAATCCCTTAGTTCATTTCCACAATGATCATCCAAATAAGGATCTGCTAATATCACATGTTGAATATTCTTATATGGCCATTCCCTCGCTTCCCAATAGAAGTTTTTCTTTGTTGCCAAACGCAGTTTGCTCTTCGCCGCTTCCAAATCAAAAGTGGCCTTATCCTTGCATATTACTACACTGCCACTATCATGATTGCATTTCAAGACAAATTGTTCGGGCAACGTATCCAGATTAATCTCATCAACAGAACTATAAACCGCTAAAGTAGGATTCACATATTGCTTGCCTATCTTGTCAGCCACCCACTGTTTCGCACGATACTTATCTACCAATGTAGTGTACAATGGATTGCGGTCATAAAGTTTCAGCCATTGGAGTTTCTCATTGAAAGTCTTAGGGCGCTTCCAATCCAATTCATATCCCATCTTCATTTTCCAAAGCACCGACAGATAATACTTATCCGACATCATGTGCGGACATCTCTGTATCATGTCATTGCCCAAGGCATAATACGGATTTCGGGCATATCGCTTGATTTTATTGAACATAATTAATCATTTCCTCTTGTTCTTAATCATCAACAACAACTTTACTATTGGCCCCAATTTCCCATTCATAAGATTTTCGTATTCATCCTTTACCTCTTGCAACTCCATGTTCTTTCTATCTAAATGCAAATACGCCTCATATGCAGATTCTGGCATAATCTGCAAGAAAGTCTTTCTAACACCTTCTTTCTTCTCTTCATTACTTTCATCGGCACTGATGCCATCAACGGGGAAACATGCTACAATTCTACAAAAATGAGCATAGGTAGCACCATGTACCACCACAGATTTCATAAAAAATTCCCAATCGGAAATTATCTTAAACTCCTCATTATAGCAACCATTCTTATCAAAAAGGGATTTTTTAATGAACGCACATGGATGCCATATAGTGCCGTGGATAAAAAAATCAAAACTGACCTTTTCGGGAGCAATTGCATCCACTTCTCTATCATCATAGATTAAATGGATATCACCATCCACTATGTCCGCCGAAAAATTCGACTTGACAAAGTCCATCAACACATTATCGTCTCTCAAAAAATCCCCGCTATTCAAAAACTGCAAATACTCTCCATTAGCGACCTTTATTCCCTTGTTCATGGCATTGTAAATGCCTTTATCTGGTTCACTCACCCAATAGGCAAAGTGATCAGCATATTGCTCTATCAATTCCTTGCTACCATCAGTGGAACCGCCATCAATGACAATCCACTCAAAATCCTTGAATGTTTGAGAGACTACGCTGTCGATGGTCTTTTTGAGGCCATTGCAATTATTAAGGTTTACAGTGATTATGGAAAGTTTCATGGATGAGTTCTCTTTTTCAAGCGTAATATTTGTAACTATACGTGTGCTTTATTACCCTTATGATAGAAGAAAATATAGAAAACCAAACAAACAAAAACTTATTAGTCTTTTTATAAAATCTCTTTTTGTATTGACAAAAATCCCTTAATAAAGCCAGCTTTTTACCCTTATTCATTTCTTCATATTCATATTCAACACCCGTAGATCCAGACATCCCAGAAAAAGCTAGTGGAAACACAAAATCCGAAACAATATATCGTGCCGACAACTGGTTGATTATATCAAACAAATAATGTTCAAAATAATAGCCTGACGAATCATTAATCGGATTAAAAGAAGTCAAAAAAAAGGTTGAGAAGAACTCCTTATTTGCAACTATACAACGTGAGTCATACGAATTGTGACCACTATCTCCAACATAAACAAAACGCTTAGGGAATAAGAAAAGTTTATTTTGCAAACTAATAACTTCAACAAGATTATTCACGATCAATCTTCCCGTAACCTTAACAACAGTTGTCGCTTCCTTGATGTATTTACTATTTTGAAAAGCATATTGTACTATTCCATATTCACCAAAGCCCTTCCCTAAACTTTTATCATAATCATTCCCTTGAAACGACAGAATTTCCAAACCATGATTAACAGCTAAGTCTGTCAAATCCGTTAAATCTTCACCAGAATTCTCACAAAACACGATTCTATAACTCGTGTTTTCAAGATAAAACTTAACGGCCTTTATGTATTGCTTCTTTCGTGCCTCTTTATCTTGTAACACTGTAAATTTCATGCCACCAGGATTGACGCATGCTGTCAGCAGAAGAACCGTGTTTTTCATTTTACGAATAAAAATGCCTATACAGGCCTATTCATTTCCCTGTTAATAATAGCAATTAACCTATCCTTCGAATGAAGGACAGATTCTTGCCAATCGTAGTCAAAAGCCAAATACCAAAGTTTGCCGTATAATCTCACATAATCAAACCCATAAATACATACTTTAGCACCAAACCAAGAATGCTTAAATGACATTCTTTTCCGAGAGAATGCCAAATGCTGTCGGGTTCTGCTTGTCCATCTTCTTACTTCGTCAAAATTACTCCAAACTGGAATATAAGGGGACAGAAACAGGATGTGGTACTTATTCCAACCCCGTAGTATTGTGTTCATGCAGTCTATAATCCATCAGTGGTTCTGAAATAAACCCATCCATCTCCTTATCTGCAGCATCTAAAACCAAGCTGAATCTTTGGATGCTTCTGAAACCGCTCCAACACAAATTCAACCTTATTCAAATACCACTTGTCATCTTGATCCGACAGGAACACCACATCCCCTTTACATTGTCGAATCGTATCCAAAAAATTTTGTTTGAATCCCTTTCTAACAGTATTCACTGAATAATGCAATAATGAATACTTTTGGGCAAACTCTTCAAGTATCATCAATGTACCATCCGTACTACCGTCATCAGACACAATTATTTCATCTACTGTCCTAGTCTGATTAATAATTGAGTCCAATTGGTCTGCAATATACTTAACTCCATTATATGTGCAAAGAGCTACGGAAAACATAGTCTATTTCTTAACCAAGAAAAAGGTTTAAGGATAAACTTCCCAATACGATAGGCATGTGAAGAATGAACTCTATCCAACTCATTTTTTAAAAACAAGTTTTCCTCCACGATTTTAAGACCTTCTTCCATCTTATTGTGAAAAATGATGATTTGATTATAATATGGGATATAAACCTCTGGATGGTTCTTACAAAGTTGGATCCAAGTATCATCCAAATGCCCCTGTTTTAAATCGGTAGTTCTTGACTTATCTTTAATTCTATAATGAAACAGCACTTCGTCTATTCGATACACAACATCGTCTTTTTTCAATAGAGAAAGCCAAAAATCCCAATCCTCATCACCATGAACCATGTTCTCATTATAGCCATTCGTTTGATCATAATCGGCACGACGAAACATAGCCGTGCAGACGATGCAGTTTTTCCAAATGAACTTCTCGTAATCGTATTCCTCTAGTTCCAATAGACCATTTTCGTTCCCAAACATGTCGACTTTGGAATACACCAACTTTATCCCAGGAAACCGAGAAAGACAGTCCACCGCTATTTCCACATAACCTGGTGAGATGAGATCATCAGCATCCAAAGGCAAAATATAGTCACCAGTAGAATTCGCAATACCAGCATTTCGCGCCCGGGAAGGTCCTCCGTTTTCTTGCCAAACATATTTGAATCGATTGTCCTTGGCAACATATCTATTTGCAATCTCTTCTGTATTGTCAGAGGAACCATCATTAACGACGATGCACTCCCAATCCGTAAATGTTTGAGACAACACAGAATCTAGAGTTTCTGAGAGATATTTTGCTTGATTATAGCAAGGAACTATGATTGAAATTTTGCAATTCTCCATTTGATTAAAAATAATTTAATCTTTGTTTTATAGGGAACTGTAGAGTACCCGGCATCGGCACATGCCGCACGATAAGCTAGCATCATTTTTCCATACCCCATGCGAATAACACCCCATGCGGTGTATAAAAGGAATCTTGTATAATCAATGTGTAGTAGTTGCTCTCCTCGAGTTTTTAACCCCAATAAATCGTATGCATAACGAGATGACCTAATTAGGGTGTTATACCTTTGTGCAATAGTTTTAGCATTGATCTGTTTGGTAAGAAAGGAAAAAGAGTTATCGTATATGTAGACTACGGTTGTAGTATATAGGTAGTCGTGAATATGAAATGAAAGGCGCGCTGTGAACATTACGTCATTAGCATGCTGCTGTTCTTCGAAACGGAGGTGAAACTTTTCTATTGCTGATTTCCTAATCATTCTAGCCCAAGGAGCAACATTAGTGATAAATGCATCAGGTGCATCGTGTTTGGGTATAAAGTTGCCGTCAAAAGAAGTTGACTGAAACCCCTCAATAGGTGTATCTGAAGTTTTCCAAAATGTTTCCCACATTAGTACATCGCAGCTATCAGGAATGTTAGAATTGAGGATGTCATTAAGATTAGATGTAACAAAAAAATCATCAGCATCGGCGAATACAATCCATTCTCCTCGTGAGTTGTCCATGCCCACGTTACGAGCGTAACCGGCTCCACGATCTTCCGTTGTGAAAATCAGATGGATGTTGGGGCGATCTTTTCCGGGGTAATGGCAGAAATCCACAATGCTTGGGTCGCTGTTGTCGTCAACCACAATCACTTCAAGGTCGTCCCTCTGTGGTATTGAGTCGAGCAGCCGCTGAAGTAGTTGAGGAGTGTTCTTGTGTGGGATGATTATGGAATACCTCATTTTTTTCAATTCCTTCGCTGCTCCACCCTTGAAACGTTGAAGAAGTGGTAGATTTCAGTAATAGATGAGTAATAGTTGAGTAAAAGAGGAGTTAAAGCCATGATTTCAAGTAAGGCCTGTCATTTTGTGATATTTGGATCTTAGCCATAAGTATTCATGCGGAAATATTTTCCTGATGGCATGAAGGACTTTTTTCTTTGTAGATATTGCGGGTGGGATATATATCATAGTATTGTTTTCAACACAATAAACTGGTTTATTGGATATTTCGGCAATGGTATTGGCTTGTTTCAAAGAGCTCTCGATGAACAACACGCAGTCAGTTCGTTGCCTATAGTATTTTCCTTTATAGCTTCCGTGTTTATTCCATTCCACACGAGTAGCCTTGTCTGGAAAATCGAGCATAATGAGCTGATCGAACAAAATATTGTTTTGTGCCAACCAGTTTTCAGTTAATGATCGATACTTCTCAAGACGACATGAAATTAACGTGTTAATTTTGCATGTTGGCAAAAACAATGGGGTTGCCGTTTGAATGAACAATTGATATTTTTCTCCATCATCATCTTCAACGGGATCAAGACATAAAACACCATCTATATCGACACAGGCTTTGCTCAATACGAGATGATGAAAGATGTTCCATTCAAAAACTCTATCTTCGTCAATAATTTCGAAAAAAATATCAACCTTTGCTGCTCCGATGGTAGTCGCAATGGGCACGCAAAACGTATATTCGTACTCTGAAAGGACAGCCTTTAATTTTCTTTTAGCATCAGACAAGGAATTTCCGCTAAAGATGCTATCATCAACAATCAATACTTTTTTTATCTTATCTTTCTTGACGTATTTACCTCTTGACAAACCATTACTAAAACAACCACCATCCTCAACAAACGAATCAATATCTGTTAAACGAGTATTCAGAAACAAAGCTATCATGGTCGCCGGAAGCATACCGCTCCTTGGAATACCCACAATCAAATCGATGTCATGAGGAATTTTCCATAGATTCTTGCGAATCATGTTGCTTAGTTCAGAAACAGTAATATATCTCATAAAGGAAGCTCTTCTAAGGTGTTCTGCATTAAAATATAACCCCATGAATGGGTATCCCACTTCAGATAGTAGTTGTTGGCATCTTTACGGGGCTTGTCAATCTCAAGAGTTACAGCATTTGTAACCACATCAAAATTGGTCTCTCCACTTTCCATATTGCCTATGCCAACAGAAAACGAAAGATTGTAGTTCCCTATAGTGAGTCCAGGATTTTTCAACGTGTAACGTAATCTTTTCTTTTCGCCAAACGAGATGTTAAAAAAGCTTGAGGAAGAATTGTTACAAAGAGATAATCCATCGGGTGTACGAATAGTGCAGTTAATACGGCATTGTTCTACCGCTTTTTCTGCTTCGACAATAATATCAAGGATAATGTTTTCATCAGAAGCATAGAGGTCATTCCCTTTTTCATGCTCGATGGACAGAAACTTCACTTTCAAGCTACGATTATGATCGCGCATCGATGAAGTGATAACTGTTTGAACCCTATGGGTAGTATCACGATAGTCCTTTAAATAAGTCTCAACCACATCTGCCACCTCTCCAGCCGCAGTGATGGAACCCTTTTCCAACAGTATCCCATGATAACAAAGAGCCCGAATACTATTCATGTTGTGACTCACAAACAGCACCGTCCTCCCTTCTCCCCTACTCACATCCTGCATCTTGCCAATGGCTTTCTTCTGGAACTCCGCATCGCCAACGGCGAGTACTTCATCGACGACGAGGATCTCTGGATCGAGGTGGGCTGCCACTGCAAAGCCTAATCGCACCATCATACCGCTCGAATAACGTTTCACAGGTGTATCAATGTAACGCTCACAGCCGCTGAAATCAATAATTTCATCCAGCTTTTTGGTAATCTCAGGCTTGGACATACCCAAAATAGCTCCATTTAAATAGATATTCTCGCGGCCAGTCATCTCTCCGTGGAAGCCGGTGCCTACCTCCAACAGGGAGCCAATGCGACCTTTGGCCTTAATAACACCCGTAGTAGGAGCCGTCACCTTCGAAAGGATCTTCAACAAGGTACTCTTACCAGCACCATTCTTACCAATAATGCCTACTACATCACCCTGTTCTACTTTGAAGTTGATATCCTTCAAAGCCCAAACATAATCGCTCTCACCTTTGGTAGCACGGTCGTTGGCCTCCCCAATCTTCAAATAAGGGTCTTCCTTCCCTCGTACGTTGATAGTCCACCAACGCTTTAAATCATGGGCAAATGTTCCTGTAGACACCAGCCCCAATCGATATAACTTACTGATATTGTTAAATTCTATAGCCGTCGACATCGCAACTTTTATCTTTTATCTCTTATCTTCACACTGTATCCATAAAACTCCGCTGGACTTTGTTGAACACCACGATGCCCAAGGCCAACAGAACAACCATAAACACGAAACTATAAACCAGCCAACGCCAACCAATGAACTCACCACAACCGAGGAAGCCGTACTTGAACGTCTCAATGATGGGCGTCACGGGGTTGAAACACATCAACTTATGAACGGAGATGCCATGCCAGAACTTGCTCTTGGCTATGGTTAGCGGATAAACGATCGGGGTGGCATACATCCATAGCGACACGCCAAACGAAAACAGCACTTGCAAGTCACGGTACTTGGTAGTCATCGAGGAGAACAGAATGCCAAATCCCAGAGCCAACCCCGCCAACATCAAAACCAGTACCGGAAACAGCAAGGCATACCAGGTGAAATGAGCTCCTGGATCGCCAAACAAGGCATAAACTGCATACACTACAAGGAAAAGCCCCAACTGTATACCGAAACGCAACAGGTTGGAAACCACATTGGCCACCGGAACGGCCAACCTCGGGAAATACACCTTCCCAAATATGCCCGCATTGTCGACAAAAGTATTTGAAGTCCTCGAAAGACAATCGGAAAAATACTGCCATAGGCAAGTACCCGCCAAGTAAAACAGCGGTTGCGCCACGCCATCGGTGGGGATGCCCGCAATGCCGCCAAAAACGATCATGTACATGATGACCGACATGGCCGGCTGCACTATGAACCACAAAGGCCCAAGCACCGTCTGCTTATACTGGGTGACAATATTCCGCTTGATAAACAAAGCAATCAAATCCCGATAATCCCAAAGTTCCTTGATGTTAATCTCAAGCAACTTGTTCTTGGGCTTGATCACCGTAGTCCAGTTTTCTTCGCTCATTTCATTACATAGCTTCGCCCCTTGACTCCCATCAATTAATCGCATAATATTAAAAATCAGCGATTTACAGAAGTCCTTTTATAGGGCAATATTTATTTCGAGCGCTTCCTCCTAAAGAGGATGTTTGCTTGGATTTTCCAGAAATACTTCCAATCAGTACGGAAGGGATGTTTCTCATATTCCTCGCAATAACGACGCTCACTTTCTTGTATCTCATCAAGTGTCTCAGGCATGTCAGCATAATACGGAGGTAGCATACCCGGCTTGGACTTGATGCGTATTTGTTGAATCTCAGGTTTGTACAGTTTAAAGTATTGTTCACTCAATGGACGTACACCAACCACCTTCATCTGACCTTTGAGAACGTTGATAAGCATAGGCATCTCATCAATCCAGTATTTTCGCAGCACACGGCCCCATGTGGTGACTCGGTAATCATCGAAAAACTTGCCTCCAGTTTGCAGATTGTTATTTTCATACACATAGGTTTGAAGATACTCCGAGTAGGCATACATCGTTCTGAACTTATACACCCACAGATGCTCTCCATTTTTTCCGATTCTGTCAAGTTTCACAATCATGCCATAGCTGGGATGCTCCAACGCCGGTTCCCTACGCTTCTGAGCAATAACACAAAAACGGTCATGTATATACAACTCAGAGACCACATCGAAACCGCAATAATACAATCTACCCAATACCTCCGGCCGGGGAAACACTTTTCTCCTTTTCTTCGTGCACCAGTAATAGAACCGCCGCGTCAACGCAATCTTAGGACAGAAGCGGTGCCAAATAAAATCAAAGAAATAGATGAAGTCAGCTAAAAACTTGGGATACTTGCTATAAAACTGCACACGACGTTTGGCAGCGGTATCAAACGACACCACAAGAAAACCGTCTTGCTTCAGTTTTTGGTTCGCTTTGCGCAGATAATGATTCACATAGCGAATGCCATTCAAATGATCCTCCCCAAGCAATAACTCAGCCTCACCATCCGGTACCGACCAACACCGTTCCACAAAATCATTCAGCCATTTGGATCGTTCCTCTCCCCTTGGCATATAGGCCTGCCCGATCAACTCCTGCAACTCTACAGGAGCATTCACGAGATCGAACTTCGGGGCATGCTTGGTCTCCCTATTGGCTAGGTATTCCATAGCTTCCGCGTAGTCCTCACGGTATATGATGTTCTCCAAGAGCGACATGGATTCTTTAGTTTAGAATTGAAAGTTTAGAGTTGTTTAAAGTTGAGAGTGGATCGTACGGCAGATCAGGTCTTGATCTTCTTCCGAAAGATACGGATGAATCGGAAGCGAGAGCACCGTATCAGCCAAACGATCTGTCACGGGACACTGGTTCGTCTTTGGGTCAAGATAGCTGAAGGCCGTCTGCCGATGCATCGGGATCGGATAATAGATAGCCGTTGGGATATCTTCAGCCTTCAAAGCCTCTTGCAGCTTGGATCTAACCTCTTTATTGGCCACTTGAATAGTGTATTGCGCCCAGCTTGAGTAAAATCCTTGGGGAACCTCTGGGGTTTTCACCACACCTTTCAGCTTCTCAGTATAACGCTCAGCCACTTTGTTGACATCCACCAACTCATGCTCCTTGAAAGCCTTCAGCTTGACAAGCAAGATAGCCGCCTGAATGCTGTCGAGGCGAGAATTCAAACCTATGCGGACATTGTCGTAACGGTCGCTCCCTTTGCCATGAACATGATAAGAGTCCATCAGGGCAGCCCACTCGTCGTTGTTGGTAAACACCGCTCCTCCATCGCCATAGCACCCTACCGGTTTAGCTGGGAAGAACGAGGTGGCAGCGATATCACCGAATGTGCCAGCTTTACGATCACCGATACGTCCGCCAAAGCCTTGGGCAGCGTCTTCAAGCAGATAAAGGCCATAGCGTTTGGCCACTTCGCTAATCAACTTGAAATCGGCAGGGAGGCCAAAGAGGTCAACGGCAATGATAGCCTTAGGCTTCAGTTGACCCGCCTTGACGGTATGTTCGATTTTATAGATCAAGTCGCGGACATCCATGTTGAAAGTTTCAGGATCAACGTCCACAAAAACTGGTGTGGCGCCTTGGATGGCCACCACCTCGGCCGAAGCAAAGAAGGTGAAACTCGGCACAAACACAGCATCACCGGCCTTTACATCCCAAGCTTTCAGCGCAAGCAACAAGGCATCGGTGCCACTGGCACAGCCGATGCAATGCTTCACGCCGACATACTCAGCGAAGGCTTGCTCCATCTCTTTCACCTTAGGTCCCAACACGTAGGCACTGGAAGCCACCACATTGAGGATCGCTTGATCCATCTCGTCTTTCAAAACTTGATATTGTGTTTTTAAATCTCTAAATTGCATAATTCAATTCCTCCATCAATTTTTTTATATGTTCTTCCACACTCACACTTCAAAGAAGCATCAAGGCGTTTGCCACACTCGCAAACCCAGCCGATCTGCCGAGCGGGGACGCCTGCCATCAAAGCGTATGGCTTTACATCCTTGGTTACCACGGCACCAGCGGCAATGAGTGCGCTCTTCCCCACCGTGTGTCCGCACACTATGGTACAATTGGCACCCAAAGAGGCACCCTCACAAATCCTGGTTTTGGCATACACGCCATGTACTGGGAAATGAGCCCGAGGCGTGTTCACATTAGTGAATACGCAACTTGGGCCACAAAAGACATTGTCCTCGATCTCAACACCTTCGTAAACCGACACATTATTCTGAATCCGAACTCCATTGCCGATCTTCACGTTGTTACCGATATTGACATTCTGCCCCATCGAGCAATGCTCGCCAATCACCGCACCTGATTGCACATGGCAGAAGTGCCAGATCTTGGTGCCACTACCGATGCTGACATTCTCGTCAACATAGCTACTCTCATGCACATAGAAATCGCCCATCTTAACAGCCCTCCGCTAAAATATCAGCAATATGGATTACATGGATTGGCAATCCATTCGCATCAATATAACTATGCTGGTGCATCAGGCATGATACATCGGTTGACACAATGTATTCTGCCCCAGTGTTCAAGGCGTTGCGCACTTTATGGCTAGCCATGCCCACCGACACTTCCTCGTGATTCATGGCGAAAGTAAACTCTCCACCGCAGCACATGTCGGTCTGCTTCATCTCCACCAATTCAAGTCCTTTCACCTTGGAGAGCAGTTGACGAGCTTCTTTGCCAATACCCAGTCCACGAAGCGCGCTGCAGCTATCATGGTAGGTCACCTTATGCGGAAATTCAGCGCCAAAGTCATCAAAATGCAACACATTCACCAGAAAATCAGTCAGTTCATAAACATTCTTTTCCAGTCGCTTCACATTTAGATGGTTAGCTGTATTGAAAAACAACTCTGGATAACGTTTTTTGATATAAGCAATGCATGATGCCGAAGGAGACACCACGGGGCGATCGCCGCCGAACTCATCAAGAAACTTGTCGCCCAAAGCCTTAGCCTCCTCAAGATATCCAGCATTGTAAGCGAATCGGCCGCAACAGGTCTGGTCGGGATTGTAATTAACTTCCACGCCAGCCTTCTCAAGCACCTTCACTGTATTAAATGCAGTATCTGGATGAAACTGATCAATAAAACAAGGAACGAAGAGATCTATAGTCATAAGTGTATTCTTTGCCAAATTTATTATTGTGGCAAAAATACGAAAAAACAACGTAAAAAGTCAAGTATTTTTTTAATAATATTATTAAATAAGTTGTAAAATTTTCGTAACATCATCCCAAAACGTTGGATATGACTTGGTTACAACATCTGGATTATCAAAATGGAATGAGCCTATCTGCATAGCAAGTGGGGCAAGCGACATAGCAATACGATGATCAAGATATGTTTTAAATATCACATTGTTAGTATTGCTAAAACTTTCATTTAACACTGATTTTTCAATCACTAATTCATTACCTGAATATATATTAATAAAGGTGTAAATTTTTGACAATTCAGAAATTAATGATTCTACTCTATTAGATTCCTTAATCGACAAATTTTGAACTCCTTGAAAACGAGCTCGATATCCTAAAGCAACACTTGTGACGAAAATTGAAGGAAACAAATCGGGGGTATTGGAGAAGTCGAAGACTAGGTCATGCGGATCGACAGGAACCTTGGTCAGGCGGGCACCTTCAGGCTCAAAAGTAGCGATCACGCCAAACGGTTTGAACCATTCTGCCACCACTGCATCGCCTTGCAGTGAATTGGGTTTCAAGCCTTTGAGCAGCAACTCTCCCCCTTCGCTTAGTGCCATCATTTCATACCAGTAAGAGGCCGCGCTCCAGTCAGATGACACCATAAAAGGACGTGGTTGATAGGACTGGTGAGCGACCTTGATAGTATTGCCTTCACGAACGACTTGAACGCCATAGTGCTCCATTATCTTGATGGTCATTTCAAGGTAAGGCATGGAGACTGGATCACCTGTCAAAGTCAATTGAAGGCCGTGCTCCCATGTGGGGGCAGCCAACAACAAAGACGAAGCAAATTGGCTGCTTTGCGAAGCATCAAGGGTGACAAAGCCGCCTTTGAGTGGCTTCCCTACTATTTTCAAAGGAAGGCTGTCTCCAATAATCTCTGCACCCAATTGCCGCAAAGCATCAATCAAGGGAGCCATGGGACGTTGGCAAAGGCGTTCGGTGCCGGTCAGCTGCCAAATGCCGGTTTTGTTAGCAAGGTAGGTCAGCATGAAACGGGCTACGGTGCCGGCATCTTCGCAATCAATTATGGATTGCTTCGTCGCTGACGCTCCTCGCAATGACGATTGCTCCAACAGTGTTTTCAGAAGCACCGTGTCGTGAGCATCGGACAAGCCGTCAACATCCAGGGGAAATCCGCCGTAGGCAGCTATCATCAGAGCACGGTTGCTCTCACTTTTGCTCCCCGGCAGCGACACAGATCCTTTCAACAGCCTATTCATAGATCACTCAAATAATCCATCAATTCATTGAGCGACTGGCGCACTAGTTCATCAGGAACAAACTGATCGTAAAGCGGCTTTTCTACGTCTTTCAGCAAAACAAAACCATGTTTTCCATCAACATTTTTCTTATCATGGTCAAGATAAGCCATGATGGCATCAATATCCTTTGCTGAAAAATCCCATTCCGCTTCTGATAACAACAACCGCATCTTCGGGCAATAATCATCAAGCACCTCTTCGTCGAGCCCACATTGGTCAATTGAAAGCCACAGGGCGCACCACATACCGACAGCCACCGCTTCGCCATGTGTTAACGGAGTTGAGGTCGTGAGCGAATAACTCTCTATGGAATGCCCAATAGTATGTCCGAAATTCAGCACTTTTCTATAGCCATGTTCCTTAAAGTCCTCTTCCACAATCTCCCGTTTGATCTCCCCTGCCCTGAGAATATATTGTTCATAGTTACGGTCGTCCACCTTGAGCAAAGCATCATCAGCGATAAAGCCATACTTTACCATCTCTGCAAGACCTGAGAGCATCTCGCGTTCGGGCAAAGTACTCAAGCAGATGGGATTGATCATCACCTCCAATGGTTCTGCAAAAGTCCCAATCTGGTTTTTGCATCCAGCGAAATTCACGCCATTTTTGCCACCTATGGCTGCATCCACCATAGCCAACAGAGTCGTCGGCACATTGACAAATCGGATACCACGTTGATAGCAGGAAGCTACAAAACCGCCTAAGTCAGTCACCATTCCTCCACCCAAGTTAACAAGTACAGCCTGACGGTCGGCATTGTTCTCCAAAAGCGTCTCCCAGATCTCCTGCGCCGTCTGGAGGGTCTTGTGACTCTCGCCTGCACCAATGACAATCTCTTCGGCATGTTCAAAGCCCAGCCAATGCTCCAACTCCGGAAGCCAATATTGGGCTACGTTCTCATCGGTCAGTACAAACACCTGCGAAGCTTCCGACAGGATCTCTTTCAGTTCCTCAAGCCTCATAGCACGCAACATTTATGATTCGTTCATCGTCAGTGGCACCCGAGCGAATATCCACACGGAGATAGCGCTCAGGCAGCAACGGTTCTATCAATTCAGGCCATTCAATCAAACAAAGGTTGCCACTATAGAAATAGTTTTCGTATCCAATGTCGTAAGCCTCCTCAAGCTTCTTAATCCTATAAAAATCAAAATGATACACTGATTCACCCTCTTCGGTAACATATTCGTTGACAATGGCAAACGTTGGACTGTTCACCTCGTCAGTGACGCCCATGCGATGGCACAAATCCTTAATCAACGTGGTTTTACCAGCACCCATTGAACCGTAAAAGGCAATGACATCAGCCTCTTCACGTTTGGAAATCAGATAATCGGAGACCTCAGCAAGGCCTTCAACACCATGGACATGAAACTCTTTTTCGTTCATCTCTGCAAATAATTTCCGCAAAGATACGAAAACTATCGTTTCGACGAAAGGCTAATGACCGGAATCAACATCTCATTCATGGAGATACCGCCATGTTGGAAGGTGTTGCGGTAATAGCTAACGTAATAGTTGTAGTTGTTCGGATAAGCGAAAAAGTCGCCCGAACCAGCAAAAACGTATGTGGTGCTTAGGTTTATGCGTGGTAAGCTCACAATCTCAGGAGCCTTCACTTCAAAGACTTCCTTGGGATTGTATTTCAGGTTCTTACCGTATTTATAGCGCAAATTGGTGTTTACCTCACGATCACCAAGGATCTTGACTGGGTTTTTCACATACGTAGAACCATGGTCTGTAGTAATCACCATGTTGCAGCCCTTATAAGCGATAAACCGCATCATATCGAGCAAGCTGGAATGCTCAAACCATGAATACATCAACGAGCGGTAGGCTTCCTCATCGTCAGCCAACTCCCGGATAATCTCCATCTCGGTGCGGGCATGCGAAAGCATGTCGACGAAGTTATACACAATGATATTGATCTTGTTCTGCATCAGGTTCGACATTTGTTCGTACAACTTCTTCCCTGCCTGCAGGTTCAGCACTTTGTTATAAGAATACTTGATATTTTTGCCATAGCGCTTCAGCTGTTCGCCGAACAGTTCGCCCTCGTATTGGTTCTTTGTGCCTTCGTCTTCTTCATCGACCCACCATTTCGGGTAACGGCGACGGATTTCAAGCGGCATCAAACCAGCAAAGAGCGAGTTACGGGCATATTGCGTGGATGTTGGCAGAATGCTGTAATAGACATCGTCGGCATCCACACGGAAATAGTTCTCGAGGATGGGTTGGATGGCCTTCCATTGGTCGTAACGGAGGTTGTCGATTACGATGAAAAACAGTGGTTTTTCGCTATCGTCGAGATGGGGCAACAGCTTTTCGCGGACAAGGGTGTGCGACATCACCGGTTTGTCAGCCTTGCCTTGAATCCAGTCGACATAGTTGCGCTGCACAAAACGGGTAAAGAGCGTGTCAGCCTCTTGCTTCTGGTCGGCCAGAATTTGCTTGATACCCTCGTCGGTCGACTTTTGAAGTTCCAACTCCCACCGTACCAATTTTTTATAAAGGTCAATCCATTCGTTATAATTCAAGTTGTTGTTCAGATCCATGGCAATCTGACGGAACTCCTGCTGGTAGCTCATGGTCGACTTCTCGTCGCGCAACTTGCGGTTTTCGAGATTGCGTTTTAACGAAAGCAGGATCTGATTCGGGTTGACCGGCTTGATCAAATAGTCAGCGATATTGGAACCGATGGCCGACTCCATGATGGTTTCCTCCTCGCTCTTGGTAATCATCACCACAGGAAGGTTGGGGTGCTCGCGTTTAATGACTTCAAGAGCCTCGATACCGCTCACGCCTGGCATCTGCTCGTCAAGAAAAACAATGTCGAACGGACGTTCACGCACCAAATCGATGGCATCGGAGCCACTGTTGGCGGTGATCACCTCATAACCCTTCTGTTCCAAAAATATGATATGCGGCTTCAAGAGATCAATTTCATCGTCAGCCCAAAGGATGGTTGTTTTATCCATAATTAAGATTCAATTTTTAATGGATTAACGCAAAGATAGCAATAATATTGTAATTTTGTGGCATGAAAACTAACAAGAAGAAAATTGTCAACGATCCCATTTACGGATTCGTAAGCATCCCTGACGAGCTGCATTTTGACATCATCGAGCATCCTTATTTCCAACGTCTTAGACGAATCAAACAGGTCAGCCTGACCAACTTGGTCTATCCTGGCGCCAACCACACCAGGTTCGCCCACAGTTTAGGCGCCATGCATTTGATGCGCAGAGCCATCCATTTGCTGAGAGGCAAGGGCTATGAAATCAATGATGAGGAGTTGGAAGCCGCATCATTGGCCATCCTGCTGCACGACAGCGGTCACGGTCCATTCTCACACACATTGGAAAATAGCATTGTGTCAGGCATCACCCATGAGAACCTTTCTCTGCTGCTGATGAAAAAGTTCAACGAGATTCATGACGGACAGCTTGACTTAGCCATTAAGATTTTCACGGGACAATACGAAAAAGGATTTCTTAGTAAACTCATTTCCAGCCAACTGGACGTTGATCGCATCGACTATCTGAAACGTGACAGCTTCTTTACCGGTGTGGCCGAAGGTAACGTAAACGCCGAGCGTCTTTTGGACATGATGGAGGTAGTTGGCAACGAATTGGCCATTGAGGCGAAAGGCATCTATTCAGTGGAGAGTTTCTTGGTATCGAGACGCATTATGTATTGGCAGGTGTACATGCATAAGACCGTGTTGAGCGCCGAATATATGTTGCGTGAGATCCTAAAGCGTGCAAAACTCATCAGCCAAGAGCGCGACCTGCCTGCAACACCAGCGCTGTCTTTCTTCCTAAAGCACAAAGGAAATTTTGATGAATCCAACAGCATGGATGAGGTTTTGGAGGCTTTCGCTCAACTCGATGACTATGACGTGATGACGGCCGTGAAGTTGTGGAGCTATGATAAAGATTTCGTGCTCAGCGAGCTATGCCGGCGCCTTATCAACCGACATTTGTTCAAGATTGAGCTCTCACAGGAGCCTTTTGATCCCAGTTATGTGGACGACATACTGCACGCTATCGCTCAGTGTTACGGCATCTCCCTTTACGAGGCAAGCTTCATGCTGTTGCAAGGCACTTCGTCGAACCATGCCTACCATCCAAAGAAATCGGCCATCAACATATTGTATAAAGACGGCACCATCAAAGATATCAGCATAGCCTCTGACCAGCTCAACATATCAGTACTCTCACAACCAGTGATCAAACATTTCATCTGCTATCCAAAGGAGCTGAAGTTGAACGGGAAATAATTTTTCAAGAAAAGGTGTAACATATTGGGGGAAAACGCTACTTATAGTTGCCTCCACACAAAAAAAATGACTGGATGGGGCAATCACTGCAGCATCCAGTCGGTCGAGATACAAATGAACCATTAGTTATGCAACTAACTTGTTTTTGATTCCACTTGCAAAGTACTGAAAAAAAAGTAATACTCTAAAAGAATTTTTGTTGATTATTTGGAACCGTTTTTGTTGACATTTTGGAACCACTTTCAAACAAACAAGTGGAAATATCAGCGAAAAAATCGTGATTGAGCAGGATACTAAGACGCATAAGTAACTTAGTGTCAATATTATCACGATCAAAAATCTTGTAGATGGTACATCGTTCCAAACAAATCGTCCTCGAAAGCCAGGCAACAGATCTTCCCTGGGCACGAAGCTCTTTCCTAATCATGTCGCCAACATGAATTTTACCTTCTTCCATCTGTGTCGAATTTAAAAATTGACACAAAAATAGGAATTTTTACAATAATATGTATTAATAATTAAAAATATTCTCAAAAAGAATAATCATTCATTTATAAGAATATTCAATCCATCATACGCAAGCATCATGTTATCAGGAAGTTGCGCATTAACATCAACAGCTTTGCCCATACTATGACTGCAGTGGGTAAACCACGCTTTTTTCACCTTCAAGCGAGTAGCGATTTCAACAGCCTGCTCTATATCGATATGAGAGTAGTGCCTATTCCACCCCAAAGCCTCAATAATCAGATACTCAACACCTTGAAGCTTTTGCATGGCTTTCTTTGAAATCTCATTGAAATCAGTGACATAGGCAAACTTGCCAATGCGAAAGGCATAGCTGGTAAGGGTGTAATGTTTCAACTTGATCGGCTCCACATAGAGGTCACCAAAAGTAAATGGGGTCTCGTTGATCAGATGTACCTCAAAAGTGGGTGCACCAGGATAAAGATGCTCTTTGAAAGCGTAGGAAAACTCACGTTTAATCTCCGGTAAGGCCGTTTTGCCGACATACAAAGGCATCGGTTTGTTGCCTTGACTGAAGATATAGGGCCTCACATCGTCAAGTCCACCAATATGATCCTTATGCTCATGGGTAATGAACACCGCATCCAAGTGGCTGATCCCCTCACGCAACATCTGTTGACGGAAATCTGGACCTGCATCAACGGCCACCGTGACCTTTTCTGTGCGAATCAAAATAGAGGTCCGAGTCCTCTTGTCACGAGGATCTTTTGACTGACACACAGGACATTGGCACCCGATTACAGGCACACCTTGTGAGGTTCCACTGCCTAATACCGTAATTTGCATAGTGAAATTTTTGCGCAAAAATAATATTAAATAGGAGTAATTCGTTACTTTTGCAAAATTTTTAATTTAAAGCTATACTTCGTCGGATCACCATGTTCGAAAAACTGAGATATCGAATCCTAAACCGCTCCATCGACCAATTCATCGCTGAGAAAAAGGGATGTAAGATGCCTGATTTTGAGCGACTTTCATCCTTTATCGTCATCCTTGAAGATCTCGACAAGGAACAAGTGCGCATCCTCGAAGAACAATTCAAAAAAGTCTTCGGTGTCAATAGGATAAGGTTTGTCATCATCACCAACAATGCGTCAAACGACGTACTGCTGAGCGACCAATACTGCGAGGTGACCACCAAGGATTTCGGATTCATGAAAGTGCTCAAGGCTGACAAACAAGAAGAAATCCGAAAACTCCCCATGACCAACATTCTCATCAACATGGCTAAAAAACACATCGACATCAGCGATTACTTAGCCACCCTACCTCTAGCCCATTTCAGAGTGAGTTTCACTAAAAGCAGCCACTACGGTATCTACGACCTCATTCTCAGCAACGAAGGCAACTCCAACCTTAACAAAGACATAGAAGCTTTATACAACTATCTTCAAGCACTCACAGGAAAATGAAAAACATATTCAAAGGTACAGGCATTGCGCTCATCACGCCATTCAACGACGATAAATCCGTCGACTTCGTGGCGCTGGAGCGTATCGTCAACCATGTCATCAACGGGGGAGCCGATTTTTTGGTGGCCCTCGGAACCACTTCCGAAGCCCCAACCCTCACCGCTGAGGAGAAAAAGCAAGTGGTCAGCGCCATTCTGAAAGCCAACGCCCAACGCCTACCCGTATTGCTCGGGATGGGCGGCAACAATACACAGAACGTTATTGACCAAATCAAAGCCCAAGATTTTACGGGCATTGACGGGATCCTGAGCGTGGTGCCATACTACAACAAGCCCAACCAACGGGGCATGAAGGCCCACTTTGAGGCTATCGCCGACGCCAGTCCGGTTCCCGTCATCCTCTACAACGTGCCCGGCCGTGTAGGCGTGAACCTGCAAGCTTCTACCAGTGTGGAACTGGCCCAACATCCCAATATCGTGGCTGTCAAGGAAGCCTCTGGCAACCTGCAGCAGATTATGGAGATTCTTCGCGACAAACCCGTCGACTTTGACGTGCTCTCAGGTGACGATGGCATCACCCAACCTTTGATGGCACTGGGCGCACAAGGCGTCATCTCAGTAGCAGCCAATGCTTACACAAAGCCTTTCGCTAAGATGATGAACGCCATGAAGGAAGGCCAAACGGAAGTGGCACTGAAGTTGCATTATTCCATGTTACGCATGAACCAGCTCATCTTCGCCGACGGCAATCCCGCCGGCATCAAATGTTTGATGAGCCTGATGGGGCTTTGCAAGAACGTGTTGCGCCTGCCTCTGGTTCCCGCCTCGGAAAAAGTTCAGCAAGATATTGAAAACGAATACAATAACATAATAAAAATACTACTTTAATGAAAAAAAGCTTTATCCTTGCACTGCTCCTACTAGTTACCGTAGGACTTACTGCACAAAAGACTGACTTGAATCAGCTCATGCAACAACGCAATGAGTATTACTTCACCTTTGAATTGAACGGTAACGACAACTTGCAACAAATCGCCCATACGATTTCGGTTGACCGTGTCGACGGCAATGTGGTGACGGCTTACGCCAACAACAATGAATTCGCCGCATTCCAAAAAATGGGATATGATATCACACTCCAAACTCCTCCCTCCATGCTTGAGGAAGCTGAGATGTGGAACGGCAGCAACCGCGCCGCATACGACTGGGATCAATACCCAACATACGAAGCATACGAGGCCATGATGTACCAGTTCGCCACTGACCATCCTGACAAGTGCGAAATTCTTACCCTTGGCACGCTGCCCAGCAACCGCAAGATCCTGGTTGCCCGTATTAACAACGGCAATGGCGACGGCAAGCCAAAATTCCTCTACACCTCCACTATTCATGGTGATGAGACCACTGGTTGGATGCTGATGCTCCGCTTTATTGACTATCTCCTTGAGAATCCTACGCTTCCGGAATGTGCCAATATTCTTGATAACATCGACATGTATATCTGCCCCAACGCCAACCCCGATGGCACATACCACGGCGGCAACAGCAACGTAAACGGTGCCACCCGTTACAACGCCAATGGCGTAGATATGAACCGCAACTATGCTGATCCTCACGGCAGTGCGCATCCTGACGGAAACCCCTATGCACAAGAAACCGAATGGTTTATGCAGCTCGCAGAAGAAAACAACTTTGTGATGGGCGCCAACTATCACGGCGGTGCTGAGGTGATGAACTATCCTTGGGACAACACCTACACGCTCCATGCCGATGACGCCTGGTACCAGCTCATTTCACATGAATATGCCGACCTCACTCACCAGATGAGTTCAAGCTATATGACCGACTATAACAACGGTATCACCAACGGCGCCCAGTGGTACATGATCGGTGGCGGCCGTCAGGATTATATGAACGGCTACAGGCAGTGCCGCGAACTCACCATTGAATGTTCGAACACCAAATGCCCCAGCGCCAGCCAAATGCCTACATTCTGGAACTACAACAAAAACTCCATCTTTACCTTTGCAAATCAGTGCTTAAATGGCATCCACGGCATCGTGGTCGATGCAGAGTCAAAAGCTCCGATCGGCGGTGCAACCATCACTTTGGTGGGTCACGATGACCAGTATTCAACAGTGTCAACACAGCTTCCCGGTGGCGATTTCCACCGTCCTGTCAAAGGTGGCACTTACAATGTGAGAATCACCAAGAATGGCTATCAGGCATACGAGACACAGGTGACAGTGGCTGACGGAGAGGCTGTCACAATCCAAGCAGATCTCGTGGCTCTTGATGGCATCGTTGCCGACTTCACCGTTGACGCAACAGCAGTGTCAATCGGCGGTTCCGTGCATTTCACTGACAACTCATGGGGTGCACAGCTCGTGAGCTGGGACTGGGAGTTTGAAGGCGGCACACCGGCAACATCTACAGCGACAAATCCCACAGTGACCTATAACGAAGCCGGCACTTTTGGCGTGCGCCTCACAGTGACCAATGCTGACGGCGAGAGCGACACCAAGTATATGCCTAACTACATCTCGGTAGTGGAGGCCTATAATATGCAGAATGGTACCGTAACCACCTGCGACGCCATGTTCTACGACGATGGCGGCCCAAGCTCATCCTATGGCAACAGCAGAGATTTTACAATGACATTCCTGCCGGCCACCGAAGGCGGTATCATCGAAGTAGAATTCCAATCCTTTGACACTGAAAGCAACTATGACTTCCTCTACATCTACGATGGCACTTCAACATCGGCACAACAGATTGGACAATACAGCGGCGGAAATACTCCTGGAACAGTGACAGCCACCAATGCTCAAGGTGCTTTGACCTTCAAATTCACTTCTGACAGCAGCGTCAACAGAGACGGTTGGGCAGCTCACGTACATTGCCTCGGTGTAAGCGCACCCCTTGAAGTGATCGTAACCGTTGAACATGAAGAGATTGCCATTGGAGAGACCAATACGTTGCGTGCATTCCCCTCTGGCGGTTCAGGCCAATACTCCTATTCATGGGCTCCGGCCGACAACCTCGACGACGCCAACGCCCAGGCTCCGGTATTCAGGGCTACTGAAGCAGGCGACTTCACTTACACCGTGACAGTCAGCGATGGAGAGGGAACCGCTTCCGCATCGGTAAGCTTTACTGTTCTCGACAACACCAACGTCAGTGAAACCGAAAGCGACCATGTGTCAGTTTACCCGAATCCCGCCTCTTCAACACTCCACATTGATGGCTTGGACGGCTTCACCAGTCTTGATGTCCAAATCATCAACATCCAAGGACAGATCGTTAGAGAAGTGAACAACTCACTGGAAATCAACGTCTCGAACATTGAATCTGGAATTTATTTCGTCAGAATCGAATGTGACGGACAACAATTTATGAAGAGATTTATTGTTAAATAAAAAATAACAATAGATAGCTAAAAAAAGTGTAATTTTGCAGCTTGATGAAAAATAGGTTTTTGACATTGGCATGTTTCGTTCTCATCGCACTCAGTTCGTGCGGTGAGTTCGACCGTATTTTGAAGAGTACCGACAACGAGATGAAGTATGAAGTGGCCATGGATTACTATGACCGCAAGGACTACAACCATGCGCTGCAGCTTTTCGACCTGTTGGGAAACGCCTTCCGTAGTACACCGAAAGGCGAGATGATCACTTATCGTACGGCTATGTGCTACTATCTGACCAACGATTTCGAAATCGCTGCCTATTATTTCAACAAGTTCGTCACCAACTACCCTTTCTCGAGTTACGCTCAAACAGCTGCTTTCATGAATGCTTACTGCAGCTATCAGATCTCACCTAAGTCAAGCCTTGATCAGCAAAACACCTACAAAGCCATCACAAGCATTGAGACTTTTATTGAGAACTACCCTCAAAGCGACAGCGTCGCAAGAGCCCGCAAATTGTTGGAGGATCTGAACAATAAGCTTGAAGAGAAAGACTATAAGATTTGCGTCCTCTTTTACAGGATGGAGGACTACAATGCAGCCATCACCTGTTTTGAAAACATGCTGAAGAAATATCCAACGACCCAACATCGTGAGGAGATTCTCAGCAATATGGCAAAGGCTTATTACGACTACGCCGAGAACAGCATCCCTGAAAAGAAGAAGGAACGTTACGAGGCTTGTATTGAACGCTACAACACATTGCGCTACCTTTACCCCGAGAGTGCTACATTAAAGGAAACCGAGGCGGTGGCCGACAAAGCAAGAAAAAAATTAGAAAACATACATTAAGTACTATGGATTTCAAGAAAATCAGAACCGAAACGACGGTGGTTACCCGTCAGAAAGACCAGTTTTACAAAGGCACAGGCAACATCTACGAGACCGTGGCCATCCTGACCAAACGCGCCAACCAGATTGCCAGTGAGATGAAGGAAGAACTCAACAAGAAGATTGAGGAGTTTGCCACCAATAATGACAGCCTTGAGGAAGTTTTCGAGAACCGCGAGCAAATCGAAATCGCCAAGTTCTACGAGCGCCTGCCCAAGCCTACGCTGATCGCTATCCACGAATTCCTTAACGACGAGATCTACTTCCGCAACCCGAGAAAAGAGACTCAAGACGAGTTCTAATCCCATGAAAAGGTCTATCGTTTCATTCATCATCGTCATCTGCATGTTCTTTGCGAACATCGCTGCCGCACAGGAGATAAAATGCGACATTGCCATCAACTCCAGCCAAATACCCGGCAGCGATAAGAGTGTTTTTGAGAACATGCAGACGGCTTTGTATGAGTTCATCAACAACACCAAGTGGACCAACATTAATTTCAAGCCCAGCGAGAAGATCGAGTGTTCCATGGTCATCACCCTCAAGGAACGCACCGATTCTGACTCGTACACTGGCGAACTCAACATGGCACTGCGCCGTCCATGCTACAAATCGAGCTACACTACTCCGATGTTCAACTATGTGGATCCTAAGTTTGCCTTCAGCTACACTGACGGTCAACCTCTCGATTTCAGCATGAATACACACATCTCCGACCTGACCTCCTCAATCGCTTTCTACATCTACATGTTTTTGGGATTCGACTTCGACAGCTTTTCATTAAACGGTGGCAAACCTTTCTTTGAGGCTGCTGAGCAGATCGTCAACAACGCTCAGAGCTCATCACAGCCTGGTTGGAAAGCTTTTGACGGCAACAAGAACCGTTATTGGTTGGTAGAAAACACAAACAGCAACAGCTATGCTGTCCTCCACCAGTTCCTTTATGAATACCACCGCTTGGGTCTCGATGTGATGTCAGAAAAACCCGACCAAGGACGCGCTGCCATCCTCACCTCGCTACAATACCTTCAGGCCGTCCACAGCAACTATCCCACATGTTTCTGGCTGCAACTCATAGTGGAATCGAAGCGCGACGAGATCATCAACGTGTTCAGCGAAGGCACTCAGCAGGAAAAGACCACGGCTTCAAGCATCATGAAACAGATTGATCCGTCGAAGTCATCGCAGTACGATGCCATTCTTCAAGGCGGGAAAAAATAGCATTTCCGCCCTATGCTCCAACAGCTGAACATCAAGAATTACGCACTCATCGAGGATCTGTCGGTCGATTTTACCGACGGCTTTAGCGTGATTACTGGTGAAACGGGCGCCGGCAAATCCATCCTTTTAGGAGCCTTAGGTTTTGTTCTCGGTGATCGTGCCGACACAGGGGTGCTTTTCAACAAGGAGATGAAATGCGTGGTAGAAGCCCATTTTCAGCTGAACGGCAACAACTTACAACCTCTTTTTGATAGCAACGACCTGGATTTTGACAAGGAATGCATCTTCCGCCGTGAACTCAGTCCACAGAAAAAGAGTCGTGCCTTCATCAACGATACTCCCGTATCGCTGCAAGTCATGAAAGAAATTGGCAGTCAGTTGGTTGATATCCACTCACAACACGACTCGCTGCTACTAACCGATGCCGATTTCCAACTCCATCTATTAGATGAGATTGCCCAAAGCCAGAATTTGCTGGTTGATTATCAGACCAACTATGGCGTTTACAACAGCCTCAAACGTAGGTTGAACGAGTTGCGCGAAACCGCTTCGAAAAACATTGCAGAGAACGACTATCTAAAGTTCCAACTTGACGAGTTGCAGAAAGCCCAACTCAAGGAAGGCGAATATGCTGAGATTGAGCAGAGCCTGAATGTGATGGAAAATGCCGAGGAGATCCGTTCGTTGCTCTTCAGCGCCAACGGATTGTTGGAAAACTCAGAGACCGCCATCCTACCACAACTCAACGAGTTGTTGTCGGCAATGCATCGGCTGAAGCAACTGATGCCATCGTCGGAAGAGCTGCTGCAACGCATTGAGAGCACCCAATTGGAACTCAAGGACATTGCCTACGATTTGGAACGCATTGGCGACGGCGCTCAATTCGACGAAGAGAAGCTTCAAGAACTCCAGGAACGCTTTGACCTGCTCAGCCGTCTGATGATGAAGCATCACGTCAAGGAGTTTGAAGCATTGATTGCGTTGCGCGATGAGCTCGAAACCAAAGTGAACGCCTTTGAGAACATCGATCAAGAGATTGCACAGACTGAGAGCGCCTTGAAGAAGCAAGAGACCTTGCTTCGGGAGTTGGCCTCGAAGCTCCATGCCCTGCGCATGAAAGCAGCCAAGACCTTTGGCGATCAAGTCACCGACCTCGCACGACAACTGGCCATGCCTCACGCCGTGTTCCAAATTGCCGTAGAGCTTTTGAAAGACTTTTCTCCTACCGGCTTGGATCAAGTGCGGTTTATGTTCTCCGCAAACAAAGGCATTGAGGTGGCTGAGCTTAGCAAAGTGGCTTCTGGAGGAGAACTCTCACGACTGATGCTCTCCATCAAAAGCGTGGTGTCGCAATACAACTACATCCCCACCCTGATCTTCGACGAGATTGACACTGGAGTTTCTGGCGAGGTGGCGGCAAAAATCGGTGGCATCATGCAAGGGATGGGGACTTCATTACAGTTGATTTCAATCACCCATCTTCCTCAGGTAGCCAGCAAAGCGGCACATCATTTCTTTATTTACAAAGACAATGAAGGTGCTCGAACACAATCGCATATCAAAGTACTTTCAACCAAAGAGCGCATCACGGAGATTGCCAAGATGCTCAGCAACGACAAAGTAACGCCTGAGGCATTAAAGGCCGCCGAAGTACTGTTGAACTAGTGGAAGCGCTTCCATTTAGTTTTCAAAGACGTACCGAAGGATATTAGCGCCCATCCGCAAGGCTTTCTCACGAGTCTCTTGTGAGTCGTGATGCACACGTTGGTCCTCCCATCCATCGCCGAGGTCGCATTCGTAGGTGAAAATGCACACCAATCGACCTTCATAAATCAGGCCGAACATTTGTGGGGCCTTGCCGTCATGCTCATGAATCTTAGGCAAGCCATCCTTAAAGAGATAAGGCTTCTGAAAGATGTCATGCGTGAAAGGCAGCTCCACGAAATCCAGTTCGGGAAACACCTTTTTCATTTGAGGTTCAATGTACTGACGGATGCCATAGTTATCATCGATATGGAGAAATCCACCCGCCAGCATGTAGTTGCGGAGGTTCTGTGCTTCAGCGGCATCAAACACCACATTGCCGTGACCCGTCATATAGACGTAAGGATAGTTGAAGATATCAGGGCTGGAAGGCTCCACGGTAGGAACGTCAGGGTTGATGTCGGTTCCTATTTCCTTATTGCAAAAACGCACTAGATTAGGCAAGGAGGTGGGGTTACCATACCAGTCTCCTCCCCCACGGTATTTCAGCAAAGCGATATTCAGTTGCTGTGCTGAAACGAGCAACGGAAACAGGAGTACTATGACGACCAACAGTTTTCTCATTTCTTTTGATTGATTAGCTGTACCGTATGGCAAGCCACTAAGGCTGCCGTTTCTGTCCTCAGCCGAGCATCGCCCAAACTGCATGGCACAAAACCGTTTTCTTTGGCTAATGCCACTTCCTCAGGACTGAAGTCGCCCTCTGGACCGATAAGGATCAAAGCGTTTTCACCTTTATGATATAAATCGCAAAGACAATCTTTCACATCATCGTCGATCCAAGCGATAAATTTCTGTCCCTCGAAGGGTTGCTTCACCAGTTTATCGAAAGGCATCAAGTCGTCAATCTTCGGAAGGCGTGATTTAATGGACTGCTTCATTGCCGCCACCATCACTTTTTGAAAGCGCTCCACGTTGGCTGCACGGCGCTCGGAATGATACGAAGTGAACAACTGCACATGGTCGATGCCGATTTCCGTTGCCTTTTCAAGGAACCACTCTGTGCGTTCGTTGAGTTTGGTCGGGGCGATGGCTATTTCAAGCTTGAAGTCCCAATGGTCATAACCCGGACGTTTGTTTGTCAAGTTGACCGTAGCATGTTTGGGCAACGCTTCCACCAACTCGGCATCATACAAAAAGCCTTCACCATCAGTCACGCAAAAAGTCTCCCCTTCCGTCATCCGCAGCACTTTCACACAGTGTTTGGATTCCTCTTCGGGAAAAACGTTGAGGCCTTCGGTGGCACCTTTGATGTAGAATACGTTCATAGCTGGTGCAAAGATAAAAAAGTAGAGACAGTAAACGCGCCATCTCTGTAATAAAAAAACAAAGCGTTGCCTATAACCAACATTTTTTACAGAAATATGTTGGTTGCAAACAACACTTTTCGTATCTTTGCAAACAAAACAAAAAAAACATGATGGATACATTATTCGCAAAACACGACCGATTAATTGCCAACACCTCATTGGATATTGTTAGGGAAATGATGAACCGCGTGCATTGGGATGCCCGACTTCTTTCAATACAAGGTGCCAAAGGAGTAGGCAAATCAACACTGCTCAAACAATACATCAAGTTGAACTATCAGCCTGGCGACAGAAAGGTGTTGTATTGCTCAGCCGACACCATCGACTTTTCCCGCAGGACCCTTGTTGACCTTGCTGGAGAGTTCGTTATGAATGGCGGCGAACGACTCATTATCGACGAAATCCACAAATACGAAGGCTGGAGCCGCGAGATAAAGGAAATCTATGACCTATTCCCCGAGCTAAAGGTGATTATCAGCGGATCATCGCTATTGAGTTTGTTGGCTGGTGATGCCGACCTGTCACGACGTTGCGTCAAATACACCATGTCAGGTTTGTCATTCCGCGAGGCGCTGAGGTTCTATGAACACATCGACTTGCCCGTATGGACTTTAGAAGATATTCTCGCTCGTCCTTACGAGTTGTGGCAATCTGTAGCTGCCCATTGCAAACCCATCCAGCAATTTAAAAAATACCTCCAATATGGTTATTATCCCTTCTATTTGGAAGACCCTTTAGACTATTATACCCGTATCGAACAAGTGGTCAACTATGTCGTGGAGACCGAACTGCCTTTCATCTGCAAGATTGACGTAGCCTATACCCGAAAAATCAAGGCCCTGATTGCCGTCATTGCCGAAGGTGTACCTTACGAAGTCAATGCCAACCGATTGGCTGCTGCCATCGAGATTGGCAGGGACACTGTCGTGGGTTATCTGAAGAACCTGGGCGACGCCAAGCTATTAAACCTGCTCTATTCGGACAAGAAAAGCGTTGGCAAACTCACCAAACCCGACAAAGTGTATCTTGAAAA
The DNA here is from genome assembly GCA_017531225.1 of Bacteroidales bacterium. GTDB lineage: Bacteria > Bacteroidota > Bacteroidia > Bacteroidales > F082 > Limimorpha. The sequence goes on along the minus strand of JAFXLL010000012.1, from coordinate 135,877 downwards.
CACAAATCTGCTCTATGCCCTAAGCCCCTCTTCGGTCGATATTGGAACGGCACGAGAGACCTTTGCCATCACCCAACTATCCGAAGACCATCTTGTTGAATATGGCAAAGACAAAGGCGACTTCAAAGTGGATTCCAAGTATCGCTTCGAAATTGGCGGCAAGGACAAAGGCTTCAAACAAATAGCCGATTTGCCCAATTCCTATGTTTTTGCCGACGACATAGAATCGCCAAACGGAGCCAAATTACCTCTGTGGATGCTGGGGTTTTTGTATTAATTCATTTGCAAACGTCTTATCGCACCAGGATTTTCTCCATTCTTTCGCGATCACCCTCGATGAGGCGCACTACATAGACCCCAGGAGCCAGTCCCCGAGTGTCGATCACATTCCCACCCTGTTGGCTAAACACGACTCGTCCCGACAGGTCGATGACTTGGAAGACACCTTCACCCTGGAAATCAGGAAATACCGTCACTGTTCCCTCCAAGGCCTTGTCCAGTACCAGTTGGAAGCGGAAGGGATGTTCATGACCATTGGCCTCGAAGGTATAGGATGATTGGTTCAACATACCGATCTCCGCTCCGGTGAAGTGATCGATCAAGTATGGATGACCGCCTTGCCATTCGGAGAGATCCCAAGTCATGGTATAAGTGGCAACCTTTCGGTTGTCGAATCGCACCTCCACGGCGGCAAGGCTGTCATCCACATGGGCGATGGCGAAACGTTCCCTGTCGAGACAGAACGACAGCTCCGGAACGTCGTTGTTGAGGTGGGGAATCTTCCTGAGGTTACGTCCCTCCATGGTTCCGTACAGATAGGCGACATCTTCAGACGCCCCATCACTCACCCTTAAGGAAATCCGGCCATGGTCAGTCGATCTGCCTTTGCTGGTGCTCGACTCCGCCGTGGCCAAGGCTGTCGTCTTGGCAATGGTGAAGTCTCCCGCCTCGGCAGTCATGACCAGGACACCCTGCCCAGGAAGGATTGGGTCGGAATAGGTCTTCACCTGCCAAGCTCCGTCATTCGACAGCAGGTAATAGCCGTCGCTCAACCGGTTGTCGTCGATGGCGGCGCCATGGCCCTTGTAAATCGCATGAGGATAAGGATTCCCTATCAGGTTGAAACCCTTCAACTCATCAGGCCTATCCGCCGTGTAAGTCATGGCAACAGTCACATTCGCAGCGTTCAAAGGCCCGAACATGTTGAGGGTGACGTCATGGTCATTGGCATAGAGATAGCCTCTGCCCGGGGTGAAGTTCTCAAAGTTCCCATCAACCTTGTAGTTCCGCCATTCCTCATGGGTCAGGTTGGTCTCGTCGAATTCGTAGAGGTCGTATTCGAACGCTGTCATATTCGAGTTCAAATCCACATCTACCGCTCTCAATGGCGCCGCTACAGTGTACCATCCATCGGCTACCTCGATGTCGGCGTAGGCGCTGATGTTCTTCTGAAGGGTAGCCCGCACACCAGGAGAAGCGTTGACCAATTGTGCACCGTCCTCAACAATCAGGTTGCTGACGTTCACAGTATTCAACTCATTCACGGTCAATGTACTACCCGAAGGCACCACATACATCGTTTGGGCATCTGTGACATCGAGAAGGTCGTATGCTCCGCTGATGAACACACATTGGGCAAAAAGATAACCCTCCAACTTTTCATCGTTGGAAAGATTCACAAGCCTTGCCGTTCCGTCTGCTTTTACGTTGACATCCCATGAATCGAGGGTGATTGCCGTGGCGTTGGTCACATCCAAAACCTTGGAAGCTGAGAAAAGAAGGTCGCGTCCAGCCACAAGTTGGCTCGGGTCGGTAACCAACAGGTAGTCATGCTGTGCCGATGAAGTGAAGTTGACGACGAGTGGGTTGGTGGGATTTCCGATAATGTTGTTTGGCACAAAGACGAGACTATAGGTGGTCTCGGCATCCAACTCCACGCCAGCCTGCCGGACATAGAAATTGATGGGATCGCCGGAGTCTCCATGGATGACCAAATACCAAACATACTTGTCAAGAACGCTCTCATACTTCGACTTGGCGGTACCTCGGCATTCCTCTCCGCAAAACGCCCCAATCTCAAGAGAGGGATCTACCACACCATCCTGCTGAACTTGAAGAACGACCGTCATGTTGAAATCAAAAGCAGATGAATTCACAGTCCAATCATGTCCTGGACGAGAGTGCTGGGCATAGAGGTCAAAAGAGAGAAACAACCCTGCCATCACAATCACAAAAAAACGTTTCATTTTGTATCTAATATTTTGATAATCAATTTAATAAATTACTATCTTTTTCGTCAGCACTTCACCTGTGCCCAAAGTGGTTCTCACTATGTAGATTCCGGAAGGAGTGTGCGGATGAAGGGTTGGGAGCAACGGGTCCAATTGGATGATTTGCATCAAGCGGCCATTGATGTCATACACTTCCGTTACCCCACTGTATGGTTTATTTTCGGCAAAGAAGCCACCGTCCTCAAAGGAAATGCAACCCGTGGGTTCAAGGTTGACAAAATCGATGATTTGAGGATGGGCGGGTTGTCCGATCACCTCATTGGGGACAAAGGCGAGATGATAGGTGGTTTCTGCCTTCAGCTCTTCGCCGTCCACTCTGACAAAGAACTCGATGGGGTCGTCGCTGTTGCCGTGAACGACCAAGTACCAGAGGTAAGTACCCAATGCGTTTTCATACTGCGCGGTAGCGATTCCCCGGCATTCCGGGCCGCAGAAAGCACCCAACTCCAAGGCCGGATTCAATTCACCGCTCACCTGAACCTGTACGATCAGTGTCATGTTGAAGTCATAGGCGGATGTATTCACGTTCCAGTCATGACCGGGACGGACGTTCTGGGCGAAAAGGCAAATGGGGAACAGCCAACCCCACAATATGAATAATATCAGGCGCTTCATCGTATAATGATTTTACCAGACAACACTTCTCCGGTACCCAAGGTGATTTTCACCATATACGTACCGTCTGTCGGGAATGGATCGAGTTCAATCGGGAAACGGGTAGGTCTCTTGGACTGCAACAAACTGCCGCCAATGGTGTAGACCTCCACCACTACACCCCGTTGTTCTGCTTGGGTGAACGGATAGTAGAGGCTTACCCGCTGTGTCCTCGAAGCAGGTTGTGGGCTGATCAGCAACTCACGCAGGCCCTCATAAGGTGTCACGGTCACCTCCCAAACGCTGTCACAAGCAGCAGCGGTCTGGAATGGCAGGACAAAAGTACCGGGTCGGTCGAACACCACGCCTTCATATTCGAAGGGAAATTCCACAGCCACCACTTCCTCTTCGACGTGGTACACCGGGTTGACAGTGAGGTCGAGTCGGACGATACTGTCGTTGCCTTGTGCCGTGGTCAGTTCCATGAAATAGGTACCTGCCTCGAACACCCTGAAGTTATGATCGGTATAGTACTCTCCTTCGCAAATCTCAGCTTGGATGTACTTGTCGTAGGACGTCTCAAAAGCGAAGACATAGGGGTTGTCCAGCGTTCCAAAATGGCGATCGGCCATGAAAGTGAGCTGCTCATCGCAACGGATGCGGCGTTCCTTGTTGCGTGAGTGGTTGAAGAGACGGAAGCTGACGGTCTCGCCATCTTCACCATGGACGGTGAGGAAGATGCGATAGGCATCCATCTGCTCGATGTAGACGGCGCGGCCGCTACCACGTTGCTCGTTGTTGACAAAGGCGCCAACCTCAAGGGTGTCAGAATGGATGATCTGTCCATCCAAGGAGATGAGGCCCATCATGGTCATGTTGTTGGCAAACGGCTTGTCGTCGGCGTTCCAGTGGGTCGCCGGGATATCCAACGGCTGAACATCGCCCGTGCGCTGTCTATTGCCGTAATAGAGCGGTTTCACGCTGTTAGCGTTCGACAAATACATGTAGCCAACACCAAGTGTCATGTCGTCGAGCGAGCCGAACCAAATGCCATATTCGGCGTTATACATGGCAAAAGACTGTTTCGACTTGATGACATCGTCGTTGGTGGGTGCGCCTCCAATGGCCGGGGTCAGTTGATTGACACTGGTGGTATCTGTCAAGGGATAGCCAATCCATGTCCATCCGGAGGCCAACATGATGGTGTCGATATCGGCGGGGCATCCGGTGAGACGAGCGACTTGAGGATCCCTCATTTTGACCATGAACATGGAGGTGTTGTTGATCGCCTCGAGGTTGCCAAACCACATGTTATAGTCTGGATCATAGGTTACAAAGGCCGTTTTCGACTTAATCATCTGGCCATTGCCGTTCAAGGCCTCCTCGAGGTTGGTCAGCCCCTCGCCGTCACTTTGATCGACGAAAGTGGAGAACCAGTTCCAGCCATTGGCGAGATCGTTGCTTTGGTCAAGTTGCTGTTTTACCGACAAGTTCAAGGTATAGACAGAGTCGCAGCCCAACCCCGTCTGGTAGCTAAACACCGCTACGGTATCTCGATAGAACGGAACTCCTTGATACTGATAAGGCAAATCGGTCTGGCAGACCGACACAGCATCCACGTAGTTAAAGGCGGGATGGACGGTCAACGCCAGGCGTGTGGTATCGTAGCAGCCATAGTAGTTCTCCACGTAGCGGTCGATGCTAAGCACAAGGTCGTTCTCCATCGTCCAGCCTTGGGTCAACAGCGCCAACGTATCGGCGGTGAGGTTGAAACCGTTGTCATCATAGTCGTATCCGTAGCAGATCTCGTCGGCCAGGGCGTTGACGACCGGTGCAGGGGCATTATCGAGCACCAAGCAGACGATACTGTCGCAGCCGAAGGTGGTCTGCAGGGTATCGTAATAGATGCCGCCTGTATCAAGCCATTCCCCTGCAAAATAGTAGGGCTGGTTGAGGCAGACATAGTCGCGCAGGGTGGTGATTTCCGGGGTCATGTTCCGAAGGGCGTGGACGCTGAACACCTTCTCCACGTATTGGTCCGAGAGATCAAGGCTCCGCACGCGGATGGAGAAGTCGTAGAGCCCATAGCAGCGGAAGTCGTTATTGGTGATGAGGGCGTTGCCCGCGATGTCGAACAGGGCGTTGTGGGTATCGCCTTCACCGCTTACCAAGGTATAGACGAACACTTCGGACATCTGGTCGTCGATGGTGCTGAAGTTGCCGATGACGGTGTACAGCGAGGCATCTTCGTCGAAGGTGGAAGCCGAGAGGCGGATATCCGTCGGGGCAGTGCCTCTGATATAGCTGTATTCAGGAGTGGTCTTGAACCCCTCCGTATTGTTCACATGGTCGACGGCGCAACCGAAGAACTCGAACTGGGTACCCAGTTCCATCTTGTATTGATAGACGCTGTCGGGATTGACCTTGCCGACCAGTTCGTATTCGTTATCGTCGATGCTGACATAGAGGTTGATGACATCCACCCCCGAGCCTTCGGCATCGTCGCTGGCGGTGAAGGTAAGGTTCAGAATGCCCTCCCCTGCTTGGGAGGCGTCGCCCTGGAGCACGGAACTGGGGGCGATGGCATCGAACCGGTTGGTGTAGGTATTGGTGGGCACGGTGTCGTTCTGGTCGAAGACGATATGCGCCTGTTCGGTGATTTCATCGCCAGTGACGATGCTGGGGCTGGGATCGATGGTGAAGGTGACGTAGCCTTCGCCGTTGCCCGGGTTGAGGGTGTCGTTGACGGGCAGGAACCCAAGCGGGCCCACGGGAGGCAGGCCGGTGGCCGGGTCGACGGACTGGAAGATCCAATAGGCGTAGTTGTCGGGCACTCGGAGGCCAGCGGTCACATCGAGCCATACCCCAAGCGAGTCGGTAAGATCGAGACGTTGGCTGTACTGCGAGGCCATGGGGGGCACTTCGAAGGTGAAGTCGCCGAAGCCGAAGTTGCCGAGGCGGAAGGTGTTCGGCACACCCTTGTCGTCGAGCGGGCAGGTGATCTTCACGCGCGAGGCCGCACCTGTGGCAAACTCGGGGTCGTTCTCGTAATTGATAGTATAGGTGATGGGGTCGTTGGCGTTGATGAAATGCACGCTATCGTAACCGGTCGGGCCGTAGATTTCGTTAGGGTCGAAAGCGCTGATCAGACAGGCAAAATAGACGGTGAAGTCCTTGATTTCCTCATGCATGTGGTCCTCAGCCTGATAATCGACCAACACGCGCATATCGTTTCGTCCATTTCTCAGTGTGTATTTCCATGTTCTTCCGTCAAAAAGCAGATGCCCCATCCTTTCCCTGAACTCCGGAGCCCAATAGAAAAACTCTCTGTCCGGAGAAGTCTCATAGTCGAGCTCGCTCATGCCAATCATTTCATGTGGATCTGTGGGATATCCCTTGGTAGCCCCATCCCCTTTCCATTGATAACTAATTCTTGGATTAGGCCTTGTATCTAACCATTCTTCATCGGGAAATTGATCGTATCCACAAACAGAATGAACCCATGGCAACAATGTATTGGTATTATAAAACCACACTTGTCCATCACCATAAGGATTCCCAGTGACGTATTGTGCTGATGAGAAGGCGTTATTAACTGCCATGACAACTATGTTATCAGTGTTATTGTCGTTTTGAATCGTAAAATCTTGCCTCCAAACAGGTTCTGTCGCCTCTGGATAATCGCTACACGAGGCATAAACATTCAATGTATAATCCCCAGGTTTCAATTGATCGTTTTCCCAAATATCCACAGAACCATTTTGATTACCCGAATGGGCATCAACCACAGTAACTTCGTGCTCGCTGTGATTGACATACTCCATAATGTACCATAATTGATCATTATTGTTGCAGGAGGGGCATCCATGATCCGCGTCAGACATGAGGATTTCTAGCTTTCCTTTCCCACCTGCGTCACAATTCGCTTGAGTCTCATAAACAGTCATGGGAGACGCCGTGGTAGGTCTATACTCTATCCTTTGGGTGACATAAAACGCATAATCGGGGAATCTCTCATAATAGATTTTATAAACACGTATATGATCGGGGTGGTCAAGGGGGAAATCCTCGTCATACTCACGGTCCACCCTCACGAGTGGCACCTCACAACCTTCATATCGCAGGCCTATCTCCTCCAATTGGTTTATTTTGTAAAATTCATCAGGAAACACACCGTCTTCTTCATAATAAAAGGTCCCTAAAAAGCCAGAGCTTAATAATCGCAAATAAGGAGCTGTTTTGATCACCTGATCCACAATCTCCGTTTGATCAGTGCACTTATCTGTAAACCAATACCTACGCAAGACATCAACAGTTCCATCTTCATTGATTTGTTCCTGATCGAAATGATTAATTGTTATGTTTTGTTCAAACAACACATTATTGAATGTTACACCATATCGTTCAAAGTCCTGAAGTCTTGTCAGCGGTGATGGAGCACTCGTCTCCCCACAACCCGGTATCACGATAGGATCCATCTCATTTTTGTTGACTGAAAAAACAGGCGCAGGCATGTGTATGTATTGATAATACTGAAAGCCGCCCAGACACGGAAGGTTCAGGAAGTTATAGGTAACCCTAAAGGTCTTGTAACAATGGTTTTCTTCGGTGCTGTTCTCTTCGGGAACCTCTATTGGAGTCCCATAGGATATGCTAAGGTTTTGCCAACAATCTCCTGTTTCCGGACCCGGAATCTCAAACCCATATCCCGAAATATACTGCCTTAGCGCTTCCGTTGTGTTCGCCGGCCTATTGCTCCATGCCTCAAAAATATCCATCCCGGGATTACAGGTTACATCAGGCAGATACTGACCTGCTTGTTCTGTTGGCTCGGCGCTCGTAGTAAACCTGATATACTGATGGATATAGAGCGGAAGGGGGCCCGTAAGACTGGGATTGTAATCCGGATGCGCGTTCGATATGGTGATGACCCTTTCATACAAATCCGTACAATCATCTATATTATCGATCTGCATAGTCGTACAAGAGAAATCATACGCCCAATTGAAAGTCATGGTTCCATCGGGTTTTCTCACTCTTATGCTATATCCCCTGGAAGCAAGGTAATCAAGAATGGCATCCCTTGGCCAATACACCATTTGAGGATAATAGCAGCCGGCTTCGTCTTCTGTAGGCAACCAATTATCTGTCAACGGCTCACCGCTATTACCGTCTATTAGCACAAACTGATACTGGTACGGGTTCTGGGAGCAAAGCTTGCCCTCCAGCAGAAACACCATGGCAAAGACCATCAGCAATACTAATTTGCTTCTCATAATATTACTCCTTTCCTTTATTCTTCGTCTTCTTCACACACACATCGCCCACACCGTTATGGTTGTCGTCTTTTTGGTCGGGGTTGTATTTTTGCGGACAATTATCGTTCATGTCAAGGATCCCATCTCCGTCAAAGTCCTGGCATGCATTGCCGATGCCGTTGCAATCGACATCGTCTTGATTGGAGTTCGGAATTTCGGGACAGTTGTCTTGATCGTTGGGAATCCCATCGCCGTCAATGTCATCGTCACAGGCATCACCTATGCCATCATGATCCATATCTTGTTGGTCGGGGTTATAGTGCAGCTTGCAATTATCGCACACGTCCCCTATTCCGTCCCCATCGCTATCCGTCTGAGAGGGATTGAAACGCTTCGGGCAATTATCCATGTCATTGGGCCACCCATCACCATCCATGTCATCATCTTCCTCATTGGGAATACCGTCATGGTCAATATCGGGATCGCAGGCCAGGCCATGGATATTACCCTCTTGGTCAAAAGTAAAATATTGCTCTGGATCCCAAACATCCGGACAAAGATCACAAACATCTCCTACACCATCGCCATCACTGTCAAGTTGGTCAGGATTGGTAACATCTCGACAATTGTCGCATTGGTCTCCGTATCCGTCATTGTCAGAATCGTCCTGATTGGGGTTGGGAACAGTGGGGCAATTGTCACAAACGTCACCATGACCGTCCCCGTCGGTATCTATTTGGTCTGGATTGGCGGTGCATGGGCAGTTGTCATTGACATTTGGCACCCCGTCACCATCAAAATCATTGGATGCCAACAGGTTGCCACCGTCATATCCATGGGAGTAATAAGCCCAAAAGTCACCCATCACCCCCATACCATTGACCTGGGACGCAAAATACCATTGTCCGTTATCTTGTAACATTGCGACAGGCATAATGAACTTCAGACTGTCTTCATTATAGAGTGCGACCATCGCTTGAGCCTGGCCGTCCCTTTCACAGCTCACGAGCCAATCTCCCTTAACCACATCGCCCAAATTATCGTGCCAGGCCTCAATATTGGAGGTGTACATGTATTTACGGAACACCTCATATTGTTGCGATTCGTGATAAAGGCCCAACAACGCATCCATATCAAAAATGGCATTCCCAAACAGGGCAATCATTCGACACATCAATGCGGGAGGCGTGTTTGTTTCAGCAGCGTTTTGAGAACCGCCAACGGGTTGAATCCAACGGTTACCACTAGTTGGGGGCATGCCATAGAGTTCATAATAAATCATGGAGTCACACATGAAATACGCATCTTCATCAGCAACGTGAATAACGATTTCCTCTTTGTTGAACACCACCCCAAAATTGGAATTGGCATAATCGGGAAACACCTCCGTTTGTGCCCAAGACGACTGCACACAAACCATCATCAAAAACAATATTATCTTTTTTCTCATAACCATGATAATTATTCGAACCTAACTACAAAAACAATCAATCTAAAAGCTTATCCGATTGAGCAACCACATATTCCCACCGAAATGATCCTATGCCATAATCAACAACAGCACGAATAATCAACGAGAACTGGATCCCTGTAAAATCCCAGTTCTGACCTTGATATGCAGCAAATACAAGTCCACAATCAAAAGCACCAACCACCTGTCCTCTTGCACCAAATGAAGGTGTTTCAAAACTATCAGGTGTTTGATGCGTGTTTTCATCATCCTTTATTATACCGACTCCAACCTGACCCCCAATTTCTCCATGAACAGTAAGGGAAATAGTAGCATCGGCTTCACAACCTCGTGCAAAGGCTTCCTCACTAACAAAGTCCAAAGTGAAATTAGGACTCACAGTGATCTCGCCAACAATTCCAGCATATACAGCAGGTACGATAGGTATATTCACATCGATTTTTACTCCTGCCTTCCCTACTATTTCGACAACCAAATGGTTAGTACTTCTTCCATTGCAACAATCCACGTAGAATGAAGGATTAACGTAAATATTCGCAACTGGTTGTAAAGGCAGTTTATTTTTGATAGGTCCTGGAATACAATTCATTATTTTATTCCCAAGTGCATTTGACAGACTGTTTAATGAAGTTATCTTTTTCTGCAATTTTTCGAAAGTGGGATCTAAACCTAATGCAAATTTCACATCATTGCTATAAACGTCAATAGAATATGTTTTATCCGACAATACAGTGGATTCACTCGTAATCGATCGAACCAAAAAATGAAGAGTCTGCGAACTGTACGGAAGCATTGGCGGAGCCGATGCCACTTTACTGTCATCAGCCAAAGACACTTGCCCCGACATCCCAGGAGGATCTGTTTCTATTAGAAAGTCATTGATGTCAATAACATCCCCATCCGTATAACAATCTCTATCGTATTTTGCTTCAATATTGGTAATGACAGGAAAAGTCCTAACTGTCACCACGACATAATCCTTCTGGTAACCATATTTAGAGATCCGAACCAGTTCGAAAATGTATTCCCCTTCAAGGGTAACGGTAGCATTCACCCTATGCTTATGGACATTTCCGCCATTTGTTTCAGGAGCTATCGTTCCATAAGGCGGTTCTGTATAGTTTTCAGGCGCAGAATACAAATGCCATTCATAATACGAGTCATCATTGTCATACACCTCATCCAGTCCCAAATAGATCACAGCTAAATCCTGACTTGCATTCAGTATGGAAAAATCCTCCCCCGCAAAACCATACACTGGAATATCCTTCTGTGCCATCGCCCAGGGCGCCACCAACAAAAAGGCGAACACCCAAAACATTCTGACTTTAAACACGCTATTCATATAAACTCGGTTTTTAATTCTCATTCATTATTCTTCATCCATGATCTCTTCGACACGGAATTTCAATCCGCCATTGGTATAACAATAGATCGATACGGTGCCTCGCACACCAGGTCGCAGCACGCCATCGGGCTCTCCCTCAATCTTCAGCGGGATATAGAGCTCAGTCCTGTGGATGTTCAATTCACCACGACGTAAACCAATCCATGAATCATCGATGCTTTCGATATGCACCGATGCCGCCGGGATGTCCACGTTGCCGATGTTGCCGAACTCGAGGGTGAGGATGGTGTAACGGTTCTGCCGCAGGCCTTCGGGGATCATCAGGTTGGTGACGAGCTGACCGGGCACGCCTTCCACCACCTCGAAACAGTTGTGCAGGGTGTCGCTTCCGGCGCAGTAGTTCTCGGCCACCAGCGAATAGGTACCCAATGGGGCATTGGTCAAGTCGAAGGTGACAAACACCTGATTGAAGTTCACATATTGGAGGTCTTCGCCCACAATGGTGTATGTGCTGGTGTCGATCGTTTGAATCAGCTTCACAGGCATGTCGTAACGGAACTTGGAGCCGAGAAGCTTCACGGTCACCTTGCCGGTGTTGCCGCCCTGGTTGGGCGAGATGCTTCGCACCTCGAAGGGCAGGATGCGCGCCTCCACCGTGACCTGCTGCGATTCGTTCGCCGGGCTTTGGCCGAAGAAGCTCACCCCATAGAAGCCGCTCTTCGTGCGCGGGATGTACAATTCGCTGTTGGCTGCCATCTGGCCGTCGGTGGAATAATCGTAATTCAAGTTGCTGCCCACGCCGTTGTGCAACACATAGATGTTGTTGACCGCACCGGCATCCGCATCGGCAGCCGAGGTCGTGATGGTGACCAAGGCGGTCTCGCTGATGGAATAGCCCACCTCCAACTTGAAGTCCTTGTACTTCAACTGCTCGAGCGTGAAGCTGACTGGATGGTCGAAGTAAAGCACGGGCAACTGGAGCACCAAGGGGTTGGGCGTACAGTAGGTGTTGTTGTCCTCGTCGGTCTCATAGAAGGTGTTGCGTCCATCGACGATGATGATGATGTAGTACTCGCCTTCGGGCACACCGCTGATCACCGTCTCCAACTGATTGGTCGTCGACGTGTATTTGGGAAGGTTCACGTCGTAGGTGACCGAGCCCAGCAACTTGTCGTCCACATCGAACACCTCGTCGGTGGAGAGATACACCACATCGCTGCAGTCGACTCCCTGAAGGTCGTTGGGGCCCAGATTCTTCACCGTCCATGAGATGGTGACCTCGTCGCCCGCATTGACGATGTTGGGACGGCTGACACTGGTCACGACAAGGTCGGCCGGCGGGTTCAAGGTGAGCGTCAACGGGATCATGGCCTGGTTGTTGTCGGTGTTCATCTCGAAGATCGCATTGTTGTAGTTGGCCTTGGCATAGATGGCAAAGTTGCCGCTCTCCGGCACGGGGATGACCATCTCGACTGTGTCGTAATAGTACTCGTTCTGTTCCAACACCTCCGTATGAACCTTGTTGGCCACAAAATAACCGTTCCCGTAAGTGTTGCGCGAATACACGACACGGTTGGTGTAGGAATCTGGGGTCGGGCCGTCGCCCACATTGGTCACCTTGTAAACCAAGGTGATGGGCTGTCCGTTGGAGGGATACTCGGTGAGGCAAGTGAAGTCGCTCACCTGCAAGTCGGGTACGGGGATGCTGTTGAGCGTCACCGGCCGTGCCATGACATTGTTGTCATTGTTCAAGTCGGGATTCACGGAACCGGCATCGGCCACCGCCAACAGGTAATACGATCCCGTGTATCCATAGGGGATGGTGATGCTGATGGTCTGGCTGTATTCATCGCCATTGCCATCGAGCGGCTTGAGGTTGGAGGCATAGCCCAACTCGATGTCGTCGGTGTTCCAGTTGCCGTCCAGGGAGAGGAACACCTTGTCCGTCCAACTGGAATAGCTCGTCCTCGTCCCGAGGTTCTTCACCGTAAAGGTGCAGTTATAGGTTTCGTTCCACTCCAGGATGGCCTTCGGGCTGAATGCGGTCACCGCGATGTCGAGTTGGTAGGCCGTCACCGGGAAGGAAGCGGTTTGATAGACGTTGTTGTATTCGCCCACATACTCATAGAAATCGTCGTTGGCGTCGGTGACCACATAGACAAAGTAGTTGTCGCTACTGACATTGGAAGGCATCACAAACTCGACGTTGCCGTTATGATAGGTGGCCCCGATGTTCAGCGGTCCGGACTTGTTCACCGTAGCGACCAGCACCGCCGTGTTCTCGTCGAATTGCGGGGAGTTGGAGACATACACCTTGTCAACCCAGGTCTCGCTCGTTTCGATGTTGCGAATGCCTTGGTTGATCACATCATAGGAGATGCTGGTGGGGTCGCCCGCACCGGCGGCTTCGGGAGCGATGGCGGTAGTCACCCGCAGGTCTGGATAATCCGAAAGGGTGATGTAAATGGGATCAGAAACGAGGTAATTGGAATGCACGTCGTCGCCCTCGCAAACGCCTTCGTCATCATTGACCGAGACATAAACATAATAATTGCCTTCCACATCGATAGGCAGGGTGACCTGTTGGGTGACCGGCTGCTCGGAATTCACCGTCAGGTTGTTACAGGTTACCCAAAGGGTATCCAATGGAATGGCGGTGATGAAGTTCAATTCAGGCGAGTAGCCGAGATAGACGACATTCATCACCTCGCCTGTAAAGGCTGAACTGCCCCTATTGCGCATGCCATAGGTCAGGGTGAAGGTCTGGCCCGAGTTGAGTTCCTGCGGGCAGACCAGGTCGATGGCCTCAAAGTCGGGATTGGGCAGCTGCAGGTCGATGGTCCTGGTGTTGTTGGTAAGCGTCTTCTCGTAGTCGGTCGCCACATAGACCCGCAAGGTGTTGTTGACATAGAAGTTGCAGGTCAGGGTAATGGGCACGGAGAACGACAAGGTGTCGCCCGGAAGCATCTCGACATGTTGACGGGTCCGCTCGTGGATGGCGGTGTTGTTGAAATCGATCCTCTCGGTCACGTAGCCGTCAATCAACTTGCCCAAGCCTGTGTTGACCATCTTGTAATGGACCGTGTCGCGGGTCTCGTTCAAGGCGAGATCGACCACCGTCAGGTCGGGACGCACGATGTACACCGAGTCCTTGACCATGTTGTTGTTCTCATAGACATGCTCAAAGATGTTCGTATTCCTGTCTGCGAAACCGAATAGATAATGCCAGCCTTCCTCGTAATCTTCGGGAACAACCACCTCCCTGCGGACGGCATAGCTGTTCTTGTATTTCTTCTTCTCATCGTAGATGAACTGGCTACGGTTGTTCTGCTGGATCTGCAATTCCTGGAAATAGGCCGCACTGTCCTGAGTGGTAGCTGAAGGACCCAACGGCAATGGGTCGGGGAAGCGGCATTCGGCGAAATCGTATAGCATCGCGTGGATGCTGGCCACTTCGACTTCCCTATACAGGATGGTGTCGTTCACCACACTCAGCAGACGTTCGTTCTCATAAATCGAGAAGGTATCCACCGGGGTAATGAAGACCTGGTCGCTCCACTGCACGCCTCTGAAGGGCGGAAGCGTGCCGCAGGTGTCGGTCACGCCGGGACCGTCAACCTTGGCGGCCAGCAACCCGTCGTTGAACACCTCGTAACCCAAGATGAAATGCTCCTTGAGCGAGAGCGTATCGGCCGAGTGGTAGAGCGCCCTCATCTGGAGGTCGGGCACATCGGGCTCGATGAACTCCTTGGGCTCGTCGGTGGGTTCCGAGACATTGTTGTACTCATACAACGACTCATATACCTGGTTGGTGACATCGGTCTGCACAAAGAAGTAATAGAAGCCGATCTCGTCCTCTTTGGTAGCGAAGCGGGCGGTGCGTGTAACCGTTGCGCCCTTGGCCAGCGACAAGGTGTCAACATAGGATCCGATCTCAAACGCCGTTCCGTTGAAAGTATTGTCCGTACTCATGAAGACCACGTCCTTGACCACCTTGTCCTGGAAGCCCACACCGCCATAGTTGCCCAAAGTCCACGACACGGTGATGGTGTCGCCTGCACGGGGATCGGAGGGCGACACGACGATTTCGCTGGCCATCAGGTCGGGATAGGGTGCGATTTGGACATTCAGGGTGTCGTAGAAGAAGTTGTCGCATTCGTTGACCTCATGGAACGAAGCGGCGGCACAGGAACCCGACAGGTAATAATAAGGATGACCTGAAATATCGGGAGTATAGGGGTTGGGAAACACGCCTCCGACCGAGGAAACATCGGGGTTCATGGCGCTCATCGGGATCCAGTTGGAGACCACGAAGAGGAACACGCTGCCGCGTACCGTATCGGGGACGGTGACATTGACGGTGTTGGTATATTGCTCACCCGGATCCAAGGCCAGGAGGTTGGGCACCTCTTCAAGGATGAAGGCCTCGGGGCGGGCGTTGGTGAAGCTCTCGGGAGCCCAGTTGAAAGGATACGACAGCACGATGTAGTCGTTCCAAGTGGCTCAGGTGGGCGTTGGCGCGTAGCCGTCGTTGCGCACGGACCATTCCACGGTCATCACCTGCCCCGACTGGGCGTAGGAGTGGTCGAGGGCCGTGACGTGCAGGTCGGGCAGACCGGTGTTGAAGGTCATCGTGTCGCTGCGGATGACGCCACAATCCTTATGCGCCTCCACATACCAGGCATAATAGGCAACCTCAGTAGTGTCATACTGGTGCAAGTACAACGGAGGCGCGGTCATGCAATTGTAACAATGGTCGTAGTAGCCATAACCATCGTACCACGACTGGTCCAAGTCCACGTTGGTATAATTGACCCGCAGGTTGCTTCGGACGGGGAAAGCAGGAACGGGCAGGCCATTGCCATAGTCGGTACGCCAGAGGTACAGGTCGTAGTAGTCGGCACCATCGATATAATCCCAACTGAACAGCACGTTGGAATTCGACGGAAGGGATTCGTCGCGCAGCGGCAACAGGCCGGCTTCTTCGAGTTGGTTGACCCAGATGATGCTTTCCGGGTCGCAAGCAGTGGTGAAATAGACAGCAGGCGTATAGCTGCTCATCTCCTCCTCACTGCACTTCGAACGCACTTTGACCATGTACTCCTGATTGGGATGAAGGTTTTCCAAGAAGAAATGGTTGGTCTGGACCGCAAGTGCATTTGCCGTACCGGTGCTCAGCTCCTGATAATACAGGATCCATTCCGTCTCATCGTCGCCAGGCGTCCATGTGACTTCGGCCGTGGTATAGGTAATCAGATTCACGGGCACCGCCAGGTTGGCCGGCACATGGCAGTTCACCGGAGCATGCTCATAGCAGCCCATATCGACGATACTGTTGACGACACGCTCGTTGCCCGCCAGATCGTAATCTCCAGAAGCGGTGGCATTGTTGCCAGCATCGATGCACATCGACTGTCTCGGCGTGTCCATCAAGGAAAAGTCTCCGCCGTCGGGATCGGTGAAACGGACATAGTGCAACGAGGTATAGGTGCCGTCGTTGGCCGACTGCAACACGATGTTACCTGTGCCTTCGGGGTTGTTTTCGTCATTCTCGAAGGCATTGTAAGTGAAGGTATTGTTGCGTTGCACTCCACCACGGATATTGCTCACCAAGGCACCGGCGCGGTTGCCCCAAACGATGTTGTTGGTGGCATAGTTCGACAAGTTGCCGCCGTATGGATCCACCAGAGTCCCATTGCAATAGATACCGCCGCCATTCGACGAGTCGCCATTCGCCCCGCTGGGGTTGACGGTGTTCTTCACCACGTCGCAGTTATGCATCTCCGGCATGGAATAGACGCCACCGCCTTTGCCCTCGGCGTGGTTGAAGCTGATTTCGGAGTTGGTTACCATGCGGACTTCGGCGATGCCGCCTCCGTTACCACCGGCGTTGTTGTGATGGATCTTGCACCGGTCGATGAGGTCGCAGCCATAGATGGCGCCGCCGTTACCCACCGCATAGTTGCCCATGAATTCGCTGCGATAGATGCGTGAACCGGAGGCACAGAGGGCGCCGCCGCCGAAGATACCCGTCTGTACCATGGTGTTGTTGAAGAACCGGCAGTCCTCGATCTGGCAATTGGAAAGGAAGGCCGCACCGCCGTCGCGGCCGGAACGACCGTTCTGGAAGGTGATGCCGCTGATGACGTCAAGGTTCTGATCCGCCCCGTCGTTGCGGAGGATCTGCTGCAGATCCTGTCCATCGAAGATGGCGGGATGCATGTCGAAGTCGCGTTGCGTGAGGTCGTAGTTGGCCGGTTCATTGCCTGCGAATCCGCCATAGATGCTGACCCCGTCGGGCAACAGGAAGGCGGGATAATAAGGCACGCCGTTACCCACATAGGTGCCGTGGGCTATCCAGATTACAGGTTTCGGGTTGAGGAGGGCGGCACGTTCCATGGCCAGTTGCAGGTATGGCGTCGCATTGGCCCATGAGGAGCCGTTCATGCTGCCTGAGCCCGCCGAAGTCACATAGATGATGCCGTTGGCATCCGGAACGATTTCGATATTGGAGGGATACGACGACTCGTAGCATCCCAAATCCACCGTTTGGTTCTCAACACGCACCTGATGGTCAAGGTCGAGGTCGCCCGACTCCACATAGGCGTTGTTGCCTCGGTTGATGGCCAGCGAGCCTTGGAGCAACCGCCATGATGGAGCCTCGTTGTTGGCGGTGACCGACGCAAAGCCGGCACCCGCGGCGATCGTCGGGTTCTCGAATCTCGGATAGTTGACATTGCCACTGCCCGAGTTTTCGGCGTTCAAGGTCAGGTTGCCCTCGCCAAGGAAGCCGCCTTCGATGGCGGAATAACGCACCTCGCCTCCGCCAAAACCGCCGTTCAGCAGATCGGAGGTCTCCAAACTGCAAGGCTCGTTGTCACCCACCTTGTTACCCCAAAGGATGCTATTGTAAACCGCGGCATGACATGCGCCGCCGGCATCCTCACTGGCGTAGTTGTTCACGATGGTGGCGTTGTAGTGTACGCCATCGTATATGGCGCCACCTTTGCCGTACAAAGCGGAGTTGTTGGCGAAGAGACAGTTGCGCGTGGTGAGTTCTCCAGAATAGTAGCTGACCTCATAGCAGGCGGCGCCACCATTGCCGTACTCCGCCTTGTTGTTGATGAACGAGGTGTTGGTGGCGGTCACATGGAAGCCACCCGGGACGAGGATGCCACCGCCATTGCCATTGAGGGCGTGGCAGTTCTCGACGATGCTGTTGCTCAGCTCGCCTTTGTACATCCGCACACCACCGCCACTATTCAGATAGACGAATCCATTTCGAATGGTAAGGCCGTCATACTCGGCATATTGCAGTTCCTCCAAGCGTTTGTATTTGAAGTAGTCTTCCTGGGCTTGCTGCAAGGTGCGTTGGATGTTCTGTCCGTCGAGGATGGTGGGATGCGCCCCATAGACACGCTGGTCGAGCGAGGTTTCCGTACCAGCGAAGCCACCATAGAGATTGATGCCGTTCATGGCCACGAAAGCATCCACGTAGGGCCAGCCGTTGCCGTAATAGGTGCCTCCGGCAATCCAGATGGCGGGACGGTTGTCATCGTCGCCAGCAAAGTTGATGGCCATCTGCAGGTCAGGGATGGCGTTGGCCCAGCTGTCGCCGACGTAGTTGCTTCCCATGTTGTTGCAGTTGACATAGAGCACGTTGTTGGTGGCCACGGGAGCATAGTCGTTCGTGAAGACGCTCTCGAAGGCACCGATATCGACCCTTCCGTTCTTCACACGGGCGCTGTTATCGCCGTCGAGGTCGTGGGTGAGGGTGTATTCCATGCGCTCGCCGTGGTTGGCCAGGATGGATCCGTTGGCGAAATGCCAGTCGCCGCCACCGAAGTTGGCGCCCACGTTCTCCGAAGGAGCGACGAAACAGGGCGAGAAGAGGTCCCCTGTGTTCGAGGCCGACAAGTGGATGGTACCGATGCCGGCGGCACCGCCTTGAACCGCACAATAGCGCAGGTAGATCGGCACATTTGATGCACTGACGGCGATCTGTTGGGTATTGAGGTCGGTGCGGTTGCCCCACAGCACACAGTTGATGAACTCGTTGTTGGAAGTGCTGTTTTCGCTGTAAATACCGCCTGCCAGGTAGTACGAATAGTTGTTGACCATCGTGCAGTTGAGCAGTTGGCTCGGCACCTCCGAGTTGCCGATGAACATGCCGCCACCGTAACCCTGGTCGGTCAGGACGCTGTTGTTGTCGATCAGGCAGTTGTTGATGGTGGCGTTGACACCAAAGATACCGCCGCCACGACGCATCCCTGAACCGGTATTGTCGCACAAGTTGTTGTGCAGATGGCAATAGGTCAGCGTAGAAGAGGCCACGTAGGCGCCGCCACCGTCATTGAGGGCGGTGTTGCCATAAATGTCGCAGTCGATCACCTCGCAGTGGTTGGACACATACACGCCTGCACCGTTGCCGCCTTGGTTGTAGCTGACGACACAGTTCCTGATAGTGACGTAGTTCTGCACATACACGCCGCCGCCATTACCGGTAGTATAACCGTTTTGGATGGCAAAGCCGTCGAGGCAGCCCTTGCTGACGGGACCGAAACCCGATTCCTTGCCGATGTTGCCAACCACACGCTGGACGTGGTTGCCGAGAAGGATGGAGGGGGTGCTCTGCGTGTCACGGTCACCGATGTCGAAGGCGGAATCGTCGGCCAGGTTGCTCGGGAAGCCGCCATAGACTTCCACACCAGGCCAAAGGGTAAAGGCCTGGTTGCCCGTGCCCGTGGCACTGGTATAGGTACCTGCAGCCACCCAAACCTGCTTGTTGCCTTCGCCGGAGTACTCCGCAGCCTGACGCATGGCCTCGTTGAGGTCGCCCAGGGCGTTGCTCCACGTGGAGCCGTCGCCCGTGCCCCCTTCACGCACATAGAGGATATGACGTATCTCCAGGTCGAGACTGACGAGGCTGTCGCAATCGCTTCCTTGGAGGGTCCATTGATGCTGGTAATGGCCCGAGGCGGTCAGGATCTGGCCGTAGAATTCAAATTGTTCACTGGAGATCACATGACGATGCTCGTAGTTGACGCAAGCCGTCTCGTAGGCGCCCATCTCCACCACTCCGTCTTTCACACGGGGTTTGTTGGCCAGGTCATGGTCGCCATAGGCCCTTGAATTGTCGCCCAGGTTGGCGAAAGCGGAGATGTCAGTCGGACGATACACCTCCTCTTCGGGAGCGAGAAGGTTGGCATAATGAAGACCGGTTCCGCTACCGCTGTTCTCGGCCTCCAAATCGATGTTGCCCGTGCCTTCGTGTCCGCCCTGGATGGCGCAATATTCGTAAGTATTGTTGTTGCCTTCGGTCTGGAAAGCATAGTTGCGGCTGTCGTTGCCCCACATCAGGCAGTTGACGTAATGGTTGTAGGTATTGCCCGAACTGATGGTATCGAACGCATAAAGCTCCGTGGTGTTGTGGACGAAGGAACAGCCGAAGAGGTTGGTTCGGCAAGCGATCATACCGCCATGACGGTCGGCCTTGTTGTCGCTGATCTCGCAGTTGGCGATGGTGTCGATGGCGTTGAAGCCGTTTTCCCAATCGGCGACGCGACCGTTCAGGTACATACCGCCGCCCTCTTCCAATGCGTAATTGTGGATGATCCTGTCGTTGCGCAGGAAGTCTGCCTCGTTGGTGGCACTCTCACGATAGATGCCGCCACCGCGGTAGGCCACATTGTCGCGGATCTCGCAGTTGTCCACACTGGCACCGCCACGCAACAGCACGCCACCGCCATGCATCTGATCCTTGAAGTGTTTGAGGATCAAACTCTCCGACATGTACCTGATATTGTCCAGATAGCCCTGGTGACCGTAGCCGTTCCGGATGACGAAGCCGTCCCAAACCGCCTTTTCGTCACTCTCGAAGGTGCGCAGCTGTTCGACGACACGACGATGGTAATTGCCGTCGAGAACGGTGGGTGTCGAACCCAAGGTGCGTTCCTGGAGGCTCTGTTCGGTCCCGTTGAAGCCGCCATAGACGTTCACACCGGGCATCATGGCCAATTCGCTCCAGAACTGCACGTTCTCCTCCTCAAGCTGGTCGTACACCCCGCCTTTCACCCAAACCTGAGGGATCGGGTCGTAGCAAAGCGCGAAGTTCATGGCCATCTGGAAGTGCGAAGTGGCCTGCTCCCAAGAGGAGCCATTGCCTGTGCCGTCCTTGCTCACATAGATGACATGGTTGGCACTTGGCTGGATCAAGGTGGTACCGGTCAAGTTACTCTCATAGGCACCGATGTCGATGCGGCCTTGGCGTACACGGGAGACCCCTGCCCTATCGTACTCGGGCACAACGAAGCCCTCTGTGGTGCCGTTATTGATGCACACCGACCCCGCATGGGGAAGGTAGCCGTTGTTCAGGCCCAACAGGAGATCGGTATTGTTGACCGCGATATTCCCCTCGCCGGGATAGCCCCCTTCGATGGCGGAATAGGTGATGTCGCAGGTCTCCATGTGAACATGTTCAATTTCACCAAGGATGCAGAATACGTTCTGATAGTAATGGCTGGAGAGTTGATTCGGCTGTCCGCCTGCCTTGTTGCCCGAAAGGATGGAGTTGACAATATGGTAGCTCACGCCGTACAGGGCACCGCCGTCGTCTTTGGCGGTGTTTTTCAAGAACGTGGAGTTGATGATGAAGATGTCGTGGTTGTCGCCGCAGATGGCACCGCCACGGGTGTCGTTCCCGCTTTTGGCGGTAGTGTTGCTATCGAAAACACAGTTCACAATATTCGTCTCGCTGTGACCTTCCTCGCAGTCCTCATTAATGAAGAGGATACCGCCCTTCTTGTTCTTCTTGAGCAGACATCCGTCCATGTCGAGATAGTCGTGCGAGCGCTTCTCGATGCCCAAGATGGGATCCATGTATTTATAAAAGGCTCCTCTCAATGCGATACCACGGCCTTCGTTGGTCTCGATATCGCAGTGGTTGAGTTGCGTATAGGTCACCACATAGAAGCCTCTGCCCTGATTGTTGGAAATCTGGCAATGGGTGAAGGAGGTGTGATCGGAGAACACCGCATAGTCACCTTGGTTGTTGGTGATCTGGCAGTTCTCAAAGGTGTTGAAGATCACCTTCTGGTCGCAGGCCACGATGTCGTCGGTATGCATCTCGACGGCCGACGCCCCATTCCAGGTATAGTTCTCGGTGATGATACAATTGCGCACGTGGCAATAGCGCTTCAGATACAAGGCCGTACCCGAATTCACATCCTGGCGCGAATAGCCGTTCTTGATGGTAAAGCCGTCGATGACGCAGGCGGTTTCCTCGGTGGCGTCGTCCACCATATACAAGACCCGTTGGATATAGTCACCGTCGAGGATGGTGACATGATGTTCGATATCGCGCTGGCTCAGGTCGTAGTCGGCCAACTCCGTCCCCGTCAGGCCGCCGTACAATTCCACATTGGGATACAACTCGAAGGCGTTCACCGAGGTGCCGTCGCCGCGATAGACGCCCTCGGCCACCCAGATTTGGGTCTTGTCCATGGGGTTTTGTCCCGCTGCCTGCAAGGCAAGGCTCAGGTCGCCGTAGGCATTCTCCCAAGAAGTGCCGTTGCGTTGACCGCCACCGTTTTCCTTGACATAGACGATGTGCTTGAAGGTGAGGTTCATGACCACCACGCTGTCGCAATCAAGGTTGTCGAGATGCCAACGATGGACGTATTGTCCCGACTCGGTGAGCCACTCCCCATAGAACGGATAGGTGTTGGTAGTGGCAAAGACATTGTACTCACGGTAACGGATGCACTTGTACTCATACACGCCGATGTCCACCGTTCCGTCGTTGACACGGGGATTGCCAATGATGTCAAGGGGATAGTCGATCACGCTCCCGTCACCGGCATCGACCAGCCCCGATGTGCCGATCAGTTCGTAGTCGCCCGCATCAGGCGCCATGAAACGAGGATACACATAGGCTTGGCTGGTACCCTCGTTGTTCGAGGCCAACCGGATGACATCGTCACAACCATTCACGCCCAACTCGACAGCGGTGTGGTTGAAAGTGCTCTGGTCGGCATTGGCGAAATGGATGGGAATATTCAGATGGTTGCGGTTGCCCCAAACCACCGTATTGTGGAAGATACCCCCACTGATGGGATAGGCGTCGGGATTGGACGACCTGTTGTTGCAGATATTGCAGTTGATGAAAGTGTCGTTGTAGTCTTTGCTATGCCTCACCACGACCGATGCGTTGTTGTGGTCAAACTGGCAGTTGGCGAAGGTATTGGCGTTCTGTGTGTTGGTGAAATAACGGTTGACGGACACTGCATTGTTGAAGCGGAAGAAGCAATGACGCAAGGTGGAGGCATCCACATAGAGCTGTGCCTCCTCCAATGGATCCACCTCAGGTACGGTGAGCTGCACCTGGTTGTTTTCAAATCGCGTGGCGTTGACGTTGCAGCTGTGCAGGGCGATTTTGCCGATATTGTGACTGAACTCGGAGCTGTCGATCTGTGCACCCACCGCAAAGAGGTAGGTGTTCACCATGCCGTTATAAGAGTTATAATAAACCGTAGTGTCATTTGAGATGACAACATGATTCAACTGTCCGCCCGACATGCTCAGCATCATGCCCTTCACCATTTCGGCAAACTCTCCGCCATTGGAAGAGAATTGGATACGGTTGTGCTCCAACCTGGTGTTTCGCAGCATGCCGTTCTGCATCAGGACGGCACCCGCGCCGTGCAACTGGAGTTGGTGATCCCGGGTATAATAGCCATAAGGATGCACCATGAGGGCCAGGTCGTAATCGTAGAAACCACTCTCATCGAGGTAGCCGTTACGAATGACGAAGCCGTCCCAAACGGCTGGGGTAGCCGCATCAATGGGTTCGTTCTGGTACAGTACGCGCCTCGTGTTCCGACCATCCAGATAAGTCGGGTGGTTCTCCCAGTCACGATCGGAAAGGGCGGTTTCCGTTCCGGCGAAGCCGCCATAGACGCTGACGTTCTCCACCAAGTTGAAGGCACTCATGACGGAGGTGGTATCCATCATGATGGAATAAACGCCCTCTTTCACCCAGACCTGGGCCGCTGGAGTGAAGGTGTTGGCTCGGGCCACGGCATATTGCAAATAAGGTGTGGCATTGCTCCATGAAGAGCCGTTGCCCGTACCTTGGGCGTCCACAAAGATGACGTTATCCGCCGAAGGCACAAGGCTGCAGGTTGCGGGAGCGGCGGAGCCGATGGCACCGATGTCGGAGCCGTTGGAACCCTGCTTCAGACCGATGGAAGTGCTCTTCAGACTCCAGTCCACATCGTCGCGGTTGGACAGATGGCCCACGCCAAGGATCGGCGCATTGAAGGCCAAGGAGAACAGGTTCCCTTCGTTATCGGAACTCACGCGGATGTTGCCGACGCCATTGTAGAGGCCGTTCTCGATGGCACAGTAGTCGATGGTGGAGGCGGCATCCTTGGCAATGAAATGCCGATGGTAGAGTCCCTGCTCGTTACCCCATACGATGCTGTTCGACATCGAGGAGTGGCGCATGGCGATGATGGTATGCTTGGGCTGGCGGATTGTTTGGTCAGCCTCGTCTTCCATGTTGACGTACATCGAATACGAGATGTAGCTCGTGTATTCCAGACGGTTGTTCAGGAAGTCGCAGTGATCGATGGTCACGTTGTCGATGGCGTTGAGGATGGCACCGTACAACCTATCGTCCTCTCCTCCCACATCGTTGCGGCTACAGGTGTTGTTGTAGATAATCGAGTTGCTGAGAACGGCGTTTTCGGCACGCACCAAGGCATAGCGGCAGACGTTATGGTGGACGGTGCAGGAATCCATGACCGCACCGTCGTTGAGGCGGATCATGATCGTGCTACCCTCGTTGCTGAAGCCGGTGAATTCACATTGTTTCAGCGTGCCGTTGGCTGTTGTGGGAATCGCCGTATGACAATGCTGAAGCGTCATGTGGGCCTCCACCGAGATCTCATAGCCGCCTTGGAGGATAAAGCCGTCGAAAAGGCCGGGATGCTGGGTGCTACACGGGAAATCCGTGGAAGGCGCCAACAGCATCTTCCTGCTCTCACCCATCAAGATGGTGGGATGGGCTTCAAGGTTGCGTTCGGAGAGTTCCGTCTCGTTTCCGGCAAAGCCGCCATAGACCTTCACGCCGCTGATGGTATAGAAGCTGTTCGGCGACCAGTAATCCGTGAAACCCGTGTAGGTGCCTTCCGCCACCCACACTTGACGGTCCTCAAAACCAAGGGTCTGTCCCGCCATGGCCAAGATGGCGTTCAGGTCGTCGGAAGCGTTGGCCCAGGAGCTGCCGCTCTTGTTGCCTGCGCCGGTGGTGGTGACGTACCAACGGTTGGAGGTCATGACCACTTCGGCGACGATCAGGCTGTCGCAAGTCGGACTGAAACTGTATTGATGCAGGTAGGTCCCAGGTTCGGTGAGCTGCGTGCCGAAGAAGTCGTAGCTGCTGCCGGCATTGACGGTGATGTATTCATATTCGGTGCAGTATTGTTCGTAGGCGCCCGGCTCAAGGGTGCCGTCCATGATACGGTCGCGACCCGCCAGGTCCTTGTCGGGAAGGCCTTCCACGTTGGCATCACCCATTCCGATCACCGATGAGTTGTCTTTCAGCTGATAGATTCCCAGTTCGGGAGCGAGGAAACGCACATAGTTGCCCTCACCGGTACCGTCGTTCTCGGCATTCAATGCGATGTTGTCGCCGGTAACGCTCTCCGCCTGGATGGCGCTGTGGGTGAAGGATGCGCCTTGGCTGATGTATTGTCGGGTGCCATTGCCCCAGACAATCAGGTTGGCAAAGGTGCCGCCTTGCAGCCAGAGACCACCATATTCAGAACTGGTGTTATTGACGATGGTGGTATTGATGACGTCGGAATAATAGCCATGGACGCCAGCGAGATAACCGCCTTGGTTATTGGAGACCTCACAGTTGATGACAAGAGAGTGGTCCGCATAAACGGCGCCATATCCTCCGGTTTGGATGCTGTTGTTCTTAACAACGCAGTTGCGCAACGTGCCATTGTGCATGATGTAGGCGCCAGCGCCTCTTTCCGCATTGCCGTTGCGCAGCACGAAGCCGTCCCACACCACCGCTTGGGCGTCGGTGAATTCGTTGTTTTGGCCGAGCACCCGATGGCCGTTGTCACCATCGAGAATGGTCTGGTGCGCCCCAAGTTGGCGATCCGCAAAGTTGGTCTCGGTACCCGCGAAACCGCCATAGACGTTCACACCGGGAACGATGAAGAAGGCACTGGAGGGATTGAGCAACAAAGTGTGATAAACCCCTTCCTTGACCCATACTTCAGGTTGGGGGTTCATGCCCGCCGCCCTATTGATGGCAAACTGCAGGTCGCCGCAAGGTTCAGCCCATGAGGAACCGTTGCCCGTACCGTCCACACTGACATAAACGATGCCGTTGTTGGGAACAACGTCGTAGAAAGTGGCATGGGCCGACTCGAAGGGACCCAGATCGGGTTGTCCCTGCTGGACACGTGTGTTGCCTGCCAGGTCCATGGTAGGATGGTTTTCCAGGAGGACACCTTTATTTATTAGGATCGAGTTGGATTGAAGGGTCCAGTCGCCAGCCGCTGGATTGACAAAGTTGGGCGACATCGGATCACCCGTGTTCAAGGTGGAGAGGTTGATGTTTCCTATGCCGGGAACGCCACCTTCAACAGCGCAATAAGTGATATCTATTTCATCATAGCTATTGAATCTGTTACCGTTATTTCCCCATAACACGGAGTTTTGCAATACGTTGTTGTAAATAACACCGCTGTAATTCGCCCGAATATACACCACCGATCCATCATTCAAGGCGGTGTTGCCATAGATGCCGCAGTGGAGGAAAACGGTCTTGCCTTTGGCATAAACAATGTATTGGCCTTGGTTGTCGTAAAGAAGGCAATTGGTCAGTTTGGCATTTCCATAATAATCGCCCTCAGCATACACCACAGTATTCCCGTTGCCCGTAGCGGTATTCCCATGGACACGGCAGTTGCGCAATTCGCCGAAGGAACGCAAGTAGGCAGCGACACCCATGGTGCCACCTCCGCCGTTGGTCAAGCTGAAGCCGTCCCAGACAGCGGCAGTCGTCTCGGTGTAGTTGACGCGTTGGAAGAGCACCCGTTGCGTGCCCTGTCCGTCGAGAATGGAGGCATGGTTCACCAGATCGCGCTGGCCAAGGTCGTAGTCGTAGGCCTCATTGCCGACGAAGCCGCCATACACATGAATACCCTGCGGCATGGTGAAGGTGTTTTGACTGTCCGGGGTATGGTTCTGATAGGTGCCTTGGGCCACCCAGACCTTGGTGCCGGCTCCAGCAGCACCGGCGCGGTTCACGGCTAGCTGCAAATTGTCGGAGGCGTTGGCCCATGAGGAGCCGTCTTTGGCACCCGCACCCGCAGGGGTCACATAGACGATGCCATGCTCATCGGGAGTGATGATGACGGCGTTGTAAGGCGACTCGTATGCGCCGATATCGACAGCCCCCATCCGCACACGGTCGTTTCCTGCCATATCGATCTCGGGCATGTCCAAGTCGGAGCACCAGTCACCCGTCACGAGTCCGGCAGAGGTGCCTTGGTTGATACAGAACGACTCTTCCATGAGCGTCCAGTCGCCGCCGTGGTAAGCCATTCCCGCTCCCTGGGTGGGGTTGGTGAAGAAGGGACTCAACGAGCCATTGTTCTCGGCATCGAGGACGATGTTGCCCGTACCGTCATAACCATCCTGGATGGCACAGAAGGTAACCCCTGGGGAATAGTCCCCGAAACGGCATTGGTTGTAAGTACTGTCACCCACCATGTTACCCCAAACGATGCTATTGGTCATCGTGAAGTTACTCGTGCCCAAATAAATGCCTGCCCCTTGCCGATTCTCCTCGGCGGGAACGATCTGGTTGTTGACGATATCGCAGTTGAGGATGGCCGTGCAGTTGTTTCCATGATACAAACCGGCACCATGGCTGACCGAGGTGTTGTTGGCGATGATACTATTGGTCATCCGCAAGTAGCCGTAGGCATAGACGCCACCGCCTTCCACTGCTTTGTTGTTGCTGATGACGCTACCGGTCACCACTGCTCGATAAGCGTGAAGACCGCCTCCATGAACCATGCTTGAATTGGGTGATGAGGGGTTCTCCGCTATATTATCATGGATATGGCAATTGACGATATTGGCTCCGGGTTCCCAAGCATCCACACATACGCCGCCACCGTAAACCCACCCGTGGCCCGAAATCATATTACCATGAATCTCGCAGTTTTCCAGCCGTCCACCCGTCATATAGACGCCACCGCCCTTGATTTGATTGATGGAGCTGACGGCCATGACCGTATCATGGCGGATGATGCAATTCCTCAGCGTTCCGTTTTCCCGCAGATAAGCACCGGCGCCATTGTCGGTCGTCAGCCTTCCTTTTTCGATGATGAACCCGTCCCAAGTGGACGAGGTGGAAGCCGTGAAGTTTTTCTGTTGGCCCAACACCCGCTGGACATTTTGGCCGTCAAGGGTGGAGTAATGTCCCTCGGGACGCTGGTCAAGGGAAGTTTCCGTACCGGCGAAACCACCGTAAACGTTCACTCCTTCGGCCATTTTGAACGCTGTTGTGTTGACAATGCCGTTGCCGACATACACACCTTCCTGCACCCAAATCGAAATGGGAGGATCCGTGGTCGGCACCAATTCCAACACCAGACTTAGGTTGTCGCAGGCGTTTTCCCATGAGGAGCCATCGCCCGTTCCCGAGGATTCCATGGCCACATAAACGATATGGTTCGCATCGGGTTGGACATTGAAAGTGACGTTGTAGGGGGTCTCGTAAGGACCGATGTCAACCGTTCCCTGTTGGACGCGGGTGTTGCCTGCCATGTCAAGGGCCGGCAAATCATTGGCATCATTATTACCACGGCCAATCAAAAAGGAGCA
This sequence comes from Bacteroidales bacterium, assembly GCA_017531225.1. Classification (GTDB taxonomy): domain Bacteria; phylum Bacteroidota; class Bacteroidia; order Bacteroidales; family F082; genus Limimorpha. Next base: position 106,993 of record JAFXLL010000012.1, on the reverse strand, counting down.
CTCCTGCAAGGTCCAGTCGCCCGAGGAAGGATTGGTGAAGCAAGGCGAAGTCAGATCACCGGTGTTTTCGGAAGCAATGGAAACATTGCCTGTACCCGTATAGCCGCCTTCAACAGCACTATATTGCACAGAAAGATAGTAATAGCCGTCGATGTTGCTGATGGCCGAGCCACAACGGTTCCCCCACACCACACAGTTTTGGAGTATACCACTATAGAGACCGCCCACGCCACAGACCGTGGTGTTGTTCACGATGGCGCAGTTGGTGAGATAGGTATCATATTGGTCATAAAAACCGCCCACATTCATATTGACACCACTGACAGTATAATCCTTGGTGGAGGTATTGTTGGCGATAATGCAGTTGGTGAAGCGCGCCCGCCGGGAATAGACACCACCAGCCCCGAAGGCACTGTTGTTTTCCACAACACAGTTATTGATAATGCAAAAGTCACTGCCATCGACACGGAGTCCGCCGCCATGGTTCTCCACAACCGAGATCACGGTATTGTTATGGATATGGCAATCCAACAAGCTTCCCAATGTCATATAGACACCGCCGCCCTGGGCTTGGTACTCGTGATTATAGTTGCTTGAGTAGGTATTGTTGGCGTCGTTCTGGCATATCTCGCAATGGTCAGCAGTACCTCCATTCAAATAAATGCCACCGCCGCCAACCTCCCGATTGCCGTAGAGGACATGGTTGTTGCGAACGATGCCGTTGCGAAGGGTTCCGTTGCCGAGAAGCGCGGCGCCAGCACCAAAGGGGCCTGTGGACAAACAACCCTTCTCAAGGATGAAGCCGTCCCACACCGCCGCCAAGGCATCGGCGAAGGCCTCAGTCTGTCCCAACACGCGTTGCACCTGCTGTCCGTCGAGGATGGTGGGGTGATTGGCGGGATCACGTTGCGACAGTGTCGTCTCCGTCCCGGCGAAACCACCATACACATTCACACCGGCCATCATGGTGAAGGCATCGTGTTCTGCAATGCTGTCGCCCACATAGGTACCCTCAGCCACCCACACGGTCGGCTTCACCGTCAGGAGGTTGGCCACATAGAGCACCTGTTGAAGATTGTCGGAGGCGTTCGCCCACGAGTTTCCTTCCTTGGTGCCGCTGCCGGTGGGAGTGACAAAGAATACGTTGTCTGCATTGGGGAACAGCATGCTGGTGGTCAAAGCGCTGACAGGGCCTGCCGTAGTACCGCTGGAGTTCCGTTCGTTGACTTGCCAATAATAGGTTTTATGGTTTTGAAGCGTCAGCGTGTAACTCTCGGCCAAGTCGATAGTCCATGCCACAGCCACATCGGTGGGAGGATTGGTCTCACCCACCAGCAGTTGGTACTCCGTTGTATAGCGGCCCAACGTCCAAGTCAGTTCCTGAGTGGTCTGAGGGACATAAAGCACATGGCCGTTGTCGGGACCGAGGCCGGACACTGTTTCTGGTGCCGGAACGCTATTGGCGTCGAGATTCACGGTGAACTCCTCGCTTGTGGAGGAAGCCACCACGTAATAGGTGCCTTGTTGCAGCATCACCCTATCAAGTTGGGCCCCCGAACCACCCATAGGCGTGCCATTCGTTTTCAGGAAACTGATGTCATCCACATAGAAGCAGTCGGTGCCAGAGCTTACCGAGCCGTCCTTAGAATAACTCCATTTGAAAGTATGTGTACCCTGGGTCAGGTCGTAGGTGCGTTCATCCCAGTCACTTACTCCAGCGAAACCGCCCAGTTGCTCAACATCATCAATATAGAACCAACCCTTGTCACAACAACCTTCCGAAGAGATTTTCATCCTGAAATGGATTTTGCCATCTTCAGGAAGATCAAAAGTGAACTGAATGGTGCTTGTCTTGCCGTGTTGGTCGGTATTGCCCGACTTCATGGAGTAGGTGCCCTCGAAAGCATCCTCATTGGTGATAATCCATGGATAGGTGGCATCGTTTACCCATTCGAGCGCTCCCAAATCACCATTCTCGAAATCACAAGCGTACGCTCTCAAGGCAGGAGTAATCGAATTGTTAGGAGTAGGCCCTCCCAACCCGCCGAAGTCTTCGCGATAGACACCCATTTTTTCATTCTCACCGACGATGGATGCGGAGAACTCCACATCGTTGCTGAACGTCAGCTTGAAGACGGCGTCGTTGCCATCGGGGGCATTGCCGGGAAGTTGATAGTCGTTATGCAGGTTGGAACTCGCCGTGAACGATTCCGAATAAGGAAAGCTATTGACCACACGGGGCGATCCCCATACATCGGGTGTCTGTCCGACAGCGTTTGCCATCACGCCAAACACAAACAACAAGACTATCAGAGGTTGGTAGAAACGCTTCATATCTTTCATGTCTATATTATCAAAAACAAAAATAATATAGGGCAATGAAAGGGTTTTAGGTGTTTACACCTGAAAAAAATGAAACTTATGAAACAGCAATAAACAAATGAGGATCAAACGACCAAACCGTTGCGATAGGCGTAATTCACCAAATCCAAGGTGGACTTGCAACTCAGCTTGCTGAAAATCCTTACCTTGTGGCCTTCAATGGTGCGTTTGCTGAGGTTGAGCGCCTCGGCGATCTCCTGGGCTGACTTTCCTTCGGCGCACAAACGGATGATTTCGATCTCGCGAGGCGTAAGGCTCACGGTATTCCCTTCGTTTTTTCTGAAGTCACGGTTCTTGAAAAGCGAATCGATGCACACTCTCAACTCCTCGGGTTTCACCGTCTTGCTGATATACCCGTCAATGACCATCTCCATCTGGCTCATCACGGCGTTATCCAGCACATAGCCCGTGATCAGCAACACCTTGACCTCCGGCGAGACAGACTTGGCCACGCTGATCACGTCCAATGCCGATCCGTCGGGCAGATAATAGTCCAACAGGATCAAGTCAACGTCCTTTCCATGGTCCTGCAGGTAGGTCACCGCCTGATGCACGTCCTCCACTTCGGCCGCCACCTCGCAATTGGAATCGGAATAGCGCAACCCCATCCGTAGGCCAACTCGGTACATTGGATGGTCCTCAACGATTAATACTCTAATCTTTTGACTGCTTTCCATAACCTATGCCTTATTCACCGTAATACTAACTGTAGTTCCTTGGTTTTCCTCGCTTTCTATGTCAATCTCCCCTCCTATCCTATCCATCAGCTGACGGCTCACGAAGAGACCGATTCCCGTACCTTTCTCACCGCTTGTGCCAGATCCTGGCACCGTCATCTCCTGAAGAAGCATTGCCAGTTTTTCCTTGCTGATGCCGTTGCCTTGATCCGCTACAAAGAGGCGATAACGTCCACCCTCCTCTTTGGCGCCCATACGGATCGTTCCTCCCGTCTTGGAGAACTTCACGGCATTCGAAAGCAGGTTCTGCAACACCATCCGAACGATATTGGCGTCATCGAAGGCTTCCCATGCCAAAGGCATCTCGTTGACCACCGAGAGGGACTTCAACGCGGCCTGTGACGACATTTCGTCAATAACACTTTGCGTCAAGGCATTTAAATTGAATGCCGTGGGATGGCTCTCATTGTCGCCTAACTCGCCTTTCACCCAATAAATCAGGTTCAACAGCTTCTCTTTCAAATCGATGGCCGATTTTTTCATCCCCTCCAATCCTTCCTTAAGCTCGGCAGGAGGCAAGGTGTCCACATGCCCGCACATCAATTCCAATAGCTGGGCCTGCGTTTCCACCGGTGCCTTAATGTCATGCGAAACCACAGAGAACAAGTGGTCCTTGATCTGGTGCCGACGTTTCAACAATTCGTTCTGCTTTCTGCGCTTGAACGCCAAGTGAAGCAGCAGGGCGGCCAAGATGACAAGAAACACCACCACCACGACAAGCAAGACCATCCGGTGCCGACTCTTCTCGTTTTGGGCCTGTTGTTCCGCAATCTCACGCTCCTTCTCAGCCGTTTGGTACTTCACCTGATAATCACGAATCAGCGCCTGTTGTTCTTGGTTGTAGATGGTATCCCTCCAAGCGTTGCATCGCTCAAGATACTCGACGGACCTTTCGGGATGGTTTTTCTTGGAAGCCAAGTAGGCTCCATTCAGGCTCTCCACGCAAAACTCGTCGAGTTCGAACTCCTCAGCCATCTCCGCAGCTTGGACGTAGTATCTTTCAGCATCGTCAAGGCGCCCCGTCCGATAGGCAAAGTCGCCTTGAAGAATAGAGGCCCCTGTCTTCAGGAAAACCAAATCCTGATCTTCAATGATGACCATGGCCGAATCCAACTCCGCCATGGCTTCCCGGACTCTTCCCTCCTCGAAATGGGTTTTAGAGACCGTGATGAACCTGTTGGCCATCTTCTCGGGCCGATCACCATAAAGGCGCGACAGGTCGAGACTCTGTTCCGCATAGTCCACCGCAGTCCTCACCAACGAGGCCCTCTCTGGGTCGTCTTCGGCCATCTTGGAAATCCGGATCATATACACTTCAGCCAAGTTCATATAATAGGCGGCCAAATCGAGATTGTTCCTCGGATCGGTCCCCACCTCCCCTAACATCTCGATACACTTGAGATACATTTCCTCCGCCATGTCGCATTCCTCCATCATCGTATAGATGTTGGCCACGTTGTTGATCTCATAGCGCTTGTTGGTCAAGGCTACCGGACTTCCTATCTCATCCAACAGATCGCTGCACTTGTTATAATAATGGATGGCCTCGTTGAACTGCCCCATGCGCTGGCACGAGATACCCATGATATTGTAGCACCCGGCCAGATCCATCAGATTGTCCGTCTCGCGAAAAAACGGCTCGGCAATCTGCATGTAATGCACCTGCTGCTCATACTCGTCTATCCCGAAAAAATACTGAATCATCATCTTCAACAGCTGGGTTTTGACGACCTCTTTGTCCGTATCCGCATCGAAATCCACTGGAGCGCCAATGGAGTCCATGATGGTTTGGGCGGCTACAAAGGCCCTCTGGCCCTGTTCACGCTCAAAGATCGTGTACTGCGTATCGAAAAAGTCATCCGAGCCCACAGGATCACCCATTGACAACAAGGGGAGAAAGACAAGGGCCATTAGCAATGGAACCAAACGTTTCATATCAGTCACGCTTTAAAAAAACGGAACAAAAATAGGAAAAGCAATATGAATAATATTAGGTATAAATACCTGATTTTCGTTCAATCACATCCGTTCCGGCATGCCGATGCCGAGGAGTTCCGAGGCATTACGCAACAGCGCTGCCACCATGGCGCAGATCTGCAGGCGGAACATACGGCGGTTGGCATCTTCCTCCTTCAAGATGCTGCACTCCTGATAGAATTGGTTGAACTCCTTGGCGAGATCAAAGATAAAGTTGGCGATCATCGCAGGGCTACGGCCTTCGGCAGCTTGGTTGAGCATCATCGGCCAGCCATACATCATTACAATGATTTCCTTTTCCTTGGGTTGGAGGTCTGTGATCTTCACCTCATCCTCAAGTTTAATTCCCTGTTCGGCAGCCTTGCGGAGCACCGAGCAGATACGGGCGTGGGTGTATTGCACAAACGGTCCAGTGTTGCCGTTGAAATCAATGGATTCAGCAGGATTGAAGAGCATGGTCTTCTTGGGATCCACCTTTAAGATAAAGTACTTCAAGGCACCCAAACCGATGGTGTGATAAAGCTTATTGGCATCCTCTGGAGAAAGATCCTTTGCCTTGCCGAGTTCTTCCGAAACGCCTTTAGCCGTAGCAACCATCTCATCCATGAGATCGTCAGCATCCACCACTGTGCCTTCACGAGACTTCATCTTGCCATTGGGCAGTTCCACCATACCGTAGGAAAGATGCTCGATATCCTTGCCCCATTCGCGACCCAAACGTACCAACACACGCTTCAACACGTCGAAGTGATAGATTTGTTCATTACCCACTACGTAGATGAGTTTTTCGGGATCGTATTCCTCCACACGAAGTTGGGCGGTGCCCAGATCCTGAGTCATATAAACAGAGGTGCCATCGCGACGGAGCAGCAGTTTCTCATCCAAACCCTCATCACGGAGGTCACACCAAACTGAGTTGTCGTCACGGCGATAGAGCACGCCTTTTTCGAGTCCTTCTTGCACCAATGCCTTACCCAGCAAATAGGTCTGTGATTCATAATAGATCTTTTCAAAGGATACACCCAGACGTTTGTAAGTGACATCGAAGCCATCATACACCCATTGGTTCATCATCTCCCAAAGTTGGCGCACTTCAGGGTCGTTGGCTTCCCACTTGCGCAGCATCTCACGGGCTTCCTGCATCAAGGTGGATTGGGCTTCGGCCTTAGCTTTAGCTTCTTCTTGGGCCTTTTCATCCAAAGTGTCGTAATCAGCAGGCAGCAAGGTCTTCAGTTCTTCCTTAAACTTCTTATCAAATAGCACGTAGAAGTCACCAATCAAGTGATCACCTTTCTTGCCAGTGGATTCAGGTGTGCAACCATTACCCCATTTCTTCCAAGCCAGCATGCTCTTACAGATGTGGATGCCACGGTCGTTGACCAGATTGACGCGCACCACGTTCTTGCCATTGGCTTTCAGGATTTCGGAGACGCTCCATCCAAGGAGATTATTGCGGATATGGCCCAAATGCAAAGGCTTATTGGTATTCGGTGAGGAATACTCCACCACAACGGGTTTGCCTGAGACTTCCTTGCGGCCATAGTTTTCTTTCAGATGGTTCTCACGGAAGAAGTCTATCCAGAAGCTATCGGAAATCAAGATATTCAGAAATCCTTTCACGACGTTGAACTTGGCAATCATCGAAGATTCCTTCATCATTTCTGCGCCCATCTCATTGGCCAATTGTTCGGGGTTACGTCCTGCCAATTTCCCGAAGGGGAACACCACTACGGTAAGGTCACCTTCAAATTCAGGCCTTGTCTTCTGGAAATTTACTTGTTGCGCAGGAGGTTCTTGTCCATAAAGGGTTTGAAACGATTTGATAAATAGCTGTTTAAGGATTTCTTCTAACATATTCTCTTCTTTTTTAATCATGCCACAAAAATAAGAAAAAAGCGGATTAGTTGTCAATTTAGGGTTTTTATTCATACTTTTGTAACAAATAAATAATAGCATCAACTATGAAAAGAATTGTACTGATAGCCCTTTTACTTCTGGCGACTATCGCAATGCCAGCCCAGAAAAAAAACGAACAAGTTCACCGGCCTAAAGTCGGTATAGTTTTAGGTGGTGGCGGTGCCAAGGGTGCATCGCACATCGGAGCATTGAAATACATTGAAGAGATGGGCATCCCAGTAGACTATGTGGCAGGAACCAGCATGGGATCCATCATTGGCGGCCTTTATGCCATGGGCTACTCACCTGATGAGCTTACAAAACTTATCTCACAATTGGATTGGTCAGTATACATTGGCAACAGCATCAACCGTCCTATGATGTCGGAAGATGTAAGGCAGCGAAACAGCACCCTTTTGGTCAATGTGCCGTTTAGCCTTGAAAACCTTGTCAGTAAAGATTCCAAATCCTCCTTTATCAGCCAACTGCCAAGTGCATACGTCAACAACAGTTCATTGGTCAACCTGTTCAACGATTTGTGTGTGGGATATCAAGAGGATATGGACTTCAACGACATGCCCATTCCTTTTGCTTGTGTAGCTACCAACGTCGTCACTGGCGAGGAAGTGGTGCTCCGAAGCGGCAGCGTACCAACCGCTATGCGCGCCAGTATGGCCATCCCAGGGGTGTTTTCCCCCGTGGAAATTGGTGACATGGTGCTTGTTGACGGCGGTTTGGTAAACAATTTTCCGGCCGATGTACTCCGTGATATGGGAGCCGACATCATCATTGGTATCGAAATCACCAAAGACAAAAAACTCACCCGTAAAGACATCCAATCATTGCCTCAGTTACTTGGCCAATTGGTGACCAACAGCACCAACGGCAAGCGCAAGGAAAACCGTGAGATGTGCGATATTCGGATTGTGCCTGATGTCAGCGGTTTCGGAATGCTCAGTTTCACTCCCGACGCCATCGAAACACTCGTAGGTAGAGGATATGAAAAAGCCGCTGAATACCACGATCAGCTGGAAGCCATCAAACAAAGGCTTGAAAAGGCTGCCGGCGGTCCCGTTCAAAAGAAACTCCAAGCACCAAAATCACTTAACCTGATGGAAAATTCAGTGATGATTAGCCGTGTCGACATCAACGGAGTGACTGAACAACAAAACAGTTGGCTCATCCGCAAGAGCGGTTTGACACCTGGAACGTCTTATTCAAAGGATGACATCGAAAATGCCTTGAACCTCTTTCGTGGCACTGGATGTTTCGATGAAATCACCTACAATGTTACAGAGCTTGATTCCCTACATAGCGACGAAAAACTTGCGGACGAATATGCGTTAAGCATCAACATGACCCCCCCCCATCCTCATCTTGTCGGCTTAGGACTGCGTTACGACACTGACGAGGGTGCAGCCATCTTGTTCCACTTCGGATTGAATGAAAAACGTTTCGGCGGCTCAAAACTCTCCACCAGCATCAAGCTCAGCTATAACTCGAGATTCAATTTGACCTATACTTATTCACGTGCTTCATTGGCTAATTTTAGTTTAGCTTATGACTATAGGGACGAGTATTTCCAGTTCCTCATGAATGACAACAACAAAACCAACCTTCACGCCTTTCAACATAAGATCAGCGGATATATCTCAGAATTCCACCTGCTCAATTTCAACACTACTATCGGCGCCTCTCTCGTGAGCACAGGATACGACAAGACATCCATGGAAGGAGACGGCATCGACTCTATATTTTTCATGGCTAACAGACAAATTATGCCATTCATCAATCTTAAGTATGACAACCTCAACGACGCCTATTTCGCCACTCATGGTATCCATGCCACCCTTTCAAGTCATATTTATTTCGAAAAAGACAACCCTCGTCAACTGCCGGTTGACATCAACTATAGTTTCAAAGCTTATCTCACACCACGCGATAGCAGAATCACCATTATCCCTCAGCTTTACGGAAGAAGCCTATTTGGTTCCACTATGAGCTTCAATATATGGAGTCATGCCGGAGGTGAGATTGATGGACGGCATTTCGATACACAGCTGCCATTCATCGGCCACACACAAGTGAGATCTATTTTCGATCATAGCGCTATCGCTCGCTGTGATGTTCGTATCAACATCTATGGCAAGCACTATCTCACCGCGATGTACAATACCCTGATGGAATTAAACACCTATGGTGGGAACCTTGGTGAGAACTATGATAAGAAAAAACTATATTTCACCCATGGAGCCGGGCTAAAGTATTCCTATAAGAGTATCTTAGGCCCCATCTCCATAACGGGCCAATGGACCAATCTTGACAAAAATATTTTTAGTGCATATTTTTCGTTTGGATATTATTTTTAAAGTATATCTTTGCAAGTGACAATCTAAACACGTTCATCCATGTCCATCTCACTGAAAAACCGCAGCTTGATCTCCATCAGCGATTACACTCCCGAGGAGATCTGTCATGTGCTTGACATCGCGGAGGACTTCGAGAAGAATCCTCACCAGAACTTGCTCAACGGGCGTATCATCGCCTCATTGTTTTTCGAGCCTTCAACCCGTACGCGTCTGAGTTTCGAGACTGCCATCCAGCTTTTGGGCGGTAACGTCATCGGCTTCAGCAGCACTTCGGGCACCAGTGTCCAGAAAGGTGAGTCGTTGGCCGACACCATCACCATGGTAGCCAGTTATGCCGACCTCATCGTGATGCGTAACCCCATCGACGGTTCCGCACGCCTTGCCTCTGAAGTGTCAAAAGTGCCAATCATCAACGCCGGGGACGGTTCAAACCAGCACCCTACCCAGTGCATGCTCGACTTATACAGCATTCGCAAAACCCAAGGTACACTTGAAAATCTTGAGATCACGCTGGTCGGCGACCTGAAATACGGCCGCACCGTCCACAGCCTTGTGGAAGCCATGAGCCACTTCAACGCTAAGTTCAACTTGGTGTCGCCCGTAGAACTGAAGCTGCCAAGAACAGTGAAACAGCACATCAAGGACGCTCATTTGGAATACGAACAGTTCACCGAACTGGAGGAAGTCATCCCCCACTCCGATATCATCTACATGACCCGCGTACAGCGCGAACGCTTCCCCGACCCGTTGGAATACGAGAAGGTGAAGAACTCCTATGTGCTCCGCAACGCCATGCTGGCCAACGCCAAGCCCAACTGCCGCGTGTTGCACCCACTGCCACGCGTCAACGAGATTCACGTGGATGTGGACGCCAACCCGAAAGCTTACTACTTCCAGCAAGCCCAAAACGGCGTCTACGCACGCCAGGCATTGATTGCGGCGATTTTGGGATTAAAGTAAGATAAAAGATAAGAGATAAAAGATAAAAGTTATGGAAAAAAGAAAAGAACTGATCGTATCCGCCATTGAGAATGGCACGGTCATCGACCATATCCCCGCCGACAAAGTGTTCCAGGTAGTCAAGATCTTGGGTTTGGACAAAGTGAACAACCCAGTGTATTTCGGCACCAACGTGGAGAGTAAGAAATACGGGACCAAGGGCTTCGTGAAGATCTCCGACAAATACTTCGAGCCAGAAGAACTGAACAAGATCGCTTTGGTAGCCCCTACCGCCTCCATTATCGAAATCAAGGAATATGAGGTGATTCGCAAGCAAACGGTGCAGATTCCTGAAAGAATCGAGCATATCGTGAAATGCTTCAACCCCAACTGCGTCACCAACAAGGAACACGATATTCCTACCAAGTTCCGTGTGAAATACGTTGACGGCAAACTCCGACTAGTGTGTCACTATTGTGAGAAATACACATCGGAAGAAAACATTGAGTTTATCTAAACGAAGAACCCCGCTTAAGCGGGGTTCTTTTTTTTAAGCTTGCGCTTTCGGACTCATGGTGAAGGGAGGCATCACCTCTCCTGTCACTTCTTTGATGGGACCGAAATTTGATTCGTACTTACTCAGATTCTCTGCCAATGCTTTGTAGAGGCGTTTGGCATGTTGAGGTGTCATCACGATTCTTGACTTCACCTTGGCCTTTGGTGTGCCAGGCATCATGCTCACAAAATCGAGCACAAACTCAGTTGGAGAGTGAGTGATGATGGCAAGATTGGAATAGATGCCACCGGCCACTTCGTCGGTCAATTCGATGTTAATCTGATTTTTTGGTTTTTCTTCCATGATATTGTTTTTTTAAAAAAGTAGAGACGCGCCATGGCACGTCTCTACAAATCATTGATAATAGGTTTAATCGGCCAGGACTGCGCCTTTTTCCTTCAGTGCATCGTATTCCTCACGTGAGGCGACGATCAGGTCGTCATACTCACGAAGACCGGTACCGGCAGGAATCTTATGGCCGACGATGACGTTCTCCTTCATGCCAAGCAGATAGTCAGTCTTGGCACTGATAGCGGCATTCGTCAGAACCTTAGTGGTTTCCTGGAATGATGCGGCTGACATGAAGCTGTCGGTCTGCAGAGCGGCACGGGTGATACCTTGCAGGATCTGGCTTGCCGTAGCAGGCTCGGCGGGACGGGTCTCAACCAGCTTGAGGTCTTTACGCTTCAGCAGTGAGTTCTCGTCGCGGAGCTTCATGGCTGAGATGATCTGACCTGCGGAGAGGGTCTCGGAGTCACCTGGATCGGTGACAACCATCTTGCCATAGATCTCGTCATTCTCTTCTTGGAAGGCCAACTTGCTCACCAACTCGCCTTCGAGGAAGCGGGTGTCACCGGGTTCCATGATCTCAACCTTACGCATCATTTGACGTACGATGACTTCAAAGTGCTTGTCGTTGATGGTCACACCTTGTGAACGGTACACGCTCTGGACCTCGTTGACGATGTATTCCTGAACTTTCATCGGGCCCATGATGGCAAGGATGCTGGCAGGAGTGATGGCACCGTCAGACAACGGCTGACCAGCCTTCACATAGTCGTTCTCCTGAGCCAGAATCTGCTTGGAGGTAGGCACGAGATAGCGTTTCTGATCACCAGTCTTTGAAGTGATGACAATCTCACGGTTACCACGCTTGAGCTTCTTCTCAAGGTGAACGGTACCGTCGATTTCTGACACCACAGCCGGATCGGAAGGATTACGGGCTTCGAACAGCTCGGTGACACGCGGCAGACCGCCGGTGATATCGCCGCCGCCAGAGACGTTACGCGGGATACGAACCAGTTGGTCACCAGCCTTGATGTCATCCTTCTCCTCAACAACCACGTGAGCATCCACAGGAAGGTCGTAGACAGCCAGAACCTCGTCGTTGCTGTTAACGATCTCGATCTGAGGATTCTTGGTACCACGCTTACCTTCAATAATCACGCGCTCGCTAAATCCGGTCTCAGCGATGGTCTCGCTGTGGTAGGTAACACCTTCCACAACGTTGACGAAGCGAACCTTACCCGCACATTCTGAAACGATAGTGGCGTTGTAGGGGTCCCATTCGAAGATCTTGTCGCCTTTCTTCACCTCAGCACCATTGCCGTAATACAGCTTGGCACCGTAAGGAATATTGACGGTCATCAGAACAACGTTGGTATTCTTGTCGTGAAGTTTCATTTCAGCAGAACGGCCGATCACGATCTGGCACTTCTGGCCATCGCGTTCAGCGTCAACTGCGCGGAGCTCGTCGATTTCAAGGACACCGTCGTACTTGGCTTCGGTGCTGTTAACCACCACACCCTTCGATGCCTTACCACCTTGGTGGAAGGTACGCAGAGTCAGCTGGGTACCAGGCTCACCGATGGACTGAGCGGCGATGACGCCCACAGCCTCACCTTTCTGAACCAATTTGCCGGATGCCAGGTTACGACCATAGCAGTTAGCGCACACGCCATGTTTGGCCTCGCAGGTCAACACGGAACGGATTTCGACGCTCTCGATAGGTGATTCATCGATGGCCTCTGCCAGTTCTTCGTTGATTTCCTCACCGCCAGCAACGATCAACTCGCCAGTGACGGGGCTGAAGATATCGTGCAAAGCCACACGACCGAGGATGCGATCGTACAGCAGTGAGTGCTTGCCTTTTTCCTTGAGCTCTTCACCACGTGACACGGTCAAACCACGCAGGGTACCGCAGTCCTTGGTAGTGATGATGACATCGTGAGCGACGTCAACCAGACGACGGGTCAAGTAACCAGCGTCAGCGGTCTTCAGAGCGGTATCTGCCAAACCCTTACGGGCACCGTGAGTGGAGATGAAGTACTCCAACACTGACAGACCCTCTTGGAAGTTCGAAAGAATCGGGTTTTCGATGATTTCTGCGCCGCCTGAACCAGCTTTCATAGGCTTAGCCATCAGACCTCTCATACCGCAGAGCTGTGAGACCTGAGCCTCAGAACCACGGGCGCCAGAGTGCAGCATCATGTAAACCGGGTTGAAGCCCTGGTCGTCTGATGACAGAATATCCATCACCTCCTTGGTCAGCTTGGTATTGACATCGGTCCAAAGGTCAACGATCTGGTTGTAACGCTCGTTAGGACCCATGAAGCCCATCTTTTCGTATTCGCGAATCTCAGCAGCCTTGGCGTTGGCCTCGCTGATGAGTGTTTCCTTAGCGGCAGGAACAAGGACGTTGCCGAGGTTGAATGACAAACCGCCTTTGTAAGCCATATAGTAACCCATGTTCTTGATATCGTCGAGGAACTTGGTAGTAACGGCAGTGCCGAGTAAACGCACCATTTCACCGACGATGCTGCGGAACGATTTCTTGGTCAGCAATTGGTTGATGTAGCCATAGCCTTCAGGAACCACCTGATTGAAGATGACACGACCAACGGTGGTCTCGATCTTCTTGGTGACGATCTCGCCGTTTTCGCGAACCTTGACACGGCAGTAGATGATGGCATGCATGTCAACGCGTTTCTCGTTGTGAGCAATGATGACCTCTTCGGGAGAGTAGAAGGACATGCCTTCACCTTTCACGATATGATCGGGAGTGCTCTTACGAGGCTTGGTGATGTAGTACAGACCAAGAACCATGTCCTGTGAAGGCAGGGTGATAGGCGCACCGTTGGAAGGATTCAGGATGTTGTGCGACGCCAGCATCAGGATCTGAGCCTCCAGAATGGCGGCGTTACCCAGCGGTACGTGGACAGCCATCTGGTCACCGTCGAAGTCGGCGTTGAATGCCGTACATACCAACGGGTGCAGACGGATGGCCTTACCTTCGACCAACTTGGGTTGGAAGGCCTGGATACCCAGACGGTGCAGTGTAGGAGCACGGTTCAGGAGGATCGGGTGACCCTTCAGGATGTTCTCCAGGATATCCCACACGACGGGTTCCTTGCGATCCACGATCTTCTTGGCGGACTTGACGGTCTTAACGATGCCGCGTTCAATCATCTTACGGATGACGAATGGCTTGAAGAGCTCAGCAGCCATATCCTTAGGCAGACCACATTCGTTCATGTTCAAATCCGGACCAACCACGATAACGGAACGGCCTGAGTAGTCGACACGCTTACCCAACAGGTTCTGACGGAAGCGGCCTTGCTTACCTTTCAAGCTGTCGCTCAATGACTTCAGCGGACGGTTTGAATCGGTCTTGACGGCACTCGACTTACGTGAGTTGTCGAACAGGGAATCCACAGCTTCCTGTAACATACGTTTTTCGTTACGCATGATGACGTCAGGAGCGTTGATCTCGATGAGTCGTTTCAGACGGTTGTTACGGATGATGACACGACGGTAAAGGTCGTTGAGGTCGGAGGTGGCGAAACGGCCGCCATCCAACGGGACGAGAGGTCTCAGCTCCGGAGGAATCACGGGGACGATCTTCACGATCATCCACTCAGGACGGTTCTCCATGTGCTTGTTAGCCTCACGGAACGACTCGAATACCTGCAAACGCTTCAGGGCATCCTGCTTGCGTTGCTGTGCGGTCTCCTTGTTGGCTCTGTCGCGAAGCTCGAACGATTCCTTGTCGAGATCGAGTCTTGAGAGGAGGTCGTAGATAGCTTCGGCACCCATCTTGGCGATGAACTTGTTCGGGTCATCGTCAGGCAGGTATTGGTTTTCGATTGGCAGCGATTCCAGCAAGTCGAGGTATTCCTCTTCGGAGAGGAATTCCATCTTTTGCACCTTGCGGTGTTCGGAATCGTTCGGGATTTCGACGCCTTCGAGGGCACCGGCTTGAATCACCACATAACGTTCGTAGTAGATGATTGAATCCAGTTTCTTGGAGGGGATGCCCAACAGAGCGCCGATCTTGTTAGGAAGTGAACGGAAGTACCAGATGTGAGCCACTGGCACCACCAGTTGGATGTGACCCATGCGCTCGCGGCGGACCTTCTTCTCAGTCACCTCGACACCGCAGTGGTCGCAGATGGTTCCTCTGTAACGGATGCGCTTGTACTTACCGCAGTGGCATTCCCAGTCCTTCACGGGACCGAAGATACGCTCGCAGAACAGACCGTCGCGCTCCGGCTTATAGGTACGGTAGTTGATGGTTTCCGGTTTCAGCACCTCGCCGTGTGAACGTGCAAGGATGGATTCCGGTGAGGCAAGACTTACCGTAATGCTGGCAAAGTTGCTATTGATTGTGTTGTTGACCATATACTATCTCCTATATATTTAATTCAAGACATTACCATCTTTATCCTTAAAGGTCACTTCGAGACCCAAGCCACGCAATTCGTGGATCAACACGTTGAATGACTCAGGTGTGCCTGGTGTAGGCATATTGTCGCCCTTGACAATGGCTTCGTAAGCCTTGGCACGACCCACCACATCGTCGGACTTGACGGTGAGGATCTCCTGAAGCACGTTGCTTGCGCCGAAGGCTTCAAGAGCCCAGACCTCCATTTCACCGAAACGCTGACCACCGAACTGGGCTTTACCGCCGAGAGGCTGCTGAGTGATCAGTGAGTATGGTCCGATGGAACGGGCATGCATCTTGTCGTCGACCATGTGGTGCAGCTTCAGCATGTAGATGTAACCTACGGTAGCCGGCTGGTCGAATGGTTCGCCAGTCTCGCCGTCGTAGAGCTGCACACGGCCGTTCTTCGGAAGACCTGCTTTCTCCATCAGATCGTTGATCTGCTCGAGTGAAGCACCGTCGAAGATCGGGGTAGCGAACTTCAATCCGAGTTCGTGACCAGCCCAACCGAGAACGGTTTCATAAATCTGACCCAAGTTCATACGTGAAGGCACGCCCAGAGGGTTCAACACGATATCGACCGGAGTACCATCAGCGAGGAACGGCATGTCCTCAGCACGGACGATACGGGAAACGATACCCTTGTTACCGTGACGACCAGCCATCTTATCACCAATCATCAGCTTACGCTTCTTGGCGACATAAACCTTAGCCATTTGGATGATACCGTTCGGGAGTTCGTCACCAACGCTGGCAACATACTTCTCACGGTTGTACTTACCTTGAACTTCTTTGAACTTGATTGAGTAGTTGTCAATCAAAGTGGCAACCATCTCGTTCTTCTTGTCGTCGATGGTCCACTTGTGAGGATTGACGACGGTGTAGTCGAGTTCCATCAGGGTCTTCTGAGCGAACTTGACACGCTTAGGAATGAGTTGCTCCTTGAAGTTGTTGTAAACGCCGGCTGAGGTGGTTCCGTTGAGGATGATCATCAGCTTTTCGACGAGTTTCTTCTTCAGTTCATCGAGTTCAGCCTTGGCAGCTGCATCGATACGAGCCATATCTTCCTTATCCTTAGCACGTGACTTGCGGTCCTTCTGCAGTCTGGAGAACAGACGCTTGCCAATGACCACGCCCTTCATGGACGGACCGGCCTTCAAGGAGGCGTTCTTCACATCGCCAGCCTTGTCGCCGAAGATGGCACGCAGCAGTTTCTCTTCAGGAGTAGGATCGCTTTCGCCCTTAGGAGTGATCTTACCGATCAGGATATCGCCTTCGTTGACCTCAGCACCCACGCGAATCAAGCCGTGATCGTCAAGATCCTTGGTGGCTTCAGCGCTGACGTTCGGGATATCGTTGGTCAGTTCCTCAAGACCGCGCTTGGTGTCGCGCACCTCAAGGGTGAACTCCTCAACGTGGATGGAAGTGAACAAGTCTTCCTTAACGATACGCTCTGAAATCACGATGGCGTCCTCATAGTTGTAACCCTTCCAAGGCATGAATGCAACCTTGAGGTTACGACCGAGGGCGAGGTCACCGTTCTGAGTACCATAACCTTGGGTGATGACATCACCTTTATGCACCTTCTGGCCGCGGCGAACCGTAGGCTTGATGTTGATGCTGGTGTTCTGGTTGGTACGGGCGTACTTGGTCAGGTAATAGGTCTTGTAATCGTCATCCATGCTCACCAGGCGTTCCTCATCGGTGCGTTCGTACTTGATCGTGATCTTGGTAGAATCGACGAACACAACCTCACCCTCACCCTCAGCGGTGATAAGAACGCGGGAATCCTTGGCAACATAGCGTTCAATACCTGTTCCGACGATTGGGGCTTCAGGGTTCATCAGAGGCACAGCCTGACGCATCATGTTAGATCCCATCAAGGCACGGTTAGCATCGTCGTGCTCCAAGAACGGAATCAAGGAAGCGGCGATGGAAGCGATCTGGTTGGGACCGACGTCGATCAGCTGAATCTCTTCAGGTGAAACGATAGGATAATCGGCCACGTAACGGGCTTTGATAGCCTCTTCGGTGAAGTGACCGTTGTCGTCCATAGGCGTGATAGCCTGGGCGATAATCTTATTTTCTTCTTCCTCTGCAGTGAGATAGACAGGCGGTTGGCTGAAGTCGACGGCGCCGTTCTTCACCTCGCGGTAAGGCGTCTCGATGAAACCAAGGCTGTTGATCTTTGCGAACACGCAGAGAGATGAAATCAGACCGATGTTAGGACCTTCAGGAGTCTCGATGGTACACAGACGACCGTAGTGGGTGTAGTGTACGTCACGGACTTCGAAGCCTGCACGCTCACGCGACAGACCGCCAGGACCCAGAGCGGAGATACGGCGCTTGTGCGTCACCTCTGACAGCGGGTTGGTTTGGTCCATGAACTGGGACAGCTGGTTGGTTCCGAAGAAGGAGTTGATCACTGAAGACAGGGTCTTGGCGTTGATCAGATCCATCGGGGTGAACACCTCGTTGTCGCGCACGTTCATACGTTCGCGGATGGTGCGAGCCATACGGTTGAGGCCGACGCCGAACTGAGCGTACAGCTGTTCGCCCACAGTGCGGATACGGCGGTTGCTCAAGTGGTCGATATCATCGACTTCGGCCTTGCCACTCAGCATCTCCACCAAGTACTTGATGATGGCGATAATGTCTTCCTTGGTCAGGACGCGAATCTCAGGATCGATATCGAGGTTGAGCTTACGGTTGATACGATAACGACCGACGAGGCCGAGATCGTAACGCTTGTCGGAGAAGAACAGCTTCTCGATGATGCCGCGTGCGGTTTCCTCATCGGGCGGATCTGCGCTGCGGAGCAAGCGGTAGATGTATTCCACAGCTTCCTTCTCGGAGTTACATGTATCTTTGTTGATGGTGTTGAAAATCACGGAGAAGTCGGAGGCACGGCCTTCCTCATCCACGTCTTCCTCGCGGTGCAGGAAAATGGTCTTGGCACCTGAGTCGATGATTTTCTGGATGTGTTCCTCTTCGAGCACGGTCTCACGTTCGATGATGACGTCGTTACGCTCGATGGACACACATTCACCGGTATCTTCGTTGACGAAATCCTCAAAATAGGAATGGAGCACACGGGCAGCGAGCTTACGTCCGAGGACGCGCTTGAGGCTGGCCTTGTTCACCTTCACTTCTTCGGTAAGGTTGAAGATCTCAAGGATTTCCTTGTCGGTTTCGTAGCCGATGGCGCGGAGCAGCGTGGTGATCGGCAATTTCTTTTTACGGTCGATGTAGGCATACATCACATCATTGATGTCGGTTGAGAACTCCATCCACGAACCTTTGAAGGGGATGATACGGGCCGAGTACAATGTCTTACCGTTAGCGTGTTGGCTTTGGCCGAAGAACACGCCAGGTGAACGGTGCAGTTGGGAGACCACAACACGTTCAGCGCCGTTGATCACAAAAGTGCCACGGGGTGTCATATAAGGGATCATACCCAGATAGACATCCTGATCAACGGTCTTAAAATCTTCATTATCCTCATCCGTGCAAGAAAGTCTCAGTTTGGCCTTGAGCGGCACGCTGAAGGTCAGACCACGTTCGATGCACTCCTCAATGCTATAGCGTGGAGCGTCGATGTAGTAGTCGAGAAATTCAAGGATGAAATTGTTTCTCGCGTCAGTAATAGGGAAGTTTTCTGCGAAAACCTTGTACAAACCTTCGTTCTTCCTGTTGTCGGGATTGGTTTCCAACTGGAAGAAGTCTTTGAACGACTGAAGCTGAATATCCAGGAAATCAGGATATTCGAAAGGTTTCTTAATGGACGCGAAGTTGATTCTTTCTGTAGTTGTTGCCAAGGTATTTAGGTTTTAAGGTGTGTGAAGAGAAAATAAAGAACGAACGAAAAATAAGGAGCGAAAATCCTTAGTGCGAAAAAACGGCACAAACCTCAGTCCCTAATATTGGCTTGGGACTGAGGTTGAATGCCACGTTTTTTGCGGGAAATAAATCCTTCTTATTTGATTTCGACCTCTGCACCTGCTTCTTCGAGTTGAGCCTTAAGTGCATTAGCTTCGTCTTTGCTCACACCTTCCTTGATGGTCTTGGGAGCTGCGTCAACGAGTTCCTTAGCTTCCTTCAGACCGAGGCTGGTGAGTTCCTTCACCAGTTTCACAACGCCAAGCTTCTGGGCGCCGGCTGACTTCAGGATAACATCGAAAGAAGTCTTTTCCTCAGCAGCGGCAGCAGCACCACCAGCAGCAGGAGCAGCAACTGCAACAGCAGCAGCAGCAGGTTCAATACCGTATTCTTCTTTCAAAATGGTAGCGAGTTCATTTACTTCCTTAACAGTAAGATTCACTAATTGTTCAGCAAAAGCTTTAAGATCTGCCATTTTTAATTTATTTTTTAGAGTTTTACAATTAAATACTTTTTTTTCTTGCGAATGTTTACATTCAATTTTTTATTCTGCCTTTTCTGACAACGTCTCAATGATACCCGAGAGTTTATGTCCGCCTGACTGGAGGCCGCTGATGACGTTCTTAGCAGGTGACTGCAGCAGAGCGATGATATCAGCGATGAGGTCGTTCTTCGACTTGATGTTGCACAGAGCGTCGACCATATTGTCGCCAATGTAGCAGCATTCTTCGATGTAGGCGCCCTTCAGGATAGGACGGTCATTCTTCTGACGGAAACTCTTGATCAGTTTGGCGGGGGCATTACCCGTCTCGCAGAGCATCAATGCGGTTGAGCCTTTGAGGACGTCGAAGAGTTCATTGAACTCTTTGCCTTCCATCTGCATCATAGCTTTATGCAGCAGGGCGTTTTTAACAACGAGCATCTTGATGCCACTATTGAAGCACTGTCTTCTAAGCTGGCTGGTCTTCTCGGCGTTGAGGTCGGAGACATCGGTCAGATAGAAATTAGGACAAGCCTGCAGTTCAGCGAGTATGGAGTCGATAATAACTTGTTTATCTTCTTTTCTCATTTCAATAGTTCCTTTCCAATTTAGATTGCTACTGATTTAATATCGATCTGCACACCCGGGCTCATGGTACTGGAGATGTAAACACTCTTCATATAAGTACCTTTAGCAGCTGCTGGTTTCAATTTGATAACGGTCGAGATCAACTCTTTTGCATTATCAAAAATCTTCTCTGGAGTGAAACTGACTTTTGCGACTGCAGCATTGATGATGCCGTATTTGTCGACCTTGAAGTCGATCTTACCGGCTTTTACTTCTTGAACAGCCTTGCCCACCTCCATAGTCACCGTACCTGTCTTGGGGTTCGGCATCAATCCACGGGGACCGAGGATACGGCCGAGAGCACCAACTTTAGGCATGATGTTAGGTGTGGTGATGACAACGTCAATATCAGTCCAACCATCCTTAATCTTCTGGATGTATTCATCCAGTCCGACATAGTCGGCACCAGCATCCAAAGCTTCTTGCGCCTTATCTGGGTTGCAAAGAACCAGGACGCGGACAACCTTACCTGTTCCGTGAGGCAGGGTGACGGAACCACGGACCATTTGGTTGGCCTTACGTGGGTCAACACCCAGACGGATGTTAAGGTCTACGGAAGCATCAAACTTGGTGTAAGTGATTTGTTTTACGATATTAACCGCTTCAATCAAGGAGTAACTCTTGCTTTTGTCGAACTTAGCCAAAGCTTCTTTCCTCTGTTTAGTAACTTTTGACATTTAACTTTAGTTTTTTGTTGTTCTACAAATGCATTAAAGACTTAGTCTTTTTTTAAAGGTGATTCGCCTGTTACCTTCACTCCCATACTACGGGCCGTACCAGCCACCATTGACATGGCTGATTCGATGGTGAAGCAATTCATATCCTTCATCTTGTTGTTCGCAATCTCACGGACTTGGTCCCAAGTGAGTGAACCGACTTTCGAACGGTTAGGCTCTTTGGAACCGCCCTTGATCTTGGCGGCTTCGATGATGGAGACTGCCACTGGGGAAGCCTTAACGATGAAATCGAAAGACTTGTCCTTGTAAACAGTAATAATGACTGGCAAAACCTTACCAGCCTGATCCTGTGTACGGGCATTGAATTGCTTGCAGAACTCCATAATATTCACACCCTTGGAGCCCAATGCGGGACCAACGGGCGGAGCGGGGTTCGCGGCTCCTCCTTTAATTTGCAGTTTAATCAATCCGCTTACTTCTTTTGCCATTTTCTTAATCCTTCATTAAAATGATAAGGAAACTGTCAATTCACAATCAGGCTATCACTCCAACTTCACCTGGAAATAACTCAGCTCCAGAGGGGTCTTGCGGCCGAAGATCTTAACGCTAACTTTGAGCTTTTTCTTCTCATCGTTAACCTCTTCGATGATGCCGCTGAAACTCTTGAACGGACCTTCGTTGACGATGACCGATTGGCCAACCATGAACGAGATGTCGCTTCCCTCTCCCATTTCCTGAAGCTCGTCCATCTTACCTAAGATGCGATTCACTTCAGCGGGACGGAGTGGATCGGGTTCGCCTTTGGTGCCCAGGAAACCGAGCACGTTCGGGACGTTACGGATCACATGAACGACTTCACCTTCCAAAATAGCTTCAACGAGGACATAACCGGGAAGGTAGTTTCTTTCTTTGGAAACTTTCTTTCCGTTTCTGACCTCGAAGTACTTTTCGGTAGGGATCAGCACTTGAAGAATACGGTCTTGGTAGTTAAGGCGCTTGATCTCGGATTCGAGGTATTCCTTTACCTTTTTCTCCTTGCCACTGATAGCCTTAATTACATACCATCTCTTTTCGTTAGTCTCGCTCATCTTTCCAGCAAAATTGAAATGTTAACCCAAAAATGCTTAGATTCAATAAACTCAATTAGAAATGTACGTGTTGATAGAACAGTTCCAAAAGGTTTTTAAAAGAGATATCCATCAAGAATACCGCAAGAGCGATAATTAGGGAAGCAATGGATACAACAATAACGCTAGAGCGCAACTCTTTCCAAGTTGGCCAAGAAACTTTCTCTTTCAACTCGGTATAGCTTTCTTTAACGTAGTCAACTATTTTCATCTTTCTTGAATCTTTTACACAAAGCACGGGCGGAAAGGCTCGAACTCTCGACACTCGGTTTTGGAGACCGATGCTCTACCAACTGAGCTACGCCCGTAGATAAGGGAGGCCTTGTCCAGACCTCCCTTTGTTTTTAATTAAGGTTGAATCAATCGTCGATGATTTCGATCACCTGACCTGAGCCAACGGTACGGCCACCTTCACGGATAGCGAAACGAAGACCCTTGTCCATAGCGATGTCGGCGATCAACTTAACGTCGATGGTGACGTGGTCACCAGGCATGACCATTTCCATTCCTTCAGGGAGAGTGATCTCACCGGTAACGTCGGTGGTTCTGAAGTAGAACTGAGGACGATACTTGTTACGGAATGGGGTGTGACGGCCGCCTTCTTCTTTTGAAAGGACGTAAACCTGACCCTTGAAGTGGTGATAAGGCTTCACTGAACCGGGCTTGGCGATAACCATACCACGGCGGATTTCGTCCTTATCGATACCACGGAGCAACAGACCAGCGTTATCGCCAGCTTCGCCTTCGTCCAAGATCTTACGGAACATCTCAACACCGGTAACGGTTGACTTCAGCTTTTCAGCACCCATACCGAGGATTTCAACGGGATCACCAACGTGGATGACACCAGTCTCGATACGGCCGGTAGCAACGGTACCACGACCTGTGATGGAGAACACGTCTTCGATAGGCATCAAGAACGGTTTATCAACGGCACGCTGAGGTTCAGGAATCCAGGTGTCGCAAGCTTCCATCAGTGCATCGATTGAAGGAGTCCATTTTGGATCATCGTTCAAAGCGCCGAGGGCTGAACCGCGGATGATAGGAGTATTGTCAGCATCGAACTCGTACTTGCCAAGGAGGTCACGGATTTCCATTTCAACCAATTCGAGCAACTCTTCATCATCAACGAGGTCGCACTTGTTCAGATACACAACCAGACGAGGCACACCAACCTGACGGGCGAGCAGGATGTGCTCACGAGTCTGAGGCATAGGACCGTCGGTAGCGGCAACCACGATGATAGCACCGTCCATCTGAGCAGCACCGGTAACCATGTTCTTCACATAGTCAGCGTGACCGGGGCAGTCGACGTGAGCATAGTGACGATTTTCAGTCTGATACTCAACGTGAGCGGTGTTAATGGTAATACCTCTTTCCTTTTCTTCCGGAGCGGAGTCGATGGAGTCGAAGGTCTTAATCTCTGACAAACCCTTCTTTGCAAGGTGCAGGGTGATAGCAGCGGTCAGAGTGGTCTTGCCGTGGTCAACGTGGCCGATAGTACCAATGTTGACGTGCGGTTTAGTTCTTTCGAATTTCTCTTTTGCCATTTTATTTCAAATTATTTAAGGTTACTGATTCCTATAAACACTAAAATTGAGCCGATGGGGAGAATTGAACTCCCGACCCCTTCCTTACCAAGGAAGTGCTCTACCGCTGAGCTACATCGGCTTTTACCTTTTCAGAGCGGAAGACGGGGCTCGAACCCGCCACCTAAAGCTTGGAAGGCTTTCGCTCT
Organism: Bacteroidales bacterium; assembly: GCA_017531225.1. GTDB lineage: Bacteria > Bacteroidota > Bacteroidia > Bacteroidales > F082 > Limimorpha. The sequence continues at coordinate 82,885 of JAFXLL010000012.1, read as the reverse complement.
GCCAAATGAGCTACTTCCGCGTGACTGTGGGGGAGGGTGGACTCGAACCACCGAACTCATCCGAGGACAGATTTACAGTCTGTTGCAATTGCCACTATGCGACTCCCCCGAGTTTGTACAACCCAGAGCCGGTAGACGGACTCGAACCGCCGACAGGCTGATTACAAATCAGCTACTCTACCAACTGAGTTATACCGGCATTCTTTCTAAGAACTCTTCGCTTCCTTTCAGAAGCACACCCTCTCTTTCGAAAGGGTGTGCAAAAGTACATGTTTTTTTGAAACCTACAATACTTTTTTTGTCTTTTTTTCAAAAAAAATCAACAAAAAATCGTATCTTATTGTAAATCAATAAATTATTTATTTAGTGATTTTTCCCTTGAATTTCTCCAACTGCTTCTTCAAGGCATCCACAGCCTGATCCGTGGCCTCCTCAAAAGTCTTGCACTGCTTGCTGGCATACAAATCATCGCCTTTCAACATCAAACGGATGTCCGCAATCTTGTTCTCAGGAGCATCGGTGTTGTCCAATTTCAAATTCACCTCGGCCCCAATGACCTCGCTGTACTTGTTACAGACTTTTTCCACCTTTTGGGTGATGAACTCTTCAAGGTCGCTGCTGGCCTTGAAATGCACTGAATTGATCATTACTTTCATAATTTCTCCTTTCTTTTGCTCCCTTTCGGGAAAGTGTTTCTTATTATTCCTTTTATTAGGTCTTACCCACCCTTGGGATGGGCTTGTTTGTGTATCTCCTTCAATTGCTCGATCGTGTTGTGCGCATAGATCTGGGTGGTGGCCAGGTCAGTGTGACCCAACAGTTTCTGTATCGCCACCAGACTTGCGCCCTCGTCCAACAGATGCGTCGCAAAGGTGTGCCGCAGCACATGCGGGCTCTTTTGTTTCAGACTTGTCACGCCCTCCAACAACAGATGCACCTTATTATATACGAAGTAAGGCGTCATCTCCTCCCCTTTGTCATTCAGTAAAAGCCTGTCGGCATGCGTCTCAAACTCAGCGTCGCGCAAAGCCTGATAATGCTCCACCATACGCAACAGATCGGCACTCACGGGAATGAAGCGTTCCTTATTCCTCTTGCCCAACACCTTAATCCTACGTTCTATCTTATCCACATCCGCGTCGCGCAACCCAATCAGTTCTGCCTTTCGAATGCCCGTCTGGTACAATATTTCAAACAACAATTCATCCCTTTTTATTGTGTAATCGTCCAAGTTTTCGAACGACACCTTATTAATATCATTCTCAGGGACAAATTTCACCAGATTTTTCGGTTGCTTCAGGTTTTTCACTCCAAGCATAGGCGTGTTGGCCACCTTTCCTTCCCTCATGCAGAACTTGTAGAAGGTCTTCAGCGTGGAAATCATCCTGTTGATGCTACGGTTGGAAAGGCCTTCGTCCTTCAGCGATACCAAAAACGACTTGATCATCGGGGTCGAAACCTTGCATAGATTATCCATGGCATAGGTGGACCACAAATATCCTGCATACCGCTCAAGGTCACGGCGATAGGCGCTTACCGTTAACGGTGAATAGCGTCGCTCGGCTTGGATGTACGATATGAACTGATCGATGATTGACATCGCAAAGGGCAATAAAAAAAACTTCGTTGTAAAAGTAAGCAAAAATGCTCAAACAACGAAGCTTTTTTTCAAAAAAATTATTTTTCCTTAGGGGCGAATTACATATTCTCTTCAGCCTGACGGAGTTTCTGTACGTAGATGGCCTTCAGACGCTGTGCGCGTTTGATGACGGAGGGCTTGGTGAACTTTTGGCGTTCACGGAGTTCCTTCACGACGCCGGTCTTCTCATACTTTCTCTTGTAGCGCTTCAAAGCTCTGTCGATGCTTTCGCCTTCTTTTACAGGAATAATAATCATTTTAAAACACTTCCTTCTTTTAAATGGTTAATACTAAAAAACGTTTTTTGAGGGCGCAAAGGTACAACATTTTTGGTTCCAAATCACGATTGATGAAAAAAAATAGTATTTTTGCCGTGAAAACGAAGTAAAATCAATCAATAACAACATTCAAAAAAAATGAAAAAAGCATTTTTAATTCTCGTGGCAATCATTGGCTTCGCATTTGCAGCCAATGCTCAAAACCTCGGTGTCCGTCTGGGTACTGACGGCGAGGTTTCCTATCAACAGAGACTTGGCACCAACAACCGTCTTGAACTTGACCTTGGTATCGGCGGTTTCCATTATGAATTCCGTTACCTGAGCCTGACTGGCGTTTACCAATGGCATTGGTACATTGTCGACAAATTTGGCTGGTATGTGGGTCCTGGCGCACAAGTGAGTATTGTTTCCACGCCTGATAAAAGCACCTATTTTAATATAGGAGTGGGAGGACAAATCGGTATCGACTACGAATTCAACATTCCGTTGCAAATTTCGCTCGATGCCCGCCCCATGTGGAATTTCCTCGGGACTTACTCCGGTTTTGGCTGGGGTGCCTGCTTAGGTCTCCGCTACATGCTCTAAAGGTCAACTCAACCTTTGATTTGGACACAGAAACCTTCCTGGATCAACAGATCCAGGAAGGTTTTCATTTCTTCATAGGTGAACTTCTGCAAACCCTCTTCAGGGGTAGGCCTGTTAATGGTATAAGCCATCACCTCACGGGGTTTCAGTAGCCTCACAATATCCATCCAGCCATTAAGAACCTCAGGCGAAGAGGAGTCAAAATCCTTGCTTTTTAGAAACATGGTCTGCAAGATGAAGTCGCCGTTGAACTGTTTCAAGGCCTCCACTACCCTATTCACATCGTATCCTGGTGCAGGCTTATTGATCTTCTCGACCAACTCATTCGTAGGGGCATCGATCTTCATGATGGGATTGTCGACTTTGCGCAACGCCGCGAAAATCTCCGGACGATGTACCTGAGTGGCATTGGAGAGCACCGAAACCTTGGCCGATGGATAATATTGGTCACGCAACGCCAAGGTGTCATCAATGATTTGCGGAAAATCAGGATTGATGGTGGATTCGCCATCGCCCGAGAAGGTGATGGAATCCACAGGTACCCCGTCGTTGACCAGCTGCTTCAATTTGGCTTCGAGCAACGCTCTCACCTCGGCAGCCTTTGGCAGACGCGTGTCGTCACGTCCGTCCTTGTTCCAACCACATTCACAATAAATGCAGTCGAACGTACAGATTTTACCGTTCACCGGCAGCAGATTGATGCCTAACGAGCTACCCAGTCGCCGGCTAAAGATAGGACCAAAAACGGTTTCCTCACGAATCATGACTATTATTCTCCCAGTAAATGCTTGAACAGGAAGTTGTCGATCTTGTTAAACAGATGCATGCGACATTCGCCATCGCCATACTCATAGCCACCGTAGATGCCGTGGTTCTTGTTGGGATAGATCATGAGGTCGAACTGCTTGCCGTTGGAGATCATGGCCTTAATGAGTTCCATGGCGTTCTGATAGTGGACGTTGTCGTCGCCGCTGCCGTGGCAGAGCAGGTAGTTGCCCTTGATCATTGCAGTATTGCTGACCGGCGAGTTGTCATCGTAACCCTCGGGATTCTCCTGTGGCGTACGCATGTAACGTTCGGTGTAGATATTGTCGTAGTAACGCCAGTTGGTCACAGGAGCCACTGAAACGGCCGTGCTGATGACATCGGCGCCCTTGGTGATGCCGTTGGCTGCCATGAAGCCACCGTAGCTCCAGCCATAGATACCGATTCTACTTGCGTCGACATAAGGCTGCTTGGCCATGTATTTGGCCAGAGTAATCATATCCTCAGTCTCGTATTTACCCAGCTGCAGGTAAGTCATCTTCTTAAAGACTTCGCCTTGAGCGCCGCTACCTCTATTATTAATGGACACGCTGATGATGCCGTGTTGGGCAAGCAGTTGCAGCCACCAATAGTCGCTGTCGGCCCATGAGTTATTCACCGTTTGATGTCCAGGACCGCCGTAAACGTAGATCAGCACAGGGTATTTCTTGTTTGGATCAAAGTCGGGAGGCGTGATTTGCCAAGCGTCCACATCCACCTGAGTGCCATCGGGCAAGGTGAAAGCGGGGTCGCTGATTTTCATCAACTTCTTCTCGCCAAGATTGAAGGTCTTCATCTTCTCAACAAACTCGTTATTATCCTCCAGCACACGCACCAACTTGCCTTTGTTGGTGTAAAGCTCGAACTGACGAGGTTGGGTAATGGATGAGTTGATATTGATCAGATAGCTGAAATCGTTGCTGAAACGAGCCTGGTTGGTACCGGGACGGCCAATCACCTCACGCATCATGCCTTTCAGGTTGACAGCGTAGATTCGGCGATCCACTGGTGAATTCTTTGCTGCCTGGAAGTAAACTTCCTTACCGTCGAAGCCATATACTTGCGTCACATCCCAGTCACCCACAGTGAGTTGTTTCACCAGAGTGCCGTCGATGAGATAGAGGTAGATGTGGTTGTAGCCACTGCGTTCAGAAGTCATCAGGAAGCTATTGCCGTCTTCAAGGAAGGTCCAATCGTCGGTAATGTCGATGTAATAAGCATTGAGCTCATCGTAGAACACGCGGCTGGAACCTGTGGTGGCGTTGGCAGCCAGAATTTCGAGATGGTTCTGATGGCGGTTCAAACGTTGGATGGCCAAGATATTAGGATCTTGGGTCCACTTTATGCGAGGCAAATAGATGTCAGTCTCAGTGCCAGTGTCCATCTTCACGGTCTTGCCAGTAGCGAGGTCATACACATAGATCTCCACGATGCTGTTATCCTCACCAGCCTTGGGGTATTTGAAGCTGTACCAATCGGGATAAAGTCCTTCGAACTCTTCCATTTGGAACTCCTTCACATTCGACTCGTTGAACTTCATATAGGCGATCTTCTTGCCGTCGGGCGACCAGCAGTAGCCTTGCGAGAAGCTGAACTCTTCCTCGTAGACCCAGTCGGGAGCGCCATTAATAATATGGTTATAGAGGCCGTCGTAGGTAAACTGCTTTTCTTCACCTGAGGTCAGATCCTTGATGAACAGATTATTATCGCGCATGAAGCACACCTTGGAGGCATCAGGTGAGAAGGTTGCCAGACGTTGCTTGCCATTATCAGACAGGGGTTGCAGTGTTTTGGCCTTGATATCATAAACGTAATAGTAAGCCGTGTAGGAATGGCGATAGATGGCTTCCATGTCGGTCAGGACAAGGATCTTGGACTCATCGTCGCTCAGTTCGTAGTTCTGCATCGGGACGGGTTTCTCCTCCCCTTCCAGCACCAGGTCTTTCATGGAGAAGAGGGTCTTCACCAGCTTACCGGTTTTGTAGTTATAGATATTGAGAGCGCCTTTCTCGAAGCTGCCGTATGTGGCGCCGTCTTTCATGGAGTTCATGCCACGGACGCTTTTCGTGGAGAAGGTTGGGCGTTCATAGAGGTCCTCAAGAGTGAAGTTTTTCTTTTCCTGCGCGGTGGCGAGGAAGGTTCCCATCAGAAGGAACAGGGTAATGAAGAGAGTTCTTGATTTCATTTTCAAAAAGATTTAATGATGGGACAAAGGTAAGGACAATCACTTAAATTACCAACAACATTTTTAAAACACTAAAGATTTCAGAGAAATTTTTAGGTCTTTAATATTTATACTACTTAAATTAATAAGTATATAATTTACCAGTAGTATAAGAAATTATACTTAACTTTGTCGACGAATTATCAAAAATAACTAATCATGGAAAAATTACCCGAAAAAATTGAAGGAATACCAACAAGTAGGAAACAACTGGAAGAAAGATTTAGACTGATTCAAACGTATTATGACAAGTTATGGAAAGAACTCCAACGCGAAGTTAAGAGCAATTACATTCACAACAGATTCCTGGATGCCAATGTATATATCGTGAAAAACGAAAGCGACAAGAAAACAGTTCGACAGGCATTGTATAACTGGAAATCCACTTATGCGGTAAAACATCTCAGAAAGGTTGTGGAGGAAGCGAGACCTTTAGAAGATCGACCACTTTTCGTTCCTGTAAAAAGGGGTGTTCAAAAGAAAAACGGATATAAAAATATGGCAATCCTATACTATACCTTTAAAAATAATGAGTGGTCGTACTTGAACTTCACAGTTAAGCTGACAATAGGTGTGACAGCATCACAAAAACACATTCAGTATAGTGTCAACAAAATTGAAATAGGGTAACAAAAAACACCCAAGTTTCACAGTACCTCTCTTTCGTTTGGACCGTCCCATGGGTGTTTTCCAGTGGGACGTACTGGACTCGAACCAGTGACCTCTGCCGTGTGAAGGCAGCGCTCTAAACCAACTGGGCTAACGTCCCTCGTTTGATTGAAAGAGACGCATTCGCTGCGTCTCTGAGTGTGGGGCGAACAAGGATCGAACTTGTGACCTCATGCCTGTCAAGCATGCGCTCTAAACCAACTGAGCTACCGTCCCATTTGCGGATGCAAAAGTACAGCTTTTTTTGTTATCTCCAAGAAATCGAAGAAATATTTTTTGAAAAAATTAAAAAAATGCCTAACTTTGCACTCCCGACAAACTCGGATTATTATTGTAAATTATTATAAATCAAAATATTATCAACATGATGCAAAATAATATCGTCCCCGTTGACGTAGCGAAGAAACTCTTTGCAGAAAGTGGTTTGGCTTGCATTGGCAAGGCTGGTATCCGTGAAATCAACAAGCTGGCTCGTGACATCGAGGCTGCCTCAGGCAAGAAGTTCATCCACATGGAGATTGGCAATCCTGGCCTGCCAGCTGCCCGTGTCGGTGTGGAAGCCCAGATCAAAGCCCTGCAAGACGGCGTACCTGCCAACTACCCTCCTATCGACGGTGCTCCTATCCTTAAGAAAGAGGCATCCCGTTTCATCAAGTGTTTCCTCGACCTTGACGTCGACGCTGCCAACTGCGTTCCTACCGTGGGTTCCATGCAAGGTGCTTTCGCATCCTTCATGATCGCTGGTCACACCAGCCTCAAGAAGAACACCATGCTGTTCATCGATCCAGGTTTCCCGGTGCATAAGTTCCAGAACCGCGTGTTGGGCATCCCGATGGAGCATTTCGACATCTATGAATACCGTGGCGAAAAGCTGCGCGCCAAACTTGAAGAGGTGCTGAGCAAAGGTAACATCCACAGCTTGCTCTACTCCAACCCCAACAACCCGACTTGGGTGTGCCTCACCGACGAGGAGTTGCGCATCATCGGCGAATTGGCTAACAAATACGATGTCATCGTGATGGAAGACCTCGCCTACTTCGGCATGGACTTCCGCAAGGACTACAGCCATCCCGGCGAAGAGCCTTTCCAACCCAGCGTGGGTAAATATACCGACAACTACATCCTGATGATCTCCAGCTCCAAGGCATTCAGCTATGCTGGCGAGCGTTGCGCTATCCTCGGCATCAGCGATAAGCTGGCTCAGCGCCACTATCCCGACCTGAAGGCATTCTGCGGTCAAGAGATCTTCATGCGTGCCATCCTCTTCGGAGCCCTGCACCCACTGAGTTCAGGTACTTCACACTCTGCTCAATACGCTTTGGCAGCAGTGCTGAAGGCTGTCAACGACGGCACCTATCGCTACCGCGACGATGTATTGGAATACGGCCGTAAGGCTGAGTTGATGAAGAAGGCCTTCACTGAGAACGGCTTCTACATCACTTACGACGAGGACTGCGGCGAACCTATTGCTGACGGCTTCTATTTCACCTTCTGCTATCCTGGCTTCACCGGCGCTGATTTGGTAGAAGAGATGATGTATTACGGTGTTTCTGGCATCTCACTCGACACTTGCGGCAGCTTGAAGCAAGGCATCCGTGCCTGCACTTCGCTGATCCAAAGGGATGAGATTCCGGTTTTGGCCGAAAGACTGAAGGCATTTGCCAAGGATCACCCGGTGAAATAAACGAGTATGAAGAAGGCTGGGAAACGGATATGGATTTGGATCCTTTCAGGAATGGCGCTGTTGTTTGGCTTCAACAGCTGTGAACATTCCACGCTCTATGGACCGCCACCAGAGGTGTTGTATGGCCCTCCAACCGAAGATACCATAAGGTAGCAAAACCAAATCGAAGCAGCCTCAAAGGGTTGCTTCGATTTTTTATTCCCTTAAGGCAAACTTCTTCTCATCCTTTTTTGCATGACAACGGCGCACGAGGCGTCGCCAGTAACCGACATCACCGTGCGGCCCATGTCGATGATGCGGTCGATGCCCGCGGCAACAGCCACACATTCGACTGGGATGCCCGCCGAGGCGAACAGCATGGCCGGTTGCATGCCCTTGAAAAACTTCAGCGGCGACAAGCCTCCCAACAACCATACTGCCGAGGAATAGACCACGCCCGCATGAACAAAGAAGCAAAGGTAAGCCAAAGCAATTAAAGCCGCATAAGAGCCCAGCACAGATGGGGCACCTCGACACTTTCCGCCGCGGGATCCAAGTCAATATGAATGGTTGGGAGGATGCCTTTCAGCAGGCTGGGAACCACCAACCCCAACGTCACTGCAAAGAGGGTCGTCACCATGAAATACAGCAGGGTGCGAAGCCCCAGCTTGCCCACTTTCTTGATGTCGTTCATCGAAAGGATGCCCGCCATGATGGAGAACAGCACCAGCGGTACCACGATGAACTTCAGCAGGTTAAGGAAAATGGTGCCTATAGGCTTGATGTACGCATTGACGAAGTCGGCTTGGTTGCGCAGCAGGACACCTGCCAACACGGCAAGCAGCAAAGCGATGCCAATCTGGGCGGTAAGGGAAAGCTTTTTCATAGGGCAAAGATACAAAATCTCGAGATTAAAAAACCTGCTTGAACATTTCCCGATAAGCTTCCACCTCCTTTTCAAAAGCAAGTGGATAGGCTCGCGAGGACGACGGAAGCCTATATAGACTTAGGCCTTCCTCCAATTCAGTGACTGTGCCCAAAGCTGGAATCTTGTCCAGACCGAAGTAGCGGCACACCTCCCCTGTCGCCTTCTCGCCCGTGGTGGCGATGTCATGGCACAAGGGTATCTGACGAAGCAGGGCTCGGAGATCCGTGGGCTCCACAATCTCCAGAAAGGCATCGGAGGCATTGTTTTTCAGCCTTCTAACCACCTTCGCCGTATCATAAAGCGCAATACCTTTTTCATTGAGGAAATCCACAATCTTCGCTTTGTTGAACGATTTGCGCTCTTTATCGACGAAATAGTCCTTGTCACCAAACCACACCGCCCCTTCAATACGCCAGTGGTCGTTCTGGAAGTTGGGGTAATAGAAATTCATGCACCAGCGCTGCTTGGGCGGCGGAAAACTGCCCAGAAAAAGCACTTTGGCGTTTTTTGGCAGGAAAGGTTCCAGAGGATGTTGCTCGAGGGTCATTGATCTTCACAGAATGTTTTTCTCTGCGAAGATAAAACTATTTTTTCTTATTAGCTTCTTCAATTTCTGCGATCGTTCTTTCAACCACTTCCTGTAGTTGGTATGTGGCGATTCCTAACGGCTTGTTGATATCCTTCAGCGACCACTCCACGATTGTTTTCTTAGCCGTCTTGCATATTAGAAGCCCAACCGATGGATTGTCGTCTTTTCCTCGAAGCAAATTATCAGCTGCGCCTTGACGCTCGAAAAGGTTATTATCAATTTGGGAATTCAACTGCGGCCTTGACCAACCATTCTCAATGCTTTTTTCGATATAAAAAAGAGCTCGCTTCTTTGACTCGCAACGAGTAAAAATATCAATGTGTTGTCCCCATGGAATCAAACCAAATTGTGACGGCATCTCAATTTCGTCAACGACCCGTTGACGAATTGTAACATCCTCTGTATAAAACACATACCAGCGTTTCATATACTTCAGATTGGTAACGGAAAAACCTGTCTCATTTGGAAACATCGCTTTCATATCCAAACTCAACTGATTGAAGAATCCGCTCCCCCACCGGCTCTCGGCCTCTTGCCGAACAATATCACGCCCAAGGCTCCAATAGTACTCCAACAAGGAAACCAAACCTTATAACTCATCCGTCATTTTCCCACCACGATTTCAAATTTCGACCAGTCTTTTTGCGTCGTCAAAAGATCGTAATAATAACAGATGTTGTCCTCGTTGATTGTTTCGCCGTTGACCGAGATGATTCGATCACCAATGTTGAAAACCTCGTTGCCGTCAAGAAGACGGGTGGAAATCTTTAAAGTACCATCGGCAGTCACCAAGCCGTAGTGGACTTCTGTCAACTGCATCGTGTCTGCGACATGGGGTCTGGCGTAAACCCTGTTATAATAGTCGTCGATAATCCAGTCGAAGCGTTTGAGATATTGCAAACCCACATTGTTGAAAGCCAGGCCGTTTTCCATGAACATGACGGGAACGGTCTCCTCTCGTTCCGCAAACCTGACCTTGGTGTCGGGGGCGATGATGAAATGTTGGGATTCCGTCACCCCACCGACAGCTTTTCCGTAAGAACCTTCGTAAAGCAAATCCTTTTCAGTATGGTTTTCAACCCTTTGAGCGTCCTGGATGAGGATTCCTTGTCCGTTGCCCGTGTCGAAGATGCATTCGTACTCAACGCCGTTGATGGTTGGATAAATAAACAGCACATCGCTTTCGAACTTGCACTTCACGGGGAGGTATTGTGTCGAGTCTATTTGGGAACGACTCATCGCATAAATCTGGTTTTTTGTAAAGTCGACGGAATAACACCCGATACCGATTCCCTTGAAACCCAAGATGCTGTATCTGCTGATGGCAGCTTCCTTGTCGCAATAATGGCTTGGCTCCAACAACATGGCGTTGCCGAACAACTCACAGACGTACATGTTGTGCTTGATGGTGACGGGAATATAGGTCATCCGAATCTTTGTCGTCTTGTCTGCAGCCATCAAAGGCACATTGTAAAACCTCATACCCTTGGGCTTATTCTCGTCGGTATAGAACAGAACTGCCGCGATGCTCGACCCCGAGTCAAACAAAACCGTGTCCTCCACGCCGTTGATCTCGGCCTTCATCAGCATTTGCCGGTAGTTTTTATGGATGACAAACCGGACAGTGTCGTCATCGGACTCTTCGTTGGTGTTGTACTTGCGTTGATGGTTGTCGGTCTTCGCCTGATGGATGGCGTAGCCGATGGGGCCGTTGCATGAAGCCAGTAGTAAAAGTCCAAAGAAAAAAAAGACAAATTTGATATTGTTTTTCATAGAGGATGTGGTTGTTGGTTACAAAGTTAACCCTTTTTCTGTGAACTTCGTGTGTTCAGATTGTCCCCATTACTTCAAATCCACTATTATTTTTAAGATCGACTTTGAAAACCAACAGATTACAAAATAAAAATCCACTATAATTACTCGTTAGCGCTTTAGCTTTATAGTTTCAGCTCCAGCCCGACCGTACGGATTTTGCCGTCAACAACACCTGGCTTGTACTCGGGCAGTAAATTGGTGAAGAACCTGATGCCGTGAAGGATGCCAAGATGTTGGGTATTGAAGCCAATGCCAACCTCCAGCTTCCAGGGATTGAAGATGTCGTCGACGTCTTCACCGGACCAGTTTTTGAAACCAATCATCCGAGTAGGATCCACACTGGTAGTGAACCACTCCCCGATAAGGCGCCCTGCGTAGAAATCCAAAGAGACACTCTCGGTTTGACGCTTGCCCAGATAATAGTAGAGTGCGACAGGAACACCCATATAGAGGTTATACAAACGATTGCGCTGGAAATCCCCTTGCCCGTCAATCACCGCCAGTTGTCCGTCTTCGTACTTCACCTGGTGGCACAACGACTTCCGGTTTTGGTTCAGTTGAAGCCCTGTACGCAGGCTCCAATGGTTACTGAAATTGAAATATGTGCTCAGCCCGATATTGATCGACAAAGTATTGTATTGCAGGAAGGGACTGTCGGGATCTTTGGGTGTGTCACCTTTTCGGATGCCAAAAGACGCATCGACGACAAGAGCATCCGTCCAAACTTTTCGATGGTCGGTGGTGACCAAAACGCCATCCTGCTCCTCGTTCTTGATAATCCTGCAGTCCTTTTGCTGGTAATGCCAACCAGGAGTTTCTTCATACTCTTGCAACTTGATTTTTCCTTTCAGGATATTGGTGCCAAATTGAAAAGCAGATCCTTGATATACATTGATCCAAAGGTCACCTTCGCCCGAGATGGTGTCGATGGTCAGCTGGGCACGATCCCAAACATCCACACTGGCCGAGTATTCCGAGTCGGGGATATGATAATGCTGGATGCGAAGCCTCGTGTCCTCACCGAGAAATAGGTTAGTCGTTTCCTTTCCACATCCACCTTGCATCCCTGAAGCAATAACAAAATCCGCCTTCGCCATCGCTCTGTTCGTCAAATGAATGCTTTCAAAGTCCATGGGACCTTCGATCTCCACCACCGTGCCTTTCGGCAACTGAGTATTCTCAAGGATCGTCAAGGTATCATTCTTGACGTTGCAGAGCTGCACGTTGTAAGCGAAGGCGGCATAATCTTCGGTGGTGACAATGGCCACACGGTAGCCGCTGTCGGCCTCATTGTGAAGCAAATGGACGTCCCATCCAGGGTTAATCTGCAACTGGTTGATGCGGTGGTTGATGTTCTGTTCAATAGCGACTTCTTCTTGGGCAAAGCCGATTTGAAAGGCAAAAAGTATAGCTAATAAAAAAGTGATGCGTTTCATAATGCTAAAGTTTAATTAAGTTTGAGCTCAAAAGTCATGGCTCCGTTTTTCATGTTGGGGTCTTTCGCTTGACCGAAGAGAGTTGTTTCGAGTGAGGAGTTAGGAGTGAGGAGTGAGGGGTTTCCCGTTCTCCATTCTCCGTTTTCCGTTTGGCATTCATAGCACACCAGGTTAAAGCTCCGGATGACTCTACGCTGGGGGCTACTTTGAGGTGAGAGGTGAGAAGTGAGAGGTAAGAGGTTTTCTTCAATTGAATCAAGTATTTTGTTGGATCCAACAGTTGAAGTATCAGTATTTTCAGTAGATTCCGATGGAGTGGCTTCCGCTAAAAGCTTTTCTCCCCCAACGATTTCCTTGGGCTTTTCAGTCTTGGTTTTAGGCTTTTGAGGGATGACGGGTTGCGGAATAATTGGCTCCTCGAGGATCACCTCTTCCACCTCCTCTTTTACTGAATCAACGGGCATCGTTTTTTCCACAAGGATTTCCTCATTTATATTAGGAGTCTCTTTAGTTGTCGGCTTGATCATCAACCAAAGCAGAAGGGCTGCCGCGGCTGCGCCAAAGAGCCACCAAATGGTAGATTGCCGCGTCCCGCCACGCTTCGCTCGCAGTCCTCGCAATGACGTGGTCGCCCCCAGCACCTCCTCTGAAAGTCTGTCTATCAGCTCGCTCAAATCCTTCTGGCGACGGGCATTCTTCCCGTGCTCCTCCAAGCTCTCCAGCAACTGCCGTACTTCTTCGGTTATTTCATTTTCTGGTTTCATCTTCATTCCTCCTTATATTGTTTTATGGTTTCCCTTAATGATTTGTAGGCCCGAGAGAGCGTCGCATACACATGGGTGCTGCTCATCCCCGTCGCTTTTTCAATCTCTTCCATGCTGAGGCCCTCTTCGTATTTCATCAGGATGACGTTACGCTGTCGGGCAGGCAACCGGTCTACAAGTTGACGGGCCATACGGTACCGCTCTTCCTGATTGTCTTGCGGAGGTTCAGCCAACATCAGACTTTCCGCATCAATGTCCACCGTGGGTTTCTGTTTCCTGAGCAGATCGATGCTGCGCCGCTTCACCACCGTCAGGCTGAGTTTCTCTATTTCTTGACTTTTTATCGTTGAACGCTGTTCCCACAAGGCGATGACGGCTTCTTGAACAGCATCCGCCGCGCTGTCCGAATCACCGACGATGTACTCAGCCATCCGCTGCAATCGGGGTTGCATCTTCAGAATGTTTCGCTTGAACTCCTCCGTCGTCATTACCTGCGTTCGTTTGTTATTATATCGTCGAAATCCTCAAAATCTTACACTTTTTTCAAAAAAATATTCTTTCTTTGTAATTTTTAAGCTACTTCCTGCATCTAAGGGACAAAACACTAAAAAATGAATGATAAAGAAGCGTATTTCGCCAAATTGGTAAAGGAACAAAAAAGCACCATCAAACACCTGTCTTCTACAAGAACGCAAGAAAAAGAAAGAGGTGCCTAAGGTGCCTCTAACCATGGACGCGAACTTCTTCGAGGATGACGACCCCGAAAGTAAGCAGATCCGACAGCTTCACCAACGTATCGGCAAACCCTTGGGCTAATCATTGCCTTGAGGAAACAGGTGAACTTTCGTATCGCTGTACCTCAATTCAAACAGCTTCACTGCTTCAGTTTTTAGTTTTCGATATGATTTTGGCACCTGTGGCCGAAGAGAGCCTGTTCCGTGGATTCCTGCAAAACTACCTAAGACCTTTGGGTGACAAGGGATTCACCCTGCTTCGCAGACGGATTAGTCTTCCAGTTCTGATCAGTGCTTTGGCCTTTAGTCTGGCTCATTTAATACTAGTCGTTTCAGGTGTTGGCGTCTTATTCATGGTTCGCATCCTTGTTTTTACCTTTGTCTTAGGACTCTTCGCAGGCTACTATCAAGAAAAATACAACAACCACATTTTCGCCATTCTTGTCCACATGGCGGGCAACATGATGGGATTGATTTCAGCGATTATTTGAGAGACAAAAGATGTATTGTTGTATCTTTGCGTCATGGAAACAGAAAGAATTCTACTTCGTCCGTGGCGTGAGAGCGATGCCGAGACGTTATTCAAATATGCCTCCGATCCCGAGGTGGGTCCCCGTGCCGGATGGCCTCCGCATAAAAGTGTGGAAGAGAGTCTAGAAATTATCCGTACGCTTTTCAGTGGCGACCACATGTGGGCCATCGAGCTAAAGGAGACTGGAGAAGCCATTGGCTGCATAGGCTATTTCGTTCATGGAGAAAGCAATATTAACATCGGTGAAAACGATGCCGAAACAGGCTACTGGATAGCGCGACCTTATTGGAATCAAGGCATTTGCACCGAGGCTTTAAAGGTTTTAATTGATTTCTGCTTCAACGAAAAAGGATTTGACAACCTTTGGAGTGACTACTTTGTCAACAACCCTGCCTCAGGTCGGGTGATGGAAAAATGTGGTTTCCGCGACACAGGAGAAATCAATTGGTGCAGCCATCTCTATCACGGAGAAGACACTCCCGTAAAGGTGATGAAACTGGAAAGACCTTGATTTTTGTGATATGGATTGCTTGGAATTTGATGCCGTCATTCTCCAAAACGAGGACATGGATGCCGCATACGTAGAGGTGCCATTTGATATCAAGGCGCTGTTCGGAAAAGGCAGGTTGTTGGTTCACGCTACTTTCGACGGGGTCCCTTATGATGGACAAATCGTCCAGATGGGAACGCCATGTTATATTATCGGTTTGCGGAAGGATATTCGGAAGCAAATCGGGAAGACTTTTGGTGATACAGTGCATGTAACTTTTGTGGAACGATAAGACATGGAGATTACTCCCGAAATACTAATAAATTCTTTTGGTGAAGTAGAAGCTCAAGCTGTTTACCAGGTGGTGAAACAGAGCGGCGATCTTGCTTAAGAGCGAGGATTCTCAGCGGCAAGTTCAAGTGAGCGAGTCCGCATGCTCCTAATATCCCTAACATTACTGACAATACTGAAAAGTCCAAGGGTAATGAGCAGGGAGAGCACCGTGGCGGTAAGGAGTCGGGAGTTCGCAGCAAACCAAGATAGGACGCCTGTTTCCACTTGGAAGTTGATAAGATGAACTTCGGTGGGCATGGAAAGAATGTATGCGATAGTGATGGCGCCGCTGATGATGCCCACGATAAAGGCAATCACCACGGCCATCTTATAGCGGCGAATTGTGGCCTCCTGATGCTGTTTGACGTACTCCACGGCATCCAAACGCTTATTGAGCGAGGCCATAAAGGCTTCGCTGTCGTCGAATTGAGGTTTTTGAGCGAGGAAAAGATCCTCAAGGGCTTGGTCTTTATTCATAGCTTCAGTTTTTCTTTCAGTTGGTCACGTCCCCGTGAGAGTTGTTTCTTTACGGCATCTTCCGACGCCTCGGTAATCGCGGCAATCTCCTTAATATTATAGCCGTTGAGATAAAACAGCGTGATGGCAGAGCGTTCCTTGGGTGGCAGGGTGCGTAGTGCCAGATAGAGGTCTTGGTGTTCGAAAGAAGCATCGGCAGCAGTACTACTGACGAGCGTCCGTGCTTCGTCGATACTTTCCGTGGTTCGGCAACTGGCCTTGTGGTTAAGGAAGGTGTTGTGGGCAATCTTGAAGAGCCACGAGCGAAACTTTCCCTTCTCCTGATAGCCTGCCGATGAGAGGTAAGCCTTGACCAGTGCATCCTGAGCGATGTCGTTGGCTTCCTCCTCGTTGCCGCAACAAAGGTAGAGCAAGAAGCCTCGTAGTGCCTCTTGCTCACGCTCTACGTTTACTATGAATGTCTCGCGCGTCACGGTTTAGGTTGTGTGGTCATGTTTTTTTTCCTCGGCCTCAATCTCTTTGGCAAGCATCTTTTTGCCTATACCGTAATTGATGAGGAAAGCGATGCCGATGCCCAACAGAACCACGCCGAAAGCAATGGCGGTTTGAACATCGTCTGCCATGTGAATCTTCTGCGTATCTTTGCTTATTGTATTAATAAGGAAGATGCCAAATCCAATCAAGCCGATGCCCAGTATGGTGGTGATGCAGCCCCAAAGCAGTTTCGAAAGCAGTTTTTCCTTCAACGACTTTTTCTTGGGTGAAATCTTTTTCATCAGCTCTTCGACATCCATGTCAGGATGCTTCTCGATTGCCGTTGTTATAATTTGCATACGGTCTCTTGACTCGTTAATCTTACGACGCGTTTCCAACCAAATAAACACAATGGGAAGTATACACCCACATGCAATAACGGGAAGTGTGTTGATAAATTCCACCCAAACTACATTACTATTCATTTTCTTTTTGTTTTAGATTGTTAGACTTCTGTTTTCTGAACCAGTTCGCTCCAATAACAAGTCCAGAGGTCAAAAGGTGACATCAATTTGAATTTTTTTTTCGGATACAGTGTCCTTCCTGAATTGCCGCGAAAGTGGCAACAGCGCAAACTACTATCGCGCTATATTTCAAATCAACAATGGATAATGTCAGCGGAAAAACAAACAACAGTATTCCTGTGACCTTATTCATCACACTATGGACCGACACAAATTGTTTCCGGACAACATATCCTGAAACAATATTGATGACCTTGATGAATGCAATCACGCCAATCCACACATAAAGCCAAACGGGAATATCCATGACGGGGAGCAACTTGAACAGACAGACGATGACAAAAACGATATCTGCCATCGTATCCAGTTTGGCACCAAACTCACTGGCGGTATTTGTCTTTCTTGCGACCCAACCGTCAATCATGTCGGAAACCCCAGCGGAGATGTATAATGAATAGAAAGCTGCCGAAAACACAGGGCAAAACAAGATGGCGATACTACACAGGACGCGGATGAATGTGATGATGTTGGCCATAAGAGGGTTATTGTTTCCTCAAACCCACCACAGCGGCCACAACCTCAACCAACCCAAACACGAAATAGATGTTGCTCATGGCATTGAAGCCCCACACCCACCACTCGAGGACAATCCAAAGCATGAGGATGATGCCGCAGGCAAGCACAGCCCAATAGGCCAAGGGATGCTTTTTGAACAACAGAAGGGCTGCCGCAAACTGTGTGAGGCCGTTCACCGCTAAAAGCACAAAGCCCGAGGGGATGAAGTCCTTGAAAAAGATATCTGGCCAAGGCATCTTCGCCCTCAGCATCTCCAACAAGGGTTCCATGCCCCACTTGGCACCCGAAGGGTCAATCCACATCATCGCGGCACCGATCACCGCACCGATGCCGATGAACAAGGTCATAAATTTCAGAAATCCTTTCATGACAGTTCCTTTACAGCACGAAACTGCGGGGATAGAAATCGCTGTAGAAACGGCCATCCGTAGCCGTGAACTTCAGCACGCAATAGTTGGGGTCGGTGACGCCACCGGGATAATATTCTGTATCGCCCTCACGCCAAATCATCTCCTTGCTCTTGGCGTCCGTCAGTACTTCCATTGTGCCACGAAGCATCATACCCTTGAAGCCCTCGTTGTCGCTGAAATAGACGCAGGCCTTGGGATTAGCCTTATAATGTGCCACGCGCAATGAGAAGGTGTTGGTGGTAAAGTAGAACACCTTAATACCCTCACGGACGCGAGGCGACAACATCGCCTTGGTGCAGGGATAGCCCTCTTCATCCACTGAAGATATATAGGTAATCGGCAAATTGTCAGCCATCTCGGCAATCAGCGTCTTGACGGGGGCCAAAGCGGGATTCTCAGGCGTTGCGCCATCAGTAACCTTCATGGATTCCCTCCAACGTTTCAGATGCGGGAAGTACATCTTCATCTGACCGATGTATTCTTCCTTCGTGATGGGCTGCGGAAGTCCTTTGTTGACCTCGTCCACAAACTGGGCGCAATGTTCAATCATCTCGTCCATGGTGCAGTCTTGCAGGAACTTACCGTCCTGATAGCAATACATGCAATATTCTTCATTCTTGCTTCCGTCGGCGTTGGTGCCGAGCACTTGGTCAGTCAGCGGCATTCCGCAACTCTGACAGAATTTCATTTCGTTTTCCATAATTGCTTATTTTGGTTTGATAACGCAAAAATAAGCAAAAAACCTAATACTTATTCTTTCTTTAAGGCTATCACAGGATTCGTCTGCGCTATACGCCAACTACAGATGCCGATGACCAGGCCGACGATGGCCAGCACTATCGCGGCGGCACCGATGAAATGCCAAGGCGAGAGGTCGATGCGGAAGGCGAACTGCTCGATCCACTTGCGGGCGACAAAGAAGGCACCCATCGCGCCTACGACAGCCGCCACGAGCGACAACTTCAACACCTCACCGACAAACATCCTTACGATTTCGCCCGACACCGCGCCGTGCACCTTGCGCAAGGCGATCTCCTTGCTGCGGCGGTTGGCCTCGTCGCTGACATAGCCTATCAAGCCGATGAGAGAGATGAGCAGGGCAAACAAGGCCCCGACCAAGATGGTGTTGCGCATCTTGCGGTTGTCGGCATACTGGGCGCGCACCTCGGCGGAATACAGTTTCACTTCCGGCATCATTTCCTGTCCTTTGGCCACTTCGTTCACGACATCCTGGATTTGCTGCATCACCTTGCCGTTGGCACGATTCACTTTCACCAACACATACCGCATATTGTGGAATCTTCCCCGACTTAAAAAGTCACCGTGGAAATAGCAACTCGGCTTCATGTTCGGGTCAAGGGCACTTCCGATGCGGACATTGCGGTAAACACCTGAAACGGTAAACGGAGCAATCCCTATCCAATTACCTTCTTTGTCACGAATGTAACTGTGGTCAGAAATGACGATTTGCTTGCCTACCGCGCCATCGCTCCAATCCTCGTAGGCCATCATCTTCTCAATCAGGCTTTCGCTGATAGCCACCTGCGACGAGTCGGAGGGAAGGGTCCCGGCGATGAAGGGGATTTCGAGCATGTCAAAATAACCATCGGTCACCATATAGCCGTCGGCAAGATACACCAAAGTGGTCTTTCCATCCTCGCTCAACACCACATTGCCCTCTGCGCCCAAGTAAGGCAAGATGGCGCAACCTTCAACGCCTTTAACTTCGGGAATAGTGGCCAGTTTGTCCACGATACGATTCAACACTTCCATATTTTCGTATGTGTCAATGTAATACAAATCTTTGTAGTTGTAGCCTGTGTCCTCGCTTGCCATGTGTTCGTATTGTCCCGTTACGACGAGCAGCATCGCCACGATAAACACATTCACCGCCACTTGCAGGCTCAACAGGAAGAGTTTCCAACGGCGCATGTTCAAGGTGAAGTTGCGGATGGCCTGCCAAACGGGGGCACGCGTATAGAGCAGCCCGGGCACAATCACCGAAAGCACGAAAATCAACGCGATGACCGCCACGATGACACGGATGCTTGGGCCGATGAGCGTGGTGGTGAACGAAGTGCCCAACAGGTTGAGCGCAAGGTTGTTGCCCGCAAGAATGAGCAAGGTGGCCAGCACCAAGGCCAGCCCGATATGCACTGCCGCTTCCTTGAAGAGCATCCCGTAAATCTCGTGACCGCCCGCACCATAGCACTTGCGTATGCCGATTTCCTTCGAGCGTTTCACCATCGAGGAAAGCACCACGAGGATGTAGTTCATCATGCTGATGAAAAGTAGCAGGAAAGCCACCACGGAAAGGATGATGATGGTGTTGCGCACCTCGGGGTCGGAGGTGTGGAGTTTGTCGAAAGGCACCAGGAAATAGCGCAACTCCTTGCCTTGTTCAGTCTTCATCTTCTCCAAGTCCTGATGTGTGGCTTGCATCTTGTGAATGGCCTCGTCGAGCGAATGGGGGTCAACACCTTTCTGCAGTTTGACAAAACTGGTGTAACGCTCGTTGCCGACCCACTTTTCGAGGCTTCCTTTGCTCATCCAATTGATGGAATAGACCACATCGAATGCAAGCGTGACATTGTTTGGCAGGTCGTCAAACACGGCTTCTACTATGTAGGCGTCATCGTCGCCTTCGACATGGACGATCTTTCCGAGGCATGCATCAATACCGCCCAGGTTCTCCGCGAAGGAACGAGAGATGGCGATGTGTTCCTTTGAGACCAAAGCCTTTTCGATGCCGCCGGCAATGATGGGGATGGAAAACACCTTGAAGAAGCACGAGTCGGCCATAATACACGCGCCTTCGAAAACGATATGGCCTTGCTCATCCGTATAGTTGGATTTGCTTTCAGTCTGGTCCACGATGCGTGTGGCTTCCTCTACACCTGGCACCTCTGCCTTGAAGCCGGGAGCCACAGCCCCGCTGACACGCGGAAATACACTCACGCCATCGGTTCTCGTAGTCTCCTGTTGGATGCAATAGATGCGGTCCACATCCTTGTAGAAACTGTCGTACGACAATTCGAAGCACACCTTGGCAATCAGCACCATGCCGATGGCGAGACCAATGCCGAGGGAGAGGATTTTAATAAGAGTATCTTTGAATCTTTTCATAGCTATGAGCTTTATTCTTTCTTCAATGCATTCACCGGATTCACTCGTGCCACGGAGACGATTTGCCACAGCACCGAGCCGATGGCAATGACGAACGACAGCACCGCAGTGACCATAAAGATCCACGGATACAAGTCGATGCGATAGGCGAAGTCCTCCAAATAGCGCTTGCAGAGCCAAACCGACACGGGAATGGCAATGGCATTGGCAATCAGTATCATGACGATATACTCCTTCAGGTTGCGGCGAATCTCGCTCTGCATTGTGCCACCAAACACCTTACGGACTGCGATGGTTTTCTCCCTCTCGGAAGCGAAATGCGTGCTCATGGCCACTAAGCCAAGCAGTGACAGCAGCACCGAGATGCCCATGATCAGCTCGATGAGGCGCATTTGGCGCTTTGTCTTGTCATATTGCTTGGCGATTACATTACTGATAAAGTCATTATAGTCGGGTTCCATGTAAGTACCGAAAACCGCCTCGCAATGTTTCTTGTACAGCGCATCGATGGCCTTTTTAGCTTCTTTGTGGTCACCAACAATTTCCATCAAGGGATTCACAACATGAGGCTCTGCGACACCCGTGAAGCCGAGATCGCCTCCAAACACAATGGCATAATCCTCATCGGTGGCGTGCAAGGCATCATACATATTGAAATCCTTGATAACACCACAGCAATCGTTGGCGAGATTGTTGTTCTTCCAAGCCATGATGGTGTCGAAATTGTTGACGCCATGAGGCATGCCCGTCATGCCAGCCACGGTATTTTCAGTAATCCAAAAACTGTTTTCATCAGGTTCCTTGAACTGCTCCACCACCTCGAAGCCAAACATTTTAAACGCCTGCTTATCACATTGGAGCAAACACACTTGGGAGTGTTTATCGGTCTCACACATCTTATTCACCCCAAACTTCATCCGAACGACACCAGGCACATTCTCGGAAAAACCGATTTCTTTCACGCAAGGCAAGGCACGGAGGTCATTGACCCATGGCTCAAGCTCGTCGGTGTAATTCAGGTCGGAATTATGGAAATACAAATTTTCCATATTCAATCCCATGGGGCGATTCACCATGTGGCGCATCTGCAACTCCATGGTCAGCACCAAGGCAATCAAGGCGATAGCCAACACATTCTGCAACACAATAAAGATCTTGGAAAGCACCATCTTGCTATGGTAACGGAAAGTTCCCCTCACCACGTCAATGGGCTGGGTCTGGGCAATGATGAAGGCGGGAATCAGCCCTGCTAACAACGACACAGCTACGACAATCAACAGATAACCAAACAGATAGCCAATCGAACAGGGTACTCTAATCTCAATGGAGGCTCTCAAAAGCTGGTTCACGACAGGGAGAATGGCTTCGGCGATCAGCAAGCCCACTACGAAACAGCACAACGTGAAAGCGAATGATTCCGCCAAGTATTTACCTATGATGTCTATCCGTTGCGCTCCAAGCAGCCGTCGCGAAGCCATCTCCTTGGCGCGTTTCCCTGTCAAAGCAAGATTGAGGTTGATATAGTTGATCAGGGCTGATATGAGCAAGAGCAGCCCAATGATAGTCATGGTTTTCAGCATCGATTTGTCGCCCTTTCGGAGAAAGGCCGCAGAGCCGCTGAAGAAGAGCTCGTCCAAGCGCATCAAGCTAACATCTTCGCCTTTTTCCTTGCTTTTCTTATATGTCTCCACATAAAGACCTTTCAGTTTTTCCAACAACTCGTCACGGTCGGTATCTGGCCTTACCTTGAGGAACACATTGATGTTGGAAAACCAATTGTAGAGGTTTTCCCGATACATGACATCCACGGTGTTCCGACTGGTCTCAAAATTAGAGATGACCTCGGTAAGATACATCAGGGAACTACCCAAATCAGAGAACACACCGACGATGTTCAGGGTGTCGGTACGCATGATCAGTTCCCGGCCGATGATTTCGCCATCCATCTTTCGGGCGAGATCCTCCGAGATGAAGGCTGCACCTTGATGGGTGATTTCATCGGGATTGCCTTCCACCAGCTTCACGGGGAAGATGTCGAAGAACTGGCGGTCGCAGAGGAGCTGAGTACCTACAAATGACTGACTTTTAGATTTGATGATTTCATCACGATGGAATTGGAAACGGGATACACACTCAATCTCAGGTAGTTTGCCGTCGATGGCGTCCTTCATACCGTAAGAATTGGTTTTATCAGAACTCACAGCGTAGATGCGTTCACGGTCAGGATTTTCCTTGGTAATGGCGTATTGCTGCATCACATAGCAGAAGGCGATGATGACGAAAGCCAATGCCACACTCAATCCGATAAACTCAATGGCGGTGTAGAGTTTATTGCGGGATAGGAATTTTAGGTAGGTTTTCATGTCAGATATAATTTGGCAAAAGGGTTAATCATTCTTTATGCCAAAAACACAAAATACTATGAATCAAAGAAATACATTTTTCCGATTTGATGAAAGTGTAAAGTTTCTTTACAGCGGGTGTAAAGATTCTTTACAACGCCAAATTCAAGGTCTTTTTCAACAAATATTCTTAAATACTAATAATTTCTATTATTATAAGTATTTTATTATAACATTTTTGAAAATCTTTTTATCTTTGCAAAAAATTCATTCTTTTTATTCCAAAATAATAGTAGAAATACTATTTTTGCAAAATCAATCAAACAATGAAGATTGTCAAAACCAGTAAAATTCTAAAGATATTAGCTAAAGACGGTTGGTATTTGGTTCATCAAGTCGGGAGCCATCGACAATTCAGGCATCCTACGAAAAAAGGTAAAGTCACAGTGAACGGGAAACCAAGCGATGACACATGGGGAGATGAACTGAAAAGTATCGAAAACAGTCTGGATTAACATTCTAAAACTATAGAGAAAATGGAACAAGTTATCATTTCTACATCAAAAACTGAAAATGGATTCAGCGCCAGCTGCGAACTACTTCCAGGATGGATTGTAGCGTTCACAGGTAACTTCTCAGAATTCGTCAACTATGTCAAGGAAAGCATCGGCTTCTATGTGGACTGCGCCAAGATGGACCACGATCCCTATCCAACCGAATTTGACAATGACTATGAATTGCTCTTCAAGATGGACATCCAAAGCCTTCTATATTGCTACGATAAGATCCTGACCAGAGCCGCCCTTTCACGAATGACGGGAATAAACCAAAGGCAACTAGGGCATTACATCTGTGGTCGCAGCAAGCCACGAAAACCTCAAAGCGAAAGAATAGTTAACGCTTTACATGAGTTAGGTAAAGAGTTGCAATCTATCACATCATAGCATTTTATTTCAAAACCACCCGTTTTGTGATCCTGTCGGTGCCATTATCGACAGCGATGAAATAAGTCCCTTGGGGGAATGAACTTAAATCAAGTGTTCCGTCAGAGAAAGATTCCTTTGAGAACAACTTTATGCCTGTCAGGTTGAATACCGTGAGGCAATAGGTGTGTTCCAACCCCGTTGTGATGGTAACGACGCCATTCGATGGATTGGGGGTCACTAGCAACTTGAAGCTTTCTTGGGCAAGATGTTCGGCGGTTTCGGTGGAACTAAAACTAATGTACAAATCATCGATGTGAACGACATTGTCTATTCTGTATTGCCCTGATCTACCGTTTCCCTCAAATCTGATTCTCGGTTGAACGTATTCTTGTCCAATAAAGTCATTGAGAGAGATGGTATATGTACCCCACTGTCCTTGCTGTGCAGGGAGTACCGTTGCTAATTTATGCCAGGTCTTCCTGTCGGTAGTCACTTCCACATACACGTTGGGGCTATAAGGGAGCCATCCATTGCTGATGAGCCTTGCTATTTTTAATCCCAAAGAGATATCCTCAACGGATTCTGGAATAGAAAACCACTGAAATTCAGCGATTTGTAGGATATTGTCCATGGTGTTAGTGGTTGACTTCAATCCGTTATGCGATTGCCAATTGGCAAAGCTCCAATTGTCGTTGTTCAAAATCAGTCCTTCTGCTGTGCCATCTTCAAAATCGTAGAAAACAGGAATTTGAAGCGGCTCAAGGAAGAACACGGAATCTGGATTTGAGGCCGGGCTTTCCAAACCATCGGAATTGATGCCTTTCACATAGTATTTATGCCACTCGCCGCCAACAAAATCCAAATCCACAAATGTGTTTTCTGTTGTTTCAACAAGAAGTCCGCCATCTTTGAAGACTTTGTAAGACTCAGTTTCAGGTGCGTCATCCCAACTCAAAAACACGTTCCCGTCCTTGACGATGGCGCTGAAATCTTGCGGAGCCATCCATCCGTTGGCGAGTTCGGCAGTAGCAGCGATGACCGCTTTCACGAAGCCTTCAGCCAAGGCGAAGCAATTTACACCAGCTCCTATGGAATCGGTTGGAGTATGATAGTAAGGGTGGTAGCGAAGATACTCAATGTCGCCGATATACAATGCGGGATATTCGCGGATGTTGAAGCTATTGTGGTCACCGCCCGAGGAGTCTCCATGGGTGAAACGGTGGGTGGGTATTTCAGGAATATAGAGATTAGCGACTTGCTGATAAAAGTCGAAAAGCTGTTGTGAAATATAGGAATAACCTGAATACATAGTGATGTCGCCATATTCATTGCCTGGCCAAAAGCCAATCATATCCATATTGAAGACACCGGTGATTTCCATCTCTTCGCGAGCGCATTTTTGGGCAAAGGGATAACTGCCGAGTCTACCATACTCTTCACCATTGAAAACAATGTAAAGAATGGTCCGTTTGAATGAATACTGGCTTAAAATGCGTGCGCATTCAAGCACTCCTGAGGTTCCCGAGGCATTGTCATCTGCACCAGGACCAAGATGATGGTCGTAATGCGCCGAAACAATGACGTACTTTTCAGGGAACTCAGTGCCCTGCTGGATAGCGATGATATTGCCCGCATCGAGAGTGTCCATCCCTCCAATAGTCATAGGGAAATCATGTACATACGTCTCCAAACCAAGTTCATCAAATCGGTCGAGAAGGTAGTTTTGAGTGAGCAGCGCCTCAGGTGACGATGCGTCGCGGATGTATTGCTGCATCCAAGCGATGGTGTTATACAGGTTCATGGTATCCACCTGATTGATCATCTCAACCACGGCTGGATTGGTCTCTGTGACAAGAGGATAGGTTTGGTTGCGGTTGCCTTTGTTATCGATAACTTGGGCTTGCACAGCATGGACTTCAAGCAGAAGAATCCAAAGGATGAATAAGGACCTGTTAAAGCTAATTCTTTTCATTTTTTTGTTTTTGAAGAGATTTGTCAAAAATACAAATTTTTCAAAACACCAAGACATCACTCTCTCCGAAATTATCATACGAAGAGGTAATCACCTTCTCCCCTGGCTCCAAGCCCTCGACAACCTCGTAATATTGCGGGTTCTGACGACCGATTCGGATGTCACGTTTCACAGCCTTGCTACCATCGGGCGAAAGCACATAGATCCACTTGCCACCAGTCTTTTGGTAAAATGCGCCGCGAGGGATCAAAATTGCTTCCACAGGCTGGCCGAGCTGCAGATTGAGGTAATAGGTCTGTCCGCTACGGATGTTCTCGGGCTGTTGCTCGGCAAATTTGAAGTCGGCCTTGAACTTGCCGTCGCGCACTTCGGGATACACTTTGCGAATCTGTGCCAAATACTTCTCGCTCTGCCTCTCAAAAGTGGCCTCCAAACCAGCGGAGATACGGTCAATGTAATGCTCGTCAATCTGGGCCTCAATCTTATAGCTGTCAAGATTGTTGATCTGTCCGATTTTAGAGCCTGTCGCCACCGATTGCCCCAACACCACATCCAGCAATCCCAATTCGCCATCAATAGGTGCCTTGATGGTGAGATTATCCTTGCGGCGGCGAATCATCATCATGTTCTGACGCATATTGTCGAGGCTTTCGCGCATCTGTGTGATTTCCACTGAACGATAGAGGCTATCCTGCTTAGCACGGTTCTCCACCAGTTTCAGTCGACTGTTCGACAGCTCGTAGTCTTCTTCTGCTTTCAGGAAATCCTCACGGGCGATGAGACCATCTTCAAAGAGGACCTTCTGCGACTCGTAAGTGCGTTTATTGCGACGCACCTCCATTTGTAGTTGCAGCTTCTCCTGCTCTACACTCAGCTTCTGCTGTTCCATCTGGATCATCGTGTTGCGGAGGATATTCTCTTTTTCGGCAAGATCAGCTTCAGAATTCAGTATCTGCATGTCGAGGTTTTCGTTGCTCAAAATCAGAATTACATCACCTTGTTTTACGCGGCTGCCTTCCTCGGTGACGATCTGCTGCACTACACCACCTTCAAGCGGACTAATTTGAATGGTGGTCATCGGTGCCACCTGACCGCTGATGCGAATGTAGTCGTTAAACTCGCCTGAGGTAACTGTCCCGATAGTGACATTGTCCGCATCGATGCGAAGTTTCTTGGCATCATCCCTGAAGATAAGCCACAGGATAAACACCAGCAGCAATGCTCCGCCCCAGAACGGCAAGGCTTTCTTAGTGAATGCAAGGGCAAGGCCTTTTTTCTTTTCGATTTTACGATCCATTGTTTCCATTTCTTATCTTTTTTTTTCTTGTTCTTTGTTGATCCCGCCTCGCTTCGCTCGGCGGGATGGGGTTGGGATTCGTTGTCTCTGGGGCTACAGAGCTAGCACCCCTCGGGGTGCGACTACCCCAAATTATTCACATCCAAGAGGAATTCCAGCTCTGTAACCCACGTCATCCCTATTCTATCCGCATCCCGCAGGGATGCTAGCTCTGTAGAAAATGATTCCATTATAATTTGTTTTTTATTGTTCAATGTATGAGGTTCCAGCATAATATTTTACCACGCTGTTTTTAATGAAATATTGAAGTCTTGCATTTAGTTGTTCCGCCAAGGCGTTGAGATAGTTGTTGGAGGCGGTCTGATACTCGATGGACGAGATTAGGCCCTGCTCGAAACGTTTGCCATTGAGGGCGAATGCTTCCTGCTGCAAGGCGGCACGGGTTTCGGCTTGGTGCAAGGCGTCGGCGGTGCCATCGCGGTCGGCAACGGCACGCCTCACCTCAGCCTCCACCGTTTGCAAGCTCTGCTCGTAATCGGCCACCGCACGGTCGTAGGCATTCTTCTTTTTCGAGATATTGGAATGTTTAGAAAGTCGATCATAAATGGGGATGTTCAACGAGATTTGCACGTACTCGCCTCCATTGTTCTTGAGTTGATTGAAATATGGCATCGGTACATAACCGGCCTTCCCTGGATAGGTGAAGTAGCTCGATGACCAGCCACCATAGAGTGATAGTGTCGGCAACATCTGCCAACGGGCGGTCTTTAGGGCAAGACGTGCATTTTTCATCATACCTTCCGCCAACAACACCGATGGCATCTGCCGCTTGGCTTGTGCAACCAAGGCTTGCGTCCCAACCCCTTGTATCGTCAACGGGACTTGTTGCGCCACAGCATCATCCACCTTCAACGGTTCCTCGACAGGCCAAAACATCACATCCTTCAGGGTAATCATCGCATTGTTGAGATTGTTGCTGCAGATGGTCAATTGATACCGACGCTCAGCAAGATCGCTCTGCATCTGCACCACGTCGGCATGTGATTTCTGACCCAATCCTTCTTGCTTCTGAGCCAACTGTAATGCCTTTTCCGCCGTAGCCACTTGAGCTTGTAAAGCCTTCTCCATTTCAGTAAAATAAAGCACATTGCAATAGGCCTCCATCGTAGCAAGACTAATTTGGTCTTCCAACTGCTGCTCTTTCGTAATGCCCATCTCCTGGGCGGTTTTCGTAATCTTGAGGTTGTTCACCGCCTGAAAGCCATTGAACAAAACGATACCCGCCGATAGGCTGTAACCATTATGAAACGAAGTCGTGAGGCTATAGGTGTTCGTCTCCGGGTCGATGCTACGACCAAAGTTGTAATATGCATAAGTGTTGCCACTTATCTCGGGCGTAAAAGCATTCAAGATGGCATTACGCCTATCGATTTGAGCATCACGGTTATCAGCTTGCTGAATGCGTATCTTGGTGGAGTGCTCCACAGCATAGCGCATACATTCCTTGAGGTTCATTGTGACGGTGTCCTGGGCCTTGACTCCAGCCAAGGCACCAAGGAACAACACCGTCAAGAAACCAAATTTATTTACTCTCATCTAAACACATTTTAATCTATGTGCCAAAGATGAGCATTTGCTGTGCCAAAAATTTAATTATTTGATTGTTAGATTTTTACAAGAACAGCTTTTCAAAAAACTGTAAAAAAACTTTACAACGGGTGTAAAGAATCTTTACAAGCGTTATTTGAAAACCAGAGTGAAAATCGTCACTTTGTCATCGCTTTGTTCCAAACTCAATGTGCCATTGTGCTTCACCATGATCTGTTTTGAGAGACTCAGTCCGATGCCAGTGCCGTTGGATTTGGTGGTGTAAAAGGGCACGAAAATTTCATCGATTTGACGTAACGGGATGGCTTTGCCGTTGTTGGACACGCGGATTACGGTTTGGTCCTCTGCATTTAGATCAGCTGTGATTCGGATAGAGGTGGCTCCGGCTTGTACGGCATTCTTGATCAGGTTATTGAACACCTGAACAATTTGTCCTTCGTCGGCGTAAATCAGCAAATCAGCCATCTTGGCTTGGTAAGTCAAAACGGCGCCTTGTTCGGCCATCTTGGCTTTATTGAGGCGCAGCACCCTGTCGAGCAACTCGTCAACCATCACGGCTTTGCGTATCGGTGGCGCCACTTCGGTGAAGTTGCGATATGACTCCACAAAACGAATCAAGTCTTTCGACGATGCCGAGATGGTTTCCAGACCTGCTTTTACATCCAGTTCATCTTCTTTGGTTAGTGCGTCGCTCAACGAGGCAATAGGCGCTACGGTGTTCATGATTTCATGGGTGATTACCCTGAACAGCCTGCTCCAAGAAGTGGATTCATCCACTGCTGACCTCCGTTCAAAGATGCCACGGATACGGTTCAAGGCTCGGTTCAACGACGATTTCTCCTGAAAGCGGAAGTTCAACTCACCGTCTTCCAACGCATCCATCATGAAGGATACCATTTTGGCATCGTGCCGTCGCGTCAGCCAAAAAGTGACCACGATGGCAATCGCCACCGCAACAACGATTAGCACTATCCAAAGCCAGGTGCTCATATTCCGTATTTCTTCAAACGGTTATAGAGTGTCGGACGGCTGATATTCAATGCTTTCGCCACCAATGAGAGGTTGCCGTTATACTTTTTCATGGCGGCGCGGATCACCTTCTCCTCAGCATTTTCAAGCGACTCTTGACTTGGCGACAGTTCGACGGTATCTTTTAAATCCTCGGAATTGATCTGCAGGTCGTTGGCCTGAATCTTCGACCCTTCGGACAAGATAACCGCTTTCTCGATACAGTTCTGAAGTTCGCGGATATTGCCTTTCCACTGACAGCGTTGCAGCAGTTGAAGGGCCTCGTCATCAATGGTTTCCACTTCACGGTGGTACTTTTCCGCAAACCGTCCCAAGAACATCTTAGCCAACGGCACGATCTCATCCGTCCGTTCCCTTAACGGAGGGAGCTGCAGTGACACTGTGTTGATGCGGTAATAAAGATCCTCGCGGAACTGGCCTTCACGCACCATCTTCGCCAAATCCATGTTGGTGGCACAGATCAAGCGGATGTCAATGGGAATTGTCTTCGTGTCGCCCACTTTGGTGATGCTTCTGTTTTGAATCACACGGAGTAGCTTAGCCTGAAGATTCAGGGGGATGTTGCCGATTTCATCCAAAAATAACGTCGTTCCGTTGGCCTGTTCAAATTTTCCCACATGGTCAGCATGGGCATCAGTAAAAGCCCCTTTCACATGGCCAAACAACTCACTCTCAAACAAGGTGCCTGTGATGGATCCAATATCGACGCTGACCATCGCCTTGCCTTTGCGCTTTGAAAGTCTATGTATCTCGTTGGCCATTACATCCTTACCTGTGCCGTTCTCACCTGTAATCAGCACGGTGGCATCGGTTGGAGCGATTTTCTCCACCATACGATGCAACTCCAACATTTCATGACTCTCGCCCCAATGCATCATAAAAGGTTCCTCTTGAACTTCTGCCTTAGGTTTTCGTTTATTGCATGCATGTTCCAATATGTCAAGCAGTTTGGCATTGTCCCAAGGCTTCACTACAAAGTCGAAAGCACCACGTTTCATGCCTTCCACAGCCAGAGCAATGTCGGCGTAAGCCGTAAAAAGCACCACCTCCACCCCTGGGAACTCCCGTTTTAGCTCCGAAAGCCAAAAGAGGCCCTCGTTGCCAGTATTAATGTCAGTGTCGAAATTCATGTCGAGCAACACCGCATCGGGCTTGAAGCGCTGCATGGTGCTCATCAATTCTTTGGGCGAAGCGATCAGATCCACCTCCTCGAAACGCATGGGCAGCAAGATCTTCAGCGCCGAGCGAATGCCTGCGTTATCGTCAACGACCAGTATTTTAGATTTAAGTTTAGACATAGCGCAAAACTACTTAAAAAAGAAGTTATAAAATACCATTGAATAGCCCAAAGTATCGCCATTGGATTCCTCCACATAGAGGCCGATGCTATGGTCCGGAAGGATGCAAAGCGACGAATAGGCGGCATCATATGGCACGATACATTTGCTCACGGGCCAGGTTTGGCCTTCGTCGAAACTGGCATAGACCGTCACGTTCTCGCGGCGTTCAGGGCCAGGTAATGAATGCAGAAGGATATTCCTTTCGCCGCCTTCGTTCACCGACGAGAGGCGGATGATGTCGCCATTGCAGGCTGTGGCCATAAGGTCACTCCAAGCGGAAGTCTCAGGACGCCAAGTGAGGCCGCCGTCCTCGGAGATGTTGTACCAGCGCTCGCCTTCGTGGCGGATGCTCATCAGGATACGACCGTCGGCGAGTTCCACCACCTTGGCTTCGTCGCCACGTTGCGAAGCCCGACCCGAGATATGCCAAGTCTCACCATTATCGTCAGAATAGACGACATAGTTGCAAGCCGCCCATTCTTCGGTATCGCGCACGGCCAACACAAACATGATGCGTCCTGTGGAGGTCATCAGACCGTTGCCGGAGGCAAAGAAGGCCGACCACCACGTGCGGCTCACCTCGTTAGGGCAGTTGGCACCATAAAGTTCATCCGTGATATCCTTAAGTTCTGTCCAGGTTTGTCCGTTGTCGTAGCTCCGTGCGATATAGGTGCGGAGCGGGTTCTCGGGTCGCCCTTGCCAAAAGCCGCAACCTCCCACAAAGGCCGCTAACAGGCCTCCTTCGTCGTGGGTTTGCACCAAAGCACAATCACCGAAGCCCTTCCCTACCCCTTGACCTTCGACAAGCGTGTAAGGCTCACTCCAGGTATGGCCGCCATCGGTGCTTCTGTTGATCAGAATGTCGATATCCTCAGGCAGGTCGGCATCGTTGAATTTCCGCTTGTCGGTCGCCACCACTAACGAACCATCCTTCGCCGTGATGATGGCAGGAATGCGGTAGTTCCTCGAGTCATAATCGCCCGGTCGATAAAGCACCGTACGGGTGACAATGGTATCGAAAACAGGTTCTTTTTGTTGCTTGGGCTTATCAGCGTTGCAGCAAGCGGTCATAGCGAGGCCGATGACGATGGCAATAAGGGCAAGTCGGAATTTCATAATCGATTAATTTGGCCTCAAAGATACAAAAAACTATTCTTTCTTCAACGCCTCAGCAGGATTGGTTCGCGCCGCGCGTAAAGTCTGCCAAAGCACGGACAAGAAGGCCATCAGCACACCGAGGACGACTGCTATGGCTATAATCCAGCCGTAATGCTCGATGCGGTAGGCGAAGCGGTCCAAATAACGGCCGCAGAACCAGACGGCGAGCGGGATGCCGATGAGTGCGGCAATGCCAACCAAAACCATGTAGTCCTTCACCGTGCGCCACAACTCGCGATGGACATTACTGCCAAACACCTTGCGCACAGCGATACCTTTTGTGCTTTGTTCGCTGTAATAAGTGCTCATAGCAACTAGACCGAGCAAGGAGATCAGTATCGACAGCAACATGAACAATTCGAGCAGGCGCATGGCCATCTTCGCAGGCTGGAGTGACACATTGATCAGGTCTTTCACATAGCCGTTCTCCGCCGGCTCCACATAAGTGCCGTTTTTTTCCTCGGAATAGTCGGCGTAGGCTTGCATGATGGCTTTTTCGGTCTCCTTGTAATCGCCTGAAACATCAATCATTACGCCAAAGCCATAAATCAAGTCTTCAGATTTGGCAATAAGGACCGCTGATAATTGATTGGGCTCGGAAGCCGATGCCGAGCGCGTCGGGATGTCCTCATAGATGCCACCAATAGACTCGGGGTTGGCACCGTTGATGTTCATTCTCCGCACAAAATACTGCTCTGTCGAATCATTCAAGGCGAGTTTTTCAGCCGTAGTTCGCGACATCCACACCGAATTGGTGCGTGCGCCAAAGTCCTCAACCACCTGCAAATCAAGCATGTTGAAATAGGTCTCGTCGCAAAGGATGAGTTGGACGGACACATTTTCGCCGTCGGGCGTGGTGATGGTAGTGCTCATGCTCATGTGGCCTGCATAGTCGCGTCCGTAGCCCACCGCCTTCACATTTGGAATTTGCTCCAAACGGTCGATGAGCGGCGCAATTTCGGAATACTCTTTCGCCCTGTTTTTCAGCGAATACAATCCCTCCGAGCGCATGTTGATGGGACGGCTCATCATGTGGCGCATCTGAACTTCCATCAGTAATGCCATGGCGATAAGGACTATCGTAATCGTGTTTTGGAACACAATGAAGACCTTGCTGAACACCCTTTTCGTCTTCAGGCGATAGGTGCCGCGCACGACATCAATCGGCTCGAAACGCGAGGCGATGGCAGCAGGCGTGATGCCCGCCAAAACACCCATCAACACTATGGCAAACAGATAGACCAACACCGTACCTAAAGACCATTTCAGGTCAAGCGGCACATATTGCTTAATGTTGTCAACCGATACATTTCTCAAGAGGTCGTTCATCATCGGGAGCAATACCACAGCAAGCAGATAGGCAAGGACGAAGCATACAGCGGTAAACGCCACGGATTCAAGGATATACTTCATAATGATATTGCCTTTGGTGGCTCCGTGAAGTCGGCGGGTGGCCATCTCCTTGGCGCGTTTTCCCGAAAGGGCCATGTTGAGGTTAATGTAGTTGAAAATGGCCGAAAGCAAAAGCAGCAACACGACTATGGTCAGCATTTGCAGCACCGATTTATCGCCCCGTTTGAGCACCCACTGGTCTTCGTGGAAAAAGACTTCCGGCAAGGTGTAGATAGGCAAAGCCTTTACGAAACTATCCGAGTAATTGCGCAAGCCAACCTCCTCCACTTTCTTCGCAAACGCCTCACGGTCAGTGCCCTCGTGTACCTTTATTAAGGTCGTGTAATTCCCAATGGAACTGAACGGCTTCTGCTCGACGAAATGGTAGACTCCGCCAAATCCGGGATTAAGGAACACATCGGTGTGTAGAATCATCGAGTTGGCATCATCCTTGAAAACGCCACAAACCACGCTCTCAAGAAGGTTATTGAAATAACTGATTTTTAATGGTTTGCCGATAGCATTGCCGTTGAAAGCGCTATTGGCGAGCGATTCGGAGATCAGGCAATGCCCATTGAGGCGGTACTCGTCCATGCTGCCATCGATAAGGGAAAGGCTTGGGAAGAGTTCAAAAAGTTCGGGGTCGGCTTCGTTGACGAACGCACTGATAGACTCGTCGCCAATGGTGACATAGCCGCTATCGTCGGTACCGCTGATGCGGCACACGGCCTCCGCCTCGGGAAGCTCGGCCTCGAAGGCGGCCTTGTCCCACCACGAGAGCGAGAGATAATCCTGGTTGCCAACGGCATAGATGCGCTTGCCAAGCGGGTTTCCGTATGCCACGGAATACTGTTGATACACATAATTGCCAATCAAGATGACGAAGGCAATGGAAACGATGAGACCGATGGCCTCGATGACGGTGTAGAGTTTGTTGCGGGAGAGGAATTTCAGGTAACTGCTCATTTTTTTCTACTTAAAAACGGGCAATGGATAGCATTCATTGTGCCAAAACAGCAACTATCTAAAATTCAAAGATTTAAGATTTAAAGATTTTGAAAGACTGTAAAGAATCTTTACAGCGGTGTAAAGAAACTTTACAACTTCATCCATTTTCCAGTTTCCACTTCCCTATTGTTTGAAACCACTTTCCAGAAATAAATCCCCGAAGGCCAATTTTCAGCATCAATCGAAGTAATATCCTTGGTAATCTCCTGATTGCATATCACTCTGCCAAAGAGGTCGAAAACCATCACCTTGGCGCTTTGCAAATCTGTTTTGATGTTGAGATTATTGCGACCTGGATTGGGAAAAACCGTGACAAGCGCAACATTTTCGTCATGTTGTTCTTCAATTTCAACATATCCAGTAAAAATCGGTATCGGCAAACCACCATTGACGCCATCCACATCTTCCACCCAAACGCACTGGTTCATGGCACCAGCGTTCAGCGCTTCCAGCAGATCGACGGTGCCGTATTGCGCGTTGTCAAGAACCCAGGAAGTTGCTGTCGGTCCTTGGTTGAACACGGATGAATTCGGAATGTGGATCCAATTGTTGACTTCCAAATTGTAAATATACGGTGTAATCGATTCATTGCCGATCCAATAGCAATTGCTGATCAACGTGTCGCTAAATATGGCTGGAACAATATGCCCGTACCATGAATTCGGGATGTCTGGATTCGATGGTTTAATGATTGCGCCTGCGTTATATACGTTTCGAATTTGTTCATCGTGAAGTGGAGTGCTCGATATGCCTCCCATTTGGATCAAAAGAGGATCTTCTGTGAAAACAGCGGTTAAATCACCGCGGTTGAAGCAGTTATAAATGGTGCCGTCGGCTCCTGAGATGCCACCAACCATGATTTCGTCATCATTGACTCCTGTAATGAGTGCCGCGTTACCACAACATGACATGACGGTTTTTATCGCTGTGCCAATAATGCCTCCTGTATTCATGCCACCCGTGATTACGCCCGACTCATGATTGAAACAATAGGTGATCAAACAGTTTAGCCCTCCTTGTCCCGCCATACCTCCTGCGGTACCCTCCGAAACGATTTCGCCATAGTTATGGCTGTTTTTGATGATAAAATCGCCATCGCCAACCATCCCTCCTGAAAAAGTCCAACCGTTAATATAGCCATTATTGACACAATTGTCTATAACAAGATTGCCGTTATTGACAATCGTCTTTCCGACCACACCTCCAGTGCAATCGTTCCAGGTAACACTGGCATAGTTTACACAGTTTTTGATGAAGACCGTATCGTTGACGTCAACTTCGCATTGTCCAACCAAACCTCCGCTTGGTTTAGCACTAAAAATCTCAATCCAGCCTTCCACCGAGCAATCCAAGATATGGGTGTTTTTCGCCTTGCCGACGAGAATACCACCGATGGCAATATAAACAAAAGCCTGTTCATATTCCAAGACAGTAGCGTTTTCCAAAATGACGTTTCTTATGGTGGCATTCTCCGTCGAGGCGAACAAGCCTGACACTTTCTGCCCGTCTTCATACAAGCCCCTAATAATATGATCGTTGCCATCAAAAACACCTGTAAAAATGCCGAGATTGCCAATCGGTGTCCACAGCAACGAATCCCCATCATTCAGAATGATATCACTTGTAAGGATATAGTATGCGTCACCGCCCATTCCTGTATTAGTTTGCTGGGCGAGCAACGCCAACTGCTCTGCCGTGGCAATCTGATAAGGGTTTTCAGGAGTACCGTCGCCACCGTCGAAGGCATCAGCAACAGTGCCGTCCCAAGGGGTCTGTGCTCCACAAAGCATGGCAAATGTAAGCATCATTGCCAGAAGTAGATTTCTTTTCATAGCATCGTTTTTTTTTGTTTACTCACAAAATTATAGTAAAAATCCCCTAAAAAACGATCTCAGCCCTTGAATCCACAAATTTTTCAAAACTTGATATTGATAATCAATGAGTTAAGAAAATAGAATCCACAAAAAAGTTGGACGAATTGAGCGAAAAATCAACCTAAAAACGGCTTCAAAACACTTTCCAAATCGTTGGTTTGGGTCTTTTTCTTGATGGCAGTGCGGTATTTTGCCACGGTGTTTTCACGTAGGTCAAGGATATCGGAGGCCTCTTTCAGACGGAAAGAGAAAAAGGAAAGCAGGCAGATGTCAAGTTCCGTATCGCTCAATTCAGGACAGGCATTTTTCAGCCTCGTCAAAGCATCGGGATAAACAGCCTTGAACTCGTTGCGGATACGCTCCATCTTGTTGTTGAGCCGATCGCTGAAAATGGCTTGGGCCTTGAGTTGCAATGCCTCGTAAAACTTATCATTCACAGCATTGAGATGACGTTTCCGCCAGCCGAGTAAAACCATAACACCAATAGCCAGGATGATGACAATAATGCTTACCCAAACAACGCTCTTTGTTTTGGAACGCAGCACTTCTTTCTCATTGCGCAAAGCCTGCAACCGGGCATCACGCTCTGCCTTGAAGCGTTCATATTGCTTCACCGCCAACATACCATCACTCACCCTGTCCGACTCGGCTTGCACGTATGTGGCGTGAAACGATTGGCAAAAAGCGACGCTATCGGCATTGCCTTCCGCTTCGTAAATGCGTGCCAGCAACGACATGATGGCCCCACGCTCCACGTCACCGACATCGATATCCAGAACCTTCAGAAGATAAGGTTTCGACCGAAGAAGATAAGGTGAATGGAACATCGCGATACCAAGACTCACGGAATCGTTTTTCGCATCGATGCCTCGCCTTGTCTTAAAGGCGATCAATTCCTGCTGCACCAGGAAACAAGAGTCGAATTCATGTTGGTCGTAATACAAATCCGACAACAGCAACTGGGCACTGTAATAATTGCCGAGGTCATCGGTAACGGTGTCGATCATAGGTGCGACAAGGTTGAGATAATAGCTAGCAGAGTCGTTTTCCTTGATTGAAGAATAGGCCCGTGCCAATGCCAAGCTTGATCTCAAAATCCACGTGGAATCATTCGCCATCCGCTGATAATACAACGCACGTTTCAAGGCATCGATTTCGGCGTTGGTTTCAATCTTTTGTTTGAAAACAAGCCCCATCTGGTAATAGGCACGCGACACCAGCAACTTTTCGTCCAGGTCCATATCCTCTGGCAGAACCTCCAGCAACTCAGCCACTTGGATGAAATGCGGGAACGCCTCCATCCATTCATTGTCTTCAAGCAGATGATAACCACTGTCATACTGAATTTGGGCCTCATCCATCGCCTCGGGGTGCGCCTGTTCGGGCATTTTCCCACAAGCTGCCATGAAAAGAAGCAACAACAAGTCCAATAAGTAACGCAGCCGTTTCATTGCTGCAAAATTAGTAAAAATCAAACAAAACTACTTTATTTGACTATCAAACGTTTGATAGAAACAATTCCATCATCAGCTGTGATACGCAGCAAATAGAATCCTCCGGGGAAATCGCTTATGTTGAGTTGGTTGGTTTTGTGGAAGGTTTTCACTGACTGGCCGAGGGTATTGTAGATTTGAACTTCGGTGGCTTCAGTGCCTTCAATCCTCACGAAATCCTTGGCAGGGTTGGGATAAAGGCTGATTGTTTTATTGCCAACTTCTGTAACAGATAGCAATTCATCGCTGATGGTGACCACAAACTCACGTTGTCCGTCGCTGGAGTCGACAATTACCGATGTTATTACCCTATCTTTTGCAGGTTTTTTGGCGTAAAACATGAAGGTGAACCAATCGGCAGGATTCAATGTGTAGGGCAATGGCCAATCGGGTACAATGTTAAGATAATCAGTGCCCACTTCAGTGACGGAATAGATTTCAACGGGGATTTGCGAACCGAAATAGCGGTTTTGCAGACAACCTCCCGCACCGTTTTCGTCTTCCACATATTGATAAGGTGAGCCAACGATAACCAAGCCGTAATCGATCATGGTGCTATTCAGCATTGCGGTAACATGGTACTCTCCTATCGAAGTCAGTACCAAGATGTCGTAATCAAGGTAATCGTTTTTCCCAGGGGCTGGCATAAAATCCACTGTCACGGTCACCGATTGTCCTGCCGGAAGGCTGTAAGACAAGTCGATGCCTTCAATAACAAATCCCATTTCTTCAGGAATGATGTCTTCGATCATTACATCGTTGGCGGTTTCATTTGTGATGACGAACTCTTGAATGTCACCCATTGGCTCGAACCACAAGGTGTCTGGGGTGATGGTGAGGTCATTGTTTTGCGCTTTTGCGAAGAATGCCATGCCGAAAAATGCGAGGCAGAGGCACATTGTTTTAATGGTTGTTTTCATATCGGTAAAATTTAAGATGTTTTTCCGATTTCAAAA
Source organism: Bacteroidales bacterium (assembly GCA_017531225.1). Classification (GTDB taxonomy): domain Bacteria; phylum Bacteroidota; class Bacteroidia; order Bacteroidales; family F082; genus Limimorpha. Next base: position 43,420 of record JAFXLL010000012.1, on the reverse strand, counting down.
TTATAATGAAAAACCATCAAAAAATCAAGACGAAAGCCCTGATATACATTTTATAAGCATAATAGATTTGTAATAAATTGAATTACAATAAATTACAAAAACATCAATATACACTTTTCAAATCATATAATGCCAGAAAAAGGGTCAGATCCAGCCTTTTTGTTGGCGTTGGAGCGGTATTGGCGGATGGTATTTTCGCTCAACCCGAGCAAATCGGCTTCCTCTTTGATGCGGAAACCGAGGAACGACAGCAACACGATTTTTTGCTCGGTGTCGTTGAGTTCGGGATAAATTGCCTTTAATTCTTTCAAAGCATCTGGATATGCGTTGTTGAATTGCTTGATGATTTGCTGCAGCCGGTCGTCGCGTTTGCTCTTGTAGACCGTGGCGACGCTTTGGATGAGTGTCTGACGCTGGGAGTTTTTTATCTCCAAGACCTCAATTTCCTTGTTTTTGCGGTAACGCGACACGAAAAACCAAAGCACAAGCAATGCGATGACGAGAATGGCGATAAGCAGATAAAGCCGCAAACGTTTCACATGATGCTCACTTTCAAGTTGCTGTTGCTGCATCTGAAGGTCATATTTCTCTTTAACCTCATCGACGGCAAGCTGGGTGTTGTCGACCTTTTGCATCTTGTTCATGTATTTCTCGGCATATACCATTGCGTTTTCGCGATCGCCAATGGCATTGTACGACTTGAAAAGATAGAAGCAGGCATCAGGATTGGCGGTGATTTTGGTGCCATAAAATATTGTGGAGTCATATACGCCGAGCTTATAATAGGCCTGGGCCAAATCGTAATAAGCGCCATTGCCATAAAGATTTTTCCGATGCCGATCAGTGGTTTCCTCAAGCAAAGCAAGGCATTGGTTGTCTAACGAGATGGTTTTTCTTAACAGAGCAATGCCGTCAGCTTCATCGTAGTAGAGGCCTTTGTCGTAACGATATAGGTAATACTGAGGAGCCAACTGATAGTATTGGGCCATCATCGCCTTGTCGCCTGTTTTTTCGGCCGATAACAGCGCTTTGTCGTAATAATACAAACAGCTGTCGGGTTCGTGACATCTCAGAAAAGCGAGTCCCATCGTAAGGGTTGTCAACGTGTGGTAGTTATAGCTGTCTGTCTTGTAGAAAAAACGTTCTGCTTTTCGCAGACACTCAATACCTTCGCGATAATGATGGGCATCGCAGTACTGCAATCCCAAACGGAAATAGATGTTGTATTTCAGGTTTTCGATGTTGTCGGGATTGATGCGCTTATCCACTCTTTTGCATTTTTCGATGCTTTGCAAGGCTTTTTGCTTGTAGTTGAGTTGCACGTCGGACCCTTTCCCGGTCAGACCTGCTTCAAGAGCCTGTGTCCAGTAGGTCTGTGCCGCGAAATAGTATTCCTTGCTATTGGCGAAATAGCTTTCGGCCTCGTTGAGAAGCGAGTCGGTTTCGGCATTGAACTTCAGTGAGATTTGGTTTGTTCGGGCTCTCAGTAGGCAGTAATGTGCACGTTCTTTTTCGGACAGAACTGATACGTTAAGCGTGTCGAGGATTTGCATTGCGCTGTCGGGATAGGGTTGGTAAACAAGTTCCAGATCATAAAGAAGGTCTTCCTGAGGCGGAATATGTTTTACACACGATGTTGTGAGGAACAGCATGGCAAGTAGTGGTAGTATAACGACAGGCTTTCTCATATCCTATTTTCAAGTAAAAATGGAATCACTCCCATATAGGTGATGCCGTCTTCATCGGCCCAAGGTTTGGCCGAACCTTCGGTGATGACAATTTTTCGGAAGAAATCGCCGGAGTTTTTCAACGAGAAAGACTCCTGATGGCGCTTTTCTTTGCTGTCAACATTCAAAGCCGATTGAATATAGATTTTTTCAGCACCTGTGTTTACAATAAAATCGATTTCGTACTGCGATTTCTGTTTCTTGCCATCGACAACCTTGGTTACCTCAACCACCCCGACATCAACGCTGTAACCTCGACGGATGAGTTCCATGAAAATGAGGTTTTCCATCAGATGTGATTTCTCCAGCTGACGAAAATTGAGACGGGCATTTCTCAAGCCCAGGTCCATCGCATAATATTTCTGAGTGTTTTCGAAATACTTTTTGCCCTTGACATCATAGCGTTTGGCTCCCACAAAAAGATAGGCATCTTCAAGATAATCGATGTAGTTTTTGATGGTATGGTCGGAAGTGCTTCGATGCATCAACGAACCTGCGGTGTTGGCGAGGTTATGGGGATTGGTGAGCGAACCCACCGACGACGACAACGAATCGACCAAAGCCGATAGCACCTCGTCGTCCTTTATCTTGTAACGCTCAACAATGTCTTTAATATACACATTTGTAAACAAGCCCTTGAGATACTTACGCTTCTCTATTTCGTTGGGTTCAAGAACAGCCAAAGGCATGCCACCATGGGTGAGATATTCCTCAAAAGCCTCGGTTTTCTCCATGCCAGAAACAGGATAATACTCCTTGAACGACAGGGGGAAAACCTTGATTTCGCTACCACGGTCGCGGAAGTTGGTGACGATGTCTTTCGACAACATCTTTGAGTTGGAGCCGGTGACATAAATATCAAGGTTCTTTCGCCCCGCGAGATCGTTGAGGATGTCGTAGAAAGTAGTGTAAAGCAAATCACGGTCTTCTTCCGGGACAAGACTCTCGTCGATGTCTGAGTTCTTTATCTTTAGGGACAGTTGTATCTCGTCGATAAAGATATAGTAACGTTTGTTGGCGTCTTGTGTTTTGCCGACAACATAATCGAAAAGCACGTTGGGGTTTCTGTATTTGACGTCAGATTTCTTATCCAAGGAAATCTCAACGAAGCATTCTTCGGCCACGCCTTCTGCAAGAAGATGGTTCTTGTATAAAACCGATAGCAGGAACGACTTTCCGCAGCGTCTTATTCCGGTAATTATCTTCACTTTGTCATTCCATCTTTTGGATAGCAATTCGTTTACAAAATATTCTCTTTCAATAATTTGCATCACATTTTAAACTTTTCAACTGCAAAAACAGGTGTCAGTGACTACTGTTTTTGCAGTGCAAAAATACAAAAAAGCTTATTGTGCAAAGGGTTTGAAGTGAATTATTTATTGTTTTATCCACATGCCTGTTTCCGCTTCTTTGCCGTTGGCGAAAACTTTCCACACATAAACTCCCGAAGGCCAAGTCGACGCGTCAATGGTCGTAACATCGGCCGTGATTCGTTGGCTGTGCAGGAGTCTCCCGTTCAAATCATAAACTTCCACGTGGGCATTTTGCAAAGCCGTACGGATGTTAAGGACATCTTTGCCTGGATTGGGATAAGCAGAAAAAACATTTGTTGTTTCTTGCTCTTCAACGGTTGTATATTGATGTCCGAAGATCGGGAATCCACCATTGTTGATCTCGTCGTCTTCACGCCAGCGGCTCACTTCGTCGAGCGAGGGGAATTCATTTTCGATTTGAGCGGCACCGTCGTTTAGGGCAGCAAGCAAATCAGTGGTATTGTGCATTGGGATTTCGAGCTGCCAAACAGATGGTGAAGCTGTGGGATTGAAGGCACACGATGACTCGAGCTGGGGACCTTGTCCGTTGCTGCCGTATTCGTTGCTCAATAACCAATAGCAACTGTTGAACTGATCTGTTGTGTTTGCTATGCCGACAATAGATCCCATTGGACAAACATAATTATCAATTTCATGTGTCAGATTACCAGTGTTGTAGGCATTCATCACTACGGCCATAAGACTGCTGGCCTCTCCTACAATGCCCCCTACTCCATACCGAGCTCCAACATCACCGGTGTTATATACATTCAGTAAACTCATGACATAGCTATGGTTGAAGCTCACGATACCACCTGCACATCCATAGTTATGATGCAATCTGCCGTTATTGCTGCAATCCAAAATTACCAAACGTTCCACAGCGTTGCCCTCGGATCTCCCAATGATGCCTCCCGCTTCGTCGCCAGAATAAGCGATGTCTCCATGGTTGTGACAATCACGAATAATGTACTCGTAATCGGTACCTGCAAGAATCGGGTCTGGTTCGAATTTGCCGACCATTCCTCCAATCTCCGAAACGCCGCCGCCACTGTAGCAGTTGCCGTCAATATCACCGTAATTCTCGCAATGAGCCAAATTCCCCCCACACAGAAAACCCACCATGCCACCACAAAATATCATGGCAACTGCATAGGTGCAATTCACGCAGTTGTAAACGTTAAGCGCAATACCACAGCCAACCATTCCGCCTGCCCATTCACTACTATGCACCTCATTCCAACAGATACAATGGTCAATTTTACCATTGCGGAATGAGCCTGCAATACCGCCAACCGACGAAGTGCCCTCCACAAGAGCCTCACTTGAGCAATCCGACACCACACTGGGGACTGAGGGTCCTCCAAGAAGATACTCGGATATCTCACCCACCAAGCCACCAGCAAGTCTGCCAAACACCATTACCCCTTGATTGGCATGGCAATCGATGATGCGATAGGTTTCGGTGGCGTCTTCATACACTCCATAAGGCAAACCAAAAAAACCTACTAGTCCACCTGCCGACCTGACTTCGCAATTAACGGAAACATTATCGATATCACAGCCTGATATATTGGTAAATCCGGCTCGACCTATCAGAGCACCGACATATTTTGAGCCTGACAGACTGCAATTGGAGAGATTTACATCATAAATTTCAGCATCATAAGTGCAGCCGAATAATCCGACCACTTCGTCATCATCCGGATTGTTGTAATACAATCCCGACACCGTTTTGTTGTTGCCATCGAAATGCCCGGTGAAGAATGAAGGTGTTCCATTGACAACCCGACCTATAGGAATCCAGTTGAGCGGATTCACATTCAAATTTGCATTTAGGCAGATGTCGCTTGTCAGGATGTAAAATGCATCGCCCCCCGTGCCGTCATTGGTTTGTTGAGCGAGCAAGGCAAGCTGTTCGGCAGTGGCAATCTGATAAGGATTTGCGGGTGTGCCGTCGCCACCATCGTAAGCCTCGGCAACGGTGCCATTCCAAGGTGTCTGCGCTGCACATATCATCGCGAGAGCGAAAATGATTGTCAAAAGTAATTGTTTTTTCATGGTGTTATTGTTTTATCAATTTCCCACTTTCGGCTTTTTTGTCGTGCGTGATGACTTTCCAGATGTAGGTGCCTGAAGGCCAAGAGGTGGTGGTAATTGGGGTGATGTTATCTGTGATTTGTTGTTTGTGAATGAGTTTGCCTGATAAGTCGTAGATTTCCACGTGGGCGTTTTGGAGGGCGGTGCGGATATTCAGCACATCCTTCCCCGGATTAGGATAAGCCACCGCGACGGCGAAGCCTTGGGTATGAGCTTCCTCAATGTTGTTAAAAGCCTTCTTTGGCACCTTGAAAACCGCATCCCATCCCGTGATGTTATCATAATCGAGATGATCCACGCTAAACACACAATCGTTTGTGTTTGCACAAATTCCTGTTGGCATCCTTCCGATCATCCTCCCGACTTCGTCAAATTGATGGTATATCTCGCCTATTTTGTTCAGGTTCTCATCAAATTGAACTATATAGAGGTTTCTGCCAATAGACCCGTGGGGGATTAATGGATCCATCGTGCCTATCATATACACATCGCCCTCAGGCCCAAAGCCTATTGACCCATCAAGGTATTGAGCGGCGAAACTTCTGTCTTCTGTGTGAATGCCCCAAGTATAGTTGAATTGGTTAAAATCCTCGTCGAAAGCACTCATGAATATGTCTTCGTAAGTGGCAGGATTTCCGTTCATCGCGGGGCAGGTAAAGGTGTTGATGGAATAGGCTTTGCCCGTGATGGGATTATAGCGCAAGTTGGCTGGAAAGTAACAACTCAAAACGGGGGGATAGGCAAGATTGTCGATGTTATGCTTCTGGGCAATGACGTTCAACTCGGCATCGAGGGTAAGGCAATCATATATGACTTCATTGGTTGATTCAGGGCATCGCATAATCACCCTACAGCCCACCGAGTCTATTGAGGACATCATAAATGCGTAGTAGCTACAAGGCCCTTCAAGCGTCGTTTCCGCACAGATATTACCTGAAACATCAAATCTCATGACGCGCAGCGAAAGAGGAAAGGAAGTCGGGTCCTCAAGCGGGAAGGAGAACACGACGCTCCCATCCTTGTTCAACACCGCATTGGTGCTGGCCCAGGAGCCAGAGTGCTCCCAGTAATTCATCGATTCCCATTTCCCATATTCCTTGCGGCTGACTGAAAAGTCGTCATGAATTGTCGCGAGATACAGGCAAACAGAGTCGTTCGTATAGGTCAGGAAAAACATACATGGCTCCCCTTCGTCGTTCCTGTCAAAAGAAAAAGAATGAACCCAAACCACTTCATCTATTTTATCTTTCGGCCAAAAATACAGTGTGTCAATATAATGACCTTCATCATCAATCTTGAGGATTGACCCATAAGTGCCAGGAGTTTCATAATAACGAAAGAGTATTTCGTTACCCGTGGCGTTTTGAAAGATGGGGGTGTACAATCCACCGCTCTCGTGTTCGATAATCGGTTGAAGTTCTTGCGCTTGCATCGTCATTCCTTCCACTGTCAGCAGGAAGACAAATAAAAAGAGTAATTGATGTATTTTCATAGCTATGCGGTTTTATTTTTTCAAAATTACAACAAAAATCCATGAAAATAGCAATTTCTCAGGCCAATCCACCATTTTCTTAAAGATTGCCTTTGGAAATCAATGGATTATAAAAAGTTTTTCCACTATTAAGTTGCTCTCAAAATAGTTTCGGGAGACATCTCCATCTTTGAGAAAGCGAAGAGCTTCTTTCCCAAATCCTTTAAGGAAGCCCCTAAATGGTAAAGAGTATCATCAACGATCAAAAATCTGTCATGGATTCCGCCCCGCTCCTCAACATCAACAGACGGGTACTGGCTGTTATAACGGTTTAGATCTGATTGAAACTGATTGGAAATAGTTTTGGTGATGATTTTAGCCGTCACATTGACTTCACGTTTGGAAAGTGTCACCAACACAGATTCATCAAGATAATTGTCAATCAGGATGATCCGTTGCTTCGCCGTTTTGATGAGATTGGAAACAAAGACGTGAGCGTCAAAGATCTGGCCGTCGTAGAAAACGCCTTCCACTGGAGGGAGCGAGGTGCGAACAAAGTGAACCTGTGCATTTTTTGCACAAGTTGACGATGCATCCAACTCGTTGCTTTTATATATATTACCAATGTGCCTAACAATTACCGTTCTGTCAACACCATACAATAATGCTATCTGAGCTTGTGTAAGCCATATTGTCTCGTGCTCGACTCTCACTTCGAGTTGAACAGAATTGTCAGGCTGGTAAAGAATGATTTCTCCTTTTTCCATAAAATTACCATATTTATGGTAAAATTACAGAAATAATTCGAAATACCCTAAATTTATTGTTAAAAAATCAAATGTTTTATTAATTATTTCTTCATCCACTTTCCAGTTTCCACATCCCTCCCACTAACCATCACCTTCCAAACATAAACTCCCTCAGCCCATTCCCCTGCATCAATCGCCGTCACATTCTCTGCAATATCCTGCCTATGAACCAGTCTCCCATTCACATCATACACCTCCACCCAAGCATCCCGCAACCCCGTGCGGATATTCAGCACATCCTTCCCCGGATTTGGATAAGCGATGGCCATCTTTAGTCCATTCTCATGTGCCTCCTCGATACCTACAAAAGCCTCAGCAGGGAATTTTGTAAGAATATAGTGGTTGATGTTTGTGTTATCAAGTTCGTGACAATAGGAAAGCAGAAGCACTCCGCCATCACGTGTGACGTAATACGAATTACAGTTGAGGTTTGTCCGTTCCTGATATGGATAATACACCTCTTGCACCAACTCGAAGTTGCGGTTCAGTTTCTCAATCATGATCCACGAATCATGGTCGCGCCAAAGTCCTCGGTCGCGGGTGTAAGCCCAAATAATACCGTCATCGGTGAAGCTGGCTGGTGAGCGCAAAGCGGTCATGTCGTAATCGTCAGTAACCGCTTCTTTTCGATGCAAAACCACAACCGTTCCAGTGTTTTCCGTCATTTCCTGCAAGAACGCATCGTGAGAACTTCCCCCGTGGTCTATCAAGCATGAAATAAAAGTCGTACCCCAAGGGCTTTTGCGAACCATCTCAAAATCGATTCTTCGCGGCCATCCGCTTTCAGGCGGAACGTCAACACCCATCGTTTTCACATAATTAAAGTCCTTGTCCACCAAAACACAATTATCACCTATGTTTTTAGCATTGTTTTGCCCCGAATGATAATGAACATAGCCGATGTCGTTGCTAATCATTTGGTCGTTGAAGGCATAAGGGTCACTGCCTCGGTCGCCCAGCGATATAGCTTTATGAACCAGGAAATGCCCGTCGAAATCCATCTTGAAAAAGAAAAGCGAGTCCAAGGCATAATTGTTATACCTCGTCTGGGTTTTGGTGTAAGAACCGACAATGCAGCCATCCTCCACAAAAGAAGATGTCAGCTTGATTTTAGCCATGCTGATATTTGGGTATTGCCAAGTGCCCGCTTGGTAAAATGCCGCATTGTTGGTCGTATCGAGAGGTATCAAGTATTCAACTGAGTCAATCATATTAAGGTCGCTGTCCATCTTGTAAAAATACAGATACGCCTTGTCGGAACCTTCAAGAACAAAATTGGCACAATCAGGGTCTCTGTCGGGGAGGAAATGGCCCATCACAATGATGTTATGGTCGGGTGATTCAATAATATATTGGTCATCAGAACGGTAACCGAAGCGAGACCAATAAACCTCCTTTTGCAAAACGCCATCCGGAGAGAACTTCATCAGACCAGGATTCTCACTTCTGGTTCCATTGATGCTTTTGTCCTTCCAAGAAGCATTGACGATGATGTCGCCCGATTCAAGCTCGGTAAGTGACTGCATCAAGTTAGGGGTGATGGTTTCATTTGCGTCATAAGTCCTGACATATTCCCATTCCTGGGCAAAGGCATTGGTTTCGAGAATCACAAACATTCCAACCAAAAAGAAAAAATGTGTTTTCATGTGCAGGGAGTTTTGTTATGACACAAAATTATAACAAAAATACCCCATAAAGACAAAATCAATACGTCAATCCATATAATTTCCAAAAAATAGCTCTGTAAATCAATGAATTACATAAAAAGAATCCATCAAAAAGAAAGATAAAATCCATGTAAATTTATGCCAAAAAAGGCTCCATCAGGCTTTCAACATCCTCTGTTTGGGTCTTTTTCCTAATGTTGAGACGGTACTTTGCCACGGTGTTTTCGCGGAAGTCGAGAATGTCAGCCATCTCCTTCACGCGGAAGCCAAAGAAAGAAAAAACACAGATACTGATTTCGGTTTCGTTCAAGTCAGGATAGGCGGCTTTCAACTTTGGCAAAGCACCGGGATAAGCTTCTGTGAAGACCTCCATGACACGTCGGTCGGTGTGACCAAGCTTGTCGTGATAGATGGCATAAGCCCTGATCTTTAAGGTCTCCAGTTCCCTCGCCTCCAAAGTGTCACGCATATTTTTCTTGAAACGCCTGTGATACCATATGAAAGCCAGCAGAGCCAGCACCAGCAGTACGCCGAGGCCACCCAACAACAATTTTCTTCTTTGATCGTTTTGTGCTTCTTTTTGATCACGCAACGACTGCAAACGGGTGTCACGTTCCGCCTTAAACTGCTCGTATTGCTTGGCCAACAATATGCCATCGGAGACACGATCCGATTCGACTTGGGCGTATTTTGGTAGAAAACGGTTGCAGAACGCTACACTGTCTGCGTTGCCCTCGATTTCATAAAGTTCCGACAACAACGACATAACTGCCCCTGACTCCACAGTAACGGTGTCGGGATAGACCTCCAACATCTTTAGTAAATAAGGCTTTGACAACATTTTTCTCGGACTAAAAAACATGGCGATGCCCAGTAAGAGGGAATCGCGTTTGGTGTCCATGCCACGACGGGCTTTCATCTCGATAAGCTGCTGCTCCGTCATAAAGGCCGAATCGTATTGCTTTTGATCATAGTATTGGTTTGACACGAGACGAAGCACCCGCTGATGCGTGTCGAAGTCGGCCACGGAATCCGTCAAAGGGAGGAGCTTGTCCAGATAATACTGCGCCGAATCGCCTTCCTTTACCCCTTGCAAGGCGCCAATGAGTTGCTCCCAGGTCCGCATCAGCCACACCGTATCGTGAACAGCCTCTTGATAGTAACAAGCCCGTTTCAGCACTTCGATCTCTAGGTTGTTTTCGATTTTCCTTCTAAAAATGTAACCCATCTGATAATAGGCCCGCGACACAAAAAGCGTCTGCTCATCGTCCATATCCTCGGGCAGCACTTCGGCCAGGCTGGCGGCTTTGAGAAAATGCGGGAAGGCCTCGTTCAGGTCGTCCGCTTGCAAGCACTCAAAGCCACTTTGATACGCACTTTGCGCCTGATCCATCGCCTCGGGAGAAACATATTGCGAGTCGCATCCGCAAGCGAAAAAGGCTAGCAGCATCAAGCACCATAATATGTATTTTAAAGCTTTCATGACATCAATACGTATTTATTTACAGTGCCTCAAACAGGTCATCCATCCTCACCTGCGACTGCATGATGCCGCTATGGGCGTTTTGTCTGACACCGTAGGTTGTAATCATGACCAACTGCAAAGCTTTGAGCGATTTGGTGGCTTCGCGGAACACTTGCATCTTTTTTCTAAGCTTGTCCTCATAATCCTTGTCAATGACAAACTCACCCACCGAGAACTTGATTTCGCAAATGTTGGTCGTTCGGTCACGCCGATCAATAATGAGGTCAATCTGTGCCTTTCCGCTTTCCGAAGTGCCTTGCCAAGAGGAAATATCAGTCAACAAAGCACTGATTCCAATGGCTTTCTTAACCTGATTAATATGATCTTTGCAGACTTGCTCGAAGGTCTGTCCAGCCCAACTGTTTTTTCCTGGATTGTCCAAATAGTGCGTCCAAAAATGCTCGTCAGGATTTTGTTTGCCTTTCATGAAACGCAGATAAAACAGCGTGAAATAATCAGAAAGTTGATATACCACGTTCTTCTCGTTGTAACCAAAAGTGTTGTAGGCTCTAACAAATTGACTGTCTGAAAGGTTTTTCAGCATCTCTGTGAGGAGTCCGTTGTCTTCCAGATGTGTTTCGTCGATAATCTCTTTCCGGGTAAGTCCTGATTTCTTCGTGGCTAATGCCTCTATGATTTTCAGATAGCCTTTCGATGCCCCGAAAAGAGTCTCATAAAGATGGTCAAACTCGTCCCAAAGCGGACCTTTGCGTTTGAAGAAAACTGCATCGATGTTGGCGAGGTAGGACAATTCGTTGTCAAGGAGTTTTAGGTAATAAGGAATGCCGCCCATAGTCATATAACACTCCACAATGTCATAACGGTTCCAACGTATGCCTCGTGAGACCAGATACCGCTCCGTTTCCTGAAGTGTGAAAGGCATCAGGTAAATTCGTCGTGCCGCACGATTGAACAGACCTCCTTTATCGGACAAGATCTTCTTGGTAATCCATGTGGTGGCCGAACCGCAAACGACCATCATGATGTCGTTTTGCTGCGCGCCCCAGCCGTTCCAAAAAGACTCGAACGCACCAAGAAACTCGCTTTGCCGAGTGTCAAGCCAAGGGAGTTCGTCGATAAAAACGATTTTTTTGCGTTTTTCCTTGATGCTCTTCAAGAGTTTCTTCAGCTCGGCGAAGGCTTCCAACCAGTCTGTCGGTACCTTTTTGACATCTGCACCATATTCTAGCAAGGCAAGATAAAAATTCTTGAGCTGCATCTTCTTGGGCTTTTTGTATAGTCCTGTAACCTTGAAATCGTAGGTGTCATCAAAGAATTCCTTTACGAGGAAAGTCTTCCCGACACGGCGACGCCCATAAACGATGACAAACTCCGATTCTTTGGAATTACGGTATTTTTCCAACTGACGGATTTCATATTCGCGTCCGATAAAGAGGTTTTTGTCCATGGCGGTCATTATTTGCCGCAAAGATAATAAAAATTTCAAACTCATGTGCGGAAACTTGATTTATTTCTCACTTTCCGCACCTAAGTTTAACTTATTTATGCCATGAAACACAAAACTCAAGTGCGGAAACCTGGTATTTTCATACCGTTTCCGCACCTGAGTTTGCATAAATATAAGTACTATTCCGTCCTCAACGACTTCACAGGATTCACCGTAGCCGCCCGCAAACTCCGCAAGGTGACCACCGCCACCGTGACACCCAAAACGGCCACCAATGCCAAAGCAAACACCCAGACATGCAGCGGCACTTGGTAGGCGAAAGCTTCCAAATAGCGCCGCATGACAACAATGCTCACTGGCACAGCGATGACGAAGCACACCAGCACAATCTTCACGAAACGAGAGTTGAACATGGCCAAGATCTGCTGCACCGTGGCGCCGTGCACACGACGGATGCCAATCTCCTTGCGGCGGTGCTCCGTCTCGAACATCACGAGGCCGAACACGCCCATCAGCGAGATGAGGATGGCCAACACCGTGAATAGATTAACCAACTTCGAAAGGTTTTTCTCCTTTTTGTATTGGTTTTCAATCGATTGCGAGAAAGGCCACACATCGTATGATATTTCATCGCCCATATTGGGGTCAAGGTCGTTGAGGGTTATCCTGATGCGCTCCATCAGGGCGGGGAGATCCACACCAGCCTCGGTACGGATATACAGCCTATTGCAAATATGCCACGGATCTTTGCCGTAAACATAAAATGCAAAAGGTTTAATCTCTTGACGCAACGAAGCAAAGTTGAAGTCCTTACAGAAACCGGCAATCTCAGCGACTTGGCCATCATGCCCTCCAATCTGGTCTTCAAGGGTGATTTTATATACGTCCCGTGCAGTTTCGTTGAAGATATACGTACCCGTGGAATGCTCGTCCGCTTCCGTGAAATCGCGGCCTTCCACGATGTCGATGCCCATGAAACGGAGGAAGTTCCACGAAACGGGATAGACATCCCAGCCGGCATCCTCTCCACGCACTGTGCGTCCCCATTGCATGCGGTAATCATTTACGAAAGGCCCATCACCCCATGCGATGTCTTTGATGGCCGCATCGGCCAACAACTGACTCTCAACGACTTGGCGGTTGGTGGCAAGGTCCCACGACACCTGCGACTGCAAAAGACATTCTTGGTTGAAGCCCATTTCGTGATTCATCATAAAACGACGTTGCTCGGAGACGAATATCGCGCAGATAATCAGGACGATGGAAACGGTGAACTGCAAGCCTATCAAGCCGATGCGGAAGGCCTTGCCCTTCTGTGTAGTGCCAAGGGTGCCTTTCAAGGCAAAAGCAGGATTGAACGAGGTGGCGAACAAGGCTGGATAGAGGCTGGCGACCACCGAGATAAGCAACGCCAAACCAATGGTCAAAGCCACGACACCCCAGTTTTGGCCGAAATCGAGAGAAGTGTCAATCATCGAGGCCAAGGTGGATTGCCTGAACAAGGTGACTACAGCCACCGCCAAACCCAAGGCAATGACCACCATCAGCACCGATTCGCCCACCGACGACATCACCAAATGGAAACGACTGCTGCCCAATATCTTGCGGGTGTTGATGCTCCGCAGGCGCAACGGCACCATGGCGAAGAAAAAGTTGATATAGTTGATGAAGGCGATGAGTACTACAAAAATGGCGATGACGAGCAAAGTGATTGTTGTAGTTCTGTTGCCCGATTGACCTGGCGCATAGTACGAGTTTTTGTCAAAATACATATCGGTCAGCCGCACGGGGTAAAGCCCGAACTTGACCTCATCGTCCGTAACCTCAATGCCACCTTTCATCTCACTGAAAAACTGTTTGACGACCGGCATTGCCACTTCGGTAATCGCCTTGGGGTCAGCTCCTTTACGAAGTTTCAGAAAATAGTTGAACGAAAACTCCTTCCAGTCGTCGATGTTATTATCACCCATATCGGTAAGCATTTCGAAAGAGGAAAGGTCGCTGTGCTTCGGCATGTCTTTATAGATGGCCACGATGGATATTCCCTGCCACCCCGATCCATCATAATACTTCATCACATCACCCACTTGGACTCCAAGGCGTTTTGCAGCCGATTCCGAGAGGGCGAAGCCAGTGCCTGTCAGATCATCCCAGTTGCCAGCCACCAGTTCGAAGCCGAACACATCGCGAGCGCCTTTGTTCATGGCAGATATCGTGATGGACACAGGCGATTGATCATCGCTTACACGAACCGTGATGGGATTGCCCGTGATTTTACCGCAGCCGCCGGCTTCAATGTCAGGGGAAGCATTAAGCACATACTCTCCCATAGGACGGTTCATATAAGAAGTGTATTCACTTTGATTGATTTCTTTCTTTGTAAGGACATAAATCCTGTCGCTGTCCTTGAGTGCCTTGTTGTAGGTAAGGTCGTGGTGTACCTGCACGAGGATGATGTAGAGCGCGGCGAAGGCTGCGGTCAAACCTATTATATTCAGCACTGATGATGCCAATGCTGTTTTTCCTTTTTTGAATAAGCGTGCCATGATAGAACTTTTATATTTTGATGTATTAATTATTCTTTTTCAACACCACCGCTGGATTCTCCCTTGCCGTGCGGACGCTCTGCCAAATCACCGAGACAAAGGCCAGGATGACCGCCACCAGGCCCGCCAAGACGAAAATCCACCACGAGAGGCTGATGCGGTGCGTGTATTCCTCAAGCCAACGGTGCATAATGAACCAGGCCACGGGAATGCCAATCAGTGCAGCCACAGCCACCATCTTCATGAAGTTCAGCACCAACTCGCGCAACACGCCGCCATAGTCGGCGCCAAAAACTTTCTTCACCGCCACAGCACGACGCTCCTGCTGCATGTAGTAGGAACTCATTGCAAACAAGCCCAACGCAGAAACGAGCATCGAAAGCAAGGTGAAAATCAGGACGATGCGGAGCATCCTGCTCTCGCCAGCAAAAAAGGCTTCAATCATGTCCTCAAGGTAAAGCGCTTCAAAACGCTTGTCGGGAAACAGCTCTTTCGTCACTTGTTCCAAACGGTCGAGAGCCGCCTTGTGGTCACCGGTGGTCTTCACCAACAATTTCCATGGAAAATCGTCATCGGGATTCTCACCTCGATTGTTAATCAAGGCCGCCGACTGCTGTATTTCCAAAGGCCAAATCTTGAAATCGTAGTATATGCCACCTATTTCATAGGTTTTTCCGTCTTTATGTCTAAATTCCGTCACCGTCTCGTCTATACCAATTTGGCCGAAAGCATATTCATTGAGCCAATAAGACCCAGGGATATGGTTGTCCTGTTTAGCGCGAAGGCCCAAGATGTCGAAATAATGCTGGTCGCCTTGTATTTGCTGGAACGAGACCCAATTGCCGTTTTCCACCTCCATCGTCCAATTGTTGGTGCCCAACAACGGCGTACCGTCACCTTGCCCCACGTCCTCCACAAACGGCTCGGCGCGATAAGCATCCAACAAGGCCTTGATTTCGCCCGTCTTGCCGTACACATTGTCTATGACCAAAATGTCTTTCGTATTGTAGCCCAAATCGGCGGTTATCAGGTGCCGCGTTTGCAAGTAAAGTGTCAAAGCCGAAACAAGCATCACCACAGTCACGGCATTCTGCACCACGATGATGACAGGACCATAAACCGTCTTGGTCTTCACCCGCAACGACCCGCGCACAATCTCGATGGGCTGCACTTTTTGAATCATCAAAGCGGGAACAAGCCCGGCAAGGAAACCCAAAAGAAGCACGAATCCAATGACAATCAACACATTGACCGTATTGACCGCTCCGAAAACCGAGATATCGTAGTGCAATAGCTCAGAAGCGGCAGGCGCAAGAGCTTCAGCCAAAAGAACCGCCAAGCCCATCGCCAAAGCACAAAGCGCAGTGCTTTCGCCTATCATTTTCAAGAAAATGCCTGCCTTTGTTGCCCCAACGAGCCTCCGCGTGGCCATTTCCTTGGCGCGAAAACCGATGAGTGCAGTGGAAAGATTCAAATAGTTGAGTATGGCGAACAACAAAAGCATCAGGCACATGGCCAATAATAGGTTCACAAAAAAGCGGTTGCCCAAACTCACAGTGGCTGTATGATCCTGTGCTCCTTCTTTAAGGAAATACACCTCACGCAGCGGGATGATGCGCACCTCGTCATACTTTTGCTTATAAACCCAGAAGTTTTCCTCGCACCAAGCCAAAATGTCGTCGTGGCGAGCCTGCAAATCCGCACCCGGATAAGTCATCACGAAGCAGACACCTCCGCCGCCGCCATTGCTCATGCGCTCATTGTTGGCCGGGTTGATAATCGGCATCAAATTGCCATGTCCCAACACATCGGGCGCGTTGATGATGCTGTTGCCGAAGTCTTTGAAAACGCCGCACACCACCATGGGGTAGCCATCGTTTCTTTCAAGTATGATTTGTCGCCCGATGGGGTCTTTGTCGCCGAAATGCGCGTTGGCAAACGCCTCGCTCACCATACAACGGTCACCTGATATTTTCCAATCGGCCTTCGAGCCTTTCACAAGGTCGTAGCTGAACATCTCGAAGAAACACGAGTCCGCGAAGGTGAGGCTACCATAGACGGTCTCGCCGTCAATGCTAAACTCCTCATTGAAAGAATAGTTGCAAACCGCGCACGATTTCTCAATTTCGGGGAATTGGTTGCGCAAGTGCTTGTCTAACCAATAGCCCATATTGAGGCTTTCCTCGTTGGTGATGACAAAAATTCTGTCAGCGTTCTCTTGGAAGGCATCGGTGGAGAGTTGTTTCTGCACATACACCGCCAAAAGCAGCACGAATGCCATCGAGATGGTCAAGCCCAAAAGATTGATGAGGGCGTAGAGCTTGTTTCGTTTGAGGAAATTCAAAAATGACTTCATGGCATTATTTTATTTCTTGGTTTTGCCGTTCGCGTTTTCCGAGTCAATCCGACTGATTCTGCCGCCTATGTTCTTGCCTTGGACTTTAACATTGCCAAGGTATCTGATCCTCCCCGACCCGGCGATGCTGTAATCCATCGACTCCAGTTGGCAGCGGGTTTCTATCGTACCCGAGCCGGCAATGGAAATATTCGCGCTTTTCACCGTTCCGTCTTCAACAATCATGTCACCGGAGCCAGCGACATTCAACTTTATACAGTCAGCAAGGAGCTTTTTGCAAATCATTTTTCCCGAGCCGGCAATTTGCATTTCAAAATCATGGATGTTAACAGTTTCCTTGAAAACCACGTTGCCCGAACCCGCTGTTTGGATCTTCAGTTTTTGGGTTTCAAACGGGGTAACGAAACAGAAGTCGGTGCTCCCGGCAATGCTGATTTCCTCTATCTTTGGCGCACTGAGCTCAATGATGAATTCCGTATGCGTCAAGTTGGTATGTTGAACCTTTTCGGGAACATATCCAAGAATTAATTCATCACCATCGGTATGGATGTTGAGATATTCGAATAGGTTCTCGTCAAGCGTCACGCGGCAGGAATAGTCGTCCGCCACCGTGTAGTTTATCATGGCAGGAAATATCGTTTTGATTTCGTTGAACGCCGCCACCTCGAAGTCGTGTGTGACGATGTTGCCATTCCCCTTGACCGTTTGCGCTTGCGTTTTCCACCCGCCCATCAACAATATCAGGGCTGCAAGCAAAGTGTAAATCTTGAAGTCTTTCATATCCTGTTGGTTTTAGACAAGCGCAGGAATAACACGCTCTGTGCCAAACTTACAACTCAGTAAGAATCAATAGAATATGTTTTTGAATTTTAGAAAAGTGTAAAGAATCTTTACAACGGGTGTAAAGAAACTTTACATGTCTTTTTCGATGATCGACATCATTTCTGCCGGAGTGACCACAAAATCCACCTCTGGGAAATACTTGATGTTGCCAGTGACCAAAAAGGATTCTTCCTTTGACAATGCGACTTCATAAAAGACAACGTCCTTGAGATCGGGTAAAGAAATCTTCGATAGAATCCGCGGGGATGAAATCCCGATATCCTTGATCCTCTTCAAGACTTCCTCAACTTCGTCTTGATCAAAATTAAACTTTTCTCGATGTAACACGTTTTCATATTCTTGAAAGATCTCTTCACAATATAGCGGTGTTATCACCTCCTTACTTGTTAGTAGATGATTCAAAATCCCAACCGTTGGCGACGAAGAATTCCTGCCCAAAAGTCCTGAAACCAGGACATTGGTGTCAATAACAACAAAATGATTTTTCACAGCCTACTTCCCTTCCCTTGCCAATCGGATTTCTTCATTGATTTCCTCCAGCGTCAGATCGGGATAGCGGCCTTCCTCTGCCTTGCGCCGTATTTCCAGAAATGCACGGCGACCTCGTTCAAAGCTCTCATCGTTATCCGACATCTCAATCTCAAACGGAATGCGTCTTTTCCGAACTACGGCACGAACAAAGATATTAAACGCGGTTGAGGCACTCATTCCAAAACCCTCGCAAAGTGTATCGAAACGCTCTTTCAAATCTGAATCCAAACGGATAGTGTAAGCTGACTGTGACATAATGATGGCATTTTGACTGCAAAAATACATCAAATATATTTATTTCGCAAGCAAAATATCAATTTTTATCATTATTCTTTTTTCAACGCCCTCACTGGGTTCATCCTTGCCACGCGGTTGCTGCTCAACACCACCACGACCGTCACCACGAGGAGCACCGCAACGGCTCCAATGATGAAATAGGTAGGCGAGAGACTGATGCGCATGGCAAACAGTTCCAGCCATTTGTCGGAGATGAAATAGGCGATGGCCACACCGATTATGGCGGCAATCACCGCCAATTTCAGCACATCCACCACGAACATACGGATGATTTCACCCGTCACCGCACCGTTCACCTTGCGGATGGCGACTTCCTTGCTGCGGCGGTTGGACTCGTCGCGGACAAAGCCAATCAGACCGACCAAGGCGATGGCCATAGCAAACAAGGCTCCCATCGTGAAAGCACGGCGCATCTGGTAAGTGTAGGAATATTCTTCCTTGACCAATTCGGTATATGGCGTCACCTCTATGTTTTTCCGGTCGGGCAGACACTCCTCGATAACCGACTTCACCTTTTCTATCATCTCGGGATTCACTTCACGCACCTTCACCACCAGTTTATCCATGATTTGAGCATAATCGAAAGGACCATCAAACCAATCTTTGTTCCAGCAGAAACGGATGCTGGGCCTACTGTCCTTGCCGATTGCCGAACCGATAACATAGTCCTCATAAACGCCACAAATGGTATATACATCAACATCGCTGTCGCTGTGTTCCGAAATCAAGATGTCCTTGCCCACAGCGCCGTCGCTCCAATCTTCAAAGCGGTTCATCTCCTTCACGAAACTACTGCTCACGGCCACATCATTCGGCTTCGATGGTATCCGGCCTTCCAGCAAACGGAAGCCCATCAGGTCGAAGAAGCCCTCCGTCGCACCGTATTGGTCGCACACATTGAACAATTCTTTCGATGGGTTGTCAGGCAAAGAGATGTTGTTACCCGATGATCTTTCCAAAGGAGGACAATAAGCCAATTCGGCATCTTCCACCCCGGGAATCGACCTCAGTTTCTCGGTAATAAACGCCAGATTGTCCTTGCCTGCACCTTCCAGTGACGAATACAGCAACTGGTCGTATTCATAGCCCAAATCGGCGCCCAGCGCAGTATTGTATTGTCGGTCGGCCACGATGACCATAGGCAGCAGGATGGCGTTGATGCCAATCTGCACCATCAACAAGGAGAGTTTCCAACGGCGTTTGCTCTCATTGTAACCACCGAAGGCCGATGCAACCGGAATCCTGACGAACATCATGGCGGGGATAAGAGCACCAACCAGGAAGATGAAAGCGAGAATGGCGATGAGTGTCCATCGGGTTTGAGGCACCATGAGGTTCTGAACGGGCACACCCAGCAGCGACTCAACGACCCCGTTGAACGCCCATATCAGCAAAGCAGCCACAGCCAATGCAGCCAGCAGGTTCAAGGCTGTTTCCTTGAAGAGCATCCCATAGATGCTGCCTGCACTGGCACCGTAACATTTCCTGACACCCATTTCCTTCGATCGGCGCACCACGTCCGAGACGGTTATCAGCAGGTAGTTCAACACCGAGACCAGCATCACCAGAATAGCTATGACCGACAATATCATCACAAAATTCCTGACGCTCTTCTCCTGACGGTGCAAGGTGACAAGAGGTTTCAGTGTGTACCATATCGAAGAGCCGTTCTGTTCCAACTCCTCCAAGGGCTGGTGCGCCTCCTGCATCTTTCGGATGGCGTCTTTCAACTCAACGGGTTTTACATTGGGCATGAGCCTGACATAACTGTAATAGCGGTCGTTGCCCAACCAGTTGTTGTTACTCCTCTCCCCACAAAAGCCAATACTCAACACGATGTCGCATCGCACCGATCCATTCTTTGGAAAGTCCTCGAACACGCCCACTACGGTCAGTTTGGTATTCGGGTCTTCCTCAATGTAGATTTGCTTGCCGACGGCTTCATTTACGCCGCCTAACTTCTCTGCAAAACTGCGGCTGACAGCGACTTCTCCATTCCATCGTTGCAAGGCCTGCATCGGGTCGCCAACCAGAATAGCTCTGTCGAAAAAGTCGAAGAAACAAGTATCCACGCCGAGGCATACACCCGTGATGAGGTTGTCGCTTTCATCATAAAAGTGATTGTTTGACACATCGGTATAGCGCGTCGCTGCCTCCACGCCGGGAATCTCCGCCTTGAAGCCTGGCGCAATAGCTCCCGAAGTCCTTGAATAATCACTTGGGTCGTCGCCTTTCTGATGGATGATGTTTTCGGTGATTCGATAGATGCGGTCAACATCTTTGTAAAAACTGTCGTAGGACAGCTCGAAGCACACCTTACCAATCAGCACGATGCCGATGGCGAGACCTATTCCAAGGGAGAGGATTTTTATTAGAGTATCTGAAAATCTTTTCATAGGTGATTTGCTTGATATAACGGTGAAATGCCATCATCCATTATGCCAAACTAACAACTAAATGAAAATCAACAAAATACAATTCTAACTTTTGAGAAAGTGTAAAGAATCTTTACAGTGGGTGTAAAGATTCTTTACACTGTATCATTTCAACCCTAATATGGCCACCATTTCAGCAGGCGTAACCACGAAAGGCTTTTTCGGAAAGTGCTTGATGTTTCCCGTGACCAAATAGGCATCGTCCTTGCTCAAAGTGACCTCGTAAAATACGACATCCTTGGGGTCGGGGAAGACGCCTTCCCAAGACTTGGTTCTCTCAAGCTCTAATCCTGTGTTCTTGATATGGTTGACAACGGTTTCTATAAGGGCTTGATGAATATGAAATTTCTCCCGAGACAAGACTTCCTTATATTCGTCAAGTATCTCTTCATTATAAACAAGTATTATCCTTCCTTTAAAGACCTCACGTAAAACCATAGTTGGATTAGAGACCTTCTGACTTGGTAAAAGTGCCGAAACAAGAACATTGGTGTCAATAACCGCATAAATCTCATTTCTTTCCATAGCGAACCTCTCTTATCAATTCATTGATTTCATCAAGAGACATGTCTTGAACCCCAGCTTCCGCAACATCTTTTCTCATTTGTTCGAAAGCGAGAAGCGCCTTTCTCCTACTCTCCTCAATGGTATCCGTCTTAATTTCAAACGGAATCCTACATTCGCGCACAACGGTTTTGATAAAAAGCATCAAAGCGGCAGTGTTGCTTAATCCGAACTCATCGCAAAGGAAATCAAATCTTCGTTTCAAGTCGCTATCGACCCGAATAGACATGGTTGTTTGTGACATTTTGCTTTACAATTTATAAGTTTTGTAATGCAAAATTACAACAAAAATAAATACTATGCATGTTTTTTTTCGAATTTTTCGAATTTTTCAAATCATTCCTTCTTCAACGCCTCCGCAGGATTGGTCCGCGCTGCCTTCAAGGTCTGCCAAAGGACGGATAAAAACGCCATCACGAAGGCAAGTAGCACAGCCACAACGAATATCCAGGCGTAGTTTTCAAGTTTGACGATGAACTGCTCCAAGTAGCGTTGTGCCGCCCAGACTGCCAAAGGCACGGCGATGACGGCACCTATCAGCACCAACAGCATATACTCGCCTACGGAGCGGCGCGTCTCGCTCTCCACCGTGCCGCCAAACACCTTGCGGACGGCGATGGAGTGGGCGTTTTCGCCTGCGTAGTAGGTGCTCATGGCGATGAGGCCGAGCAACGAAATCAGCACGGCAAGGAGCATGAAGACCTCCAACAGTCGCATGTTATTCTTGGCAGGTTTAAGGGCGTCAAGATAAAAATCGTCAATGTAATCATCTGCAACGATTGTCGGAATCTCTCCATCAAGCCATTCGTCCACGACTTTTTGGAGTGCCTTTATGAATTCTTTATGGTCGCCGGCAGTCTCGATAACGAAACCGCCCCACTTGAAGTCTTCGGCCTTCACAATGCTGATATACATATAGTAATCCTCGCCCATATTGCTACTATTGACCGGGAAATCGCGGAACACACCTGCGACCTGCTCACAACTGCTGGTCTTCTGCGCCAAAGTCTGGCTGATGTCGTGATAATCATCATCAAGGCCTGTTGCTGCAAAGGATTTCTCACTAAACCAAACCGAGTTATATAGAGGTGTATAGTAATCCTCAATTATCTCAATATTAAACATTTGAAAAGCAGTGGTATCCATCAGGAATGGCACATACGCGATGGTCTGTCCGTCTCGTGTAAGAGACCATTGCTGCCCCCAAGGAAATCCGGGAACACCTCTGCTCCATCCAATGCGTTTCACACTAGGCAATGATTCCAACGCCTCCCGCAATTCGGATTGTGGCGAAGATGAGATGACCGCCAGATAATAGAGGTTCTCTGTGTTGACATGCTTCGGACGATTCAAAGAGGTGCGATATTGCGCTTCCATCACAATCGCCATCGCGATTAGGAAAACCGCCAAAGCATTTTGGATGACAATGAACACCTTGTTAAAGACCATCTTCGTGTTGCGCTTGAAGGTGCCTTTCACCACATCCATCGGCTCCACGCGACTGGCAAACCATGCAGGAATGATGCCGTTAAGCACGCCAACCACTACAACGATGGCAATATAAGCCAAAAGATACATTGGCGTTATCTGAATGCGAATTGGGATGCACGGATTGTTGAGCAAGGCATTCATCGTGGGCACCAAAGCGTAGGCCAGCAGCAAACCAAGACCAAAGCAACCAGCCGTAAACAACAATGATTCAGCGACATACTTCCAAATGATTGCCGATTTCTGCGCTCCCAATAGTCTGCGAGTCGCCATCTCTTTGGCGCGTTTTCCCGTGAGGGCAAACGAAAGGTTGATGTAGTTGAACACTGCCGAAAGTAGCAGAAGTAACCCGACAAGTGCCAAAAGTTTCAGTGTTTTGATGTCGCCATGTTTCAGTTGGTCGTTAGGCTCGCCAAAGTCTTTGAAAAACAAATGGTCAAAACGGGTCATGTCCAATCTTTCGAAGAAAGCCTGTCCATACATGTCGGGATAAATCTCCTTGCAAACTGCTTCCACTTTGTCGTAAATCACTTGCGGGTCGGTGCCCTCTTTGAATTTGATGAAAGGAATGGTTGAGCCGAAACGGTCGTATGGCGTATCCCAAGCAG
This sequence comes from Bacteroidales bacterium, assembly GCA_017531225.1. GTDB lineage: Bacteria > Bacteroidota > Bacteroidia > Bacteroidales > F082 > Limimorpha. The sequence goes on along the minus strand of JAFXLL010000012.1, from coordinate 19,732 downwards.
ATTTGTTGAGAAAGTCGTGTTCGTTGACAATCAAATCTGTTGTTTCCAGCACCGTGTTTTGGAAATCCTCAATGATGCCAATGATAATATATTTGTTCAAAATCAAATCCAAGGTTTCTCCAACTTTCAAATCATTTTTTCGCGCAAAACTCTCGCTCACGATGACATTCATTGGTGCTTCAATGCCTTCGGGACCGCCCTCCACGAATCGAAAGTAGGGAAACATCGTGAAGAAGTCTTTGCTGACAGCGGTCACAGAGGCTTCAATCTCCTCATCGTTAATGATGACGATGGGTGGATTGGCCTCAATACAATACCGTGTGGCAATTTCCACCTCGGGGACGCGGTCTTTTACCTCGTCGACGAAAGCGTAAGTGGAGCCAAGATAACCTGGCATACCGAAGCAATAGATGTTCTTTCGGTCGGGGTGTTCGCGGGTGATGCTGTATTGCTGCCACGCATAACTGCCGATGATGATGACAAAGGCGAGGCTGACGGCAAGGCCAAGGGCTTCGATGATGGTGTAGAGTTTGTTGCGAGAGAGGAATTTGAGGTAACTGGACATACCAATAGGTTTTTACAGTTGCGACAGCACTTCCTCCACGATCTTACCGTCGAAGAGGTTGATGATGCGGTCGGCATAGCTGGCGTCGCGCTGGGAGTGGGTCACCATGACGATGGTGGTGCCTTCCTTGTGGAGGTCGGTGAGCAGGTCCATCACCTCCTTGCCGTTCTTGGAATCCAAGTTACCTGTGGGTTCGTCAGCAAGGATGAGTTTAGGGTTGGCGACAACGGCGCGGGCGATAGCCACACGCTGCTGCTGACCGCCCGAGAGCTGCTGCGGGAAGTGCTCGGAACGGTGCTTGATGGCCATGCGTGTCATGATGGCCTCCACGCGCTCTTTGCGCTCGGCAGAGGGGATGTTCATGTAGCGCAACGGCAGTTCGATGTTCTCAAACACATTCAGTTCGTCGATGAGGTTGAAGCTCTGGAACACGAAGCCGATGTTGCCCTTGCGGAACTGGGTGCGGTCCTTCTCCTTGAGGTCACCGACCTGATGGCCGAGGAGTTCGTACTTACCCTCGGTGGGGTTGTCCAAAAGGCCGAGGATGTTGAGCAAGGTGGACTTGCCGCAGCCCGAGGGGCCCATAATGGCGACGAACTCACCGTCGTTGATTTCAAATGACACGCCGTTCAGCGCAAGGGTCTCGATCTCTTCTGTTCGGAAGATCTTCACTAAATTTTCAACTTTGATCATATTGCTTACTTTTTTAGTTTAAAACGATTTTGGGATAACATTCATTGTGCCAAAATTTTAAAATGTTAAATATCAATAATTTATGATTATCACCCAAAAAGTGACTGTAAAGTTTTTTTACAACCGCTGTAAAGAAACTTTACAGTTTTTTATAACTTTGCCGCTTTCAATCTACATTTACTATGACGCGCTATATTTTTGTGACTGGAGGCGTGGTTTCCTCCTTAGGTAAAGGCATTATTTCAGCGAGCATTGGCAAACTGTTACAGGCTCGCGGCTACACTATCACCATCCAAAAGTTCGACCCTTACATCAACATCGATCCGGGAACGCTCAACCCTTACGAACACGGCGAGTGCTACGTTACCGTTGACGGGATGGAGACCGACCTCGACCTGGGCCATTATGAACGCTTCACTGGCATCCGCACTACTCGCGCTAACTCTGTAACCACTGGTAAGATTTACAAGGCAGTCATCGACAAGGAACGTCATGGCGACTATCTCGGCAAGACCATCCAAGTAGTACCTCACATCACCGATGAGATCAAACGCCGCATCATGCACAACGACGATGTCGACTTCGTGATTTCTGAGATCGGCGGCACCATCGGCGACATTGAATCGGCACCCTTCCTTGAGGCCATCCGTCAACTGAAATGGGAACTTGGCAACCGCGCCGTTAGCGTGCACCTCACCTACGTGCCTTATCTGAAAGCTGCCGACGAGCTTAAGACCAAGCCTACGCAACACTCCGTAAAGGAAATGCAGGGCGCCGGCATCCAACCCGACGTACTCGTGTTGCGCACCGAAAAGCACCTCTCCGACGGCATCCGCCAGAAGGTGGCCTCGTTCTGTAATGTCGACCTCGAATGTGTGGTACAAAGCGAAGACCTGCCAAGCATCTACGACGTTCCTGTCAACATGCAGCGCCAAGGTCTTGACTCAGCTATACTGAGAAAATTCGGCGTACCCGTTGGCGAGACTCCCGAGATGGAAGGCTGGCACCGTTTCCTGGAACTTCAGCGCACCGCCACCAAGGAAGTCCACGTGGGACTGGTGGGCAAATACGACCTTCAGGACGCATACAAGAGCATCCGCGAGAGCTTGATTTTAGCTGGTATTTACAACCATGTAAAAGTGAAGATCGACTTCATCAACAGCGAGAACATCACCAAGGAGAATATCGCAGAGAAACTCTCCGGCGTGGCCGGCATCCTGGTCTGCCCAGGCTTCGGTCAGCGCGGCATCGAAGGGAAGATCATCGCTGTGGAATATGCCCGTGTAAACAACCTTCCCGCTTTCGGCGTTTGCCTTGGCATGCAGATGATGGTCATTGAGTTCGCCCGTAACGTGTTGGGCTACAAGGACGCCAACTCAAGCGAGATGGACTCCAACACTCCGCACAACGTCATCGACCTCATGGAGGAACAAAAGACCGTGACCAACATGGGCGGCACCATGCGTCTGGGCGCCTACAACTGCGAGCTCCGCAAAGGCAGCCGCGTGGCCGAGATATACAAAACCACCCAAATCAGCGAACGTCACCGCCACCGCTACGAATTTAACAACCAATACAAAGAGGAGTATGAGAAGAACGGCATGATGTGCGTCGGCACCAACCCCGAAAGCAGCTTGGTGGAAATCGTCGAGATCCCCAGCCACCGTTGGTTCATCGGCACCCAATTCCATCCCGAATACTCCAGCACCGTACTTCACCCACATCCATTGTTTATGAGCTTTATCAAAGAAATATTATGAAAAAAATAGCTATTTTCCTTTTGGCCCTTGTGGCCCTTCACATTCAGCTGAATGCCCAAGACATAGAGCGCTACAAAGAAATCATCAAGGAACTTAGTTCCGAAAAATACCAAGGTCGCGGCTATGCCAAAGGCGGAGCCAACTTAGCTGGCAAATACCTTTTTAAAGAATTCGAGAAAGCCAGTGCGAGCGTGGTGGTCTGCCAACCTTTTACCATCGACATCAACACCTTCGCTGGCGAGATGAGGCTCTGGGCTGACGGGAAAGAACTGACGCCTGGTGTGGACTACTCCATGCGCGAATACTCGCCAGGAGTGCATGGTGAATTCCCCGTGTATCATGTGGATACCACGAATTTCGATCCCGAAAAGATGTTTGCCGACTTGGCAAAACCTGAATACGCCAACTGTTTCGTAGTATGCGAGTTCTGGTTCTCCTATCGCCACAGCAAGGACTTCGCTCGTCTGCAGAAGCCCGGACAATGTACCAACGCAGGTGTCATCAACACATGGACCTCCCCCATCAAATTCTATAAAGCCTATGGCCACCGGGTGGTCGAGAAACCCATCATCTGGATGACTCCCGAAGCCGTTGAAGGCATCAAAACCATACGTGCCGACATCGATAATGAGTTCCTGAAGGACTATGAACTCTTCAACGTAATTGCCAAGGTGGAAGGCCAAAAACACGACAGTTGCTATGTGTTTACGGCTCATTACGACCATCTCGGCAATCTCGGCAAGGAAGTGTTTTATCCTGGTGCCAATGACAATGCTTCGGGAACTGCCGCCATCGTCACTTTGGCCGAATATTACGCCAAAAACCAACCCGAATATGACATGTATTTCATTGCTTTCTCCGGTGAGGATGCCAACCTTCGTGGTTCAGAATTTTATGCCAAGCACCCCCTGGTACCGCTGACACAGATCAAATACCTGTTCAATATCGACATGATTGGCGACAACAACCCAGTACAATATTGCGAGGTGAGCGATGAAGGCAAGCGCGGCTACGACCTGTTTGAACAAATCAACAACGAAAACCAATATTTCAAGTCATTGAACCGTGGCGAGTTGGCTGGCAATAGCGACCACTACCCCTTCGCTACACGCCACGTGCCTTGCATCTTCCTCGAGAATCAGGAAGGCGATGCTTTCCCATTCTATCACACTATTTATGATACCTACAAGACCGTCCGCTTCGAAAGCTATGAACCTGTGTTCAAGCTGGTAAGGGACTTTGTGGAACGTTATTAAATCATCGACCATGAAAAAAGCGTTTTTGATCCTTTCATTACTTTGCTTGAGTTTGGCCTCATCTGCCCAAAGCAACGTGTATTTCACCAGCGAAATTACGCCTGAGTCATTAGTCCACATCTTTCAAGCCTTGGGCGTTGAGCCCAATGGTGTCGTGGCCGTGAAGATCTCTACGGGTGAGTCGTCAAAGAGTAACTACCTCAAGCCGGAGTTCATCTCAGGGTTGGTGAACGTAACTGGCGCATCCATCGTGGAGTGCAACACCGCTTATGGTGGCGTCCGCGACAACACCGCTTCGCACCTCAAGGTCGTCGCCGAGCGCGGCTTCGACCAAATTGCCAAGGTCGACATCATGGATGCCGAAGGCGAGGATACCATCCCTGTAGCTGACACCACCTGGATCAAATACGACATCGTTGGCTCACACCTGACCAACTACGACTTCATGATCAACCTGGCGCACTTCAAGGGCCATGCCCGTGGAGGCTACGGTGGCGTGCTGAAGAACCAAAGCATCGGCATGGCTGCGCGGCATGGCAAATGCTATATCCATACCGCCGGACAGACCACCAGCAACATCTATGGTAACAACACCCAAGATTCTTTCCTTGAATCGATGGCGGCAGCGGCACAGGCAGTACATGACTATTTCCACCAAGACGGTAAGAACATCGTGTATATCAACGTGATGAACAACCTCTCGGTAGACTGCGACTGCAACCCCAATCCAGCTCCTCCCATGATGGCCGATATAGGCATCCTCGCCTCTACCGACCCAGTGGCACTCGACAAGGCTTGCCTCGACTTGGTCTTCGACTTCAACTCCACTCCAGGCAATGACGCTCAGCCGCTCATCGACCGTATCCAAGAACTCCATGGCACCCACACGGTGGAATATGCCGCCGAGATCGGCTTGGGTTCACTGCAATATAACCTCATCGACGTGACCACCACGGGCCTTCAGGAAATCGACCAAGAGCATCCCAATCCTAAATTCCTGCGCTACAACGTCTTCTCCATCGATGGAAGAAAGCTGCTCAACAATGCCAGAAGCTTGGAATCGCTCCCAGCTGGCATCTACATCATCAACGGACAGAAACAAGTGATCACCCGATAAACGCCATGTCAAAGGTCAACGTCAATCCGGCACTAGTTGAATACATCGAGCGGGAGATCCTCCCCCGTTACGACCATTTCGACCAGGCCCATCAACGTGACCATGTGACGATGGTCATCCAGCAAAGCCTGGACATTGCCTCACGGTTAGACGTCAACACGGACATGGTTTACGCCATTGCAGCCTATCACGACACCGGCCTGTGCGAAGGCCGTGAACATCATCATGAGGTCTCCGCCCAAATTATCAAGGCGGACCAAAACCTGAGGCAGTGGTTTACCGAAGAGCAAATCCTTGTGATGTCCGATGCCGCCGAGGATCACCGTGCCTCCGCCAAGCAGGCGCCACGCACCATTTACGGCCGTATCGTGGCTGAGGCCGACCGCTTCATCGACCCCGACACTATCGTCCGCCGTACCATCCAATACGGCATGGACCATTATCCCGAACTCAGCCGTGAAGAGCAATATCAACGCATGCTCACCCACCTGAAGGAGAAATACGGCCGCAACGGCTATCTGAAACTATGGTTCCCCGACTCGCCCAACGCTGTAAGACTGGAGCGGCTACACGACATGATCGACGACGAACAGGCAGTTCGGCAACTGTTTGAACAATATACACCAGACAAAACAAACTAAAATGAAAAAATTAGCAACGCTGTTCTTAGTGCTAACCTTGGCCAGTCTTGCCAATGTGTTTGGCGGCACTCCCGTCACCCTGAAAAGTCCCGACGGAAAACTGGAATTGAAATTTGAAGTGGTGGACGGTGTACCACAATACGCCCTCGACCGCGAAGGCAAGCCTGTGGTGCTGCCTTCCAAGATGGGTTTCACCCTTGAATGGCGCGACGACCTCGCCCATGCCTTCGTGCTGAAAGACACGAAATACGACAGTTTCGACGAGACATGGGAGCCTGTATGGGGCGAAGAGGCGCAAATCCGCAACCATTATAACGAGATGCTGGTGACGCTGGAGCAGCCCATCGGCTCAGTGGAAAGCATGGACCACTCCACAGAGAAAAAGGCTACCGTGATGCAGATCCGATTCAGACTGTATGACGATGGTCTTGGCTTCCGCTACGAGTTCCCGATGGAGAACGCCTTGGTCTATTTCTGGATCAAGGAAGAGCTGACCGAGTTTGCCATGACTGGCGACCATAAGGCTTGGTGGATTCCGGGCGACTACGACACACAAGAATACAACTATACCGAGTCACGACTCTCAGAAATCCGTGACTTATGGGACATCAGCCATAAGGACGGTGGCTGGCCATGGACAGGCTTCTCACCCACTGGCGTGCAGACCGCCTTGCAGATGAAGACCGACGATGGCCTTTACCTCAACATCCATGAGGCAGCCACCCTCGACTTCCCCACCATGCACCTTAACCTTGATGACCAGAACATGGTGTTCCGTGCCTGGCTCTCACCCGATGCCACAGGCTACAAAGGCCGTATCCAAGCCCCATGCGTCACGCCGTGGAGAACCATCATGGTCTGCACCTCGGCAACGGAAGTCCTCGCCTCGCGGCTTATCCTGAACCTCAACGATCCATGCGTTCTGGAAGACGTCAGCTGGATTCATCCCGTGAAATACATGGGCGTGTGGTGGGAGATGATCTCCGGCAAGAGCACTTGGGCTTACACCAACGACTTCCCATCAGTGAAGCTGGGCGAGACCGACTATGAGCATGCCACTCCCAATGGCACCCATGGCGCCAACAACGCCAACGTGCGCCGCTATATCGACTTTGCTGCCGCCAATGGCTTCGATGCGTTGCTCATCGAAGGCTGGAACATCGGTTGGGAGGACTGGTATGCCAAGCAGAAAGGCTACGTATTCGACTTCCTCACCCCCTATCCCGACTTTGACCTGCCTGCTTTGAACAAATATGCCCACGAGAAGGGCATCCGCCTTATCATGCATCATGAAAGCTCCGCCTCCACCCAGAACTATGAACGTTGGATGGAGAAAGCTTATACCTTGATGAACCAATACGGCTACGATGCCGTGAAGGGCGGCTATGTGGGCACCATCATCCCCTTCGGCGAAGGGCACTACAGCCAACCCATCAACAACCACTATCACTATGCTATCGTGGAAGCCGCCAAACATCACATCATGGTGAACTCCCACGAGGCGGTAAGACCCACCGGCCTCTGCCGCACCTGGCCCAACATGATTGGCAATGAGAGTGCCATGGGTACCGAGTTCCGCGAGCGCATCAACCCCGGACACACTACCATCCTGCCGTTTACGAGACTGCAAGGCGGGCCAATGGACTACACGCCTGGCATCTTTGAGACCGACATGGGCAAGATCGTCCCCTGGGGAGGAAAAATGTGCACCACCATATGCAACCAATTGGGATTGTATGTAACTTTCTACTCTCCTTTACAAATGGCTGCCGATTTTCCGGAACATTATGAGCAACACATGGATGCTTTCCAATTCATCAAAGACGTAGCGGTGGATTGGGACAAGACCATTTATCTCGAAGCAGAGCCCGGTGATTTTATTGTCACTGCACGTCACCCGAAAATCTCCACGCTGAATAAGGCCGCCGAAGGTGTCGGCACATTGATGGACGGCAAAAAAGGCGTCATCTCCAATGCCACACGTTATGTTTACGCCCTCCCTGAAAACTACTCACCTCTCACTTCTCAACTCCCAACTCCAAAAGACGTATGGTATGTCGGCGGTATCACCGATGAGAACGCCCGTGAAGTCACGGTGAAGCTCGATTTCCTGAAGCCTGGCGTGAAATACGAAGCCATCATCTACGCTGATGCCAAGGATGCTTCTGGCTTGCCGGATGAAGGTTACAACCCACAAGCCTACACCATCACCAAGAAGACCGTGACTTCCAAGTCCAAGTTGAAGCTTCGCATGGCTCCTTGCGGCGGATTCGCTGTCTCAATAAGATCGATTGATTAACCTTACTTCTTAATCAGCACTTTCCCAATAATCCCATCAGCCGACCTGATGAGATAAAGTCCTTCTGGAAAGCCTGTTAGATTGAGGCGATTGGTGCCTTGATGCATTTGGTATGTCAACAATCTGCGGCCCTGTAGATCGATGATTTCAACCGTTGAAGCGACCTCCATTTCAACGAAACATTGTCCCGAAGTTGGATTAGGATAAAGGCTTACGTACTTCTGTTCTCGTTCAGCCAGGCCAACATGTCCACCTTCAGTGGTGAAGAACTTGTGGATCTCATTCATATAGCTGATGTCGTATTGGTTTTCGTTGTTATACCAACTGTGATTACCTCCAATAACCTTGATGTGCTGTAACTCAGCCTCTCCTTCGTATGTATAGCGCACAAAGCGCAATCCATCGTTATGCAAATCAGGCAACGTATCGATAATTGGTTCATCCACACAGTGGTTGGCGTTCTTCCAATAGTCAAGGATCTCGTCCACACTCAACCCAAGATCGTAGCCAAAGTACTGTGAGTTGCCGTCGTAGCCCACCACAGGGTCGTTAGTGCCATGAATGTGCAGCATCTTCACTGGAGCCACCGCGGTATAATGCGACATATAGCTGGTGATCAATCCGCTGACAGGAGCGCAGGCTGTGATGCGGTCTCCGTGTTCGATAGCCATGCGGTGTGTCATAAAACCTCCCATGGAAAAGCCAGTGAAGAAAACGCTATCCTGATTCACGGGATATTGTACCGACAACGAATCGAGCAATGCCATCAGGAAGCCAGAATCGTCAGTGGTGCTATAATTAAGATAAGCATTCCACATGGTTCCGTAGCCTTCGTTCAAGGCTTGCGGAATCACCATCATCCAACCGAAATTGTCAGCGATCTGCTGGAAATGGAATTCATTGTCCAATCGAGTGATGTTATCGCCTAAGCCATGCAGGAAATACATGATTGGCATGGTCTCATCATGTTCTGCCGGTATCTTGACAAGATATTCCCGCTGAATGTCTTGCCATTGGAGATGTTGGATTTGGGCCTCGGCGGTGAAGCTAACCATCCATAAAGCCATAAACAAAAGAATCGTTTTTTTCATGGTTTTTGTATTTCTTTTTAACTGTGGAACTTTCCTTTCTTTTTCTTTCTGTCATAGTATTCAGCCGTGGCGGTAAAGAACACATCGCCGCTGGAGTTGAGAGCCGTCTCCACGGAGTCCTGTACTACGCCGATGATGAAGCCGATGGCCACGGCTTGCATGGCAACGTCGTTACCGATGCCGAAGAAGGAGCAGGCCATGGGAATTAGCAAAAGCGATCCGCCTGCCACGCCTGAGGCACCGCAAGCACCGAGGGTTGCAATGGCACATAGGAAAAGCGCTGAAGCAAAGCTCACCTCCACCCCTACCGTGTTGGCTACAGCCAAGGCGAACACCGTGATGGTCACTGCAGCCCCATCCATATTGATGGTGGCACCCAAGGGAATGCTCACCGAATAGAAGTCCTCATCCAAATCCAGTTTCTTGCACAAATCCATGTTAATAGGGATATTGGCTGCCGATGAACGCGTAAAGAAGGCATTCAAGCCACTTACTTTCAGGCAGGTAAACAATAAGGGATAAGGGTTCTTCCGTAACAACAGGAACGAAATCAGCGGATTGAATACAAGCGTCTTGAACAACATGCATCCCACCAAGAGCAACAGCAGGCGGCCGTAGGTAGTGAAGACCTCCAATCCATTACTGGAAACCGCTGTATAAGCCAATCCAAAGATACCGAAGGGGGCAAACTCGATAATCCATTTCACCACCTTTGAGACGACCTCGGCGAAGTCGTGCACCATCTCGATGGTGGAGCTTCGGGCATACTTCTTGAGTGCCAAGCCAATGATGATAGACCAGAACAGGATGGCGATATAATTGGCATGTGCAATTGCCGTAATGGGATTGGCAAGCATGCCCGTCAGCAGATTGGTGAAGACCTCAGCCAGTGAGCAAATTGTATTTTCCATCTCGCCCACCTCTTCCAGTTGCAGTGTGATCGGGAACATGAAACTCCCCATCACAGCACAAACGGCGGCCACGAAAGTGCTCATCAGATACAGCGTTATCAGCACCACGAAACGAGACCCCATACTTTTGTTGGCTTTGGCAATCGACGAAGTCACCAGTACCGCCACCAATACAGGAGCAATGCCTTTCAATGCGCCGACGAACATCTTTCCCAAAATGCCGAGACCCGTCCACGACGGCATCAACAGGCCGAGTATGGTGCCGATGACGAGACCGATGAGAATGCGAATCACCAAGCTGGTTTGGGTATATTTACGGAGGAGCTTGCTCATAGTAGGTTGTTGTTTGAAATGCAAAGATAACTAATCTGCCGATTAGCTCCTTGTTTATTGTTTATAATCATTCTAAATTATCTTCACCTAAATAAAAATAAACAAAAACTAAGCTATTCATTATCCAAAAAGCCGTAATTTCGTGGATTCAAAAAACGAACAAATAATCAACTCAAAAATTTAATCAATATGGCAAAATTCAGAGGAGCCATCGTCGTTGACATCGAGCGTTGCAAAGGCTGCGGCGTATGCATCACAGCCTGCCCATGCAAGGTCATCGAACTGGCAAAAGAAGTTAACGGAAAAGGTTACAATTACGCCTTCATGGCGAACCCAGAAGCCTGCATCGGCTGCGCTAGCTGCGGCATCACCTGCCCCGACGGCGTCATCAAGGTTTACAAGAAAGCCCTGTAATCAAAACCTATTGTCTAACAATCAAAAAAATCTTACATAATGGGAGAATTAAAACTGATGAAGGGTAACGAAGCATTGGCCGAAGCCGCCATCCGCTACGGCGCCGATGCTTATTTCGGATATCCTATCACCCCACAGTCGGAAGTGATTGAGTATCTGTCAGAACAAAACCCTTACGAACGCACCGGTATGGTCGTTCTTCAAGCTGAAAGTGAATTGGCAGCCATCAACATGGTGTATGCTGCCGGTGCAAGCGGCAAGCGCGTGATGACCTCATCATCCAGCCCAGGCGTGTGCCTGAAGCAGGAAGGTCTGGCTTACATCGCCGGCGCCGAAGTGCCCTGCGTCTTCGCTGACGTGGTGCGTGGCGGCCCGGGCTTGGGCACCATCCAGCCTTCACAGGCCGACTATTTCCAGAACACCAAGGGCGGCGGCAACGGCGACTACCACAACATCGTCCTCGCTCCAGCTTCAGTGCAGGAAATGGCTGACTTCGTGGCTCTCGGCTTCGACCTGGCATTCAAATATCGCATCTGCGTGTGCATCCTCTCCGACGGTGCCATCGGCCAGATGATGGAAAAGGTCGTGCTGCCCGAGCAGAAAGCCCGCATGACGGAAGAAGAAATCAAAGCCAAGTATCCTTGGGCTCTGACAGGCCGCAAGCGTGGCACACAACACCGTGTGATCACCTCTTTGGACCTCGACTCCGCCAAGATGGAAGAGCACAACCGTCACCTCCAGCGCAAATATGCAGAAGTCACCGCTAACGAGACCCGTTACGAGATGATCAACTGCGAAGACGCTGAATACGTATTCGTGGCTTACGGCTCCAGCGCCCGTATCGCCCAGAAGTCCGTCCAGCTCGGCCGTGAAGCCGGTCTGAAAGTCGGTCTGCTCCGTCCTATCACCCTGTGGCCTTACCCGACCAAGGCTATCGAAAGCCTCATCGACAAGGGCGTCAAGGGATTCCTCTCAGTTGAATTGAGCTGCGGTCAGATGATCGAAGACGTGCGCCTCGCCTGCAACGGCCGCGTGAAAGCCGAACACTTCGGCCGCGTCGGTGGCATCATCCACACCCCGGAAGAAGTTCTCGAAGCTATGAAGAAACAAATTATAGGAGAATAAGACAATGGCAGAAATCACATTACAAGATATCATCCAGCCTGAAAACCTGGTCTATGAAAAATCAAAGCTGTTGACGGACAAACCGTTCCACTACTGCCCCGGCTGCGGACACGGCACCGTCCACCGCATCATCGCCGAAGTGCTCGAAGAGCTCGGCGTTGACGACCGCACCATCGGCGTCTCCCCCGTGGGTTGCGCTGTGATGGCCTACGACTATTTCGACGTTGACTTCGTCGAAGCCGCCCACGGCCGTGCACCGGCGTGCGCCACTGGTATCAAGCGCGTGTGGCCCGACAAGGTTGTGTTCTCCTACCAAGGCGACGGTGACCTCGCTGCCATCGGTACCTGCGAGACCATCCACACCTGCAACCGCGGTGAGAACATCACCATGATCTTCGTCAACAACGGTATCTACGGTATGACCGGCGGCCAGATGGCTCCTACCACCCTCGTCGGCATGAAGACCGCTACCACTCCTTACGGCCGTATGCCTCAGTGGCCTGACGGAACCCCGAACAACGGTTTCCCGCTTCAGATCACCCAGCTGATCTCTCAGCTGCCCGGCACCCGCTACGTCACCCGCCAGGCTGTGTTCAACGCCGCCGCCGTGCGTAACGCCAAGAAGGCTATCAAGAAGGCTTTCCAGAACCAGATCGAGAACAAGAACGGTGTCAACTTCGTTGAAATCGTGTCGAACTGCAACTCCAACTGGAAGATGAGCGCCGTCGATGCCAACAAGTGGTTACAAGACAACATGCTGCCCGTTTATCCTCTGGGCGACATCAAGGACAACTTCGAGCTGATTAAGAAATAATTAAAAACTACAAAGCAATGACAGAAGAAATTATTATTGCCGGTTTCGGCGGACAAGGTGTCTTGTCAATGGGTAAGATCCTTGCTTACAGTGGTATCATGCAGAACAAGGAAGTCAGCTGGATGCCTTCATACGGACCCGAGATGCGTGGCGGTACGGCCAACGTGACCGTCATCGTCAGCGACGAGCGCGTGTGCTCCCCCATCCTCAACGCCTTCGACACTGCAGTCATTCTGAATCAGCAGTCACTCGACAAGTTCGAGGACAAAGTGAAACCCGGTGGCTACCTGCTCTATGATCCAAACGGCATCACACACAAGCCCACCCGTAAGGACATCCACATCTACACCATTGAAGGCGCACAACTCGCCTCCGACATGGGTAACAGCAAGGTGTTCAACATGATCATCCTGGGTGCTTTCCTGAAGCTCCGTCCCATCATCGACAACAAGAACGTCGAAGAGGGTCTGCGTCACAGCTTGCCAGAGCGCGCCCACAAGCTCATCCCGCTGAACATGCAAGCCGTCCAGGTTGGCATGGACAACGTGAAAGAAGCATAAATATCTATAAGTTTTAATGAATGTAAAAAAGCCGTTCCGATTGGAGCGGCTTTTTTTTATTCCTTCGGATGATAAATCAACTCCTTCGAGACCACTGAAGCGGCATAGAACCAGCCGACGGCAGAACCTGCAGGCTGGATGTTGGTCAACACATTGGAAGGCGGTCCCATCATCGGGTTGTTACCCATCGAAATCTTCACGCTGTAAAGGAACTGCATGTAGTCGTATGGAATGCTCAACAGGTCAAGACGGATCACTTTTCCGTCGGTTAACTCGCTCTCTGTGATCATGCACACTGGTATCTCCATGTTGTCCTCCAACATCTCCGGACCATTGACATAATAGCCGGCATAGCCCGCCATCGGAATGGTATTCGCATCCAACAAGGTGTCATTTTGCGGGACGCCGTCTTCATAAACATTAATCAAGTAAACGATAGTCGGATCAGGTAAGCTCTGGAAATACGGATACAGGAAATAAATCGTGTCCATCATCGGCATCCACGCATACGAAGGGTTGTTCTTCAAAACAATGGAATCAATCTCCTCCACGTTGTCGTTCATGTAACATTCCGCAAACAACCGCCTGACACCTTCGGTTTCATCAGGCACTTCCACCAACAGATTATACATGGTGTTTTTATGCCCTGCCACGAAATCAGTGAGATAATGCCCTGGTTGATCTTTCTGCTCCAGATACGGGATGGTGTCCACCCCATCGGTGACAGCGACCTTAGCTCCTGTGACCATCTTGATTTCATCGGCATTGTAGAAGTCGGCCGTATAGCTCAAAATCACCTCATGCCTTTTATATTCATCGGTAAACGAGCCCTCAACGCCAATCATCGGACTGCCTTCCTCCAGGTCGATAACGAAATCCTCACGGCACGAGAGCATCGTGAAAATCAACAGTATCGGTATGAACAACTTCTTCATGGCGTTTAAAATTTAAATTGATAGGAAATGGATGGCACTGCTGAAAAGAGGTACATCCGCTCGGTTTTCACGCCACCATCGCCATCCTGAGTGAAAGTAACGGCCCAGGTGTTGTGACGGGCATAAACGTTGTACACCGAGACGTTCAGCTCGCTGTTCCAACGCTTCCACTTGCGATCTGGCAACTGCCAGGTGAGCGACACATCCATGCGGTGATAGGCTGGGTAACGGCTTTCGTTTCGGCTGCCATTGTAGATGGCGTATGTGACGCCGCCGATGGTGTACTGCCCGTATGGATACGTCACCGGCTGGCCTGTGTTATAGATCCAGTTGGTGGCCACGCTCAGCTTCGGAGTGATTTCGTAATTGGCCACAATGACGAAGTTGTGCGGACGATCGTAGGGAGAACGGTATTCCTTGCCGAAGTTAACGCCTTCTATGGTTCGGAACGACCTTGCGTAAGTGTACGATATCCAACCTGTCAGTTTGCCTGTGTTCTTTCTGATCAAGAATTCTACCCCGTAGGAACGGCCTTTGCCGAAGCGTAACTCACCGTCAATCAAAACATTGCCGTAAGTCTGTGCGTTATCCTTGAAGTCGATCACGTGATCCAAGTCCTTGTAATACAGCTCCACCGAAGTCTCGATGGCATCATGGTCGAAATTACGGAAATAGCCCACGGCATACTGGTCGCAGCGTTGCGCCTTCACGTTGGGACTCACAGGAAACCACACGTCAAACGGCAGTCCACCCGTTGCCGCCGATGCCACCTGCGCATACTGGAAGGTACGCGAATACGAGGCCTTCACCGACGACACCTCGTCAATGCGAAACATGGCTGCCAATCTGGGCTCAGGATGAATCTCGGTATTGAAAATCTCTCCTCTTTTATAATGAATGGTGTCAGCTATTTGATATGCTTTGTCAAACACATAGAACTCCTCCGCGCCAATGTTTTGGAAACAGGAAAGCCTCAGCCCGAGACGCATCGAGAACGATGGACTTAGCATGTAGTCGTGGGTGAAGTAAAGTGCATGTTCCAAACCTTTTCGGGTCACCGAAGTGATGCTATCAAGGCTCAGGTATTGCGACAATGCGCCACCATGATCCACAAGCTCGCCTTGGCTATATGAGAGGATTCCACTGGAAAGTCCCCATTTCGAAGTGTGCTGGTCGTTCCATAGCATCACGAAATCGTACTTGAGCTGTGCACTCTTCGATCCTGCGCCTAACGAAAAATTGTATGGATCCATCCAGATATCGATATCATAATTGTATTTCGACCCAAGCAGGATGAGATTTGAGGTCAGGCGTTTACCGAAGATGTGGTTCCACTTCAAGGTTGCGCTGGCATTGCCATAGCCCAGTCCCATCATGTTACTCACTTTGAACTTGTCTTTGCCCATATAGGCCGAAAGGAAGAGCCTGTTATTGTTGTTGATGCGTTGCGTCACCTTGGCGTTCAGGTCATAGAAATAGATATCTGATCCTTTGACTTCCTCCCCCATAAATGGGATCACCAGTCCTGCATAAGTAGTCCTACCTCCCAACAGGAGCGAAGTCTGCTGGTTGAACAGCGGTGTCTCAAGCGACAAGCGGCTGGTCACCAGTCCTATGCCACCTTGACCCGAGAATTTCTTGGGCATTTCATCCTTGGTCTGCACATCGAGCACCGATGCGAGACGGCCTCCATAGTTAGCCGGGATATCGCCTTTGTAGAGTTGGGCTTCTTTCACCACGTCGTTGTTGAACACCGAGAAGAAACCGAGGAAATGGGAGGCATTGTAAATAGGTGCGTCGTCGAGCAGGATTAGGTTTTGGTCGGTACTGCCGCCACGTACGCTGAATCCCGATGAGCCTTCCGAAGCGGCCTGTACACCCGGTAACAGCTGGATGGTCTTGATGACGTCCACCTCACCCATCAGCGCTGGGATCTTCTTGATGGTGATCATGTCGAGCCGTTGCACGCTCATCGCCATCTCGCTGACGTTACGGTCAGACTTTTGGCCTGTGATCTCCACTTCCGAGAGTTCGGTCAACTCAGGTTGCAGCTTCACATTCAATGTTTTAGGCTTCTGCCCTATCGTCACATTGGTTTCAAAGGTTTTAAAACCCACGTATGAAAACCGCAGATGATGATTGCCTTCAGGAAGCTCCAACTCATACTTGCCTTTCTCATTGGTGGTGACGCCCTTTTTCAGCGCAGGCTCATACACGGCCACGCCGATCAGGGTCTCGCCTGAATCGGCATCACGCACGACACCTGTCACACGGCCTGTTTGACCGAAGAGACTCATCGTCGCGACGAGCAACAGCAGTATGGAAAGCACTTTTTTCATGGGGGTGCAAAGATACGTTATTTTCTTGGCTTGTAGGGCATTTTCGCCATTTTTTCCACTTGCAGGGAAGGTTGTCCGAACTCCTCAGTAACCACGCCCAACAGCAGATAAACGCCGTCACCTTGAAAGGGATAAGCTTTATAGGCTTGCGGGAAATGCACCGTGTCGAAGACCTCGCCAGTGGCATCAACGAAAGTTGCCATCGCCATCGGATCGCCCTTGCATGTATGCACGTATTTGATCGTGACCAACTTCCCCAACATTCTGAAGCGCCGTCCCACAAAACGTAGCATCTGCACTGCCATCAGCTCGCCACGGAACTTGGTTTCCAGCAAATCGAACCAGGTCAACGTAATGGGGAAGCCATACAATTCGATTTCATCGTAAGCGTTCCGTAGAGCATTGGTATTGAATTCAGGGAGCTCAAAATCACGCTGATGCAGATGCGCCCGCCACAGCAACTCAGCCCTACTCTTTTTCATAAAGTCGAACGCACCACCTCGGATGAGCAGCACCAGCTGATCCTTATGAAAGCTCACCCTTGTGATGAAGTCATCCAAATCGACAAACGGTCCGTTGGCCTTGCGCTCAGCCACGAAACACTCCACAAAATGCTGCTCAACGCCTTGCAGAAACACGAATCCCATGTAGATGGTCTTGCCTTCGAGCGTGGCGAGGTATTCGCTGTGGTTGACGCAGGGCAAATGCACCTTGGCTCCCATGCGCCGCGCCTCATTAAAATAAAACCACGACCGGTAAAACCCGCCGAAGTTGTTGATCACCGACACCTGAAACTCCAATGGGTAGTGACTTTTCAGATAGAGGCTCTGGTAGCTCTCCACGGCATACGAGGCAGAGTGCGCCTTCGAGAACGAATAGCCTGAAAACGACTCGATCTGCCGCCAGAGCTCCTGCACCAACGCATCGGGATAGCCCTTGGCCCTGCAGTTGTCGAAGAAGCGTTTTGTCACCTGCTCAAACTCCGACTTGTCACGCATCTTGTGCCCCATCATACGGCGCAACACATCAGCCTCTGCCAAATCCAAGCCCGCAAAATAATGTCCCACCTTGAGCACGTCCTCCTGGTAGATCATCACGCCGTAGGTATCCTCTAACAGCTTTTTGAGGAGGGGATGTTTATAGTCCACCGTATCGGGATGATGAAACCGTTGGATGTATTCGCGCATCATGCCCGACCGCGCCACTCCGGGACGGATGATGGAGCTGGCCGCCACCAAGGTCTTGTAGTCGGAGCATCTCAATTTCCGCAACAGCCCCCGCATTGCCGGACTCTCGATGTAGAAACAGCCGCAGGTCTCAGCCTTCAGCAACTGCTGTTGCACCAATGCATCCTCTTTCAGTGCTTCCACCTGGTGAATGTCGATGTGCACGCCATGGTTACGCTCCGCCAACTCCTTCGCGTCACGAATGTGAGCGATGCCCCGCTGGCTGAGGATATCAATCTTCACCAAGCCTAACTTCTCAGCTGAATACATGTCGTATTGCGTTGTTGGAAAGCCTTTGGGTGGCATATCGAGGGCAGTGTAATTGGTGATGGGCTCCTCGGTGATCAGTACGCCGCCGGCATGGATGGAACGGTAGTGCGGGAAGTCGCGGATCCGCTCCACCGAAGCGTCCTGAAACGTGACCGTAGCACCAAGCAAAGCCACATGATCGGAGCCATATTTCTTAAAGATATGCTCGATGACACGATTGCGATCCTTCCAAGAGAAGTCGAGGTCGAAGTCGGGCGGACTGCTTCGCTTGGGGTTGAGGAACCGCTCAAAGTACAAGTCAAGCTCTATGGGATCGACATCCGTGATCTTTAGGCAATAGGCCACTACACTATTGGCGCCGCTGCCCCTGCCCACGTGGTAAAAGCCTTGCGAGATGGCAAAACGCACGATATCCCAAGCGATGAGGAAATAAGCGCAGAAGCCCATCTTCTCGATGATCTCGAGTTCCTTCTCCACACGACGGTAGGCCGTTTTGTTGGTCTTTCCGTAACGGTAAATCATCCCGTCAAAAGCCAGCTTACGCAGTAACTCACGATCGTCATACACGTTGCCGGTGAAGCTGCGTTTATTCTTCGGGCTATCGTCAAGGTTGATTTCACAGTCAGCCAAAAGGCGCTCAGCATTCTCAATGAGTTGCGGATAGAGCGCGTAGGTTGTTTTCACACGTTCCATCGGGAGCAAAATCTCATCAGGAGCGGCACAGGAAGCAGGATCGATGCAGGTGATCACCACATTCTCGTCGATGGCCCGCAGCTGCCGATGCAGTTCATAATCGTCAGCTTCAGCAAAGGTAACAGGTTGCAGGGCCACCAGTTTCTCGAACGATTCTTGCCGGAACATCTTGGTCAGCTGAGAGAAGCGCACACCGAGAAATTCGTTTTCCCTAAGTTGCGCCGGTTTCCGCTTCCCAAAAGGATACAGCACGTAGGTGTTTTCCCATTCGGGCGCCACCGTAGGATATGGTTGTTTATTGAGGTTGTGTTGTGTCAGAAATCGGTTGATCTCGGCGAAGCCTGCGTTGTTTCGAGCCAAGGCCCAATACATCAGTTCATTGCCGTTACGCACCTCCACACCCATCACTGGCTTGATCCCTTTTCGCCGACATTCCACCACAAAGTCAGCGGCACCCATCGTCGTGTTGATGTCGGTCAGCGGCAGGGTTTGATACCCCAATGCCGCTGCCCTACCCACGAGGTCTTGGATGGGCATCGTGCCGTAGCACAGGCTATTATATGAATGGGTGGTGAGCAAGATAAAAGATAAAAGATAAAAGATAGAAGTTAGCTATGAGGGATGGCGTTTTCTCCAAACCGCCGGTTGGTCTTATCCAGCGCGGCGTAGAGGTGCGTCAACTCGATAGGG
>JAFXLL010000011.1 GCA_017531225.1 Bacteroidales bacterium | reverse complement strand
TGCTTGTGAATGTAGTTGATACTGTAGCCTCGCTCCAGCATCTTCATGTACTTCAGCCGATCCTCATACGTGTGTTTTTTCCTCTTTCTTGACATAAAAAACCCCGAAAGTTTTTTGTCCAACTTTCGGGGTTCAGGTCAATTTCTGGCAGCCCTTTCGTTTCAATCCATCCAAAGGATTACTTCTCGATTTCCTTCTTCAGGCGCTCAGTGAGCATCGGGACGATCTTGTGGAGATCACCCACGATACCGAGGTCTGCGACGCTGAAGATCGGTGCGAACTTATCCTTGTTGATGGCGATGATGAAGTCGGACTCTTCCATACCAGCGAGGTGCTGGATGGCACCGCTGATACCGCATGCCATATAGAGGTTCGGGCGGACGGTCTTACCAGTCTGACCAACCTGACGGTCATGAGGCATCACGCCGTTGTCGACCATAGCACGTGATGATGACACCACGCCGCCAATGACATCGGCCAAAGCCTGAAGTTTGTCGAAACCTTCCTTGTTCTGGACGCCACGGCCACCGGAAACCAAAATCTTGGCATCAGCGATGTCGACCACGGTCTTGTCTTCCTTGATGGTCTCAACGAGTTTCACTTTGAACTTGGTGGTGTCGAACTGAGGAGCGAACATGGTGACCACACCCTTGCGACCTTCTTCGCGTTGACGCTTCTGCATCACGCCAGGACGCACGGTTGACATCTGCGGACGGTTGTTCGGGCAGATGATGGTAGCCATCAGGTTACCGCCGAAAGCGGGACGGGTCATGCGGAACTGCAGCTCGTTGTTGCTCTTTTCGTCAGCAACCACCTCGAGCTTGGTGCAGTCAGCCGTCAGACCGGTCTTCAGACGTGCGGCGATACGCGGAGCCATGTCACGGCCGATGGTGGTAGCACCATACAGCACGATGTTTGGCTTGCGCTCCTTGATGATCTGGTCAACCACTTG
The DNA here is from genome assembly GCA_017531225.1 of Bacteroidales bacterium. Classification (GTDB taxonomy): domain Bacteria; phylum Bacteroidota; class Bacteroidia; order Bacteroidales; family F082; genus Limimorpha. Next base: position 185,816 of record JAFXLL010000011.1, on the reverse strand, counting down.
TGAGTACTGCTCGCTCAAGTAGTCTTTCAGTTCTGGAACGTCAGCAACGATGACTTCGTCAGCACCGAATTCAATCAACTTCTGGGCTTGATCTTTCACATTGTAACCCAGCAACATAGCCACGACCTTCTCGCCGAGGGCGTCAGCAAGGTCACGGGCTTTTCCTAAAAGTTCGAAAGCAACGGATTGGATGTTACCTTCACGCTGTTCTGCGAAAACGAATACGTTCTTATAATCTTTCAATTCCATGGCTGTAACTTTTAGATGATGTGTTTTTCTTTCAGTTTGTTGACGATCAGCTCAACGGCTTCTTCATCGCTCACCTCGTGGACCTCACCTGGAGCCTTCATGGCCTTCGGGAAGCTTTGGAACACCTTGGTGGGAGAACCGCTCAGTCCGAGCTTGGTCTCATCGTAGTCGATCTTATCGGCACCCCAGACCTCAACTTCCTTGTTGTAGGCCTCGACGATGCCGCTGACGGTCATGTAACGTGGCTCAAATGCGGAGGCCAACACGGTCAGCAGGCACTTGCCTTCCACTTCGAGAACTTGGATGCTGTCTTCGTTCTCTTTGTGGACTTGCAGGTTGCCATTGGACAACAGCTTGGCGTCGCAAACGTAGGTGATCTGAGGCAGACCGAGGTGTTCGGCCATCTCAGGACCTACTTGAGCGGTGTCACCATCGATAGCCTGACGGCCTGCGATGATGATGTCATAGTCCAAAGTACGGCAGAGACCGGCGATGGCGTAAGAAGTAGCCAGGGTGTCGGAGCCTGCGAACTTACGGTCGGAGAGCAGGATGGCACGGTCGGCGCCCATGGCGAAGGCTTCGCGCATGATGACGTCGGCTTGCGGAGGACCCATCGAAACGACGGTGACGTTGGCGCCAAACTGGTCTTTCAGGCGAAGAGCGAGTTCGAGACCGCCCTTGTCGTCAGGGTTCATGATGCTCGGCACGCCGTCGCGGATCAAGGTGCCCTTTACCGGATCGATCTTGATTTCAGTGGTATCCGGAACTTGTTTGATACAAACGATAATATTCATACTGCTTCCCTCCTATTATTTCTTGAACAATTGACCTGCGATAACCATACGCTGCACCTCTGATGTACCTTCGTAGATTTCAGTGATCTTGGCATCACGCATCATACGTTCAACAGGATATTCACGTGTATAACCATAGCCACCGTGGAACTGAACAGCCTTGGTGGTCACTTCCATAGCGGTTTCAGCGGCAAACAGCTTAGCCATTGCTGCATCGGTTGAATATGGGAGACCCATATCCTTCTTCCAGGCGGCGCTTCTCACGAGCAGACGAGCTGCTTCGACCTTGGTCTTAAGGTCGGCCATCTGGAACTGGGTGTTCTGGAACTGAGCGATTGACTTGCCGAACTGCTTACGTTCCTTGGTGTACTTCACGGTCTCATCCATAGCACCTTGAGCGATGCCGAGAGCCTGTGAGGCGATACCGATACGGCCGCCGTCCAAGGTCTTCATAGCGATGGTGAAGCCCTTGCCAAGAGGTCCGAGGAGGTTTTCCTTCGGCACTTCGCAGTTTTCGAAGATCAACTCGCAGGTAGCGCTACCGCGGATACCCATCTTGAGTTCCTTCTTACCAATGCTGAAGCCCTTCATGCCCTTCTCCACGATGAAAGCGGAGATGCCCTTGGTGCCCTTTGACTTGTCAGTCATAGCCATGACGATGAACACGTTGGCGTAGGAAGCGTTGGTGATGAAGATCTTGGTTCCGTTGAGGATCCACTTGTCACCAGCGTCAACGGCTGTGGTCTGCTGCATGGCGGCGTCGGTACCAGCGTTGGGTTCGGTCAGACCGAAAGCGCCGATCCATTCACCTGAAGCCAGCTTAGGCAGGTATTTCATTTTCTGTTCCTCGGTGCCGTTCTCCAAGATAGGAGCCATGCACAGTGAGGTATGAGCCGAGACGATGACGCCGGTGGTGGCGCACACTCTCGAGAGCTCTTCGACCGCCATGATGTACATCTGGACGGTACCGCCCTGTCCACCATATTGCTTCGGGATCGGGATACCCATGATACCGAGCTTGCCCATCTTCTGGACAGTCTCCATTGGGAAACGTTCCTGATCATCGACTTCGGCGGCCAAAGGCTTTACTTCGTTCTCAGCAAACGATCTGATCATCTGCAAGAACAACTGTTCTGTCTTTGAATAACTAAAGTCCATATTTTGTAGTTTAAGAATTTAAATCTTGTTTGACATCCGCCGAGGCGGATGTTAGCTCTGTAACATACCGATCACCATTAAACCATGCCCGAGCGAAGCGAGGGCTAGCATCCTACGGATGCAAATAGATGGGATGTCCAGTTGTTACAGAGCTAGCATCCCTGCGGGATGCCTTTGGTTCCTTTTTTAATATTTGTAAAATCCTTCTCCTGTCTTTCTACCAAGGAGACCGGCTCTCACCATCTTGCGGAGCAAGGGATGAGGACGATACTTGGGATCGCCAAATTCTTTGTAAAGCACTTCCATGATGGCGAGGTTGACGTCGTTGCCAATGAGGTCGGCCAAAGCGAGGGGACCCATTGGGTGGTTGGCGCCCAGCATCATGCACTTGTCGATGTCCTCAGCGGATGCGATACCGTCGGCGAGGATGCCCACAGCTTCGTTGATCATTGGGATGAGGATGCGGTTGACGACAAATCCAGGAGCTTCCTTCACCTCCACGGGCTGTTTGCCGATGGAAGTAGCGAGTTCAACGATGCACTTGGTGACTTCATCGCTGGTGAGTTGTCCCTTGATGACTTCAACGAGGGCCATACGGTCAGCGGGATTGAAGAAGTGCATGCCGATGAACTGAGCGGGACGGCTGGTGCAAGCAGCGATCTCGGTGATGGACAGTGAAGATGAGTTGGTAGCGAAGATGGTCTCGGGCTTGCAGATCTTGTCGAGCTCCATGAAGACCTCTTTCTTCAGCTGCATCTCCTCCACTGCGGCCTCGATGACGAGGTCAGCATCAGCGAAAGTAGCATAGTCGGTGGTGGTGGTGATGTTCTTCAACAGCGCATCGACGGCCTCTTGGGTCATCTTGCCCTTTTCCACCAGTTTGCCATAACCTTTGGCAATGGAAGCCATAGCCTTATCGAGGCTGGCTTGGGTACGGCTCTTCATGACGACGGGCATCTGGGCGGCGAAAGCCTTCACGATGCCTTTTGCCATTGTACCGGTTCCGATAACACAGATTTTCATATTATTACTATTTTAAATTGTTGTTTATTTTCCTGTGAAGTTTGGTTTACGTTTTTCCAAGAAAGCTTTCATGCCTTCCTTCTGATCCTCTGTGGAGAAGCAGCGACCGAAGATGACGCTCTCATTTCTGATGGCTTCATCGGCAGGCATGTCGTACTCTTCGTTGATGGTGAGCTTGGCGGCTTTCACGGCCAGAGGAGCGTTGACGGCAATCTGGTTGGCCAGCTCGAAGGCGCGGTTCATCAGCTCGGCTTGAGGAACGACCTCGTTGACGAGACCGATGCGCAAAGCTTCGTCAGCCTTGATGACCTTGCCTGTATAGATGAGCTGCTTGGCCATCCCCTGTCCCACGAGACGTGCCAGACGCACGGTACCGCTGAAGCCAGGGATGATACCCAGACCCACTTCGGGTTGACCGAACTTGGCGTTCTCGGAGCAGATGCGGATGTCGCAAGCCATGGCCAGTTCACAGCCACCGCCGAGGGCAAAGCCGTTCACGGCAGCGATCACGGGTACATGCAGGGTTTCCAGCTTGCGGAACACGGCAGCGCCACGAGCGCCGAAGGCTTGACCTTCAAGCATGCTGAGGTTGGCCATCTCGCTGATGTCGGCACCGGCCACAAAGCTCTTCTCGCCGTCGCCAGTGACGATGAGGACACGGAACTTGTTGCAGTCAAACTTGGTCAGGTAGTTGTCCATATCCTTGAAAACGCCTGTATTCAGGGCATTCAAGGTCTTGGGCGCCGACACCTTCATGACAGCGATATTGTCGTGTTCCTCGATCTTCAGATAGGTGTATTCCATCTCCGTAGGGATTAGATGTCCATGGGTTTCAGGTTCGGGCTGATGATCAGCTTGGCCTCAGTGGCAGCTTGCACATCTTCAACCGTGAACTCTGGGTGAATCTCCTTCAGGACGATGCCTTCTGGGGTGATGTCCATGACGCCCATCTCAGTGATGATCATGTTCACCTGTCCGGCAGCGGTCAGAGGCAGTGTGCACTCCTTCAAGATCTTGGGAGCACCCTTCTGGGTGTGTTCCATGGTCAGGATGACGCGCTTGGCACCCACGACGAGGTCCATAGCACCACCCATACCGGGAGCCATCTTTCCAGGGATGATCCAGTTGGCGAGGTTGCCCTTCTCATCCACTTGCAAGGCGCCGAGGAACGACACATTCACATGGCCGCCACGGATGATGGCGAACGATGTAGCTGAGTCGAAGGTGCAGGCACCGGGCAGCAGCGTGATGGCGCCACCACCAGCGTTGATGAGGTTCTTGTCTTCCTTGCCTTCTTCAGGAGTTGGGCCCATACCCATGGCACCGTTCTCGGTCTGGAGGGTCACAGTGACGCCTTCAGGAAGGTAGTTGGGGATCAAAGTCGGAATGCCAATGCCAAGATTGACAACATCGCCGTCGTGAAGCTCTTTGGCTGCACGCTTAGCGATTACTTCTCTCATTTCATTTTTTTCCATAGTGTTTTGTATTTAGTTATTGAGTTGTTATTTCATTCCTCTCTTAACCATTTCTTGAACGACAAACGAAGCCACATCGTCGGCGTAGGTGTTCATGCCGAAGCCAGCGTCGAAACCGAGTTCCTTAGCCAGTTCGTGCGTGATACGGGCGCCGCCACAGCAGCAGATCATCTTGTCGCGCAGGCCCTCGGCCTCCATCAACTCGATGAAGTTGGTCATATTGTGAATGTGGACGTCCTTTTGAGTGACGGTCTGCGATACGAGCAGCGCGTCGGCGTGGAGCTCGATGCCTTTGGCGATAAGCTCCTCGTTGGGCACTTGCGAGCCGAGGTTGTAAGCGTCAATCATCTCATAACGCTCCAGTCCGTAGTGGCCGGCATAGCCCTTCATGTTCATGATGGCATCGATACCCACGGTGTGGGCGTCAGTACCCGTCGAAGCACCGACGATGACGATCTTGCGCCCGATGTTCTCCTTGATGTACTTGTCGGTCTCGTACATATCCATCGTCGTGGATTCCACCTTCGGCACGTAGATGGTCGAATAGTCGACCGTGTGGGTGCAACTGCCGTAGCAGTTAACGAAAGTGAAACCAGGTGTCAACTCCTTGTAATACACCACGCTGGGGTTTTCCAACCCCATCTTCTTCAGCAGCAGCTTGGCCGCTTCAATGGCTTCTGCGCCGCAAGGCACGGGCAAGGTGAAGCTCAACTGCATCTTGCCGTCGTTCATGGTGTCGCCATAGGGCTTTATCTTGGTGAGGTCTAGGGTTTTGTCGTAATCCTTGGCCTCCATTGAATACAAACCTTCACTCATTATTTCTTCCCTTTCATTAGTTCAACAAACGGATTCAAATAATTCTCTGCTTTCAGCGTCACGCCAGCCAGACCCTTACCGCCGTTCTTCGGACGTTTCACATCACCGAAGATACCTTTCTCCAAAGCGGTGAACAGGCCTTCCTTCACGAGTTCTTCAAGCAGCTTGATGGTGTTGTCGAGCACCAGGTGGGCGCGTTGACGGCAGATACCGCCTTCCTTGAACTCCATCTCTGCGCCGATGTCCTTCATGTTGTTGAAGATGTAGCGGGCATTCTCGATGGAGAGGTAACGGTCGCTCATGAACGGCGTGTGGATAGCCTCGGTAGGCATACCCAGCAGTTGCAGACCTTGGTGCGTCCAGATGCCGATGATGTTGAAAAGGGCATCCTGGATGTGGCCACGGAAGATGTTGCCCGTCATGAACTTGGTGGGCGGCATGTATTTCAGCGGTGCGTTGGGGAAAATCTCGCGGGTCATCTGTGCCTGGGCGAGCTCCATGAGGAAGCCGTTCTCGAGCATCGGGTCCATCTCGAAGGCGTGGCCCAAGCCCATCTGCTCTTCGGGCAGACCGGCAATCTTGGCCAGTTGCTCGTTGATGAGGTCGGAGGCCAACACGGTGTGTGCGGCTTCCACGGCGTCGGCGGTGGTCAGGTAGTTGTCCTCACCCGTGTTGATGATGACGCCCGCAAAGCCGTTAATGATACGGCTCATGTATTGGTCGATGAGGGTGCGCTGCATGTTGATGTCGCGGAACAGGATGCCGTAGAGGGCGTCGTTCAGCATGACATCGAGGCCTTCGAAAGCGCCCATGATGGCGATTTCAGGCATGCAGAGACCCGAGCAGTAGTTGCAGAGGCGGATGTAACGGCCTACCTCCTCGCCCACTTCATCCAGGGCCTTACGCATGATGCGGAAGTTCTCCTGCGTGGCGAAGGTACCGCCGAAGCCCTCGGTGGTGGCGCCATAAGGCACATAGTCCAAGAGGCTCTGACCCGTGGTGCGGATCACGGCGATGATGTCGGCTCCCTGACGGGCACCGGCCTGGGCTTGTACCACGTCCTCGTAGATGTTACCCGTGGCCACGATGATGTAAAGGTAAGGCTTGGGGCCTTCGCCGATGGTCTCGAGATAATGCTCACGGCGTGCGCGGCGAGTGCGGATGCGCGTCAGGCTCTCGTCGATGACGGGTTGCAGGGTGTCGGCAATCAGTTTCTGGTCGCGCGTCACCACCTTGGTGATGTCGAGTTCGCCTTTGGCCACCTTCTCGGCGATTTGTTGTGGGTTGAGGCCTGTCTGGATCATGGCGTTGGCGATGAAGAACAGGATGCCCTCGCCGAGCACGCCTTTGTCCTTGATGGCGTCCACCACCACATTGGGCAGCGGCACATCGCTTTCGTCCACCCCGTCGATGCCCATCAGTCGGGCGAGGGTGCGCTCCACGGCCACCGTGGTGTATTGCTCGCAGAAGGCCTGCACATCATCAGCGATGTTCTTCGCCAGCCCTCTGGCATACTCCACTTTCTTAAAATCAAGTCCTAATTTACTTTCCATATTTCTAGTTTATGTTGTTTAAATTATTGATTTATTGTTCAATTCTTCAATAGCTTTCTATCATTCACGCCCTCCAGCACTTTCATCTGCTGAATGGCGATTTTGTTCAGTTCGATCAGTCTATCGCGTTGCGGCATACCTTTATTAATAAAGACCGCGTTCAGGTTTTCCATGTTCGAGAGGCAAATCAGTTGGTTGATGTTGGCATAGTCGCGGATGTTGCCCTTCAAGTCGGGGTTGGCATCGCGCCATTCCTTGGCCGTCACACCAAACAAGGCCACATTCAGCACATCGGCTTCGTTGGCGTAAATCAAAGAGGCATGATAACGGTCAATCTCTTCTGGGACTAGATTCTCTTTTATAGCATCCGTGTGGATATGGTAGTTTATCTTTGCCAACTCGCGCTTCACCGACCAACCGAGTTGCTTTTGTTCTTCTTCTTTTAAGCGTTGGAATTCCTTGGCAACATACAATTCAAACTCAACCGAAATCCAACTGGCAAACTTGAAGGCAATGTCTTTGTGGGCGTATGTGCCGCCATAATATCTTCCAGACTTTACAATGAAACCAATGGCATCAGTGGCATCAATCCATTTTTTGGGTGACATAGTGAAAGCGTTTAATCCTGCTTGCTTTCTAAACCCCTCGAATTCGAGGGGTTTAAAATTGGGATTGTATAATGCTTCCCAAATACCCAAATACTCAATCGTATTACGGTTACGCATCCAGTTCCCGATGGCAGCATTGGGGTCATCTGTCTTGTGCCTTGCAATATCCGTCAAGGAAATGTAATCCTTGTTGTCTATTGAAAGAATCGTAATACTCGTATCTTGAACAGTCATTTTTGCCATTACTCATTTCCTCCTTTCTCTCCAAGGGGGTCGAATTCGACCCCTTTGGATTTTAAACCCCTCGAATTCGATGGGGTTAAATATACCGAATTCGGTATATTTAGAATCTCTCTCGCCGTCTCAATCCACTCCTTGTCAATCCCCAAACTCTCGGCGATGTTCAGCGCCTCGTGCGGCACTTCGCCGTCTTGCACCTCCACGAGTTCGTAGTTCATCGTGCCGTTCTCGAAACCCTTCACCCGCAGGCAATGGGCATCGGTCGGCTCTATATCGTAATGCGTGGTCATGACGAGACTCACATTGTCGCCCCTCAACACCTTCACCAAGGCAGACACCAAAGCCGTTCCCTCGGTGGGATTGGTGGTGCGCGCCGGCTCGTCAATCAACGCCACTATCTTTCTGTTTTCGCGCGATGCCTTGATGACGGCATCGATGTTCTTCATCTCTGCCGCAAACGACGACAGCCCCTTCTCGATGGACTGCTCGTCACCGATGCAGAAGAAAACCTCATCCTTGACGGCGATGTCGGCCGATTGTGCCGGAATGCCAAAACCGTATTGGAACAGGTACTGGCACAACGTCAAGGTCTTCAGGACCACGGTCTTTCCTCCCATGTTGGCGCCCGTGATCAAAGTGGGCTTTAGCCCATAAGTGAGGGTGACTGGCTGGAACGCACGTTTGCGCTGTGCCAGAGCGTCCTTCACCTGCGGATGGAACATCGCCTCGTAACGGCTGGTGTCATCCTTCGAAATGGTCGGGAAACACAATCCCAACTGTTTCATCTGTAGTGCCTTGGCCAGATTCATGTCAATCCTCGCCAACGCCATCTGCGCCTCTTCCAGAGGCTTCGCAAAGCGATACAGCTGCTTGCTCAGGTCGCGGCGCACGCCTTCCTCGATCTCAGCGCACTCTGCCAGCAAGTCTTCCTGCTGATCGGGATGCTGGCGCATCTGAATGCGCAGCTCTTTCAATTCTTGGCAATACGAATCGTAGACATAGAACGAAGCCATCTTTAGACCATCGGGATCCAAAATGGTAATCACCTCGTTCAAGTCGGGAATCTCGACAGCTTGATCCAAACCATGGGTCTTCATGCGATCGGCCACATCCACAGCCAAGATGGCCAGGTGTTTCACCTCGAAGAGCTCGATGTCGTCGAGCACCGCCTGATGGCCTAAATTCTTAATGGTCGTGCGGATGTCCTTCAGTCCTTGAAGACGGAACTGAATCGTATTAATATAAGGTGTGTCCACCCGACCCAAGAAATCGACGAACTGGCGCAGTACCTCGTATGATTGGGCAATCTCCTCCCCTGTCCGCATCATGGGCATATCGAGCATCCAACGACGGGTGTAGCCCGCTTGAAGTTCAAGCTGCTCGAACACGTAACGCAGTCCGCAAGGTGATTCTATGTGGTCTCTCAATTGCATTGCTCTTTCATCAAATCATACACTGGCAAGTGAATGGCTTCCGTCAACTTGGCACAAAGCGTGTCGGAGTCGAGCACCACGCCCAAGGGCGAGGTCGGGTTGACGGTCACCGCGATCAACTTGCTTTTTTGTAGTACGCGGATCTTTCCGCCTAATTTCAAAAACAGCCGATACTGCTGGGGTGTCACGAAGATTTTGGTGAAATCACGCACCACCAACTCAGTAGTTTTCAGCTTTGGATTCTTCCTTACTTTCTCAAGGAAGCCGTCCACCAACGCGCCCGCCACATAGAGTGTTTTGCAGTCGTCCATGCCTTCGAAGTGGATTTCTTGCGACAGCGACGACACCGTCTTGATCTCGTGCAGCGCACCGTTCGAATCCACGAACCACACGCCTTTCTCGATGGGCATCAGCAGTTTCAGTTGCTCCTCACTGGTGAGCGGGATGTTGATCAACTCCACGATGAAGGCCGTTTGGTTGACCAAGGTGGTCATGTTAGTGGAATAAGCCGCACCCGTGGCCAAAATCATGCTTTGGCTCACGGCGGGCGAAGCGAGGCTCAACCGTGACAAGGCCCCGTCGATAATCACAAGGTCGAGGCCCACACGGTGCATGTCTTTCATCCAGCGTTTCAGTCCGCTGGCCGACGAAGGTCCCGACAGGAGGATCTTGCCTCCTGTCAGGGCTTTGGCCGTCACCACGCGACCCAGTGAGGTGTTCTCGTCGCTGACATCGATCAGCTCCGAGACGATGCGTTTCTGGCGGTAGTGCATCTCGGACGTGCCGAAATACATCCCTTGGCGCAGGTAGATCTCCGGCTTTTGCGTCCGGGTCACTTGGTCGGTGGTCTCTCCATCAATGCCAATTGAAGTCACGGCAATACGCTTCCTATCAATAGGCAGGCGGTCGAGCACGTAGTTCAGACTCACGGTCTTCCCAGTGTTCTTCTGCAAGCCCACGATGGACAGGCTGTCGTAATTCAATATGTCATCGATGAAGGTCATTTCTTCTGATTGCGTTTCTTGTTGCGTTCGTGGCGCTTCAGGGCCTTCGGCTCGATGTTCATGCGCTCGCCTTCCAGCAGAGAGATGACACCGTCGACAGCCTTGTTGGCTGCCACTTGCTTCTTACGACGCTCAGCTTGGCACTCAGGGCAGTTGCACTCGCTGTGGTACTCGGTAGGCTCGGTGTAGGTGGTGATGACGCCTTCGAAGTTGCGCAACACAACCTTGCCAGGAGCTTGAGAGATCACATACTGAGGCATCACTGGGGTCTTGCCGCCGCCACCGGGAGCATCGACCACGAAGGTCGGGATGCAGAAGCCTGAGGTGTGGCCGCGGAGGCCTTCAATGATCTCGATACCCTTGGAGACGGGAGTACGGAAGTGCTCCAGACCCATGGAGAGGTCGCACTGGTAGATGTAGTACGGACGCACACGCATCTTGACGAGTTCATGGACGAGGTTCATCATCACATGGACACAGTCGTTGACGCCACGGAGCAGCACGCTTTGGTTGCCCAGCGGGATACCGGCGTTGGCCAGCATCTCGCAAGCGCGCTTTGACTCGGCGGTCACCTCGTTCGGGTGGTTGAAGTGCGTGTTGATCCACACGGGGTGGTACTTCTTCAGCATGTCGCACAGTTCGGGCGTGATACGCTGCGGGCAGACCACAGGGGTGCGGGTGCCCAAGCGGACGATCTCCACATGCGGGATTTGGCGCAGACGTGAGATGATGTATTCCAGTTTCTTGTCGCTCACCATCAAGGCGTCGCCGCCTGACAGCAACACGTCGCGCACGCTTTCGGTCTTCTCGATGTATTCGAGGGCTTTCTCGATACGGTCTGGACCGCATTCGTTGTCGGTCTGGCCGGCAAAACGACGGCGTGTGCAGTGACGGCAGTACATGGAGCACATGTCGGTGATGAGGAACAGCACGCGATCCGGATAACGGTGAGTCAAACCGGGAGTCGGTGAGTCTTCGTCCTCATGCAGCGGGTCGAGCAAGTCGGCATCGGCCTGATGCGTTTCCAATGCGGTAGGGATGCACTGACGGCGGACGGGATCGTTAGGATCGTTAGGATCGATGAGGCTCAGATAATAAGGAGTGATGGCCATGCGGAGGGTCGAAAGGGTCTTCTTGACGCCTTCTTCCTCTTCCTTGGTCAACTTCACATATTTCTTGAGTTGATCGAGAGTCTCGATACGGTTCTTCACCTGCCACTTCCAGTCGTTCCACTGTGCGTCGGTGACTTTCGGAAACAGTTGTTTTCTTCTTGATTCAGCCATGACCATTAAGCATAAAGTTCCTCAAAGATCTTACGCAGTTTCGGGCTTTCGCGGAGTTCCTGCAGGGTGAATTCGGCGTGGCCTTTGGTGTAGCCGTTACCCATGATCATGTTCACGTCGCTGCCGATGCCTTCAGCACCCAAGGAAGCCTTGGTGAAGCTGGTTGCCATCGAGAAGAAGTAGACGATACCGTCATCCTTGGTGCAGAGCACAGCGGTCATTTCCTGATCCGGCACGTTGACGCAGTTGATGGTGACGTCAGCCATCTTGCCGTTAGTCAGCTTTTCAACGAGTTCGTAAACCTGGACTGGGGTCATGCCAGCGGCGCTTTCCACGATGTCGCAGAAGCCGAGGTCCTTGATACGCTGTGTTGACTTCTGGCTGTTGGCAATACCGATGACCTTACCGGTGACGCCGACGCGCTTCTTGGCTTCGTAGCAGCAGAGCATACCGCTCTTACCACCGGCGCCGAGGATGACGACGGTCTGACCATATTGGCAGAGCTTAGCGGTCTGGGCAGGAGCACCAGCCACGTCGAGAGCGCTCAGAGCGAGCTTCTCAGGCATGTCGCTCGGGATCTTGGCATAGATGCCGCTTTCGAACAGGATAGCCTTACCCTTGATGTCCACTTGGTCAACATCAGGACGGATGGCGAGGATCTCGTCGATGCGGAGAGGAGTCAGTGACAGAGAGACCAGAGTAGCGATGCGGTCGCCTTCTTTGAGGTCGATCTTGCCTTTCAGGGCGTCGCCGATCTTCTCGACCTTGCCGAGGAGCATACCGCCAGAGCCGGTACGACGGTTGCGGTGCTTGCCTTGCAGTTCCACGTTAAGGAACATCTCCTTCTTCACCTCTTCCATGATCTTCTCTTCGCTTGCGCCAGGACCAGCCTGTTGCTTAGCGTAGTTGTGGATATCGGTGAATGAAGCGGAGTCGATGTTCAGGGTCTGCACGTCGATGAGGATTTCGTTGTCCCAAATCTCGTCCATGTTGTTGTTCAGTTTGTTAGCGGGTTGCGGCAGCACGCCGACGGGTTCGATCACACGGTGGGTACCGTATTTGTTACCATGTTTTTGCATTGCTTTGTTGTTGTTTAATTGTTTATTGTTTAAATGTTTAATTGTTGTTTTTATAGTTCGTTTTGTTGATGAAGAACATTGTTCAATTATTACGGCTCGATACTATTGGCATAATCCTCTTCTGTAATTGTATAGGTGAGACATCCGTATTGATCATAAAACTTAAGGCCTAGATGACCTTCTTTGGTAATCCAAGTATAATGGTCACCCTCGAAATCATACGGACCTTCTCCTTCTTCTTGGATATAAACCAAGCGCCTTCCATCATCAAAAATAAAGGTTATCGTATCTCCGTATACCTGATCGTAAAACAGAATCCCCTTGGCTTTAGATAATTCCGCTTCATCCCAACCAGAGCCTTGGTAAAATAAGGAATCTTCTCCATGTGTAACTAAGATACCACCAGGGTGATTCTCCCAAAAGCTGTGGTATTCTGGATTGGAAGTAAACACCACATCGTGACTACTATCGTTGACTATTTTGAAATCAACACCAAATCCAGGATCACATGCTGTTAATGCGATGACTAACAAGCAAAGAAAGAAACCTATTTTTTTCATTGAACTAAAACGTATTCTTCATCCTATTATTTATTATCTACGCGGTTTCAGCCCAAGGATCTCGCGAGCCTCGTCGGAAGTAGCAATCGGGCGACCAAGTTCGTTGGCGATGCGAACGACCTTGGCGACCAGTTCACCATTCGATTGAGCCAGCACGCCCTTCGAGAGGTAGAGGTTATCCTCGAAGCCCACGCGGACATTACCGCCCATGGCGATGGCAGCGGCGGCCATCGGGAAGGCATGGCGACCTACGCCGGTGACGGTCCAAGTGGAGCCAGCGGGGATGCCGTTCACGAGCCAGCAGAGGTTGGCGACGGTGGCGGGAGTACAGCCGGGCACGCCCAACACGAAGTTGAACTGCATGGGAGCGCCAGGGGCTTGACCCTTCTTGGCCATGTTGAGGATGGTGTCGAGGTGACCCATCTCGAAGCATTCGTATTCGGGTTTGATGCCGCGTTCCATCATGCGTTTGCCGAAGGCGCGCATGGTCGGCATGGTGTTGTCGAAGATCTCGTCGCCGAAGTTGCAGGTACCGCAGTCGAGGGTAGCCATCTCGGGCAACGGGTTGGTGTCGGTCGATTGGAGACGCTCGTCGGGAGTCATGCCGACGGCACCGCCGGTCGAAGGGATGAGGATGACATTGGGGCACACCTTCAGGATGGCCTCTTCGCACTCTTGGAAACGGCCACGGTCTTGGGTGGGCGTGCCGTCGTCCCAGCGGACGTGCAGATGCACGATGGCGGCACCGGCGTCGACGGCCGACTTGGCCTCGCGCACGATTTCTTCAACGGTATAAGGCACATTGGGATTCTGTTCCTTTGTGACTTCTGCACCGCAGATAGCAGCAGTGATGATCAGTTTATCCATAATTACTTATTCTTTCTTTGGCAATCTTTAGGTGTAACACAGGTACCTGAAGCACGGCAAACCAGGATGGGTTCATCCAGTTCGTCAGCAGCTGAGGCAGAAATGTCAGGACGAGCAACGGCAACCTTACGGGCCTCAAACATCATGTGACGAGAGGTGTTGCCTTCGCGGTCGATCCAGCCTTCGGCTTCGATGAAGTCGCCAGCATAGACAGGAGCCTTGAATTCAATCATGTCGTATGCGCAGAACAGGCCTTCGTCGCCGTCACGCATAATCAAAAGCTCGGTAGCCACGTCACCGAAGAGGTGAACCATGTGAGCACCGTCAACCAAATTGCCACCGTAGTGGGCATCCTTCGCACTCATGCGAAGTCTAATCTTTGTTCTGTATTCCATTTGTTCTCTTATTTAATTTTTTGTTTTGTCAATCACATCCCGCAGGGATGCTAGCTCTGTAGGAAACGGGGGAAAATTAATAATCCTTTTTTCTACAGAGCTAACATCCGCCAAAGGCGGATGTCTTATTTCTCAACATAAATTCCGTCAACGTAGATGCCTGATGCGTGGACACATTCAGGCTTGATCTCGCCGACCTTCACCAGCTTCTCGGCCTCAACCACCACGTAGTCAGCGGCGGTAGCCATCAGCGGGTTGAAGTTGTTGGTAGTTCCGAGGAACACCATGTTGCCGAATTCGTCAACGATGTTGGCGCGCAGGAAAGCGATGTCAGCCTTCAGAGGCTTCTCAAGGAGGTAGTCCTTGCCGTCCACATTGACCACTTGCTTGCCGTCAGCCATGATGGTGCCCATGCCGGTAGGAGTCAGCACGCCACCGAGGCCTGCACCGTAGGCGCGGATGCGCTCTGCGAGGGTGCCTTGAGGAACGTATTCAACGATGAGGGTGCCTTCGTTCTTCTGGAGGGCAGTCTGCTTGTTGGTGCCAGTGTGCGACACGATGGCCTTCTTCACCTGGTGGTTGGTCACCAGCTTGCCGTGAGCCACTTCGTCGTAAGCGGTGTCGTTGGCGATGATGGTGAGGTCCTTCACGCCTTTGGCGACGAGGGCGTCGATAATTTGAACGGGGCTTCCCACGCCGAGGAAACCGCCAATCATGATGGTCATGCCGTCGTGAACCTTCTCAACGGCTTGTTCCAATGTAATCTGCTTGTTCATAATTTGTTATGTTTAGAATTTGTTGTGAATTCTTAAAATTAGGACTGCAAAGGTAGTGCTTTTCGCTCGGGAAAACAAGCAAAACCTATTTTATTTTATTATTAAAGAAAAGGGAGCTTTGCGTTACACGAAGAACAGGCACACTCCGACGACGCTGATCACGGCGCCGATGACTTCACGTAGTGTCACTTTCTGATGGAACAGGATAGCAGCCGGGGCGATGATGAGGACGGGCGTGAGCGCGAAGAGCGTCTGGGCGATGCCCGCCGAGGTGAATTGCGTAGCCAGCAACGAGGCGCTAACCCCGATGAACGGCCCGAAGATGGTGGATGCCAGCACACACCACATAGCCTTACGATCGCCTATGGCGTGACGCAACCTAGCCAAGCCGTCTTTGTTGAACAGCACCAACACCAAAAAGAAGCCCACCAACCCAATATAAGCACGGATGGTGGTAGCGGCGAACGACATGCTGACGCTGACTGGGAGCGGCAACACAGCGTTTTCAAAGACCGTGTCGCCCGAGATGCCTGCGGCCGTGAGGGCGGCATCGTAATGCGTCAATCCCACCTTGCTCAGCACCAAACCGAAGCCTTGACAAATGCCTGCCATGGCGGCGAAGAAGATGCCTTTAGCAGGCAGCTTGAATTGTATGCCGTGATGGTCGGATTTATCACTTTTGGAGAGGATCGAAAGAGCGATACCACTCAGCGTGATCACCATGCCGAGGATGGCCAGCGGGCGCATCTGTTCGCCAAGGAGCAGCCGACCGGTGAGAGCCGCAGTGGGCGCCGAGAGGGTCATGAAGAGTTGACCGAAACGAGAGCCGATGTGGATGTAGCCATGCATCAGGCAGTAGTCACCGATGACGTAGCCCACCACGCCAGAGAGCAGCAGCCAGGTCCAGGTGCTACCGTCGGCGTAACGAGGATATGGCACGCCCATCACCAGCCAGAGGGTGGCGCTGAGAAACAGCAGCGACATCGTCATGCGAATGGTGTTGAATGGCAATGAGCCCATGCGTTTAGAGCCCACCTCCGCAAACAACGCGGTGGCGGTCCATGACAGGGCCACGCCCAACGAAATCAGTTCACCGACAAACATGGCGCAAAGATATAAATATTCTGTATGGACTAAAAAAAATCCCTCAAAACAGTTGCGGTTTTAAGAAAACTGATTTATCTTTGCAGCGTAATCGGTTGATGGTCGCAACATGGTAGCGAGGCTCCTGGTTAGCAGATTGAGGGTTCGACTCCCTTCGCCGATTCAAAAACGGGATTTAGGTCCCGTTTTTTTATTCAGTCCAAATCAATCGATATTGCGCTGGATTATTTAGATTAGCCGACTGGATAATCCCCCATGATTTGATATTATTATAGGTTTTTCCATTTCTAGAATAATTTGGCTGAACAACTAGTTTGAGGATCTTCCCTGGTTTATAGGGATAAGAGTAAATGTAAACCAACTCACCATGAGAGGCATCTTCGTATATCTTTTGCGGTCTTTTGGCTGCCGTCTCAATAAGTTCATAATCCTCAATTGGTAAAGCCGCACCTTTCTTATTCTTAGGATGGGTAAAATATTTTGTTACTGCGTGTTGATCAACAATAATACGTGTGTCAACTAATTGAACGCCTTTCTTCGAAAGCTCCTTAACAACAATTTCATGTATTTCTCCAAGGCAAATCACCGAACCATCTCCTCTCCTATCAGTCAACAGCATTGTTGCGAAGTCTATAAGAGTCCCTTTAAATAGTATCAACTCTTTATTTTTAGCAGAGATGGATCTCATAATACCCACTAATAACAATTAATCATTTTGCAAAGGTATAACAAAATTATCTATATTAATTGTTATAATGAAATAATTTTTATTTATTCATTATTTTTGATTTTAAAAATCTCAGTTACCAGACTAAAAAACCACAAAACAGTTGCGGTGTAAAGAAAACTATTTTATCTTTGCAACACGTTACAAAAGTAATGAGGTGCTCTGCGGAGTGGCCGCTTGCGAGGGAGGGGAAACCCTCCTATCGTATTTTTATAGTCGCTGGACTCCGATTGCTATTAAACGCCATAGCGTTCACAAATGGAAGTATGACTTACATATTGTCCGTTCTGGAAATCATTCTCAGCTTCTATAAGCGAAGCTTCCATTTGTTCATGTGAGTAAGCACAAGGCAACGGCACGCCGATAAGATTATTCATAATATAGTATTATTCCTGTTAATATGCCTTTGTAGAACTTGGATTTCTTTTAAAACGTCCGTGCAACGATCGTTCTCCCTGTACATTTCATCGCATTCACCCGAAATGTTCAACAAGTTAGCTAATGGAAAATCAATATCAGCTTGCCATGAACATCGATAGCCATACAATCCATAAGAATTCAAGATCCTAAAGCCTTCGGATGTGATAGCGTTAACAACCAAATCAAATGGAACAATCTCACTCCATTTTTCTTCATTGCCTTCATCATCAACTCTAACTATGTCAAATAGCAGCATACCTTTCTCATCCAACTTCATATCGATTTTCATCCTCCCAGGCTCTGCTTCCCAAAAGATTTCATATTCGTCAAATTTATCCTTCAATGATGCGCAAGCGTCAATTAAAGATGCCAAGGGGTTCTCGCCAATATAACTAGCGCAAAATGAGATTTCTTTGCCATTTATGACAATCACAACATCGCACCAACCATACTCAAGTTTTTGGACAAAAAAGTTAAAAACATCTTTTTCATTTGTTCCCATTTTATTCTTTGTTTTAGGGGTTACACAACCCTAAGTAACAAAACAAGCAAAATGTTTCACTATAATACTAAAAAGCCGCCCATCGGGACGGCCTTTTTACTATTCTTACTAGTTTTAACTAAATCAAATACAGCCGCGAAGAGCAAAGATATTGTTTTTAGTCTTTTTTAATGCTAACTGATGTTTTCAAACTATTCAAGGCTGAGTTTTGAGGCAACAACTGTAAATGCTGAAGACGGCCAACAATAATTGCAGGATGAGTTTGATACTTCTTCGCCAATTGTATAATCAAATCAGCTTGAACAGCCTTTCCGCATATCTCTCTAATGATGGCTTGCTCCTTCTTTTTATCAAGTAAGGTTTCTGAAGCGAAGTGATCTGCTTCCAGCTCTTTTTCTTTTTGTTGATCAAGATACTCCACATCCTCCAAAAACACATCCTTTTTCCCGTGCATGAGAATATGCCCTATCTCATGAAAGAAGGAAAACCAAAACACATCATTACGCTTTTGACGGTCTGTCATTTGAATGCATGGCGAGTCATCGATCCAGCGGGCGCATCCATTCACAGGAGCATGAGGAATATGGTTGATATAAATCAATTTCACACCGGCATCGGAGCACAACTCTTTCAATTGAGTTTCGAAACCATCCGGCTGTAACTGCACCAATGTCAACATCTGAGGCAGTTTTTCTTTCAATCGCTCCGCTGAAAAACTATTCGTTGTACTCATGTTATCTGCCAAGATTTCCCCTTGTCTCAGCCATGCAGAAATGGCGTGAGGGTCTTTAGTACCCGACAATGAAAGCCTGAATTCCGACTTCAGTGCCTGATTTAGGAATAAGTTTTCCCAAGCATTGGCTGTTGTGATTTTAAAAAAAGACAAAAGGTTTATGATTTTTTCGCTGGTTTTGCGTGTCGATGGAACCCAGCCCAGTTTCGCCATAATAGGATATGGAAAGCAGTTTGCCCAGGCAATGGTTTCTTCATCATTGAGGATGGATTCACGTTTTTGGCGTGCTACGTACTCATCATAATTTCGCTGAAGATTCAACCACATGTGGGCTGGAATCATGGTGATCTGTTCAAATGCCACAGCCATATCAGGTGTCAATGAGCTATCTCCCATCAACACTGCATTGATAGTTTTCTCGGGTTTTGAGGTCCTTACAGCGAATTCTTTCACGCTCATTCCCATTTCGTCCAGTTTCTCCCTCAACGTAGTACCTGGATGGAAAGCGTACACTGCTCTAAATTTCTTCTTTTGTGCCATGGCTCATCAAAATGCAAAAGTCAAATCCATTTGTAAAGCATTTTCGCCTGCAAAGATAATAAATATTTAAATAACAGTAAATGTTAGTTAAAAATTAAAACCATATATTGTATCATTAACAATTTTTTATAACTTCACCCGCGGCATCTCTTTCCATCGGTAATGCAATAAATTCATTCAATTCCTTTCTCCTCAATTTCCATTGAGGGAGATAGTGGGTTAGAATGGCTTCAAACATTTTATTATGATTCTTGACCTTTAAATGGGTCAATTCGTGTGCCACAACATATTCAATACAGGAACGAGGAACCCTTGCAAGTTCCAAATTGAAGATTAGATGCCTTTTCTTGTTGATGCAACTACCCCATTGGGAACGCATTAATTTAACTTCCCATGTAACATCAGACTCTTCCATCTTGTGACTCCATTCTGCAACCAACTCTGACAGCAACGATTTTAATTCTCTCCTTTGCCATTCTCTTAGCACCTCGGCACGATGTTCGGTTGTCGTCCCTGGTTGAACTGTCATTATTAACCAATCGCCTTGTTTGAGTATTGCATGACTACATCTCGGCTTTTCCTCGACACGAAGACGATAACGTTGCCCGAAATGGTAGTAGGTCTCGCCTGTCACATAATTTCGTTCGGTTTGTCTTGCTTGTTCAAGCACTTCCTTTCGCTTTTCTTCAATCCATTCCCATTTTGAGATTATAAATGAACGGATATCATTGTCATCCAAGTATTTGGGAGAAGACACGTGAACATGGGCATCTGGAGGATATACCGCCAAATGCAAATTCTTTATATCTTTCCGTTCTACTGCTATCTCTATTCCGTTCAGTTCCATCAATCAGGAAATTCTATAGTGTGGGCAGTAATAATCCCTAAAACATTCTCTGCTTCAAACCCCTCTCCTCTCAAAGCTTTCTCTATCTGTCTTAACAATTGCTTCTTGATTTGCTTGTTCTGCCTGAATCTAGGTTGAGCAAACTGTTTAGCTATCTCATATACCCTTAAGGTTAGTTCTATGTTTCCTCCCAAATTATCACACAGATTTCTCTTTGCGGCAGTGTCGAGGCGAACATCTACAACATTGCCTTGCCTCAATTCTTCACCAATCTTCTTAATCTGCTTCAAAAACTCCTTGTATTCTATGACACCCTGCCGCAATTCTTCCAGTAAACGATTGATACGGTCAGAAAAACGTCTGTATTCTTCAGGGTTTTGTTCACGTTTACGATTAACAACACGGCGCACATTCGCAGTCATGGTTTCCGCAACGCCTCGCTGACCACCTAATTCTTGTTCTGCTTGTTCGTCAACATCAACTTCTCCCGTCACTTCATTGATATTGATAATATCCAAGAAAGAGAAATCATTCAATTCTGCCAATTTCTCACTTCTAGGAGCTATAATATATCGGTCAAGCAGACTACGCATTTGCGCATCGTACAGCTTCATGTCCACATAGTCGCCACTGCGTTGCATTAAAGCGTGACGTAACTCATCATAATCTTTCACCTTCCGATAAATGCTTTCTGCTTCTTCTTTTGTAAAACCTGCTTCTTCCATCTCCATCGCAATGGCAGCATAGCGGCGAGACAATCGGTTTACAGCATTATAGAAATCCTCACGCTTTGTCGCATTCTTAATCACCTCTGCGGCCTGTTCATCGGCAGGTGTATCAGGCTTGAAGCAGAAATAGTCGAAGAAGTTATCCAATTTCCGAGGCATCTCTACCGGCTCACACAATCGCTCAACATTTTGCAAAGCCTTTTCCAATTCTTCACGTCCTTTCTTCAATCGGGACTGCAATAGTTCGGCTATTTCATCCTTTTGGAAGCCTTCAGTAGTTTCGCCATTTGTGTAACTCTCAATGGCTCCTTCAATAAAGTTGAACAAACCCCTGTAGTCAACGATATAACCAAACTCCTTCTCTTCGCCATTCAGTCGGTTTACTCGACAAATAGCTTGGAATAAAGTGTGGTCTATCATCTTTCGGTCAAGATAGAGATAAGTTGCAGTAGGAGCATCGAAACCCGTCAACAATTTATCTACCACAATGAGCAACTTCATTTCGGCAGGGCGGTTGATGAATTGGTCTTTTGCCCATTCCTCAAATTGTTCAGGGGTGCGCTCGCCCATCATCTCCTTCGACCACTTATATTTCAGTTCTTCCTCCGTTTTCTTTTCATCAGCAAAACCAGAGGCCAAATTGATATCGGGTTCATAGCTAGTAACAACGGCACAATGAGTGGCGAAGCCCTCTTCCTTGAACAAAGACCAATACTTGTATGCCTCATAGATGCTTTCACAAACCAACATGGCGTTACCATAGCCGCCTGTCAATGCCGGCTTCGTTTCCATATCAAACAGGATGTCGGCAACGACTCTTCTCATGGGTTGGTCACTGCTATAGATATTCTGTAATTGTGCCCACCTGTCTTTTAGTGCCTCTTTGGCCTTTGGTGTAAGTTGCTGGGTATGCACTTCAAAGAGTGCATTTAGTCTTTCTGCATCTTGCAGTTCTTTCTCCACATTCCTCGCCTCGTAGCGCAAATCCAAAATAACGCCATCTTCCACTGCCTCATTGAAGCGATATGAATGAATATAGCGACCAATATTTTCTTGACTTGTCTTGCGTTCACCTTTCTTCAGCAATGGCGTACCCGTGAAACCAATCATCATGACGTTTTCGCCCATAATCATCCTCATGGCCTTATGTAACATTCCACCTTGTGTGCGGTGACATTCGTCAATGAACACAAACAGATTTCCCTTTGCCTTGAAATCCACAGGCAACTTCTCTGCTACTTCCTTCATGTATTGATCTATAGAACGCTTTCCTGCTTTTTGATAATCGGCTAAATTCTCTTTATCCGAGGGAGCACCAAATTTATGAATAAGGGTAGTAATCAGCCACGGTGCCGTAGCATCCAACTTTGTCAACAGGTCATTACCGCTCTTGGCATGGTAGAAACCAATGTCATGATTCTTCAAGTCAAGCAAGCCCGAATTACGCAAGCCATTGGTAATCTGCTTGTCAAGTTCATCACGGTCTGTAATAATAACTACTCTTGCATTCTCAATATTCTGTTTAATCCATTTTGCCAGCCATACCATCGTGAGGCTCTTGCCCGAGCCTTGTGAATGCCAGATAATTCCACTGTCCTTCCTCTCTATGCGAGGAATGGCTGCACGAAGGGCAAAGAATTGATTGGGACGAGCCACCTTCTTTGTACCGCCATCATAAATAACGCAATATTGAATGAAATGTATCAGCCGAGTAGGTTCCAACATCTGCAATACTGAACGGTCCAACTCATTCTGAACATCGGCAAATGTTGGCTTATCAAGCTGTTCATCATCACTGATACCTGTAGGTTCTTTCCAATGCAAATAGTATTTCTGTGGTGTGCATGTAGTTCCATAGAACAACCCCTCACTTGGATTGCCAGCCATGCAAAGTTGTGAGGTGGTAAAGAACTGTGGGATATAACCAGATTGCTGGTTGCGATAGTTCTGACGTATGCCCTCGGCTACAGGAACACCTTGCCGTTTCAACTCAAGCACTACCATTGCGATGCCGTTGATATAAACCACAATGTCAGGACGACGATGTTCTGTCACTGTCAAACCATCACATCTAACCGTTACCTCTTCGGCAATCTCAAAGATATTGTTCTTCGGATTCTTCCAGTCAACTAGATGCACGGTCAAGTCGGTTTCATTCAATCCCCTGTGGATACTGACGCCATAGCATAACCGTTCATAAACCTTTTCGCTGGTTTCCATCAGCGTTTCGAAGTTGGAACACTGCGCTATCTCCTCTTTCAGTTTCCTAATAGCCGACTTTGCCTGCTCACTTGTCAATTTCTGCTCGCTTCGCTTCGTCAAAAAAGCCATCAAGGACTCTTCCCGCAAATTGGTATTCTCCTCTTCTTTCAGATTGCCGATATATTGATAGTCCGGCAATCTGTCTTTTATAAGCCTTAACACATGCTCCTGTGTCTTGCGCTCACTTTTGGTTATATAGTCGTCGTATGGCATAACAAATGGATTTTAGTTGTTCTCTGTTTGAGGCACAAAACCATTGACACGCATCCAGTCAAGTTCTGTTTGCCAGCGGTTACGGCTGATGCGTTTCTTTGATTCATGCCAGTTATTCAGGACTTCGTTCAGTATATCATCATCCGTAAAGGACTTATGGCTTTGCAACAAATCATCCCATGCGCTATAGAGTGTCGCGACAATCTCGCATTGTTCCGTCGTGCTGGATCTAAAAGTGTCGATTATCTTCTCAAACATAGGCATACTATCAGCGTAGTATTTCTCGAAATACTTCTTATGTCCGCCTCTATTCTGCATGGGTATATACCTGTAACCCTTATCCTCTTTCTTTGCCTCAAACCACTTTTGTTTCTTCATCTGGCTATCAATGGAACGAAGGGCTCTATTGTCGTATGGGCCTGCAGCATCCCTGTGATAGTGGGAGTCTATGTCGATGTGGCAAAGATGCTCTGTCAGGAATATCAGCTTTTCCATCTTCACATGTCCGAAGGTTCGTTCCTCGCAAAGACGGTCGGCTATCTCTGCTGCCAAGACGCTTCTCTTGAAGTAAACATTTGCCGCTTTTGCTTTCGGAAGGTCTTTTTGTTTCGTTTCTGCTTCTACCAATCTTATTTGCCCTGTCAGCAGTTTTTGCATCATTCCTTCTTTCAGTCGGATATATTTATCTCGCTCCTCTTCAAGGGATTCGATTTCGTTATCCATCGTTCGCAAAACATTGGCTATTGCCAGCTGTTCTTTACGAGCCAAAGGAAGTATAATTTCAACGTTTCGCAATTCGCGAGTATTCAAGTGAATAATAGTAATGCCTTGAGAGGATTGCTCAATTGCCTGTTTGCATAGTTCCGTTATTTGTGCACTCACAAAATACGGTTCATATTCAACAATCTTTTTGTCTCGTAAAACAACAATATCTCCTCCCAAATGGATGTTACTTTCATACACGGAAACAGCTTTAGCCAAATCAATTCCATTTGTAGTAGTTGAGCCTGGCATTAATATATCTCCACACTCCGATAGCAACCCTTCGTCCGAGTCTGTTCTGCTAATACAAGTTTTTATCTCGTAATCATACTTTGTAAAAAGCTCACCGTATAATATGCACTTGTTTTCCCCGTCTTGTACAAGATGAGATTTTGATAGACCGTATCCTTTCAAAATGGATAAAAAATCTCCAATCTTATGTTTTTCCCATTCCCCATCAAATCCAGGCAAGCGTTTCTTTCCAGTCAGCAGCTGCTGCATAGCCCCTTGCTTAATCAAACGTTTCTTCTCTATTGTCTTTGAAAGAGAAGAAATCAGATTGTCAATATTTGATAAGGCATTTGCAATTGATTTTTGCTCCCTTGGACTTGGGTTTAAAACAATAAAACTCTTTAAATCTGCATTTGTAATCTGATTGATAGTGGCACCCAAAACTTCTTCAATTTGTTTTTGAATAATTCTGGAGCGCCATACATACAAAAGAAAATCTCCGTCAATATTCTTAGGCCGTAATATTGTCATAAAAGCCCCAAAAGCCATTCCATCAGCTTCAGGCGTAATTTTTGCAGATTTTCCAATAAGTTGTTGACTTCCATTACGAACACATACCAAAATATCTTCATTCCTCACAATAGCTCTTTGTGGGATATCCATTATTACGTAAACGTTATCATCAAAACATAATTGAAAACCTTGAATGTTTGATGAACGAAGCACAAGTGTTCCATAAGAATGGACATTATCTGGAGAATAAGTTAATCCGGTGTAGTTTTCTGCAACGTCTCTCAAGGGGATTATTTCCCAATCTTTAGGAATTAATCCTATTTCCGTCTGTTTGAATTTTGTTTCAATCATAACAATCTACTTTAAAAATCAACCCCCATTTCATGTAGATAACCTTTCACGATATCGCGATAGCAGTTCACGTCGTCTTCCATCTCTGGCAGCGTCACCTTATATCGTTCGTTCAATGCCGTGATAGAGGTGATGATGTTTTGATGTTCAGCTGTCATCAAGGCTTGCAGACGACTCTGCATGTCGGGCATCCACTTGTCATCGAACACCATCGTGCGTATTTCTTCTTCCGTCAAAATTTTATACTTCTTTAAGACATTTGCAGTTAGTCGGGCAACCTTTTCTTTCAATTCCTTCTTTAATTGCTCTTGCTCCTTGAAGTGCTTCAAGAAGTCCTCCCAAACAGGTATGTAATCCGCATTGTCAGCAGGATGTTTCTTACCTTCCTTCAACAAAACGCCAACGGCTTTGCAAAACTTTGCATTCACCTTGTCGCTCTCAATATCCTCAAAAGCATCAGCGTATTCCTCTGTAATGGTCTCCATAGCCACCTGTTCTGCCTCTATCAATTGCCGAGTATTTATCACATCGGCTTGTTCCTTGGCGAAATAACGATTGACAAGGATTGAGGAAGGCACAAGATCGCAGGTTAAGTCCTCATAGCTGTAGGTTTTCTTTACTTCACCTTTCTTGTTGGTGGGCAACTCCACTGTTACCTTCCAACCATCGCGACTAATCAGATACAGGTCATCTTGCATCGTCACCTCATTCCAATAGGTCATCAATTCATCATAGACAGCGTATGCATCAACCAGTGAACGACTGGACTTAAAGATGCGCAGTATTTCATCACTCCAACGGATGATGGCCTTGCGGGGCACACTGCCAACACCCAACGTTCTCAATTCCTCGCGCATAAACTGATGCCATGTCTCAAAGGCACTGTTATAGTTGTCGGCTTGTTGTTTATAGCTTTCATCTTGTTCGATAAGCTGGGCCAAATGACTATCGGCTTTTTGAGTTAGTTGCATATAGCCTTCGTTCTCGTATGGCTCAAATATCTTGTCACGTAGCGACGGGCATACATTCCACAGCGTTTCCAAGGAATCGACATCAGTCAAAGGCAAGCCTCCATGAATATGGGCATAGAGATTTTGCTCAACTTCTGTAGAGCGAGGAGTGATATAGCGTGGAATGTTCAAATTGTATTCGTTGCGTTCTATTTCTTCCCATTCCACCAAGCGGCAAAAGTGGTCTATCTTCTTTTCAGCCTCCCACGCATCACTGATATGTCGGATATCCTGCTCACGAAGTCTGTTCTTTGCACCGTCTTTCTTGAACCCCTCTTTAGCATCCATCATAAAGATGCCTTTTGAGGTTGCCGCGTATTTCTTGTCAATAATGATGATGCAGGCAGGAATACCCGTGCCATAGAATAGGTTTGAGGGAAGTCCGATAATGCCACGTATCACCTTTTTGTCAATCAGATGTTTCCTGATTTTGGCTTCAGCCTCACCCTTTTCTACCGAACCACGGAACAACACGCCATGAGGCAGGATACAGGCACCCATGCCGTCTGGTTTTATTGACTCAATGATATGCAACAGGAAAGCATAATCACCTTTGGATGTTGGTGGTACGCCAATGTCCTTTTTCCACCGTCCATAAACGTCATCTTCTTTAGCCGATTTCATCCACTTCTTCAGGGAGAACGGAGGATTGGCAACCACATAGTCAAACTGGTCAAGCTTGACACCATGAGTATGCAAAGGTGTATTCAACGTATCACCTTGTTGCAGGTCTGCCGTCATCATGCCATGCAGAATCATGTTCATCTTGGCCATGCTTATGGTAGAAAGATCCTTCTCCTGCCCATAGATGCCTACATTTACACCCTCTTTGGGAGCCTCGTCTCTGGCCCGAAGTAACAACGAACCTGAACCGCAGGCCGGGTCGTAGATGTTTATTTGCGGACGATGGTCTTTGCTGATGCCAATAATGCGAGCCATCAAACGGCTTACCTCGGCAGGAGTATAGAACTGTCCTTTAGACTTTCCCGACTGTGAGGCAAAATTGCGCATCAGGTATTCGTAAGCATCACCTATCAAATCGTCATCACCAGCGCGGTTGGTACCGAAATCAAGATTTTTGTTTTCAAAGACTTCAACAAGTCCAGTGATGGTATCGACCTTATCCTTTCCTTTGCCCAACTTGTCTTCATTGTCGAAGTCGGCATTGACAAACACATTGTCAAGTCCGAAAGCACTGGCGATTTTTGCCAACTTCACATTGATCTGCTCACCAATATCATTCTTATGCTTCAGCTTGCGAATCTCATCGAAGGTGCAATCGTCAGGCAAGTCTTCCATCATATCCTCGTCTCCAGCCTTTTTCTTGTCGCTGATATACTTCAAAAACAGCATGACCAGCACATAATCCTTGTATAAACTTGCATCCATACCGCCGCGGAGCGCATCGCAGCCCTCCCACAGCATACTATATAATTGTGATTTCTTGATTGCCATTGTTAATTGCTTTTCGTGTTATGACTATCGTCAAATTCTTTTTCTAATCGTTTCCGTAATCCTTTCCGGTAGAAATAGTCTTTAACTTTTATTTTTCTTAAAAGCATAGGCCCAAATGTAGTTGCCAATACCACAATAACCACAACAACAATAGACCAACATGTCGGGAGTACGGACTTATAAAACTCATTGATACAACACAATGCACAAATAGCTAGGATCACAAAAACATTTATCCAAGTATCCTTGGCCAATTTACGCATTTTTGAATTAACGAACTCATCTTTATCTTTTTGATATTCGGCCTTTTCTAATGATTCGAGGCGTTCGTTTAAGCTTTGTATTTGTAAATCCTTTTCCTCTATTTTTTTATTTAGGCCCTCTATCTCTGCCTCTGCATCATGTTTCTGTTTTAATTTGATGTTTTCTTCCTCACTAGTATATTCTTTCAACTTTTTAGCGAACTGTTCATCCGTCACATTATTTGCAAGCAGTGATTCGTCGACTTCTTTCTGGGTTAAATGGCCTTCAGCCATTCGAATGCATAAATTAAAACTATCTTTTTCGGTAATACTGCCTATTGACAAAGCATCATCAGCTCGTTTCTTTATTATTTTCAAGGTCTCTCTTGTTGGCATTTTGGACCTTCTATATTTTGTCACATAAGAAGCCAGCCCTCCTTTGGTTATATCATTAATTGAAATGTTTTGTCCCTGTGCCGGATTAGACAACCATAACAACACCAATAATTCATTAGCACTTATCAAATACCTATCATGAATTCTTTTACCATAGCTAAAATCGTATGGAGAATATGAGTTATGAAGGAACCAGCATTGGGCATCAACAAATTCTTTAACATTTTGCCCTCTTTTTTTCTCAACATAATACCTTGCCACAATATCATTAAGAGCACTTTCTCTATTGTTTTGCCTGCTTTGAATCAAATCTTTATACTCTTTTGATTTACTAGCTTTCTCGACAATGTCCCTAATCTGAGCTTCTTTTATGATAGTAATACCTTTCTCTCCAATTGTTTTAAATACATTATCTTTTATTCTCTCAAGTGTGGTCTTGTCTATATTTCTCCGAATGCACGCACTAAACACATCAGCGCATTTCACCGCACCAATATAATCCTTATTTGCAAAATCATTGATGCGATTGCTGAGTAATACTTGTATCTGGTCATACGTACTGTACAGCATACTAAATTTATAGCCCAGTTGATGACATAGATCATACACTTGATTACATGTATGATAAGCATCTTCAGTATTAAGATTTATCAAACTAATAAAGAAATTCGTGTCTAATAATAGCTCAGCATCAGTGACTTTCTTTGTAATATTTTGTCTCAAATAAGATTCTATAATACTTCCCAAATATATTTTGCTCATCACACCGAAAATTATCGAATCTTGCATCTTTTCGGAAACATATTTGGGAACAAAATAATTTAAGTCTAGCAAGTCTGATTTACTATCAGTGAATAATTCTATTTGTTGGGCAAGAATAAAAGTCTTTAATTCCTCGAAATTGTAATCGTATCCATTATCAACACAATACGATTTATAATCAGTTTCAAGCAGTTCTATATTCTGTCCCTCCTGTTCAAACAACTCATCAATACTATTGAATACATAGCTTTTAATTATGAATGCACCATCTTTATAAAGGGCGAAAACATTCTTATCATCAATCTCCTGCTCAATAGCTTCAAGTATTTTACCAAGTATTGGTAATGGAATCCTAATATCGAATATAGAAAACACCTTGTCACTAATCTCTTTTAAAGAGCGTCCCTTGTATTCAGTAAGACCATGTTCCAAAGCATACTCAGACATGGCTTTTTTTACCAAGGGAGAATATAACTCTGTAATAGCTGCTTTTGACGAAGATGTTTCTTTCAAATACCCTAAAAGAGAATATGTAGCTAGTAGTTTATCCATAGTTATCTTACTCTTCAACTGTTTTCATTGTTTTCTCTATCGAGTTCTCTTTCTTTTCTCAAATCATCCAGCACCCTCCCTTTATAAGAGAAGTATTTTGCGCCCTGATAAGCGCCCGAAGTATTACGTTTTTCAGCAGGCATAAACGTACCTACAAACGGAGAAAGCTTGAAAATCCGGCCTTCATATTCAATTTGGTCGTCGCTGACCACCTTCACCTGAATGCCAGTAGGAATAAAAGTAATCATGGCACCAATAGGAATGTCAACCATACTAAATTTGAAACGTCCACGCTTGATCTCACGTTTTTCCTTGGGACACTCCTCTCCTTCTGGAACAGGTTGATTATCCTTGTAAAGGGTAACCACGGCATCATCAATTGCATTGGCAATATCGCGAAGGATGTCGAGCGCCACCTGAGGCGGCACATTAAAGAACTCCCTATTCTGGCGAATACGAAGATCTGTCAGACGGTCAATCATCTTGTGCACCATCTTTTCAACCTCGTTGTATTTACATGTTTTCAACGTGGCAAATATCTCAAAAGGTAACGGCACGGCAGTGTTATCCAATTCCTTGGAGCGCACATCTACAGGACGAGAGCTTTTACCAATCTTCACCCAATCCTCCTTAAAGCTGGGATTGGTTAGAATATACACATAGCCAGTATTGCCAGAGGCTGGCGTATTGCTATTATGGTTCATTTGTATCTCTAGGTTTTAAAAGTGACCTCAAAGATACAATTTTTCCCCTAAAGTTCAACAAATCTTATGAAACATTTCGGGGGTTGCGGGTACTTATAAGATTAGTATTTCTTTATCATACCATGATATTGAAAATCAACCTTATTTAAATATGTTTTTATTATTAATACATTTTTAGGTATTTTATATTATTTTTGCAAGCAAATATAAAAAATAAAACTATTATGTCTAAGCATAGCAAGAATAGAGTAAAACTCAACAAACAATATAAGAGCATCGGAAAGTTACCTATAGCGGCACTTAACAAGATTAACGAGTTCATGGATCTCCCAGTTGTAGTCAGGGATATTCGGTCAAGCGAAAACAACATGGTGAAGCACAACCATAGGCATATCGATGAGTTGGAAGAACAATTGAATCAACTGGGCATCACCAAGGAGGGATACGCTGAGTTTGTGGCCAAAAACTATAACCAGATTCGATTGGGCAACAAACCGCTATCGCTGATATTGGCCGTTTTACTGGAAAACATCAACCATATCGCGGCCGTTCATCTCCATTATGACAAAAACGAAAACTTTTGGCTCGTCACCACGGTTCACGCCATCAAGCTGTGCGATTTGGAAAAGATTCCGCTCATCTGGGAACGGAAATGAAAAAAGGGGCATGAGCCCCTTTTCTTTTTCTTGCAGTCGCCCCTGCTGCGAAGCTGCTTGCCACAGCCTGTCTGTTAGCTGCCACCACGCAATCATCGGGCAAGATGCGGAGGCCTGGGCGAATTCAGACATTGCAAAGATACACCAAATTCCTGACTTCGCAACGTTTTATCAAAAAAAAGCACCCCGAAGGGTGCCTTAGTTTAGTTTTTCATGAATTCCACTCGGCCAATCAGATCGTTTTCGACCGCCTCGTAGGCTGCTGCGTAACTGAAAATGAAGTTCAGCACGGCTTGACTTGGTTTCAACATGGGTTCATGGTAATCGAGAGTAGCACTTTCCGTCATAGGCGTTTGGTTTTGATTGAACTTTCAACCTTAAAACGGAAACTAATGCCTATTATTGTGCCAAGCCAAAAACTTTTTTCAAAACATCAATAACTCAAGCTGACATTGTTCATCTCAGCCATCTTGCGCAAATTGATCAATGCATAACGCATGCGTCCCAATGCCGTGTTGATGCTCACCTTGGTGAGATCAGCAATCTCCTTGAAACTCAAATCGTCATAAATGCGCATGCGAAGCACCTCTCTCTGCTCGGCAGGAAGCAACTCAATCATCTTACGCAAGTCACTGTGGATCTGATCCACAATCATCCCCTGCTCCACCGACGGGTCAGTAATGGGGGCATTGTCGACATAATTATAATCCTCACTCGATGACTCCACCATCGGGATACGGCTCTCCTTGCGGAAATGGTCAATCACCAAATTATGGGCGATACGCATGGCAAACTGGATAAACTTCCCCTCGTCCTTGTAAACACCAGCCTTGATCACACGGATGATCTTCACAAAAGTGTCCTGGAAAATGTCGTCGCACAGCTGACGGTCTCTCACCAAAGAGAACACATAATTATAGATTTGATCCTGGTAACGACCAACCAACAATTCAAAATCTGATAGACAACCACCTCTGTAGCCATCGATCAACTCTTTATCAGTTCTATTTGTTTCGGACATACGGCCCTGTTTTTTAATGGCTTAGCGCCTGTTATTCAGGGTAAAATCGTTCGATAAATTGTCCTCCTATGGGTTGGTTAAACACGAAATTTTATGCAAAGATAGTGCAAAAAATCATAAAGTCAAGAAAAAAGTTTTATTTGTAGTGTTTTAAGATTGTTTTTCCTATTTTTGCTCGATGAAATGTTTTGAAAATGGCACTGAATAATTTATTCACCCGAGGAAGCAGCCGCGAAAAGCACTTCTTCCCCACCTACCTGCAACAGGCCGAGGCAGCTCAAGTCGCCGCCAAATACCTCAAGGAGCTCGTCAAGAGCGAGGATCCCGAAGAGCGCCGGTTGCTCACCCGCATGATCAAGAAACAGGAAACCACGGGCGACGAGCTGCTGCGCGAGTTCTACGTCGAGCTCAACGAAGCCTTCGTCACCCCATTCGACCGTGAGGACATGAACGCCCTCGCCATGAAGCTTGACATGTTCCTCGACTTCATCAACCATTCGGCCAAGACCATCTTGATGTATAGCCCCAAGAAGATCGACAAGCAGATCAAGGAGATTGTGGACAACATCCACGAGGATGCCAGCACCATGATTCAAATCTTCCAACTACTGGAACATCTCAGTCAAAACCACAAGCAGATCGGCGACCTTTGCGACAAGGTCACCCAAATCGAGCATGTGGTTGACGACATCTACGGCGACTACATCACCTACCTTTTCGAGAACGAAAAAGACGAGATCGAGCTGTTGAAATATAAGGAGATAGCCCAGGTGGTGGAAGACACCACCGACCGTGCGAAAGACGTCACGGGCATCGTGAAACTGTTGATCATAAAAGAATCGTGATGAACCTCCTGACCATAGCCATCATCCTATCCATCGTCCTTGCCTTCGTCTTCACCTTCCTGAACGGCATGAACGACGCGGCCAACTCCATATCCACCATCATCGCCACCAAGGTGATGACACCCGTGCAGGCCATCATCTGGGCCTCGTTTTGGGAGTTCGCCGCCTTCCTCATCATCCGCCTGGTGCTCAACCAGCAGTTTGCCGTGGGTAACACCATGGCCAACTTCGCCGAGCAAAGCGTCATCGACCCTTACCTGATCCTATCGGCCCTCGTCGGCGCTGCCATCTGGGTGTGGGTCTGCACCAAGAGCGGCATGCCCATCTCCACCTCACACGCCCTCATCGGCGGCATCATCGGCGCAGCTTGGTTCGTCAACGGCAGCGACGTGCTTCACATGAAGCCCATCGTTATCACCTTGGCATTCATCGTCCTTTCTCCTTTGATTGGGCTTTTCTTAGGCTTCTTCCTTGAATGTCTCTTCCTGAAGATCTTCAAGAACAAGCCCCGCAAAAAAGTGGATAAGATATTCAAGGTGCTGCAGCATTTCTCCACGGCTGCCTTCTGCATCGGCCACGGCTCCAACGACGCGCCCAAGACCATGGGTATCATCGCCGTGCTGATGGCCAGCGTGTTCACCACGGCAGGCGTCAGCCCCGAGATGAAGTCGTTCATCGGCAACTTCTACGACAGCAGCCAGGGCTTCCACATCCCTGACATCCTTGCCGTAATGTGTTATATCATCATGTCGTTAGGCATCTTGATTGGCGGTAAGAACGTCATCAAGACCATGGGCGGCGGCTTGGCCAAGATCACTCCAGTACGCGGCTTCTCCGCTGAGTTTGCAGGCGCCACCACTTTGATCGCCACCTCATTCCTCGGCATCCCCGTGAGCACCACGCACACCATCACCGGCGGCGTCATAGGCGTAGGCCTGACCGACGGCATGAAATCCGTCAAATGGGTCACTGCGCGACGCATCGTGCTCTCCTGGATCCTCACCATCCCCGTGCCCTTGGTCATCGGCGGCGTATTGAACCTGTTGTTTCACTTCTTAACCCGTTAACGCCATGAGTCTCAACAGTTTCTTCCAGCAATTCGTCCCCAAGGAAAAGCGTTTTTATCCGCTTTACGAGAAGCAGGCAGAATACATCGCCCAGGGTTCCAAACTCCTGCGGCAGATGCTCCTGGAGACCGACATCGAGCGGCTGCAAAGCCTGAAGGCTGAAATCAAGGCCTGCGAGAAAGGCGGCGACAACGTGTTGGACGAGTTCCACAGCACGCTCTTCAGCACCGTTCTGACTCCATTCCAACGCGAGGACGTCCACGAGTTGGCCGAGTTGATGGACGACTTCATGGACCGTATCGACGACTGCGGTAACATCATCGTCACCCGCCGTTTCATCGAGGTCGACGAAGGCCTGACCACCATGGCGGAGAATATCATGTTTGCGGCAGAAAGCCTGAGCAACATCATCAACCGTCTCCCCCACATCTCAAACCCCAGCAAACGCAGGGAAATCGGCCGTCTTTGCCATGAAATCAAGACCCTTGAGCACGACAACGACGAGCTCTACGGTAATTATATCAGCAAATTGTTCCAACAGAACTACAGCCTCACCGAGATCATCAAGCGCAAGGATATGGTGCAAGTGCTTGAAAACGCTACCAATTCGGTGAAATACATTTCAGATAAAATCAGAAGTATCATCAGCAAACTATAAGCCATGAGAAGAATCATCAACAGCCTGTTAGACAACGATTTGTACACGTTTAGCGTGTGCTACGCCTATCTACAGAAGTTCCCGCGCGCCATGGGTCAATACACCTTTGTGGACCGCAACAACTCCGTTTACCCCGAAGGCTTCGCTGAAAAGCTGAAAGAGCAATTCAAGATGCTGGAAGACCTCCGAATCACTGACGAAGAGGCGCGTTTCATGAAACAGAAATGCTATTACTTCCCGCTGTGGTTCTTCACCTTCCTGAAAGGCTTCAAACTGAAGTCATCGGAAGTCGAGGTGGAACAAGACGCTGAGGGCCATCTCCACATCACCGTCACCGGACTGCTGTGGCGCACCGTGTTTTGGGAGATGCCGATCCTGGCTACCGTTTCGGAGCTCTCGCATGAGCTGAAAGGCGAGTTTGAGCATTACGATGCCGAAAAGGAATATAAGAAATCGTACGACAAAGGCATCCGCCTGATTGGCAATGGCGTGAAGTTTAGCGACTTTGGCACCCGCCGCCGTTTCTCGTTCGAGCATCAGGACATGGTGATTCGCAGTTTCATCGAGGCACAGAAGCAGTTCACCAAGACCTGCTTCGTGGGCACCTCGAATGTGTTGCTGGCTATGAAGTACGACCTCACCCCCATTGGCACCATGAGCCATCAGTTCATTGAGACCTGTTCGCTCTATGGCTACAACGAGGCCAACTACCTCGCCATGGATTACTGGCAGGAGGTGTATGCCGGCAGCTTGGGCGTGTTCCTTTATGACACCTATACCCGCAAGGCTTTCTTCCAGAACTTCACTATGCTACATGCAAAGTTATTTGACGGTCTCCGCGTCGACAGTGGCGACAATTATGAAGCTCTGGAAGAGATCATCGCCAAATACCATGAGTTGGGCATCGATCCATCGCATAAATCCATCATCTTCAGCAATGGGCTGAACGTGGATGAGGCTATCGCCATCCACGAGGCCGTGAACGGCCGCATGATGGACTCCTACGGCATCGGCACCCATCTCACCTGCGACGTCGACAACGTGAAGGCCATGAACATCGTGGTGAAACTTACGGCTGCCAAGATTACTGAGAAACGTACCTGGAAGAAGGTGGTGAAACTCTCCGACGACCACGGCAAATACACTGGCGATCCCGAGGAAATCGAGATCTGCAAGAAGACGCTGGAAATCAGTTAAAGCCGTCGCGCATCACCTGATTGACAATCTGCACAACCATCTGCTTCAGTTCCTCGATGAACTGTCGAGCTTCGTATTTGTGCTGCTCGATCTCACGGAGTTTCTTTTCCCAGATGCCAGTGAGTTCAGCGCTCTTCAACAACTCCTCATGGATCAAGCCGATGAGCTCGATGCCCGTGGGCGTGGGCTCCAAACTCTTGCGAACCTTACGGATATAGTTGCGTTTGAAAAGGGTCTCGATGATGGCAGCACGAGTGGACGGACGGCCAATGCCATTTTCCTTCATCACCTCGCGGAGGGATTCATCATCCACAAGCTTACCTGCCGTTTCCATGGCACGAAGCAAGGTAGCTTCAGTATATGGTTTTGGAGGCGTAGTCCACTTCTCAGTCAATTGTGGCTTGTGAGGACCATGCTCGCCTTTCTCAAAGATGGGAAGCGTTTTTTCCTCATCCTCCTGCCCTTCTTTCTTCTCCTCGTCCTGCTTCACCGGCTTGATGACAACTCGCCAACCCGGATCAAGGATCTGCTTGCCCGAAGTCTTGAATTCCACCTCTTCCACCTTACCTAAGACGGTAGTCGTGGCAAACTGGCAATCAGGATAAAACACGGCGATGAAATGGCGACAAACCTCGTCATACACCTGACTCTCGGCCATGGACAAGCCCTGTGGCACCACACCCGTTGGAATGATGGCATGGTGGTCAGTGACCTTGCTGTTGTCGAACACCTTCTTGCTTTTGGGCAGCTTCTTGCCTGCCAACGGAGCCGTCAGCTCGGCATAATTGGCGAGTTTTGACAAGATATCGGGACACTTCGGATAGATATCGTCGCTCAAATATGTGGTATCGACACGAGGATAGGTAGTGTATTTCTTTTCGTAAAGGCTCTGGATGGTCTGCAACGTCTGCTCGGCCGACATGTTATACTTCTTGTTACACTCCACCTGCAACGAAGTCAAGTCATACAGCTTCGGCGGCGCCTCCTTGCCTTTCTTGGTATCAATATCCGTTACGGTAAACTCTTTCCCTTCAACGCTCTGCAAGTCCTTTTGGCCGTCTTCAACGGAACCATACTTGCCTTTAGTGGCCGTAAAAGTAGTGTCGCGATACACTGTAGACAGCACCCAATAAGCCTCGGGCTTGAAGTTCTGGATCTCCTGATAGCGCTTCACGATCAACGCCAAAGTGGGCGTCTGAACACGTCCGATCGACAACACCTGCCGGTTCTGACCGTACTTCAAGGTATAGAGTCGGGTGGCATTCATGCCTAACAGCCAATCGCCAATGGCTCTTGACAAGCCTGCTTCATACAAGGATTGGTATTCCGATTGATCCTTCAAGGTCTTGAAGCCTTCACGGATGGATTCTTCGGTCAACGACGAGATCCAGAGGCGCTTGACGGGACACTTCACCAAGGCCTTCTGCATCACCCAACGCTGGATGAGCTCTCCCTCCTGGCCGGCATCACCGCAGTTCACGATGCTGTCAGCCTTCTGGAACAACGATTCAATGATCTTAAACTGCTTCTCCACGCCCTTGTCGGCAATCAACTTGATGCCAAAACGCTGAGGAATCATCGGCAGACGGGTCAAAGCCCAGGCCTTCCACTGATCCGTGTAATCCTGCGGTTCCTTCAAGGTGCAAAGGTGTCCGAACGTCCAAGTCACCTGGTAGCCATTGCCTTCCATATAGCCATCATGGGCCTGGTTGGCACCCAGCACCTTCGCGATGTCACGCGCTACACTCGGTTTCTCCGCGATACAAACGATCATACACTCATCAGGATTTCAGCTTTGTCCTTTTGGGCAACGAACCAAACGAGATCGTTAGGCTGGAAAGTAATACGCGCTGAAGGATTCAGGATAAACTGTCCGTCACGCTCAATGGCGATCACCATAGTATCGAACTTATCGGCAAGGCCGGAGTCCATCAAAGCCACATCCACAAAGGGACTGCCGGGCTTCACCTCTACCTTGAAGAGGTCGACTTCGCTCTCCTCATGCTCTTGAATCAACTGCTCGTCAAAGACCTCAATCTTACCTTGAAGCAGACGTAAATGATCCTCATGGCCCACAAAGGTAAGCTTGTCGAACGGGAACAACTGGAAGTCGGACTTAGGCAGCTCAAACACGTGTTTGCCACGCTCCACACTCACCACGCTCACGTTATAATTATCACGGAAGTCCGTGTCCTTGATCAACTTTCCGGAATAAACGCTATCAGGGCTTAACGTCATCTTCTGCAAATGGCAGTTCTCCTGCAAGATCTCAGGGATGGCAAACACCTGTGACTGCTGACGCTTGTTGAGGTTATCCATGAAGCGCTGCTCAATGCGCTTGTAGAATCGCATGGCGGGACTGAGCACACGCAACATGATGGCATAGATCAATCCGAAGCCGACATTGATGAAGCGGAACCAAGGCGACCCAATGTGCAGGATACTCCAGAAAGGCTCATTCAGGAAATGGCGAATCACACTGCATGCCGTCACCCAAACGATGATGAAACGGATGACAAACACAATGAGAATAAGCGTCTTGTTGAACTTGCTGGCTTCCATCAACTTTTTGGTGGTGTTGGCCAAGGTATGCTTGAAACCCATTGCCCAAAGGAAAGGCGACAGCATTATCAGGCAAAACGCCGTGCTGATGGCCGAATTCCATGGCACTGGCACATAACGCATGATGAAAGTACTCAGGAAGAAACAGATCAGCATCACCGCAATGATGATGGCCAGATAGATGACGATATTCTTGAATTGACGGGTGACAAAACTGACCATGTTCACCTTCTTGCCACTTCTGACCTTAAGGCCCAAATCGCTGTTCTCCAGTTTGTCGATCCAACGTTTGGGGAAGCTACGGGTCACCCACTCGTAAGTAGGAACAGCCGCCTTGATGGCATACGGGGTAATGAAGGTGGTGATGATGGACACCGAAACAATGATCGGGTAAAGGAACTCGTTGATCACGCCATAGTTGAGACCCAAGGTAGCGATGATGAAGGAGAACTCACCGATCTGGCAGAAGCAGAAGCCGCCCTGCATGGCCTGTTTTAAGCCTAAACCAGCCAGGATACGTCCGGCCACATTACTCATAGGCTTGAAGACAAGTAGCACAATGGTTACTACAAGGATCTGCCACCAGTAATCCACCAAGATTTGAGGATCGACCAACATACCTACCGACACAAAGAAGATGGCGCCGAAGAGGTT
This sequence comes from Bacteroidales bacterium, assembly GCA_017531225.1. GTDB lineage: Bacteria > Bacteroidota > Bacteroidia > Bacteroidales > F082 > Limimorpha. The sequence goes on along the minus strand of JAFXLL010000011.1, from coordinate 146,789 downwards.
TTTAATGGGGGTGGTAAGCTTGTGAATCATCTCGGCCTCAAGGGTCTCAGCAAGGATAGAGCCCATGATGAAGGCGCCTAAAGCCGACGAGAAACCCGCTAAATTAGCCAGCACAACCATCATGAAGCATAGGCCCACGGAAAACACCGTCAAAGTCTCTTCCGACATGAATTTGCGGGCCCAACGCAGCACCGTAGGCACGATGAAGATGCCGCCCAAGAACCAAACTACCAAGAAGAATCCCAATTTCACCATACTGGTCACCAGCTGCATGCCGTCGAAGGTCTTGCTCACAGCCAAAGTTGAGAGAATCACCATCAACAGCACCGCCTCCAGATCCTCCACCACAAGCTCTCCGATGACGTTACCGCTGAACTTTTCGCGATACAGCTTCATATCCTCAAAAGCCTTGGCGATGATGGTCGTTGAAGAGATAGACAGCATGGCGCCAAGGAAGATGCACTCCATTTGCGACCAGCCCAATATCTTACCCAACAGGAATCCTACCAAACACATGGTCACCAGCTCGGTCAAGGCGGTGATGCCCACCGTCCCTCCTACTTTCTTCAGCTTCTTGAAACTGAATTCCAACCCAATACCGAACAGCATGAACACCATGCCAATCTCACTCCAGGTCTCCACGCTGGTGTGGTCCTTGATCACAGGAAACCATTCGAAGTTGGGACCGATCAAGAAACCGGCGATGATGTAACCCAATACCACAGGCTGTTTCAACCATTTGAAAATCACGGTGGTAACACCAGCGGTAACGAGTATTAGAGCAAGATCGGAAAATAACGCGGGTAGGGATTCCATAGTTTATAGGGGTAAAGTTTATTGTTCATTTACATAGGCTTCCTTCAGCAATGCTTCCGCTTTTGCCTCAGTGGCCACAAACCACACCGTATCGTCTTTCTGGAACACTACTGACGGTGCTGGATTCAGGATAAAGTCGTCATCACGCTCAACGGCAATCACCAAGGCGTTATAGCGGTTGCGGAGATCGGTGTCGTGCAACGAAACGCCTAAATAATTGCTTCCCTCACTCACCACTGAATAGTGGATCTCCATCTCGCTTACAGGACGTTCTTTCACAAGCACTTCATCCTCCACTTCCACGAAAGGTCTCAGTTTACCCAATTCTTCCTCAGTGCCCAGGAATGTGATGATATCAGACGGGAACAGCACAAAATCGCGCCTTGGCAGGTCATAAAACTCATCAGCACGCTCCACACAAACCACAGTGATATTGTATGCGGAATAGAAGTCGCAATGGCGAATGCTCTTTCCAATATAGGTGCTTTTTGGACTCAAGCTCATCTTCTCCATCGTGAAGTTGTCTTGCAGCACCGTGGGCAATATGAACGAATGTTGGGCCTGACGCTTATTGAAGTTATCAAGAAAACGAGCTTCGATGCGCTCATACCATTTCATGGCCGGACTGATGCCACGCATCAAAAGCATATATGCCAATGCCGCTACAGTTGCCATGATAATCGAGTTCATTTGGATTCCGACGGACTGCCAGAATTTATCGTCCAGGTAGTGACGGATCACCAAAAAAGCTAAGAACCATGCCAAAATAAAACGCAGGATATAGACAAATCTGACGATCCGACGGCTTGCTTCCTTTTTCATGATACTGTCGATCGTGTCGCGTTCCAGTTCGCGCTTATAGCCAAGAGCCCAGATAAGCGGCGATGTCACCACCAAAGTGACGGCTAAGGAGATCAAGACCGTGATGGACATTGGTATGCTCGTATGACCGATCAACAAGGAGAGTAAGGAGAAACAGATGAGCATCAAGGCAAAAACGAGGAACGAATAAATGACAATGCTTTTAAAATGACCGATAATAAACGATCTGAAAGTCACCCATTTACCGTTCTTTTTCTTGATTTTTTTATCTTTGTTCTCCAGGTATTTCACAAATTTGTCAGGGAATTTGCGCTCGATCCAGTGATACAACGGGTCGCCACCTTTAATCAAATAAGGTGTGAGGAACGTAGTGATGATAGACACCGAAACGATGATGGGATACATGAAGTTGTCAATGACGCCGAAGCTGATACCCACCGTGGCGATGATGAATGAGAACTCTCCAATTTGACCGAAGCACACGCCTGCACGGACCGAGTTACGCAAGTTGTCGCCCGAGAACAGCATACCAATGCCAGAGCTCAAAGACTTGAGCACGACCACCACTACGGTGATGACCAAGACCTGCCACCAGTATTGCACCAGGATAACCGGGTTGACCATCATACCTACCGAGACAAAGAACAGGGCTCCGAACAGGTTTTTGATGGGTGTGGTGAGTTTATGGATCATCTCAGCCTCAAGAGTCTCAGCCAAGATGGAACCCATAATGAATGCGCCAAGAGCTGAGGAGAAACCTGCTTTGTTGGCCAACCATACCATGGAGAAGCATAGGCCTACGGCAAACACGGTCAAGGTCTCTTCCGACATAAACTTACGTGTCCACTTCAAGATGGTTGGGATGATAAACACGCCACCCACATACCATACCAGCAGGAAGAACACCAGTTTGATCACGCTATACAGCAGTTCACTACCATTCAGGGTGGTACTGACCGCCAGGGTTGACAAAATCACCATCATCAAGATGGCAGCCAAATCCTCGACCACCAGCACACCGATGACGCTACCGGTGAACTTCTCCCCTTTCATCTTCAAGTCTTCGAAAGCCTTGGCGATAATGGTCGTTGACGACATGGAAAGCATGGCTCCAAGGAAGATGCAATCCATCCGTGACCAGCCCAACAGCTTACCCAACAGGAATCCGATGACGCACATGGACACCAACTCCGTCAGTGCCGTGATACCCACCGTACCTGCTTGTTTCTTCAGCTTTTTGAAGCTGAACTCCAATCCGATGGCAAACAGCAGGAACACCATACCAATCTCACTCCAAGTCTCCACGCTCTCATGATCACCGACCACAGGGAACCATGGAAAATAAGGTCCAATCAATATACCTGCGATGATATAGCCTAAAACAAGCGGTTGTTTCAACCACTTAAAAATAACCGTAGTGATACCGGCGGTAACAAGTATTAATGCGAGATCGGAGAATAATGCTGGTAACGATTCCATAAAAGGTGAGAGTTTAAAGGTGAGAGGTGATAGGTGAAAAATGAGAGGTGAAAGGAAAAACCTCTCACCTCTCAATTCTAACTTCTAAACTAATTAGAGCAGGTGGCAGGTGATGGTCAAACCAGCCATCACGATGGATACCATGCTCATCAGCTTGATGAGGATGTTCAGTGAAGGACCTGACGTATCTTTGAATGGGTCACCGACGGTGTCGCCAACGACGGTTGCCTTGTGGTTGTCAGAACCCTTGCCGCCAAAGTTACCTTCCTCGACATACTTCTTGGCATTGTCCCAAGCACCGCCTGAGTTAGCCATGAACACAGCCATCACGAAGCCAGTGGCAAGACCACCGATCAACAGACCGAGGACGCCAGGAACACCGAGGATAACACCGGTGAGGATCGGGACGATGATAGCAAGGATTGAAGGAACCAGCATTTCTTGCTGAGCGCCCTTGGTGGAGATGGCCACGCAACGCTCGTAGTCAGGCTCAGCCTTACCTTCAAGGATACCCTTGATGGTGCTGAACTGACGGCGAACCTCTTCAACCATCTTCTGAGCAGCGCGACCCACAGCGTTCATGGTCATGCCGCAGAACACGAAGGCCATCATGGCACCTATGAACACACCAACGAGAACGACAGGGTTCATCAAGTTGACGTTGTAAGCCTCCATGAAGTCGATCAACGAGGCCTTAGCTGCTTCGACGCCATTCGGCAGGTCTTGACCCACACGGACCAAGGCGATCTTGATTTCTTCAACGTATGAAGCCAACAGGGCGAGAGCGGTCAGAGCGGCAGAACCGATGGCGAAGCCCTTACCAGTGGCAGCAGTGGTGTTGCCAAGAGCATCGAGGGCATCGGTGCGTTTACGAACCTCAGGATCGAGGCCGCTCATCTCAGCGTTACCGCCAGCGTTGTCGGCGATGGGGCCGTAAGCGTCGGTAGCCAAGGTGATACCCAGAGTGGAAAGCATACCCACAGCGGCGATGCCGATGCCATAAAGACCCATGGAGAGGTTAGTAGCATTGAACTGCAGGCTGAAGCCGTTAGCGCAGAGGTAAGCCAGAATGATAGCCACACCCACGGTGACCACCGGGATAGCGGTGGAGAGCATACCCAGACCCAGACCGGAGATGATCACGGTAGCGGGACCTGTCTTGGAGCTTTCAGCCACCTTCTGAGTGGGCTTGTAGCTCTGTGAAGTGTAATATTCAGTAGCCTTGCCGATGATGACGCCAGCCAGCAGACCGACGACGACTGACAAGGAGACTTGCCACCATTGGTTGGTGTCGGTGCCAAACAACCAGGCGAAGATGCCGAAGGTAGCAGCAGCGATCAACACGGCAGCAGTGTTGGTTCCACGAGCGAGGGCACCCAGCAATTCCTTCATGCCGGCGTTCTCTTTGGTGCGAACCAGGAAGATACCTATTAATGAAAGGAGCACACCCACGGCAGCGATGAGCATTGGAGCGAGCACAGCCTTCATCTGCAAACCTTCAACGGCTGAAGTAGCAAAAGCGGAAGCACCCAGTGCCATAGTAGCCAGGATGGAACCAGCGTATGATTCATAAAGGTCAGCGCCCATGCCAGCCACGTCACCGACGTTGTCACCAACGTTATCGGCGATGGTAGCAGGGTTACGCGGGTCATCCTCAGGGATGTTGAACTCGGTCTTACCAACGAGGTCAGCACCGACGTCAGCAGCCTTGGTGTAGATACCGCCACCCACACGGGCAAACAAAGCCTGAGTGGAAGCACCCATACCGAAGGTCAGCATGGTGGTGGTGATCGTCACAAGGTCAGCCTCAGCGCCCACCATAGCGAGCAGCTTGGTGCCTTTCAACACGAGGAACCAAACGGAGACGTCGAGCAGTGCAAGACCCACAACCACAAGACCCATCACAGCACCTGAACGGAAAGCGACCTTAAGACCGCTGTTCAGGGAACGACGAGCTGCATTGGCTGTACGAGCCGAAGCGTAAGTGGCGGTCTTCATGCCGAAGAAACCAGCCAAGCCCGAGAAGAAACCACCCGTCAGGAACGCGAACCAAACGATACCGTTCTGCAAATGGAACAGGCTCATGACGTAAAACACGATTGCCAACACGACAAAGACGATGATGACCACCTTGTACTGTTGCTTCAGGTAGGCCATAGCGCCCTTACGGACGTGAGCTGCAATCTTTTTCATTAAATCAGTGCCTTCGTCTTCTTTCATCATCGATTTGAAGAAGAAGAAAGCGAATGCCAGCGCCAAAATAGAGGCGGCCAACACCCAATAAACGACTGAAAGACTCATAAATAGATTTATTTAAAGATTAAAAAATTCAAGATCCATTCTGCGTTTAAGCTTACAAAATTAGGAACAAATCGGCAAAACCAAAAACATTTTTCAAAAAAAATGACCCCGATGGATTTTTCTTTTTGAAATGAAGATTTTTTTCTATTTTTGTCTTTTGAAGGGAAATAGGTCTTTACTACACCTATTGTTTTGACTATGAACAAGATTCAATTGGAAATCAAAGAGCTTTTGTATAGCCAGTCCTCCAGCGGGGCATACGTGCTGATTTTGGGCGACAAACATTCCATGCGCCGTTTGCCCATCGTCATTGGCAGCAACGAGGCTCAATCCATCGCCATGGGACTGGAAGGCGAGCCCAATTCACGACCGCTCACCCACGACCTCTTCAAGAAGTTTGCCGAGCAATATGGCATTGAGCTAATCGAAGTGGTTATCACCCGTTTCCTTGAAGGAGTGTTCTACGCCATGCTCATCTGCAGACAGGGCGACGACATCACCATGATCGACTCGAGACCTTCTGACGCCATCGCATTGGCCGTCAGGTTCCGCTGCCCCATCTCAGCATACGAGAATGTGATGAACGACGCCGGCATCGAGATGGATGATGTGAAGGACATGGATGCGACACCCGAGCCAGAGGTGCCAGAAGAACCCGAAGAGCAGACCGACACCCTTGACAACCTGACAGTTGAACAGCTTCAGAAACTACTCCAGATGGCTATCGACGAGGAAAACTACGAGAAAGCCGCTCAACTCCGCGATTTAATCAACAGCAAATCTTAACACAATTTTTATATGAAAGGCATTAAATTCAGACTGATTGTGATGAACTTCCTGATCTTTGCCGTTTGGGGAGCTTATCTTTGTTCATTGGGCATCTACTTGGGCCGCATCGGCATGGGTGCCAACATTGGAAAGTTCTTCGCCATCCAAGGCATCGTATCGCTGTTCATGCCCGCCCTGATGGGCATCGTGGCCGACCGTTGGATTCCCGCACAAAAACTCCTCGGCATCTGCCATTTCCTCGCCGCCATCTTTATGGCCTTGGCGGGTTACATGGGAATGAAATACGGCACTGACATCAAGTTCGGACAACTGTTCCCGTTTTATGCCTTGAGTGTGGCCTTCTTCATGCCAACCATCGCCTTGGGTAACTCTGTATCATACAACGCCTTGAATCAAGCTGGTCTGGATACCGTGAAGGCCTTCCCTCCTATCCGTGTGTTCGGCACCATCGGCTTCATCCTCTCCATGTGGATCGTCAACTTCACGGGTTTCAAGGATAACCACATGCAGCTGTTTGTCTCTTCCATCTGGGGCATCATCCTTGGCTTCTATTCGTTTACCCTGCCGAACTGCCCCGTCAACAAGAACGTGGAAAGCAAGTCGTTCATCGACACCTTCGGTCTGCGCGCCTTTGCCCTTTTCAAGGAATCCAAGATGTGCGTGTTCTTCATCTTCTCCTTCCTCCTCGGCATGTGCCTGCAGGTGACCAACGGCTTTGCCACTCCTTATCTTGATGCTTTCGGAGCTGATCCCCAATATGCCAACGCTTTCGCTGTGAAGAACAACGTGTTCCTCTCCTCCATCTCACAGGTGTCGGAGACCCTTTGCATCCTTTTGATTCCCTTCTTCCTGAAACGTTTCGGTATCAAGAAAGTGATGCTCATCGCCTTTGTGGCTTGGGCTTTGCGTTTCTTCTTCCTGGGTGCTGGCAGCCCCACCGGCTTCGGCCTCGTACTGCTGATCCTCTCCATGATCGTTTACGGCGTGGCTTTCGACTTCTTCAACATCAGCGGTTCACTCTTTGTGGACCAAAACACTGACGTCAGCATCCGTTCGAGCGCACAAGGCGTCTTTATGATGATGACCAACGGCTTCGGCGCCACCATCGGTTCGCTCTGCGCCCAAGCGATTGTCAACCATTTCGTGTTCAACCCCTCGATGGCCGACCCGACCTTCAACGTGATGAACGGCTGGTCAACGGCTTGGTATGTGTTCGCTGCCTTTGCCTTTGTGATCGGCATCCTCTTCGCCATCCTGTTCAAATACAAGCACACCCCAGAGCAGGCTTAAGCTATGAAACAATACCTCGATCTGCTCCAATATATTCTTGACCACGGCGTCCAGAAAGGCGACCGCACGGGTACCGGCACCATCAGTGTGTTCGGCTACCAGATGCGATTCGACCTCTCGGAGGGATTCCCTTTGGTGACCACCAAAAAGGTTCACCTGAAATCCATCATCTACGAGTTGCTATGGCTTCTCAAAGGCGACACCAACATCCAGTATTTGCACGACCATAAAGTCAGCATCTGGGATGAATGGGCTGATGCCAATGGCGACCTCGGTCCCGTTTACGGTGCCCAATGGCGCAATTGGAACGGCGAAGGCATCGACCAGATCAAAGAGGTGGTGGAGAGCATCAAGACCAACCCCAACAGCCGCCGACACATCGTCACAGCTTGGAATCCGAGCGTATTGCCCGACGAGCATGAAAAGAATTTTGCCGCCAACGTAGCCGCTGGAAAGGCTGCTTTACCCCCATGCCATGCCTTCTTCCAGTTCTACGTGGCCGATGGCAAGCTCTCATGCCAGCTTTACCAACGCAGCGCCGACGTGTTCCTCGGCGTGCCCTTCAACATCGCCTCCTACGCCCTCCTCACCATGATGATGGCTCAGGTTTGCGGCTTGAAACCCGGCGAATTCGTCCATACCTTCGGCGATGTCCACATCTACAACAACCTCATTGAGCAGGTAAAGACCCAACTGGCGCGAACCCCACGCCCGTTGCCCACCATGCTGCTCAACCCGGAAGTCACAGACATTTTTGATTTCAAATACGAAGATTTCAAACTTGAGAACTACGATCCTTACCCGGCGATCAAGGGAGAAGTGTCTATTTAGATAAGAGATAAGAGATAAAAGATAAAAGTAATGTTATCAATAATAGTGGCGATGGCCAAAAACAGGGCTATCGGCAAGGACAACCAACTGATTTGGCATAACAGCAACGACCTGAAGCACTTCAAGCAGGTGACTTCGGGGCATACCGTCATCATGGGCTACAACACTTGGCAATCACTGCCTGGGCAGAAAGCGTTACCCCATCGCCGCAATATCATCATCTCCACTCGTCTGGAACAAGCTCCAGAAGGCTTTGAGCTTGCCGGCTCCATTGCCGAAGCCATTGACATGGTTCAAGACGAAGAAGAAGTCTTCATCATGGGTGGCGGCATCATCTATGAGCAGTTTCTTCCCAAGGTCGACAGGCTCTACCTTACACGCATTGACAAGGAGTTTGAGGCCGATACCTATTTCCCATACATCAATTTCGAAAACTGGGATTTGATTGATTTGGAGGTCATCGACGATGACCCGCAGGTAGATTACTCCTACCGTTTTGAAGTTTGGGAACGGAAATAAAAAAAAGCGCCTCGATTGAGGCGCTTTTTTATCGAAAGCCGTTAGGCTTATCTGATCACAGAAACCTTCTGGATAGACTCACCATTGGCGGTAACCACCTTCACCATGTAGATGCCGGTGTCAACACCGCTCAGGTTAACCACGGTGCTGTTGCCTTCGCAATCCTGGCTGTGGACCAACTGACCGATAGTGTTGTAAACCATCACGTGTTGGATGTTTTCAGCCTCAATGGTAAAGCTGTCGTTGGCAGGATTAGGATAGAGGTTGACGTTGTTGGTGGTGTTTTCATTGACACCCACTGTTCCATCATAATACACAGCCACATAATACTCATTGGTATACATTGATTTAGCAGGAGCTGCATAGCACTCAATGTCTCTATAGTAGGCTACCACTCTGTAGTAATACCATGTACCCACGGTGAGACTCTTGGTTTCCTTATATTCCACCTTGTTTGAGCCCAAGATCTTGATCTGGTTGTACTCACCATCTTCACCGTCTTTTCTGTAAATCCAATATCCGCTAAGACCATCGGAGACTTCAGGAGCTTCCCAAGTAATAACAGGTTTGCCATTGTCTTGGCGATAGAACCAAGCATTACGTGCAGCATCACATCCTTCACCGGCAGTAGCGCACACTTCGTTTGACAATGGTGATTCACCGCCGTCGGTAAGATAGCAAATCCGGTAGCAGTGACCGCCAACTACAGGAGACTCATCCACGTATTCATTTCCATGGACCAATGCGCAAAGCAATCCGTCGCGATACACATTCATACCGTAGTCGGTTTTATTTTCCCAAGAAAGAACGATATCTTCACCGACATTGGCAATAGTCACCTCACCAGGAACTTGGGTAGGAGCTGCATTGCCGCAACCATTGTTGCCTTCATACAGCACGCCTTCCGGAACATCGCCGGACATACCTTCATATTCATAAACGACTGCTCCACTGGCATCCTTAATCTTGAAGGTGATTGACACACTTTCTGAACCAGCTTTCCATGCGAAGTACACCTTACCAAGGGTCATCGGCATGTTATAGGAGGCAGGATTGCTGCTTGTCATGGTGAATCTGTCGATTTCACGGCCAGTGCCATCGTAAGAAATGAGGTAAGCACTCTTCCATCCAGACATGTTAGTTGAGGTAGCGATGACTTTCCAATCGCAAGTCGGGCCAAATGACTCAGAAGCTGAACCATAAGCGCCATTGACGCCATTCAAAACAGCATACACTCTGTAAACGAAAGTGCTGTAGCAAGGAACGTTCTGATCCACGAAGCTCATGCTTGCGCCAGGAGTTGGGTTGTCAACGGTATAGATCACTTTGCCATCTCTGGTCACCACCATCTGGTCGATTGATGAAATAGTCTGGTTATTGATGGTCTTGGTTGGGTTAGTCCAGGTGATGGTAGCCTCTTGAGCAACATCACTTGTCTTAACTGCAGTGACATTGGTAGGAGCCTGAACCGTGTTGTTGTAAACATGGCTAGGAACATAGTTGAAGATAGCTGCAGCCTGTGATGCATAGTCAATAGCGTCAACGGCATAGAAGTCATCGTCAGAACCGCTCCATCCGAAGTTGAAGCTGATAAAGTCTTCCTCGTCATAACCATCGGCAACGAAAGCGTGACCGCCCTCAGAGGATTGACCTGAATAATACACAGGACGACCGAGGTCGAATTCAGCTTTCAGCATAGCAACCCAGTTGGTCAAAGAATAGGAGTTTCTGCTCTTCTTCTGGCAGTAGTCATAATCGAAATAGGAAGCCATAGCGCCAGGAACGAGGTCTGAATAGGAACCGCTACCGTCCCAGTCAAAGGTCATATCCACTGACACACCGCAGTGATACATCAAAGTAGCAACAGCATCGATCTGTTCATCAGATGCGTTACTTAAAGTATTTGGCATAAGATCCCAATGATAGGTGGTTTCACCGAAATTGGCATACTGATAACCATATTGATAATAGGTAGGACCATAACCAACGCAGTTGTATCCGTGGCTGCCTTCACCTTGGATTGGCCAATCCCAGTATTTCATCACCTGGCTCATTGCTGTGGCAACGCAACCTGCATAGCAGCGTCCACCAGCACCCTGATGTCCACCCTGAGTTGGTGGTGCATAAAGGTTGTAAGGGCTGTTCTGATTCCATTTGGTCTGAACGAGTGGTCCAACCACGGCAGCTCTCTTATTGTTCAGCTTACCGCAGTTCTGCAATGACTGCCACTGAGAAGCAATTTCAGGAGTAGGTTTGAGTTCTTTCTCAATAGCATAGCTGATACTGTTTTTGTAAGTCTCAAGCATATACATGGCACCATTGTAAGGGTTGGTGGCATCGAAAGCGCCATGGTTAGAATAACCAAGGATAGGACGCACATTGTCAGATGCAGCAACGATCACGAAGCCTTCGTTTCCTTTGTTGAAGACGTAGGCACATGGAACACCGTTGTCAGAGGTCACTGTGTAATACAGTTGCAGGTCAACGCTTCTTGTCAGTTCAAATTTCGCTTGGAAATACTTTTGTCCGAGCGCCTTAGCCGTGTTAACATCGACTGGTCCCGCAAAAGCGGTGCCCATACCGATCATAGCGGCAACGGCTAAAATAAATAACTTTTTCATTTTCGTTTGTATTAGTTAATAATTAAACCTATTGATCAATAAACAGTCACTTTTTGAGTGATGGTTCCTTCGGCACAGACGATTTTCACAAGATACATGCCAGAACCGAGAGCCTTCATGTTGATCACGCTCTTGTCGCTCTGAGTAGCTTCTTCATAAACAATCTGTCCGACAAGGTTATAAACGGTCACCGAGGTCAATGCGCCAGCTTCGATGGTCATATTGCCAAAGGTAGGATTAGGATAGATGCGAGTTGCCATTTGACTATCACCGACAGTCAACGGAACCATCACCACCACATAATCGAGGTTGTCAGGAGTAATGGCGGGATTCGATTCGCAAGCTGAGCTGTAAGCTGTGACCTTATAGTATTGAGCAACGCCCTTAACCTCATCAAGATACTCGTGGACACTGCCTTCAACAGTAGCTATCTCAGCATAATCCTCACCATCATTGCTTCTGTAGATCTTGAACTTTGAAGGTGTGTAGTCGCATTGCCATGTCAGCAGAGCTCCATTGGCTGCGACGGTTCCCGTGAATTCGGTGGGAGCAGTGCAGTTCGGGCAATCATTGGTGTCAGTGTAGATCGTACCATTCAACTGTGTTGATGAACCGGTAAAGGTATATACCTGCTGATTGGCTGAGTTCTTCAGAGTGATGGTAATTGAGGAAACCTCAGTTACAGGAGCCCTCCACACGAGAGAGAAGTTGCCTTCTGGGAACTGGACCTTTTCACTCAATGGAGATGAGGAAGTCATCGTGATCTCTTTGAAAACAATACCGTTGGCATCCACAACCTGCAGCTTACCATCGTTCCAGCCTTGGAAGTTGGTGGTTTGGCAGACGAATTTCCATGTGCAGCTTGGGCCAACAATCACCACTTGTGAGAAAGCCTCGCCGTCGAATCCGTTGTTCTCACCGACGATTGAGTATTCGTAGCTACCGTATTCAGAAAGCTCATCTTGGTAAACAAGTTGCTCACCTGGTGTTGGGTTGGTGTAGGTTTGAATAACCGTACCGTTACGTTTCAGTTCGATTTTTGCAATGGATTCCAAATCGGCACCAGACATGGAGACCGATGGCACTGTGAACGACACATTCACCGTCTTGGTAAGGGCATCAGCCACACCGACTTCAAGCGTCTCGATCGCCGGAACCATGGCATCGTAGATGTAATCAGGAAGAATGTTAAACACAGCCCTTTGATACAAATTGAAGTTGCCATTACCGGTATTCAAGGCATCAATCTGGTAATAGGTATTTTGGTAGGAACCGCTCCATCCCCAGTTGAAATGGAACATGCGGTTGTTGTTGTAGCCATCAAGATTGAAAGCATGGCCGCCATCAGTGTCAGAACCGGCATAAACAAAAGGAATACCACGGTCCAACTGTGCGATCAACATATCTTCCCACTGAGTTCTCGTATAGGAATCACGTGACTTTATTTCGGCACAGGCGCCATATCTGAAATGTTCGATCAGTGCTGGACCGACATCTTCCGTATGAGCGCCACTGCCACCGGGTGCAAAATCCATATCCACGGCGATACCACAGTGATACATCAACAGAGCCACAGCCAAAGCGGCATCATTGGCTTGTGAACCAAGCTGGTTAGGCATAATTGCCCAGTTATAAGTCGCCTCCCCGAAATTGGCCGACAAGGTGGCGCCATTGCCAGGATAGGAACTGGTATTGTAGGAATGTTCACCCACGCCGGTCTCAGGCCAATTCCAGAACTTCATCACTTGGCTCATCGAGCAAGCCACGCAGCCTGCATAGCAGTGATTGTTGGTCCAATAGCTGCTGCATGCCGGAGCGTAGTAGTTGTAAGGCCAACCCTGATCCCAAGTGGTTGTCAACAGAGGATTCACAGCCTTTTCCATTCGGGTTCTGGAAGTAACACCCTCCTTCCCCACCAGATACCATTCTTCGGCAATCTCAGCGTCCATGGGCAGATTGTTGTCGATGGCATACTGGATCTGACGAGCATAAAAGCCAAGATAGTAACGCAATCCCTCAGGGATATTGTTCGGATCGAAAGCCTGATCCTCGGAATAGCCAAGAATGGGATGTGCACGGTCGTCGGCAGCGACCACAACATAACCGTGTTCGTGATTGAAGATGTAAAGCGCGTCAACGCCAGCCTCTGTGGCTTGAGTGTAAGCTAACGAGAGATCAGCAGACTTTTGTCCCAGAGTGTGCCAAACATAGTTCTGGCCATAGCTTTTAGCCATGTTCACATCAATGGGAGCAGCATAGGCAAAACTCGTAAAGAGTGCCAATGTGAGCCAAAGTAAAGACAGTTTTTTCATTGTTATTGTTATTTGTAATTTTCTTTTGGCGTTATTTAAATTTACAAGGTGACAAAAATACGGATTTTTTTACAAAAACAATGCCTTTTTAGGTTTTTTGTTCCTTTTTCTTTGCTGCAGGAAACAGTATGTTATTGAGAATGAGTCGATAACCGGGAGAATTAGGATACATGTCGAGTTCCGTCGGCGGGTCGCCCACCAGATGCCGGTAATCCTCCGGATCGTGGCCCCCAAGGAAGGTCCAAAAACCATTGCCAAAGTTGCCGTGGATATACCTATCTTCTTCAAATGCCGCATTGTCGCCCAGCACGACGACACTTGGTTTGACAAAAGCCTTCCTGAATGCGGTAGTCTGCCCCATAAATCCTTTGATCAGCCTCTCGTGGCATTGGGTCAGCATGGTAGGCACCGGATCCCATTTGGCCGAGAAGTCAAATAGCAGGAAAAAGTCGTTGCTTTCTTTGACGCTTCTAATGCGAGTTTGCGGTATATCGATATTGGAAACCTCATATTCCTGAGGATTGGTGGACACGCTGAAGTCGGTGAAAGCGAAGCAGTTGTCATAGTTGAGCCGTTGCGGGTCACCCGGACGGATGGGGTCGCCGTCGAACATATAATCACAAATGTCGAGTCCCTCGGCAGCCAAAGCAATGTCGAAACTGTCAGGCGCAGAGCACATGGCGAACATATAGCCACCACCAGCCACAAACTCCCTGATTTTCTTGGCTACGGCTAACTTCAGTTGCGACACTTTCTTGAATCCCCAACGAGTCGCTGTGGCCTCTTGCAGCTTGACATCCTCCTGATACCAAGGATAGTTGTGGTACCTGGCCCAGAACTTGCCGTACTGACCAGTAAAGTCCTCATGGTGAAGGTGCAACCAGTCATACGACGGCAACAAGCCTTGCAACACCTCGTCGTCATACACTATATCGTAAGGTATTTCAGCATATGTCAGCACAAGGGTCACGGCATCATCCCAAGGAAGTGAATTCTTGGGGGCATACACGGCCACCTTGGGTGCCTTCTGCAGCTTCATCTCATCCATATTGACGCCAGGATCGGCGATCTGAGCCAAAATGGCGTTGGCTTGCGCATCGGCAATGACTTGATAAGATACGTTGCGCATCTTGCATTCCCGTTCAAACATCTCATGATACGGAATCAGGTAACTCCCCCCTTTGTAGTTCAGCAGCCAACTGATCTCCACTTCGCGTTGTAGCACGAAAAAGGCTACGCCGTATGCTTTCAGGTGGTTAGTCTGGGTGTTATCCATGGGAATAAACAAGTAGGCGGCCTTCGCCGAAAAGGCAAAGAACAACAAGCAGACGATCAACAGGAGGTGCTTTTTCATGGCATCAAACGATAAAACTTGCAAAGATACACAATTTTTCAATTGTCCGTTGTCGAAAATTATTCATTGAATAATCATCGAATAAGTACTTTTTTGAGCGGATTAACGGATATTTTTGGACCACTAAAATCATTAAGATGAAACCCTCAAAAAAGCGTATCAACAAAGGCCTTATTGTTCTCAACAAAGGAGAGCGCATCGCCGTCATCAGCTTGCTAACTCTCATTGCCATCCTATTGGCTTTCAGCGTTTTCAGACCCGTCATAAAGCTTACCAAAAAAGAGAGAATGGCCTTCCACAACCTGGATTCACTGATTGCCGTCCAAGAAGAAGCGCTCCGCAAAGAACGTTATGAAGCTGAGAAAAAGACCGCCCCCATTTCCGTGACAGAGCAAAAACCTGAAAGCCATAAACCCAAATCGAACTATCACGACAGCAAACCTAAACAAGCCTCACAATATGCTGGAAATGAAAGTAAAAGCTATCCTAAAGAGGTAAAAAGCATCCCGATTTTAGACCTCAACCAAGCTGATTCAACGGCATTGGTAGCCTTGCCACAGATAGGCGAAGTCATGGCCAGTCGCATCCACCGCTACAGGAGCCGACTCGGTGGTTTTGTCAGCATGGAACAGCTTTACGAAATCAGAGGCATGGACACCGCAAGGTTTGAAGCGATTAAACCATATATCATACTGGAAGCCAACGAGATCACTAAAATCAAAGTCAACCATGACGAGTTCAAGGCCTTATTACGCCATCCCTACCTCGAATACGAGCAGGTGAAAGCCATCGTGAATCATCGCGAGCGCAAAGGTCTCATCAAGGATTGGACACAACTCAAAGACATCGTTGGCGATGTCAATCCTCTTTTAAAAGAATACGTTTGTTATTAAAGGAACCCTGTGACAAAGATAACGGCAATGGCCAACGGAGCCAGATACCTGATAATGAAGAAGATAATACCCTTGATGGACATCTTGAGGCCTCCACCATTGGTGATTTCCTCGAAAAATGCCGATTTGCCCAAAATCCAGCCCACAAAGAGCACGATGAAGAACGCTACTATTGGCAGCAGTATCTTGGCGGAAAGGAAGTCGAGACTATTGAAGAGCGACATACCGGCAATGGTGAAACTGGATCCATCCTTGAGGCTCAAGGAAGCGAAGATGCCCAACACCGCGCAACCGGCAGCGGCAATGACCGTAGCCCAGCGGCGTGACATATGCAACTCCTCAACAAAATAGGCTACGATGACTTCAAGCAGTGAAATCGTGGAGGTCAGAGCCGCCACGGCAAGAAGCACAAAGAAGATGACGCAGAAGAAATAACCTCCGGCCATCTGATTGAAAATCATCGGCAACGTACAGAACACCAGCCCCATCCCCTCTTTTGGATTGACACCGAAAGAGAATGCGGCCGGAAAGATGACGATACCAGCCAGCACGGCTACCAAGGTATCCGACAAGGTGACTGAAAGCGCCGTGGATGCGAGGTTGTCATCCTTTTTGATATAAGAGCCGTAGGTAATCAACACGCCCATGCCCATGCTGAGTGAGAAAAACACCTGTCCCAAAGCACTAATGAGCACAGAGCCCGTAATCTTTGAGAAGTCAGGATGGAACAAGAAGCGTAATCCTTCTTTTGCACCAGGCAAAGTCATGGACCGGACGCCCAAAACAATGAGAATGACCAGCAACAAGGGCATCAACACCTTGGAATACTTCTCAATGCCGTTTGCGACACCCTTAAACACCACAAACGCTGTGATAAAGATAAAGATGCTCTCCCAAAGGACATTTCTCCAACCCATATTATGGAAGTCGCCGAAATCCTTTTCAATCGTTGCCAAATCCTTGCCTTGGAACTGGTTGCCGACAGCTTTGACGACATACTCCAGGGTCCAACCTGCGATCGTACAATAGAAAGCCATAATGATAAAGGCGCCAAATACGCCCATATAGCCAATGGCCGGCCATGCCGACTTGGGTCTCAGCGTCCTGAACGCCCCAATGGGATTCTTCTGTGTCCGTCGGCCGATAATCAACTCGCTCAACATCACAGGGACGCCCAAGCACAACACAATCAACAGATAAACCAGCAGAAACGCTCCGCCGCCATTGTTTCCCAACTCACAGGGGAACCTATAAATATTGCCCAAGCCTACAGCCGATCCCGCTGCTGCAGCAATCACGCCGAGCTTTGAACCAAATCCGTCACGATTCATATCGTAATTATTTGATTATCAACTATGTTTTTCACCAAAAGCCAAATCTCCGGCATCACCGAGCCCAGGCACCACGTATGCTCTTGCAGTCAATTCGTCGTCAACGGAGCCCACCCAAATGGTGACTGGCCAACGTGACATCTTGAGTTTCAGGTGCTCCAATCCGTCAGAAGAGGACACGGCTACCGCCACATGGATATGTTTTGGTTGCATCTCGTCCCCCAGCAATCCTTCGATGGTCTTCACCAGGGACTCGCCCGTGGCAAGCAATGGGTCACAGATCACCAGCACTCGGCCATCCATATCTGGTGCGGAGAAGTACTCCACTCGGATCTCAGAATCGTCGTTCATGTCGTATTTCCGATAGGCAGCGATAAAGGCGTTGTCAGCCTTGTCAAACATATTCAGCATGCCATTGTGGAAAGGCAGACCTGCACGCAGAATCGTAGCCAATACAGGCTGTTCGGCCAGCACCTTGACTTCCTTTACGCCAAGCGGTGTCACCACCTCCTTGGTCGTGTATTCCATAGTCTTACTGATTTCATAGGCCATAATCTCGCCAATACGTTCCAGATTGCGGCGGAAACGCATGCGATCCTGCTGAATTTCAGCGTCACGAATCTCAGCCATAATGGGATTGAACAGGCTGTCGAGCTTCTCAAGGTTTTTTACTTCAATCATAATGCTAAGAGTTTGACACAAAATTACAACAAATATTGTATTTTGCAAATGATTATCAATGTTTTTTACCGCAATGGGTTAAAACAACGATAGGTAAAGCCGGGATACATGATGGGATCAGCGCCAAAACCATGATAAAAACGAGCAAGGTTTTCATCGTCAGAGCCCTCAAAATCAAGCACTAAGGGTTGACCAGCATACTCACGAATCACCTGGTCAATCAAAAAAGTCATGGCTTGTGATTCTTTCCCTAATGCATTGTTACCGGAAAAGAGAAACGTAATCCGATTATGGCTTTTCATGAATAGCGCTCCGCATATTATCTCATTATTATTCAATGATTTAACTCCATAAACAAAGGCATTCCCAGAAACTAGGGCTGTTTCGGTCAGATGGCTTAATCGGGCATACTCAGCATCGCCCCAATGTGCGACGGAAGCGCCTCGGTTTTCACGAAAAAGGCCGATGATCTCCTGGATATCAGCGTCGCAAACCAGTGCCAATCCGTAATTCAATGATTTCTTTAGATTACGCTTTGTATTTTCATGATAATCATTTGATAATAAAGTGTAATCCTTATTCAAATTCAGGAGATGATTGCGGTGCCATTCCACCCCTTTGGCCTCCTTGGGAAGTGGGTTGTTTTCGTTGAGTCGAATCTCCACAAGACGGTATTTCCTTGGGATGGATTTCAGAAAAGCCACGGTGGTTTCCTCCGTGATCGGCTGCCTTGAAAAAACGCCCAATTGCTGTACGAAAAAAGGTTGGCAAAGATAGTGAATCAAGTATTTTTTCTTTTTCGTAACAGGCATAATAGTCACATAGTTACCATCAATCATTTCAACCAACGCTTCCCATCCCGGATGCACGATATCCAGATACCATGAGAAAGCGTAGACATTGCCATTAACGGCATGGGCCACGCAGTCATCCCATCGGGATTTATCGATTTGTTCGTTGGTTAGATAATTGATCATTGGGCATATTCTATAATTTGACGGTACATTTCAGGCCATCCCACCCATCGTTTTTCACCACCGAGGGTCTCGTTATGCGTCAAATAGATAAAGGTTCCATTCACTTTCCGCACTTCATCCACTACTTTAACTATCTCATTATAAGCATCTGCATTACTTAGTTTTAAGTAATCCTTTAAAGTTCCATCCATAACGGCAAAAGGATGTATCGTCAACGAAGTGGCGACATCGCTCTCGAGGTCATAAAAATGGAAAGCGGTAGCAGTACCCGCACGGAAGCCAACCTGCGATGCATAGCCCATGGTGTAATCGTCGTGAATGTCGAGTTCGATCAATCTTTGGTAGCTCCTTGGCATGGTCATGCGCAGGAAATGCTGCCGACTCTTCGTCACTTCACGATTCAGCACTGACGAGAGCCGCTCCACCTCGGTTTGAAGCCGCACGGGATCAAGGTAAGATGAGAACGAAGGATGAATGCCCACATCGGCATAGTCCCCTATCCTCTTGATCAGCGCCCTAAAAGCGTCCTGACGGATGGAAATGCTCTTGTCGTTGGTATCGTAGTCGCCGCAATGGATGAAATAGATCGGCTTCAGATGATACTCCTCTTGCAATTGGAATTGGTATTCGAAGCTATCGAAAGGATCAGGCTCATGCTTGAAAATCACTCGGTTACGATGCCTAATCTCTTCCCAATCACCCTTTAATACATCTCTGACATAAGCGCCAGTCGTTCTAAAGAAGCCCTTATGCAGGTAAGCCCATGCCGCATCCACATCGTAGGTCGGCAGGAACGAATAGCTTCTCTGCTTTATAATATCCTCAATATGAAGACGTTTCGCAAATTCATAGATCCAAATGTCAACCACTGGCTTAGCCAAAACGCCCATGCCATAAAGGCACGACGACTGAGGAGTGAAACGCCCATATTGGTCACGCACCTGAGGCAGGTATTCCTCGTATCTCGTAATCAGAAAAAACACGGCGGCAAGCACATCGAAAGGCATCAGGGAACGTTGGTTGTAAACGGGAAAAATTCCCTTAACATCCAAGAAATCAAATGGTTTCAGATCCTGTTCATAGATATCTCTCTCAAAGAGCATGTTCACCGATTTTTGGAATGGCTCATCCCACAAAGGATTGGGGCCATAGCTCATCTTCAAGCCCTCAAAGTCGCGAAATGCCTCTTTCTTGGTAGTCAGCTCGTAATCCACTCCTAACACGGTGCCGAAAACGAAGTCGAGCGTATATTGAAGTCGGTTGGTTATCTTGGGAACTAGGATCAGCATAACACTTGAATTTTGAGCAAACTTACGGAAAAAAAGCGGACAAAGTCAAGGATGCCGAAAAAAAGTGTATTTTTGTGGTTTGAAACACTCTGAGACAACTATGGAAAACTTCATCGTATCAGCGAGAAAATACAGGCCTTCAACCTTCGACACGGTGGTCGGGCAGCAGTCCATCACCACCACATTGAAGAACGCCATTCGCAACAACACCTTAGCTCAAGCTTTCCTTTTCTGCGGTCCACGTGGTGTGGGCAAGACCACCTGTGCGCGTATCATGGCCAAGACCATCAACTGCCTCCATCCTACCGAAAACATGGAGGCCTGCAACGAATGTGAGTCGTGCCGTGCCTTCAACAACAATGCGTCGTTCAACATCTATGAACTCGATGCCGCCTCCAACAACTCCGTTGAGGACATCCGTAACTTGGTGGAACAGGTGCGCATTCCCCCACAAATCGGTCAGTACAAGGTGTATATTATCGATGAGGTCCACATGCTCAGTACAGCGGCTTTCAACGCCTTTCTGAAGACCTTGGAAGAGCCGCCGGCGTATGCCAAGTTCATCCTCGCCACTACCGAGAAGCACAAGATCATCCCCACCATCCTTTCAAGATGCCAAATCTTTGATTTTAAGCGTATTACTATCGAAGATATTGAGAAGCATCTGGCCCATGTAGCCCAGATGGAAGGCATCGATGCCGAGCCTGAGGCCCTAAACATCATTGCCCAAAAGGCTGATGGAGCCTTGCGTGACGCACTTTCGATCTTCGACCAGATGGTGAGTTTCTCCGGAAAGAACATCACCTATAAAGCCGTCATCGACAATCTCAACGTGCTCGATTACGACTATTACTTCCGCATTGTGGACGATGTGCTGCAAGGCAACACCAGCGACATCCTGCTGGTTGTCAATGACATCATTAATAAAGGTTTCGAGCCGCAGCACTTCATCACCGGCATGGGCAACCACCTGAGGAGCCTGCTGGTGAGCAAGGACGCTGCCACCACGCAATTGCTCGAGGTCAGTGAGCAGCTAAGGCAACGCTACATTGAGCAATCAGCCCGCTATCCCTTGCCTCAACTGGTCAAGGCGTTGGATATCAACAATCAATGCGACATCGACTACCGAAATGCCGGCAACAAGAGGCTTCACTTGGAGGTCAACTTGATGAAAATGTGTGCATTTGCACAAACACCTGCAGCGCCAAACCCTACGCTGGGCGGAGTTAATCCGCCCCAAGCCACTGTCAGTGCTCCCACTCCTAAGCCAAACCCACAACCGCAGCCACAGCCACAGCCACAACCACTACCACAACCACAACCGCAATCTCAGCCACAACCACAACCACAACCATAACCACAACCACAACCACAACCGCAACCTAAGCCTGTTCCAGCTACGGAACCAGCTCCCGTCGTTAGCTCCCATTCGGTCAGCGAACCTCGTCAGCGTCAACGTGGCGGTGGCAGCACCATCTCCATCACCAACAGCCTGGAGCAAGCCAACAAGCAAGATGAGCAGGAAGAGCCTAAATGGGACACCCCATTTACACAAGAACAGCTCGAAGCCTCATGGAATGACTTCGTCAGCAAATACAAGAAAATCTCACCGAACTTTGCCGCAGGCTTGGGCAAATACAAGCCTGAGTTGAAAGGTGAAAAGGAAATCCATTTCCATGTCGACAACAAACTATTCGAGAGTGACGCCGAGGGCATGACCGCACTGCGCAGCCACCTGAAAAACACATTACACAACAACCAATACGACCTGATTCCTGAGGTGATGGATAAACCCGCGGCCATCGAAGCCTATACCGACAAGGAAAAATTCGAGAAGTTGGCCGAAGCCCATCCCGAACTCAGGAAGTTACAGATTGAACTTAAATTAGAAGGAGACCTATAAAATTTACTTATACACATGAAAAAAGCATTTATCGCTATGATGGTAGCAGGAACAATGATTGCTGGGGGTTGCTCTCCGAAAGAAGAGAAAGGCACTCCAGCTATCGACTTGAAAAACATGGATTTAAGCATCAACCCCGCTGATGACTTTTTCCGTTATTGCAACAACAACTGGTTGAAAAACAATCCAATACCAGAGGAGTACACCACTTATGGCGCCTTCACTGAGATCGATCAGCACAACGAGCAACTCATCCAAGACATCATTAAAGAGGTGTCGGCCGATTCCAATGCCGTTGAAGGTAGCGTGGCTCAGAAGATCCGCGACTTCTACAATGCCGGCATGGACACCGTGGCCATCAACGAGCGTGGTTACACCGAGCTCCTTCCCTATTTCGAGATGGTGGAAGGTCTGAATGACAAGACACAACTGGCCGAGCTGATGGGCAAGCTGCACAGCGATGGCTTCGGCGGCTTCTTCTACGCTGGCCCCAGCACCGATCCGAAAAACGCTGACATGGTCATCATGCACCTGTATCAAGGTGGACTGAGCCTGCCGGATCGTGATGATTACCTCACTGAGGAATCACAAGAGATGCGCGAC
The DNA here is from genome assembly GCA_017531225.1 of Bacteroidales bacterium. GTDB lineage: Bacteria > Bacteroidota > Bacteroidia > Bacteroidales > F082 > Limimorpha. Next base: position 123,978 of record JAFXLL010000011.1, on the reverse strand, counting down.
AAGTACGTTGAGCACGTCTCCAAGATGTTCCAATTGGTCGGTGTGGACGCCGAAAACGCCACTGCCAAGGCACAAGCCATCCTCAACCTCGAGACTCAACTGGCTAAGAACTCACTGAGCCGTGTGGAACGCCGCGATCCCGATCGCACCTACAACATGCGCACTCTTGCTGAGTTACAAAACAGCACCCCGAATTTCAACTGGGTTACTTATTTCAACCAAGCCGGTGCTCCTGAATTTGAGAGCCTCAACGTAGGTATGCCTGACTTCATCGCATCCCTCGACGGCATCATCCTCAACACCGATCTCAGCACCATCAAGGATTATCTGACCTGGAAGATCATCACTGGAAGCGCCTCCATGCTGAGCGATGATTTCGTGACCGAAAACTTCAACTTCTACAGCAACTACCTCTACGGCCAAGAAGTGCAACAGCCCCGTTGGCGCCGCGTGCTCAACGCCACTGACGGATGCCTGGGCGAAGCCATCGGACAGATCTACGTTGAAAAGCACTTCCCCGCTGCCGCCAAAGAGCGCATGGAAGGCCTCGTAGCCAACCTCAAAGTCGCCCTTGGCGAACGCATCAAGGCCCTCGATTGGATGAGCGACGAGACCAAGGACAAGGCCCTGAACAAGCTTAGCTGCATCAACGTGAAAGTGGGTTATCCCAACAAATGGAAGGATTACTCAAAATACATCGTTACTCCTGAATCCTATTTCCAAAACATCCACAGCGCCATCCGTTTCGAAAACGAAATCGAAATGGCCAAGCTCGGCAAACCTGTTGACAAAGAGGAATGGTTCATGACACCTCAGACTGTAAACGCTTACTATAGCCCAGAGATGAACGAGATCGTGTTCCCTGCTGGCATCCTTCAACCTCCGTTCTTCAACCAAAACGCTGACGATGCCGTCAACTACGGTGGTATCGGCGTGGTGATCGGTCACGAAATGACCCACGGATTCGACGACCAGGGCTGCAAATACGACGAAAAAGGTAACCTCAATAACTGGTGGACCGAAGAAGACGCTGCCCTCTTCAAAGAGCGCACACAACAACTCGTGAAACTCTTCAACGAGTTTGAACTCCGCGGCAACCACATCAATGGTGAGCTCACCCTTGGTGAGAACATCGCTGACCTCGGTGGCCTCAACATCGCTTGGGATGCTTATCAGATGACTGACGAAGCCAAGGCCAACCAGAGCATCGACGGCTTCACTCCTGCCCAGCGTTTCTTCATCAGCTACGGTACCATTTGGCGTAACAACATCCGCGACAAGGCCCTCGAGCGCCGCATCAAAGAAGACGTTCACTCACCGGCGGAAGCCCGCGTGAACCGTACCCTTGGCTCTATGCCTCACTTCTACGAAGCATTCGACATCCAACCTGAAAACAAGATGTATATCGCTCCTGAAGAGAGAGCTGCCATTTGGTAATCATGGGTTTAAAGAAACAAATCGGAAAGCTGGGGCTTCGTATTGGCGGTTGGAAAACCGTCAATGAAGCCCCAGCTGATTTGGGCAACGCCGTATGCATTGTGGCGCCCCACACCGCCATCGAGGACTTCTTCGTAGGCCTTGCATTTTATTGGTACTACGGCTACCGTTTCAAGGTGATGATGAAAAAGGAGTTCTTCGTGCCTGTCATCGGTTGGATTTTGAAGAAATTGGGCGGCATCCCAGTCAACCGTGGGCACCAAAACCATCTAGTTGAGCAAATGATTGAGATGTTCAACGAAAACAAGGACACCCATCTGGTCATCTGTCCCGAAGGAACCCGAAAAGCTGTAAAGCACTGGAAAAAAGGATTCTATATCATCGCCCAAGGAGCAAACGTGCCTATCATCCTTGGTTTCATTGACTACAAAAAACGTTATTGCGGCATTGAAAGGATCTTCTATCCTACCGGTGATTACTCCAAAGATCTCGCTGAGATTTGGGATTACTACAAAGACGTAAAGGCAAAACACCCAGAGGGATTCAACCTCGACGAGCAATACAAGGATACTCGTTTCGATTCACCCGATTTAAGCTGAATCCTTTGAAAACCAACCAAGGTTTTTGACGATAAGGCCAACGGTGAGACCTTGTCGCTATAATAAAGTTGCACCACCTCGTCGCCGTCATAAGCGCCGACGTTGGTTACCGTAACGGAAACCTCGTCCTCCTTGATTTCCATATCACTGTATTCAAATTGAGTATAACTCAAGCCATAGCCAAAGGGGAACAACGGCTTGGCTGATTCCTCCACGTAATCTCCAGTGACTGGCTGAGAGTAATAAACAGGAATCTGTCCCACTGAACGGGGAATGGAGATCGGCAGCTTACCCGATGGATTGTAATCACCCCAAAGGATGTCGGCCAAAGCCGAGCCACCTTCCATGCCGGGATACCACATTAACAACAAGGCGTCACTTTGCTCGTTGGCCATATTCATTTCCATAGGTCTGCCGCAGATATACACAGTCACCACTGGCTTTCCGAGAGCATAAACGCGTTGCATCAGTTCTTCCTGACCTCCCCACAGCTTCAAGGTAGAGCGGTCGTAGCCTTCTCCGCAATCCATGTCAGAGACATGATCGTCAACAATAGCGGCGCCAGTTTCCTCGTAACTCGTTTTGAAATCACGAGCCGACGATCCGCCTACCACCAGCACCACAGCGTCAGCAGTAGAGAGGTTTTCCGTCACTTCTACCCTGCCCTTTTCACGAATGCCTTCAAGCATGGTCACAATACGTTCAGGATCCTGAGGTGCGGTGTAATCACCAAGTTGATTGTACATTTTGTCGGCATTCTGTCCAATGACTGCCACCTTTTCAATCTGGTCGCCAAAAGGCAAAATGCCATTGTTTTTCAGTAAAACGGCCGATTCCAAAGCCACTTGTTTGGCCAGTTGGGCGCTCTCAGCCGTACCCACTTCTGTTTCAGCCAAAGCCTCATCCACGTAAGGATCATCAAACAATCCCAGGTCGAACTTCAGTTGCAACACATGGCGCACGGCACGGTCAATATCGGCCTCCGTAACCAGACCACGTTGCAGGGCTTCCTTGAGGAAACCACCATAGTTGTAACCTCCCAGATCGATATCAACTCCGGCTTTCAAAGCCAATGCGGCGGCTTCAGCAGGATCGGCAGCCACATGATGCGTAGCGTAAAGAGCGTTGACAGCGTTGAGGTCGGAAAACACCACACCCTTGAAGTTCCAGGTATTGCGCAACACCTCTTGCAGCAGCCATGCATTAGCCGTGCAAGGCACACCATCGATCGTATTGTAAGAAGTCATCACCGAGCCAGCTTTTCCTTCTTTCACTGCCATCTCAAATGAAGGCAAATAGTCGTGTTTCAAGCGGTTTGGACCGACATCGGCGGTAGCAGCATTATGGCCACCTTGTGGAACGCCGTAGGCTGCAAGATGCTTCAACGTAGCAACCACATGTTGCTGCATCCCTTTGACAACGGCGGTACCCAACACACCGCTGAGATATGGATCTTCGCCAAAGGTCTCCTCTACCCTCGACCAGCGCGGATCACGTGCAATATCGAGCACGGGGCCATAACCCACATGTGCACCTTGCAAACGGATCTCGCGTCCCATGACCTCGCCCATGCGTTCAAGCAAGTCTGGATCCCAAGTGCTGGCCTGACCAATGCCTGTTGGGAACACAGTGGTACCCACTGCCATGTGGCCATGAGGCGTCTCCTCACAAAACAACAATGGTATGCCTAGACGAGTATTCTCAATGGCTTGACGCTGCATCATATTCAGCATCCGTGCCGATTCTTGGGGATGCAAACCTGTCTCCACCGTTTTCCTCGCCCATGGGTCAGCTCTCAAAACCGCCCAACAAGAGCCAAGCGGCATGGTATCCATCATGCCAATGAAATCATCCGTCAGCCATAGGGAATCGCCATCCTTGCCATACAGATTAAAGCCAATGGGACAGGTAAGTTGTCCGCATTTCTCCTCAAGGGTCATCTGCGATAGCAGCTGGTCTATCTTGTCAGGGCTCTTACATGAAGCAAAAGCCGTCAATAGCAATATGACGATGTACCAACGTCTCATACCAGACGTCCAATCCATTCTTCTCTTTCACCAGGAAGCATGTCAATGACAGGAATCTCCACCATGGTATAGCAGCCAGGCTGGAGTCGCATGGTGGCACGGGCCACGTTCACCAGCACCTGTCCCGTCAACGCCGGGTTGTTGATGCTCATATTGAACTCCATGCGTTGGTTCTGGGTCTTGCCCGAAACGCCCTTGCGCACTAAGTTGACGCCATGTCCCATGTCGCGTACGGCATCCACGCTATCAACGGCAAACACATGGGTCTCATCGTTGGCGAAATATGGATCTGCCTTGATTTCCTTGGTGACTTGCTCCAAGGTAAAGCCTTCCTCCAACTCCACATACACCATGCGGCGATGGATGCCCTCTCCCAACGGAATGGTCACTGACAAAGCGTTTTTCACGCCTTTTTTAGAGCGCACGCAAACGCTGTGGCCCATGGACATACCAGGACCGAAATTGGTGTATGACAAGCCTTTAGGTGCCAAGCTCTGCATCAAGGTGCGCACGATGGAATCAGAACCTGGATCCCAACCGGCAGCAATCACACTCACCGTGTTCGTAGCCTTGTTGATCGGCATCAACTCACTACGGTAATCCATGATCGAAGTATGGATATCGAACGAATCCACTGTATTAATGCCCAAAGGCAGGATCTGCTTGGCATATTCGGGACAGGAACGTGTGGGACAAGCCAAAATGGCCACATCCACTTTGCCCAGTTCCTTGATATCTTTAACAACTTTGTAATTGGTCAGTTCCAAAGGTAGATTGGCATTGCCATTACGACGCACAATACCAGCCACTTCAAAGTCTGGAGACGCTTCCAAGGCCTCCAAAGCAAAACGCCCAACGTTACCGTAACCCACTACGGCTGCTCTGATTTTTTTCATTTTACAGTCTTTTTTGAGTTTACATTAAGCATGACAATGGAAAACAGCATTACCGATGCCGCAATCCACTGTACGATAGAATATTTTGTATGATTGACAAAGTAATCGAGCACCACTGCCGTAATCGGATACAACAGTTCCAAGAACGTGGAAATTGATGCCTTTACATTTCTTAATCCATAGTAATACAAAAAGATAGCTCCAGAGCCTGTGGTCAAGCCAATAAGGCCCACAAAAAGCCAGTTGCGTGGTGTCACCAAAGTGAAATCGCCGATATGGCCGCATGCCAACACAATCACCAGCATGATGACGGTGGTGAAGCCATAACGGAAGAAGGTGGAACTCACGAAAGAATAGTTGCCCAAGATCTTCTTGGAAAACACCGTGGAACTGCCAAACGAGAATGCCGCCAGCAGCGAGAGCAAAGCCGCATAAACCGTGACGATGCCGTTGGTACTGAAGTCAGGGATATTCCAGCCAAAGGTCATGAAATAGCCGGCAATCAGCGCAATCACCGCCCACAAGGCAAAGCCTGTCTTAATCCTTTCCTTCAGAATCACTCGGGCAAGCAGAATGGCAAACACCGGCTGCAATTTCTGCAGCAACACGATGACCGAAAGGTTATTGAAATTCAGCAAAAACAGCGACTTTACGATGGCCAAGGTTCCCAAGGCGCCGCCGAAAAGCGCGACGAGCATGAAATAAATGAAGTCCGAACGCGTCATGGTTTTCAGGAGACGGTATTCCCTGAAAAAGAACACATTCATCAACGCAAACGGGAACAGGTGTAACAGAAAGACCACAAAAGCGGTGTTTAGGTTGTAGAGTTGCGGAGTAAGCAAGATGCCGTCGACACCCCAAAGCATGGCTGAGAAAGCCACCGCTAATGCTCCTTTTACCCTTATTTTCCTTGCATGATCCGTCATAAGTGCTTTTCAAAAGCGCAAAAATACATAAAAAATCCACAAATCTTCTGAATTTTTGTATTTTTGCATCTCTTATACACCTTATTTGAATAAATCTTAAACGTAATACAAATGAAAAAACTGTCCTTGGTATTAATTCTTGCAATGATTTGCGGCATACTCTCCGCCCAAACCGTAGAAATGAGCTATTCTTTCAGCAACCCTAAAGTCACCACATTGCGTGGCTACGAGCAAATTCAGCTTGAAGGTTGCATGCAATCGGCACAGATTGGCCAGCCAAGCCTGCCTTGGCAGAGTGTCAGTCTTTTGCTGCCTCAAGGCGCCGAAGCAGAGTCCATCGAGGTCGAATTGTACGATTTTCAGGAAATCACTGGAAGCCATAACCTTTTCCCCTATCAACCATCAAGAACCACAGGCGATGTGGAAAAACGCGACTTGGTAATTAACGAGGCCGTTTATGCTTCAAGGAGTGTTTATCCAGCCGAAAACCACGGTGTTGTAACAACACAATACAAAAACGGGTATGCTTTCGCTTTTTCAGCATTCACCCCTGTGCAATACATCCCTTCGGAAGGCAAGATAATGCTGGCTCAGAGTGCTAAGGTGCGTGTAAACCTCAAGGCTGCCAAAGCTGATCACAGCAATATGCTTTGGGGAACTCCTGAGATCAAGAACAGCGTGAAACGTCTTGCCCAGAACCCCGAAATGATTGAGTCTTATCAGACCAGAGGCCGCGACTTGAACGTTTATGATGTCCTGCTCATCACAAGCTCCGACTACGTTGACGCCTACAGCCAATATTGCGAATATTACAACTCCATCGGCATGCGCAACAGAGTCGCATTATTATCCGATATCTATGCCAACATGTCTGGTGTTGACAACCAAGATAAGATTCGTAACTATATCATTCAAGAATACCAGAACAATGGCATTATGATGGTCGTTTTGGGAGGCGATGTCGACATCGTGCCTTACCGTGGTTTTTACTGCTATGTGACATCAGGTGGTGGCGACCAAGAGAGCAACAATATCCCTGCGGATCTTTATTATTCAGGCCTTGACGGCACATGGAACGATAATGGCAACAACCGTTATGGTGAGCCTGGCGAAGATGACCTTCTTCCAGAAATCGGCATCAGCCGTATGTCGTTCAACAACACGACTGAGCTTGGCAACATGATCAACAAGACCTTGATGTATCAACAGCACCCCGTAATGGGCGAGTTCCACAAAGTGATCTTGGCTGGCGAGCATCTTTACGACAATCCCGACTCAAACGGTTCAGACTATCTCGAGCTCCTCATTGGAACACATGATGACAATGGCTACACCACTGTGGGCTATCCCGTTGACTACGATTTCACCAAGCTCTATGAAGAGGAAGGCAACTGGAGTGGCTCGTTGCTGAAACAAGCCATCAATGCCGGCACAAGCTATGTACATCACGACGGACACGCCAACTCAAGCTACGTGGCTGGTTGGTATGGCGTCTCTAACAGCGATTTCACAGGTGCTAACGGCACTACTCACAACTACACCTTCTTCCACTCACAAGGCTGCGACTGCGGTGCTTTCGATGAAAGCTGCATCCTCGAGAAGATGGTGACCATTCAGAACTTTGCCGTCGCCGTGATCGGTAACTCACGTTACGGCTGGTTCAACGAAGGGCAGACCGAAGGTCCCGGTGCTCACCTTGAGAGAGAGATGACCGACGCACAGTGGGGCGACCGCATTGGATGGCTCAGCATGGCTCATGCCAATGGCAAGTACATGACTGCTCCTTGGGTCACCGCTCCTGGCCAGTGGGAAGAAGGCGCACTGCGCTGGAACTTCTACGACATGAACGTCCTTGGTGACGGCGTCGTCAACGTTTGGCTCGACGAGCCTTTCACCGCAACAGTGGAAGCTCCGTCACAGGTGGTCATCGGCACTCCTTCCATCAATGTAACAGTGACCGATCCTAATGGCAACGGCCTGATGAATTATCGCTGCCTCGTCTTTATGGACGGCGAAGCCATCGCCATGGGCTATACCGACGAAAACGGAGAGGCCCAAATTGAATTCGAAGGCGGTTTGCAAAATGTCGGCCCAATGATCATGAAAGTCTGCGGCATCAGCTCCTATCCTCAGGACGTTGAGCTGATGGGCGTGCCGAGCAACACTCCTTACGTAGTTTATGAAAGCTACACTTTAAACGGTGGCGACCAGATTGAATTCAACGGCAACTACTCGTTCAACATGACTTTGAATAACGTCGGCAGCGTCAACGCCAACAACGTGACCGCTACGATCTCATGCGAAAGCGAATATGTCACCCTTAACGAAACCACCGTTAATGTCGGCAACATCAGTGGCAACCAAATGGTTACACTAGAAAACGCCTTCGCCTTCACTGTGAGCAATGCCGTTCCGAACAACACTTTGGTACGTTTCAACATTACTTGCACCGATGGCACTGAAACCTGGGAAAGCCACTTCAACGCAAGAATCTACGCTCCCGAATTTGAATTGGTCAGCGCCGTTCTCGAAACTTCATCCGGTTCCTACCTGAACCCTGGCGACAGCGGAACAGTGCATTTCACCATGAGAAACAACGGTGGCGCAGCCCTACCGTCAGCTACCTTCGTCATCTTCAACGGACATGACGTGATCAACATCGCAACAACGGAATGGAACTACAATACCATTGCAGCCGGTGCAGAATTCACTGCTGACATGGACTTCACTCTGAGCAATGAGGCTATAGTAGGTGCCATGTATCAATTGACTTACGCAGCCTATTTTGGAAACTATATGCTTGAGGACTCCTACTACATCCAAGTCGGACAGTCGATGGACGGCTTTGAGAGCGGTGACTTCAGTTCCTTCGATTGGCAGAGCGCAAGCCCCGTCTACGCATGGGAAGTGGTGAGACAATCTCCTTACGAAGGACAGTATTGCGCCAAATCATCAGGAATTGGCGATAGCGAAACCTCGGCTTTGTTTATCACCGTAGAGGTCAGCAACGAAAGCACAATCAGTTTCTATTATAAAGTGTCATCAGAAAGCGGCTGGGATAAACTGTTTTTCAAGGTCGATGGTACTGAGAGAAACAACTGGTCAGGTGAAGTAGCATGGGCACAGGCCGTTTACACTTTGACTCCTGGCACTCACGAACTCAGATGGGAATACACCAAGGACAGCTCTGTCTCAAGCGGCGACGACTGCGCTTGGATTGACAATGTAGTGCTTCCTGCATCCATGGTCATCACTGAAGTGAAAGAGGAAAAATACAGCGCTTCAGCCATCTACCCCAACCCAAGCGAAGGCGAATTCACCATCGAACTTGGCGAGGAGCATAGCGCCGTAACCGTCTACAACAGCATTGGCCAGGTCGTTTATCAACAAAACGATCTTAGCGGAACACGTACGATGAACCTCAACCTGAATCCAGGCATGTACTTCGTCAACGTCAGATCCGAAAAGAGCAACAGCACTCAAAAAGTTATCATCAAATAAACAGTGCCTATGGAATCCGAAGCCATCATCCAATCCATTGAGACTTCCAACACCGGATTGGCCATTGCCATCATCGGCCTGCTTATTTTTGCAGCGCACCTCTTCACCGAGATCTTCAGCCGCAAGCGCATCCCCGATGTGCTGCTCCTCATGATCATCGGACTGATCATCGGCCCTGTCTTAAAATGGGTCAGCCCCGATGATTTGGGCCCAGCAGCCAGTGTCTTCACCACCATCACTTTGGTCATCATTCTCTTTGAGAGCGGCACCGAACTGAATTTCAACACCCTGCTCAACTCCATCAAAGGCACGATGATGCTTACCACCATCAATTTCATCATCACGACCATCGTTGTGGCGGCATTGGCTATTCTGATTGAGAAATTTGATATTCTGACCGGTTTGTTGTTGGGTGCTATCTTGGGAGGCACTTCTTCAGCCGTGGTGATCCCGATGGTTGCTCAGTTGAAGATCACTAAACAAAGCGGCATCATCCTCATCCTTGAGTCGGCCTTCTCCGATGTGCTCTGCATCGTCTTTGCATGGGCCTTTATGGAAGCCTTGCTTTCAGGTGCCTTGAACGTCGGTCAAGTATTAGGCGACATTATTTCGTCTTTCATCTTGGCCAGCATCATTGGTTTGGCTGCTTCTATTTTCTGGTCCTACATTCTCGACAAAGTACGTCATGTGAAAAACTCCATTCTGACAACGCCTGCGTTTGTGTTCATCGTATACGGCATCAACGAATGGTTAGGCTTCAGTGGTGCTATCGCCGCATTGGCCTTTGGCATCGGCATGGCCAACATGGACTATTTCTACAATGGAGGTCTCCTGGTCAAAAGGATTTTCAAGTCGCAACCTGCCCAGCTGAACGACACCGAGAAACAGCTTTTCAGCGAAGTGGTTTTCCTGCTGAAGACCTTCTTCTTCATCTATATTGGCATTTCCATCAAGATCGAACAATTATGGCCCATCCTCATTGGACTCGTCATTACGGTGGTGCTCTTCGTGCTGCGCATCTTGATTGTCAGGCTGTCGTTCCCACGTAAAAACAACGAAATTCCTATTGAGGATAAGATCTTCATGTCGGGTATTGTACCCAAGGGCTTGGCGGCAGCTGTATTGGCAACCATTCCCGCTCAACGAGGATTCCCTGGTGGAGAGACCATTCAGAACATCGTCTTTGCGGTCATTCTATTCAGCATCACGTTCACCTCTGTGCTTGTTCCCGTGCTGGAAAAAGAAAATGCCGTCAAGCGTTTTTACAAAAAATGCTTCCAACCTAAAGAAGAGCAATCTATTGAAGAACTGATTGACAACAACCAGTAAACAATATGGATGAAGCCAGCAATATCGAATCTTTAAGCCACTCAATCTCAACAGGATTGTCATCGAGCAAGATAGGCCTGATCATCGCCATCATCGGCGTGCTGATTTTTGCTGCACATCTTTTTAGTGCCATCTTCAGCAAGCGGAGGATTCCCGATGTGCTGTTCCTGATCATTATCGGTCTGGTTATCGGTCCCCTAACCCACATCGTCGATTCCGAAAAACTCACGCTGTTAGGTGGCATCCTGTCTGCAGTCACTTTGGTGCTGATTCTTTTCGAAAGCGGCATCCAGATGAGTTTCAACAACCTGAAGGATTCCTTTAAGCCCTCGTTGAAGCTGACCGCTGCCAACTTCGTTTTCTCCGCCATTGCGGTATGGCTCGTTGGTTGGCAAGTGTTGAAAATCGACCCAGCGATCAGCCTCATGTTAGGCTTCGTTTTGGGTGGCACCGCTTCGGCGGTGGTCATCCCCACCGTACGACAGCTTAAGATGTCGCAGAAAAGCTCCACCATATTAATATTGGAGGCTGCCATAGGCAATGTGTTCAGCATTGTGTTGGCTTTGGCCTTGCTGGAAGCCATCAAGTCGAACCATCTGGAGTTTGGCATGATCTTCGGTCAGATCTTCTCCTCCTTTATCCTTGCCACACTCATCGGGCTCATCGGATCCATCTTCTGGGCATTGATTCTTGACAAGGTTAGGGAGATCAAGTATTCCGTCCTCACCACTCCAGGGTTCGTGTTCATCATTTACGGCATTAACGAGTGGATGGGTTACAGCGGCGCCATTGCGGCATTGGCATTCGGTATCGGCATGGCCAACATCGACGCTATCTACGACTTTTTGCTAAAAAAGAGCATCAAGAAACGTCCCGCTCACCTTAACGAAACCGAAAGTGCGCTGTTTAGTGAGTTGGTGCTGCTGCTCAAGACGTTCTTCTTCGTGTACGTCGGCATGTCGATTCAGCTTTACACCTGGCGTCCCATCGTCATCGGACTGTGCATCACTGTCATGCTGTATCTGCTGCGTATCCCTGTAGTCCAAATCGCCATCAACAAAAAATACGATATCTCCAAGAAGGAAAAGAAATACATGTCGGCCATTGACCCCAAAGGGTTGACAGCAGCGGTATTGGCCACCCAAGCCGTGGCATACATCCCCGATTTGGAAGTCGGTTTCTTCATCAGGAACATCGTTTTCTCGGTGATTTTGTTCAGCATCGTCATCAACGCCATTTTGATTCCGTTAATCTCCCGCCAAAAAGTGTTCTCAAACACCGAATCGAACAACTATGACGTGGCCGATTAAAACGCCTTCCAAAGCAAAGTATTGTTACAAGTATCCCCACCCTGCCGTTACGACTGACTGCGTGGTGTTTGGTTTTGACGGAAAGCGTCTCAATGTCCTATTAATAATTGACGAAACGGCTGAGCAAAGCGCCATGCGCGAGTTGCAACGCCTTTACGAGTCGATCTAAGGCGTACATTTCGACCCTCGGAAAAAATTATTATCATACAAATATAAAAGAAAAATAACATTATATTTGCAAACGATAGTTTTTCATTGAAATGCAGGAATATTTTACCAATCAGAAACTTGAGTTTGCAGAGGAACTGGTGCTTTATACCGACTCGCATATCTTCCTGACGGGAAGGGCGGGGACCGGAAAGACCACTTTTTTGAGAAACCTGCGCGCCAAGACCTATAAACGCATGGTGGTGGTCGCCCCTACCGGCGTGGCCGCCATCAATGCGGGGGGACAGACCATACACTCTTTCTTTCAGCTTCCCTTCGGGCCACAGATTCCCGAAGATGGAAACGAATCTCCCAAGCCCAATGCCCGAGCCCTGGCTTCACAATATCAAAAACTTAGGAAGAGCAAGCTTAACATCATCCGAAGCCTCGACTTGCTCGTCATCGATGAGATCAGCATGGTCCGGGCTGACGTGCTCGATGCCATCGATGCGGTGCTGCGACGTGCCAGGAGGTCACAGAAGCCCTTCGGTGGCGTGCAACTTCTGATGATTGGCGACGTGTATCAGCTGGCTCCCGTGGCCAAGCCCGAGGAATGGGAAATCCTTGCCCCTTATTACAACAACGTGTATTTCTTCGGTAGTCACGTCCTGCAAAAAACGCCTTACCTTTGCGTGGAACTCGACCACGTGTATCGGCAACACGACGAGGACTTCATCACCCTGCTCAACAAGGTGCGCGACAACCGCATGGATGCCGAATGCCTGCGACTCCTCAACCAACGCTATCTCCCCGACTTCCATCCTGATGACAACGAAGGCTATATCACCCTGACCACGCACAACTTCCAAGCCGACGAGATCAACGAGTCGAAACTGGAAGCACTTCCGTCCAAATCCGTTTTCTTCGATGCAGACATCAAAGGCACCTTCCCTGAGAACACCTTCCCCACCAAGGAAAAACTGGAACTGAAAATCGGCGCCCAGGTGATGTTCACCAAAAACGATCCCAGCCCCGAGAAAGCATTCTTCAACGGCAAGATCGGACGTATCGTCGGCATCGACAAAGACCAAGGCAATGTGGAAGTTCAATGCGGCGATGAAATCCTCACCGTGACGAAACTCACTTGGCAGAACATGGAATACAGCATCAACGCCGAGAACCAAAATATCGAAGAAAACGAGATCGGCAGCTTCACCCAGATCCCACTGCGGCTGGCTTGGGCCGTCACCATCCACAAAAGCCAAGGCCTTACCTTCGACAAACTCATCATCGACGCCGGTCACGCCTTCGCCCACGGTCAGGTCTATGTGGCTTTGAGCCGATGCACCTCATTGGAAGGACTGGTACTGAAGACCCGCATCCCGTCGAGCGCCTTGGTGAACGATTTCTCAGTGAACCAGTTTGTCGATCATATCCCAGAATTGGAACCCACCCAAGAGAAAGTTGATCGGCTGCGCCACGACTACGAGCTGGAAGTAATGCTGGAACTCATCGACTTCTACGGTCTTTACAAGGCCTTCGGCAAGGTGATGAAAATCCTTTACGACAACAACACCTTGTTTGATGCTGACATGATCCAAGACCTCTCGAAACGTCGAAACCAGTTTTTAGAGACCCTTTGCGGCGTCGGTTCCAAGTTCGAGGGACAGGTCAGAAAGCTCCATACCCAAATGCCTTCCTGCGAGGAGAATACCATGCTTCAGGAACGCCTTACCAAAGGTGCTGTCTATTTCAAGGGACAGCTCGACAATCTCACCGAAGGCTTTTTCGAACTCCCGTTCAAAACCGACAATAAGGCCATCAACGAGCTGCTCACCGAGGCACTGGAACATTTTAAAGAGGACCTTCAAATAAAGCAAAATTGTTTGGCTGCCTGCTGCAAGGGCTTTAGCATCAAGGAATACCAGCAAGCCAAGGCGGTAGCTGTATTGGAATCAGACAAGAAGTCCAAGGCCAAAGTATCCATCAAAGACGACCTGAAAGGTAACTCTTTATATAAGCGGCTTTACGTTTGGCGGGCAGAAAGGGCTGACGAGCTGGATGTTGAGGTTTATAGGATCGTTCCCACCATGGCACTCAAGGCCATCGCCAAGGAGAAGCCCGTCACCTTGCGCGATCTCAAAGCCATCAAAGGCATGGGCGACAAGCGAGTGAAGCAGTTTGGCGCCGAAATACTAGACATCATTCTGAGATCTTTAGGTCAGCAAGGCATTCATTTGGAGACGCTTGAAGCTCCAGAGCCCTCCCTAGAAGAGCCTGAAAACGCCACGGATGAGTCCAAAGAAGAGTCCCCAAAAGAGCCCAAAATCAGCACCTACGAGATCACCAAAAACATGATTGAGGAAGGACTGAGCCCTGAACAAATCGCTAAGAAGCGCGGACTGAAGATCTCTACCATTTACGGTCATTTAGCCAAATTCATCGAGCAGGACCTTTACGATGCCCAGCAATTTGTCAGCGAGGCACATTACAACACCATCCGCGACTATTTTGAATCGACAGAAGACCCTTCAATCGGTGCCGCCAAAGACGTGCTTGGCGATGAATTCGACTTTGGAGAGATCAGAATGGTATTGACCGAGTTGAAGCGTGACGGATTGTTTGTCACCCCTCTCCCATCGCCTGACGAATTGCCTTCGCCAGCTGATCCGGACATGAGGTAGCCTTGAAGCCGCAGCGGATGCCCTCCAACCGTTGCACGACTTCATCCGCCTTCATGCCTTCCACCAAGCGGCCCACGCCTTGTGTGTTGCCGTCGCAGCCTCCATAGAACTGCACATTGTGGACAACCCCGTCGTTGATTTCAAATTCGATTACCTGGCTACAGGTGCCTTGTGGATAATAGGTGTGTTTCATTTTGAGATTGATTTGGCGGCAAAGGTAAGGATTTTTACCTAAACTCCCTGCTTCTCCGTCATATACTTCCAATACCTTCGCGGCATGTCTTTGAGCTGCTTGCGGGGATTCATGCGCTCACGGATGCAGATAGCCTTGAAATAGGTGCGCCATAGCTCCTGCATCAAATGGTCGTCACCACTCAAGACATCGTCGTTCAGTTTGCCGTCAGCGAGGTTGAAGGGAACAGCGGTT
This sequence comes from Bacteroidales bacterium, assembly GCA_017531225.1. Lineage (GTDB taxonomy): Bacteria > Bacteroidota > Bacteroidia > Bacteroidales > F082 > Limimorpha. The sequence continues at coordinate 108,695 of JAFXLL010000011.1, read as the reverse complement.
TCATCCTCAAAAGTGACCCGAATGGGTTTGTCCGCCCCTTCATAATAATAACCATAATGCCGCTTGGCATCGTAGATGAGCCAGGGCTGGTCGTTGAAACGGTCACGGAAATGCTCGATGATGAGGGGCAGCACGTTATGGTCGGGCGAGACCACGGCGAGATAAGTGCCGTCTTTGGCCTTCTGGAAACGGATGAACTGTTTCATGCGGAGCTGTTCGTGAAGCACCTTTCGGGCAATGTTGGTCACGGCAAGCACATCGGGATCGGCGAAGTTGCGTTCAATGCTCTTCTCGCCAGGAGGCAGGCGGAAGGTCTTGCATACATAGTTGAACAAGGGATTGTACAGCTCTGGCAACTCAGAGAGTCCACTGACCGAAATCAGGTGCAATGCCTCGCGCGAGAGCCTCTTCTCCAGGCCAGTCCACACTCTTCGAGCCTTCGCCTCATCGGTCATCACTTCATGGAGCTGATCGCAAAACAAAGGTAAGGCATCACCCGCGGTCAGCAGTTGCTCCGGCTGCTCATGCCGCTCAAAGGCATCAAAGACTGCCGTCAGCAGTCCGTCCAAAGTCCCGTCAAAAGTGTAAACCGTCATACGCCAAAGTCAAGGGTCAGTTGTTGTTCTTTTTCAGCCAATTTGCGTTCCTGTGGCGAGACCAACATCGCACGCAAGCGTTCGGGACGCAACTCATTGACACCGAGTATCGTCCCAGGAAGTGGTGAAGCAAGCTCATGACAGGTAATGAAATACTTGGCTTTCTTCATCACCACGCCAATCTTCTTGAGGTCGTAAGAGGTGAGCTTTGCGTAACGGCGCGAGTTTACAATGAGCATCGCCGATTTCACGCCGAGACCCGGCACCCTCAACAGCATCTCATAGTCAGCGGTGTTGACGTCCACAGGAAAGACCTCGGGATGGCGCAACGCCCATGACAACTTAGGGTCAATTTCCAAATCCAAGTCGGGGAATTGGTCGTTCACGATCTCCTCCACCTTGAACTGATAGAAACGCAGCAGCCAGTCGGCCTGATAAAGCCGGTTCTCACGAACCAAGGGCGGCTGTCTCAGCACAGGCAGACGCGAGTCGTAGGTGTTCACGCTGACGTAACCAGAATAATACACGCGGCGCATGGTGGGCTGACCATAGAGCATCGATGACATGGTGAGGATGTCGCGATCGGTCTCTTTGGTCGCCCCGACGATCATCTGGGTGGATTGTCCGGCCGGCACGAAACGTGGCGCATGATGGAAGCGACGACGGTCCTCCTTGTTCTCCAACACCCCTTGCTGGATGAGTTTCATCGGCTGGAACACGCTCTGGTGGTCTTTCTCAGGGGCAAGCAGCTTCAGCGACTCCTCCTTTGGAATCTCGATGTTCACGCTCATGCGGTCGGCATACAGCCCTGCCTGGCTGAGTAGTTCCTGGGAGGCTCCCGGAATGCTTTTCAGATGGATATAGCCATTGAAACGATGCTCCGTGCGCAGTTTTCTAACAATGGCCACCAGACGTTCCATGGTATAGTCGGGGTTGCGCACCACACCACTTGAAAGAAAGAGTCCTTCGATATAATTGCGGCGGTAAAACTCCATCGTGATGTCCACCAGCTCCGTGACGGAGAGAGTCGCCCGAGGGATGTCGTTTGAGCGACGGTTGACACAATAAGCGCAGTCGTACATGCAACTGTTGGTCAGCATCACCTTGAGGAGGGATATACAGCGACCATCGTCGGCAAAGGAGTGACAGATGCCGAGCCCGCCCACGGTGTTGCCCACCATGCCTTTCTTACCACTCCGCACCGTGCCACTCGACGAGCACGACACGTCGTACTTCGCCGACTCGGTGAGAATGCGCAACCGTTCCATGGTGTTTTCCGTCAACATAAACTACTTTCTTTAAAAACCTGCTCAAACATCTCTTGATACGCCTCCACTTTCTTCTCAAACGCCAAAGGATAGGCCCGTGACGAGGATGGCAGCCGATACAACGACATACCTGATTCCAGTTCGGTGACGCTACCTAATGCGGGAATATGATCCACACCATAATAGCGGCACACCTCCCCTGTCGCCTTCTCGCCTGTAGTGGCGATGGCATGACACTGGTGCATTTGGCGAAGCAAAGCCCTCAAGTCAGTGGGCTCCACAATCTCCAGGAAAGCATCGGAAGCGTTGTCCTTCAGCCTTCGGACCACTTGTGCCGTATCGTACAAGGCGATACCTTTTTCATATAAGAACTCAACGATCTTCTCCTTGATGAAGCATTTCCTTTCCAAATCGATGAAATAGTTCTTGTCGTTGAACCACACCGCACCTTCGATCCTCCAGTGGTCGTTCTGGAAGTTCGGGTAATAGAACTCCATGCACCAACGCTGTCGCGGCGGCGGAAAGCTACCCAGGAAAAGCACTTTGGCGTTCTCAGGCAGGAATGGTTCCAGAGGGTGATGTTCTTCCATAATGCAAAAATAATAAACCTCTCTAAATTCTAAATTCACAATTCTAAATTATTTCTTACCTTTGCCCCCACTATGAAAGCAACCTATTCACAACGTTTAATCAAGCTTTCCGACCTCAACCACCATCAGACCTTCTTTGCTGGAAGATGCTCCGAGTGGTTTTTGGAAAGCTCCTATTTCGCCGTGGCACAGTATGTCGACACCAAGGATACCGTTTTGTTGGTGCTCCATGGCATCGACTTCAAGTTCCCCATTTTTGCCGGTGACATTGTCACTTTCGAAAGCAAGGTGATCAATACAGGGAAAAGCACGCTGACCGTCTATACCAAGATGTACCGCAGCCGTGAGCCTGAGAAGATCGCCGCCGACGGATTCGCCACCTTCTCTTATTTGGATGAGAACCATCATTCCAAACCTCACGGCATCACGTTGACGCCTGAGACGGAGGAGGAAAAATGGCTTCAACAACAAGCACTTGAGGTCTTGGAGGATTCCAAAAGAAGAGCAAAAGCGTTAAATGAAAAAAAATCCATCTAAAACAGGATGCATATCAAAAAAAGTTGTAATTTTGCAGCCCGTTTAGAAATTTTAAAGTAAAAAGTTAAGAAGTATTAATTATGTATTTGACTGCAGAAAAGAAATCAGAGATTTTCAGCCAATACGGCAAGAGCGCTGCCGATACTGGTTCAGCAGAAGGCCAAATCGCTTTGTTCACCTACAGAATCAAGCATTTGACTGAACAAACAAAAGAACACAAAAAGGATGTGGCGGCCAAGCGCGCGTTGGTTCGTTTAGTAGGTAAGAGAAGAAAACTTCTCGATTATTTAAAGAGAACTGACATCGAAAGATACCGCGCCATCATCAAGGAATTGGGCATCAGAAAGTAAAAGCTTTCACGCTGCCTAAGCGGATTCAAGAAAGGCAATAGACCCTATTGCCTTTCTTTTGCTATTTAAAAAGTCCACATCTAAAAAAAGAAAAGTTATGGGTCCAGAAGGAATTACTCAAATCATAAAGATGCCTAACGGTCAGGAAATCAGCATCAACACCGGCCGTTATGCTAAGCAGGCCGACGGCTCTGCCCTACTCCGCTGCGGCGACACCGTCCTGCTTGCTACCGTCTGCTCAGCTACTGAAGTCGCTCCTGAAACCGACTTCTTCCCGCTGTCAGTCGACTACCGCGAAAAATACTACGCCGCAGGCAAATTCCCCGGTGGATTCTTCAAGCGTGAAGCCAAGCCCTCCGACTACGAAGTGCTCATCTCCCGCCTGATCGACCGCGCCCTGCGTCCGTTATTCCCGGATGACTATCATGCTGAGACCATCGTCCAGGTGAACCTGCTCTCCGCTGAGAAGAACGTGGCTCCCGATGCCCTCGCCGCTCTGGCTGCTTCAGCCGCCATCTGCGTGTCCGACATCCCGTTCCACGGCCCGATCTCCGAAGTGCGCGTCGCCCTCATCGGTGACGAATATGTCATCAACCCCACCTTTGAGCAGCAAGAACAAGCTCGCCTCGAGCTGATGGTGGCTGCCTCCATGAAGGACATCTGCATGGTGGAAGGCGAATGCAAAGAGGTCTCTGAAGAAGAGATGCTCGGCGCCCTGAAAGCCGCTCACGAAGCCATCAAGATCCAGTGTCAGGCACAGATCGAACTGATGGAGAAAGTCAACAAAGCCAAACGTGAATATTGCCACGAGGTGAACGACGAAGCCATCCGCGCCGAAGTGCAGGAAAACTGCTACCAGGCTTGCTACGACTTCGCTCTGTCAGGCTGCGCCGACAAGCACCTCCGCGAAGATACGTTCAAAGGCATCCTCGACAAATATCTCGAAAAATATACCGAAGAAGAGCTTGAGACCGTAAAGCCTCTGGCCGCTCGTTATTTCCACGACGTGCAGCGCTCAGCAGTGCGCAACGCCGTACTCGACAAGCGCACCCGCCTCGACGGCCGTCAGCTCAACCAAGTGCGTCCCATCTGGACGGAAGTCGACATCCTGCCATCAGCTCACGGCTCAGCCGTGTTCACCCGCGGCGAGACCCAGGCTCTGGTGACTGTCACCCTCGGCACCAAGCTCGACGAGCAGACCATCGACGGCGCTGTGGTGGAAGGCACCAAGAACTTCACCCTGCACTACAACTTCCCAGGTTTCGCCACTGGCGAGGCCAAGGCTGCCCGCAGCACCTCACGTCGTGAAATCGGTCACGGCAACTTGGCTGAGAGAGCTCTGAAATCTATGGTTCCTCATGATGAGACGATGCCTTACACCGTCCGTATCGTGAGCGACATCCTCGAGTCAAACGGCTCCTCCTCCATGGCTTCCGTTTGTGGCGGCTGCTTAGCCCTGATGGATGCTGGCGTGCCAATGCGCAAGCCAGTTGCTGGCGTCGCTATGGGTATGATCTCCGACAGCGAGACTGGCAAATACGCTATCCTGACTGACATCCTTGGCGACGAGGACCACCTCGGCGACATGGACTTCAAGGTCACCGGTACTCGCGACGGCATCACCGCCTGCCAGATGGATATCAAGGTTGACGGCCTCAGCTACGAGGTCCTCACCGAAGCCCTCGAACAGGCACGCCAAGGCCGTCTGCACATCCTCGACGAGATGGCTAAGACCATCAGCGAGCCTCGTGCCGACTATAAGGAAATCGTTCCTCGCATCGAGAAGATCTTCATCCCGAAGGACTTCATCGGCGCTGTCATTGGCCCCGGCGGAAAAGTCATCCAAGAGCTCCAGAAGACCACCAACACCGTCATCACCATCACCGAGGACGAGGAAAAGGGTATCGTGGAGATCGCTTCACAGAACAAGGCCGACATCGAAGCCTGCAAGGCCAAGATCCGCGGTATCGTCGCTGTGCCTGAGGTCGGCGAAGTGTATCACGGCAAGGTCGTTTCCATCATGGCTTTCGGTGCCTTCATCGAAATCCTGCCTAACAAGGACGGTCTGCTGCACATCTCAGAGATCGCTTGGGAGCGTTTCAACACCATGGAAGAAACCGGCCTGAAGGAAGGCGACGAGATCGACGTCAAGTTGATTGAGATCGACAGCAAGACCGGCAAACTCCGCCTGTCACGCAGAGAGCTGCTGCCTAAGCCAGAAGGCTATGTGGAGAAGAAAGGCGGCAACGGCCCACGTCCAAGCAGAAGCGAAGGCGGTAATCGCGAAGGTGGCAACCGCGGTGGCGGTCACGGTCACAGCAATGGCGGTGGTCATAGCCACGGTGGCAACCACAACAACCATAAGAACTAAAATAATTGGTTAAACAACACGTTATAAATGAGGCAGTTAAAGATTACGAAGCAGGTTACCAACCGTGAGACCGCGTCTCTCGACAAGTACCTGCAAGAGATTGGTAAGGTTGAACTGATTTCCGCTGAAGAAGAGGTGGAATTGGCACAACGTATCAAGCAAGGCGACAAAGCTGCATTGGAGAAGCTTACCAAAGCCAACCTGCGTTTCGTCGTCTCCGTATCAAAACAGTATCAGAACCAGGGCCTTAGTCTTCCCGACTTAATCAACGAAGGTAACCTCGGTCTGATAAAAGCCGCACAACGTTTCGACGAAACCAGAGGTTTCAAATTCATCTCCTACGCCGTGTGGTGGATTCGTCAATCCATCCTTCAGGCACTGGCCGAACAGTCACGTATTGTTCGTCTCCCTCTGAACAAAATCGGTTCCATCAACAAAATCAACAAAGCTTACGCTAAGCTAGAGCAAGAGTATGAGCGTGAACCCAATGCAGAGGAGATCGCCGAGGTCCTCGAGATCACGGAAGCAGAGGTGAAAGAGTCGATGAAGAATGCCGGACGTCACATCTCGATGGACGCCCCGCTGATTCAGGACGAGGACAACACCATGTACGACGTCTTGAAGAGCGAAGAGGCACCTACACCAGAGACAGAACTTCTGTACGAGTCGTTACGAAAAGAAATTGACCGCGCCATCTCCACGTTGACACCGCGTGAGGCCGATGTCGTCCGACTTTACTTCGGACTCAACGGCAGCCACCCGATGACCTTGGAAGAGATTGGTGAGAAGTTTGACTTGACGCGTGAACGTGTGCGTCAGATTAAGGAAAAGGCTATTCGTAGGTTGAAACATACGAGCAGAAGCAAAATCCTTAAAAGTTATCTCGGTTAAATTTTCTAAAAAAAAGTGCCTCTCGCGAGGCACTTTTTTTTATCTTTGCCTCAACAACTCTAACTCTTATCTATTATCTTTTATCTATGAAACTCATCGCACCTTCCCTGCTTTCGGCAGATTTCCTCAACTTAGGAAAGGATATTGAGATGATCAACCGCAGCGAGGCCGACTGGTTCCACTGCGATGTGATGGACGGCCGCTTCGTGCCCAACATCTCGTTCGGCATCCCTGTGGTACATGCCATCAGCCAACTGGCTGAGAAACCTCTTGACGTGCATCTGATGATCGTAGAGCCTGAAAAATACTTCGAGGCTTTCGTCAAGGCTGGCGCCGACATCATCACCTTCCACTACGAGGCCAGCACCCACATCCACCGTGCCGTACAGCAGCTGAAAGCCCTCGGCGTGAAGGCTGGCGTAGTGTTGAACCCACACACTCCTGTCTCCGTACTGGAAGACATCCTCTGCGACCTTGACCTGGTACTGCTGATGAGCGTCAACCCTGGCTTCGGCGGACAGAAGTTCATCGAACGCACCTTCGAGAAGATCCGTAGGCTCCGCGCCATGATCAATGAACAAGGCCTCGACACCATGATCGAAGTCGACGGCGGTGTGAACACCGAGAATGCAGCAGCCCTTTTCGAGGCTGGAGCCAACATCCTTGTGGCGGGTAATGCGGTGTTCAAGTCCGAAGATCCCGAATACACCATTCATCTTTTGAAATCATAAATCTTTAAATCTATAAATAACATGAATGAATCCATCTTAAAACTCGCCCCTGCTGGCATGTGGAAGGAATTCCAAGGCATCCTCAGCGTGCCGCGTCCTTCAAAAAAAGAAGCAAAAATGGTCCAATACCTTGAAAAATGGGCTAAGGATCATAAGGTAAAATATGTGAAAGAAAAATGCGGTAACATCATCATGACCGTGCCGGCCACCAAAGGCATGGAAGACCGCAAGATGATCGCCCTCCAAGCCCACATGGACATGGTGTGCGAGAAGAACAGCGACAAGGTCCACGACTTTGAGAAAGACCCCATCGAGGCCGTCATCAAAGGCGAATGGCTGCATGCTAACGGCACCACCCTCGGTGCTGACGACGGCATCGGCGTCGCTGCCGCTTTGGCTATCATCGCCGACCCGAAGGTAAAACACGGTCCACTGGAGTGCATCTTCACCGTTGATGAAGAGACCGGTCTCACCGGCGCCATGGCCCTCGACCCGAAGCACATGAAATCACGCATCCTTCTCAACCTCGACTCTGAGGACGAAGGCGAGATCTTCATCGGCTGCGCTGGCGGTATGGACACCATCGTGAAGATGTGGTACGAACTGGAACCCGCTCCAGAAGAAGCCACCGCTTACCGCGTCACCGTGAAAGGCCTTAAAGGTGGCCACTCAGGCGACGACATCAACAAGAACCTGGCCAACGCCAACAAGCTGCTGACCCGTATCCTCTGGGAAGCCACTGGCCGTTACGACCTCGCTCTCTATGACTTCCAAGGCGGCAACCTGCGCAACGCCATCGCTCGTGAAGCTACTGCCGTAGCCTATATCCCCAACGATTGCTGCGAAGGCTTCGAGAACTTCTGCAAGGAGATGGAGGGTAACTTCAGGAAAGAATATCAGGTGGCTGATCCAGGCATCACCGTGGTGGTCGAAAAGGCTGAAATCCAACCCGACGTCGTTATCGACGAGATTTCACAATTCGAACTGCTCAACGCACTCTTAGCCTGCCCTCATGGCGTCATTGAATGGTCACAGACGATCCCGAATTTCGTTGAGACCTCAACCAACCTGGCTTCATGCAAAAAGAGAGAAGGCTATTTCTTCATTCAAACCTCACAGCGTAGCTCCATCGAGTCAGCTAAGGAGAGCGTCGCCAACATGGTGGAAAGCGTCTTCAATCTCGCTGGTGCCGATGTAGAACACACCGACGGCTATCCGGGCTGGACTCCCAACCCCAAGTCGAAGATCTGCGACATTGCCGTGAAACTCTACAAGAAACGCTTCGGCAAGGACCCGAAAGTCCGCGCCATCCACGCTGGACTGGAATGCGGCCTCATCGGCGACAAGATCAAAGGCATGGACATGATCAGCTTCGGTCCTACCCTCCGCGGCGTGCACTCACCTGACGAGCGCCTCGAGATCAAGACCGCTCAGATGTTCTGGGACTTCCTCTGCGACATCCTGAAGAACGCTCCGAAATAAGCTTTTAAGCTATAATTAGCAAACGAAGTACCTCAAAAGGCGCCTTGCCGTATCTCCGCAAGGAGATATGCAGCGCCGTTGAGGTACTTCGTTCGTTTTTTATTTCTCGCAATGGCGAGCATTCCGAGTGCCTCTCAAAGGGCAATCCGCCTTACAGGATGAGCATTTGTTTTTTCCTCTCCTCAATCCTCGAATAGCCAGCACACTAAGGCCTAACACGATTACGAGCACTATGACGGTAGCCCAATTCATCCGATAACGGCATTAGCAATGAGATAGGCAACCCAAGCCACGACCCAGGCTACCACACATTGGAAAACGATGATGAAAAGCATCCATTTGGAGCCGAGTTCACGACGGATGGCAGCTATTGCAGCCACGCATGGCGTGTAGAGCAGGCAGAATGCCAACATCGAGATTGAGGACACCGTGGTGAACAAAGGCATGGCATTCAGCACTTCAAGTGTGGCCACCACGCTTTCCTTAGCCATAAATCCACTGATCAAGGCGGTGACTACTTGCCAGTTTCCAAGTCCTATCGGACGGAACACAGGCGCAATCCAGCCAGCCACAGTGGCCAGCATGCTGCCCTCGCCGTTCTCCACCATCTGGAAATGGAAATCAAACGTCTGCAGGAACCAGATCACCAAGGTTGCCAGGAAGATCACCGTGAAAGCACGTTGCACAAAGTCCTTGGTCTTGTCCCATAGCAGATGCGCCACGTTTTTGGCACTGGGCATACGGTAGTTGGGCAACTCCATCACAAAAGGTGCCACGTCGCGGTGTTTCCCAAGCCATTTCGTCACCAAGGCAGTGACGATTCCTATGACAATTCCAAGTAAATACAGGCATATCAGCACCAGACCTCCATGTCCGGGGAAGAACATGCTGGTGAAGAAACCGTAAATCGGGATCTTGGCTGAGCAGCTCATAAACGGAGTGAGTAAGATGGTACGCCAACGGTCATGGGTGGAATGTAAGGTACGAGAAGCCATCACCGCAGGCACAGTACATCCAAAGCCAATGAGCATAGGAACGATACTGTGTCCCGTAAGACCAAGCTTACGCAGGAAGCTGTCGCTGACAAATGCCACACGCGCCATATAGCCGCTGTCTTCAAGTAAACTCAAGAAGAAGAACAGCAGGATGATGATCGGGACGAAACTGATCACGCTGCCTACGCCGCCAAAGATGCCGTCAACCACCAAGGACTGCACGGCAGGATTGACGTTCCAGCGAGCCAAGGCATCGCCACAAATGCCGGAAAGCCACATAATACCTTGGTCGAGCCATTCCTGCAAAGGAGCGCCCAACAGGTCGATGGAAAGATAGATCACGGAAACCATCACTAACACAAAGATCGGGATGGCCGTCCATTTGCCAGTAAGGATCCTGTCCATACGGCGACTACGTTGGTATTCCTTGCTTTCCCGGGGTTTTACCACGGTCTTGTCACAAAGCCGCTTGATAAAGGCGAAACGCATCTCAGCCATGGCAGCGGCACGGTCCAAGCCTCGCTCCTCCTCCATCTGCACAATCAGGTGTTCCAAGGTCTCCTTTTCATTCTGCGAGAGCTTCAGCGCTTCAAGCACCGTTTGGTCACCTTCGATGAGCTTCGATGCAGCGAAACGGACAGGAATCTCGGCACGTTGCGCATGATCCTCAATGAGATGCATGATGCTATGCAAGCATCGGTGCACTGCCCCGCCATGATCGTCCTTGTCGCAGAAATCCTGACGAACAGGAGCTTCCTGGTATTGAGCAATATGCAATGCGTGATCAATCAACTCAGAGATACCTTCATTCTTTGAAGCTGAAATGGCCACCACAGGAAGGCCTAAGATGCGCTCCATTTCGTTCATCAAAATGGTGCCTCCGTTGTTGCGAATCTCATCCATCATATTGAGTGCCAGCACCATGGGAACACCAAGCTCCATCAACTGCATGGTCAGGTAAAGATTACGCTCAATATTGTTGGCATCCACGATGTTGATGATGGCTTTGGGCTTCTCCTCCATGATAAATTGGCGGGAGACAATCTCTTCAGCCGTATATGGCGACAGCGAATAGATTCCCGGTAGGTCGGTAACGGAAGTCTCCGGATGACCTTTGATGACGCCGTCCTTGCGATCAACAGTAACACCAGGGAAGTTGCCTACATGCTGGTTGGAACCTGTCAGTTGGTTGAACAAGGTGGTCTTACCGCAGTTCTGCTGTCCAGCAAGGGCAAACGTCAGCTTGGTGCCTTTCGGTAGCGGGCTTTCATGTGTCTTGTCGTGATAGATGCCTTCCTCACCCAAGCCTGGGTGGGCGTTATGGTCGTGAAGTGCACTGATGTATAGTCTATCGGGATCGATGGTACTTTCGGGTTCCTGCTCTTTTCCTGGTTCCACTTCAATCAAAGTGGCATCAGCCTTACGCAATGTCAGGGAATAGCCATGAATCATGACTTCCATAGGGTCGCCCAGAGGCGCATATTTCACCAGTTTAATAACGGCGTCAGGAATCACGCCCATGTCCAGAAAATGCTGGCGGCGCGAGCCTTCGCCATTCACCGCCTTAATGACGGCTAACTGACCAATTTCGAGTTTATCAAGTGTCTTCATACAAACTTCTTTTTATTATGACCGCAAAATTACCTTGTTCTCTCACTTCATCTCATCATCATTAATAGGTAATATCTTTGAAGTCATCATCATTTGTGAGGATGGACCACAAAAGGCCGCTCACGGGTAATGTAGCGCAACTTCACCACAGGATGCTGTTCGGCAGAAGGATCCACTTCACAGAAAAAAGTAACCTCATTATCTCCCTGAGCCAACTCAGAAAGGCCTTCCACAGAAACAGTCTTCAGTTTATTGTAATTGGCATCCATCACATAGGCGTAGTCGCCAAAGTCATACACCAACTGTTGGCCCGGTTCCAGCGTACACGGGAACATCACCAACCCTTTGGTTGTGTTAATCATCGGATTGGTAACATTCACCTTGCCTTCTACGTTCAGACGCAGTCCGAAACGGCCCTCCTCCTCTACATTCCATACCCATTGCTCACTCTTTAGAAATCCCGTGTCAACCTCTTGAAAAGCGCACTGGTAGCGACGTGAGAAATTCATTGAATATAGCATGAATAGACTGTCGCCCTGTTGTTCGAGATGCCAATCTAAATAAGGATCCTTCATCATCGCCTTCTGCGATGCCGTAAACGCCTCTGAGCGAGTCAGCTGATTCCATTGTTTCATCAGGGTAAGCATATCAGGTATTGTGCCGAGGTTTTTCAAGGCATTGGGATCAAGCAACATGCCGTATGAGGCGTTATAAGCTGAGGCTTTCGAAAGCATCCATTCCAGATCCTCAATTGAAGTGGCCGTTCTCTTTTTGTCGGAGGCATGGATCATAAACCAACCTAAGTAATGATTGGCGACTCCCTCTTCAGTCCAACGTTCCACTTGTCTGACACGAATCGACTTGTCAAGCATCTCCTGTCCGGGAGCGCCTTTAAGCAGTACCAATGAAACATTGCCTGCTTCCAGCCGTTCAGCCAACTGTTGACGTACAGCCTCACGCAGTTCTCCGTCAGGAATCACGAAACGGTCAGGGCTGTCCCAGATGCGATATACCTTGGCATTGACGCCATGAAGAGTCCTTTGGGTGCCATACAGTCCACGGGTACAACGATGCAACAACACCAGATCACCTGCAAATTCCATGGTACCGATGGAGACTATCTCATCGTCAATCTGTAACAGGTTCAATGACGTCAGGCTTTTCAGCGCTTCGTTGCGATAAAGGGCAATGTCAACGTCTTCGGCATTCATCTCATCGAACAGCTTCAACTGCTCGGAGCGCTGATATTGGCTGAAGTTTTTAGCCGTAAAATAGGCATCATTAAGACTGATGGCATCTTCCTGAATCAATAGTCCCAACGTCACTTCCTGGTCTTTGGCAGCTTGTACCATCCGCCTCACCGAAAGGTCGCCATCGGGAGCGAAACTCTCGTTCCATTCATAATGGCCGTAGGTAGAGAACGGCGTCTTCACCACGAGCCACTCAAACCCTCCTTGATGGCATAGGTCGAGCATCGTCTGTAGGTCTTGTTCCGAAAAATCAGCAACGAGATAAGGCTGAGGGGATTGGGCTCTTAAAATACAGGCGAAAGCCAAAAACAAGATCAGAAAACCAATTCGTTTCATTTTTGAACTTTAATGCTGCAAAATTATTACTTTTGCATCAATAATACAAGACTGATCATGAACTGGAACGACCTCCTTTCAACCCATCGTTACGCTTCGCCGCACAAGAGTGCCGATATCCGCAGCTCCTTTCAGCGCGACTATGACCGCATCATCTTTTCCAGTGCGTTTCGTAGGCTGCAAAACAAGACTCAGGTGTTTCCTCTGCCGGGAAGCCAGATGGTTCACAACCGACTGACACACAGCTTGGAAGTAGCCAGTGTGGGCCGATCCATCGCTTGCCGCACCGTGCAGAAGCTTATGGAGAATCACCCAGAGCTAAAGGAACGTCAATCCGACATTGAGACCATCGTATCCACCGTATGTCTCGCCCACGATCTCGGCAACCCGCCATTCGGTCATTCTGGCGAAGACACCATCGGCAGTTTTTTCAAGGATGGCAAAGGCAGGGAGCTTCAGAGCGCCATGCTGCCCGAACAATGGAGCGATCTGATTTCGTTTGAAGGCAACGCCAACGCTTTCCACCTGCTCACCTGTCAGTTCTATGGCCGTCGCCCTGGCGGAATGTCGCTAACTGCCGCCACGTTGGCCTCTTTGATCAAATACCCCTACCCTTCGTACAACAAGGGAAACCGCAAGAAATACAACGTGTTTTATTCTGACCTCGAGGTGTTTGAGGAAGTCATGCGGGAATGTGGCATCCCAAAGATTGACGAAGAGCACATGGTGTACGCCCGTCACCCCTTATCGTACATGATGGAAGCCTCTGACGATATCTGCTATCTCATCCTCGACATGGAAGACGCTCACAAGCGCGGCATTATCAGCACTGAAGCCGCCGAGCAGGCTTTTCTCACGTTTTTCGATACGAAAGCCGACGCTACTTTCTTCAAACATAAAGAAGAGGTGTATCGCGAGGTGACTGACCAAAACGAGCGCATGGCCTTCCTGAGAGCCACCTTGATCAACAAACTGGTCAACCATGCCAGCGACATCTTTGTGGTTCATTACGACGAGATTATGGATGGCAGCTTCAAGGATAGTTTAATATCCTATCTTCCTGAACACGAAGAGAATGCCTTGAAACAGTGCCGTAAACAATCCGTAAAGGACATCTACCGTCATCCTTCAGTCGTAAAGATCGAGTTGACTGGTTTCAACGTTATTGGAACCTTGCTCGAAGAGTTTGTCGGTGCCGTGCTGGAACCCGAAAAAGCCTACAACAAAAAGCTGCTGAGTCTGATGCCTGAACAGTTCACGCCCTTGCATGAAGGCATGTATTACAAGGTTCAGTCCGTATTGGATTTCATCTCCAACATGACCGACCTCTATGCTGTTCAGCTATACAAAGATCTGAGGGGAATTGACTAACCCTCTCTAAGGCTCTGCCTTGCGTAAGGTGTGAGGTCTTGCGAAGCAAACTCACCTCTCAAGAACTTGAAATATCCCGCTACTGCAACCATGGCAGCGTTGTCGGTGCTATAGCTGAGGCGCGGAATGAACACTTTCCAATGATACTTCTCCCCTAAAGCCAACATGGCGTCATGCAAACCGCTATTGGCGCTCACGCCACCGGCGATGGCCACCGTCTTGATGCCTGTTTGCTTGCTGGCTTTCACCAACTTGTTCATCAAAATGTCAATGATGGTCTTCTGCACCGAAGCACAAAGATTCTCTTTGTTCTCTTCAATGAAATTAGGATTCAGTTTGAGGTTGTCACGAACAGTATATAAAATACTGGTTTTCAATCCACTGAAGCTATAATCCAAACCAGGAATATTAGGCTTTGCAAAGCTAAATGCATTAGGATCGCCAATCTTGGCCAACTTATCTATGACAGGACCACCCGGATAAGGCAAGCCAAGGATCTTGGCCGTTTTGTCAAAGGCCTCCCCTGCCGCATCGTCGATGGTCTTACCGATGACCTCCATGTCGAAATAGTCCTTCACCACCACAATCTGGGTATGTCCACCCGACACCGTCAAGCAAAGGAACGGGAAATCAGGCACTTCGGTATGCGTAGCGTCGGTAGCAAAATGCACCAAGATATGCGCGTTCATGTGGTCGATCTCCACCATCGGGATGTTCAGGGTCTGTGCAAAAGCCTTCGCAAACGAAGTTCCAACTAAAAGTGAGCCTAAAAGACCAGGTCCACGTGTAAAAGCAATTGCGGATAATTGTTTTTTATCTATATTTGCATCCTTTAAGGCCGTGTCGATGACGGGGATGATATTTTGCTGGTGTGCACGGGAAGCGAGTTCGGGGACAACGCCTCCGTATTTCTCGTGAACCTTCTGGCTGGCAATGACGTTGGAGAGCACACACGTGCCTTGAAGCACAGCGGCTGAAGTGTCGTCGCAAGAGGACTCGATGCCTAAAATGTATTCGTTCATGAACTGTAGTTTGGAGGCTCAAAATTATTAAAAAAAAGATTATCCATAGTATCCTTGTGCTGATAATGGTGGTTTTATCCATCATCACAAGTATCTTTGTGTCCATCCAAGACCCTATCATCCAGAAGTTTGCCATCAGAATTGCGGGCGGATTTGTTTCTCAAATTACTGAAGCAGATATCAGAATCGGACGGTTGTACATCTCACCTGACTTCACGATCCATATCGACCATTTCTTGGTAAAGGACTTACAGGATGCCGATTTGCTTAGCGTTGAGGAGCTCAGGGTCCGCCCCGTCATGGAAGACATTATCCAAGGTAATATCCATGTGGGACGCGTAGAATTGTCCAACGCCCATGCCAACCTGATTACATACGAGGGCGAGGACCACATGAACTTCCAGTTTATTATCGACGCCTTCTCGTCCGACAAGGAAAAAGAAAAAGAAAAAAGCGGCAAGACCATCCCCATCACTGTGGATCACGTCATGCTTAAGGACCTTGATTTTCAGCTCTGGAACCAAAATAGCGACAATCCTGAAAAGATGGAAAAACATCTGATGGACTACTCGCATTTAGTCTTGCGCGGCATCAACCTCGATGCACAAGCGCTGTCGATCATAGGCGACTCCATTAGCGCAACCATCAACCATCTTGCGGCGATTGACACAAGCGGTTTCCAGCTCAACAACTTTGAATCGCAAGTGATATTCTACTCTCAAGGCATCTTGCTTGACGGCTTGAAGATCGGCACTCCGAATAGCGACTTACGGCTCGACCTCCACATGCTCTACCCAAGCACCTCCGCTTTCAATAGTTTTGTGGACTCAGTGACATTCGATGCCAACATCCTGCCTTCCATCATCCAAGTCAGCGACCTCGGACCCTTCTCCGATCTCCTCTATAAAATGACGGATCCCGTGCAATTCCAAGGCTGGATGAAGGGTCCCATAAGAAGCTTCAAGGTCGACAAACTGAAATTTGCTTTTGGCAATCACACCAATTTTGTGGGCAGCCTTGCCTTGCATCCATTAGATTTCGAAAAAGGAAAGCACCAACTCAACATCAAAAAGTTGAACTATTCCTATGACGATCTTGCCAACTTCCATATCCCCATCTCCTCAGGCGTCATTCCGATGCCTTCTGCGCTGGAGCCATTAGGGCAAGGCTCCATCAAAGGATTCTTCTCCGGCTCCATGGAGAAGTTCAAGACCGAGTTGGAGGTCACCTCTGAGATCGGTAATGTTACCGCTGTACTCAACAAAAGCATAAGCGGCACTCAGCTTGACGTTTTCGAAGGCGACATCACCGCCGAACATCTCAACGTTGGACTGTTGGCCAACGCCCCCAAGGTCATCGGCACCCTTGACCTTTCAGCCAATGTCACTGCCCGACATGGGAAACGCAGCGGTTTGGATCTTGACATCCAAGGTGACATCTCCGATGTCATGTTACTCGGCAACTACATTAACGATATCTCGCTGGATGGAAACCTCCGTAACAACTGCTTCAACGGCAACATCGACATTGCCGACGACGAGCTTGACCTCGACTTCAAAGGACGCTTCGACTTCAGCAACCCGAAAGCATTGGGAGGCGACTTCACCATGGAGATCGCATCGGCTGACCTGCATCAGCTCAACCTCATCAAAAACGATCAAACTGCCTTGCTCACGGCTTCCATCACGGCCAACATGGACAACATCAACAATTTCGACCAGATCGAAGGAGCGCTTTCCATCAAGGATGTGAGCTTTACCAATAGCAGAGGTCATCACGTGATGAAACAGTTCGACGCCAACATCGTCAACGACAACCTGCTACAGAAGCGTATCGACCTCAACTGCGACTTTTTCGATTTCGAGATGGCAGGAAAGATGAATTTCGCCACCATTGCCATGGCCTTCAAACAGTACGTCTACTCCTATGTCGTCATACCGCAATGGACCGAAAGCATCGCCAATTTTGAAAAGGGCACCAAGTCATCGGAGCAGGACTTCATCGTTAGCATGAACCTTAAAAACCCGAAGCCACTCACCAGGCTCTTGGTACCCAGCGTGAGCATCGCCAACAACACCACCTTGAATGGCACCTTCACCTCCAAATCTCAATCGCTGAATCTTTCATTACGGTCAAATTACGTCAACATCAATAATATCAAGATCAAGGATATCAATTGCAGGAGCTTTAGCAGTCCAAGACGATCCACCACCCGCCTAACCATTGACCACATCATCTTGCGTGACTCCACTGAAAGCGATCCATCCACTTTAGGCCTTGACGGATTTAGCGTCGTCGCCTTGCTTCAAAACGACACCATAAGGACCCAAATCGGATGGGATGACGATAGCTACTACGATCACAACCAGGCTACCATCAACACGTCGTTCGTCCCTTCTTCCTCCGGTGGTCGCTTCAACATCAATTACGCCGACATCCTTATCAACGACTCCATCTGGAGTATCAACCCAGACAATTTCGTTGTGTTTGACGATGGCAACATTCAGATTTCGAACCTTGAACTGTCCAGCCTCGACCAAAGCCTAACTATTGACGGCATGGTTCCTTTCACCAAAAACGACACCCTCTCCGCAAACCTGAACAAATTCGACTTGTCGAACTTAGATTTCATCTTCGAAGGGATGGGCTTCGACCTAGACGGCATCATCACAGGCAACGCTGTTGTAAGCGACCTCAACGAAGACCTTACCCTTTTGGCCGACTTAAACATCAACAATTTAGGACTCAGCGGAGAAAACTTCGGAGACGCTTCGATCTATAGCCAATGGAACCAAGAGAATAAATCCATCGACCTCGACGTGGGACTGGTTGACCATGAAAAGAAAGTCCTCTTACTCAACGGTGCCTATTACATTGGTAGAGAAAAGGATAATCTGGACTTCAAACTCAGTCTCGATGACTTGAATCTGGCCATCCTATCGCCTTTCCTCGACGACTTTCTCCAACGTTTCCAAGGATTGTGTCAAGGTGATGTGAATATCGGAGGCACATTGAGCCAGCTTGATCTGCAAGGCCTATTGAAGATTAAAGACGGCGGGTGCAAGATCAACATGCTGAATACCTTCTACACGTTCAGCCCCACCATCAAACTCACCGAGAATCTCATCACGTTGAACGACATGACTCTTACGGATACCTTGGGAAATACCGCCATGGTTTCAGGATACATCCAACACAACCATTTAAAGGATATGTACCTCGACATCAAGATGTATCCGAGGAACTTCCTTGCCATGGCCACCACTGCACTCGACAGTCAGTCATACTACGGCACAGCCATTGCCAACGGCATTGTCACCGCACAAGGTCCCATCAACGATCTTGACCTCAAGATCAAAGCGATGACCCAGAAAGGCACCTACTTCACCCTCCCACTTGGTGGTTCTTCCAAGGTCAAGAAACATGAGTTCATTACCTTCGTAAGCCACGATGAGCCTTCAGAAGACGAGGAGACTCCTGTTGTCGAAACTCCTGTCCCAAAATCGAGAAGCAACATCAATCTTGGGTTGGACATCACTGTCAACAAAGAATCGCAAGTCAAGATTGGACTCCCCAACGGACTGGGTAGCATGGAAGCCAATGGCGACGGCAACATCAAGCTCGACATGGCCACATCCAACAATTCAATGTCGCTCATCGGCAATTACGTCATCAACTCAGGAAGTCTTTCCTTGAACGTTCAGGACGTCCTCAAGCGAACCTTCACGCTGGAGTCTGGAAGCAGCATCTCCTGGACTGGCGATCCCGTGAACGGCGACATCAACGTGACGGGTGTTTACCAGACCAAAGCCTCCATCTCTTCTCTTGGCCTGACTGATTCCACTTCGGTGGGCTCAAGCAACATCAAAGTTGAGTGTTTGGTCCATCTGAAAAACAAGCTCATGAACCCAGACATCAGCTTCGGGTTACGTCTACCCAATGCCTCTGAGGATCTTCAGCAAGCCGTGTTTTACGTCATTGACACCACCAACCAATCAGATCTCCTCTTGCAAGTGGTCTCGCTGTTGGTGTTTAACTCCTTCAGCTACGGCAGCACCATCAATGGCGCTGGTATCATCACCGGTCAGATCAACGATTTGATTTCACAAATGACCAACGATATTGACATCAACATCAACTATAAGGCAGGCTCCAACTTTACTAGCGATGAGATGACTGTCGACCTCAGGAAACAGCTGTTCGACAATAGGCTTACCATTGAGACCAACTTCGGAGTGGTCATCCCGAGCAACAACTATTCGTCGAGTTCCACCAATGTCATCGGTGATGTCAACGTGGATTACAAGATCACCAAGGATGGGCGCTTTAGCGCGCAAGTATTCAACAGGTCGAACTACAACACCACCTATTATCAGTACAACTATTTCAAGACGGTACCCTACACGCAAGGTATTGGTTTTTCCTACAACCGTAGCTTCGATAAGTTCAAGGATCTCTTCAAGCGCAGAACCAACAGAATGGACCTCCCCAACGGGCCTATGATTGATCGCCCAAAGCCCTTAATCAGTCCAAACAACAGCCAAAAATCCGAGAAAGATGAGCTTTCCAAGTAACGCTTTCAAGGTATATCAGGCCTCCGCAGGATCAGGTAAGACCTACACGATCGTAAAGGAGTATCTGGGATTGTGTTTAAGAAGTGAGGCCACAACGGAGAACTTCCGTCAGATTCTCGCCATCACCTTCACTAACATGGCCGCCAACGAAATGAAGGCCAAGATCTTGAAACAGCTCAACGACATCATCCACAGCGACCAGAACCAGGAAGCCAAAGGCATGGAAGCAGACCTGATCAAGGAACTCAGCATCGACCGGAAATCGCTGAAAGCCAATGCTGAGATACTGTTTCAAAAGATCATCCACGACTACAGCAGCTTCTGCGTCAGCACCATCGACGCCTTTGTGCAACGGCTCTCGCGTTCCTTTGCGAAAGACCTGAACCTGCCCACGCAATTCAACGTGAGCATCGACGAGGACGAAGTTGCCGATGCCATCACCGAGCGCATTGGTGAACAAATCGGACCGGCAAATCCATTCCTGACCAAGATTTTGGAAGACTTCAGCGAGATGAAGTTCGACAGCGAGAAAAGCCCAAAAATCGCCAACAACATCCACGACTTCGTCAAGAGACTCTTCTCAGAAGAGGCTTTCCAGAAAAATGAGGAAAACCATTTCGAGACCGAGGAACAATATAAAGAAACCCTCGAATTCATCAATAAGAGAATCTACCCTTTTGAAGCCGAATGTAAGCAGTTTGTGCGCGATTTCGAAGGTTTCATCAAAGCAAACAACCTCACTGAAGACGACTTCAACTTCAAAGCCAAAGGACCTTGCCTAAGCTTTCTGAAAAACCTCAAGGATAACAAGTTGCCCACACTTGGCGAGCGACAGCTGCAAATCATCGACGGCAGTTTCAACTGGTATTCGAAGACCTTGCCTAAAAAATCCGGATTCGACAGCCTCGATGCTGATTTCCAACAGGTGTTTGTCCGTTTCCTCAAGCGGTACCAACAGCAGATTGGGAGTTACCAATTCTTTAAGAGTCAACTCGGCCTGCTCAGTTTCTATGTGTTGCGGTCCAAGATCAAAGCGGAGTTGGAAGCCTATATCGGCGAAGAACAAATTGTCCACATCTCTGAGTTCAACAAGCGCATCAACGAGTTGATGGGCGATTTCACAGTACCCTTTGTGTACGAGCGCCTCGGCGAGCATTTCAAATACCTTTTCATCGATGAGTTCCAGGATACCTCAGTTCTGCAATGGCAAAACTTGATTCCCCTACTCGACAACAGCCTTGCCAGCAACATGAGCATGGTGGTGGGCGATGGCAAGCAATCCATCTACCGTTGGCGCAATGGTGAGGTTGGCCAAATCGTCAGCCTGCCTGAGATTTTCAGCAAACCTGACGGTAGCCCTGCGTTCGACGATTTCGAGAGAAGCCTCATCAACCATTTCGATTTTAACGAATTGAAGTGCAACTATAGATCGTTCAAAAACATCGTCGATTTCAACAATAGTTTCTTTGACTTTGGCTCGCAATACCTTTCCCCCGACTGCCGAAAAGTTTATGCCGATATCAACCCGAGATACAAAAAGGAAGTCTCCATCACACAGCAAAGCACCATCGACGAAGATGGCTTCGTGCAAGTGGAGCTCTTCGACCCGTCCGACAGCGACGAGGCCATGCTGAGCCGCATCAAAGAACTCATTGAAGAGCTTACAAACAAAGGCTTCAAGAAAAGCGACATCACCATCTTAGTCCGCAAAAACAAAATCGGATCCCTGATCGCCAACTATCTGAACGAAAACGGCATTGATGTCGTCTCCGCCGAGTCCATCCTGCTGAAGTCATCCGACAAGGTGCAACTCATCATCAGCACGCTTGACTATTTGATTCATGACGACAACGCCGCTGTGATCGCCTCGGTACTCTATTTCTGGAATGCCACACACCAAAAGGATTTCAACGGCATCGTGGACGGCATCTTCGACCATGCCAACAGCATCGCTAAAGGAGAAACCGACATTGAAAGCACTATGGGGTTGGAACCTAAGGCACTCAAATCATTGCTGTCCAAGTCATATAGCCTTTACGACCTCTGCTCAGCCCTCATGCGGCTTTACGGCTTCAACACGGTAGGCGATTCCTTCCTCAACTTCCTGCTCGACGTAGTCTACAAATGGCAGGCATCAGACGAATCCGGCATAGGCAGTTTCTTGGAATACTGGGAAAAGAAGAAAGACAAACTTTCAGTGATCTGTGGCAA
The DNA here is from genome assembly GCA_017531225.1 of Bacteroidales bacterium. Taxonomy (GTDB): domain Bacteria; phylum Bacteroidota; class Bacteroidia; order Bacteroidales; family F082; genus Limimorpha. Next base: position 86,509 of record JAFXLL010000011.1, on the reverse strand, counting down.
TGCCGACGCTGTCAACATCATGACCATCCACAAGTCCAAGGGCTTAGAGTTCAATGTAGTTATTTATCCGTTCTTGGTGGACAATCTCGACGACAAAAAGTCCAGTTCTTTATGGATCTCACCAGAGGCTTTAGGATTTGAGTTCATTCCCAACATCGACAAGGTGCAGTTCACCATCACCAAGGACAGTGCTACATGGTCGCCACAGGCAGCTCAACTGGCCGAACAAGAGAACGACAAGGTACGGCTCGACAATATGAACCTCAATTATGTGGCTTTCACCCGAGCCGTGCAAAGGCTGCATATCCTTGCCTATCAATCCAAGGACGAAAGCAAGAGTCCGCTCAACGCCTTTCTCAAAGAGCATCCGGACTCCTACGGTGACCCTGAATCAAAGAAAGTAGAGCTCAAAAAAGACCATCCCGTAGTAAAGGATGTGTTCACCGAATCGGCATCAGGCGACTGGTTCAGCAAGATCACCATCGATCCCAATCCAAGCATGTTTTGGGCCAATCCTGACGATAAGATGAGCCCTGTGGAATGGGGCGAGTTCGTACACCAAATCTTGTCGGAAGTGAAGGATGCCAAGGATATCGATCATGTGTTGAGCCCTTACATTGACGCTGGTGTCATCGATTCAAAAACAGCTTCGATGCTATATGGGCTTTTCGAACAGATGGTCCTCCACCCCGCTATTTATGAGGCTTTCACTGATCAAGCCAAGACGAAGAACGAGTGTGATATCTTAACGAGCCAACACGAAATAGTCCGTCCCGATCGCTATGCCGAGCTTCCCGACAAAATCATCCTGCTGGATTACAAGACTGGACAGCACAGCGAAGAACACCACAAGCAGTTACGACAATACATGACTGTTCTGAAAAAGATGAAGGACAAGCGCATTGAAGCCTATTTGGTATATTTGGGCGACACCGTTCAAGTGGTCCCTGTTACAAACAAAGAACAATAATTATCAACTAGATACACATGGAATACAATTCATTGATAGGACTTTGCCACAGCGAGACGCTGGTGGTTGAACATAAAGATACTGCGGCCGTATACGGTTCCGGCTCATTGGAGGTTTTTGCCACTCCCGCCATGATTGCCTTGATGGAGAAGACCTGCTTAGAGAGCGTCAACTCAAAGATTGGCGAAAGCAACACCACCGTGGGCATCTCCGTCAACATCAAGCATCTGAAAGCCAGTCCCGTTGGGGCTTTGATCCGCTGTGACTCAAAACTCATTGATGTAGACCGCAAGCGTCTGGTCTTTGAGGTTCAGTGCTTCGATGGCGACACCCTCATTGGCGAAGGCACTCACGAGCGCTTCGTAGTGGATAGCGAGAAGTTCATGAATAAAAACGGGAAATGACTCACTCCATCAAGTGATAGTACTTCTGCTGGTAATCAGGCTGATAAGCAGCCATCACCTCAGGATGGAAGATGGAGATGAAGTCAGCCAGAAGGATGTCAGGCTCAATTTGTGATTTCTCGAAATAACCAGTCTCCTGAATATCGCAAACCAGGATATTATGGTTTTTATAGGCGTCAAAAAGCGCATACACGGCGTTTTCACGCTTCAACGACTCGTAGGTCATCGGGAGAGACGATGAATTGGCGACACGCCAGAAATCAGCATGCTTGGCTTTGGCTAAGATCGTCTCTGAATCGAGCGGGAAACTGGCTGTAGAAGGATCGTCCTTCCAGATATAATCAGCGCCTGCGTCCTTGAACAATTGTGCGATATAGCTTTGTCCACCGGCAACATACCATTGGCCATTGAAGGCCAAGTCGGAGAACACCGTGGGACGTGTCTCTACCTCAGCACAGAGGTCTTTCAAGGCATCGTATCGAGCCTCGATATCGTTAAACCAGGCGTCTGCATCCTCGCGACGACCAGTCATCATGCCCACGATACGAATCCATTCCGCACGACCCAAAGGCGTAGTTTCCAGATAATCGGCAAAAGGAAACAGCATCGCCCCCGTCACTTTAAGATTATCTTGGTTGCCGTCAAAATAAGGTGAATAAAGGATGACATCGGGATGCATCTGAATCATCAACTCGATGTTTTTGGCCGTCTCGGTGCCAACGTCTTTCACCGCGCCATCAGCGAGAAGGTCTTTCATCCGCTGGTCATGCACATAACGGCCTTCCAGAAGCCCTTTCACCCGGTCGATCTCGCCTAACTCAAGAAAGACCGACCATTGGGTTGAAGAGAAACAGATCACCGATCCGAAGCCTTCCTTCGGAATGAAATGGGTGCTTAACAGCACAGCCGTATCCCAAGGATTGCTAACCTTCATCAGATAGCCCGAATCGGACTCATACACAGCTATATTACGGGCATAGCGCATGAGGTTTTCACCTTGCGCTTGTGTAGTTTGTTCCCGCACCGTCTTCGATGCGCACGATGCCAACAACAGCACCGTGAGCATCAGAGACATCAGGATTTGGCAAAACTTTCGAGACATTCCTTGCATAGACAATCGTTGTAAATCTTTAATTTTTGCTTGGCTTCGTCGGTCAGCTTGACCTTGACACACCAGCAGTCCACCGAGTGAACGCACTCGAACTCTTTACCGCATTTGGGGCAGATCTTTTTCATATCAATAGAACAACATAAACGCGGGACAAATGCCTGCATCAAATGATTTCAGTAATGTGCCATCCGAAGCATAGCGATACACGGTGCCATCAACCACATAGTTTTTGGAATCCGACATATAAATGTCGCCATTGTTGGGATTCACAAACACCTTGTAGAACATCCTACCTTCTGAAGGGATCACGAAGCTATCCTCCTCCGTCGGGTTGTCGATGCTGACGCGATGCAAGTCACCGCTGGTGCTCCAATCGCCGCCACGGACATAATATAGGTAACTTCCCGTTGGATCAATAGCCAGGTTTAAAGTGGTTTCCGTATACGAAGCCATCAAGGTAGCTTGTTTCGTGACCGGGTCAATCTTCCAAAGTTCCGGCTGTCCAGGATCGGCATCCCACATAGCGCCCTCGCAAAGCACCCACACCTTGTTGTTCTTGTCGACAACCATGATGTTAGGCTCCTTACCCACAGTGATTTCAGCAATCTTGGTATCCGTGTTGGCATCTACCACCTGTACGGTGTTGTTTTCCATGCCTTCAACGTAGTATTTCGACCAGTTGGACACGTAGACCTCATTACCCACCATCACCATATTCTCAGTGGATTTACCCATTGGGATGGTACCGGTATGGGTCATGGTCTGTGGATTGATAATCCAGAGATCCGTACCGATAATATCGCTGACATAGGCCTTGTCGGGTGCCACTGGGAGCATGTAACGCGGTGAATAGAAATCCGTGATCTGATAGGGATTTTCAAGATCGCACTTGAAAGTGTTGGCATCCACTTTATAGATGTAATTGCTGTTGTTCACCACGATGAAAAGTTGGTCCTCTATCAGTGCCAGACTTTGTCCGACATCGCCGATAGGCGCGCCGTTAGCGTTGAAAAAGACGTAATTCGCCACTGAATCCTTTTCAGGGTTATAATAAGTCAATGACGAGTTCGCATAGGTAAAAGTACCCTCGTTGAGAACCAGTACACTTCCTATAGTAGCTGCTGGAACACTGTCATGAGGGTTCGGCTGAGGATCATCAGGCACAACGGGCTCGTCGGGCTTGCATGCGAACATGAAGAACAAAGCCATGCAAGATAAGAGTACGTTTAGTTTTTTCATTGCTTAGTTTTTTCTTTGTAAACCCTCCTGCCCCGCCGGTGGCGCAAGCACCACCGACAGCAGCGGGAGAACAACTAAAAATATGGATAAGATTTGTTTATCATTTCACAAAGAGCTTGGTCGTCTGACGTGAAACGTCATTGCTGACGGTCACGAAATAGATACCGGATTTGTAGCCGGAAGTCTCGATACGGACAAGTTCATTGCCATTGACAGCAAAGGTATTAATCACCCTGCCTTGAATATCGACGATAGTCACCATTGCTTCAGTTTCAACTTGAAGCATGGTATAGGAATCAGCTGGATTGGGATACAGTGAAAGGACTGTCTTGTTGTTTTCCGTCACAGTTTGTGGCTGCGGTGGTGTTGGAGGTGTGGGATAATGAGCGATGTCGTGAATGACGCCGACTGCATCGAGGTCGAAGCCGCTTGAAGCGAATGGCGTAGGCCATGGATCATTGACTGGATGTCCCTGAGAATCGTAAGTAGCATATTCTGGGTCAATACTACCGACAACGTCAACGACGCGGACGTGAGTGATATTCTCTTTGTCGAGAAGCGGATCATCCAGAACCTCATCAAGGTCGAACGGTGTGCCATAGAAAGCACCATATTTGCCCGCGAAGTTATGAATATAGGCGGGATCCATGGTAGCGAAGCCGCCAAGCTGTGTCTCGTATTGCACGCATGTGACTGCAGGGAAACGGAAGAAATTCTCTCCATCGGAGCTGACCTCCACAAAAGCAATTTCAAGGAACCACAGGTTGCCGCTCTTGAAACCGTTCTCAAACACGGCGAAATCAGGACCCTCACGATTGCAGATCGGCGAAGCGAACGTCAAAGTGGCATAGCCACCGTCACCGAGGCATGTTACGCCATAGGTGCCGTCTGGCACTCCAATGGCATTCTCCTGGGGATAACCGGCTCCTGCCACGCCTGCGCTAGGGTTTGAGATATTCATCGGCCCTGGCTCAGCCACACAGCCTGTAGCCCATCCAACAAATGCGGACGAGTCGGCATGCATGGCAGTGGTGCCAGGCTGGTCTTGTGCAGGCGCAAAAGGAGCAAGCTGCGCTAAGGCAAAACCTGGCATCATTGCCATCAATAAGACAACTAAAAGCTTTCTCATTTCACAATGAGTTTGGTTGTCTTGGCTGCGTTAGCGGTTCTCACGGTAACGAAGTAAATGCCGGATTCCAAACCTCTCAGGTCGACAACTGACATGGTTGAATTCAACACGTTACGGCCAGTCATGTCGTAAATCTCGACGCGCTGCATGTTTTCAACGTTGACATACAATGTCTCTGAAGCGGGGTTAGGATAGATTGAAACTGTTGAAGCCTCATTCTCGCTAACACTTGTATATACTGAAACAGGCTGAACCGGGGTTTCCCAAACGTAAACCCAAGGAGCGATCTCTGTACCGATAGTATAGTCACCCCATTTCACAAAATCGCCATTGACAACAGTTTGCTCATCATAAGTGTACCATGACTGCACACCGTTCACATTGTACATGGCGTTGTATCCATTAAGTACATATTGGATTTCACCATTGTTGAAGGTGAGGTCGGTAAGCATATAGCCACCCCAGGATGACGGTGTGTCATTAAAAGTGAAGCGGAGGTCAACCTCGGCCATAGCTTCCATCATCTCTTTAACTGTGACGCTTTCAGCAGCGAATCTGTAACCCCAAGCGAAGCAAACATCTTCAGGTTCTGCGAAGTTGACGGCAAAGACCACTTCATTTTCGCCTTCGCCAATCCAGTAAAGGATTTCTGATGGGTCGATTTTAGCCTCTTCGCCAAGAGCGTAAACAGGGGCGACTTCTTTTTCATAGACATAAATCCAGTTGTCAGGATCCACCATGGTTCCACAATGTGTGTCACCTATTTTCACATATTCACCATTTGCGACTGTAGCAACATCGTAAGTATCCCATGTGGAATTGCCATTGATCAGATAGGTAAGCCATCCCGTTTCTACGAGACTCAGATCGAGAACACCATCATTGAAATGCAGGTCGTTAATAAAAGCGCCGCCTTCATAGCTGAAACGATAGTCAGCTGCTGCGATGTCATCCATAATAGTCTTTAAAGTGACATCTTCGGCCATAAAACGATAGCCCCAAGCCAAGGCGGTGTCGGGCTCTGCCCAGTTGACAATGAACACTACTTCACTATCGCCTTCACCAATCCAGAATTTAATCTGTGAAGGATCGATTGTTGCATCTTCTTGAGCAAAAAGGTTGGTCGTGAAAAGACCAAAAATTCCCATAAGGAACAAAAGGGTAAAGTTTTTAATACGCATACGCATAAGTTTTAAAGGTTAATAATTGTCAAAGTCCTCCAAAACTTCAAGGATAGGGTTGGATACCTATTATAAAATATGCGACCCAGCTCTTATCCCGAAAGCCTTGTTTTTCTGACATGAGGCAGGTCTTCTGACTTGGGTCTCAACTTGCCGCCTTCCCATCAAACAGAGCGTCCAACAGTGGCATAGTGGCAAGCGTCCAACCGACACAGCAGCGGGAACTGTCCGGGATTCACACCCGATTCCCTATTGAGTCCTCTTCGGACACCACATATCGGTTGCAAAAATAGTATTTTTATTTCTTATTGTTCCAAAATTCTTGGAAATCTTCGTAATTTCTTTTCAGAAGATTCGGGATATCAAGACCGTAAGGGCAACGTTGCTTGCAAACGCCACAGTCGACGCATTGCTCGATCACCTTCATCTTCTCGGCCCATTCCTCGGTGAGATAGACGCTCAGCGGAGCACGGCGCAGGAAGAGACTCATGCGGTTGCAGTCATTGATCTGGATGTCCACCGTACATGGCATGCAATAGCCACATCCACGGCAGAAGTCGCCCGAAAGACTCTTGCGCTCCTCCTCCACTTTCTTCCAACGTTCCGCTGTCATCACCGGTGCCTTGGTCTGGTACGAGAGGAATTCATCCAATTCGCTTTCCCGTTGGATACCCCAGATGGGCAAAGCATGGTCATACTGATCCAAGAAAGCGTAGGCCAAGGCCGAGTCGGTGATCAGGCCTCCAGCAAGCGCTTTCATACAGATAAAGCCCATGCCCTTTTGGCGAGTCGCCTCCACCAGGGCCAGATCCCTATCGTCAGAAAGATATGAAAATGGATACTGCAAGGTGTCATACAAGCCAGATTCAATGGCCTCCTCAGCCACCCACTTCCTATGGTTGCTGATACCGATAAACCTTACCTTGCCCTGACGTTGAGCCACTTTGATGGCATCGTACAAACCCGCCTTGTCGTCAGGCTTGGGACAATAATCAGGATTGTGGAATTGATAGATGTCGAGGTAATCGGTCTTAAGGTTGGTCAGCGTGGTATGCAGCTGTTGCCAAAACTCCTCCACCGTGGTGGCACCAGTCTTTGAGGCAATCACAATCTTGTCGCGACGGTCCGAGAGGGCCTCCCCGATCTTCACCTCACTATCTGTATAAAAACGTGCGGTGTCGTAAAAATCAATGCCGTTGTCGTAGGCTTTCTGCAGCAGATAGACTGCTTCCTTCATTGTGATACGTTGGATGGGCAGCGCTCCGAAGCCGTTTTTGTTCACCTTCAGGCCTGTGTTACCGATAGCAATTCTTTTCATATCATTAATTTTGCTCCAAATATAAGAAAAATAATCACTACTTTTGCATTATGAAAAAAATAATCATCATTAACGGTCCCAATCTCAACCTTTTAGGTCGTCGCGAACCTGAGATTTACGGTCGTGTTTCATTCGATACCTATCTGAACACCTTAAAGGCTGAATTCCCTGATGTACAGCTGGATTACTACCAATCGAACCATGAGGGTTGCTTGATCGATAAGCTTCAGGAAGCTGATGGCAATTACGATGGCGTGGTCATAAACCCAGGAGGATACGCCCACACTTCCATCGCTTTGGCCGACTGCATCAGGGCCATCAACGTTCCCGTGGTGGAGGTACACATCTCCGACATCAGCCAGCGAGAGGCCTATCGGCGTCATTCCTATACCGCCGAAGCCTGCAAAAAATGTTTCTCTGGATACGGATTGGAAGGCTATGCCTTAGGCGTTAAAGAACTTCTTGGGATCTAAGTCGGAATAACGCTTTACCCCTTTCAAGAAGCTATCGAAAACGATATTTTCCATATACATCATGCTCACCTGACAACTCGGGTGTTCCCTACGGAACTTGCGCAGTGTGGGAATGCGCTTGTAGAAAGCGAAATGCGCCCGAATGACCGCCCAGAAGTCCTTCAGACCACCGCCAAACAGGAACTTGATTGCTGCCACCCAATCGAGAAGAATGCGGTAGGCCACAATCCAAAACACGTGTTTCGAAGGTAAATTTTTATAGATCAACGATAGATTATTCCTGAAATTCAGGTAGGTCTTGCGTGACGAGCTCTTGGGCAAGGTACCTCCTCCGATATGATACACCTTCGACTGTGGGCAGCAATAGATCGAATAGCCCAAGTTCTTCATCCTCCAACAGAAGTCGATCTCCTCCATGTGGGCGAAAAATGAATCGTCGAGGCCACCATACTTGAGATACAGGTCGGCACGGACAAACATGCAGGCGCCAGTAGCCCAGAACACCTCACAGGCGTCATCGTACTGGCCGAGGTCTTCTTCTAAATTCTGGAAAAGCCGTCCCCTACAGAACGGATAGCCATACCTATCGATGAAACCGCCTGAAGCGCCCGCGTACTCGAACTTCAGCTTCTCATAATAGGAAAGGATCTTCGGCTGGCAAGCGGCGATGTTTTTATCGGCATCCATCATTTCAACGACGGGCTCAATCCAATGCGGTGTCACTTCAATATCGGAGTTCAACAGCACGAAGTATTCAGCTTCAATTTGCCTAAGCGCCAGATTATAACCTGTAGCAAAACCTCCATTGAAGCCATTCTCGATGAGTCTAATCTCAGGAAAGCGTTCACGCATGAAATCGGCCGAGCCATCCGTGGAAGCATTGTCGGCAACCACGATGTCGGCCAAGCCGGCATTGGTGTTCTCAATGACGTTGGGTAGAAACTCTTCAAGGAACTTCTTGCCATTATAATTCAATATGACAACCGCAACCTTTTTCATGCCTGTTGATTCCTGCTGTGTTTCCAACGGCGGTGCGACCACAGCCAGTTGTCAGGATTGGATTGGATGAAACGTTCCACGCTACGCACATAGCGTTCCATGATCTCACCGTCTTTCATCTCCTTAGGATTGTCGACAATCAGATCAAAACTCACCTCATAGCGTCCTCTGCCCGTCCGTCTCATGTCGACAAACACGATGGTATAGTCCAGTTTCTTAGCAAGGCGTTCGATACCTGTAAACCAGCAAGTATCCTGATGCAGGAATTCCGTCCAATAGTCTTGTGGCAAGCCAAACGAGGTTTGATCGGCCATCATCAGCACGCCATTCTTGCTGTCGTGCAACTCAATCAATCGGCGCATCACCGTTTTCGACTCTACCATCTCCAACTCACAATTGCAAGTGCGAAGATAAAGCATCAGCATCTCAAAGACGGGATTTTCCACCATCTTATATACTGCCATGCCCTTATGTGGAGTGAGCTGAGGAATCATCTTGCCAAACCATTCCCAGTTGCCTGAATGCGGAAGGGCATAAAACACATTCCTACCTTGCTCATAAAGCTGTTGCACCAGTTCCAAATTGGTAATGGTAATGCGGCTTTGATAGCCATGAGGGCCCATACGCATCATCTTCGGGGCTTCCACAAACAAGTCGCAGAGGTTATGGTAGAAGCGGCGCTCAATGCTTTTGATTTCCCTTGCATCTTTCTCGGGGAAAGAGCGTAACAGATTTTCTCTAACCACCTTGCGGCGATAGCGCAACAGATGATAGATCAAAAAAAAGTAGCAATCAGACTTCAGATAAAGAAGCCAAAATGGATGGATTGAAAGGAATGCCATCCATAGTCTTACAATATGAAATCCGAGTTTTGTCATCGTTTATCTTGGATTTCTATAGAGGTCGCCAGCGCGAGTACCCCATGCACCGGGAGCCTCGGTCTGGTCGATGATATCGCCTGTGTAGTCTGGTCCGTAGAAGCGGGAATAGATCATCATCTGCCAACGGGGATTGTTTACCTCACCGATGATGTCTGAATGGATCAGCTGGTAGTCGTTGGTGACCATATCCTGTGACATGAACACGCAATGCTTGTTGCGTTGACCAGCCACCTCGTAGTAGTGCCAAATCTCATATGGATAGGCGCCTGGCTCGAACGGCTCTTCGCAAATCTTGTCGGGTGTGCCATATTTCAGATACATGTAGCCGCGGTCGGTCAGATAGCCCTTCTTGTTTCTGGTGGTATAGGATGCATTGACTCTCTGGACTTGTGCGTAGTATTCCTGCCAAGCATCACGAGGAGTAAGCGGCGCGCGTGTTGACCAGAAGGTGTAGAGGAACTGTTGCATGGTCTTCAGGTCATCAGTCTTCACCAGATTCTCGATGTAATTGTATTCAGCCTCGGAGCAACGGGGGAACAGGCAGCGAAGATACTCGCGGATGGTGTCCAGGTTATTGATTTCCGAAGTGAAGGTATTGTTGACATCGATGGCAGCGAGATTATCCATTTCGACCTCACAGCCGGGATTGTAGCGCTGGATAAAGGCGCTGTTTGAAGCCAACAGTTTATTGTCTCTATCACGCATCTCCACTACAAGGTAGTAGTTGCCTGATGGCAGTTCACTGATATCGATGGTGTTGAGCAACACGTTGACATTGCTGACATCCATGCGCTTCACAAAGTCGAAGCCCTTCATCTTTTTGGATGACTCGTACGACTTGATGTAGTAATTCACCAGATATTTGCCTTCGGCGGGATAGACTTTGTCGATGTTATATAATTCGGTGTAGAACGTAAGTGATTTTGCGTTTGCCAAATAGAAGGAATAGATTCGTGGAATGAGGTCATAGCCGTTTTTCGAGAACTCTGAAGGGGTCGTCGTTTTATTATAGGTGTCGACCAGCAGGATGTCTGAAACTGCAGGCTGGTCAGCCGGATAGTTGATCACGACGGTTTGTTCAGTCGTAAAGGGGATTTGATTGAGATTATTCTGATCCTTGACGGTAATCTCCATCAGGTATTCGCCATTGTCGAGAGCGAAGCGCTGTTGATCGATGAAGGCGCCGATGATCAGCGAGGTATCGGCGGTCACGGGGCTATCGAGGGCGATCTTGGAGAAGTTGCACACTTTTTCACCCTGTTTGAAGATGATTTGGATTTCAACGGTGGCTTGATATCTAAGAGTTTCAATCTCTTTATACACAAGGCTGGAGCAATCGAAGGCGAGAGCGGTCTCGATATAGGGTTTGTCGCCCGGCACGTTGAAGGTGGTGTATGACAGCACGGACTGGATGGCTTTTTTCTGGGCCATGCCCGTTGCGGTGATGGTCAAAAGGGCAAAAAAGAGGACTAGTTTTTTCATAATTAGTAGTTTTGATGCTGCAAAATTAAACAAAAAAATTTTTTTTTGCTCAAAATGCTTGTGGGAAAGTAAAAAGTTGTACTTTTGCAGCGGAGATATGGCTGAGTGGTCGATAGCGGCGGTCTTGAAAACCGTTAAACCGAAAGGTTTCGGGGGTTCGAATCCCTCTGTCTCCGCCAAGTAAAGCGACGCAGGTCGCTTTTATTTTTGACCTTAGGAAAGATGCCGGAGTGGTCGATCGGGGCGGTCTCGAAAACCGTTGAACGCTTTGCGTTCCAAGGGTTCGAATCCCTTTCTTTCCGCGTTGGTGGGGAGCCGGGCAGCGAAGCTGCCTGGCTTTTGTGTTTTCCAGATGGGACGAAAGCGAGCTTTCGGACCAGCTGGGGAACACAAAAGCCAATAGCTGGGCTCCGACCAGACAGCTCCCCACCAACGCAAGGGCCCCCGCGGCGAGCGGAGAGGGATCACGAAGTAATCCCAATAAAATAAATCCTTATCTTTGCCCCATGAATCGCCGTTTCAACTCCTATTATAATTACTTCAAGTCGCTGTTCGGCTCCCGTGTGCAGAAACTCAGTATCGACGCAGGCTTCAGCTGCCCCAACCGCGACGGAAAACTGAGCACCGGCGGCTGCACCTTCTGCAGCAACGAGGCCTTCAACCCCTCCTACTGCCGACCAGAGAAAAGCATCCGCCAGCAGATTGAGGAAGGTATCGAGTTTCACCAACGGCGTTATCGGAGAGCGAGCCAATACCTTGCTTATTTCCAGCCTTATTCCAACACCTACAAGCCACTGGAGGAGCTGAAACAGATCTATCAGCAAGCGCTTGACGTTCCCTCGGTGGTGGGTATCGTCATCGGCACCCGCCCCGATTTGGTTGACGAGCCCCTACTCCACTATCTCAACGAAATCCAAAAGACCCATTACGTGATGCTGGAATACGGCGTGGAGAGCGTTTACGACGAGACCCTGAAGCATGTCAACCGTGGCCACGACTTCGCCACAGCCGAGCGAGCCATCCGCATGACCGCCGAACACGACATCCCTTGTGGTGGACACTTCATCTTCGGGCTCCCCGGCGAGACCAAAGCCATGATGCTTGATGCCGCCAACATCATTTCACAACTGCCTTTAACTACGGTCAAGTTCCACCAGCTACAGATCTTCAAAGGCACCAAGATGGCCGAAGAATTTCAGCAGCATCCTGAAGCCTTTCATTTGTTTGAGTTAGACGAGTATATCGACTTCGTCATCGACTTTGCCGAGCGGCTCAATCCCGAGTTGGTTATTGAACGTTTTGCTGGCGAGGTGCCACCACGTTATCTCGTCTCTGAACCTTGGATGAAGTTGCGTTACGACGAGGTCTTAAGCCGCATCGAGAAGAGGATGGAAGAGCGTGACACTTGGCAAGGAAAGATGAGAGGTGAAAGATAATAGATAATAGATAATAGATAAAAGTTATAAGTTATGAAGAAAAACCTAATAATTGCAGTATTGATGGTATTATTTTACAATTTGGGATTCGCGGATCCAGCTCCAAAAACCAAGATCAATATCATACTAAAGGAACAATCCAACCCCGTAGCCTTAAGCCGAGATGCCAGCTGGCTGCCCAGCAAAGCGGCACGACGCGACTATGTCGTCAAAACCTTGAAAAGCCAAGCGGAAGCGTCGCAACAGGACTTGATAGCATTGCTTAATGAGATGGAGCAAAACGGCCTCGTATCGGAGATTCGTCCTTTGTGGATCGTCAATTCCATTAGTTGCTACGCCACTCAAGAAGCTCTTATTAGCCTTCAGGATCGTCTCGACATCATGACCATTTACACTTGTGAGCCAACACCTTACCTTTTCGACGAGCCCACCTCCCCCGCCGCCCGAGGCGATGGCCGCGAGATTGCGGAAAACCTGCTGAAAGTGAATGCCAATATAGTTTGGGAACAAGGCTATAGAGGGCAAGGCGTGCTTGTCGGTCTCATCGACACAGGCGCTCGTCTCGACCATGCTGACTTACAGGGCCGTCTTTGGGATGGAGGTTCGGAATACCCCAACCATGGCTACGACTTCTATTCACATGACAACGATCCGTCAGACACACAGGGCCACGGCACCCATGTAGCCGGAACCATAGTGGGGACTGGCTTTTCAGGCACGCAGACCGGCGTCGCTCCCGATGCTGAAATCATGGTCTTGAAGGTTTTCCATGGCGAAGACAACCTCACCGAGCCCACCATGTGGGTCGAGGCGATGCAGTTTGCCGTTGAACATGGCGCCGACGTGCTAAATATGTCGCTCGGGCAACCGCTGCCAAACACCAGCGTCAAGCTGATGGCGCGACAAGCCTGTGATAACACCTTGGCTGCTGGCGTGGTAGCTGCAGTGTGCGCCGGCAACTCACGTCAGATACAGATGTTGGCTCCAGTACCATATAATATCTGGTCGCCTGGCGACTGCCCTCCACCCCATCTGCATGAAGACCAGCTGGTCAACCCCGGAGGTACCAGTTGTGTCATTTGCGTTGGCGCTGTCGATTTCAACGACGCCCTTTCACCGACCTCCTCGGAAGGTCCCTCGTTATGGACCGACGTAGCACAGTACAACGACTACCCTTACTCCAGCGGTAGTTCTACAACTATTGGCCTAATCCGTCCCGATGTCTGCGCTCCTGGCGTGAATATCAAGTCGTTGGATTACAACACCACCAACGGTTATTGCCTCAAAAGCGGCACCTCGATGGCAACGCCCTGCGTAGCAGGCACGATAGCGTTGATGCTCTCCAAGAACCCCGAGTTAACCCCTGACCAGATCGACGAGATCCTGGAGAGAACGGCTGTGCCTTTGTCCACCCACAAGAGCAACGACTTCGGATCGGGCCGCATCGACGCTTTGGCTGCCGTCAATGCTATTGAGTTTGAAGCGGTCGGCAAATCCTCTGCTCAGCAAGCCCTCGTCTACCCCAATCCCAGCACAGGCGATTTCACCATCCAATGCGAGGGCATGAAGCGGATTGAGATCTATTCTATGAACGGCAGCGTATTGAAAAGCATCAATACAGAAAGCCCCGTCCTTCAGCTACATGGCTTGAAGAACGGGACCTTCCTGATCAAGATCACCACCACTGACAGGGTGATCATGAAAAAGATCGTTAAACTGTGATTTTTATCTCACCACGACTTTCTGGGTAGCACCATTGAGGCGTACAAAGTACATACCTCTTGGGAGTTTCATCGTCGTCTGGCCTTCGATGTCGAGTTCCTTAACGATCTGTCCGAGTGTGTTCAGCACGGTGAGACGACCTGTTCCCTCCACGGTGACAACGCCATCCGAAGGATTAGGATAGACGCGGATGTCCTTCGCAGTTGTAACTTCAGGCATTCCAACGTGTTCGCAGTTATTGTCGTAGGTCATGAAAGCGCCATCTTCAAGCTCATCTGACTCGAAGAGCACATTGCCTTGATCATCAAGGATGGTGAAAGAGCACTCATAGTCAGTGTCATATCCCTCTGAAGTATGATACCAGCCATGATTCCAGATAAAGTCGATATTACCTCTCAACAGCGGCACCGTGACAGTCTTTTCCGAGCCTTCTTCCATGTTGATGACCGCAATACGTTGTCCGTTAGCAGCTTCGGAAGTCACGCTGATGGCAGCGCCTTTCCAGCCGTCGCCGCCCTCGTCATAAAGCACGAAGGTGATGTCGCATTTCTCGCCGACCAAAATGCTGAAATAGCTTCTCTTGCTGAAACCAGTTTCGTTCTCGGCAATCACCGAATACCTGTAAAGTCCAGGATTGAGGTTATTGTCGACATATTCCATTGCAATGCCCTTTTCGCCATTGGTGGTGAATATCACTTCGGTGTCACGATAAGCGGTGATGGTAAATGCACCCAGCGGATCACCATTCAAAGTGTTTGAGGGGTTCGTCCAGCTGAGTGTCACACTTTCCGCATTGTTTTCAGTGACAATGAAATCAGTGATGGCTTCAGGACGATTGAGATATTCAGACGAATTGGGAATGATATGTCCAGTGAATCCGTTAAACGTGTTAAAGGCATACTTCGTGGTGTTGAGTGCGCCAATCGGGCACCAAGCATCGTCGCGGCCACTCCAGCCCCAGTTGAAGTGGAAATAGTCATTCTCATCATAGCCGTCGCACACAAAGGCGTGACCGCCAGCGCCGCCATCATCGGATCCGCTATAATACAAAGGCAAGTTCTCGTCGAGACCACCATCTTTCAACATCTGAGCCCATTCCTCGTTATCGTAGCCATAACCCGGCCACCAGCCACCATAGTTGGTGAGGTGGTCGTCACAGGTGTAACCGAAATAACTGCGCAACGCGGGAGGAACATCTTCCGAATAAGCACCGCTACCATCGTTGCCGTATTGCATATCCACAGCAATACCGCAATGGTGCAGGAACTGGGCGATATAGAACACCTCCTCGTCGGTGCTGGTCGAGTCGATGGCCAATGGCATCAGCTCAAAGTGATAGTCAGTTTCGCCGAAATTGGCGGTCTGTTGGGGATAACCTTCAGGATTATAGGTATACGAACCCGTGCCGCGCGTCGGATTGTCCCAGAATTTCATCACCTGGCCCATGGCAGTGGCAACGCAACCGGCATACACATGGCCGCCATGACCTAATTCGTCTTCAGGACATTGGCTGTTGTAAGGGTAATTCTGGTGCCATATCGTCTGGCACAGCGGGCCCACCACCGCGCGGGTCTGACCGCCACGATTGAGGCTGCCTGTCTCGGAAACCGAACGCCATTCGGCAATGATATCTGGTGTAGCAACCATATTGTGTTCACGAACATACTGAATCTCCTTACGGAAGCTATTCAGTGTAAACTCGAAGCCTTCAGCCACATCCTGAGGGTCGAACGAACCCTTGGTGGAATAGGCCAAGATAGGCTTCACGCGGTCGTCACCGGCTACGATCACAAAACCGTTTCCGCCTTTGACATTGAACACGTAGTAGTCAGCACCACCACGTTCATCATCTACAGCCATAAAAACCGAATTCAGCTGAATGTCGGCATTACGCTCGGCAACAGCGGTGGTTTTCATAAAGCGTGTTCCTAATTGTTGGGCCTTCTGCTGATCAACAGGACCGGCATTCAGTCCGAGAACCGTCACGGCCATCAGGCCAAAAAGTAATGATAGCTTTTTCATTGTTTCTTCTTTTAGTAAGAGGTGGCAAATATAACAATAAAATCAGATTTCATGGCATTTTAAAAAGAATTTCGTACTTTTGAACCATCGAATTACAACACATGAAAAGACTCAGATTATTCCTGTTTTTGTTGCTGGCTTTCAGCTTGACACAAGTGAATGCTCAGGAGAACAAGTGGAAATTCGGCTTCGGCTTGGGAGCTTCAGCCAACACGGGTAACGTCAACAACTGCAACATCAGCAATGACGCAACCTTAAAGCGCAACGACAGCATCATTGCGCTTGATTTCCGCTACAAGTTGATCTTTAGTGCCCTCATCGATGAACATGCTGGGGGGAAAAAATGGGAAACAAACAATTTCGAGATTAACGGCAGCGTAAAAATGGATTTGTTCCAATACGGGAAATTCTCCCCGTTCTTAGCATGTGAGATGCTCACCAACAAATTCAAAGGTTACGACTTCAAAGTAAGTGGCCTTTTAGGATTAAAATTCAGGCTGTTCACCAAGCCTGATGTCTATGACTATTCCATCAGTGCGGCTGTAGTTTACGATTGGACTGACTTCACCGACGAAACGCATCTACCCAATAACAACTACCGCATCTCAATACGTCCGAAGTTCAGGCAGAAGATTGCTAACAACCTGACGCTGCATCACCAGACCTTTTTTCAGCCATCAGTGCTTAATTTCAGCGACTTTATCATTAATAGCAAGACCAGATTAGAGACACAACTCACCAAAAAGTTGTTTTTATATCTGTCGTTCACCTATGAATATAGAAGCGAAGTTCCTTCTGAGAACTACAAGCATTCTGACATCCTAACGGAAATTTCGTTAAAGCTGAAGATTTAAAACGAACGCGACGACGCTGCGGAGATTTCATATAGAAGCGCCCCAGAGACCATCCAATGGCTGAAACTGCCGCCTTCGTCTCTCCCCTGAGGAATGGCAATGCGGATCGTATGTTTCCCTGGTTTCAGGTCATTGAGGTCAAAATAAACGGGATTGGTAGCTGTTCCTGGACACCAGCCAGAGCGTGAGTAATCAGACGATGAGACGCCATTCCAGAAGTTGCCCGAAACGGGATTCTGGTCACGGAAAGTAGCGCAATCGCAACGCCATGGCGTATGGGTAAAACGCCTTTCGCCGTCAATGAAAATAACGTTTTCCTTAGGGTTGAACTCATCGCCTCCTCCCCATCCGCCGTGGCCCGTGCTGAGGTAACGCAGACGGACTTTGGTGGCATCTTCAGGCAATTCAAAAGCGACCTCCAAACTGTCGGTAGCGAACAAACGGCCGTAGTTCTGCCCCGACATCTCCATCACGTTGCAGGTATTGAAAAGCGGGATGGAATGTTGGTGACAAGGCTCCTCACTCCATTCGTAATCATCGGGATAAGCCACCAGATCAAGAGACACCTTATGTCCACCTCGGTCATAATTACCAATGAAAGCGCCAATGAGCACATCGCCTTGCAGACGATCTCTCAGCTCACTAACTTCCTGCTTGTAATAGTTCTCATCGGTCCACTCCAGGCCATCAATCTTCACTTTCTCGTTAAAGAATCCCGCGCCAAACGAAGTGAAGAAACGCACTAATTCCACAAGCGGCAGATAATCGTTTTCGGCTTTGATGCCTTGGTATTCCTTGCCATCCTTACCCTTAAACACAGGTAAAGACTCCACTCCTTTTATGAGACCATCGCCGAAGCTTTTAGCCTTCTCCGTCGGGATGACGAAGGCGGAGGCCGAGCGGTCGTATGCATCGCCATTGGAACGTTGATGGATCTCGGCAAAGAGCTGGTAATGTTCTGGCAAACGGGGTAGATTCATCCGTTTGATGATCACAGTGCCGTGGCTGCAATGAATCGTAGTGTCGAAGGGGATGTCGCCAGTCAGCGGTTCATATTCAGCGAAATGAATCTGTGCGTCTTCAAAGATAGGGATGCGCATGACGAGTTTATCTTTCCGCAGTTGGCTCAACTCACGGGAAGTCATGCGGTGGCCTTTGTCGGTAGGGATCAGCTCCTTAATGGACCTGTCT
Source organism: Bacteroidales bacterium (assembly GCA_017531225.1). Taxonomy (GTDB): domain Bacteria; phylum Bacteroidota; class Bacteroidia; order Bacteroidales; family F082; genus Limimorpha. Next base: position 68,097 of record JAFXLL010000011.1, on the reverse strand, counting down.
TTCTTCACCATCTTCAAATCAGTGACGTATGATCCGTTTCTCATGCATCGCACCATCACGCCCTCAAGACGACCCAACTGCGGCATGGGTGTAGCATTGAAGTCTGGCTTTTCAGTCATCCAAACCTCGATGGTATTGGAGTTGATGCTGGTCTTGTATTTCGTGCAAGGGTAACCGAGGACTTTCTCTTCCCCTTCCCTACTGAAAACCACGTCATTGTCGCTCAGCGGATAAGCGCTATAGTAACGTTCATCGGGATATTGCAGCAGGCTGAACACTGAATCCATGCCATAGTCCACACACGTGACAGTCTCGGCGTAACCCGGAATGGGATGCTTCACCTCGTTGTTCAGCGAAACAATCTTCAGCTGTCCCCTATTTTCGAGGACTTGCGTAAAAGTAGTATCATGGCTGTCAGCACCCTGCATGTACGACTGATACGTGATCACGTGCTGTCCGAAAGCCGTCCCAGCCATCAGCCAAGCAAATACGATAAGAAAGGCTTTAGTTTTCATGGAAGCGGGATTTAATAAGCTATTGTGGTTATTCTTCCTCCTCAATTTCCGATTCGTCAATCTCATCCAAAAGTAACATGGCACGTTCATAATCCGTGTCGAAGACGAACACCGAAGCATCGCCTTTGATCGTACCAGCGGCCCAACCGGCCACGAGGCTTTCTTCCTGATAATTACGAATAAGGAACTGGATATCGTTCTGTTCAAGAACACTTCCAATGAATTCAGCATTAACGACTGAGCCTGAGTAGATTTTTTTAAGTTCGTTTTCCATAGCAATAAAGTTTGGTTAGCAAAGATAAATAAAAAAACGCAGCCCCAAAAGAGCTGCGTTAATGTTAGGTGAAATACCTGTTAGAATCCTAACTTCTTGTTCCGTTTCTTGGTGGAATCGGCGAAGTCCTTCCATAACCTATTCAGTTGCTTCTTGTGTACACAAAGCTTCTCCGAACAGTTCTGGCATCCAAGATAGCCGTTGGTGTTCTCCGAAAAGCGCTCAGGATGTCTGAAAAAGGAAATTTCCCAGCGTACCAACAGGGCTATCGACAATGCCAACAGACTCCATGTATAGGATTTCTCGATAAAGAACAGTGGCGTGAACATCATGGCATAATCCCAGTTGTAGATGCGACAGGTAGAACAACATTTGTTTTTCAAGAACCATGTTTGGAATGGACAGAAAAACAAGATGCAGATGATGTCGCACACCGAATATAGTGAGCACAACAGGATCATGATTCCGTCATCAAAAATGCCTGCCATGTGAAGAGCGCCAAAAACGAGATTGAATGAAATCCACAACAAAGCGACCAAAAAGACAGCGTTGTTGTCCTCGATTTTGATTTCAGTCCTGCCCGTTTTGACATAGTTTTGCCCGAATTGTTTCTGGCAACCTGGACTCTCCAATCTCGACGGGAAGAACCTCAGCACCATCTCCACGACGAACACCGTCCAAACGACTAAAAGAATCATCGGACGGCTATCCAGAACACTTTCAATGTCCTCTCCCCCTCGCGTCCTATACAAAATGTATAGCACCAGCAAAGTGACAAATATAGCCGAGCGAAGCACCAACTTGGCATAGTGCATCGCACAAACTAAAGTCAACTCGGAGGGTTTCGAAGAACCATTCATGAGCTTATTCTGTTACTTCCGGTGCCTTAGCCCTAAAATTCACCAAGTCCTCTTCGATGAAGTTCTTGACGTAGACGCTCTTGCCGATGACGTCTTCCTCGGCAGCGTGGACGTAGACGTTAGCTGAACGCGAGAAGAGATGCGGAGCGCGGGTTGCGTCGTCCAGAATGAGCAACGACATCATGATGTCGCCAGTCATGTCGTAGAGACGGCGAGCCAAGAAGTCCTGAACCTCCTGGTTGTTGGCGCCCTTCACGTAGTTGATGCTCTGTTCATAGAGTTCCACGAGGGTACGCACCGTATTCTGCAGAGGCTTCAATTCCTCAGAAACTTGGTTCTCAAGCATTTCCTTCATGATGGCGAGGTAGGTGCCATTGGTGATATAACGGATGGCAGCCACCACCTGCAACTGCGTCGTGCCTTCGTAGATGGAGAAGATACGAGCGTCACGGTAGAGGCGCTGGCACTTGTACTCCATGATGAAGCCTGAACCGCCGTGGATGCTGATGGCATCGTAAGCGTTCTGGTTGGCATACTCGGAGTTCATGCCCTTGGCCAAAGGAGTGAAAGCATCAGCGAGACGTGAGTATTTCTTACATTCAGCACGCTCTTCTGGTGTCAAAGGACGCTCACGCTGGATGTCTTCCAAGCACTTGTAGATGTCCACATAACGGGCAGTCATGTAAAGCAAGGAACGACCAGCGTCAATCTTGGCCTTCATACGTGAAAGCATGTCGTAAACTGCCGGGAATTCAATGATTCTCTTGTGGAACTGCTGACGCTCGCCAGCGTATCTCAAAGCCTCGTTGTAAGCCTCTTGACCAAGACCAACAGACTGAGCAGCGATGCCTAAGCGGGCGCTGTTCATCAGGGCCATGACATAACGGATCAAGCCCATGCGGGTCTCACCGCAGAGCTCAGCCTTGGCGTTCTTATAAGTCAACTCACAGGTAGGAGAACCGTGGATACCGAGTTTATGCTCGATGTGACGCACATTGACGCCGCCTTGACGCTTGTCGTAGATAAACATGGACAGGCCACGGCCGTCTTTAGTACCTTCTTCTGAACGAGCCAACACCAGATGAATGTCAGAGTCACCATTGGTGATGAAACGCTTCACGCCATTCAACAGCCAGCAACCATCCTTTTCAGAATAGGTGGCTTTCAGCATGACGCTCTGCAGGTCGGAACCGGCATCGGGCTCGGTGAGGTCCATGGACATGGTCTCGCCAGCACAAACGCGTGGGATATATTTCTTGCGCTGCTCCTCGTTGCCAAATTCATATAAGGTGTCGATGCAGGACTGCAGGGACCAGATGTTCTGGAAACCGGCATCAGCAGAGGCGACCATCTCGCTCAGCATGCTGAACACGGTGATGGGCAGGTTCAATCCGCCATAACGGCGTGGCATGGAGACACCCCAAAGTCCGCCTTTGGTGCAGGCATCGAGGTTTTCCTTGGTCTTGCTGGCATAAATCATGCGACCGTTCTCCAAGTGCGGACCTTCAAGGTCAACGGATTCGGAGTTAGGCTCTATGATATTACCTGTGATGTCACCAGTGATGTCCAACACGCGACGGTAGTTCTCCATTGCGTCTTCGTAATCGACGGGAGCATCAGCGTAGGTGTCCTTGTCAGCGAAATTGCGTTCCTTCAGCTCGACGATGCGCTTCATCAGCGGGTGATCGAGATAGAAATCGAGGTTCGGATTGTCGTTATAATAGTTTGCCATGATTACTTCGAGTTTTGTTTGTAATACTTAATCAGTTTCGGAACGACTTCCTCGACGGTGCCAACAATCACATAATCAGCGATTTTGTTGATTGGAGCGTCGGGATCGCTATTCACCGAGATGATGATCTTGGAGTCCTGCATACCAGCGATGTGCTGGATCTGACCGCTGATGCCGCAGGCGATGTACACCTTGGGGTGTACGGTGACGCCTGTCTGGCCAATCTGGCGATCGCTATCGCAGAAGCCAGCGTCGACGGCGGCACGTGAAGCACCGACTTCGCCGTGAAGCACCTTGGCGAGTTCAAACAGCATGTCGAAGCCTTCCTTTGAGCCCATGCCGTAGCCACCAGCCACCACGATGGGTGAGCCTTTCAGGTTGTGCTTGGCAGCCTCTACATGGTGGTCGAGGACCTTTACAACGAAAGCCTCTGGTGACACGTATTTGCTCACTTCAGGATAAACAACCTCGTTCTTGGCTTTGCCTTCATAGATAGCCTTCTGCATCACACCTGAGCGGACGGTAGCCATCTGTGGACGATGTTCAGGGTTAACGATGGTCGCCACGATGTTGCCGCCGAAAGCAGGACGGATTTGATACAGCAGGTTGTCGTAATGTTTCTTGGTCTTGATATCGTCGAAGTCTCCAATCTCGAGTTGGGTGCAGTCGGCGGTGAGGCCGCTGGTCAGTGAAGAACTGACGCGTGGACCGAGGTCACGACCGATGACGGTAGCGCCCATCAAGCAGATCTGTGGTTGTTCTTCCTTGAAGAGGTTGACGAGGATATCGGTATGCGGTGCTGAGGTGTAGGGGAACAGGCCTTCGCCGTCGAAAGCGAACAGCTTATCCACGCCATAAGGCAGGATCTGGTCTTCCACCTTGCCCTTGATGCCTGTGCCAGCCACAACAGCGTGCAGTTCCACGCCCAGTTGGTCGGCCAGTTTACGCCCTTTGGTGAGCAACTCCTGTGAGACTTCGGCCACCTGTGTGCCTTCGGTCTCGATATATACGAATACGTTGTTCATGGTTATCCGATAATCTTTTCGTCCAACAATTCTTTAATCAAGCCTTCCACATCGGCGTCGCTGGCAGTGAGGGTTTTGCTCTCCTTGGCCTGGAACACGATGTTTTGCACGGTCTTCACCTTGGTGGGGCTTCCTGAGAGACCACACTGTTCTGGGTCGCCATCCACGTCGGCTACGCTCCACTGGTTCAGCTTCAGGTAAGGACGCTCAGCGCTCAATTCTGAATTCCGTCTTCCGGCTTCAGTATTCACATCCACTTCAAGTGGGCACATAGCGTACTTGTATTTCATCACCAACTTGGCGTTGCAAGGACGGCAGGGGGCTGCACTACCGTTCACGGTAATCACGCAAGGCAGCGGCACTTCCACAGTCTCCACTCCCCCATCAATATGACGGCGGATGGTGGCGATGTTATTTTCGATCTTGAGGATTTCCTCAGCGTAGGTCACTTGGTTGAGGCCTAATTTCTGAGCCACTTGTGGACCCACTTGGGCAGTGTCACCATCGATAGCCTGACGGCCTCCGATGACGATATCCACATCACCGATCTTCTTGATGGCGGTGGCCAATGCGTATGATGTAGCTAAGGTATCGGCACCTGCAAAAAGTCTGTCTGTGAGCAGCCAACCTGTGTCGGCGCCACGGAAGAGGCCTTGGCGGATGATTTCGCCGGCACGGGGTGGGCCCATGGTGAGCACGCCGACGGTGCTGCCGGGGTTTTGTTCCTTCAGACGAAGCGCCTGTTCGAGGGCGTTAAGGTCCTCAGGGTTAAAGATAGCGGGCAGGGCGGCGCGATTCACGGTGCCTTCAGGCGTCATGGCGTCCTTACCCACATTTCTCGTATCGGGCACTTGCTTGGCAAGCACCACGATTTTCAATGCTTTTGTCATAAAATAAAAAATCTCGTTTTCAAATCGGCGGCAAAGATAGGCTTTTTTTTCTTAGTCTCGATTTTTTATTTTATTGACGTGCCGGAGGCACGTTATTTTATTAACCCCGCACGAAGTGTGGGGTGTCACAATGAGAGTCTGCTCAGGCGTGCTGAAAGCACGCTACATCTCCACAATTGGGTTTCCGTAGCATGTCTTCGACACGCCATAGATGATAGGAGCGTCCCCCTACCCCACACTGCGCTACGCTTAGTGTGGGGTTACTTAAATTGCGTGCCTTTGGCATGCTGCTATCACAATAGCATTTGTATTCGTACTTCTCAATATTTATCCTGATACGGCGTTGACTCCACCCCTTTCTTGCGAAGCGAATCCACCATTCTATCTAATGGTTTCCGCCACATTTTTTTGAACCATTCGGTATTACCAAACCAGCTTACCAATGTCGGGCTAATGGCATAATAAGTCTTTATGAAAGCACGGCCATACCATGTCTCGTCCAAAGTGTTGTCGCGAAAACGGCGAAGGGTCCAGACTTCGGGGCAATTGTACGAACCATATACTGCCGTAGCAACATAACAGCCAGAACTACTTTTTCCATAATCGATTTCAGGCATTTCATAGGTCGGCTCGTATTCTTGAATCTTCTCCACAACGCTTTCTAAATCTTTCAGTTGCTCCTGTCGCGCCTCTGAATTAAGGTATTTAAACAGTTTCACATGTATTCTCACTCCAAATTTCCAACTTTCTACAGCGACGGACATGTATGCATCCTTAAACTCTTTCTCAAGAACCACTCCATAAAAATACATTATTTGCTGAATTTCTATCACATTATGGATATACTCCTCTTCGTATTCATATTTGATAGATTCTGCAATGCCATTATAATGCTCAGTAGCCGCTCCGTATAACATAGTCGAAATCTCACAGTTTTTCACACAGATTTCTTCAACTATTCTTTTTTGTTCCGCTTCTTCGGTTACGTATGCTTTCACCAATTTCATTACACGAGGAAGGCAATTCGCCAAATTTTTTGCCGCTTTTCGTATCTCTCCGAGCCTGCAACTCATAGATTTATAGTATACTGCATAATAATTCGCCTCCCAACTATCAGGATCTTTAACAAGTATTTGGTTATAATACCTCGCAGCATTCTCGGTATTCTTCTCAATGGATGCGGCTCGTGCCAATTTATATAAATTCTGCAACTCATCTGATGTATCAACCTTAACCGTACCTTTCACATCCACAGTTCCCTCAATCATTAGTTTCTTTGCTTCCTCAACAGAATACTTCGTGCCACAATTCTGACAAACAAAAAGTCCATCTTGCTTGACTACGTCATTGCTTCCGCACATTTCACATTTAATCGCTTTCATGATCCTATTGTTTTAATGGTTCAACTATTTACACAAAACAAAAACAGCGTGGATTTAACCTTGCTTGAACACCAGGGGTTCCACGCCCTACATTCCTAACAAGTCATCCACGCCGTAACAAATACGGCATTTGTTGACTTATCCTTGGAATGTTGCCCCGCCAAAACGGGGGACTAAATGGAACTTTGGTGTTCAAGGACAGCTACAAACGCTATCTTAAAATATGTCTTTTGTGTTTATCTTTTTCTTTTGTTCGATTGTTTAAATGGTTATTCGTTTGCAAATATAATAATTATTCGGAGAATCACAATACCGCCGCCATCTTTCGGATTTCTTTGATGCGACGCATGATGGTTTTATCGCTTTTGGCAACCTGAAGGTTGTAATCCGCCTGCATTTGAATCCATAATTGAGCATCCACTCCTAACACTGCCTCAAGATACAAAGCATATTCCACCGAAATGGGACGTTTGCCGTTGAGGATCTCATTCAGCACCGTATAGGAAACCCCCATCTGTTTTGCCAGACTCTTCTGTGTGATACCACGACATTCAATCTCTTCCTTTAATAGAAGCCCTGGGTGAACCGGTTCGGACGGTTTCAGATTGTTGGCGATCATTTGAGGATCAATATCTTTCAACTTAATCATTTCAGCGTCATTTATAATGGTTTGACAACTCAAGTATATTACAAATAGTCACGACAGGTTCTTCTTGATAGCTTACGGTGAACTCAATACGATATTTATCATTGACACGTATGGATGAAATCCCAGCCTTATCTCCTTCTAACACCTCATAATTCAACGAATTCAACTGAAACAACGTCTCAATCCGAGGAGCCGACTCCAAAATCTTAATCCTCTGTTGGTATCGCTTCACAATATCAGGTTGATAACGGTGCTTTTTATCACTGGTCTTCCCTATTTCATATAATTCTTGAAGATAAACCATGTCAAATGTTACTATCACGGAGCAAAAATAATAAAAGATTTTAAATAATTCGATTTTTTGCGAATTTTTATCGTTTTCTCAATCCACTTTATTTCGCAAAAATAACAGTTTTATATTAATTATCAAGTATTATTTAGAAAAATTATTATTACATTATTGATTCATAAATAACACAAGAAGAATCAAGTGCCTAAATCAATACAGCTTCGACCGCTTGATCAGGTAGCTCGTAAGGATCTGATTGTAGTCCTTGTTGATGTCGGCTTCGACGTAGTCGATTTGGTATTGGTAGCAGTGCTTCAGGATGTCGTCCTTGCGCTCAGCCATCAGCTGACGGTAGCGTTCCTGCACCTCCACGGGATTCAGTTTAAGGGTGTCGCCCGTCTCCAAATCGACAAAACGATACGGGCGGTTCTCGAAATCGAGGTTCTGCTCCAGTTGTCCGTCATAGACATGAAACAAAATGACCTCGTGTTTGTTGTATTTCAGGTGTTCAAGGGCCTCGAAAAGCTTGTTGTGGTCTTCCAGACTGTCAAGCATATCGGTGAAGATCACCACCAGGCTACGCTTGTGGGTCATCTCGGCAATCTGATGCAGGCACTGGACGGTTGAAGTGGTCTTCTTTTGGTCTTTGTCGTAATTGTCAATCAGCTTCTCCAGCTCGCTATAAATAAGCTTATTGTGAACTGCCGACATCTTGGCTGGCTCGTGAAACGCAAGGGTCTCGTCAAACAAATCCAAGCCTACGGCATCGCGTTGACGGCGCATCAGCTCAATCAACGAGGCTGCGGCATACACGCTGAAAAACAACTTGTTGGGATGCTCTAAATCGATTTTGTTCCGCACCGGGAAACACATGCTGGAGCTCTTGTCGATCACCAGCTGGCAACGGAGGTTGGTCTCTTCCTCGTAGCGTTTCACGAAAAGCTTTTCGGTACGACCGTAAAGCTTCCAGTCGATATGACGAATCGGCTCGCCCGTGTTGTAGAGCCGATGCTCTGCAAACTCCACCGAGAAACCATGAAACGGACTCTTGTGGAGGCCTGTGATGAAGCCCTCCACAATCTGTCGCGCTAAAAATTCAAGGCTCCCGAACTGGGCAAGCCGATTCCGATCAATCGAAAAATTCAATTAAAACAGTTTTTCCAGCTTTTCAACGAAAACCTTCTTGGGGGCTGCGCCAACGTTTTTGTCAACGGGCTGACCGCCTTTGAAATAGATCACGGTTGGGATGTTCATGATACCGAACTTGGCAGCGGTGTCAGGGCATTCCTCAACGTCGCACTTCACGGCGATCATCTTGCCGGCATACTCCTCTGAGATCTCATCAACGATGGGTTCCACTTTCTTGCAAGGGCCACACCAGGTAGCGCCAAAGTCCACCATCACGGGAAGTTCTGATTTCAGGACGACTTCTTCGAAACGGTCGTCAGTCATTTGAATTACAGCCATTTTTAAGTCAATTTAGATGATTATAAATTAAATTCGTTTTCAAAATTTGAATTGCAAAGATAAGCATTTTTTCAAAAAAACACCCCTTTAGGGAAGATTCCTTACCGCTCCCTCCTATCGATCACTTCCTTCAGGCGATAACGGTCGCCGGTAGACTTGCCAATAGCATCAATAAACTGTTGGTCGTAGCCAGGCGTATTATAGCCCCAACGAGTCAATTGTCCGTTCTCGTCGGTACGTTTCTCGACCTGATCGTTGTATTTCACAATGAGGTATTTTGCTAGCTTGTCCCAGCGTTGCATCATCTTTTCGGTGTAGGCGATGCTTTTCTTATTGAGGTAACTCTGCCGGTCGGCGGGCATCATGTCCTTGATGGCATCGAGCACCTGGTCTTGATCGGCGAAGTAATAGTCCTCCAACTCATTTTGAGCCTTGCGCAGGTCGCCAATCATCATCGAGTAACGGGGATAGACCATGTTGGCCACCCAGTTGTTCATCCAGAAAGCAGATTGATCGCTGAACTCATTGCGAGGGTTGTTCTCAGGCCTGAAAGCGTCAGGCATCTGAGTGTTGCAGCAATAGAGCGGCACGTAAGCCACCATGTTGGCATCGTCGCAGTTGAACCAGGTGACGCCACCCACATCGTCGGGCAACCATGAACGCATCTGGCAGGTCATCGTGAAGCCACTTTGCTGGGTGGCGATGGGACGCTCACGGAAATATGGGATGCTGTCGCTGTCCTTGAAATGCATGGGTAACGGACGGATAGGCATTCCCCAAGGACCCGCGGTCATATCAGCGGTCATATCAAGGGCGGTGCCTTCAAAATGATCACGCATGTCGTTCTGCAGATCTCTCATTGTAAGCGGTTTATCAGGTTTGATCCATAAAGGCAGGTGATCGTATTGTTCGAAGTCGCCATTGATGTAAGGCAGGTATTTATCCATCTCCTCATGGCTGTAATGATGGCGGAAGAAACTCCACACGCGGGCATCGGCGTAGCGCACGTTCTCGAAGTCGATGGGGCAATAAGCGTCACGGAACGAAAAATCTTGATCTTTGCCGTTGAAAAAGCCCTTTTCACGAGCGAAGGAAATAACGTCGTATGCGTAGACACACTCCACTTCGGGCTTGTCGATCTTATTGAGCTGCTTGCTATTGATGCTCCTCCCCTTTTCTTGTGGGAACTGCCTAATACGGCTCAGGTTAGCATGAGCGCAGATGCAGTCATCCGGAATTCGTAAAGCCACCCAAACGGCACCTTTTCTACCCAGACCTTTGCCAACGATTTCCATGATCCAAGCTTCGTTGGGATCACAAACGGTGATGGTCTCGCCGCTGCTGTTATAGCCGTATTCCTCCACCAGCTCTGCCATACACTTGATAGCCTCACGAGCCGTGGACGAACGTTGCAATGCCAAGCGCATCAAGCTGAAATAATCAAGCAAGCCCTCGTTGTTGACCAACTCCAAACGTCCGTCGAAAGTGGTCTCCACAATGGTCACTTGACGCTCGTTCATCAAGCCAACCACATTGTAAGTATATGGCACCTGCTTGACGAATTGTCCTTCGTGCGAAGGGCCCCAGCCATGGATGGCGATGAGTTCACCTTCGGCATGTCGTCCCGCCGGACTATAGAATAAGGATCCTGAAAAACCGAATCCGTCACAGTTATATGTACACATCACACTGCCATCGGCAGACGCTTTCTTACCAACAATCAAATTGGTACAGGCCCAGGCCGACTGAAAGCCAAGGGCAATAGCCATAACAAGAAGAAGGAGTTTTCGTTTCATTAGAAAGTGTTTTAGAGTCTATTTATATGTGTTTAACAATGATTTGCATCCTTCCGACACATCCTGCCAGGTGGCTTCGAAATCTCCCGTATACCACGGGTCGGCCACTTCGCCGGGTCGATCAGTATAATCCATTAAAAGCTTGACCTTACGATCTTTATCTTTCCCGAACAGCCATCTCAAACTTTGAAGGTTTTCGTTGTCCATGACAACAATTTGGTCATAATAATGGTAATCATCCCTTGTGATCACTCGAGCTCTTTTGCCCTCGCAACTGATGCCATGCTCTTCCAATTTGCGTCGCGCAGGCGGATAAACGGGATTGCCGATCTCCTCAGTGGAAGTCGCCGCTGAAGCGATTTCAAACTGGTCTTCCAAACCAGCCTCTTTCACCAAATATTTCATCACGAACTCCGCCATGGGGCTCCGGCAGATGTTGCCGTGACAGACGAAAAGGATTTTATGTTTCATAACTATTTCAAATCAAAATCAGCATATGGCAACGCATCCACGATAGGCAAAATCTCGTGTGCGGCCACACCGCCGGTGAAAGGCGTCATGTTACATGAGAGCTTCATATTGGAGTCGAAGATCTGCACGCTAAACGACTGCTTGCCAGGATGTTCCTTCACGATCTTAATGAAGTCGTCAATGGCCTCGGAGTTCATCTGAGCCACATCGAGTTTGAACAGGATTTTCTTACCGGTGTTCTCCAAAAGCGAGTCAAGGAGCCGTACTTCGGAGATGCGGAACTCCAGATCCTTCGGCACTGCATCCTGCTCCTGCCCTTGTTTCCAATACGACTTTGCGAGGGTTCCCATCAGGAGCACAAACTGGCCTTCCACAAGCAGATTTCTATAATTCAGGTAGTTCTCCTTGAAAAGGCTAAACGTGAAAGCTCCTGTCTTGTCTTCAATGGTAAATTTCCCGTAAGGCGTGTCTTTCTTCGAGACCAGATGCTCGACCTTGGTGATCTGTCCACCAAGTCGCACATTGAAACGGTCGTATTTCTCTGGATTGCCCATGGCAGCCTTCATGGCCTCTACCGTGGTATTGGTAAAGAACTTAAGCTGTATCTTGAATGAATCCATGGGATGCGAGCTGATGTAGAAGCCGATGCTCTCGAGCTCCATCTGTAGTTCCTTCAATTTCGACCAGCGCTCACATTCTGGGAATGGCAGCGTAAGTGTCTCGGTTGAGCTACCGCCGCCCATGCCGAAGAGATCCATCTGGGACGAATTCTTACGCTCGTTGTATGAAGCCACCATACGCAGTGCCCTTTCGCTGAATGGCACCGAGTCGTTCATTGGCACATAGAACAACATGGCACGATGGAAGCCGGGGAACGAGTCGAAGCAACCCGCTGTATCCATGCTTTCCAAAGCACGACGGTTCAAGCCCTTATCGGCGCAACGCAACAGGAAGTCTGTGAAGTCCTTGAACTTGCCACCACTTGAACGCTCTTCGATAATGCCTGATATGGCCGCCTCGCCCACGTTACGGATGCCACCCATACCGAAGCGGATCTGGCCTTTATCGTTGACGGAGAACTCGTATTCTGACTCGTTGACATCGGGGCCAAGCACTTCTATCTTCATGCGCTTGCACTCCTCCATCATAAAGGTCACCTTCTTGATGTCGCCCAATTCGTTGTTGAGCACCGCCGCCATGAACTCGGCGGGATAATGGGCTTTCAAATAGGCCGTTTGATACGACACCCATGAATAGCAAGCGGCATGTGACTTGTTGAAGGCATACGAAGCGAACTTTTTCCACTCTTCCCAAATTTTCTCCAGACGTTTCTTCACCTCGTCTTCAGGCAGGTTCTCCGTCTTGGTCAGTTTCTCCACGCCTTGTTTCATGAACTTGCCGTAAAGCTCTTCCATCTTAGCCAGCTGCTTCTTACCCATAGCCTTACGAAGGGTGTCGGACTCACCACGGGTGAAATTGGCCAGCTCACGTGAGAGCAACATCACCTGCTCCTGATACACGCAGATGCCATAAGTATCCTTCAGGTACTTCTCCATGCAGTCGAAGTCGTAGCTGATTTCCTGCCTACCTTGCTTACGGGCGATGAAGTCAGGGATGTTATCCATCGGCCCTGGACGGTAGAGGGCGTTCATAGCGATGATGTCACCGATCACTGAAGGCTGCAGCTCACGAAGGTATTTCTGCATGCCGGGCGATTCGAACTGGAACGTGCCAATGGTGTTGCCAGCGGAATACAAAGCGTAGGTTTCTGGGTCGTCAATCGGGATATGGTCAATATCAATGTCGTCGCCTCGTGTCTTCTTAATATTCTTCAAGGCATCTTTGATCAACGTCAATGTCTTCAGTCCCAAGAAGTCCATCTTGATGAGGCCAACGGTCTCAATCACATGGCCGTCGTATTGCGTCACCACTACACGTTCCTTGGTCTCGCGATCCTCCACAGTAGCCACGGGAGCTACCTCGGTGAGGTCCTTGGCGCCGATAATGACGCCGCAAGCGTGGATACCCACCTGACGGTTGGTGTCCTCAAGCTCCTGAGCATAAGTTAGCATAGACGTGATGTTAGGATCATTGCCTTCGAGCATGTCTTTGAGTGGCTTGACGTACTTGTAGCAATTCTTCAGGTTGACCTTAGGCATCTTCTTCGGGAGCTCGCCTTCCACGGCCTTCACCGCTGCCTCGTCGAAGTCACGATCAGGGATGAAGCTCTTGATCTGAGCCACTTCCGAGAGCGGTACCTTCTGCACACGACCCACGTCCTGGATAGCCGATTTGGCCGCCATGGTGCCGTATGTGATGATGTGTGCCACCTTCTCTTTTCCATATTTTTTTGTTACCCAGTCGAGCACTCGTTCACGGCCATCGTCGTCGAAGTCCACGTCGATATCAGGCAGTGAGATACGGTCGGGGTTGAGGAAACGCTCAAACAGGAGGTCGTAGGTCAACGGGTCGAGGTCGGTGATTTTCAAGCAGTATGCCACCACAGAACCAGCCGCAGAACCACGGCCGGGACCGACTGACACCCCTAATTCCTCACGAGCGGCACGGATGTAGTCACTCACGATAAGGAAGTAGCCTGGGAAACCCATGGTCTTCATCACATGAAGCTCGAAGATGATACGTTCCTTTTGCTCGTCGGTGAGTGGATCGCCATAGCGCATCTTGGCCCCTTCCCAAGTCAACTTGGCAAGATAGTCGGCCTCTAACTTGATACGGTATAAGCGGTTATAGCCACCCAGTTTCTTGATCTTCTTCTCGGCATCTTCCTGACTCATGATCACGTTGCCGTGCTCATCGCGGGTAAACTCATTGAAGAGGTCTTCCTCGGTAAATTTCTGGCGGTATTCCTCTTCGGTACCGAAGTCCTCTGGGATGGGAAACACTGGCATGATCGGGTCGGAGTCGATGCTATAAGTCTCCACCTTGTCAACGATCTCCTGAGTGTTTTCAAGCGCTTCCGGAAGGTCGCTGAAGATGGCACCCATCTCGGCAGGAGTCTTCAGCCATTCCTGCTTGGTGTAGTGCATACGAGTGGGATCGTCGAGATCCTTGCCCGTGCTAAGGCAAATGAGTCGGTCATGGGCTTCGGCGTGGTCCTCTTCCACGAAGTGGACATCGTTGGTGGCAATGATCTTGGTATTGGTCTTGCGCGCCAGATCAATCAACACCTTGTTCACCTCTTTCTGACGTTCATACACTTGCGTATCACCGCCAGGCTTGTCGGTTTTATGCCGTTGCAACTCAATGTAATAGTCATCTCCAAAGAGATTCTTGAACCACATCACCGTTTGACCGGCACCCACCATGTCGCCATTTTGGATTTTCTGGGGCAATTCGCCACCAAGGCACGCTGAGCAGCAAATCAAGCCTTCATGATATTTCTCCAACAGGCTATGGTCGATACGCGGGTTGTAGTAAAAGCCATCCGTGTAGGCTATGGAGCTGAGTTTGCAGAGGCTGTGGTATCCCTGTTTATTCTTTGCCAACAGAATGAGGTGCCAACCACGATCCTGACGGCCGTCACGTTTGTCGATGCTCACCGGAGCGCAATAGGTCTCGATGCCGTAGATTGGCTTAAAGAACTGTGTTTTCAGCTTCTCGATCTCCTCTTGGGCTTGTTGTTTCTCTTCCTCGGTAGCCTCTTCCTTCTTCAGGATGGCTTCCTGCTCCTTGATCTTATCCTTGACTTTTCCGTTGACTTTCCCTACATAATCGGCAAACTCCTTGATGCCAAACATGTTACCGTGGTCAGTCAGAGCGATGGAATACATCCCGTTCTTGAGGCATTTGTCCACCAGATCCGGCACTTTAGACATGCCGTCGAGGATGGAGTAATGCGAGTGGACATGAAGATGGGTGAAGTGTTCTGGCACATAATTCCCTGCCTCACGCTGCTCCTCTTGCTGTTCTTCAGCCAGTTCCTCTTCGTCGAAGTTGCTGGTGACTATGATGTCCGCAGGTTGAATCTTATCGGGGTTCGCTGCACGGAAATCCTCGAAAAACTGCTCCGATTCAGGCATCTCATTGCGACCAAGAACGCCAATGCGGATGAGTTCAAGGAACACTCGGGCAGTAGCCTGAACGTCGGCAGAAGCGTTATGTGCCGAGTCGAATCTTGAGCCAAACAAGATCTCGTGGAACTCGTTCAGTTTAGGCAATTTGAAGCGTCCGCCTTTACCACCTGGGAGCTTGCAGAACTCAGCGGTTTTCTCAGTGCAGGTATCCACGCGAGGCCAAGCCAACAGCGGGTTTGCGTTGCGGTCGCGAAGGAACTCGCAGCCCACCACGCAGAGGTCGAAGTCGATGTTGTGGCCCACGAAGTACTTGGCTTTTTGAGCCGATTGCAGGAAGATGTCGAGCACCTCATGCAGCGGCTGGCCGTACTTCAAGGCATGTTCGGTGGAGATGCCATGCACCATCTTGGCATCAATGGGGATGACGAACCCTTCAGGCTTCACTATCAGGTTGTAATTCTCGATGAGCCGACCTTTGTCGTCATGGAGTTGCCAAGCCAGTTGCACCAACCTCGGCCAGTTGTCGAAATCGGTGAGCGGCGCGTTATATTGTTTCGGGAGACCCGTGGTCTCGGTATCGAAGATCAAAAACATAAGTAGTTGAGAGTTGGGAGGTTAGAGTTGAGAGCTATTCTCCGTTTTCAATTTTCAAAAATAGGGAGTTTTTGAGAATGGCGCAACATCTCAAAAAGTGTTTTTATCAAATAGCAGTGTTGAAAACTATAAAATCTCCCTGGCGATCCAAGCGCAGGCTTCGGCGTCGGCCAAGGCGTTATGATGATTGATAAGATCATAGCCACAAGCGGCAGCAACGGTGTGAAGTTGGTGATTGGGCAATTGTTTCCCGAAATGCCTTCTTGACGCCCGACAGGTGCAGTAAAACTGGTAGTCAGGATAATCCATTTGGTAGCAGCGCATGACGGCTTTGAGGCAACCCTCGTCGAAAGGACTGTTGTGAGCCACCAATGGCAGGCCTTCGATGAGTGGTTCTATCTTTTCCCAAACGTATGGGAACACGGGAGCATCTTCGGTATCCGCTTGTGTGATGCCATGAACCATCGTATTCCAATAGAGGTAATAGTTCGGCTCCGGCTGGATGAGCGAGTAGAACGAATCCACGAACTCCCCTTCCCTCACGATCACCACGCCCACGCTACACACGCTGGTACGCTCGTTATTGGCGGTCTCAAAATCGATGGCAGCGAAATTCTTCATTTTTTCTCCTCTTTTTTGATCCAGGCTTCAATCTCATTCACCCGTTGGGCATATTTCTCCATCTGTCCCTCGATGAAGTCATCGCTGAACTTGCGGTCACAGAAGCCATTGCCTCGGGCTATATAATCATCGTCCTCAAAGGAACTATAGACCTCTTCATAATTATCCAGATATCGCTGGTTCTCCGCCAAGAGCCGACGCAGGTCGTCAGAGTCGGCCTCAATGGTTTCGCCTGTGCTGAAGGTATAGTGTTTTTTCATGATTCCAAAACTTTTACTGTTTTATCCCGAAATAGTCAAGTAACCCCTTAAAACTATCCTGTGCTGTCAGACAGGTATCACGTAGGTAGCCGTTGATTTTTCCCCAATTCTGGATGCCTCGGTAATAGAACAAACGCAAATCCTCGGTGATGATGAACGGAACGACGCCCGTTTGCAGACATTGCCAAAACAGAAGCAGTCTCCCCACGCGTCCATTGCCATCTTGGAAAGGATGGATGCGTTCGAAGCGAACATGGAAATCCAACAAATCGTCAAAAGCGCCCTTCTTTAAGGCGTTATAATCAGCAAGTATCGATTTCATTTGGTCATGGACCTCCTTAGGTCGTGCGGTTTCTTCCTCTCCCACTGAATTTGCCAATCGTTTGTAATCGCCTACGGCAAACCATGACTTCTGGCTGTCAGAAGTATTGGTTTTCAACAACAAATGTAGCTGTTTAACATGAGCTTCTGTTATTTTGTCGGTGGCATGATCGATCACGTAATCGATGCAGCGGAAATGGTTGACGGTCTCCATGATGTCATCGATACGTGTATTCTCTGTGGTGACGCCAAGAGTGCTCGTTTCAAAGATAAAACGGGTTTGTTCTTTGGTCAGGCGGCTTCCTTCAATATGATTGGAATTGTACGTCAAGTCGATTTGAACCCGATGGTAAATCCCACCTTTCATTCCAGACTCTTTCTGTTCGCGCAAAGCGGAAAGCAAAGGAGACAGCTTCTTTTTGCCTCGTTTGGGCAAAGCAGCCTCGGCGGGGATGTTCCATGTCTTTCCTGTGAGGAACGCCCCTTCTATCTTTCCCATAGCGCAATAGTTACGGGCGGTACGCTCGCTGATACCATACTTCTGGGCAAACTGACTAACTGAGATATATTCCATTTATCGGCAAGTTTTCCTTCAAATTCCGCTGCAAAGATAGTGATTTTTGCCGATATCGGCAAGATTTTGTGTTGAAATCACTTTTTGTAGTGGTTCCACATCTGCTTGACCTTGCTGGCCATTTCTTTGCGAAGCCACAGCGGTTCCAGCACTTCAAGCGCATCACCATTCCAAAGAAGCTCCTGCTGGAAATCGAAAGTTGGCCTGACTTGCAGGGTAAAGATGCTGAAATTATCATTGCGTTCCACTTCTTCTTGCGAAGTGTGTAGCGGCAAGGAGCGCAAATAGTTGGCTTGGTTAGTGCTCACTTTAATCTTTACGGTCTCGATGGTGCAATCCTCGTCACGGATAATCCCGAAACAGCCTTTGAAATAATTCTCCGGGTTGAATTTCTTGGGGTATTTGAAGGTTTCCTCCGACAGCTGGGCTTCCTGTATGCGGTCCAAGGAATAGATGCGGATTTTGTCTTCATAGACGCTGTTGCCCACCATGTACCACCGCTGACGGAACAGCTTCACGCAATAGGGTGCCACGGGGAAGGTGTGCTCGTTTTCGCTCCAATAGCCTTTGTAGGTGATTTCCAGCAAACGGTTTTTCTTCATCGCTTCCATGACGGTGGCAAGGAAGTCTTGGCCCGATGGGATGCTTTCCAGCAGGATGCGGTCGCTTAGCGACTTGTTTTCCAACAGCGTGTTGTTGACCGACATGGTGCTGAGCAGCCAGCGTTGCAGGCCGTCGTCCTCAAGCACCTCGCTGTTCTCGATGTAATAGCGGTCACCATCGCGCTTATCACACATAATGACAAGACCAAACATATCCTCTACTGCTTTCTTCCAATTGTCGAAGGTGCGGCGAGGAATCTCCTCCCCTTCGCTCAACTCGGTTTGCGTCCATTTCCGGTTGATTTCCTTCAGGGTGATTTTCTTGGCTTTGTAGAGGGTTTCTACAAGCCAGACGTATTTGTTGATGAGGTTTTTAGACATGGCAATTGAGTTTTGATGTGGCAAAGATACAAAAAGACTGTGCCAAATCATAGCACAAGTAAAAAATATTCGCTTATCACCACTTTAATCTCATAACAAAAGACAATAGTCTGGACCATAATAGCAAAAGTCTCGACAATAGATGAAGTCGGTGATAGCGAATTCTGTATCATTGAGCAGATGATGGAAGGCGTTGATTAAATGCAGGTCTTTAGTCAGCTCCGGGTCAAGGCCTTCGTTCCAATTTGCTGAAGGAGATTTCATTCCAATGAACTCGTCGAAGGTCTCTTTGGACTCCTGATTGACCACAAGTGGATGATGAGTCACACCTTCATATTGCCGATTCCAGCCTGAATCCAGCAAGGCTTCCCAAAGTTCTTGGCGGTTCTCCGTTTGCAAAGGATGTAAAGCTGGATAGTCTCCATCCAAAAAGCAGCAAGCATCCACTAATTCATCCTTTCCCAGTTCTTTATTGTTTTCATAATCATCATGAGCCCTGTCATACACCTTTCGCAAAGCCTCGCGCAATGCATCGTTGAAAGCGATAATGTCGGGAAGCAATTCTTCTTGGCGTTGCAGCATATAATGATTGATAATGTTTTTCCTGACACGGAGCAAGCTTGGTTCATCCATATAGCTATGGTCTATATCAATCGGGCTGTTATAAACTAGTATGATTTGTTTTTCAATTTCCTGCAAGGCATAATCCTGAAGTGTTTCTTTGATACTCAATGTGCTTTGTATTTTGTAATCTCGAAGTATTTCTATGATACCCATTGTGCTTTATATTTGGGATTAGACTTATTTTCGCTGCAAAGAAAAAGAAAGCCTGTGCCGAATTGAAGCACAGGCTAAAATAAATCATACAGAAAATAATCTTTATTCAAACAACACCTTGGGATAAAGTATTACTTCGTCCATATAGTTTTTCAGTAAGGTAATTTGATCATCAATATTTTGCAGTTTATTAAACTCTTCGAAATGTGTTTCTAATAATTCAAACCAAAGACAGCCTTCGTCAAAGTAGGGCTTCTTAAAGAAACTTTGATCTGACCAATTATTCTTAAATGGCCTGATTAAATCAATAAAACCCTTTCCCCAGGAGGGGGTGTCAGGAAAACCAATCGCAATTGTTGGTCTCTCACAATAATAAAAGATTCCTATCCATCCCCAAATTTTATTTTGGGTCAATGATTTATAATTCAGTTCAAAATTAACTCCAGTTACCCCGCTGGCATAACCACCACCACATTTCTTGAGTTTGTCATAAATGGATAAGGAAAATTCAGTTTCGCTTCTGTTTGAAAGTGGCTTATCAAGAATTTCCACTAGCGAATACAAAGAGTAAAGGCCTTCTAAGTTCATTGGCTTTTCAATTTTAATTATTCCACATACGTTTTTAACAAATTCAAGGTATCCTTTCCAAAGTTGTTGCTCTTCAACATTATTCGGAAGATTATTTAAAAAAGACTTATATAGCTCTTCCCAGGTATGCAACCTATAACCTTTATTTCGAACATCATTATCATAAATCACATAGTTTGTGATATAACCAAAATGAACGGGTTTAATATTAAAAGTCTCATCATATTGTCCAAAATGGTGGTTTGTGTCATTTATTTTATTTTCAATTAAATAACGATCATCGCCATTCTCTATATAGAAATCTGGACGACTATCATCCTCGGCCTTTTCTCTTTCAATGGTTAATGAAGGCTTTATTATCATTTCGGGGAAAAAAAACTTTAGAAAAGCAACTCTAAAGGATTCACAAGAGAGACACATGGCCCATGTGATATCCGACAAATCATTTTCTTTGTGATATTTTGATGAAAGAGATTGAAAAAAATCGATAACTGGCATTTTATTCTAGATTTAATTGCAAAATAACTCATTTTTTTCATTTGCTGCAATTAAGCAACTTTTTTTGTTAATAATCCATATCAGACGCATATCATTTGTTCTTATTTCATGATTAGTCTTCTTAATCCAACGCCACGTACTCAAAATCCGATTGGGTACAACAGGCTTTTTTGTAGTCGAATTGGTAGAGGCGCATGTAGGTGTCTTTGACTTCCTGGGCTCCGTTAACAAAGGGGCTGGAGACATGGTTTTTGGTGGTCACGATGACGACCATTTCTGGAGTTAGAACTGTTCCGTTGGTTCTCTTGACCCGCTTGGGCCATACTTTGAATACTTTACTCATAATAATTTGTTTTAGAATTAGGCTGCAAATAAAAAGAAAGCCTGTGCCAGATTGAAGCACAGGATAAAAAACTATTATTTGCTAAACACAACAATCATTTCGCATTTGTTCAGATTGCGGTAGCGATGAGTAATACTATAGATTATTTTCAAATCCATACCTTTAGTCATCGGTATTTCTTTTAACTTATTCAATTCAATTATATTCAATGGATGTGACTCATCAACTTCAAGAATAATGAGGCATTTGTTATAGGATGAAAAAACACATGTGTTATCTGCTTTCATCCGATCAACAATATAGGCAATTCGCACATCATCATTTTTTACCCTAGAGTCATAACGCAAGCATAAGATTTGGTTTTCATCTTTTAGATACAATAATTCCTTGTTATCTGTTTTAATAAACCGACCAGAATCAAAAAGATAGAATTGAATATATTTATTATGAAATATTCTTATCAATGCACAAAATATCACATACACTATCTCTCCAGAGTATTCTTGTGGAGATTCGAGCAGGAAACGGCCTTGAATTCTCTTGTACTCTTGAAATTTTTCAAATTCTGGTTGTGTCAAATAATCAAATTGACTACAGTAATTCAAGAAGTTTTTCTTGAATACAACTTTATACTGTTTCTGTCTTTCTCGCCAACGAAATGGGGTTACGTAAACTGTTAGATACTTCTTATACTTATAACCAATATAATCACTTGGTACAAGCTTTTTTTCTTTCAAACACTTTTCAAACAACTCCCAAAAAGACTTACAATGGGTTGTGTACTCAAAATGGCATAATTCATGGATTAAAATACTAACTAGTTCATTATAGTCGGTTTCAAATATTGTTTGAAAAGGCACAATAATCCTTCCACAATTAGCCGCAAGATACCATCTCTCTTTACGCACGAAAACTTGTATTTCTGTCAAAACAGGATAAGGGAAACCGAATTCTTTTGCCAATTGGTTTATTTCTTCCAAAACGAATTTTTCCGCAGAACAATAAAGATAAGCAACGTCTTCTGGTGGAATTGCCTCAATCTCAACTAGGGACATGTTTGCGATTTCTTGGCACTGCAGACTAACTTCAAATAACGAGCTTAATTCTTTCATGTCATGTTGTTATTTTCTTTTCAGTTCACGTTGCGAAGAAAAAGAAAGCCTGTGCCGAAATGAAGCGCAGGCTATTATAGAAACCGTTCAAAAGACAAATTCCTCTAAGAAGTTCTTATATATGTTTATGGTCCGCGTGATAATAGCTTTTGCATGAATTAGTACATATTCGGCATTATCTTCCTTGATGTACTTATGTGCTTCGTCCAATAAAGACCAATATTTTAAATCGTTTTCGCAGATAAAATAGTCCGTATTTGGAGCATCAAAACGCTCTGCTGGAGATTTATAACAATTCTCACTTCTATTATCTGTTAATGACATAGCACGGAAATTACCAACACGGTTTTCCCATGCCCTTGTACGCGGATCAATATACCATTGGCCATAAACCCAACTATTAGGATAAATATGATCCCAATCCCAAGGTGTGTTGGTATCCTCAAGATCCTCCAGTTGGTTAAAATCTTTAAATGTACGATTGATATAGTCTCTCTGAGCTAACAAGATTAAAGACTTATCTCTTGTGCTTAATAGTTTCCATAAAAAGTTTCTCCACGCATCCATTATTCTGCCTTGATATTGTTCATCAGTAAGATTATCAGGTCGTGGTAAAGAAGCTTCCCATATTTGCCAAATATCGCTACATTCGGGCGCATTAGGACTGATATCGTGGTTTTCCGAAGGGCTTTGGGCTCGTTGTTTCAAGAAAGACAATAATTGCTCTGGACTAATTAGTGGGTGTTGCCTAATCCAATCATTGTTCACAAAATACTTATCACTCCAAAAGTCAGGTTCTGATACATTATTCCAATTCTCTCGAACATAAAAGTCGAAATCGTTCCCAAACCAATGATTCCTGTAAAGTCGTGAACATATCTCTTTTCTCTTGTTTTCATCAATCTGAACTCCATCGTTTTCGAGCAGCCAGTGAAGTAGCAACATGAATCCATTAGGGGATTCTCTAATATATTTCTTGACAACAACGTCCGGGACGTTGCTATATTTTAGAATCCAAATAGCACATTCTATTTTATGCTTTATTGGACTATTTATTTCATCGCCGATAAGCTCTCTTATCTTATTGATGAAAGATTCGTCTTGTACATACTTTCTGAACTGAGCCAATGACAATCCAGAGACAAAGTTTTCGGAGGATAATATTAAGCGTGAAGTGAGAGTGATTACTCGTGAAGGCGGAATGATGTTCATCCCTAAACAATCCACAAGGTTTTTGACTTCTGGACATGCCGCTTTAAACATTGAGTACATTAATTCCTCTCCTTCAATCTTTGTACCCTGTGAATTGAGGCGCACAAACAAAGTAGATTCATCTGGGGATGTATCAGACTTATCCAACAGCAATTCTTCTGGAAAAACTATGGCCGGTATTTTCATGGGAAGAACCTTCTCTTTTACGGTTTTAATAATAGGCAACAAGTCCGTGGTTTCGAGCATTGAATAATAATTCTCATCCTCCACCATTCCCAAAGTACGGTATTCATTTGGGATGTATTCTTTGCACTTATCTATTAACCATCCTGTGTCATGACCATTGTACGCAGTCTCAAGTAATAAACAAAGCGGGATAGGACAAGTAGCATCATAAGGGAGCCGCTGTGTTGGTAGGAGTTTTGTATAATTTGTATAAACCGACTGTCCAAATAATTCATAATATTGGGCTGAAGCATCTCTTCTTGCTGGGACCGACAATATGCTTTCATTGTGTTGGATTTGATAACCCCAAGGATGTGAACGAGTTACAACACGAAAAACATATTCTTGAGTGTCGGTTTTTTTCCTCGGATTGACATCTATCCAAACAACAGGGAGATTGTTTGCGTTCCCTATTTGATTCTTTTCTTCTTTCCAGGGATTGTAGAAGCCTAATGCGATAGAAGTAGCACGTTGCTGACCGTCAAGCAACATCAAGTTCTGACCTTCGCGTGACAACATCATAGCACCGATAGGATATCCTCTAAACAGAGAATCCCATAAACGTTCTATTTGAGACACCTTCCAAACAAAGCCTCGTTGCACTACAGGCAGCTGAACTTCACTTTCTGGAACCAACCAGTTTGCCACTTCGCTTATTAAATACTGTTTATAATCTGTTTTCATATACGACATATTCTATTGTTCCCAAATAATACCAATTAGGCAAAGGTACTAAAACAATTCCCACCAATCTTTCATACGGCATTCCAGATAGAGGAACAAGACGTGCTAGGCTTTTTCCTTGCGGAGTGAGTAGTTTGAATAGAGGTGTTTCTCATAGCGTTTGTAATTGTTGGTTTGTTGTTTTACTTTGTGTCTGTATTTCATAGTACGTTGTTTTATGAGTTAAAAACCGATTTTTCTACTTTCCTTTTGTTCCAGGCGCTCACCATCACAATGCGAAATGAGTTTTTCCAAGGAAACAGGTTCATCGCCATGCAAGACGGTGTCGATGGCATAATGGCGGGCAACGTTCTCGATTTGGCCTCCACTGAAATCGTAACGCTCAGCCAATGCTTTGATGTCGGCCTCTGGTAAGTCAGGCAGCATCGTCTTCCAAATATGAATCCTTGCGTCCAAGGTGGGCTTGTTGAACTTGATCTTATAGAGAAAACGACGCTCGAAGGCCTTGTCCATGTTCTGGGCAAGGTTGGTGGTGGCGATCAAGATGCCGTTGAGGTTTTCCATCTCCTGAAGTATGATGTTTTGGATGGCGTTTTCCATCTTATCCACAGCACGTTCCGCACCTTCCTGACGTTTGCCAATGATGGCATCGGCTTCGTTGAAGAGCAGAATGGGCGTGGTTTGAAGTGCTTCAACCTTTTCGCGGTATTGGTCGAACACATGCTTGATGTTCTTCTCGCTCTCTCCTACCCATGCGCTCTTGATATCGGGAATATTGACCTGAAGGATGTCGCGACCCGTTTGACGCGCCAACTGAAGCACCGTCTCAGTTTTACCCGTGCCGGGAGCGCCGTAAAAGAGGCAAGTAAAGCCACAGCGATAGCCTTTGTCCTTTAATCGGTCGCACACCTCTTTGTAATGCTGCTGGTCCAATAGTTGAGTCAGATTCTCCACTTGGGCGGCAACCGCCGGGTCATAGAAGAGTTGCTTAGCAGTAATCTTCTCATGCTGGAGGACATTGCTGCGGTTTTTGTCCTGTTCAAGCGAGGCCAGGTTGAGTTCCGGAAAGAGGGCTTGTTTTGCCGTCCAAGTCATTCTAAACGATTCCCGGTCAGCCAAGCCTTCGTCGTTGTTGAA
Source organism: Bacteroidales bacterium (assembly GCA_017531225.1). GTDB lineage: Bacteria > Bacteroidota > Bacteroidia > Bacteroidales > F082 > Limimorpha. Next base: position 42,784 of record JAFXLL010000011.1, on the reverse strand, counting down.
CTCAATAATATTGTTTAACTGTAAGATGTGAGTATTGCTGTTGAGCTCTCGGCAAACATACTTCCATTGGCTCTTATGATCATATAAGAATTCAAGGTCGTGATAACCGATGATGTTGTCGTTGTTGTTGACGAACAAGTGCGAAATCAGAACCAGAAGAATTTCCTCGTCTTCTCCGAGCTGGAAGCTCCTTACCTTTTGGACATAGAGCAACTGGCTATTGCTGCTAAACAGCGACTGGATGCGTTGCTTGACCAAATTGTAGGAAAGTTCGTTGTCGTCGCGCATCTCAAAGATTTCGTGCAACTCGCCAAAAAGCTGCAAGCAGTTCATCCCAGACAAATCCTTGGGGACAAATTTCTCGTCCTTACGGAAAGCGTCGATTACCTCCATCGGAACACGAAAAGTAATGCCGCTGCGGGTATAGCTACGGCACACAAGACCCCGTTGTTCCAAAACGTCGATTTCGTTCATTAATCGGATAATCCGTGTGGTGCTGCAATCGAGAAACGAGGCAAAATCGCTGACGGTGATACGGTTGTTGCTACAGTTGTCGATGAAGAGAGACAACATCAGGCTTTGCTCCTTGGAAAGTTCCATCTTTTCCGACAGATACTTCAAAGGCCGAGCAGCCTTGGTATAGAACTCCTTTGCAAGACGAGAGTCTTTTGAAAGTTCAACAATCTGTTCCACTGCCGAGAGCAGATCCATTTTACGGGTGTTTTGCTTTTTCGCTTCCATAACAATTTCCTTTTAAGGTTTGAATTACGGTGCGAAATAAACGAATGATTGTGCCAATTAATGGCACAATTAAAAAAGAATCCTAAAAAAGTTGCATGGTAATATTTTTATTACCTATTTTTGCAAAAAAAAGAAATAATGCCAACCATATTCATAATTTTTGGTTTTAAGTTCAAGTTCTACTCGAACGACCATACACCCATCCATGTTCATGTGGAAAAAGGTGGAGCAAGAGCAAAATATCAATTGTTTCCAATTGAACTCGTAGAAAATCAAGGCTTTAAAACAGGGGAACTCAAACTGATTGAATCAATTATTGAAGAAAATGTGGAAACCATTTCAGAGCATTGGAACAACTTTTTTAATAACAACGAATAACAATACAACTGAGATACAATTATGAACATCACAAAAATTTGGATCACCGACACTGCTATCTGGATTAGAACGGATGACGGAAAAGAAGCCTGCGAGCTATTTTCGGATTACCCAAGACTACGAAATGCCTCACAAGAGCAACGGTTAGATTACATGGCCGACGAATTCGGCCTTCATTGGGAAGCATTGGACGAAGATCTTAGCTTTGAAGGCTTCTTTAACAAACCCGAACCGACAATGCTCTACAAACTATTCATGGCCCACCCCGAATTGAACGTGTCTGCATTGGCACGCCGAATGGGTATCTCACAAAGTCTAATGGCGCAGTATATCAGCGGAAAGAAGAAACCTAGCGCAAATCGACTGGAACAAATTCTTAATACCATCCGGGAAGTTGGGAAAGAACTGATGGCGGTATAGCTGCTTCTATGGCCTCTTTGTGTTTTTCGTAGTATTCGTCAATGTCCAGCTCGTCATTTATTATTCCATTCATATCCTTAATTCCTTTGATTAATAAGGTTAACCACCACCTTTACCATCACATCCTTCTCCTCGGGCTTGCTTTCTGCAATCATCAAAGTTAGGGCGACAAGGGTATTATCGGCAATACGTTTGCCGCCATCCTCGCGGTAGAGGATGCCGTTGTTGTTGAGGAACCACAGGAACAGCGTTGCGGCAATGCGTTTGTTACCGTCGCTGAACGAATGATTCTTAGTGACGAGATACAACAGCATGGCTGCTTTCTCTTCCACGCTGGGATAAAGATCATTGCCGTCAAACGTCTGATAGATTTGACCTATGCTGCTTTTAAAGGAATCGTCTTTCTCGTTACCAAACAACGAACTACCTCCAAACTTTTTTCGTAAGGCAGCAATAGCCTGCATGGCGTTGTCGTATGTCGCTTGGAACTTCTCCTCCTGCGTGGTCTCTTTCACCCCCAAGCGTTGGTAGTCGTAATCATCAAGCGTATCGAGGGCGTAAGTGTAATCCACAACAATGTCAAACAAGGCTTGGTTTTCATCGGTTTTCAACAAAGGTTGGTTTTGGATCGTTCTCCCAACCATCTGGACCAACTGACGGAGTTCTTTGATTTGGGTTTTGCGGATTCTATCATTTATCGCATAACCTTTCAAAAGATAGTCTTTCAATACTTGGTTAGCCCATTGACGGAATTGGACACCTCGTTGACTTTTGACACGATATCCAACAGAGGTAATCATTTCAAGGTTGAAATACTCTTTGTCGCGAGTCTGTGTTTTTCCTTCTATAGCACCGTGTTGAGTGGTATTCGCAAATTTTGCGACTACCATTGAACCTGCCAATTCCTCCCGAAGCGCATTGTTGATATGCTTACTAATAGTTTTGTAATCACGGCCAAACAAAACCGCAATCTGATCACGAGTAAGCCATATCATTTCATTTTCCAAACGGACCTCAATCGAAGTCTGACCATTATCAGCCTGATAAATAACAATTTGGTTTTCCATAATTAAATTTTTAAAAAGGTTTTATAACAAACATTTCTATTGTTATGTAGTTTGAATTATGGAAATGTTTCATTCAGAATGAAAATTTTTCAAAACCTACTCGATAAAACATTCACTCCTTTTCATTATGTTTGCATTTTCAATTGATTACCCATGACACTCGAAGAAGCCATCCGCACCCGACACAGCGTGCGGCAATACCTCGAAAAGCCCATTGAGGCAGAAAAGATTCAACAACTGCAAGACCTCATCGATGAATGCAACCGCGAAGGAGGCCTTCACCTCCAATTGGTCACCAATGAACCGAAGGCTTTCGCCAGCGGCATCGCCCATTACAGCAAGTTCCGCGGCGTGAGCAATTATATCGCCATGATCGGCAAGAAAGGCGACGACGTCAATCTCGGCTATTTCGGCGAAAAAGTGGTGCTACTGGCCCAATGCCTCAGACTGAACACCTGTTGGGTGGCGATGTCGTTTAGCAAACAACCTGACCAATACCAAGTACTTCCCGACGAAAAGCTGGTTTGCGTGGTGTCGCTCGGCTATGGCGAAAACCAGGGAAGGCAACATCCTCAACGGAAAACGATTGCCGATGTGACGGAAGATAAGCGTTCAACAGAAAAAGGACTTCCTCTCCCCGACTGGTTCACCCGCGGCATGGAGGCTGCCTTGCTGGCGCCCACAGCCATCAACCAGCAAAAGTTTGCGTTCGTTCTCCACGACGACAACAAGGTGGAGACCCGCACCCGTTTTACCCTGCTCAACGGCTACGCGCCCATCGACCTCGGCATCGCCAAATGCCATTTCGAAATCGGCGCCGGAAAGGAAAACTTTGAATGGCTTTAAGCACCGAATGGTAATTTCATTCACCTGTCTTTCACCCGAAACGTCTGGATACCCACTGAGGTAACAATAAGCGCGATGCCAAGCCAGAAGGACCAATCGAGCTCTTGCAATTCGTTGAAGATGAGGGCGGCGAAAGCGATGCTGTAAACGGGCTCCAGGTTGTAAACGAGGTTTACCGTGAAAGCCGAGACCCGACGGAACGCATGCAATTGCAAGAGGAAAGGCAAAACTGTAAAGATAGAACCTAAGAGCAGTAGCCATACGACATCTTTCCCTGTTGGAATAATGGCCTCATCAGGCATCAGTTTCAGGAATAGAGGGATGCAAAGTGAAAGGAAAATGTATCCGCCGACAAGTTCATATAGCAACATAGTGGCGCTGTCCTCCCCTACCTTTTCAGCCGTCTTGATATGCGTCAACGCAAAGACAGCGTAAGCCAAGGAGCAAAGCAGGCCCAAAGCTATGCCGAGCCTGTAGCGCACATCTAAACTGAAGATGAGCATGACGCCGACAATGGAAATGAAGCTGATCAAGAACTCCTTCCACGACGCCTCCTTACGATTGAAAAAAACATTCAAGAGAGCGGTGAAGAAGCTGGTGGTAGCGATGCATGCTACCCCGACTGAGACGTTCGACGCCTGGATGCTGGCGTAAAATGCTACCCAGTGCGTGGCTAAGATGCAGCCACAACCGAAAATACGGACCAACTGTCTCCATTTTGGGACGTGCAACCTACGCATGAAAAGCAGGGCCAGAGCCAGCGTAACGATGCTGATAAACATGCGGTACCACACCAGCGGCAGCCCACTCAGAGAGATCAAACGACCGAAGATGCCGGTCCATCCAGCCAGGAAAACAGCCAGATGCAGCAGAATCAAGGTGTGGACTTTCTTTTCTTCTCGCTTCAGCATGGGTGATTTTTTTGCAAAGATAGCACAACTTACCTACCTCCAAATAGCTAATGTTTGCATTTTTTTGTATTTTTGGCCCACGATTTAGTCAGTTATCACTTTTAAACCTTTAATAAATAAACTATGGAAGCTAAAGAACAAGTACTACAAGCCATGCGCGAAATTGGCACACCTGTGAACGCTGGTAAGATCGCTGAAGTAACCGGTCTCGACCGTAAGGTGGTGGACAAGGCCTTTGACGCACTGAAGAAAGAAGGCGCCATCGTGTCGCCCGTCCGCTGCAAATGGGAACCGGCAAAATAAGATGAATCCCGTCGCCATCCGTTTGCTCAACCAGCAACTTGCCGCGCCTCAGTTCAGTAATCCCGCCGAAGTGGTAAACCATCTAGGCGCCATCCAGGCTCAGGAATTCCGTCTGATGCGATGGGCAGTGGCAATGCGCACCAAGAAGCCATCGTCGAAGGCTTTTAAAAAGGCCTTCGACGATGGGCGCATCATCCGTCTGCACCTGATGCGAGGGACCTGGCAGTTAGTGACAGCCGAGGACTATTGGCCGATGCTTGAGCTTTGTGCAGCCAAAGCCATCGCCGTGACCAAAGGCTGGATGAGCAGCAATAAAATCAGCATCCCTGACGACGAACTGATGCGCATCCGCGAGATATTGGCTCAAACGGCAGCTGATAAAAGGAGCGTCATCAAGGAGGATTTCGTTCAAGCACTGGCTGAGAAAGACATCCACATGGACGACCATCGACTGTCTTATCACATCCGCATGGCCGAGCTCTCAGGAACGCTGTGCAGTGGCGATCTCCTCCCCATGAAAGCCTCATACGCTCTCACAGCCTGCAAGGTAAAGCCCAAAGGGCAAACGGATCGTGACAAAACCTTGAAGCGCTTCACCCGGAAGTATTTCCAAAGCCGACAGCCCGCCACGCTGGAAGATTTCGTCTGGTGGTCAGGCTTGAACATTAGCGACTGCCGTAAAGGCATCGAGCTTTTGGGCGACACCATCCACATCGAACGGTGGAAAGGTCGCGACTTCTATTTGACCGATGATTGCCGCACACGAGGGTTCCGAAAAGACAAGTTCCTCTTGATACCTCCTTACGACGAATACCTTATCGGCTATAAGAGTCGCGATATCGTGCTACCTCCTGAACACCGTCACCGTGCCCACAACAACAGCGGCATCTTCCAACCTATCATCACCCACGACGGCATCGTATGCGGCAACTGGACTCCATTTAAGGAAGATTGTCAAGTGGAGTTTTTCAATGGCGATTTTGGCGCCGAAGAGATTCAAGAAGCTTGGAAAGAATATAAAAAAGCAATGACGAATTAAAGCCACCAATTAAAACAATTTAAGTTATGATTAAAGAATACAAAACTAAGGATTTGACCATCATTTGGCAACCTGAAAAATGCACACATGCAGGAATCTGCGTACGCACTTTACCAAAAGTTTTCAATCTCCAGACAAGACCCTGGTGCCAACCTGACAACGCCTCCACCGAAGAGTTGATAGCAACCATTGAGGCTTGTCCTTCTGGCGCTCTGACTTATAAACTGAACAACTAACGACCATGGAGATTGTTCATAAAAACAGTGCCAAGAACGGCTTGTTCATCGCCCAGGAGGACGGTCAAAGAATCGGCTATATTTCATACGATTGGTTTGAGCCCGACCTTCTCGGCTTGATGCATACCGTGGTGAATCCTGAGTACCGTGGACGTGGCGTAGCCAAAGCCTTGCTTGATGCCACTGTCAATTACGCCCGCGAAAACGGAATCCTTATCCATGCCGTTTGCTCATACGCCGTCAAGGAATTCCAAAATCCGGAATACGACGACGTAAACTTTTTCAAGCAAAAATCTTAATAATGAAAAAATTCAAAACCGCTATTATTCTATTTGCCGTATTCGAGGCCATCGCCATTTCACTTTGGCTGAAAACGGGAAGCCTCTTCTACTTACTCAACTTCAGCTATATCGGACTCTGCATCGGTGTTGGATTGGCCTTGTCAAGGGCGGGATGGAAATATGCCAGGGAGTTTATCCAGTTCGGCGTGGGCACCTACATGCTCGTTTTCCTCGGACTGATCTGCAGGGAGAACATGCAGATTGAAGGCTTTTGGTACTATCTACTATCCGGGGTTTTCGGAGCAGGCGTGTTGCATTACGCCATCGCCAAGATCTTTGGACCCTTGCTCTTCGGTCGCGGTTGGTGTGGCTATGCCTGTTGGACGGCCATGATTCTCGACCTACTTCCATATAAACAGCCGCAAGGCCCAAGAAAGAAGATCGGTTTCATCCGATACATCATGTTCGCGCTGGCACTTATCATCGTCCTACTGCTATTTCATTTTGGTAAAGCCACCAAGCATACCATGTTCATACTCTTCCTTATCGGCAACCTGATCTATTACGTGGTGGGCATCCTCCTCGCCATCCTTTTCAAGGACAATCGCGCCTTTTGCAAATATATCTGCCCCATCACGGTCTTCCTCAAGCCGATGAGTTACTTCTCCTTGCTCCGCATCCATTGCGACGAAAGCAAATGCATCAAATGCGGCAAATGCCTGAAAGTCTGTCCAATGAATGTAGAAGTAAACAAGGATTCTCGAAAACGGGAAAACGCCACTGAGTGCATCTTATGCCATAAGTGCACCAAAGAATGTCCTGTGAAAGCTCTTAAATAACTATTTATATGAAAACAAAACTATTATCAACTATTGCATTATTGCTACTCATTGCTATTAGCGGATGCCATTCAAATCAAAACCATTCTGATTACTGCACTGTCAAAGGTACTGTTAAAGGCCTAAAAAACGGAACAAAACTGGAACTGCAGGACGAGTTCCAGCATTATAAAGTGATAGCGAACACCACTGTGAAAGATGGAGCCTTCGAGTTTCATCCCGACATTTCGTCACCCACTCATGTATATTTGTATGTAACTAACAAAAAACAATTGAAAGACTTCATTCTGGAGCCGGGAACCATTTTCGTAGAAGTGGATGCCGACGATGAGGAGGATTACCGTTATGGTGCCCAAGGAACTCCTTCTAACGATATAGAACGCAAATTTAGAGCACTTGCCGACAATGGAGATTACGAGGCCGCCAAAGCTATAATGGACTCTATTCTAGGTACCGAACAAACAGGTGCTTTGGCCTTGGATTTCGCTCATAACATTTGCGATTCAACCGCACAGATGTTAGGTGTATTGGACCGTTTGACGCCCGAGTTGGCCAAACTGGAATTTGTCGCCGAGTTTAGGGAAGATTTGATCCGCCGCCTGAATACTGAAGCTGGCGGCATGTATATCGACATGGAGTATCCGGACGTGGACGGCAACCCGATCAGCTTGAGTTCGGTCGTCAACAACCCCAACAACCGTTATGTCCTCGTTGATTTTTGGGCGACATGGTGCAGTTCCTGCGTAGTCAAGTTACCTGAATTGGCAGAGATTTATGCGAAATACCACGAGAAGGGACTGGAATTATACGGCGTCTCCATGGATGTTTATCCAAAGGAATGGGAAAAATATGTAAAGGCAAAAAACTATGCCTGGATCAACGTGTGCGAAGGTTGCGGAGGAGGAAAGCAACACAGCAAGGCATGGTACGATTATTCCCTTTCAGGCATCCCAACAACGGTGCTGATTGATTGTCATACTGGAATCATCATCGCCCGCGACAAAAAAACCGACGAATTAGACGTAATGCTTGATGAACTGCTCCAAAAATAAAGGCTATTATGAAATCCTTCATCAAGACCATTACTGTCGCCTTATGCGCGCTATTTCTGTCCTCCTGTGCCATCATCAGAGGCTATCGAGCAGATGGCTTGAACGGACCGAATATCTTCAGCTTTGAGCATTGCGAACACGATACCATTGCCAAAGGCGATCAATCGTTCCAGTTTCCTGTCGCCACGAATAAACCCGAATGGCTTGACACACTGCATTTCTACAATGAGGCACAGAGATGCGTCAATATGACCTTTGAAGAGGCGATCAAAGATGCCAGTAAAACTCAAGGAGTGCTGATTATCCACAACGACAGCATCGTGTACGAGAAGTACTGGGGCGACTTTTCGGCCAACCGACTGGCCACCATCTTCTCCGTATCCAAATCCATCACCTCACTTCTGTGCGGCATCGCAGTGGACGAGGGGTATATCGAAAGCATCGACGACCCAGTCACCAAGTATTTGCCGGAACTGAAAAAGGAAGACCCAAGGTGGGAGCGCCTCACCATCCGCCATCTGCTGAATATGGAGAGCGGGCTGGACTTCGATGACGAATATGAGTTCAATATCAAGGAGTTGAAAACGGTCAACGCCATCGCAAGATTGAACTACGGTCACAACATCATGGGGCAAATCAAAGGGCTGAAATTCCGCTGTGAGCCTGGAACCGAGTTCCGTTATGAGAGTATGACCACCGCCATCCTCGGCGTGGTCATCGAGCGAGCTACGGGCATACACTATGCCGATTATCTCAGTGAGAAGGTGTGGAAACCCCTCCAGATGGAGTCGGTGGCGCTAATCAATATCGACAGCCGCAAACACCATGTTGCTCACGCCTTTGGTGGCATTACCTGTACCTTGAAAGACCTGGCAAAAATCGGCCGCCTCTATCTGAACCTTGGCGTATGGAACGGAAAACGCATCGTCAGCGAGGAATGGATACACCTGACTACCGATTTTAATCCCAAATTGTGCTATCATTACAGTTGGTATGATGTTCGGTATGAAAACTTTAGAACAGGGCCGTATCCGGGCTTTTACGCATTAGGCATTTGTAATCAGGTTCTTTATGTCAACCCGTACAAAAACCTAATTATGGTTAGAATCGGCTTGAGCAACAATGGTCCTGTCATTCCAGCGGTGTTTGAGACGCTGAGTAACCGATGGATTGAATAGCCAATAACTGCTCCTCTAAAAACTCAGCTGCATCAGCTACGCAGCCTGAACACTCACGAAGGGCGACACCCGTCCCGACGCCTTTTAACAGCTTGCATTGAGTGGCTCCGTTACTTTGTTGGAACTGAGTCATGATCTGCCTCATTCCTTTTCGTGCCATAGTCTTATCCTTGGTGGCCATGCCCAGCACAATGCCTGCGCCAACGAGTGCTCCGCAAGTGCCTTCCATATTTCCCATACCTGCGCCAAAGGAATTGCCTAAGTTGCGGGCTGTTTCTTCGTCGATTCCAATGATATCCGCGTATGTGCAAATAACCGCTTGGGCACAATTATGGGTGCCACACATCAGTTTTTCGGCTGCGATTTGTTTTCTACTTTCCATAAGTGATTATTGACTTCTTCCCTATTGCTTGCAAAATTAAGCAATTTTTCAACCAATTGAAAAAATGACTATTTTTGCCTTAATCTTTGGATTGAAACGAAATGAAACAACAACTCATCATCACAGCCCTCGCCCTATTGATTGCCACGGGCTGTAACCAACAGAAACAAGAAAAACAAACCATGAATAAAGAGAATAGAGAACTGACCGCCTTTGACGTTCAAAAGGAATTTGAAAAGAACGGATTCACTTGGTTTACCGAAAACCTCATCCTCTGCAGTGGCGACACTACACGCAATAACGCCATGACCATCGGTTGGGGCGGCATCGGCAACTATCTGGGCCACGACCGTCCAGCGGTGACGGTGTATGTGGCTCCGGGTCGCTACACCTGGGAGTTTATGGAGAAGTATCCGCGATTCACCATCATGCAGTTCGATGACCCCGACATTTGGGTTTATTTGGGCAGGAATAGCGGACGTGATGGCGACAAAGCCGCCGCTCTCGGCCTTCACGTGGCTTATACCGAACACGGCACCCCTTATTACGAAGAAGCCAATCTGGTCATCGAATGTGAGACCATGTCCGTATGGCACCAAACAGAGCAAGACTTCCGCAACGACACGCCTAAAAAATGGTACGATGGCTTTGATGCCGGCATCCACACCGTCTATGTCGGCGAAATCATTGGAGCATGGAGGAGATGAACGATGAACATTGACACCACCAATATGTGTTCACACCTGCAAAAGAAACTGTTTGATGAGGATGGCGTTTACCATCGCCTTTGGATGGCGATGCAGGACGACCCTGAGCTGACAGCTGTGGTTCGCTCCAGGCAGCTTCATATTTACCGTAATGGCAAGAAGGTGCTGGTGCTGGCAGGAAAGTCGGCACCGAAAATCATCCGGGAAGATAGGATTTGCGAACTGTTATAGGTGACTGGCCAGTTCCTTGCCTTTTGCAGTAGCCATCTTAATTGGATCAGGAGTGATTCCAACACGGCCAAAGTCGAGACGGTCGGCTAATGCGTCAATTATGGCTTCCATATCGTTCAAGTCGAACTTATCGTAATAAGCCTTCTCTACATTCAAGATTTCAATAGCCATACTAACCCTCCCTTCGCTGATAAGCTTTAGGACAGACTTGGGATCAAACAGTTGATGGCTTTTAATAAGATTGATGGCTTGATTACGGGTTGTTTCGTGGTATAATGCCTTGTAAACAGGCTCTAGGGTGCGGCTAAGAGATATGGATTTGCGATTTTTGCTCTTTTTTGACAAAATGAAACCTATAGGTTGCGAATATTGGTTTTTTGTTTTATCTTTGCAGCATTAAACTAAAAAAAGCAATGTTATGACTTTTAGAGCGGGTGTTTGACGAAGATAGCTTTACAGATTACCAAAAAGAGATCGAACCATGACACAAGAAGAAGCCATCGCTCGTTTGAGCCGGTACCAAACAAATGAACCATCGAAGTGGCGCGAAAAAGAAGAAGAGCACCGTCGTGCCAAGGAAGAAGGCTGGCTGCGATATTCCCGCAGAATAGCCATCAAAATCGCCATGGCAATGAAGCAGCAAAACATTTCTCGACAAGAATTAGCAGAGAGGATGGGGTGCTCTCCACAATATATTTCACGCTTGTTGAAAGGCGAGGAAAATTTATCACTTGAGACCATCTGCAAACTGGAGAGCGCTCTCAATGTGCCTATTTTGCAGTACGAGTTCGCATAATTTCCGTTAACAAATCGGAACGGCATTATTATCACTTTCCCTTTTGTTTGCAAAGATAAGCAAAAATTTGTCGGTATTCGTCGAACTTTCAGCTTTTGTTCGTATTTTTGTACTTTATTTAAGTAGCTTTCTATGAACAAAAAGAATAGATTTCTGGCTGTTGTAATTGCACTCATGGTGCTATCCTTCCCCCTCTATGCCGTTGTAAGCGGTCATTCCTTGACCAACACTCTTAAAGACCTTTGGGATGAACTACAATTGGCCTATTTTCAGCGTTCGGATGCGCAAGAACGTTTCGTGGAAGATTATGAGCGTCAACATCAAAAGATGATTGACGTCATCACCAATTCCAACGAGCTTTCCATCCTGTTATATACGCAGGAACAGAATATGACTTTCGACTTGGCCTACGCCTTGAAAAAAGTGACTTCCGACTACAAGGATTTCAATAAAGACGTGAAACCGTATTCGCGCATCGTGAAAGGGCTGAACATTGAAATCGACCGCTACGCTCGCCTCATTGAGGCTCTTCGCCGACTTCCTCCAGTGATGAAGGAAATTGAAATCGAAATCCTGCCCGACAGCTTGATGTATCACAACGACTCACTGGACTTGCATTTCTCCAACGCGGCTTCTACCTTAGAGAGAGAGGTCATCCGTATTGCTGTCAAAGACACGCTCGCACCTTTCATTTTGGACGCAGAAGGAGAACGCTTCCGCGACTCCTGCATCCGCTACTCTTCAGAACTATTGAAGATGTATGCTGACAACCGTGCTACCGTGATTGCCGACAGCACACACTATCAGGAAGCCTATTTGCGCATGAAGGAAACTTACGACTACGCCCAGACCCGTTATCAAGAATTGGAAAACTATATCTTTGTTGAGGGACAGACTTCCGTCCTGGAAATCTTGGCGAATCCCGGGTACTATTGGGATAAGGTCATGGTGGATTTACGCGGACAGTATGATTTTACAGAATTTCTCAAAGATAACACGCCACCTGCCGATTCCACTGCTACCGCTGCTACCGAGGAAGTCTATGAGGAGGTAGATGATTCGTTTTATGCCAATCTTTCCAGCAAGGGTGAGAATTCATTGTTGGTGGTCGTCGCTTCCCTCCAGATTATTGCCTTGGCTATCTTCTGGATCTTGACTTTCTTATTGCTGCTGTTGATCAGTCGTATTTTCAGACGCAATAGCTTTGTTCAACGCATCATTCCCAAGAATAAGCTGCCGATTTTTTCTGTGTTCGTGGGAACGATTCTGTACTTCTTTATGATTGGTTTCTTCTTGAAAGGCGACGAGTACATCCAGCTGGGTGTCAAACACATCAACACTTTCTTATGGCTGCTCATCGCCATCTCCGGATCGTTGCTGCTGCGTGTGAAACCTGAGCAAATCAGGAATGGCTTCCGGCTTTATATCCCGACCTTCATCATCGCGTTGGTGATCATTATTTGCCGTATCTCTTTCGTTCCCGACCGACTGATAACTATCCTGTTTCCACCGATGCTTGCCTTTGCCGTACTGAGGCAGTTGCTATTCAGCATCAGGGAAAGCGGGAAGGCCACGCCCATTGACAGTGCTTTAGGCTGGGTTTCACTGTTCATCTATCTTGTCACCTTTGGATTCTCATTTTACGGCTATACTTTCGCAGCTTTGCTTATCCTGGTTTGGTGGTATTTCCAACTGGCCGTCTTGCTGACCATTGTATGCATTTCGGACTTGTTAGGCCGTTACAAGGAAAAGAGGTTGAACAAACGCGTGGATTCAATGCGAGAGCGCATTACCTATGTTACGGGCAACGACCGAGAATCATTGCTGTTTGGAGCTACTTGGTTCCATGACCTCATCAAGGATGTGGCCATCCCCGCCTTGGTTCTGGTCTCCCTGCCTTTCTGCATAAAAATGTCACTGAATGTCTTCGACTTCAATGATCTTTACGTAAAGATATTCAACGAACCCTTCGTTCACATGATGGATAAGGATGGATATGATTCGCTTTGTATCTCCGGCAGAAGCATCATTGGCCTTCTGATTCTGTTTTTCGCCCTGCGTTATTTCAACAGAGCCATTCACGCCATTTGGCAATATGTACGCTACGCCACATTCATGCGCAAGCACAACCGCAACAGCATCCGTGCTAATGAAATCAACCTTTCATTGGGCAACAGCATCCTCAGCGTTCTGATTTGGATGACTTACACCATCGTGGTGGTTGCCGTGTTGAAGATCCCGATGGGTTCTTTAACTCTTGTAGCTGGAGGTCTGTCGGCTGGTATCGGTTTGGCCCTCAAGGATATCATCAACAACTTCATTTATGGCATCCAACTGATGGGCGGTCGTTTGCGCGTGGGCGACTGGATTGAATGTGATGGCGTGCGCGGACGTGTCGTTGCCATCAACTACCAATGCGTACAGGTGGAGACCATCCCTGAAGGCACTGAGATGTCCTTCCTCAACTCTTCGCTCTTCGGAAAGAACTTCAACAACCTCACCCGCAATAACTCCTACGAATATACCAGAATCGTTGTCGGGGTAGCTTATAAGACCGATGTCAAGAAAGTGCGTGAGGTACTAATGGCGGCTATGGAGAAACTACGCACCAAGGACTCCTACGGCCGAGATATCGTGGATCCCAACTATGGCATCAAGGTGGTCGTAAGCGACATGAGCGACAGTTCTGTTGACATTGCTGTGAAACAATACGTTTTGGTTGCCGAACGCCTTGGCTTTATAGACCGCTCAAAGGAAGTAATCTACGAGGCACTCAACGCCAATGGCATCACCATCCCGTTCCCGCAGTGCGATGTGCATCTGATCCAAGATGACAAAGAAAAAGAAGAGAATTATAATGCCGAAAGAAAAAATCAATAAAACCAATGCCTGCCGACTTCTCGACCAGAAGAAAGTCCCATACGAGCTGATTCCCTATGAAGTCGACGAAGACGACCTCGGGGCACAGCATATCGCAGATCAATTGGGCGAAGACATCGACCAAGTGTTCAAGACTTTAGTGCTGAAAGGTGACAAGACGGGGCATTTTGTTTGCGTGATACCTGGCAACGAAGAGGTAGACCTGAAAAAGACCGCCAAAGTCACTGGCAACAAGAGCTGCGACCTCATCCCAATGAAGGAATTGCTACCCTTGACCGGCTACATCCGCGGTGGTTGCTCACCCATCGGCATGAAGAAGCCCTTCCCTACCTTCATCCACGAGACTTGCGAGCTGTTCGACATTATCTACGTGAGCGCCGGCGTGCGTGGACTCCAGTTCAAAATCAACCCACAAGACCTGATTCAGGCAGCCGAGATGACCGTGGCCGACCTGTGCTGATTTCATTCATTGATTATTTCAATATAAAAGGATACTGGACGGAACCCATCATTGCAGCTAATCATCGCGCTCATAGGGTCTTGCATCCAACCGTCATAGAAATTACCTTCGCCACGAGCCAAAGCTTCCACAAAAGGCCGCATGGAGTCCCAAGCCGAGGGACACAGGCCATTGGGACATTGGCCGTTGACCGAAATCCATTGCTGACCCTCTCTTACCTCGCAAGCATGTTGGATGGGATTCTCGTAACGAGCCATCAGCTCGGGATATACCGTCTGGCGAATCGCAGTGATGCGTACTTTCTTTAGCTCAGCCATAGGTATCTCTTCTTTGGACTCCACATGAATGGAGATATGAGTCTCCTCGCCATAGCGATCCTTCAACAGTCGTTCCATCTCGGTCGCTTTGTCATGAGCCTCGCGCAACGGCATAGCGCCATCCATCAAGACATGCATCTCAATGGCGTAATGGTTACCGATACGACGCGTGCATAGATCGTGCGGCTCCGCAACTCCAGGAACTCCCCTAACGATGTCCATGATCTCGTTTTCAATCACTTCTGGAAGTGACTGTTCCATCAGCTCTCCCATGCCATTTTTGAGCAAGTCGAAAGCCACCTTTACGATGAGAGCCCCGACGACGATTGAAGCGATGGGATCCAGCACGGCCCAACGTTCACCCAAAAGAATAGCGCCACTGATGCCTATGGCAGTGCCGATTGACGATAAGGCGTCGCTGCGATGATGCCATGCGTTGGCACGCATCGCCTGTGAATCCAACTGATCCGCCTTACGTTTAGTATATTGAAATACAACCTCCTTCAAAGCGATGGAGACCAAAGCGGCCACCAAAGCCAATACGCCAGGTTGGGTCAACGTGCCACCTTTGGCCCAAAAAGCAATCTTCTTGGCACCATCAACAAAGATGCCCACCGCCACAGCGAAAAGGGCAACGCCAATCAACGTAGTGGCTAACGTCTCAAACTTGCCGTGACCATAGTCGTGCGATTTGTCCTTAGGCTTATGACTGATACGCACAAACGCAAGCACGATAATATCAGTGGCAAAATCCGACACGGAATGAATGGCATCGGCAATCATGGCAGAACTATGGCCTATGATGCCCGCCAAGAACTTGAATGCCACGAGCACCAGATTGACCACACTACCCCAAAGGGTTACCTTATAAACCTCTTTTTCCCTATTCATATGATCGATTAAGCTTTCTTTTCCGTCAATATCATAAACAAAATCGCGAACAAGATCAACGCCACACCCAGTGCCACGTTGACAGTGAAGGCCTCATGAAATACCAAGGTACCTACGACAATTGCCGTCAAAGGTTCCAGGATACCCAACACAGAGGTCTTGGTAGCACCCACCGATTTGGTTGCAGCCGCCAACGTGATGGTAGCTACCGCTGTAGGCAGTACCGCCAATCCCAACACATTCAGCCAGCTAATGGCATCAGGCACTGGATTCAGCTTGACGCCAAACCCGGAGAGGCAGAACAGCATGATCGAGCCGATGAAAAAACAATAGAATGTCAAGGTGAGACTTGGCAACGCCTTGATTTGCTTGCTTTGGTTGACAATGACGATAAACAATGTATAGCACAGCCCTGAAGCCACTACTAAAACAATGCCTTTCCAGTCGATGAAGCCTCCCTCCCCTTTGACAGAGAGCAAGACGGCACCCGCAACGCCAGCAAAGATGGAGATCCAAGTTCGCCAACTTGGAAATTGCCCAAACAGCATCATGATAAGCGCAACCATTATCGGATACACGTAAAGGATGCTTGTAGCGACGCCTGAGGGAATGTATTTATAAGCCTCGAACAAGGTGATGCTACAGCCTGTAAATAGGATACCGAGTATCGCCATCAGACCGAATTGCTTCCGTGTGATGCGAATCTGCTTCTTCGCCACCAGCATAAAAGCCAACATCAACAAGGTAGCCAAACCATAGCGGTAAAACAGCAAGGAGTTGACATCCAATCCTTTGTTAATAACGGGCACGCCGAACAACGGGTTCATGCCATAGGTGATGCCCGAAATGATGCCGGCGAGATAGCCCCAATGAAGTGAATTCGTCTTTTCCATATTTAAAACCGGCTGCAAAAATAAGAATTTGTCACTCAGTAATCGGGAAAAGTCAAAGTTTTCCTTTTTTTACTTGACATTCATGTTCTTTTTGTAAATTTGCGTGTCAATTACCTCTGATTCAATCATCAATTAAACCCTAAAATTATATGAAAAAGACGTTATTACTTATGGCTTTTGCCGCCCTACTGTTAGTTGGATTCTCTTCCTGCAAAAAAATGAGATGCTACTGCGTCGGTTATGGCCCAGGATCAGAAGAAATGGTTGACAAATATTACAAAGACTGTGTCAAACTTGCTGACGAGGGAACCATCATTGAAGAAGGAGACGTGACCGTCGTATGCAAATATGATTGATGGTCTGATTTAAACATGCGAAGCAATTTTTTTGTTTTATTTGATTGTTAGTCCGATAAAAAGTTGTACTTTTGCAGCCGAAACCTCGGGTAGGTTTTAGTTAATTCATTCATAATCAACTTAAAACATTAAATTATGCCAGCAAAAATCAGATTGCAAAGACATGGTAAGAAGGGTCAGCCTTTCTATCACATTGTAATTGCTGATGGCCGTTCACCACGTGACGGTAAATTCATTGAAAAGATCGGTACCTACAACCCTTTGACTGAGCCCGCTCAGATCAACCTGAAGTTCGACCGCGCCCTGTATTGGTACAGCGTTGGTGCTGTTCCTACTGACACCGTGCGTTCACTGCTTTCCCAGAAGGGTGTTATGCTGAAGTACCACCTCCTCCAGGGCGTGAAGAAAGGCGCTATGACTGAGGAACAAGCCGAAGTCAAGTTCCAGAACTGGATGAAGGAAAAGGAAGCTAAGATGGAACAAGTCGCTAAGACCAAGGAAGAAAAGGTCAGAGGCGAAAAGAAGACCCGTCTGGAAGCTGAGAAGAAAGTCAATGAAGCCCGCGCTGAGGAACTTGCTAAGAAGAGACTCGCTGAGCTCGAAGCCAAGAAGGCTGAGGAAGCTGCCGCTGAGGCCGCTGAAACTCCTGCCGAAGAGGCTCCAGCAGCTGAAGCTCCTGCAGAAAACGCCGAAGCTTAAGAGAAACATTCTTCTAAATCGAATAAAAAAGCCGCTGTCACAAGCGGCTTTTTTTGTAGTACAAAAACGCTTCGTTCTTAATGAAATCGCGGAGGTCACGGCAAGCCTGAACCTCTGTGGGACAGGGCAAGTCGGGACATTCATACACCGCATCGAAATCATCGAAATCAACCGTGGACACATCGCACGGCACATAAGGTCCCAAATCAATGAGGCACTCGCGCATCACGGCAACAAGCATCGTTGGCAATGCCTCTGCAGGATGCCTTCCCGCCGAAACCACCTCCAGCTTCTCGGAATAATCGCTGAGAAAAGCTGCCGCCATCGGTCCGCAACAATCGTCATGCTCGGTAAGAACCAGTATTTTCATGATTGCAAATTTCTTTGCGAAAGTAAAAAAATATTTTTTAACTTTGCACTCTCTAATTAAAAACAAAAATAATAAACAAAAATAATACTCAATATGGGAAGAGCATTTGAATACCGCAAAGCGGCTAAAATGAAAAGATGGGGACACATGTCAAGAGTGTTCCCGAAACTCGGAAAACTGATTACCATCGCTGCCAAGGAAGGCGGTCCAGATCCTGACATGAACCCCAAACTCCGCCAGGCCATCCTGAACGCCAAGGCTGAGAACATGCCAAAGGACAACATCGATGCCGCCATTAAGCGCGCCTCCGATAAGGACGCCGCCAACCTCGTGGAAATCACCTACGAAGGCAAAGGCCCTCACGGTATCCAATGCATGTTGGATTGCGCCACCGATAACACCACCCGTACCGTGGCCAATGTAAAATCATACTTCAACAAGTGCGGAGGCTCCTTCCTCCCCATGGGTTCATTGGAATTCATGTTCACCCGCAAGGCTGTGTTCGAGATTGAGATGCCCGCTGGCATGGACAAAGACGAGCTGGAGCTTGAACTCATCGACTTCGGTCTGGACGAGATCGTCACCGAAACCGACGAAGAAGAAGGCACCACCACAACTACCGTCTACACTGCCTGGACTGACTACGGCATGATGCACGACGCCCTTGAAGAACGTAAAATCAACATCATCAAAGCCAACCTCCAACGCTTCCCCAACAGCACCGTCAGCTTCACTGATGAACAGATGGTGGATATCGAGAAGTTCCTCGACAAACTCGACGAGGACGAAGACATCCAAGCCGTCTACACCAATATGGAATAATTTGATTTACTAACCCTAAATCAATTGTATCATGAGTTTAACTCAGGACATTTTAACTAAAACAGCCGAATTGTCAAATGTTGATGTCACCTACACCAACACCAGCGACTTCAATTACATCGACACCCTTGATACAGACTGCAGTGCCATCGTCATGGAGGCCACTGTGATTTATTTCAGAATCAAGAATGTCCCATTGCTGCTGAAGACCGGTAAACGTCTCGCCGCAAGGATGTACAAGATTTACTACAATGCGCTTCAGGAAATCTGCAAGAGCACTGGCGGCTACTTTAGCAGCAATTCTCCATACAGCTTCCTGATGATTTATCCAAAGCACAACTACAATGTCAATTATGTGGTGGACATAGCCGTCAAGACCGCGACATTGTTCTGCACTACACTCAGGGACAGCATCGAGAAACATAGCCATCTCAGCTTCTCGATGGGCATTGACTATGGGAATGTCCTAGGCACTAAGGTCATCAATAACGGCAAATTCAGCCATATCGTTTGGTTCAGTCCCGATATTGAAAAAGCCAAGACCATCGCCAATGAGTGTCAGCGTCCATTCTTCGTCGGCATCTCCGGCACCGTCTACCATCATCTGGACGACAGCTTGAAAAAAACCTCGAAACGCATTTTGGGCATCAAGAAAGAGGTGGATATATGGAACCGTGTGTCATACGAATATGACAACATCAAAAAGCATCTCTATCAGACCAACTTCCAGAAGTCATTCGAGGAAGAATAATCACGTTGTGCCGCGATGAATATTTTAGTGACAGGATGTTACGGACAACTCGGCACCGAATTGCAAAAAGTAGCCGTTGACTACGGCTCACATCAGTGGTTTTTCACTGACATCGACACATTAGACATCTGTGACCTCAATGCCGTTGAGCGCTATTTTGCCGCCAACGGCATTGAGGTTTGTATCAACTGCGCCGCCTACACAGCCGTCGACAAAGCCGAAGACGAGCCAGACCTGGCCGCCAAAGTGAACGTCGAGGCTGCCAAAAACCTCGCCGAGTGTTGCCAGCGCCATAATGCGTTACTGATTCACGTCTCCACCGACTACGTTTTCGATGGACATGGCACGCTCCCCTACCGCGAAAGCGACGCCACCGGTCCCACCTCTGTCTACGGACAGACTAAACTCGACGGAGAACAAGCCGTCATCCAGACCGGTTGCCGTTATTGCATCGTTCGGACGGCATGGCTCTATTCCTCCACCGGAAAGAACTTCGTGAAGACCATGCTCATGCTTGGCGACACCAAAGACGAGATCAACGTGGTGAACGACCAAAAAGGCTGCCCTACCTGGGCTTCGGACTTGGCCAATGCCATTGACAAGCTGGTTGAGAAGTATGGAAAGGAGCCCGTCCACGAGACCTTCCATTTCACCAACGAAGGACAGATCACCTGGTACGACTTCGCCTGCGCCATCATGGAAATTGGCGGAAAGCACTGCAAGGTGAGCCCTATCGCCACGGACCAATACCCCACCAAGGCCAAACGCCCAGCATACAGCGTTCTGGATCTAAACAAAATCAAGGCTTTTACAGGGATGGAGATCCCATTTTGGCGCGATAGTCTTGAAAAATGCATCGAAGAAATCAACAAAAAAACTAAATAACATGGATCAAAAAATACTTGGAAGAGCCCAAGCTTGGCTCACTGACCAATACGACGAAGAGACCCGCAAAAAGGTCCAGTATCTCATTGACAATGACCCCAATGAGTTGACTGAGAGCTTCTATCGCAACTTGGAATTCGGCACCGGAGGTCTCCGTGGCATCATGGGCGTCGGCACCAACCGCATGAATATCTACACCGTGGCCATGGCCACCCAAGGCTTTGCCAACTACATCAAGCTGATGAATCCCGGTGTTTCTGACTTACGCGTTGCCATCGCTTACGACTGCCGCAACAACAGTCCCGCGTTTGCCAACATCACTGCCGACGTCATGTCGGCTAACGGCATCAAAGTGTTCATCTTCGACTGCCTCCGCCCCACTCCGGAACTTTCGTTCGCCGTCCGTGAGCTGCACTGCCACGCCGGCGTGATGGTCACCGCCTCGCACAACCCCAAGGAATACAATGGCTACAAAGCCTATTGGAACGACGGCGGACAGCTGGTCAGCCCGCACGACAAGAACGTGATCGCCGAAGTTGAGAAGATCCTCGATCCCTCGATGGTCAACTTCAAACGCAACCCCGAACTCATCACCGTTTTGGGTGAAGACTTCGACGACATCTATTTGAATAAGGTATTCGGCCTTTCGCTCTCCTTGGATCTCATCAAGAAGCACAAAGACCTGAAGATCGTTTATACACCCATCCACGGCACAGGCCGTCGCTTGGTGCCCGAAATCCTGAGACGCAAAGGCTTTGAGAACGTTTACTGCGTTGAGGAACAGATGGTAGTCGATGGCGACTTCCCGACAGTGAAGTCACCCAATCCAGAAGAGCCAGCTGCCATGGCTTTAGCCGTGAAGAAGGCTCAGGAAATCAACGCCGACTTGGTATTGGCCACCGACCCTGACGCCGACCGCGTGGGTGTCGCCGTGAAAAAAGAAAATGGCGAATTCATCCTGCTCAACGGCAACCAGGCCGCCAGCGTGTTCCTCTACTACCTGCTGACCCGTTGGCATGAGTTGGGCAAGCTCACCGGCAAGGAGTTCGTGGTGAAGACCATCGTCACTACCGAGTTGCTGTTCGAAATCGCCAAGAAGTTCGACGTAGACCGCTACGACGTGCTGACTGGATTCAAATACATCGCCAGCAAGATCTTGGAACTTGAGGGCAAGAAACAGTTCATCGGCGGCGGCGAGGAAAGCTACGGTTACCTCGCAGGCGACTTTGTCCGCGACAAAGACGCCGTCATAGCCACCAGCCTCCTGGCGGAGGCTATGGCTTGGGCCGCCGAACAAGGCAAGACCTTCTACGAGCTGCTCTGCGACATCTACCGTGAGTTCGGCCTCTACAAGGAGAAACTCGTCTCCCTCACCAAGAAAGGCATCAGCGGCACCGAAGAGATCAAGGCCATGATGGCCAAGTTCCGCAACACCCCGCCTACCGAGATCGTCGGCGAGAAAGTGGTGGAAATCCGCGACTACAAGACCTTGGAAGCCAAAGACCTGCTCACCGGTAAGGTCACACCTATCGACCTCCCGAAATCGGATGTGCTGCAGTTCTTCACCGAGACCGGATCGAAAATTAGCATCCGTCCCTCAGGCACCGAACCCAAGATTAAGTTCTATTTCAGCATGAAAGGTAAGATCGAAGGCGGTATCGACGAATCGATGAACCGTCTCGACGAAAAGCTCAACGCCGCTGCAAAGCTGCTGACTGAATAATTATTCCACTTGGTTAGAAACCCGGTTCATACCTGCAATAGCCAGGCTATAGCCGGGTTCCTGCTGTAATACCTGCTTGTAGATGGCCTTGGCTTGGACGTAGTCGCCCATCTGCTCATAGACGTGGCCTTTGTTGTACAAAGCGTCGGTATAAGTCGGATCACTCTGGAGTGACTGGTTGAAATAATCCAGTGCCTGCTCGTTATCGCCTAAATAGACGAAATACACATAGCCCTTGTTAAACAGCAAACGGCTATTGCTCGGCTGTAACATCAGCAAAGTGTCGTAATGTGCCAAAGCCTCTTCGGGTTTTCCATGATCCTGAATATACAAAGCGAGGTCGTAACGCACCATCGGCTCATCAGGAAAGTTGACCAGCATGGAACGCATGAAATCCTCTGTCAACGGATTGTTTTGCGCCTGATAAATCGCACAAATCTCACGCTGAGGATCCAAGAAGTTGGCATCCTGCTCACGGGCAATCATGAAATTCTTCATGGCTGACACCGTATCCTGCTTGGCCATATAAGCCATGCCACGGACAAAATAAGCTTTGGGATTATAGCTACTGACCTTCAGGGCATTGTCGATATATCCAAAGCAGAGGTTGTAGTTCTGCTGCAAGAGGTTCAGCTCAGCAAGCTTCACCATCGGGCGGGCATCATACGGGTCGACTTCCAAAGCCTTGTTCAGGGCTGCCGTAATGTTGGCCTCGTCGCCCAAGAGGTAATAAATGTCCGATAACAGCAGGTAGGCATCCACATTATTTGGATCCAGCTGAATAGCGTGATTCACGTCCACCATGGCCAAGCCCACCTGTTCCTTTTCCATATACACGTACGCCCTTTTCAGATAAAGGTCTGCACGGTTCTCGTCCATGGCGATGGAGTCGTTCAAGAGGGCAAGTGGATCCCTTTCGGAATCCACTTCCTCCACTTGTTCTTTGTTTCCCGGATTATCTTTCGGAGGATTATTGTGGCAAGCCGTCAGGCCCATTACCACCATCCCCAACGAGACCACGAAAAATAAGCTCTTTCTCATACTTTATTCTTCAATCTTGTCAAGCGCTTCCAGGATTTTTTCTGACAGTTCCTCGGCCAGTTCGGGATTGTCGTCGATAAGGCGTTTCACAGCATCGCGACCTTGAGCCAACTTGGCGTCGCCATAGCTGAACCACGAGCCGCTCTTCTTGATGATGCCGGTCTCCACGCCGAGATCCACGATTTCGCCGGTGCGTGAGATACCTTCGCCATAGAGGATGTCGAACTCAGCCTTGCGGAACGGAGGAGCCACCTTGTTTTTCACCACTTTCACCTTCACACGGCTACCGATCACATTCTCACCTTCCTTGATCTGGCTGACCTTGCGGATGTCGAGACGGACAGAGCTGTAGAACTTCAGGGCGTTACCACCAGTGGTCGTCTCGGGGTTGCCAAACAACACACCGAGTTTCTCACGCAACTGGTTGATGAAAATGCAGATGCATCCTGTCTTGTTGATGGTGGCGGTCAGCTTACGCATAGCCTGTGACATCAAGCGGGCTTGCAGCCCCATCTTGCTGTCGCCCATCTCACCTTCGAGTTCACTCTTTGGTGTCAAAGCGGCGACAGAGTCAACCACGATGACATCGATGGCGCCTGAGCGGATCAGGTTCTCAGCGATTTCCAAAGCCTGCTCACCGTAGTCGGGTTGCGAGATCAGCAAGTTTTCGATATCCACGCCGAGCTTAGCGGCATAGAAACGGTCGAAGGCATGCTCAGCGTCAATAAAAGCGGCAATGCCACCCTTTTTCTGTGCCTCGGCGACAACGTGCAAAGCCAGGGTTGTCTTACCTGAACTCTCGGGACCATAGATCTCAATGATCCTGCCTTTGGGCAAACCGCCTACGCCTAAGGCATAGTCAAGGCCCAACGAACCGGTGGAGATGGACTCCATCTTTTCGGCCTCGGCGCCCAAACGCATGATGCTGCCTTTGCCAAAGTTTTTCTCAATGTTGCCCAATGTAGCTTCCAAAGCTTTCAGCTTCTCCTGCTTGATTTTTTGGGCATCTTCCTGTGATTTTTCTGTAGTCATAACTATTTATTTTTAATTATTAATTATTTACACACTATTTATCCAGTTGCAAAGATAATATTTTTTTCTTATAATAATCACAAATATTAATAATTCCACATTTTTCACACATCGGTTTGCGGGCATGACAGACGTAACGTCCGTGCAAAATCAGCCAATGGTGCGCATTGGAAAGCACCTCTTTCGGGAAATACTGCACCAAGGTACGCTCCGTCGTCATCACATTCTTCGAATTCTTGGTCAACCCTATCCTATTGGCCACACGGAATACATGCGTATCAACCGGCATAGCAGGCTGGTTGAAAGCCACCGCCATCATCACGTTAGCCGTCTTACGACCCACGCCGGGCAACCGTTGCAGATCCTCCATATTATCAGGCACTACCCCACCGTAATCACTCACCAAAGTCTTGGCCATACCCAACAGATTCTTAGCCTTGTTGTTCGGATACGAGATCGATTTAATATAGGTATAAATCTCCTCCTCTGTCGATGCCGCCATCGTTTCAGGATCAGGGAAACGCTCAAACAGCGCCGGGGTGGTCATGTTTACCCGCTTGTCAGTACATTGGGCGGAGAGGATGACTGCCACAAGCAACTCGTATGAATTACGGAACTTCAGTTCCGACGTCGCCAAGGGCATGTGTTCCTCGAAATAGGCCACAAATGCGTCATACTTCTGCTGAATCTTTGTATTTGCCATGGGGAAAGTGCTTTGAAAAGGCAAAGATACAGTTTTTGAACCTACATTCAAGAAATATCCGTATTTTTGCAACTTTAAATCATCGGTATGATTCAAGCGACAGACATCCATAAGTCATACGGGAACCTTGAAGTGCTCAAGGGGATCGACCTGCATATCGCAAAGCAAGAGATTGTGAGCATCGTGGGAGCTTCGGGAGCTGGCAAATCCACCCTACTCCACATTATCGGCACACTCGATCGCGCCGACCAAGGATCGCTCCACATCGACGGCACAGAGGTCAACAAACTCAACGACAAAGCTTTGGCAGAGTTCAGGAATAAGAACATCGGTTTTGTGTTTCAATTCCACCACTTGCTGCCCGAGTTCACGGCCTTAGAGAACATCTGCATTCCCGCCTATATCGGAGGAACGCCAAAAGACGAAGCCGTCAAGCACGCCATGCAACTCCTCGATTATCTAAATCTAACAAATAGAAAAGATCATAAGCCTTCAGAGCTTTCGGGCGGTGAGCAACAACGCATCGCCGTGGCCCGTGCCTTGATCAACAAGCCAGCCGTGGTGCTTGCCGACGAGCCTTCAGGCAACCTCGACTCAAAATCGGCCCAAGAGCTGCATCAGCTGTTTTTCAGGCTCCGCGATGAGTTGGGACAGACCTTCGTCATCGTCACCCACAACCCCGACTTAGCCGCCATGTCAGACCGAACCATCACAATAAAAGACGGCGTTATCAGTTAAGAGATAAAAGATAAAAGATAAAAGATAAGAGTTTAGAAAATGAGAAGATATATCATATTTGGGATTTTATTTGGTGCATCGGTACTGTGTTCCAATGGTATTCAGGCACAAAATAACGAGAGTTACGAATCGCTGATGCGCAGCGGCAATACGAAGTTTTCAGACAAGGATTATATCAGTGCCAAAACCTATTATGAAATGGCATTGAAACGGAAACCCAACGATGCCGAAGCCAAGAAAAAGCTTGACCAGACCTTGGTGAAGATTCAGGAAGACAGCGAGCGTCAGGAGATCTTCTATGCCCACCTCGATGCTGGCGACGCCTTCAACGCACAGAATAAATATGCTGAGGCTTTGGCTGAATACGACAAGGCTTTGGCCATCTTCCCTGACGACAAGTATGTTGGCACTCAGGCCGAGACCATTAGAGCCATCCTCAAGGAACGCCAAGATAAGCAAGATGCCTACGATACCGCTATCGCTCAAGGCAACACGCTGTTGGAAGAAGAGAATTTCGATGCTGCCATCATGCAGTTTGAGACCGCCAAGGAGATCTTCCCCAACGACAACCTTCCGAAAGAACGCATTGCTGAAGCCAAACGCCTCCAGTCGCTCTACAACGAGAAAGTGACCCGTTTCAACACGTTGACCGAGGAGGCCAACAACCTCGCACTCCGCAAAAACTTCGACGGTGCCATCCAAAAGCTGAACCAGGCCTTGGAAATCTTCCCTGACAATGTTCAGGCACAACAAAAGCTACAAGAGCTACAAGGTTCAAAGGACATCAACGACCGTTACAACGCCATCATCGCCGAGGCCGACCGCATGTATGAAAGCAAGTCATACAAAGATGCTAAGGTGCAATACCAGAACGCATTGGCTGTTGTTGCCGGTGATGCTTACGCCACCGAAATGATCGCTCGACTCGATCCTCTTATCGCTCAACAAGACGCTGAAGAGGCTGCTCGAATCGCTGCAGAGCAAGAAGCTGCCCGTTTAGCTGCTGAGGCTGAGGCCGCACGTATCGCAGCAGAACAGGAAGCTGCTCGTCTGGCCGCTGAGGAAGCTGCCCGAAAAGCTGCCGAGGAAGAGGCGGCACGACTCGCCGCAGAGGCCGAGGCAGCACGTTTAGCAGCAGAAGCCGCAGCAGCTGCTGAAGCAGCACGTCAGGCCCAAATCCAAGACATCCTCGGCACAGCCAACGGACTCCTTGCCGAAGAAAAATACGTGGAAGCCAAAAACAAATACCAAGAGGTCTTCGCCGTTGACGCTGGGAATGCCACCGCCACTGCAAAGATCGCAGAGATTGACGGTATTTTGGCTCAAATCGCCGCCGCAGAGGAAGCCGCACGCATTGAACGTGAACGTTTAGCGGAGGCTGAGCGCCTGGAACGCGAAAGAATAGAATCGCTCCGTCCACAGTATAACGCATTCGTCAAGGAAGGCGACAAGCAATATGCCGCCAAGGCCTTCGATAAGGCTGTGGAGAACTACGTCAAGGCTGATGAGTTGAACATTGGTGAGACCTACCCTGCTGAGATGATCGCCCGCATCAACAAGATCATTGAAGACAACAAGCTTTATGAGCTCAACAAGGATGCCTTCACCATGACGGCCAACACGCCTCGCCGTTTCACCTTCAACCCTGTTGATGTGGCTTCGCGTCGTTCCAACTACATCATCCTGAAGGCCCGCAACCTCACTCCAGGCAAGAGCTTCCCGATGATTGTCTCCTTCGGCAGCGAAAGCGGCAAGAACGGCGGTTTCGTGCTCGCCATCAACGAGAGCGAAGAAGAAAAGACTTATATCTTCCGCATCGGCGGCCAATATAAATGGTTCAGCGAGAACAACACCTGGATCGAGCTGATCTCCGAAAACGACGATGTGGAAGTTAGCTTAGTGATGATTTCAAGAAGTAATTAATATGGATAAATCTGATTGTTGTTACCAGTCCTATCTGGCTATCCTGAAAGAAGAACTTGTGCCCGCCATGGGCTGTACTGAACCCATCTGCCTTGCCTACGCCGCCGCCAAGGCGCGCGAGGTGCTGGGTGCCCTGCCTAAACGGGTGGAGATCAAAGCCAGCGGCAACATCATCAAGAATGTGAAGAGTGTCATCGTGCCCAACACCAAGGGCATGAAAGGTCTGAAAGCCTCCGTGGCAGCTGGCATCGTAGCCGGCAACCCAGACAAAGCTCTGGAAGTCATTGCTGAGGTAACCCCCGAACAGAAGCAAGCCATCTCCAAGTTCCTTGAGGACACCCTGATGACCATCGTTCCGCTCAACGTCATCGCTCAACTCGACGTTACTGTAACCCTTTACGACGGCAACCAATCCGCAAGCGTCCGCATCGCCGGTCACCATACCAACATCGTGAAGATCGAGAAGAATGACCAGGTGCTGTTCGACTCAGGTTATGAAGCCGATGCCAACGCCAAACTCACCGACCGTAAATGCCTTTGCATGAAGAAGATCTACGACTTTGCCAATACGGTCGATATCGAAGAGCTGAAGCCCATCATCGGTCCACAGATCGAGTGCAACAAGGCCATCGCCATGGAAGGCCTCAAGAACAACTGGGGTGCCAATATCGGAAGCACTATCCTGAGTTTTGGCAACGACATTCGCATCAAGGCCAGAGCTTGGGCAGCCGCAGGAAGCGACGCCCGCATGAGCGGCTGCGAGATGCCCGTAATCATCAACTCTGGCAGCGGCAACCAAGGCATGACCGTCAGTCTGCCTATCCTTGCCTACGCCGAGGAATACCATATCGACGAGGAACGCACCATCCGCGCCATCGCCCTCTCCAACCTGGTGGCCATCCACCAAAAGACTGGCATCGGCAGGTTATCAGCCTACTGTGGTGCAGTTAGCGCCGGCTGTGCCTCAGGCTGCGGCATCGCCTACCTCATGGGCGAGAGCCTAAACGTCATCGACCATACTCTGGAGAACGCCCTCGGCATCGCCGCCGGCATCGTGTGCGACGGCGCCAAGCCATCATGCGCCGGTAAGATCGCCGTCTCGGTGGAGTCAGGCATCCTCGGCTACGAGATGGCCAAGAAAGGCAACGAACTCCTCGGTGGCGACGGCATCGTGGGCAACGACGTGGAAGAGACCATCGACCACATCGGACGCCTGGGCCGCCTCGGCATGAAGGAAACCGACGTGGAAATCCTCAAAATCATGGTGGAATAAAGCCATTATACCATGTTTCAACGACTCATCCGATTCTGCGTAAAGCTCGTTCAGAAATATCTGCCTGAACCTTTCATCTTTGCGGTGATTCTCACCCTTTTGGCTTTCATCATTGCCATTCCAGTATGCCATCAAACCCCACTCGAAGTCATCGAGCACTGGGGCAACGGCGTTTGGTCACTACTGGCTTTCGCCATGCAGATGGCCTTGGTGCTGGTGAGTGGATCTGCTCTGGCAGCCGCCCCCGCCATCAAGAAAGGCATCAGTGCATTGGCCTCAAAACCCAAGACACCGGCTGGAGCCATCGCCCTGGTGACGGTCATCTCCGCCGTCGCCTGCTGGATCAACTGGGGCTTCGGTCTCATCGTAGGGGTCATCTTCGCCAAAGAAATCGCGCGCAAGTTGCGCGGCGTGGACTATCGTCTGCTGATCGCCTCAGCTTACAGTGGCTTCGTGGTGTGGCACGCTGGTCTCTCCGGCTCCATCCCACTGACCATGGCTACCCCTGGCTCAGGACTGAAAGAGATTACCAAAGGAGCCTTGCAGAACCCAGTACCTGTAAGTCAAACCATCCTCGCCCCGCAAAACCTCATCATGGTGGGCATCGTCATCATCGCCATTGTAGTGGTCAACGCATTGATGCATCCCAAGAAAGACATGGTAATTGCTGTGGATCCTGCTTTACTACACGAAGAGGAACCCGCTCCTGCCCCCGAGGCAAGCTCACCCGCTGAGAAAATGGAGAACAGCCGTCTGTTGGCCTGGATCATCGCTTTGTTAGGCCTCTCGTACCTGGTCATCCACCTGTTCGTCAGAAAAGGTGCCTTCGACTTGGGTTCCGTCATCATGCTCTTCCTGTTTACCGGCATCATCTTGCATGGCACGCCACTCGCCTACGTGAGAGCCTTTGGTAAGTCAGTGAGCGGAGCAGCGGGAATCATTTTGCAATTCCCATTCTATGCTGGCATCATGGGCATCATCACTGGTGTGGGTGCTTCTGGCATCTGCCTCGGCACCGTCATCAGCAACGCCTGTGTGGCCATCTCCACCCCGAAGACCTATCCCCTGTTCACCTTCCTTTGCGCTGCCATCCTGAACATGTTTGTCCCCTCAGGTGGCGGTCACTGGGCCATCCAAGCACCTATCATGTTCACCGCTGGTGCCGCTTTGGGCGTGGATCCCGGCTTAACAGGAATGGCCATCTCATGGGGTGACGCCTGGACTAACCTCATCCAGCCCTTCTGGGCACTGCCCGCCTTAGCTATCGCGAAGCTCAACGCAAAGGATATAATGGGCTTCTGCATCATCGACCTGTTTGTCACAGGCCTCATCATCTGTTGCGGTTTGTTGCTATGGGCGTAGAACACCACGATTCCAACGCCATGACTTTCGGCGAGCACCTCGAGGAGCTCCGCCAGATGTTGCTTCGTATCCTGGTCGCCGTCATGGTGATTGCCATTGTTGTTTTCTGCTTTAAAGACTGGACTTTCCGCATGCTCTTGGCTCCCAGTCAATGGGATTTCATCACCTACCGCTACATCGAAAAGTTCCTGCACTGGTTAGGATCAAGTTTCAGTTTCGACGAATACCACGTCAACCTCATCGCCACTGAGCTTTCCAGCCAATTCATGACCCATGTCACAGCGGCGTTTTATCTTGGATTATTGGGCGCCTCACCTTATATAATCTTCGAGTTGTTCCGCTTCGTCACGCCTGCATTGTACGAAAACGAACGCAAGTACTCCGTTCGAGTTGCAATCATCGTATTCGTCCTTTTCATCGTCGGCGTGTTGATGTCCTATTACATCCTGTTTCCTATCTCATTCAGGTTTTTAGGAACTTACAGCGTTTCAGACATGGTTGAGAGCAACATTACGCTTCATTCCTACATCAGCACCTTCACCACCCTAACGCTCATCATGGGGCTGGTGTTTCAATTGCCCGTCATCGCCTTCTTCTTAGGCAAGATTGGCATTGTGAAATCTGATTTCCTGAAGCGTTACCGCAAACATGCCTTTGTCGCAATCATGGTGGTGGCTGCTATCATCACCCCACCCGACTTGATGACGCTTATCTTGGTAACGATCCCGCTTTATCTGCTGTTTGAAGTCAGCATCAGTATTTTGAAACGGATGGAGCGTAAGCATCGTCAACACGCACAACCTCAGTGATGCCATCAACGCCCTTGATGCGATCCATCAATTTTTCAAGTGATTCGATATCAGGTATTTGAACAACGATTTTACCTTCAAACAATCCCTTCTTATTCGTATTGAACATAGCGTTCTGCATGTCGACCTGCATGTCTTCCGAAATGACTTTAGTGATCTTTCCGAGCAGCCCCTGCTTGTTTTCACCGATGATCATGATGGTAGCCTGCGACACGCCGTTCTCAATGCCGTTCCATCTCACTTTGATGATACGGTAGCCGTAACGATCCTGTAGACTCTTGGCATTGGGACAATTCACCCGATGAATGGTAATGTTGCCTTCGTTGGTAACGAACCCAAAGACCTTATCACCCGGAATAGGATGGCAGCATTTGGCCAACTTATAATTCACGTTCTTGATATCCTCGCCGATGGACAGACATTCTTCCTCAAAACTCTCCTTTTTTATGGTCTCCACCTGCTCTACTGGCTTCTCAGCACGTTCTTCCTTTTGATCCGTCTCGGCGGAAAGGAAATGCTTGATGTCGGCCAAATTGATCTGCTCGGTAGCGATCTTGTGGTATAATTGCAACGAGTTCTCCGTCTTGAACGTTCTCACCAAAAGGTCGATGACATCTTCCGTGGTGGGAATTTTCCAGTTTTTCAGCCTTCTGTGCAACATGCCTTTGCCCAGCTCCGATTCCTTCAGTTCCTGCTCCTTCAAGAAACGTCGGATCCTATTCCTCGATTTCTCGGTGGCCACCCAGTTGAGCCAATCGGCATTAGGCGACTGCTTTTTGTTGGTGATGATCTCCACCTTGTCGCCATTGGCGAGCACGTGACGGATGGGTACCACTCGACCGTTGATCTTGGCGCCGCTGCAGGTCTCTCCCACCTGGGTATGGATCTCATAGGCAAAGTCGAGCACGGTGGAGCCCACGGGCAGTTGTTTCAGGTCGCCTTCTGGCGTGAAAATAAAGATCTTGTCCGATTTATAGTTCTTTTTGTAGGAGTTCTCCAGCGATACCAATTCGGGGTTTTCCAACACCTGCCTGACTCCGACAAGCCAATCTTCCGAACTCTGTTTGTCACCTTTATACAGATAGTGTGCCGCTTGGCCCATCTCAGCGATTTCATCCATCCGCGTGGTTCGGATTTGCACCTCAAAAAACACGTTTTCATCGAATTTCACCGTGGCGTGGAGCGACTCATAGCCCGAGGCTTTTGGAACGGTAATCCAGTCACGCATGCGTTCCGGCACAGGCTCATATAGGTTAGTGATATCGGCGTAAACGCACCAACAGTAGCCAATCTCATCCTTTGGGGCACAATCGATGATCACGCGGGCCGCCAAAAGGTCGTACACCTTCTCGAAGGGCACGTTTTGGGCTTTCATTTTGGCATAGATCGAAGGGATGGACTTGACGCGCCATTTGATCTGATAGGTGAACTTGTATTTCCCGTTTTTGATCTCCGAATCCAAGCGGTTTCGAATCGGGGCCAGGAAACGTTCTGCGATGTGCTTTCGGCTTTCTTCGGTGGCTTCGATTTTCGCCTTGATCTCATGATACACCTCCGGATTCTCGTACAACATCAGTTGTTCCTCGAGTTCCGCTTTGATCTTGTATAGTCCAAGGCGGTGTACTATCGGGATGTAGATGTACTTGATCTCGTGGAAATACTTGGCCAGACGATCGGCGCTGACATCTTGCTGATTGCGTACATCATACACACGATGGGCTACTTTCAACAGCACCGTACGCATATCATCCGCAAGCGACAAAAAGAGGTCGCGGAAGTTGTCGGAGTTATAGGCCACCCTCTCGGTATGCAGTGCCGATATTTTGTCGAATCCCTTCAAGACCGTGGCAATTCTCTTGCCATATCGTTCCTCGAGATAGTCCATGGGGACCTGCTCCTTGTAGGTGATGCCATGCAGGAAAGCGGCCACCACTGACATATAGCCCAGACCGACCTCCAGCACTGCGATGCGGGCCAGTTCGATCAAATGGAAAAGATAGGCCTTACCCGATGCCAAATATTTGCCATCATACTTCTCCAAGCTGAATTGATACGCATCTTCGACAACCTTAAGTTTCTGAGGATCATTGACATTCGGCCGAATGTCAACCAACAACGACTCATACGCTTTCTGTATGGATTCCCGTTCTTTTAATGTGTAGGGCATAAGATAAACTATTGAATACTGACATACAGCTGATGGTTCAGCATGGCATCATAATAGGGCTTCAACTCTTCGAATGTGCCGTGTTTAATAGCACACTTCCCCTTATAATGGGTAATCCATGCGCAGGTCTCGGCCTGTTCGTAGGTATGGTCGCAAACCTCAACCAGGGTTTTGATCACGTATTCGAATGTATTATGGTCGTCGTTGTGGAGCAACAGACTCTTTTCTTCTTCAACTAATTCTTCCGTCATCACGTCGACGGATTCCTGTTCCTTATTCATCTCAACAAATCGTATTTCGATGTAAAGATACAACTATTTTTTCTAATTTTGCCCACAAATTAAAAAAAATGCAGAACCGTTTCATCAAGAATATCATATTCCTGCTCTTTCTGAACCTCTTGGTGAAACCTTTCTGGTATTTTGGCATCGACCTCGAAGTACAAAACAGGCTTGGTGACGCGCTCTACGGGCAGTATCTCTCCATCTTCAACTTCTCCTACCTGTTTTATATTCTACTCGACCTTGGCATCACCAACTTCAACAGTCGCAACATTGCGAGTGACAACAAGATGCTGTCGAAACACTTCGCTGGTCTGGCCGAAATCAAGCTATTATTAGGCATTTGTTATGCCATCGTGATCTTTGCGGTCGGCTATCTTAACGGCTTCCGCGAGGGCTACCAGCTAAAGATGCTGTTTTGGTGCGGTTTGAACCAAATCCTGCTTTCCTTCGTCCTGTTCTTGAGGTCGAACATGCAAGGGCTTTTGCTTTTCAAGGCTGATAGTTTCCTCTCCGTTTTTGACCGTGTCCTTGCCATACTATTGATGTCACTCGTCCTTTGGTCGGGATGGTTTTCGCTGGGGCACTTCAATGTGGTCTGGTTCCTTCAAGTCCAAACGCTCGCCTACCTCTGTACCATTGCTTTGGCTCTGTTTCTTGTGCTTAAGCACGTCGAACATCTTAGCTTCAAGATCAATTTCAAGTTCTTTAAAGAGATACTCGTTCAGAGCCTGCCTTTTGCCTTGTTGGTCCTGCTGATGAGCATATACAGCCGCATCGAGCCTTTCCTGTTAGAGCGACTTCTTGATGACCAAGGCGTGCAAGCCGGCATCTATGGACGCGCTTACCGTCTTTTCGACGCAGGCAACAACATCTCCAACCTATTCGCCATTATGCTGTTGCCAATGTTTACGGCATCGTTGAAAAATGAAAAAGAGCTCACCAATCTGGTCAAGACTTCATTCAACGTCATGGTGGCAATGACGGGCATCGTCATGGTCATGTGTGTCGTCTACAGGCAGGAAATCATGCAGTTGGTGACACGCGTTGCAGAGGGAGAGTCCGAAGCTGAATATCTCTTGCGTGTAGGCCAGTATGCCAAAGTATTCCCCATCCTGATGGGTAGCTTCTTCTGCCTCTCTACGACCTATGTCTTCGGCACGCTACTCACGGCAAACGGCAGTCTCAAGCAGCTTAACCTGGTGGCGGCTACCGGGGTGGTCATCAACATCCTGCTCAACCTCATCGTCATCCCTCGTTTCCAATCAGTGGGTGCCGCTTTCACCAGCCTGTGCGTTCAGTTCCTTACAGCTTTCGCTCAATACCTACTTTGCAAAAAGATTTTCAAGTTGAAGCTTGGCACTGGATATTGGATGCATTTGCTTTTGTTCCTTGGAAGCGTCGCCCTTTGTTCATGGCTGGTTAAAATGCCTCAATGGAACTGGATGATCTCATTTGCTGTAGGTTTTGCCATCAATTTAGGCTTGATCTTTGTCACTCGTCTTTTAAGCATCAAAGAGATTGTTTCGCTCATTATTCCCGCCGAAAAAAAATAGCCGAAAATCATTTTTTTCATTGTCATTTCAATGATTTTTCATATTTTTGGCACCCTATTCGCAAAATGTTTTTTTATGAACGAAACTCAAAACGACACATTCAATTCGAAATATTTGTGCCGACTCCTTATGAGATACAGGAAGAGTATTTTGATTGTTTTGGTTGTCGCAGCCCTTTTAGCCATCTTTTTTAGCTCCCCTTGGTTTATCACCCCACTTTATAAGTCTTCGGTAATCCTTTACCCCACTTCAAGCAATTCCATCTCCAAAGTGTTGATCAGCACTACCTTCAAAGCCGACAAGGATATTTTGGAATTTGGTGAAACCGAGCAAACCGAACAAATGCTGCAGGTCCTCAATTCAGACCGTATACGCAACATCATTATCGAGCGCCACAACCTGATGGATCATTACGGCATCAAGCCTACACAAAAATATCCCGTCACTAAACTCAACAAGCTTTACGACAAGCGGATAAAGTTCCGTAAGACCGAGTACAATGCGGTAAAGATCTCCGTTATGGATGCCGACCCCGAATTGGCCGCTAGGATTGCCAACGACATTTCTGATTTGTATGACAGCACCATGAACGCCATGCAAAAAGAAGTGGCTATCAAGGCTTTTGAGTTGGTTGAAGCCGAATACAACAGCCTTTGCGCTGAGATGGCTGCCTTGGAAGACTCGCTCAATGTGCTGCGTAGTCACGGCGTTTTCGACTATGAGTCACAAGTTGAGATGCTCAGCCAGCAACTCGCTGTTGAATTGGGAAAAGGCAACAACCAAGGCGTGAAGAACATCCAAAACCAACTTGACATCTTGGCTAAATATGGTGGTGCCTATTATGCCATCAGTGAAAAGCTTGATCACGAGCGCCTGCAACTGTCACTCGTCAAGACCAAGTACGAAGAGGCTAAAGTTGATGCCACTCAAGAGATTCCCCACAAATTCGTAGTCAATACAGCTTCTCCTGCAGAACAGAAGGATTTCCCGAAACGTATACTCATCGTTTTCCTCACCGTCTTCGCTACTTTCTTAATCATGTTCATGTTGTTGGGTCTGTTTGACCGTTATGGCAGCTTTTTTCATGAAGAGGCCAACGGTGGCCAGAATAAAGCCCAAAAGAAAACCGAAGATCGTTAATAACACAGAAGAAATAAGTCGTATAACCATGGATAACAATTTCAACAACCTCTCACTTATCAGACTGATTGTCAAATGGAAGTGGCACATCCTCATTATTACGGTTGTAGCCGCTATCTGTGGCGCAATTTTCTCAAGCTCCAGATTCATCACACCATTGTACAAATCTGAAGCAATCGCCTATCCTGCTAACATTAGTCCCTATTCTGACGAAACTGAGACTGAACAGATGCTTCAAATCATCAATTCACAGTCTATCGTCGACTCCATCATCGAAAAGTATGATTTGTGGACTGATTACAAGATCGACCGCAACTACCAGTTCGCCAAGTCGTACATGATGTATATGTACCACGAGAATATCAAAATCACCAAAACCCCATACGACGCTGTTTCTATTGTGGTCAAAGACAAGGATCCTGTTACAGCATGTAACATTGCCAAAGACATCCTGTACTTTTATGACAAAAAGGTTGATGAACTGCACCGCATCAAAACCTCTGAAGTCGTGAACATGTACGCCCGTCAACTTGAAAATAAACAAAAAGACATCGATCATTGGAAACAGCAATTGGCTGATTTGGGAACCAACTACGGTGTTACCAATTACGAACAACAAAGCAAGGAACTCACCAAAGGCATCCTCTCTGGATCATCCAAAGCTTCTGAACTGATGCGCAACCTTCAGCAGTATGGTCCCGAGCAAATCGACCTGGAAAACAAAATCATTGAAGAGGCTACTGCTTACGTCGATGTCAAACAGGATTACGAGCAAAACCTGAGATTCTTCTTCTCAGACCTCACCTACTCCAACATCATTACTGAGCCTTACCCCGCCGACAAAAAATGCTATCCTGTCAGATGGATCATCGTGCTGTTTT
Source organism: Bacteroidales bacterium (assembly GCA_017531225.1). GTDB lineage: Bacteria > Bacteroidota > Bacteroidia > Bacteroidales > F082 > Limimorpha. Next base: position 5,424 of record JAFXLL010000011.1, on the reverse strand, counting down.
CAGGTCTGGGTGCTTTCTTACTTACTATTCTCATTCTCTTCGTCATTGAGAACAAAAAAAGACTCCTTCCCGCTGAAAAATGAGCAACAAGGCTAAAATAGGTTGGGTCTATCTCTTAACGGCGCTGTTTATCGCAATATCTTTGTTTTTTGTGGTAAAGAGCAATAACTACATGTTCTTCGCCACCCCTATTGTGTTAGGCGTACTGCTGCTCTACATCTTCTCTTTCGACAAGGTGATGATGCTTGTCAGTTTTGTCACTCCACTATCGGTGGTCTTAGATTCATTTGATGGGCTGGCGGTCTCATTACCAGCAGAGCCCTTATTAGCCGGTATCCTCGTCCTATTCATTGCCAAGTTCCTATACGATGGAAAATATGACAGAAACATCACCATTCATCCTGTGGCCATCACCATCTATTGCATGTTTCTTTGGATGTTTGTCACGACCGTTACCAGCGAGATTCCGTTGGTCTCGATGAAGTACATGTTATCTCGTCTTTGGTTCATCGTACCTTCATTCTTTTTCTGCGCCCTGCTTTTCAAGAAGCCCAAAAACATCGACTGGTTTATCTGGCTCTATATGGCAGGTCTCTGTATTGTAGTGATTTACACGACTATCATCCACTCCCAGCATGGATTTGACAACCACTCCGCCCACTGGGTCATGTCGCCATTCTATAATGACCATACCGCATACGGCGCTGCGCTTGCCATATATTTGATCTATGCCATCACCTACGTTTTTATTCCAGGAATAAAGACCTCCAGAAGAGTGATTGTATTGGGTGTTGTGGCCCTCCTGAGCGTCGCCATGATCCTTTCAAGCTGCCGTGCCGCTTGGGTTAGCCTCGCTGCCGCTATCGGCGTGTTGGCCTGCGTATTGCTGAAAATCAAATTCAAATGGATACTTGGCATTATGATCATCCTTGCAGGCCTATTCTTCACCTTCCAACACCAGATCATCGATGCTCTCGAGCATAACAACCAAGATGCCTCTGGCGACATTGTTGAGAATATCCAATCCATTACCAATATCTCCACCGACGCATCCAATCTGGAGCGTTTCAACCGTTGGCACTCCGCTTTCCGTTTATTTGCCGAGCGTCCAGTATTCGGATGGGGTCCAGGAACTTATCAGTTCGTTTATGCTCCTTATCAAATGTCGATGGAAAAAACCGTCATCAGCACCAATACTGGCGACGCAGGCAATGCTCACAGCGAATACATCGGAACGTTGGCTGAACAAGGTTTCATTGGTACCATCTTATTATTGGCTTTTGTCATCACCGTGGTTTACACCGGTTTGAAGTCTTACAAAAAGGCTAAAAACAAGAAAGCCAAGGTGTTGGTACTTGGTTCCACCCTGGCTTTCTTCAGTTATTTTGTTCATGGATTCCTGAACAACTTCCTCGACACTGATAAGTTGGCCGTTCCGGTTTGGAGCTGTGCCGCGCTCATTGTTGTCATCGATTTGTATTATTCAAATCAGGAGCGTTTCGAGGAAATCCAATAAGTTTATTCTTTTGGTGTATAGAAATCCACCAACTCCACTTCAAACATCAAATTTGAATAAGGCTTGATTAATTCACCAGCCTGACGAGGACCGTAGGCAAGGTTTGAAGGAATGTAAAGGATACCCTTCTCACCTTTTGACATCAGGGCGATACCTTCATCCCAACCAGGAATCACATGTCCCACACCAAGTTCAAATTCAATAGGTTCGCCACGCTCCAATGAGGAGTCGAAAACAGTACCGTCAAGCAGTTTTCCAGTGTAGTGAACCTTCACAGTCTGTTTGTAACCAGGTTTTGGACCCTTGCCCTTCTTGGTGCAAACATAAACCAAACCGCTCTCTTGGGGAGTTTCAGTAATGCCGTTGGCAGCGATAAATGCATCAAACTCTTCATTTGCCTTTTGTTGCAAAGCAGCAGCCTCTTCCATTCTCTTCTGTTGGAAAGCTTCCTCTGTCATGGCTTCATCCACGATAACTTCCCAGCGCAGGAACGCATCAGGAGTGATGTATTCAGGAATAATAGGAGCACGGAATTGCTTTCTGAAAACAGAATCAGCATTGATCATGAACGACATGGAGTCGCCAACATGCATCATTCTAAATCCTTCATACACATCACCTTGGAAAATCGACTCGCGAACTTGATCGTAAGCGGCTTCTGGAAGGTTGTCGGTCGTGAACAACAAGGAATCATTAACATAATAGGCAAGACGTACCTTAATGACATCGCCGATTTGAAGCTGTTCGCCTGTACCTTTGACGATTTCTTTGTAATACAATCCTGTTCCTGTAGGCTTATAGCCAGGGAAAGGAGACTTCTGACCGCAAGACATCACGGTTGCGGACAGCAGGAGGCTCATCGCCACCAAATAAATGCTTCTTTTCATTACTAATAGATTTAAGTTATTGATATTTAATGAATTAATCTACTACCTTGATAATTTTTACAGTATAAATCAACGTGGAACGTGCAGGTATTTCTTTCTGATCACCAAGAAGTCCATAACCCAAATGGGAAGGAACGATGATCTTGGCCACATCGCCTTGATGCAAGTATCTCATGGCTTCATCCAGGCCTGACACCACATCTCCACAGCCAACCACAAAAGACATAACACCATCTTTTTCAGAAGAATACACTATATCCCCCATAATATTGTTCATTGCATATTCAAGGGTAACCGTTTGTCCGGGACGGATCAGCGGTCCATCTCCAGACTGAAGAATCTGATACCGCATGCCCGTGCCTGTCGCTTCCATGTTTAACTGATGGCGGGCTATGTAATTGTTGATATCCTCCTCTTCGTCGTTCGCCAAATAACGATTGGCTTTTTCAAGACTCTCTTTTATCTGTGAATCAGATACTTGAGTCTTTTCTTTTGGCTTTTCAGCACAAGAGCAAAACAGGATAAATGCCACAAACAAGACTATGTTTCCTATCCTTTTCATCCTCTTCAATCCATTTGGTTAAGCAAATCCTTATACTCCGGCAACACTTGATGCAATTTCTCCAAAGCCGCTTCCAGGCTACATGTAAGCGTACCTCCTGCCGCATTGGTATGACCACCACCGTTGAAGTACTTATTAGCCAATTCATGAACAGAGAAACTGCCTTTGGAACGGAATGAGAATCTGATAACCCCTTGACGTTCAGTAACCAACACCGACATCCTGATCTTTTTCATAGACAGGGGGAAATTAACGACGCCCTCGGTGTCACCGACTTGATAATTAAACTTAGCCAATTCCTCTTTACTCAAAAAAATGATAGCCGTAGCGTATTCATCCAAAACTTCCATCTTATTACTAATGGAATAACCCAGCAAACGCAGTCTATCTTCAGAGAAGGTGTCATATATCAGACGATGTATCTGGTTGTATGACACTGATTTATCAACTAATTTGGCACAAATCGAGAAAATTTCAGGATGATATACGGAATGGGCAAACGATCCTGTATCGGTGATGATACCCACCAAAAGATTGGTAGCGATGGATTCGTCAAGATAACGTTCTCCATAGTGCAGAATGAGTTCAGCAACAAGTTCAGAAGTGCTGGAGACATTCGTGTCCGACAAAGCGCATAAGAACTGGTCAAAATCGGTATCACGATGGTGATCAATAAGAATCTTATTGATATTCAGTTCTTTAATTGTATTTTGAACTAAGCCGGAACGTGACACATGGTTAAAATCCAAAATAGCCAACACCTCGGCAGATTTCAGCAATTCGTCACAAGCTTCAGGCGCTTTGTCATAAATATGGACATTGCAGGCACCTGGCATCCATGCCAAAAACTCAGGAAAATCGTTGGAAACCATCACTTCTGCCTGATGTCCCATTTTTTTAAGAAACTGTGCAAATGCCAATGATGATCCAATGGCATCACCATCAGGGTTGACATGTGAGACAACCACAAAACGCTTAGGTGTCTGTATTACAGCGTCAAACGCTTCAAAAAACTGTTTTCTTTGCATGATGCAGCCGAAATAATTTGCAAAGATAAGCATTATTCTTGAGTGGCTGGCACCTTATTTATATAAATAGCGAGGCTATCTAGGCGAATAGTTCTCAAAGGTGCCGTCATCATACAGCACTACCATTGACTTTATGGTATTGCTATTCATTACTTTCTCAGAGACATCGGTTGGATCGATCACCGAAAGGTCATCTTGAAGAGGTTCGTCATCAAAATCAAAGGGAATCGATCCAGGATCAGGAGAGGACGAATTGGATGATGGGGTAGTTGGAACATTGAAAGGTTCAGAGGTCGTCATCGGTCCAGTTCCAAAAATAATCCAGTCCAAATTATATTCAGGAAAAGTCTCTTTGATTTTCTTGACGAACTCCAAACTTGGCTTATTTCTACCTGCAAGAATATGTGAGACACCAGAAGGTTGGATTCCTAAAAGTGCGGCAAAATCTGAAGCTTTTAGATTTTTTGCTCGCATGATATGCTCAATTCTGTCTTTCATACAAACTTGATTATTTTGATTTCACCTCTGAAAATTTTTACAAAAGTAAAAAATAATTTGTTAACAATTTCGATTTTTTGAAATTTACTTTTGTAATTTTGAAAAGCCTTCTTAATTCAATGAAGCGTCGCTTTAATTAGATTTAATTAAATCGTTTATTTTCAATATTTTATTATGAAAATAATCCCATACTAATCTTCGCACTAATAAATGCTTAATTCTTAGTATTTTACTTTAAATATTATGCTATATTTTTCTGATTTTATGTATTTTATTACATATTCTAATCAAAAATACTGATTTTTTATTTTAATAATGTAAATTACCGATGTATTCAAGATATTTAATATTGTAAATTATATTGTAACTTACTGATTTATAACTATTTTTATTTCATGTATTTATTTTTGTAATTTTTATTATTTTACAACTTTACTCTTGTAATAATGCTCTATTTTCAACGATTTTCCCCTTGGTTGATGTGTATTTGGCCTAAAATTTAGCGTTGCTCAGAGCGCTTAAAAACCGCCTTAAAACGCCTCCCCTTTTTCATCGGTTTTTTCGACAAGGGGTTTGAAGGTGATTTTATTGCACCTATTATAATATAGAAAGCCGCTAAAAAAGCGGTCAGAAAGTAACCAGAAAGTCATTGAAAAATTATTTCTTTGATCTTCAATATATTAGATTTTTTTTGAAAAAAAACTTCAAAAAAAGCTTGCCAGAATAAAAAAAGGTTGTACTTTTGCGGTCCCAAACAACGAGAGAGGAAATGTGAAGAAAGCAAGTTTGGGAAGTTCTTTGAAAGCTTGAGGCCAGCATAAGTCCGAGGCGGTGAGCCGAGAGGCTCGGACCGTTTCGAGAGTAAGGAACAGCAAAGAATCATAGCGGAGCCCTAAAACAGGAAAAAGAAAAAGTACAACAATAATACAATGA